>JBNKDE010000007.1:0-256633 GCA_050288105.1 Gammaproteobacteria bacterium
ACTTCTTTTTTGCTTGAATAGAGTTTGCCACCCGCTTTCACGACCGCAACCACATTACCCGTTTTACCCATCTTGATGCGGGTTGAGACATAGGGTTCGGCATTCGACAGATCAAACGTAGCCAGTAACGGCGTTGCATTGGCGTCTGCCATTAAGGTGACTGACTCAACACCCGACATCTCAGTGGATACGGTTACAGGCACCACCGCGCCATTTTCTGCGATATCAGGCGCCTTGATTTTGATGTCTGCGGATTCACTGGATGCTGAAGAACCCAGTACGCTGTCCAGGGCTGCTGCGCTGTCTTTTGCTTCAAAAGCCGCTTTCGGATAAGCCGCCAGTACCTGACCAGGTGCTAGCAGGCCTGCTGAAGCGGCTATGCCTACAGCACTGACCGCCAGCGACCTTTTTAATAATGTTCTACGATTCATTTAAAATAACTCCTTATAACGAATATATAAATTCAACAACAGCATCGATCTGATCTTCAGTCAGAATGTTATGCTTTCCAAAGGGAGGCATCATGCTTGCAGGATTTTTAACAGTAGAGTCCCAGATCTGGGCTCTTAATACTTTTTTATCAGGAAATCGCGCTTTCATTGCGATTAATGGTGGCCCAATGTTTCCTGAAGCCTGCCCATCGGCAATCATATGGCAGGTCAGGCAGTTGCCCAGCTGACGATGGAAAGCAATCTGTTTTCCTTTAGCTATCATTTCTGAATGAGATGCAGCTTGCGCAGCAGGTGTGGCAAATACACCAAGAAGAGCCGCGACACAGGCCGCAGTCGATATGAGGCGAATTTTCATCCGCAATTACCTCCTCGAGAAAATAACCAGAACGGTTATCGGTTAACAAAATAATAATTATATTGTTCGGTTTGAACAATTCGAAACAAGAATACGCATAAAAAGCATAATATCAACCCCTTAAAAATTCTGGGTCTATTCTTATTATATTAAATGACGCAAGAGCTTATGGAGTTATTCCGCCTTTCGTAGAAATATTTTGTGCGAGCTTTTCTTTCACCTTCTGCTCATTAACCACATCCAGTAAACCTTTATCTATCAGTGCTTTATAAAGTTTCTGCGCTTGAGCGCGATTTCCACTATACCAATGAAAGTTGGCTTCCGCCAGTTGCAGTCTGCTAGTCTGGTTCAATATTTTATAGATCTGGACCAGCGTTTTATAGGTTTCAGGATCATCTTCATTTTGTTTTAAAACGCCCTGAGCATATTCCAGCGCTTCGTTGTACCTGCCCAGCTGAATCAGCACGTTTATCCGTTTAATTGAAATAGCTAGATCCTCGGGATACAACAGTAACAACGACTGATATATATTTAATGCCTGATCAAATTTTGATTCAAACATAAGGCATTCTGCGAGTGCGTAACTGATCCAGACACTATCAGGATCACCTTTTTTTAATTGAGTCAGCCGTTTACTTGCATCATCGAATAACCCTTTTTTCATCAAACTCAGCGCCTGATAGAAATCTGACTGCTGCGCTGGTGGCCCTATGTCTGGATAGATATATGATAAATAGTCTTTAAATTGAGAATATCGGGAAAAATACTTCGATTTTTTAATATTTAGTGCTTTAGCCTGAGCTACCCGCGCGCGTATTTCTGCCACCCGATTACTACCTATAGGATGTGTTCTGATATATTCGATATTGGCAATTGAACCCGTCTGTTCCTTCTTTTGAAGCATCTCCATAAAGTCCGCCATCGCTTCTGGGTCGTATTGAGATTTTTTGACTAACTCAACACCAACCCGATCTGCCTCATACTCGTTAGCTCGGGTAAAGTTAACTATCGCCTGAGTGCCCCCTGCCGCACTGCCGTAAAGCATCGCCGAGGCAGCCTGAGGATCCTGGCTGCTCAGGAGAATTGCTGCAAGTATTGACAATGCGCCCACCGTATTGAGCATCTGTGACTTTTCAATCATCTGCATCGTATGCCTCAATTCAACATGCGCTATTTCATGCGCAATGACCGAAGCCAGCTCATCTTCAGTCCTGGTCAATGCAATAAGGCCGGCATGCACTCCTATAAAACCACCCGGTGTTGCGAATGCGTTCACCGAAGCATCCTTAACCAGAAAGAAGTGGTAATCACGCAAACGCAAATCAAGTTGCGAGAGCATTGACTCCCCTATGTCGGAGATAAATCTTGACAGCAACGGCTCTTCAATAATAAAGCCCCCCTGCTTCAGGCGACTATAAACACCCTGGCCCAACTCAAATTCATTCTGCAGATTGACACTGGCATTTTCACCCAGCAAGGGCAACTCCTGATCGGCAAGCAATGTCGTAGAGAAAATCAGAGTAAACAGGAACGTTAAAATGCGCATATGCCGTTAGATTGAAAATCGTCCTAAATGATAAGAAAAACCTGGGAACCACAAATTTTCACAACTTGTAAAAACTATTATATTAGAGTATTCTAATACGATTGTTTTTAAAACTAGCCTACTTATGTTCCCAGTCAACGAAATTAATGTTACAGACTTATTCAGTAAGTTTGAACAAAGTGAAAACATTGAACTTATCGACATCCGAACACCTGCAGAAGTTGCACGCGGTGTTATCCCACAGGCAAAGGTATTACCCATGCACCTGATTCCGTTGAAACTGGATTATTTCTCCAGCTCAGACAAGGAATTTATCATTTACTGTCGAACTGGTAGTCGCTCCGCGCAGGCCTGCATGTTCCTGAATCAGCAGGGAATAAACAATGTAACCAACTTGCGTGGTGGCATCATGAGCTGGGCTCAGCAAGGGTTAAATATTGACCAAACTCCAATCGGGAACATTGCCTGATCAGGTCAATTGGAGCGTTAAGTATTCTTGCGTTTTTATACTTATTAGCTTATAACAGCGCGTCAAATTAACACTGGGCAGGAAAAAACTTCCTGCTGCATTATTTATAAACTTGTTTTGAGGAGATATGAAATGGCAGATTTCGACCGTGAATTAGATGCATCTGGACTAAATTGCCCACTACCCATTCTACGTGCGAAGAAGACTCTTGCAGATATGGAATCTGGTCAGGTTTTACACATCATTGCCACAGACCCTGGTTCTGTCAAAGATTTTGAAGCATTTGCCAAGCAAACTGGCAACGAACTGCTTTCTTCTGGTGAAGAAGGTGGAAAATTTACTTTTATGATGAAGAAATCCTAAGTCATCCAAGTTAAATCTATACCCTGAATGAGGTTTAATCATGACTGAGAAAAAACTGGCAATCATTGCCACCAAAGGGACCCTGGACTGGGCATACCCTCCTTTCATCCTGGCTTCTACTGCGTCTGCGCTGGGTTATGAGACTGAAATCTTTTTTACCTTCTATGGACTACAGCTACTTAAGAAAAACCTGAATCTACAGGTTAGCTCTTTGGGCAACCCAGGCATGCCAATGCCAATGCCGGTACCTGTATTGCTGCAGGCTTTACCGGGCATGCAAAGCATGATGACCATGATGATGAAACAGAAAATGAAGGCCAAAGGTGTTGCCAGCCTTGAAGAGCTGCGCGAACTCTGTGTGGAAGCTGAAGTTAAGCTGGTTGCCTGTCAAATGACTGTAGATCTGTTTGAAATGGACACCAAAGAATTTGTAGATGGCGTTGAGTTTGGCGGCGCTGCAACATTCTTTGAATTCGCTGGTGAATCTGATATCTGTTTGTATATCTAAAAATACCAGTAACACATCAGCATTAAAAAAAAGCCGCTACTAGCGGCTTTTTTTTGCTGATAACGCGAGAGTTATTCGGATGGATATGAGCCAACAGGCAACAAGCCAGCAGCTCGTTATCTATTTTTTTCTCGCCAGAAGGAATAATTGATTTTTTTAGTCAATTTGGGGTGCATTCGCTACTCAACCGTAATAGAATTTCCGGTTTCGTATTCACATTTAATAATATTTTAATTTGAGGCAAAGCGGTGGAATTATCCGGCTCTGAAATCCTTGTTCAATTCCTGAAAGATGAAGGGGTTGAGTACATATTCGGCTACCCTGGTGGTGCTGTATTACATATCTACGATGCCATCCATAATCAGGATGAAGTCAAACATATTCTGGTAAGACATGAGCAGGGTGCGACCCATGCAGCCGATGGCTATGCACGTGCTACCGGTAAACCCGGTGTCGTGCTGGTCACCTCTGGACCGGGAGCCACTAATGCGATCACAGGTATTGCGACGGCTTACATGGATTCTATTCCAATGGTCATCATCTCAGGCCAGGTGCCCAGCGCCATGATTGGCAGCGATGCATTCCAGGAAGTTGATGCAATAGGCTGTACCCGTCCCTGCGTCAAGCATAACTTTCTGGTTAAGGACTTAAATAAGCTGGCAGAAACATTGAAAAAGGCTTTTTATGTGGCTACCACAGGCCGTCCTGGTCCGGTACTGGTTGATATCCCCAAAGACATCACCGCACCTCAGATCAAGGTTCCTTATAAATATCCTAAGAGCGTAAAGATGCGCTCCTACAACCCCACGGTTAAAGGTCATCCCAAGCAGGTTAAAAAAGCAGTAGACCTGTTACTCTCTGCCAAAAGACCGATGATTTACAGTGGTGGTGGTGTCATTCTGGGCAACGCTTCCAAAGAGTTGCGCAAGGTGACCCGGCACCTCGGCTTCCCTATCACACAGACGCTGATGGGATTAGGCGCTTACCCCGGAACAGACAAACAGAATGTTGGTATGTTGGGTATGCACGGCACCTACGAAGCGAACATGGCAATGCACGAATGCGACGTGTTATTTGCTGTGGGCGCTCGATTCGATGACCGCATTACGGGTGATACCAGTAAATTCTGCCCCAATGCGAAGATAATCCATATCGATATCGATCCAGCCTCTATTTCCAAGAACATCAATGTTGATATTCCTATCGTTGGCGAAGTCAAAAAGGTGCTGGGCGACATGGCTGCGTTACTGGAAGAAAGCACCGTTAAACCTGATCAAAAAGCTCTGGAAAAATGGTGGAAATTAATCCGCAGCTGGCAGGATCAGGACTGCCTTGCCTACGATCGCACCAGTAAACACATCAAACCTCAATCGGTCATAGAGACCTTATATAAGGTGACCGAAGGTAATGCCTATGTCACCTCTGACGTAGGGCAGCACCAGATGTTCGCTGCACAGTTCTACCCCTTTGATGAACCTCGGCGCTGGATAAACTCTGGTGGCCTGGGCACCATGGGATTTGGTTTACCCGCTGCCATGGGTGTCAAGATGGCTTTCCCTGAAGCTGATGTTGCCTGCGTTACCGGTGAAGGCAGTATCCAGATGTGTATTCAGGAGTTATCAACCTGCCTGCAATATGACTTACCGGTCAAAATCATTAACCTGAACAATCGCTACCTCGGCATGGTGCGTCAGTGGCAGGAGTTTTTCTATGAAAAACGCTACTCGCATTCGTATATGGATGCCTTGCCCGATTTCGTCAAACTGGCAGAAAGCTACGGACATGTAGGCATTCGTGTGGAAGACCCTGCAGATCTGCAGGCGGCCATGGAAGAAGCCTTTGCATTAAAGGATCGCGTCGTTTTCCTGGATGTCATTACGGATCAAACCGAAAACGTTTACCCCATGATTCAGGCAGGTGCTGCACACAACACCATGGAAATATCTCCCGAACATAAGAAGCGTCTGGATTCGATTAATCCGGAAGGAGAACTGGCATGAGACATATCATCTCCTTGCTGGTAGAAAATGAATCCGGTGCGCTGTCTCGAATAGCCGGACTATTCTCAGCACGTGGTTACAATATTGAATCACTTACCGTGGCGACCACCGAAGACCCTACGCTGTCTCGCATGACCATCGTCACGCTGGGCTCAGATAAGATCATCGAGCAGATTACCAAGCAGTTGAACAAACTCATTGATGTCGTGAAATTACAGGACATGACTGAAGGTAACTATATCGAACGTGAAATGATGTTTGTAAAAATCAGGGCCGAAGGCGAAGCCAAACGTTCTGAAATTCAGCGCCTGTCTGACATCTTTCGCGCTCGCATCATCGATGTTACAGATACCACTTTTTGTATCGAGTTGACGGGCTCTGGTGAAAAACTGGATGCCTATATCAAAACCTTACATGAAAATGATGTCATAGAAGTCGTTCGTTCGGGTTCTATGGGCATAACCCGTGGCGAAAAAGCACTAACCATTTAACCAAAACCAATTCCTCAAGAGGGCTTACATGAAAATCTATTACGATAAAGACTGCGATCTTTCCATCATCCAGGGCAAAAAAGTAACTATCATCGGTTACGGTTCGCAAGGCCATGCTCATGCCAACAATCTGAAAGATTCTGGCGTTGATGTCACTGTGGGTCTGCGTGCCGGTTCAGCTTCAGTCAAAAAAGCTCAGGATGCAGGTCTCAACGTAATGGACACCGTCGAAGCTGTCAAACAGGCTGACCTGGTGATGATCCTGACTCCCGATGAATTCCAGTCTCATCTGTACAAAAACGATATCGAGCCCAACCTCAAGCAGGGTGCTACTCTGGCGTTTGCGCATGGCTTCAGTATTCATTACAACCAGGTTGTACCGCCGGCAGATGTCGATGTATTTATGATTGCACCTAAGGCACCAGGTCACACCGTACGCTCAGAATTCGTTCGCGGTGGTGGTATTCCTGACCTGATCGCGGTCTACCAGGATGCCTCAGGCATGGCCAAGGATGTTGCCTTATCCTACGCTTCGGGCGTTGGTGGTGGTCGTACAGGCATCATTGAAACAACCTTTAAAGACGAAACCGAGACCGATCTGTTCGGTGAACAGGCTGTACTATGCGGCGGTACCGTAGAACTGGTTAAAGCCGGTTTCGAAACCCTGGTTGAAGCAGGCTACGCACCTGAAATGGCTTATTTTGAATGCCTGCACGAACTCAAGTTAATCGTTGACCTGATGTACGAGGGTGGCATTGCAAACATGAACTACTCCATCTCAAACAATGCAGAGTACGGAGAGTATGTAACAGGACCGCAGGTCATCAACGATGAAAGCCGCTGGGCGATGCGTGAAGCATTACAGAATATCCAGAATGGTAATTACGCCAAGAAATTCATTCAGGAAGGTCAATCCAACTACCCTGAAATGACGGCTATGCGCCGTAATAACGCCGCTCACCAGATCGAACAGGTTGGTGCCAAATTACGTTCCATGATGCCGTGGATTACTGAAAATGCACTGGTAGATAAAGCCAAAAACTAAATCCTGATCAATCTCTGCTGGCACAGGCGCCTCGCCTGTGCCAGACTTCCGCAAATGCAAGATAATCAAACTACAACACCTCAAAGTCCTCGAAAAAACCTGCGTAAAGGTATTTTCCTGTTACCTAATTTATTTACTACCGGCGCGCTTTTCGCTGGCTTCTACGCCATCATCGCCGGTATTAAAGGCAACTTCGAAATTGCCTGCATTGCCATCTTTCTGGCGATGATACTGGATGGCCTGGATGGGCGCGTAGCACGCATGACCAATACCCAGTCGGCCTTCGGTGCTGAATACGATAGCCTGGCTGATATGGGTTCATTTGGGCTGGCCCCCTCATTAGTTATTTACCAATGGGCACTGGTGCATATGGCAACCCTGGGCTCAACCTGGGGCAAACTGGGCTGGCTGGCGGCGTTCATCTATACCGCTTCAGCTGCATTGCGTCTGGCCCGTTTTAATACGCAGGTCGGTATTGCCGATAAGCGATTCTTCCAGGGGCTACCCAGCCCGGCAGCTGCGGCTGTCGTGGTAGGCGGCGTCTGGTTCTGTGTTACCTACGAGATAGAGGGGATAGACGCCATGTTCCCCGCATTAATACTTACCACCATTGCTGGCTTATTGATGGTTTCTCGTTTTACCTACTACAGCTTTAAAGATTTTGACCTGAAAAAGCGTGTGCCTTTTATTGCAGTGCTGATCATCCTGCTCGCTTTTGTATTGATCTCAATTGAAACCCCTACCGTACTATTTATCATCTTTTTCCTTTACATGATTTCAGGACCGGTGTTATCACTATTTCGCTGGCTGCGTAAACGTCGGCGCCTTGCTGAACAGTCATCTTAACGGGGATGCAGAGCAGGACTTTTTACTTGGCATTTTAAATATTGTTGGTTATATTCGAGGCTATGAATACCAGTAACGCAAGCATTAAATTTAACAAAAGCGCCCACCTGCCGAGCGCTTTAGCTGCGTTATTCCTGTCTTTAAGCCTCCACCTGCTGCTGCCTTAGGGCAGATTATCGAAACCTGGCGAGGTTATAAACGCGCAAAAAGACTAAATATAACAACCTACTCAGAATAAAATCATGAGCAAAGACAGATTAATTATTTTCGACACCACGCTACGTGATGGTGAGCAAAGCCCCGGCGCATCCATGACCGCAGACGAAAAAGTGCGTATAGCCAAAGCACTGGAAAAGATGCGCGTTGATATCATTGAAGCCGGTTTTCCGATTGCCAGTAATGGCGACTTTGAGGCCGTTAAGGCAGTCGCAACAGCCGTAAAGGACAGCACAATCTGTGGTCTTGCACGTGCAAAAAAGATCGATATTGACCGTGCAGGCGAAGCGATCAAGCCCGCAAATTCCGGACGTATTCATACCTTCATCGCAACCTCCCCTATTCATATGCAGCAGAAGTTACGCCTGTCTCCCGATGAAGTGGTAGAGCAGGCCGTGGCTGCGGTACGTATGGCACGTCAATACACAGACAATGTCGAGTTTTCGCCAGAAGACGCTGGTCGCTCAGAGCCCGATTTCCTGTGCCGTATCATCGAAGCGGTCATCAAAGAAGGTGCCACCACAATCAATATTCCCGATACCGTGGGCTACAACATTCCACACCAGTTTGGCGCTTTGATTAAGGACCTGATTGAGCGTATACCTAACTCTGACAAGGCAATATTCTCCGTGCATTGTCATAACGACCTGGGACTGGCTGTTTCCAATTCATTATCTTCGGTACTCAATGGCGCACGTCAGGTCGAATGTACCATCAATGGCCTGGGTGAACGTGCAGGTAATGCTTCGCTGGAAGAAGTGGTAATGGCGGTGCGCACACGACAGGATGTATTTGACTGTGACACCAATATTGATACCACTCAAATCATGAATTGCTCACGCCTGGTTTCAGGTATCACTGGCTTTGCAGTGCAGCCAAACAAGGCAATTGTTGGCGCAAATGCATTTGCCCATGAATCCGGTATCCACCAGGATGGCGTCCTGAAATCGCGCGAAACCTATGAAATCATGAAGGCGCAGGATATTGGCCTGTCGACCAATAAAATTGTACTCGGTAAGCATTCCGGTCGAAATGCTTTTAAAACCCGCATGGCAGAATTAAATATTGAATTCGGTTCCGAGGAAGAGCTGAACGAGGTATTTGCCAATTTCAAAACCCTGGCGGACAAAAAGCATGAAATCTTCGATGAAGATTTGCAGGCACTGGTGACCGAAACCAATACCGAGCTGACCAATGAACCTATTAAACTGGTCAGCCTTTGCGTCTGCAGTGAAACAGGGGAAACACCCAATGCTCGAATTACACTCAACGTCAATGGCGAAGAGAAAACCGCAACCCACACAGGTAGCGGCCCCGTAGACGCTTCCTTCCAGGCGATTGAGAGCATCACCAATTCAGGCGTAGAACTGCAACTGTATTCCGTCAACAACATTACCACAGGCACTGATTCCCAGGGCGAGGTGACGGTACGAGTTCAACGCAATGGCAGCATCGTCAATGGACAGGGCGCCGATACAGACATCGTAATCGCCTCTGCTAAAGCCTATGTCAACGCACTTAACCGCGTTATCGCCAGTGAAACTCGAACCCATCCTCAAAGAGGAGATGTGTAAGGAGTCCGAGCCATGTTGACTGCCCGTCAACGTCACTGCCTGAAGGGTATTGGCATCACTCAGTGGACACAGCGCTCAAGCACTGACCTGTTAGCGTATGAGCCTGTGTCTATTGAAGATGATGTGGCCGCAGCACCCGAAGAAGTGGTTCAGACACAACCTGAGGTGCTATCCCCTCCGCCTCCAGTCAGGGAGCTAAAGACTCAAGCCTTCAACCTCGACAACTGGGACGGAATAGAGGCAGGAATCCAGGCCTGTGAAAATTGCGAACTGGCACAAAGCTGCACGCGCAAGGTGCCCGGCAAGGGCAACAAACAAGCCGAGCTGATGATTATTGGCGAGGCTCCGGGGCGTGATGAGGATCTGCAGGGCAAGCCTTTCGTTGGCCGCGCTGGGCAATTACTGGATCGCATGCTACAGGCCATAGAACTCGACCCCGAGCAGGTTTATATCACCAATATCCTCAAATGCAGGCCACCCAATAACCGTGACCCAAAACAGGAAGAAACCCAGGCCTGTGCCTCATTTCTACAGGCGCAGATCCAGCAACTACAACCACGGGTAATCTTCGCCGTCGGTCGGATATCAGCCCAGACCCTGTTACAGGAACAGAGTCCACTGGGGCGCCTGCGCAACAGGCAGTATGTTTTACCGCAGAGCGACATTCCGTTGCTGGTCACCTACCATCCCGCTTATTTGTTAAGAAACCCGGCTGAAAAAGCAAAGGTATGGCAGGATCTCAAATCCTTAAAACGATTGTTACAGCATGCAAACCATTGAATTTCGTCCTATGACGGCATCGGATATTGAGTCCGTCATGCTGGTGGAAAAAAGCGCTTATGAATTTCCCTGGACCAAGGGCATATTTGCTGACTGTTTACGCGTGGGATACGACTGCATCGTCGCCCTCGAAAACGATCAAATTATCGGCCACGCGGTGCTCTCTATTGCCGCTGATGAAAGCCATATTCTGAACCTTTCAGTCGACAAGGCACACCAGGGACAAGGTATAGGTAAACAGATTCTCAACCACCTGATCGATATTGCTCGCGTAAAAGCGGCACAGGTAATTCTGCTGGAAGCACGCTATAGCAATCAGGCAGCCATCCATTTATACGAATCTGCAGGATTTAATGAAATTGGCTGCAGAAAAGCTTATTATCCCGCACCGGGCGGCAAAGAGGATGCGCTCGTTTTTGCCCTACAACTGTAAGCAGCTAGAAAGCTCAAATCCATGAACAATACAAAGCAAATGCAACGTCGTCGCACCTTTGCGATTATCTCACACCCGGATGCCGGTAAAACCACGGTCACAGAAAAGCTGTTACTGTTCGGCAAGGCAATACAGCTCGCGGGTACGGTAAAAGGGCGTAAGGCTGCACGCCATGCCACCTCGGACTGGATGGAGATGGAAAAAGAACGTGGCATCTCGATCACCTCTTCCGTGATGCAGTTTCCTTACAAGGACCGCATCGTTAACCTGCTGGATACCCCAGGACACGAAGACTTTTCGGAAGATACCTACCGCACCCTGACCGCAGTGGATTCTGCATTGATGGTGATCGACTGTGCAAAAGGTGTAGAGGAAAGAACCATCAAGTTAATGGAAGTCTGTCGATTACGCGATACACCGATTATCACATTCATTAATAAACTGGATCGTGAAGGTCGTGACCCTATCGATTTACTGGATGAGGTAGAAGATATTCTGAAAATTAACTGTGCCCCCATTACATGGCCCATTGGTATGGGCAAAAACCTGAAGGGGGTATTCCATCTACTGAATGATTCGGTACATCTATTCTCTGCTAGCGATGCTGACAAAATCAGCTCTGGCGAAGTCGTTCAGGGTTTGAACAACCCGCGCCTGGATGAAATCCTGGGATCGATGGCTGAAGAGTTTCGCGAAGAACTGGAACTGGTGCGTGGCGCCTCGCATGAATTCGACCAGCAAGCCTATCTTCGGGGTGAACTGACCCCGGTCTTCTTCGGATCGGCGATCAATAATTTTGGCATGGCGGAATTACTCGATGCCTTTGTCGAGTACGCACCCGCCCCGCTTGCCAGACCGACTCAGACTCGTGAGATCAAACCCGAAGAAGACAAATTAACTGGCTTTGTATTCAAGATACAGGCGAACATGGATAAGCAGCACCGCGACCGTATCGCCTTTATGCGACTGTGCTCCGGAAAGTATGAGAAAGGCATGAAGGTGCGCCATGTGCGTCTTGACCGAGACATGAAAATTCCTGACGCGGTGACCTTTATGGCGGATGACAGGGGACACGTTGACGAAGCCTATACCGGCGATATTATCGGCATCCACAACCACGGTACGATAAGGATCGGCGATACCTTTACTCAGGGTGAAAACCTTGCGTTCACAGGTATTCCCAACTTCGCTCCAGAACTGTTCCGTCGCGCGCGCCTGAAAGACCCGCTCAAGATGAAAGCATTACAGAAAGGCCTCACCCAGCTTTGTGAAGAAGGTGCAACCCAGCTCTACAAACCGTTGAATAACAACGATCTGATTCTGGGTGCAGTCGGTGTGCTCCAGTTTGAGGTAGTGGCACAACGACTGAAGGACGAGTACAACGTAGAATGCCAGTTCGAAGCCGTCAACGTAAACACCGCACGTTGGGTGGAATCGGACAACGAAAAGAAACTGGACGAATTTAAGGTCAAGGCGAAAAACAACCTGGCGCTGGATCATGCGGGTGACCTGGCCTATATCGCACCCTCCCGGGTTAACCTGCAAATGACTCAGGAACGCTGGCCGGAGATCAAATTCCTGGCGACACGCGAACACGGCATTTACGACTGATCTGACATGCCAGTTTGTAAATCGGTCAAACCTCTCGTCCTGATGCTGATGCTGGGTATTGCTGTTAGCACGACCACGCGATCAGCACAGGCCTATCCCGGCTTACCGACACGTAGCCAGAACCCGCTGCTACAGTCCTATCTGATACCAGCAGTTCCACTAGAGTCCAACCAAGGCTGGGCATTTGCACACAATCTCTATATCACTAATACCTATCAGACCGATACCAGCAGTAATGAAAAGCTGATTATCGATGTGGAGAATACACGTTATGACTTTCAGGCAGCCTACCGCGATCAGCAGTGGACCTGGGGCATGACGCTATCGCTGATATCCAACCGTGCGGGCTGGCTGGACCAGACGATTGAAGGCTGGCATAACCTGTTTGGACTACCCCAGGGTGGACGTGATCAGGTCGCTAACGATCAGCTTAATCTGCTGTACCAGAAGGATGGCGTTGATATTATCAATACCCAGCAAGCCTCATCCGGCTTAGCGGATATCCAGTTAAGCGCCAGTTATGCCCTGTCTCCCACCCAGACCCTGTGGGCGACACTTGAACTGCCCTCGTCAGTCAATGAAGAATTACTCTCAAACCAGCAAGCTGATTTCGCCGCAGGCTATTCGGCTAGTCATCAACTCAACGAGCAATTATCCAGTTATGGCAGCATAGGCCTGAGCCTGCTGTCAGATTCAGGTATTTTTGAAAACAGAATAAACCCGCAGCTTGTGTTCGCACAGTTCGGTTTTCTTTACCGTTACTCAGACCAGTATCATTTACTGCTGCAGACAGATTTTCATTCCAGTATCGTGAAAAACTCAAATCTGGACGCGCTCAGTCACTCGCTACAGGCACAATTCGGGTTGCGTTTGCCGCGTTTACTCAACAACCATCAAATAGATATCTTCTTTTCAGAAGACATTCAGCCCGGCTTTGCTCCCGACATAACCTTTGCGTTACGCGTTTCACCGCTCGTATTTTGATCGGACAAGGTCATAATCATAATTGCTATTAACTCGGCAGACAGCTTAATAATCGCATTGTTATCCGAGATCAACTCCGTTAGCATCAACAAAAAAACAATCTATTCATGAATTTTCATCAAAGATTCCATCGCCTGTTGCAAAAAATCCTGTTCGTCTGGGTTCGTGTTGAAGTACTGCCAGAGTCATTAACCGCGAATAGCTTCGGCTCAGCACCGGTTTTGTATGTGCTAGATAAACGCGAGCTATCGGATATGCTGGTACTGGAACGTGTTGCACGCGAACAGGGCCTGGTTGATCCATTGTTCCCGATAACCCTGCAGGGATACAAACACCATTCCATCTATAGCGTTACCTCCAGAAACCCTGTGACTGACTGGTTAATGCGGCAGAAAAAGGCGAGCCTGATGCTACAGGAACTGATCTCAGCGGTGCAGGCAGATGCTGAGCTGGATATCTGTATTGTGCCAGTTTCCATTTTCTGGGGACGCCCCATAGCCAAGCAGCGGCACTGGTTGACAGTGCTGTTCTCCGATACCTGGGAAGTCGCAAGCAAATTCCGCAAGCTATTTACCATCTTGCTGCATGGTAAAAATACCACCCTGATATTTTCCGAAGCGCAAAGTTTGCGCGCCTTATGCCAACGCACGGATGGCTCGGCCATGGCCCTTAACGAGTTACTCGCAGAATCCCTGCATCGTCAGCGCGAAGCCACCTTTGGTCCCGAGATATCGCCTCGCTATAAGGTCATCAACCAGATCGTTGAATCCCCTGCAGTCAAAAAAATCATCAAGGATGAAGCAACTGTCTACAACCGATCAGTTAAACGCATGCAGAAAAAAGCGGGCAGTTACTGTCGCGAAATCATTTCTGATGCAACCCAGATATCACAGGAACTCATGAAGCGACTGCTACATGCCTTCTGGAATCGATATTACTCTGGCACCAATGTTTTCGATATCGAAAACGTAAAGCGCACCGCCCTGACCCATCAACTGATCTACGTTCCCTGTCATCGCAGCCATGTCGACTATTTGCTGCTGTCCTATGTCATTTTTAAACAGGGTCTGGCGCTGCCTTATATCGCTGCAGGTGATAATCTGAATATGCCCATCATCGGCAAGATATTAAAGGGCGGCGGTGCTTTCTTTATTCGCCGTAGTTTTAAGGACAATGCCCTGTACAGCGGCATATTGAATGAATACATTCGCCATCTGGTCGGCATGGGAGCCCCCATCGAGTATTTCATAGAAGGTGGGCGTAGTCGTACCGGTAGATTACTAAAACCCAAACTGGGCATGCTATCCATGACCGTAGATGCCTGGATCAAGACTCAGCATCGGCCGCTGGCTTTCATACCGGTGTATATCGGCTACGAAAAGCTGATTGAAGGAAAATCTTATATCGGCGAACTGTTCGGACAGAAAAAAAAGAAAGAATCCCTGTTCACATCGATACGTTCCATCATGAGTTTGAAAGGGCACTTTGGCAAGGTAACCACGCGTTTTGGAGACCCCATTGAACTGGATAAGCTGTTGACCAGGTATCAGCCAGACTGGCAACAACAAGCTATCGACGATCTCAAGCAACAGGCATGGTTTCGATCAGCCGTATCGGGTCTGGCAATGGAGATCATGCAGCAGATAAACCGTGCTACCGTTATCAACCCGGTTAACCTGATTGCTACCACATTACTGGCGACCCCACGTCAGAGCATCGACCAGTTTGACCTGCTGCAGCTGTGTGAATTTTACCAGCAACTGATTCATTCACAGCCTCAGCTGGAGTCGATTATTATCCAGGATGCAGTCACCGAAGACGAATTAAAACGTATCGAAAAACAGGGCCTTATCCATATCCACCCACATCAGCTGGGCAATATCATTTACCTCAAGCCTGAACACGCGGTATTGATGAGCTATTACCGCAACAACAGCCTGCATACCTTGATCATTCCCTCGATTATTGCCTGCTGTTTTCTGAATGCACGTACCATCGAGCAGCAGAAACTTTTTAATATTGTTAGCTATGTGTACCCCTTCCTGTCGTCAGAATTACACCTACCCTGGAGCCTGCAACAGCTTCAGGAGTTTGTGCCTCAGATTGTGGATTTCCTGGTAGAAAGACAGGTGCTGGCTCGCGTTGAATCCCGACTGACGCGCCCTGACCGCAGCGATATTCATTACCTGACTCTAAGTCGATTAGCGCATATCGCGCAACCGGTACTGGAACGCTATTACATGACTTTTGTTGTACTTTGGGAGAGTGGCGCTAACCCACTTAGCGAGCAGGAACTGGAACAGCGTTGCCATCTGGTTGCACAGAAAATTTCCATGCTGTATGGCATCAACTCACCCGATTTCTTTGACCGTCAATTATTTGGGCATTTTATCGATACCCTGTTTGAGCTTGAATATATCGAGAAAGATAAACAGGGGCATCTGGTGTTTAACCAGTCATTTGATAAGGTCAATGTTGATATTCGTATCTTACTCAGCGTGGAAGTCAGGAGTACCATACTGCAATTGCTTAACACCCGGCACGCCCATGACAATAAAACCAGTAGCGATTAAACCGGTTTTAAACCTCAATCCTTACCACTGAAACTACGTAGCTTTCTGCGCTCGCGTTTATTGGGTCGGTGATCAATCACCGGTACCTGCATGCGAGCCAGTTTTCTCCTTTCTCCCTCTTTTTCTCGCAGCAGGATACTTTCTTCGGTTTCTCGATACAGGGCTTGTGCAAGCGTTGCCGAACCTCGGCGATCTGCCAGCTTTAATACCACCACTGTCATTTTTTCAAATCCACGCTGGATTTCATAGACATCATCCAGCTTCACCGTCCGAGAAGGCTTGATACGTTGACCATTCAGATGAACTTTACCCCCATTCACGGCTTCACTAGCTAGCGCCCGCGTTTTAAAAAAGCGCGCAGCCCAAAGCCATTTATCGATGCGGACCTTTTCGCTCTCAGTGCTGGGTTGATTCATAGACTATGGCGATCAGGCATTAGATCGGGCCCAACGAATTAAATCATTCAACATCATCGCCCCGGGTTGACGGATGACTTCCTGACCGTTTTTGTAAATAGCAAGCGTCGGAATCGACTGGATGCGCAAACGTGCGGCCAGGTTCTGCTCGCTTTCGGTGTTCACCTTGATCAGGCGGAAATCGGGTTCCAGCTGTTGAGCTGCCTGGGCAAACACCGGAGCCATCATCTTACAGGGCCCACACCAGGGTGCCCAGAAGTCAACCAGCAACGGCTGATCGCTCTTACTCACAAATCGATTAAAACCTGCTTCATTTATTTCCAGTGGTTGCCCGCTCATAATGGGCTTTTTACACTTACCGCAGACAGGATGGTCTCCCATACGTTCGACGGGGACGTTGTTGATGGAGCCGCAATGGCTACAGATTACATGATTTTTTTCAGACATTTCAGTGCTCTCAATTTAAATAGGGTAAGAGCTCCTGTTCTGCAAATAACTAAACTGTGTGTAACAGATTTCGCATCTCTTCCACCTGGTCGTCAACCTTATCCAGGAAGAAATGTCCCTCTTCGTCAAAATCCATTAACTTCAGTTTCTTAACCACGGCGAGGTCATCCAGCTTTTCCACCGGGGACTCGCCCTGCTTTTGCAGATAAACCAGTCTTGCCGCAATTACTACATCACAGTAATCCGCTTCATTTCCGGTGTCACGGGTCCAGTTATTTTTCTGCTCGACGATCTGTAGAAATTCCGGATCAAAGTTCCACTCGTTCAGAATCAATGTACTGACTGGTACATACAGGTTTTCGATACTCTTACCCAACTGTTCAGTTGTTTGCATCATAGATGGGTGCCCATCGATATATTTCAAGATAGGGATCAGGCCAAGATTTTGAATCAGACCACTCAGTAAGGCCTGCTCAGGATCCAGATGTGGGGCCTGCTGTTGGGTAATCACATAAGCCAGCGAGGCGATGGCGGTACTTTCCAGGTATATTCTATGAATAAAGTCCTTGATCACACTGCTCTTTGCGCTGAACAGTTTCTTAACCGAGAGACTAAAACTTAAGTGCTTGGTGGTCTCCAGCCCGAGCCTGCGCACCGCATCACGAACGGTCTTGATCTCGCGCCAAGTGCCATATAGCGGGCTATTCGCGACCTTAACCAGACGCGCACTAAGCACCGGATCCGTCTGTACGATTTGAATAATCTCGCTGCTGCCAACCTCTGGCTTATTGATCGCATGGCGGATCTTCAAAGCCGCTTCGGGCAGTGCGGGTAAATCCAGCTTTTTCTGCATGAACGCCTGCAGCAGGCTCTGAAACAGATCATTCTCTGCCTGTGTCAGGTCAGTTTCGGCGGTTTGTATCGAGGCTGCCCGTTCCTGAGAATACAGACCATTAAAGAGTTCCCTGTCCACCTGCAGGATTACACCATGGCTGGTAAGCACCGCCGAATCTTCATCCAGCGACTCATTAAATAATGGTGATAATGCACGTTGTTCCAGGTGGGTAAAGGTCTCTGTGACAAAACCACCTGATAATAGGGAAACCTCACCCTCCAGCAGGTAGATTAACAGCCCCTCTTCAGCGGTGATTAATGTTCTGGGTTCCAGCGGTTTACGCTCAGACTCCTGATACAGATAGGCCAGGTCATTGTCATCCAGCTCATTCAGGGGTTTGAGCTTTTTCCATTGCGCGAAATGTTTAACTTGGTCAGTCATAGTTTTTTTTATTGATATATTTCATCACCCGGTCAGCCATTGAAAACCCACTGAGCACAGCACCTTCTATACGTGGCGCGGTACACCAGTCGCCACAGGCACCCATGGCAGCCTGTTCATCAAATAAACAGTCCTGATCAATCGTATTAATCGGTACTGCGTGCTTCCAGCAGTGAACATTTGAAGCCGAAGGCTTTTGCGCCTTGACATCGACTGCCTCAAAAAAAGCTTCCAGCAGTGCATGCATAACCCTGCCACGGAAACTGGCAGCATATTGCAATGACCATTCAGGCGAACAATGCATTACCCAGCTCTCTCCCTCTCTCTGCCCTCCTTCTACATCCTGATAGCGCGAGATCCAGGACAGCGGAGAATCGCGTACAAAAGCGGCGTCAAACGGTAACCCAATGGATTGCGGGAAGTCAAACACCGCACTCCAGCAAATCGTCATGTCGATCTGGTTAGATAGTTTGGTGATAGAAGGGACAGTTTTCGCCAGCGCAGAGACCTGATGTGCCGCGGTCGCAATGATTACAATATCAAATAACCCCTGGTAGCTGCCTCTACCATCAAACAGACGCCATTGCCCGTTAGCCTGTTTTTCAACTTCGGTGATTGAGGTCGATAATTTAACCTCGCTATTGTGTGCCAGACTATCCGCTATCGCCTGCATTGTTGGATAGCCCGAATAACGCTCAGCATGATCGTTTAAATTGGTAATTTGACCTTTTTCAAGCTCAACCAGCCAGCCTTCATAATCGCGTACCAACCCGGCGCGCTTCCAGGCTTCGACAATATTCAGGAATAAAGGATTTGAAATGGTAAAATACTGCTCCCCATAATCGTGACGATTCTCACCAAAGGGGTAACGACTAATTCTCCCACCGACAAACACCGATGCTTCGAATACCTGTACCGATGCCAGACCCTTGAGCGCTGTTGCACAGGTTAACCCGGCCAGCCCTGCTCCGATAATCGCTATTCTGGGTTGGTAGTTTTGAGTTTGTGACATAGGCAGGCTTTTTAAGATATTTATATCTGATCATTAAACAATAGACCGGAATCATACACATTCAAGCAGAGGAAGAACATTCATGCTTGAACAATTAGTCATTTGTCTAACGCAGGCGCGCAAAATCTTCAAAAGCCTGAAACAGATTTCAGCGTTTAGACGACAGGCTCAGGACTGGTGGCAGGGCTTAATAAAAGACAACCTGCATAGGAGTACTCATATCAGCGCTAGCAACACTCGCTGACCAAAGTCAGCTAGCCAGGGCAGTGCTATGGTTAGCGAATTCTCAATCAACAACGCCAGCGCAAAAGGTATCAGAGCTGCAAAACCCGCCTCCCTGCGGTGTCTACATAGTCAACTCAATCAAGAAGACTAGCTCATTTTCTGCTGAATTTTTTGCTTCCAGATTTCGGGCCCCGTTTGATGAACAGAAGACCCCTTACTATCTACCGCAACGGTAACCGGCATATCGTTAACCTCAAACTCATAGATAGCCTCCATACCCAGATCCTCAAAAGCGATTACGCGTGCAGATTTTATTGCCCTGGATACCAGGTAAGCCGCACCCCCGACCGCCATCAGATAGACCGCCTTATGCTGTTTAATCGACTCAATCGCAACAGGACCCCGTTCCGCTTTGCCCACCATACCGATCAGACCAGTCCTGGATAACATCATGTCAGTAAATTTGTCCATACGTGTCGAGGTTGTCGGACCCGCAGGACCAACTGCTTCATCACGTACCGGATCCACGGGGCCAACGTAATAAATCATTTTATTGGTAAAGTCGACACCTTCAGGCAGGCCTTCGCCAGATTCCAGTAACTCCTGGATACGCTTATGTGCAGCATCTCGTCCGGTTAGTAACTTACCGTTTAATAATAAGCGATCGCCCGGCTGCCAGCTCTGCACTTCCTCCGCAGTCAGGGTATCCAGGTTCACACGCCTGGAATCTTCACTCACTTCCCAGGTCACCTGCGGCCAGTCTTCCAGTCTGGGTGGAGTCAAAACTGCCGGACCACTTCCATCAAGAGTGAACTCGATGTGGCGGGTAGCCGCACAGTTAGGGATCATCGCCACGGGTAACGAGGCGGCGTGGGTAGGATAATCCGCAATCTTCACGTCAACTACTGTGGTTAAACCGCCCAGACCCTGTGCACCTATGCCTAGTGCATTTACTTTTTCATACAGCTCAAGGCGAAGTCTTTCACTGGCTGTTTTAGCCCCCCTGTCATACAGATCCTGAATATCAACCGGCCCCATCAAGGATTCCTTGGCCAGCAGCATGGCTTTCTCTGCGGTGCCACCAATACCTATGCCCAGTATCCCGGGAGGGCACCAGCCTGCGCCCATGGTGGGCAAGGTTTTAAGCACCCAATCCACCAGGCTGTCGCTGGGATTGAGGATGGTAAATTTTGACTTGTTTTCGGAACCACCACCTTTTGCTGCCAACGCAATCTCCAGATGATCACCAGGAACAATTTCGGTATACAGAATGGCGGGGGTATTGTCGCGCGTATTCATACGCGCACCTATGGGCGGCGACACCATGGAAGCACGTAATTTATTTTCAGGGTTCAGATAGGCTTCACGAACACCCTGATCTACCATCTGCTGCAGGCTCATATCGCCCTGCCATTGCACATTCATGCCCACTTTCATGAACACCACCACTGCGCCGGTATCCTGGCAGATGGGGCGATGCCCTTCCGCACACAGGCGCGAGTTGGTCAGGATCTGTGCCAGTGCATCTTTTGCAGCTGGGGATTCTTCCTTTTCCCAGGCCCTGCCTACCGCCTGAATATAATCCAGTGGATGATAATAGGAGATAAACTGCAATGCATCCGCAATGCTCGCGATAAGGTCGTCTTGCTTTATGATGGTCATAGAATTTGCGCTACCCAAAAATGGAGAGTTAAGACAGATTTTTTGTATTTATATCAGCAGCCAAAAGATTAGCAAAAAGCGGCCCTGTTGAACCACCCTGATACTAGACTTTTACTGAATATTCATAGTAGCAGGTCGCTAGCGGGGGAAGCTCAGTGTAAGTTTTGACTGTTATTAAATGCAGTGACCGATGGCGGCAGCGCACGCCATCGGTCGCTGAGGTTGTTGTCGCGGGGCTGTTAGCCAGCCATACCTGCCAACATCTGGTTTAACTTATGGACAAAACTGGCTGGATCATCCAGTTGACCTCCTTCTGCCAGAATCGCCTGATCAAACAGGAATTCAGACAAATCCTTAAACTTGTCATCTGCCTTTTCCTGATCCAGCTTTTTCACCAGAGGGTGATCAGTATTGATTTCCAGAATCGGTTTGCTGCCCGGCAGGGCGTGACCAGCCTCTTTTAACAGACGCTGCATATGCATCGCCATATCATGCTCATTGAGTACGATACAGGCAGGTGAGGAAGTCAGGCGATTGGTCACCCTGACCTCTTCTACTTTTTCATTCAACGCTTCTTTCATGCGCTTTAATAGACCTTCTGACTCCTTGGCTTTCTCTTCCAGTTCTTTCTTGGCATCTTCATCCTTATCCAGATCCAGTTCACCCTTGGCGACTGACTGTAACTGCTTGCCTTCATAGTCGGTCAGGTGCGCAGTCAACCACTCGTCAACTCGGTCTGACATTAGAAGTACTTCGATGCCTTTTTTACGGAAGATTTCCAGATGTGGACTATTCTTGGCAGCGGAGTGACTGTCTGCGGCGGCATAATAGATTTTTTCCTGACCTTCCTGCATACGTGAGATATAGTCATCCAGCGATACCGTCTGCTCTGCCGAATCAGTATGGGTAGAGGCAAAGCGTAGCAGTTTTGCAATCTTGTCACGATTTGCAAAATCTTCACCCGGGCCTTCTTTCAGCACCTTACCGAATTCTTTCCAGAATTCCTGATACTGCTTGGGATCATTTTTTGCCATCTTTTCCAGCATACCCAGCACTTTTTTCACTGAGCCACTCTTGATACTGTCAATAACCTTGCTGCTTTGCAGGATTTCGCGCGAAACATTCAGCGGCAGCGAGCTGGAGTCAATCAGTCCGCGCACAAAACGCAGGTACTTGGGCATTAATTGCTCTGAGTCTTCCATGATAAAAACGCGTTGTACATAGAGCTTGATGCCATGCTTGGATTCGCGATCATACAGATCAAAAGGTGCGCGTTTGGGCAGATATAACAGTGAAGTGTATTCGTTATTACCTTCTACGCGGTTATGCGACCATTGCAGCGGTTCTTCAAAATCATGTGCGACATGCTTGTAGAATTCCTTGTATTCATCGTCAGTGATCTCTGATTTTGGACGCATCCATAACGCTGAAGCCTGGTTCACAGCCTCTTCTTCGATCGTGGTTTCACCACCCTCTTCCTTAGGTTCGATCACCCTGTCCATCAGGACTGGAAAACCGATGTGATCGCTGTACTGGGTAATAATGGAGCGTAGTTTCCAGTCGTTGGCGAACTCAATATCGTCTTCACGCAAATGAAGCGTAATCTCGGTACCACGATCAGCCTTTTCAATATTTTCTATTTCGTACTGGCCTTTGCCTTCCGAAGTCCAGCACACACCATTCTCAGCGCTATCACCGGCTTTTCTGGTTTTCAGGGTCACCTTGTCGGCGACGATAAAGGACGAATAAAACCCCACACCGAACTGTCCGATCAGGTTTGCATCTTTGGTCTTATCCTTACCCATGGAATCAATAAATGAACGCGTACCTGATTTAGCAATGGTACCGATGTGCTCAATCACTTCGTCCCGTGTCATACCAATACCATTGTCACTGATGGTAATTGTCTTCGCTTCAGCGTTTGCCGAAACCTTTATTTTTAAATCGATGTCCTTTTCATACAGAGTATCGTCTGAAAGTGCTAGAAAGCGCAGTTTATCGCAGGCATCCGAAGCATTTGAAATCAACTCACGCAGGAAAATCTCCTTGTTCGAATACAGACTGTGAATCATTAAATCCAGCAGCTGATTGACTTCGGTTTCAAAACCCCGGGTTTCAGTGTTTGCTTCAACACTCATTGTGTTCTCCTCATATTCATCGGTTTGTGAGTGGGAACCGGGCGGAATTTTTCAACCGCCCGGATAGATATCATCCGCCTAATATGAGGTTGATCGGTATTTATTCAAGAGTAGGAATAGTGTTAATGGGTATTTTGTATCAGCCATAGCTGCTGAATGTTATGGCGCAATACTGAGCGGCGCGCGGGCTCTTCTGTTACTGCCAGCAAAGACTGATAAACTCGTCTGGCATCATCCACCAGCCCTGCCTTTTGCAGACTTTCTGCAGCGGAAAAGCGCGCGGTCTGTGCCCAGGGATCCATCGCATCCGGTCCAATGTACATTGCCGACTGCAGGTAAAGCAGGGCTGCTCGTTCATACTGCTCCAGGCCCTTAAAGGAATCTCCCATCCAGAACAGGATTTCACGCTGCTGCCGGGGCTCTATACCCAGTGCCATCAAGCGCCTGAAAAAACCGATAGCCTGTTCATTCTGTCCTATGGTTTGCATATCAAAAAGCACCTGCAGGATGCGATCAGTGTCCTCCTTATTGATATCCGTATAGGCTTTGAACAGCTCGGCCAGGACTTCATTACCCTGCTCGTATTTACCCCCCAGCAATAACACCCTGGCCTGACGCAGCAGCCAGTCAAACTGGCGCGTATCCGCAGGGACGCTATGCAAATCGCTCATCAGACGGGTTGCCTCTGAGATGTCCGCCTTTTTTAGGGCCTGGTCCACCAACTGAAAGCGAATTTCTACGGGTATCAGCGACGCCTGTTGAAAACGCTCACTCTGATTAAACAGGCTATCCAGCAATTGCTGAAACTGAGCTTTTTCCAGATCCAGAGATTTAAGGAAGGCAGCAGCTGCCTGTTGCCTGATTTCGGGCTGCCTGCTTTGTATCATTAGAAATGCCAGTAAGCTACGCGATTTAACCGGGGTTGGCTGCGCGACTTTGTGCGCCAACTTTAACCAGCTATTATCATCACCCAGTAAAAGCTCACTACGATTTCCAACCAGCTGAGCATACTCGAAATACGACTCCCATAGCTGATCTGGCGTTATGCTGTACAGGCTATCCACAGCTTCCGCTTTAATCCCCAGCCGTGCCTCCAGTGCAAGCACGCGCAAGGCGGGGCTAATCTCCTTTGCTGCAATTGCAGCTATCGACCAGTAGGTCGCGAGTTGTTCAGGGTCGTCCTTAATCGCCTTTATGCGTTTTTCACATAAATCCCAGACACTTTGCGCAGAGTGCTGCTTATTGCGAAATTCGGCCAGCAATTTCATTGCCAGAGACTTCCAGCCAAGACGGTTAGAAAGCACTTCGATAGCCTCATCATAACGCTGTCCCTGCATCAGCACCCTGGCGCGTAACAGGACCCAGTCTTTATCGCCCTGCTTAAAATCCTGCTGAAAACGTAGCATAGCCACGCGCGCATCATCGATACGATTTTCATTCAGATAGGTTTCAATCAGCAGTTGCCGCCAGTTTTTATATTCATCCGAACTACCAGCATCAACATTCCATAATCTTTCGCGCAATAGCGCACGTGCCGTGCGATTCTGCCCTAATTCGATATAAGCGCGGATCTGGTAACTACTGGCCTGCTGCTGAAACTGTTCTGGCAAATCCTCGGGTAGTGATTCTATGCGAACCAGCAGCTTATTCCATTGTTTCCAGTCGCTCAGAATCTTGAAAGCGTTCCTGTTCCCAGAGTATCCATTCGTATAGATCCTGATCGACTCCAGGTTGTGCCTGCTCCAGCATTTTCAGCGTGAGAAAAGGTGCACCCGCAGCGGAAATGTGCTTCAAGCTGTCCAATTGCTGGTTAGCTAATGCCGTGCTGGCAATCAATGTCAGTAATAAGGCGAGACCAGGTTTTGTCATATTTTGAAGGCATAAAAAAAGGTGTGACGCCGAAGCATACACACCTTTCTGTTGTTGGAAAAGTCGACCAGAAAAATTTCTCATAAGTGCCGGGGCTGCTTGAAAGCAGTTACCTGACACAAACCTCACTGGTGTGATCAGTTACAGATTTTGCAACCGACAGACTTTAAATAGCTTATAGCTTTTCCTTGATACGGGCAGCCTTACCAGTACGTCCACGCAGATAATACAGCTTGGCGCGACGAACCTTACCACGACGTTTTACATTAATTTCTGCAACCATCGGGCTATGGGTCTGGAATACACGCTCAACACCTTCACCGTTAGAGATCTTACGAACGGTAAATGCTGAATTGATTCCGCGGTTACGCTTGCCAATTACGACACCTTCAAATGCCTGTAGACGCTCACGCTCACCTTCCTTCACTCGTACCTGAACCACTACAGTATCACCAGGACCAAATGCTGGTACATCCTGTTTTAACTGCTCAGCTTCCAGTTCTGCGATAATATTACTCATGATGTTTCCTCATTTTTCAATTCAATTTGACCTCGTCTTTTCAGACTCGGCTATAAACTCTTGTAGCAATGCCTGCTGTCGTTCATCCAGTTGCAGACGTTCCAGTAAATCCGGTCTATGCAACCAGGTTTTACCCAGCGCCTGTTTGTCACGCCAGTCCTGAATCTGTTGATGGTGTCCATTCAACAAAACCTCAGGAACCCTGTGACCGTTAATCTCTTCTGGCCGCGTGTAATGCGGACAATCCAGGATCCCCTGACTAAAAGAATCCAGCTGAGCTGAATCCTGATGTCCCAGAACACCTGGTATCTGTCGTGCAATAGCATCGATACACACCATTGCCGCTAATTCACCGCCACTGATGACATAGTCACCAATAGACCACTCTTCATCAACTTCCTGTTGAATAATGCGCTCGTCTATACCTTCATAACGACCACATAAAAAAATCAGTTGCCCGCTCAAAGCAGCCTGATTTATCTGTTGCTGTTTAAGTAACTTCCCCTGAGGACTGAGATATATCAGCTTTGCCTCTGGACTTTGCTGCTTAACTGCCTGAATACAGGCCTGTAACGGCTCGACCTTCATCAGCATGCCGGGGCCACCGCCATAAGGTCTATCATCCACCGTTCTGTGTTTATCCGTGGAGTAATCCCGCGGATTCCACAGGGTCAGGCTTAATAAGCCTTTGTCAGCTGCCCTGCCAACAACACCATGCTCAATGACGGCTGTTACCAGCTCCGGAAACAGCGAGATAACGTCAATGTGCATGTTAATAATCTGCTTTCCAGTCGACCTGAATCTGTTGCTGTTTCAAATCTACCGATTTAACGACATCGTCAATAACATAAGGAATTAATCTTTCCCGATCCCCCTGCACGACCATTACATCGTTTGCACCTGTTTCAATCATTTGATCGACAACACCGAGATCTTCACCTTCCAGGTTAATGACCTGTAGTCCTGTCAGCTGGCTCCAGTAATACTCACCCTCTGCCAGTTCGGGTAATTGATGCCGATAAATATAGATTTCGGCGCCAATAATTTCTTCGGCCTGATCGCGGTCTGATATTAAATCCAGACTGGCGATGACATTCTTGCCCTGGCGTCTTCCGGTTACTTCGGTAACCTGGTCCAGGCCAGCATGACGTATGACCCAGGGACTGTAATTTAAAATATTTTCTCTGGGGCTGGTATTTGAAAAAACTCTTACCTGCCCCCTGACTCCATGTACTCCAAGAATATGACCCACACAGATAAGGTCATCACCAGAATGTGACATGAGAATCGTCTGAGATTATGCCGCTTTTTTAGTAGCCTTAATCAGGCTGGCAACACGGTCAGTAGGTTGTGCACCCTTTGACAGCCAGTAATCAATGCGATCAGCGTCCAGTCTAAATTCCTCAGTCGCACCACTTGCACCAGGATTAAAAAAACCTACGCGCTCGATGTAACGACCATCACGAGAACTGCGACTGTCGCTCACTACAACCTGATAAAACGGACGTCTCTTAGAGCCGCCACGAGACAAACGAATTGAAACCATTTATATAAACCCCTTAATGTCGTCAGACAATAGAAAACCGCCTGACTACTTGCGTCAGGAAACCGGGTATTGTACCCATATCGAATCATTTGTGAAGAAATAAAACGTTTTTTTAGCGCTAATTTTGCGTTTATTAGCGATTTTTATTTTTGCACTGGATCCCCGGCCTCAAATCGCCAGGGAAACGCTTATTAAAATGGCATTCCAGGCGGCATTTTGCCTTTCATGGCTGACATCATGCCTCGCATTGCTCCCTTGTTACCCATCTTCTTCATCATTTTCTGCATCTGCTTGTGCTGTTTGAGCAAACGATTAACATCCTGAATCTGGGTTCCTGAACCATTGGCTACACGTCTTTTGCGTGAGCCATTGATAATCTCCGGCTTGCGGCGCTCCAGCGGTGTCATGGAATCAATAATCGCCACCATTCTTTTCATTTGTTTGGTATGTTCGGGATTTTGCAATTGCTGACTGATCTTGCCGCCCATTCCGGGTAACTTATCGACCAGACTGGATAGCCCCCCCATTTTTTCCATCTGGCTAAATTGATCACGCAGGTCTTCCAGGTCAAAGCCTTTACCCTTTCGAACTTTCTGAACCAGTTTTTTGGCTTTTTCCTGATCAACCTTTTGATGCGCTTCCTCAACCAGAGACAGGATATCGCCCATACCCAGAATACGTGAAGCGATGCGATCCGGGTGAAAGGCTTCCAGTGCGGTGGTTTTTTCACCGGAACCAATGTACTTGATCGGCTTGCCGGTAATCTGGCGCACCGATAACGCGGCACCACCTCTAGCGTCACCATCGGTTTTGGTCAGCACCACGCCGGTCAGGGGTAAGGCATCGCCAAAAGCCTTGGCGGTATTAGCCGCATCCTGGCCGGTCATGCTGTCAACAACAAACAGCGTTTCCTGAGGGTTAAGTGCCTGGTGAATGGCCTTAATTTCATCCATCATGTCGGCATCTATGTGCAAGCGACCTGCGGTATCCACCAGCAGTACATCCGCATTACTCTTACGTGCAGCCAGTAGCGCATCCTGCGCAATCTTTACCGGCTTCTGTGATTTATCCGAAGGGAAGAATTCAGCGTTGACTTCTTTCGCCAGCGTCTGTAACTGGTCTATCGCAGCAGGACGGTAGACGTCCGCACTGGCGACCATGACATGCTTTTTATCCTGTTCAATTAAGCGGCGTGCCAGTTTGGCAACGGTTGTTGTCTTACCCGCACCCTGCAAACCCGCCATTAACACGACAACAGGAGGCTTGGCATTCAAATCCAGCCCATCGTGGCTGGAGCCCATTACCGACACCAGCTCATCATTAACTACCTTCACCAGGGCCTGTCCTGGTGACAGACTATTTAATACTTCCTGGCCCAGTGCCTTTTCCCTGACCTGGTCGATGAAACCGCGCACAACCGGTAACGCCACATCGGCTTCCAGCAACGCCATACGGATTTCGCGTAAAGTTTCTTTGATGTTGTCATCGGTCAGGCGCCCCTGTCCACGCAGATTTTTGACGGTACGACTCAGGCGATCTGAAAGATTTTCAAACATGATGGTTAGCTTCTATTGGAACAAACGGAGATTATAACTTGAATAATTCGCCGCCGGACAGTCGATTTACAGAAAAATCAGGCAGCGCATCCAAACACTCCTGATAAATCAGGTCCTCTTCACCCGGCTTAAAATGGGTAAGCCAGATCTCTGGACGATGCTTCAGCTTCTGCAGATCCTGCGCCAGCAACTGAGGACAATAGTGTTTTGAAATGCGGCTAATTTCCAGATCATGGTTAGCAAACGCAGATTCCACAAATAGCAAATCAAGGGCCTCATACTCATTGAGTTTTTCCCACAGGCTGTCGTTGGTTGTGGTATCACCACTAAAGGCAACCGTGTGACGTTTATTGGTGACCACATAACCTACTCCGGGGACGGTATGATTCACAGCGACCATCTGGATTTCACGATTTCGAATCTTCACGACTTCGCCCGGTGCCATTACGCTGAAGCGGATGCAGGGCCTATCCTGGTTCGGCAGTTCAGAAAAATCAGGCCAGATCACCCAGTTAAAGATATGCGTTTTAAGCGCCTTGATGGTTTTTTCCTGCGCATGGACAACGATAGGCTCGTCGTGTATCCCAAACATGCTATCGGCCAGCAGGGGCAAGGCCGCAATGTGATCCATATGAGAATGTGTCAGAAAGATATGACGAACACCAGTCATCTGATTGAGCGGGAGATCACCCAGCCCAGTGCCGGCATCGATAATGATATCGTCGTCAATCAAAAATGAGGTGGTTCGCAGGTTAGCCCCAATCCCGCCAGAGCATCCTAAAATCTTAATATACATATCGCTTGTCAAACTATAAATTGGCCAGTGTTGCCAGATAGCAAAAATCCAGGCAGCACACAGTACTGCATAGCATTCCCATAATTCAACGAAATATGTTTCAAATCAACAGTCATGGAAACCTGAGGTATCATTCACGAATTCTATAGCGGCTCTATCATCCATAACAAACGTTTAAATTTCATCAATATCCAATAATGAAGCAGATAGCACATTTAAATGTATATCATGGATAATTTCTGTTAACGGGTACACGAAGGTTTGCTTCTACTCTTCGGCCAATTGAGATAAAATCGGCCATTCTCTTTTCGGGCGTTCGACTACAACATAGTGACTCTTATCAGCGTAATTATACTTCTGGGTTTTTGTGCCTCAGCCTGGTTGATATTCAGAAACATCGGTCAAACTCATTCCTCTCGCCTGTCGCAGCTCACCCCGGCACTAGCTGCAGTGTTGCTGGAGACCTATCTGCTTAAGCAGCTCATATACCCTGTAGCAGGCATTATGAACCTGAGTTTCTTCATTGCTTTTGCATTGATCAGCTGGCTTGTTAGCATTCAGATCATGATTAGCAGCCTGTATCGTCCGCTGCAAACACTAGGCATAGTCATGTTTCCTGTTGCCGGTATTGCCGGCCTGATTGCCGTGTTAACACCTGCAACAAACAATATGAATATCGGGGGCAATCAGCTGATTCAGGGACACATCATGATTTCCATCATCGCTTACAGCCTGATTATGCTAAGTGCACTACAGGCCTTGACTCTGGCTTATCAGGAGCACTCAATTCGCTCACATCACCCAGGCGGATTCATTCGCTTCCTGCCGCCGCTGCACGACATGGAAACCCTGCTGTTTCAAATGCTGGGTTTTGGTTTTATCTTTTTAAGCACGGCACTGGTTAGTGGCTTCTTTTTTGTCGAAGACCTGTTTGCACAGCATCTGGTTCACAAAACGGTATTGTCCATCATCGGGTGGTTCATCCTTGCTGTATTACTTTACGGTCGCTACCGCTTCGGCTGGAGAGGTAAGGTGGCCATACGCTGGACCCTGATCGCGTTCGTTTTTATCATGCTGGCCTATTTCGGCAGCAAAATGGTGCTGGAGTTTTTCCTGCACCAACCCAGCGCTCCAGTTTAAAAACTAACCTCCTGCTGTGAACGACATCCCCCTTAGCTTCCTTTTTATAGCGCTGGTTATTCTTATCCTGATGTCAGCCTTTTTCTCAGGATCAGAAACCGGCCTGATGAGCCTGAATCGCTATAAGCTAAAACATCAGGCAGACAATAATAATGGTGGCGCACGCCGCGCATTCGAGTTACTGCAAAAGCCTGACGAATTGATTGGGCTGATCCTGCTGGGCAATAATTTCATTAACATCCTGATCACTCAACTGGCGACCTACATCGGTTTTCGTCTGTATGGCGATACCGGTATTGCTATTGCAACCGGTGTGCTAACAGTACTATTGCTACTATTTGCTGAAGTGACGCCTAAAACACTGGCAGCAAGCAGCCCGGAAAAGATCGCTTTCCTGGCCTCCTATGTTTATCAACCGCTCCTTAAAATCCTGTATCCATTGATCTTCCTGATCAATCTGACGGTTAAATACATCCTCAAATTATTTAAGCTCAGCGACAAAGGACATAGCCTGAGCGCATTGAACTCGGATGAACTACGCATCGCCGTGACCGAAACCGCGGGACTCATCCCGGACTCGCATCGCGACATGCTGCTCAGTATTCTGGATCTGGAAAAGGTCAAGATTGATGACATCATGATCCCCAGAAACGACATCGTGGGTATCGACCTGAATGCAGACTGGGATGAAACCCTGAACCAGATCACCAAGATCCCATTCTCACGTATCCCTGTGTACCAGGAAAACATTGACAATATCCTGGGCATTGCGCTGATGCGCAAGATTATGCCTTTATTAATGACGAAAAATTTCAACCTGGAAACGCTCAGGGAAATTATTCGAAAGCCCTACTTCATCCCGGAAGGTACGCCGCTCACCACACAATTGCTAAACTTCCAGAAGAATAAACGCCGTATGGGTTTCGTGGTCGATGAATATGGCGACATCCAGGGCATGGTGGCACTGGAAGACATACTGGAAGAGATCGTGGGTGAATTCACCACCGATCCAAACACCAAATTCACTTCCTTTTACCGTGATGTCGACGGCAGCTACCTGATTGACGGCAGCACCCATGTACGTGAAATCAACCGTCAGCTGAATATTGAATTCCCAACTGATGGTCCCCGCACCATTAATGGTTTAATACTCGAGCATATGGAAATGATCCCCGAATCGGGTACCAGCCTGAAAATTAATGACTTCCCGATAGAAATCATGCAAATCAAGAACAATATGGTAAAAACCGTGCGCATAAAAATGGATCCGGAGCTACAGCAACACGAATTCAGTAACAATGGCTAAGGCAAGCACCCAGTATCAATGCCAGGAATGCGCGACGATCTTCAATAAATGGGCGGGGCAGTGTCCTGACTGCAAAAGCTGGAACTCGATTCAGGAAGTCCAGCCCCTGTCCACGCCCGGCACGCGCCAACGTGGCAACTGGGCGGAACACAAAACCACTACCGAAGTCGTCACACTTAACAATATTCCCAATACGGACACCCTTCGATTCAGTACCCATATCGATGAACTGGATCGCGTTTTAGGCGGCGGTATGGTCAACGGTTCAGTCGTCCTGCTAGGTGGTGATCCCGGTATTGGCAAGTCCACCATTTTGCTGCAGTGCCTGACCCAGATCAGCCAGAGCATGCCTGCGCTGTACGTCACCGGTGAAGAGTCCTTACAGCAGGTGAGCCTGCGCGCTCAACGCCTGAAGCTGCCGCGTGAACATCTCAAGCTTTTAAGCTCAACCTGTGTAGAAGAGATTATCGCCCATGCCATGAGCCTGCAGCCTCAGGTAATGGTGATTGACTCCATCCAGACCATCTATACTGATAGCCTGCAATCCGCCCCGGGCTCGGTGAGCCAGATTCGCGAGAGTACCGCACTTCTGGTGAGGCTGGCGAAACAGCAGCAGATTGCCATATTCCTGGTGGGTCATGTCACCAAGGAAGGCCAGCTTGCCGGCCCACGTGTACTTGAGCATATGGTTGACACCGTACTCTACTTTGAAGGCGATAGCGCTACCCGATTCCGGGTCATACGCGCGGTGAAGAATCGTTTTGGCGCAGTCAATGAAATTGGCATATTCGCGATGACTGATAACGGGCTCAAAACCGTGTCTAACCCCTCTGCTATTTTTCTGGCGCACCACGAAAACCCTGTGTCCGGCAGTATTATTATGGTCTCAAGAGAAGGAACTCGACCTATACTGGTAGAAATACAGGCGCTGGTTACCGAGAGTCACCTGGGTAACCCCAGGCGTATCAGTGTTGGCCTGGAATCCAATCGCCTCGCCATGTTACTTGCAGTACTCCAGCGTCACGGCGGCATTCCTTTATATGACCAGGATGTTTTTATCAATGCGGTGGGTGGGGTTAGAATCAGTGAAACCGGTGCTGATCTGGCGGTAATCCTCGCCATATTATCCAGTTTCAGGGATAAAGCGGTGAGCAATCGACTACTGGTATTCGGCGAAGTCGGGCTGTCCGGTGAGATCCGCCCGGTGCCGAATGGCGAAGAGCGCCTGAAAGAGGCCAGCAAACACGGATTTGAATCGGTCATACTGCCGAATGCAAACAAACCCGGTAAAAAAGAATTCAATGGCATGAAGCTTATTGGCGTCAACCACTTGGCTGACGCGCTGAATGCCTTATAATGCCCGCACCTCACCAGCAACCAGACAGCAGTAGACAGCATGAGTAGTCCAGATAAAAGCATCAAAGATTTTGAAAAATCGTTGCAGCAGCTTGAAGCCATCGTGCACAAGATGGAAACCGGCGAGCTCGGTCTGGAACAGTCGCTAAAACAGTTCGAACAGGGTATTCAACTGGCCAAAAGCTGTCAGAATGCCCTCAGTTCAGCAGAGTTAAAGGTCAATCAGCTAATTGAAGAAAACGGCCTGCAGCAAAGCATACCCTTCGAAGAGCATAATGATTGATCAGGCAGAATTTGAAACACTGCTGAATGAGTACCAGCAACGAGTCAACCAGACACTGGAGACCTGGCTACCACCAGCGGACCTGAATCCTGCCACATTGCACCAGGCGATGCGCTATTCGGTTCTGGGCAGTGGCAAGCGTGTGCGCCCCATTCTGGTGTATGCAACGGCTAGCGCACTGAACATTCCACTGCAAAAAGTTGACGGCATAGCAGCTGCAGTTGAAATCATCCATGCCTACTCCCTTATTCATGACGATTTACCGGCGATGGATGATGATGATTTAAGACGTGGCAGACCCACCTGTCACAAGCAATTTGATGAAGCCACTGCGATACTGGCTGGCGACGCGTTACAGGCATTAGCGTTTTACATCCTGAGTCATGACCCGGAGATGACAGCAGATGCAAGCAGTCGGCTGAAAATGATCGAAAAGCTGGCGCTGTTTTCTGGCTCTCGCGGGATGGCAGGAGGTCAGGCCATTGATCTTGCATCGGTCGGAAAATCGCTCAATCTGGAACAGCTGGAAACCATGCATATACATAAAACAGGTGCTCTAATTCGTACCTGTATACACATGGCTGCGCTATCTGGCGATCATATTGATGAACAGCGGATCGAGGCACTGGATCGCTATGCCAAAAAGATAGGACTGTCATTTCAGGTTCAGGATGACATTCTGGATGTGATTAGCGATACTGAAACCCTGGGTAAACCACAGGGCTCTGATGCCAGCCTTGATAAACCCACCTTTCCATCCATTCTGGGCCTTCAGCAGGCTCAGGATAAAGCTCGAGATTTGCACCAGCAGGCTGTTGAAGCGATTGCGCAATTTGGCAGCGAAGCAGATATTCTGCGCGCCATTTCTCACTGGTTTGTTGCTCGCCGTCACTAGGACTCAATTGATTAATGAATAGCCCAACCGCACAATTCCCCCTGTTAGACACCATAGACTCACCCAGGCAGTTGCGTAAAATTCCAGCAGAAAAGCTGCCAGAGTTGGCGCATCAGCTACGCGAGTTTATCATTCAGTCAGTCTCCAGAACGGGCGGTCACCTGGCATCAGGCCTGGGCGCGGTTGAGTTAACGATTGCACTGCATTACCTGTTCGATACACCCAATGACAGACTGGTATGGGATGTAGGCCACCAATGCTATCCACATAAAATACTAACGGGCCGCAAGCATATGATGAGCAGTCTGCGTCAGTACGGTGGACTATCAGGTTTTCCCAAAACCACTGAATCCGAATACGATCATTTCGGAGTCGGGCACTCAAGCACCTCAATTGGTGCCGCACTAGGCATGGCAATTGCCGCAGAAGCTCAGGGGATCGATAGAAATATCGTTGCAATCATCGGGGATGGCGGCATGTCTGCCGGGATGGCTTTTGAAGCGCTTAACCACGCAGGTAGCCTGGACACCAATATACTGGTGATTCTGAATGACAACGAAATGTCTATCTCACCCAATGTGGGTGCCATGTCCAAGTATCTCTCCAGAATCTGGTCTGGCAGTATCTATTCGCATATGAGGGCGGGCAGTAAAAAAGTACTGTCGCAAATCCCCAGCGCCTGGGAGTTAGCCAGACGTGCGGAAGAGCACTTCAAGGGTATGATCACTCCGGGCACGTTGTTTGAAGAAATGGGATTCTCATACTTTGGCCCCATTGATGGACACGACCTGCCCAGCCTGATGCAGTTGCTTAACAACCTGAAAAAAATGGACGGTCCGAGACTGTTGCATATCGTGACCAAAAAAGGCAAAGGCTACAAACCTGCCGAAGGTGATGCCTGCAAATATCATGGAACCGGACCATTCGATATTGAATCGGGTGCCTCATCGGTAACATCGTCCAGCAAGAATACGCAATCTTACACTCAGGCTTTTTCCGACTGGGTCGTGAAAAAAGGCGCGCAGGAAGAAAAGCTGCATGTCATCACACCCGCCATGCGTGAGGGTTCCGGCCTGGTTGAATTCTCCTCCCAATATCCCAGCCGATTTCATGATGTAGGTATCGCTGAGCAACATGCTGTGACGCTGGCTGCGGGCATGGCAATAGATGGCCTGAAACCCATTGTTGCCATCTACTCAACCTTCCTGCAACGCGCCTATGACCAGTTGATCCATGATGTTGCCGTGCAAAACCTGGATGTCTTATTTGCTATTGACCGAGCAGGTATTGTTGGCGCTGATGGTGCTACCCACACCGGCAATTTTGATATCAGCTACTGTCGCTGTATCCCGGACCTGGTCATCATGACTCCATCCAGCACCGAAGATTTATACCAGCTACTCAATACCGGCTACCACCACCCCGGGCCTGCCCTGGTCCGATACCCCAGGGATAACTGCCTGAAACTGGAACAAATTGATACCGAACAGTGCATTGAAATAGGAACCGCCGAGGTCTTACGAAATGGTAAACAAATCGCCATCCTGGTGTTTGGCCCATTTTTGCCTATGGCACAGGCGCTGGCCGAGCAATTTGATGCCACGCTGGTTAATATGCGTTTTGTAAAGCCTCTGGATGAGTCTCTACTGATGCAGCTCGCCACTGATCACGATTTATTCTTCAGCATAGAAGATAATGCAACGCCCGGCGGCGCAGGTAGCGCAATCGCCGAATTCATTATGCAGCATCAGCTTTCTGTAAGCTGCAGTATCAATGGACTGGATGACCATTTTCCAGATCAGGGGTCTCGGCAGCAGGTGTTAGAAGACTATGAAATCAGTCAACAAGCCCTATCAGATAAAATAAAAAAACTGCTCTCCAGAGGCTAAAAATCAGGACTTAATAATTAAATAATATTATCTAAACCTTATGTATTTTGTGGTTTTCAGCGAGAAAACTATAAAAAAAACAGCTAATACGCCCTGATTTATTTTTTTTAACATTGCTAAATAGAATATTTCTCGCATACAATTGACTCGACCCTGTTTCAAACTGACAGCGTCGATATATTAAAAAACTGAAGAGAGAAATATGTCTGAACAAGTATCTGGTACTGTGAAATGGTTTAATGACTCAAAAGGTTTTGGATTCATTTCTCAGGATAGCGGGCAAGATGTTTTTGTACACTACAGCGCAATTAATGCGGATGGTCATAAAACCCTGAAAGAAGGGCAAAAGGTCACTATGAATGTGACCGAAGGCGCTAAAGGGTTGCAGGCAGAAAACGTCACACCTGAGTAAATTTACTCAATCCAGCTTAAGTAATACCCCTGCAAAAGGTGTGTTTAAACCTGCTGGAATCTCTATAAAATAACTGACTAATTCACTCAGGTATTTAATAGAGAGGTAAAGATGGAAGCAATTGTTAATGGTAAAACCATACAATTAAGCGAAGCTGGCTGGCTGGAAAATCTGGACGAATGGAGTCCGGAACTGGCTCATGAAATAGCCAAAAATGAACAAATCCCGCAACTCACTGATGAGCACTGGGACATCATTAACCTTGCTCGTGAGCAATTTGCAGAAAACGGTGTCGTATCCGAACCCCGCGCGTTCTCAAAGCTTATGAAGCAGAAATACGGTAAAGACCGTAGCGACCAGAAGTATATCTATTCCCTTTTCCCAACCGGCCTGATCAAATGCGCCAATAAAGTTGCAGGGCTTCCTCGTCCGAAAGGTTGCTCCTAAACCTTTCTCGATATTGCGAAATACAGGGCGACCAGTATAATGAGCGCCCTTTTTTGCAGTATTGCAAACGACCATAAAAGCCTGACAGCAATCAGTTTCGGGCTTTTGCCCAGAACTGAGGAAATATCATGAACCAGCCTGCCACACCAGAGATCCCAGACGTACAGGGTAGTGCAGATAAACGCAAGATCGCCATCAATAAGGTAGGTATCAAGGATATTCGTCACCCCGTCATCGTTAAGGATAGATCAGGCGGTGTGCAGCATACAATTGCGACTTTCAGCATGTTTGTCTACCTGCCGCATCATTTCAAAGGCACTCACATGTCACGCTTTGTGAAAATTTTGAATGATCACGAAAAGGAAATATCCGTTTCATCGTTTAAAGACATGCTAAAGGAAATGTCTGAGTTACTGGAAGCGGATTCAGGCTACATTGAAATGCATTTCCCATTCTTCGTAAACAAGAAGGCCCCCGTCAGTGGGGTAGAGTCATTACTTGACTACGATGTAAGCCTGGTTGGAGAAATCAACCATGGTGAAACCCAGATACGTACCAAGGTTCTGGTACCTGTCACCAGCTTATGTCCCTGCTCGAAATCGATCTCAGACTATGGTGCTCACAACCAGCGCTCACACGTGACGGTTGACGTCAGAACCACCGGCTTTGTGTGGATTGAGGAACTTATCGACCTGGTAGAAAGACAGGCATCCTGTCAGCTGTATGGCCTGCTTAAACGTCCTGATGAAAAATTTGTCACCGAACGTGCCTACGACAACCCAAAATTTGTAGAAGATATGGTGCGCGATGTGGCGGGTGAACTGAACGATGATGACCGTATCCGGAGTTATATTCTGGAATCTGAAAACTTCGAATCGATTCATAATCACTCCGCCTACGCGATGATTGAATTCGATAAGGATGCTCAGAATTAATCGCTAAACGACTGCTGGGCCTGCTGGTTAACTGGACGAACAATCAATCCTGACTGGCCCAGACTCACCCGATAATGCGCACCATCGATCATCGGCATATACACACCCTGGCCGAACAGGGTGTCAACAAACCATAACTTTTCTTTCAGCAAGCCTTTTAATTTCCAGATATCCAGCCCGCGTCTGGCCAGTTTAAGGTCAACAACTGTGGCGAGCTGGCGGCTTGCCTGATCAACATTCTGGAAACGACCACTTAAGCGCTCCAGTTGATAATAACTATCCAGTCCAATCAGATTAGCCCAGCCTTTCCATTTCAGGATTCGGGCATCCAGTTGCCATTGATCCCCCATAATCACATAGTAGTGCTGATCTTCATCACGTTCGGAAAACGACAGTGAAAGCTGAAACTTCTGGACAGCTAATTTGCGCAAATAAACATCTGCCACAACGGATTCCTGAGTCAGCCTGCGATAGGTATGCAGGTTGGAATACATCAGTAGAATCACCATAAACAGGGCAAAAAACAACAGGCTTTGACCACTCCACATGAGTCCGGACAGCACGTGTTTGCGTTTGACCTGATGCACAAAGCGCCAGGCAGCTACAGTGAGCAACACAGCAAATATCGCAGCGATAACCAGTAAACCATTCATAACTTGAAGAATACCAGAGCAGGCAGGAAATAGACCCAGAAAGAAAAAATATTTTTACACCATGCTGCGATATTTACAGGCCACTGTCGTGTAGAAGCTTAATAAAGTAGCACAGTGAAAAATCACCAGGCTGTCAGTATTAAACCTCTATCCATTCAAACCCCTGCTCCTGGCAAGCTATGATGGCATTGGCACAATGATCGAGTTGTTGCAGCAGGCTGCTTACCAGTTCAGGTGAATTGTTATTCTGCGAGATATGTGCGGCGATAAGACAGTTTAGCTCGCTGGTATTAATTTGCTGCAGCAGATCAATCGACTGCATATTGGAAAGATGCCCGTGGTTGCCGGAAACTCGCTGCTTGAGGTGAAAGGGGTATGGACCCTCGCGTAACATGTCCGGATCGTAGTTAAACTCAAGCAGTAGTGCATGCAGGTTATCATAAGCCTGCAGTATATGGCTGCTGATATGGCCACTATCGGTCAGAATGCCCAGGCGTCGCTCATTGGACGCCTCAGCAAACACAAACTGAACGGGCTCAGCCGCATCATGCGGTACCGTCACTACATCAATCACCAGATCCTTCAGCTGTAGACGTTGGCCACCACTGATAATCTGATAATCTGCAACGTTTAGCGCTCTCGCCGTACCCACGGTCATCAGCATTGGAATCGCATATTTAGAAGCAACCCGACACACACCACTTGCATGATCGGTATGTTCATGGGTGACCAGGATGGCATCAATATCGCTTGCACTTAGCGCTAACTTTTGCAGGCGCTTTTCAAACTGCTTCAACGAAAATCCGCAGTCGATTAATATACAGCCCTGCTCTGAACGCACCAGTGTTGCATTTCCCTTGCTACCACTACCTAAAGAAGCAAGCCTCATACGATTTGCAATATCCAGACAACCAGAAGTTAGTCGAGGTTATTTTAATTGCTGCTGCAACCATTGTAATACTTGTCGAGCCTGCTCAGATTTAAGCTCAGTTCCAGCGCCATTCTCTACATCGATTCGGGTGAGATTGGCACCACTACTATATTTCAGGCCAAGGTAAATACTGGAACCTCTATCCCTGTTTTCATCACTCACCTCAACGCCGGGAATATCTGATAAATTCAACTTAACCTGACCACCATTGCTGGACTTATCTCGTTCAAGCACCGGTATACTCAATCGATCCAGTTGTAGCTGAAGTCTATTCCAGGTTTGTTCGAAGCTCTGCGATACGATTAAATAGGTCAGCTCAGCTTCCTGGTCGAACTCTATGCGGGCTAATGGAGCAAACAATCCAATTTTCTCCATTTCCTGTTTTACCTGCTCATCCTGCATACCCAGATACAGCATCAGACGAGAAAGCATTTCGTATTCCTTGGTCGGATCAGCAGGCGTCATTTGCCAGCCGCTGGTACGCTTTGCAGTTAAGATCCTGTCACTATTCTCATCAACAGATAATTCCTGCCCTCGATGAGCGAGGAATACCAGAGAGTGATCACCTTCCCTTTCAACGCGGGTCTGGTATTGATCCTTGAATTCAGCTCCGGTCAAACTTTCCAGCATTGAGGAAAGAAAAGAGTCAGAGCCAGATTTAGCGGTTAGCCATTCAGTCTCCATGACCCCGACCGCAGGCTCATCTTTAAGCAGGGTAAATCCCTGTTCCGCCCAGAACCTACGTAATTGAGGATAGATTACTTCGGCTTTTTCCGAGACTTGCAGCCAGTGAGTATCACCATACCCCTGAATCGAAACGCCTTCGATTCTCGGCAGAGTCCTGACTTCCACATTTAGATTACCCGTCTCAACATAGCGTCCGCTATTTTCCGGCAGTCCAACGTTAGACCCGGGAATATTCAGGTTTTCACTGGCTGCTGCCTGGGTGAGATCCGGTGGGATTTCCAGTGTTGGCGTAATCTCACTGGTCCGATAATTCAGTAACTGTTCATCTTTGGTAGAGCTACAGGCTGCCAGCGACAGAGCAAGGATAAAACTTACAACAATTCTCATATTTAATCTCATAATGCACCCGCAGACTGTAATGCTGAACGTACCTGATCATGGTACTTTTCATCCAGTACAGTAAGCGGCAAGCGCATGGTGGTTCCGCATAGACCCATCTGGGCAACACCCCATTTAACGGGGATAGGATTAGATTCCACAAACAGTGTTGAATGCAGTATCTCGATCTTTTCATCGATTTGCTGCGCCAGCTCAGCATTGCCATCTAACGCAGCCTGACACATAGCCGCCATCTGAGCAGGCACCACATTGGCAGTAACCGAGATAGAGCCATGTCCACCCTGCAGAATAAATTCACGGGTAGTGGCATCATCACCACTTAACAGGTTGAAATCATCGCTAACCAGCTCCTGAATCTGACGCAATCTTTCCAGATCACCAGTCGCCTCCTTAATGCCGATGATATTGGGTACTTTAGATAAACGAGCAACCGTTGCTGCCTGCATGTCACAGGCGGTGCGTCCAGGTACGTTGTATAGAAGTTGATCGATACTAACCGCTTCGGCAATCGCTTTGTAATGCTGAAACAGGCCTTCCTGAGTCGGTTTATTGTAATAAGGAGTTACCAGTAGAACTGCATCGCTACCGGCTTTCTGTGCACATCGGGTGAGGTGAATCGCCTCAGAGGTGGAGTTGGCACCAGTGCCAGCAATCATCGGCAAACGCTGGTTAATCATTTCACGCGAACGATTAAGAAACTCGCAATGTTCTTCAAAATCAAGCGTCGCTGATTCGCCTGTAGTTCCTGCTATCACCAGACCATGACTGCCCTGCTCCACATGGAAATCAATCAGCTTTTCCAGTTTAGCGTAATCGATCTCGCCGCTATCCAACATCGGTGTCACCAATGCCACTAAACTACCTTTAAACATGCTATGCACCCCAAAAACTGTGTGTAAAAAATTAAGCTGGCTATGGTATAAAGACTGCCCGTATTAAACAAGCTTACAGTGTCTAAACTGATAAAATATCCAGGAGAAAACCATGCCTGCTGTAGAAATCGGCAAAAAAGTTAAGAATTTTTCGCGTCCCGCTACCAGTGACAAAACGATCACTCTGAACTCGCTAAAAGGCAAAAATGTAGTTCTGTATTTTTACCCCAAGGACAGCACCCCCGGTTGTACTACCGAAGGACAGAACTTCCGCGACCTGTATGCCGATTTTCAGAAAGCCAATACCGAAATTCTTGGTGTTTCACGCGACAGCATGAAACGCCATGAAAACTTCAAAGCCAAACAATCATTCCCATTCGAACTACTGTCAGATGAGGATGAAAGCCTGTGCCAGCAGTTTGACGTAATAAAACTGAAAAAGTTGTATGGCCGTGAATATATGGGTATAGATCGCAGCACTTTCCTTATCAACGCCGAAGGCAAACTGGTACAGGAATGGCGCAAGGTTAAGGTTAAAGGACATGCCGAAGAGGTACTGGCTGCAGCGCAGGCACTATAGATTTACTTTCAACTATAAAATCATCTTAACCACAGAGGGCACAGAGAGAAAAGATTGCAGGTTTTTCCCCAGTTTTATCGAACAACAAGTTTAGTTACTTGTTAATCCTTCTGGAATCAAAAGATAACTTTTTAACCTCCGTGTTCTCTGTGTGCTCTGTGGTAAATATTTTTTCTGTATGCTCTGTGGTTAATTTCTTTTAATGTAATCAGTCTTTTAACAAGCTAAGCGCATTATCTCCCACGCCGTTTTGTAGCAGATCGATAAACTGCTGTTCGTATCGGCGCAGATAACGCTCTTTCAGATAGGCTATACGGGTAACTTCCCAGGGAAATAGCTGGCTGAGATCTCGTGCCTGCAGGCCCGGGTCCTTAGTTTCTGAATACGCAAAGCTGACGATGATGCCTACGCCAAAACCTTCGCGCACATAGGTTTTAATGACATCGGTATCCGCAGCACTCAGCACTATGCGCGGTTTCAGGCCCAGGCGCGCAAAGCTTTTCTTAAAGTGACCAGCCCCGGTAAAACCAGATACATAGGTGATCAGTGGATACTCACATAAATGCTCATGGGTCAACGGATTCTGGCTTAACACGGCATGCCCTTCGGGTGCGATCAGGCTGCGGTTCCAGCGATAACAGTGGATAGAATCGAGAAAAGATTCATCCGCCAGTACTTCGGTACAGATGATAAAATCCACCTGGTCTTTTTTAATCATTTCTATCAACTGCCTTGGGCTGCCCTGATGTAACTGTACATCCACCTCAGGATAACGCTTACGAAAGGTCCGCATCACTGGCGGCAACATATAGCAGGCCTGGGTATGCGTCGTACCGAGCCTCAACACGCCTTTACTGTCTTCCACAAAATCCCGTCCGATGGCATGAATGTTGGCGGTATCAGACAGTGCTTTACGCGCATAAAACAATACCTGATTGCCCGCTTCAGTAAGCCCGGTCAGCCGTCTGCCCTGACGATTGAAGATCACCACACCCAGCTCATCCTCCAGTTTAGTCATATGCTGAGACACCGCTGATTGCACCAGATGTAACTGAGAGGCTGCCTCGGTGACATTGAATCCCGTTTCAGCGAGCGCTACCAGCGAGCGTAATTGTCTTAGCTCCATATCACAATTCTTAATTATTAATAACAATTCATCATTTTACATGATTAGCGATTCGACTCAATATCCAGCCCAACGAGATTCTTTAGCTTTGGGTGACCATCATGAACAATGCTTTAAAACAGATAGACCTGCCACAGGGTGATAGCCTGGATCAAACCCAGCGTCACAATCTGGCGCAGGCGATACAGGGCCTGACCCGACAGCAACTTAACTGGGCTAGTGGCTATCTGGCAGGCCTGAGTCAGGCGCAGGACCCTGAGCAGGCACCACAGGAACTGGAACAGATCACTATTCTGTATGCCAGTCAGACCGGTAATGCCCAGTCGATAGCTCACCAGTTAGAGAGCGAATATCGGGCCAGTGGATTTAATACCCGCCTCGTTTCAACTGCCGATTACCGGGGTCGGGATCTTGCCAAAGAAAAATACCTGCTACTGGTCATCAGTACACAGGGCGAAGGTGAAACACCCGAATCAGCTTTTGAATTGCAGCAATTTCTATTCGGGTCCAAAGCTCCACAATTGAAACAGCTTAACTACGCCGTGTTTGGACTGGGTGATTCCAGTTACCCTGATTTTTGCCAGGCCGGAAAAGATTTTGACCAGCGACTGGAACAGCTGGGAGCACAAAGGTTGCTGAAGCGAGTCGACGCCGATGTAGATTTCGACGAGAGCGCAAGCGAATGGCGCGCCACTGTCATCAGGCAATCACATGACTGGCTATCTGTCAGCAGTAGTAATGTGGTCAGCCTGAATACCGCCCACCATAGTACCCGTTATGATCGCAATAATCCTTACCTGGCAACCGTACTGGATAGCAAACGCATCACCACTGACGACGCAATAGCCGAGATACACCATATCGAGTTACAGATTGATGCCAGTAGTCTGCAATACAAGCCAGGTGATTCTATTGGGCTATGGAGCCGTAACAACCCCGCTCTGGTTGGACAGACCCTGCAAAACCTGCAGTTAGATGCTGCAACCACAGTCGAATACAAAAAGCAGCAACTGACCTTACAACAGGCGCTAACAGAACAGCTCGAAATCACCCAGCTACACCCTTCTGTCGTCAAAAGCTGGGCAGCTATTGCAGAAAACGACGAGCTTAAACAGATAACCGAAAACAACGATCAGCTGCGTAGTTTTGCAGCAGGCCACCAGCTCATCGATCTTGTCATTAAGTATCCAGCTACAGTGGATGCACAAACCCTGGTGCAGACCCTGCTACCACTGCAACCTCGTCTGTACTCTATTGCATCCAGCCAGCAGGCATTCGACGATGAGATTCATTTGACGGTATCAACCCTGCAATATCAAAACAATGACGGTGATACCCGCTATGGCAGTGCCTCACAGTACCTCAATCAGCAAATTCAACCCGGCGACAGTCTGCGTATCTATGTTGCTGAGAACGAACAATTTCGTCTGCCTGAGAACAGACAGACACCCATCGTCATGATTGCTGCAGGCACAGGCATCGCACCATTCAGAGCTTTTCTGCAGCAACGCAAAGCCGATAATGCCAGCGGTGAAAACTGGCTGATCTTTGGCAATCGTCATTTCCATCGCGACTTTATTTATCAGCTGGAATGGCAGAAATTTCGTGCAGCAGGATTACTGAATCGTATCAGCCTGGCTTTCTCACGTGATCACCAGGACAAGTTATACGTACAGGACCGCCTGTTCGAAGAAGCCGAAGAACTTTACCGCTGGATGGACAAAGGCGCGCAGATTTACGTCTGCGGTAGCACAGAACTGGATAGCGCAGTACATCAGGCACTGATAGACATCGTACAACAGCAAAACCAGTGGGATGACCAACAAGCCGAGCAATTCGTCAATAACCTACGCGCCGAAGGCCGTTACCTGAGAGATGTTTACTAATGGATCAGCAAGTCAACGAAAACGAAATTATTAAGCTACGCAGTAACTATTTACGCGGTACTCTGGAGCAAAGCCTGAAAGATAATATTACCGGTGCACTCAGTACTGATGATGCACAGCTGAGTAAATTCCACGGCTTTTACCAGCAGGATGATCGCGATATCCGCCAACAGCGTACCCAACAATTACTCGAACCCTATTACAGTTTTATGTTGCGTGCACGTCTACCCGGTGGTGTCTGCACCAGCAAGCAATGGCTGGCGATTGATAACATCAGTCAGCAACTGTGCAATGGCTCAATCAGATTGACCACGCGCCAGACCTTTCAGTTTCATGGCATCATGAAACACAACCTGAAGCCGCTGATCCAGCAAATCAATCAATCCATGATCGATTCCATTGGTGGCTGTGGTGACATCAACCGCAACGTCATGTGCAACCCTAACCCCCAGCAGTCAGATTTACATCAGCAGGTCTATGAGTGGGCTCAGAAAATCAGCGAGCATCTGCTGCCCTCATCGCGTGCCTATCATGAGATCTGGCTGGATGGAGAAAAGCTGCAACAACCCGATCAGGAACCCATTTATGGTGAAAGCTATCTGCCACGTAAGTTCAAAACTGCGATAGCGATTCCGCCGCATAATGATGTCGACATCTACACCAACGACATGGGCTTTATTGCTATCGCCGAACAGGGTGAGCTAATCGGTTTTAATGTACTCGCAGGTGGCGGAATGGGTACCACCCATGGTGATACCAGCACCTACCCTCGTCTGGCTGATGATCTCGGATTTATCACACTGGATCAGGTACTCGCAGTCGCAGAAGCCATCGTAACTGTACAACGCGACGAAGGTAACCGTAGCAGTCGACGTCATGCTCGCCTGAAATACACCATTGATAAACTGGGTATCAATACTTTTCGTGAACTGGTTGAAAAAAGAGCCAATGTGAAATTTGCTCCTGCACATAAGTTTGAATTCAGCAAGCAGGGTGACCGATTTGGCTGGATCAAGGGTAGCGATAGCAACTGGAATCTAACCCTGTACATTGAAAATGGCAGAATCGCAGACAGCGAACAGCTTAAACTGATGACAGGCCTGCGAGAAATAGCAGCCATCCATCAGGGCGATTTTCGTATCACTCCCAGTCAAAATCTGCTGATCGCTGGCGTCAGCGAGATTTCTAAGCCGCAGATCGAACAACTCATCGAACAGTATAGGCTGATTGATTCCAGCAATAGTCAGCTTCGTTTAAATAGCATCGCCTGTGTCTCCTTCCCCACCTGCCCGCAGGCCATGGCAGAAGCCGAGCGTTATTTTCCCGATCTACTGACAAAGATAGAAGCACTATTAGAGCAACATAAACTTAGTGATCTGGATACCGTCATCCGCATGACCGGCTGCCCTAATGGCTGCGCCAGACCGTTCGTAGCCGAGATCGGACTGGTTGGTAAAGCACCTGGCAGATACAACCTGTATCTGGGTGGTGATGGCAATGGCTTCCGTCTTAACAAGCTGTATCAGGAGAGCTTGAACGAACAGCAAATCCTGCAACAGCTGCATGAGTTACTGCAAAACTTTGCAGAAAATCGCCTGACAAATGAACGCTTTGGAGATTTTGTAGTGCGCAAAAATATCGTATCCCGGGTGGTAGACCCGGTGGTGGATTTCCATGACTAGCGAAGTACTGACTCAGGCGCTATTCGATAATGATGAAAACAGCCTGCTTGAAATCAACCAGAAACTGGAAAAACTGGATGCAATAGAACGCATTCACTGGAGCCTGCAACACCTGCCCGATACACAGGTATTGTCATCCAGCTTTGGCATACAAAGTGCTGTCATGCTGCACCTGTTAACCTCGATCAAACCGGATATCCCGGTAGTACTCATCGACACAGGATATCTATTTGCCGAAACCTATCAGTTTATCGACAGTATGACACAACGTCTGGATCTTAATCTTCAGGTCTACCGTTCTGAGCTATCCCCTGCCTGGCAGGAAGCACGTTACGGAGAGCTATGGGCTCAGGGTCTGGAAGGTCTTAAGCAATATAACCACATCAACAAGATAGAGCCCATGCAAAGAGCTCTGGCACAATTAAATGTGGGTAGCTGGTATGCAGGCCTAAGACGCCAACAGTCGAATAGTCGAGCAGAACTACCTGTGCTCAAGGTCCAGAATGGGCGCTTTAAAATGCACCCCATCATCGACTGGAGCAACCGCGACGTACACCACTACCTGACACAGCATAACCTGCCCTACCATCCATTATGGGAGCGCGGATATGTATCGGTAGGCGATCACCACAGCAGCCGTCCACTGGAACTCGGTATGAGCGAAGAAGAAACCCGATTTTCAGGTCTCAAAAGAGAATGCGGCCTGCACGAATAATACTTTGACCCTTTTTAAATTTTAAACCTTAACTGACGAATCAGGAGACATCATGAGCAACAATATTATATGGCACAGCCACCCGGTTGATAAACAAACCCGATCCGAACAAAAATACCAGCAACCCCGCGTCATCTGGTTTACCGGCTTGAGCGCCTCAGGTAAATCAACCATCGCAGGGGCACTGGAACAGATTCTCACCCAACAGGGTTATCACACCTATCTACTGGATGGCGATAATGTGCGTCATGGCCTGTGTAACGATTTGGGCTTTAGCGATGAAGATAGAAAAGAAAACATTCGCCGCGTAGGTGAAGTCGCAAAACTAAATGCCGATGCAGGTTTAATTTCCCTAGCTGCATTTATCTCACCGTTTCGTAGTGATCGCCGCATAGTGCGCAATATTCTGAATGAAGATGAGTTCATAGAAGTCTTTGTTGATGCATCTCTCGAAGTTTGTAAAGAACGTGACCCCAAGGGTTTATATGAAAAAGCCATACGTGGAGAGATCAAGCAATTTACCGGTATTGATAGCCCTTATGAAGCACCGGAAAATCCTGAGATTCACATTAAAGCGGGAGAGATTACGGTAGCAGAAGCGGTTAATCAGATACTGGCTTATCTGGATGAGAATGGGATTTTAAAACAGGGTTACACCCCCGTAGCCATTGGTGATTGATTGCATCATGGATAGCGTTACATCAACAGTTCAATTACTTGAGGAGCATCAGGAAAAGCCGTTACGCAGTATGGCGAAAGCGGTTTCCTGGCGTATCCTCGGGTCGCTGGATACGGTTTTGTTGTCGTGGTTTTTCACCTCGGAATTGACCATCGCGATTGCGATTGGGGGGACTGAGGTTTTTACCAAGATTGTTTTGTATTATTTTCATGAGAGGTTGTGGAATCGGATTCCGTTGGGGTTATCCTGATAGGATTGTATTTTTGTCGTGCTTTTGTTGCTGACACTCTCATTGCGAACGGAGTGAAGCAATCTCTTTTGAAGAATGGCAACTATCCGGATAGCTGTTTCACACGCCTTAGCTTTCCTTGCTCCGTAGTGTCTTTCTAACTGGCGTGCGAGTGTCTTTCTTTTACGCGAAAAGAAAGGCACCAAAGAAAGCGCGCCCCTCAATCCCTTCATCGTCAAAATGATGTCCAGATCGCGGTCGGCTCAGACGCGGGTCCCACCGCGCTGAGCCTCAAATGGCGTCCATGCCATTTGACCCCGATCTGAACACCATTTTGCCGCGGGCTTGAAAGGGGATTTATATTTAGAGCATTCGAGCTTTGCTCGAATGCTCAAGTTTGCTTTTAATCGCCCTTATTGAGTGCCGAAAATTGAGTCATTTTGTAGGGTCAGCGGACAGGGCGTCCGCTGAGGACAGTCGAGCATGGATGCGAGTCTGTCCGTGCCCTGCAAAATGGCTCAATTTTCGGGGAGCCGCAGGCCACTCAAATCGGGCTGGCCTTTTTTGCGCCTCTTTTTTGGCCAATCAAAAAAGGGGCTCGCACGCCTGCTAGAAAGACACTACGGAGCAAGGAAAGCTAAGGCGTGTGAAACAGCTATCCGGTAAGTTGCTATCCCTTGCAAGGTTACATCCCTTGGTTCCGTAAACGCTACATCCCTGTAGCACTCCTGCCGCGCTTCGCTCGATGAACGTTCCAGACACATTCTACCTTCTGCATCCATGCAGTCGTCGCAATGACAGTTTCTTTCAACAGAAACGAAAGACCAAAAACTACTCCACTGTCTCCGGCAACATCTTCTTAGGCGCCGGCCAAACATTAATAACCGCCTGCACCAGAGTCGCCAGAGGAATCGCAAAAAACACACCCCAAACGCCCCATAGACTACCGAAGAAAACCACCGCCACAATAATCGCGACCGGATGCAGATTCACCACTTCGGAAAACAGCAGGGGCACCAGTAAATTGCCATCCAGAAACTGGATTACGCCATACACCAGCATCACATACCCGAACATGGGATCCGTACCAAACTGGAAAAAAGCAATGATCAAAACAGGGATGGTGACCACTGTGGCACCGACATAGGGGATGATTACCGACAGCCCAACCAGCAGGCTCAATAACATAGCGTAATTCAGCCCCATTACTGCAAATCCAATATAGGTTGCGATCCAGATAATAGCCACCTCCATGAATTTACCGCGCACATAACTGGCAATCTTCATGTTTAGTTCAACCCAGACATCTTCCACCAGCTCATGGTCGTCCGGCAGGAAACGGCTCAACCAGTACAGGATCATATGTTTATCCTTAAGGAAGAAAAAAACCATCAGGGGTAATAAAATCAAATACACAAAAAAGGTGATCACGCCGACAACCGAGGAAAGCGACAGAGTTACCAGTTGCTGTCCCATGGTAGTCAGCTCAGTTCGAATTAAACCCAAGACCTCCTGGATCTGCTTATCTGAAATGTAATCAGGATAGCGCTGCGGTAATTGGGATAACAGAGTTTGTCCCTTTGCAAACATGGCTGGGAGCGCACGAAACAGGTCACTAATCTGAGCAGATAACAGAGGCAATAACACCAGAAAACACAACAGGATCATGGTCAGGAAGATTGCCGTCATGATGCTGGCGCAGATCGTCCTATTCACGCCGATGTTACCCAGCTTCTGAACCGAGCCTTCAAATAGATACGCGATAACAATACTCACCAGAATCGGCATCAGGTGTTTGCTCATTACGACGATAACTACCGTACCAACAACCAGTATCAGTGCCAGTATGACAGTCTGAGGGTTGGCAAAATTGCGCAGGTACCAGCGTTTGAATACGTCGATCATGATTCTAGGTATTTCTGGTAATTGTCATTAAACAAGGTTTCAAGATCGTCGATCACTTCTTCTGCAGGACGACCGTGCAACATAAACTGGGTCATTAACGATGAGGTATCGTTGATCATGTTATCGGTATCGATCATATAGTAACTGGCTCTCAGGCGTTTGATCGCACTCAATACACTTTCTTCAGCAGGACGAGGCTGATGCCTGGGTTCATGCTTGATATGCTTTTCGCGTTCCGCATCCCTTTGTGGAATCTTACTGGTCAGGAATTGCGCATAATCCAGTAAACTGTCTCGTCCCTTTTGATCCAGTCCATCGAACAATTGCGCCAGTTGCTGCTTTTTTGTTACCACAATTTATGACGCAGACTCGCAATACGCCTTGGCAAATTCCAGCAGTTCCTCCATGACTCTGACACGAAATTTCTGGCGCTGTCTTACAAAGGAAAATGGGCGACTTAATGGGGGATCAAGCTGGATCTCTTCCAGCGTATGCAACTTGAGTTCCTTGGCAATCGTAGAGCGCGACAGGATAGAGATCCCCATCCCTGCTTCTACTGCACCCTTGAGCGCTTCCGGGCTACCCAGCTCCAGACAGAAATTCATTTCTGCCTGATCGATATTGGCCTGTTGCAGGTATTCCATAATAACTTCACGGGTTCCGGACCCCTCTTCGCGACAGATAAAGGGATAGGCTTTCAGTTCCTGGGCGCTTACCTTTCCATTACGCTTGCCCAGATCGTGTCCGGGTGGGCATACCACAACCAACTGGTCATCGTGACAGACTTCGACAATCAGGTTTTTATTGGATACAGAGGCTTCCACAACGCCCAGGTCGATCACATTGTGCTCAACCATCGATACGATGCCTTCGGTATTGGAGACCTTAAGCCTGATATTGATATCGGGATAGTTTGCCTTGAACTGACCCAGCAAAGTGGGCAGCATATATTCGGCAATGGTGGTACTCGCCCCGATAGTGAGTGCGCCGGAGATTTCTCCGGTGAGTTCACGTACTGAGTTTTCCATCTCGTCATACAGATCGAAGATGCGATCAGCGAATTCATAAACCTTACTACCCGCCGGCGTCAGGTTAACCTTGTTATGCGTTCGATCAAACAGCCGCGTATTGAAATACTCTTCCAGCTGACGTACCTGAAATGTCACAGCTGGCTGTGTCATATGCAGAGCCTCAGCCGCCTTGGTAAAACTGAGCAACTTAGCTACCGCATGAAATACTTTTAATCGTCTATCACTCATTTAGGTAAGCTTCATAAAATAAGGTGCGACATTATATATTATTTTTATGAATGTCTATAGAGTTTCTATCACTATACCGTTTTTCTATCGCTAACCCGGTAATACAGTACCGGGATAATCAACAGTGTCAGCAGCGTCGACACAAAGATCCCAAAAATCAGGGAAATCGCCAGCCCTTTGAAAATGGGATCATCAATGATAAAAAATGCACCCATCATCGCAGCCAGGCCAGTCAGTACGATGGGCTTTGCTCGCACTGCAGCGGAGATAATCACAGCTTCGGAAAATGCTACCCCGCTGGCCAGTTGCTCATTAATAAAGTCAACCAGCAGAATTGAGTTACGCACTATAATTCCGGCCAGCGCAATCATGCCAATCATGGAGGTCGCGGTAAACTTGGCATCCAGCAAATCATGACCCGGCATTACACCTATGATGGTTAAGGGAATGGGCGCCATAATAACGAGCGGGACGACATAAGATTTAAACTGCGCAACAACCAGCAGATAGATCATTACCAGACCAATGGAATAGGCAATACCCATATCACGGAAGGTTTCATAGGTAATCTGCCATTCACCATCCCATTTGATGCCGAACTGGTAAGGGTTATCAGGAGCCTGAATAAAAAACTGCTGTAAATCTGGCAGGGAATCTCCCAGCTCAGCCGAAATCTCGAACATTCCGTACAAAGGACTATCCAGTTCACCCCCCATATCGCCCATAACAAAGACTACCGGCAACAGGTCCTTATGGTAGATCACGTTTTCAACCGTACTCGGCTGGATCGAAATGAGCTCCGACATTGCGATCAGGTCACCACTCTGGGTGCGTAGTTTGATGGATAAGGTATCGTATAGATCCTCCTTATTAGCACTGGGCAACTTGAGTCGTATCGGCGTCGCAAACTTGGTGTTGTTCCCATGAATATAGCCAACATCTTCTCCCTCCAGTGCGGTCCTCAACGTTGCGACAAGCGACTGCTGAGATATCCCGTAACTGGCGGCTTTCTGGCGATCAATATTCAGGATAAAACGCTCGGCGGGATACTCGATGGTGTCATCGACATCCACGATAGCATCGGTATTTTCAAACACCGGACGTAGTTTTCTGGCAACTTCAATCTGCCCCTGATAATCAAGCCCATACACCTCTGCCACCAGAGGCGCCATCACTGGCGGTCCAGGCGGCACCTCGGCCAGCTTGACGTTCGCGTTATATTTACTACCGATACGCCTGAGATCGTCGCGCATAGAGGCCGCTATCTCATGACTGCTGCGCGCGCGTTTTGATTTGTCGATCAGGTTTACCTGGATATCTCCCACATTTCCGCCTTCGCGCAGATAATATTGGCGAACCAGGCCGTTAAAATTGATAGGAGCGGCCGTGCCTACATAAGCCTGATAGTCGGTCACTTCATCAACCGTCTCGATGTATTCGCCAAGGTCGTTAATCACGCGCGCGGTCTGCTCGAGCGCAGTGCCTTCGGGCATATCAATCACTACCTGAAACTCTGACTTATTGTCGAATGGCAACATCTTCAAAACCACGCGATTGACCACCACCAGCCCAACCGAGATAACGATCAGCAGGACCACAGCGAGGTTTAATATGATGAAGTTCTTGACCTGTTTCTCTCCGCTCACAAAAGGCGACATGATGCGCTGGAAGAAACGATACAGGCGTGTATCTCTGATATCACCTTCGTGATGCGCCTGCATCTCTTTCTCTCGTGATGCCAGCACCTTATAGCTCAACCAGGGTGTGACAATGAACGCGATTAACAGGGAGATAATCATTCCCATACTGGCGTTGATTGGAATCGGACTCATATACGGCCCCATCAGGCCAGTTACAAACGCCATAGGGAGCAACGCAGCAATAACAGTAAAGGTCGCCAGTATTGTCGGGCCACCGACTTCATCAACCGCTCTAGGGATAGATTCGAGGAGTGATTTCCCCCCCATACTCATATGCCGATGGATATTCTCCACCACCACAATCGCATCATCGACCAGAATGCCTATCGAAAAAATCAATGCAAACAGGGATACGCGATTTAGCGTAAAACCCCAGGCCCAGGAAGCAAACAGCGTAATTAGCAAGGTAATTGCAATCGCAACACCTACGATCAATGCCTCACGCAGGCCGAGCGCAATCGCCACCAGCACGATTACCACGGCGGTGGCGAAAACCAGTTTCAGGATCAGGGTATTGGATTTGCTGTGAGCGGTTTCACCATAGTTGCGGGTAATCGTATAGTGCACACCTTCGGGAATAAACGTACCCTGCAACTGGTCGAAACGCTCGATCACACTATTGGCAATCTCTACGGCATTGGTTGAGGGTTTTTTCGCGACGGCAATGGTCACTGCCGGTTTGATATCGGCCAGCGGCTGGATACCTGCCTGCTGCGCAGCCGGACCTGTTCCATACCAGACATAAGCTTCAGATTCAGCAGGGCCATCGACTACATTCGCGATATCATGCAGGTAAACAGGACGGTTGTTATGCATGCCCACCACCAGGCTGGCTACCTCGTTTCCTGTCGTCAGAAACTGCCCGGCCTGGATTGGAATTTCCAGATTATTTCGAATCAGTGAACCTGCCGTCTGAGAGCGGTTACTACCCTGTAACGACTGGCGAATGCCATCCAGGTCAAGGTTGTAGCCTGCGATTTTCTGCGGATCGAGTTGCACATGAACAACGCGTTGTGCACCACCCAGGGTATAAATATCACGCGTTCCCGGTACCCGCTTTATTTCGGCCTCGATCGCATGCGCCACCTTTAATAAATCATAGGCACCACGACTGTCATCATCGCTCCACAGAGTAGCCGTAACGATAGGCACATCATCTATACCCTTGGGTTTAATAATAGGCTGACCTACGCCCAGGTTTTGCGGCAACCAGTCCTGATTAGAGAATATCTTGCTGTAAAGCCGCACGATGGCATCGGTTCTATCCTCACCCACCACAAATTGCACAGTCAGAATAGTCATGCCATGACGTGAAATTGAATACACGTGCTTGATGCCCGAGATTTCTGACAGCACCTGTTCCGCTGGAGCACTGACCAGTTGTTCAACTTCGGAAACCGAGGCACCGGGAAAAGGAATGAACACATTAGCAAAGGTGACATTAATCTGGGGCTCTTCTTCTTTTGGCGTCACGATGACTGCGAAAATCCCCAGCAAAATACCAACTAAAGCCAGTAAAGGCGTAATCTCTGAGCGCAGAAACTTTTTCGCCAGCGTCCCAGAAAATCCCAGACGTTCGTGATTTGAAGTATTATCTTCGGACATGTGGCTAATCTCTATTCCGCATTCTCAGATTTAATAGCGATTGCGGCTGCAACCGGGTCATTGACCACTCTGTCTCCCGGGCTGATACCGGCTACCACAACTACTTCATTGTTTTCCAGGCGACGGCCTAAACGCACATGTCGAAAGTGCAATTTGTCATCCTGTAATACATACACACCCGTCACTTCACCACGAAAGGCGACCGCGTTAAACGGGATCACTATTTTATTTTCACGCCCGACCTCCATCGCAATCTTGACGTGCATGCCGGGTAGCAGTTCGTCTCCACTTTGTGGCAACCTGACACGCAACGCAAAGCTGTGTGTGAGCGGGTCGGCAAAAGGAAAAAAGGTCATATCTGTGGAGACTATCTCGCTATCATGGGTAACCACGATGGCATAATGGCGTTGACGAACCGCCTTGATGATACTTTGAGGAACGTGGGTTAACACGCGCAGCTTCTCCAGCGACACACCTGAAACCAGTTGCCTGCCGACATCCACAGTTTCACCGGGCTCTACCATGCGGCTGGTTAAAATGCCGCTATATGGCGCTCTCACCAGCGTGTAGTCAAGCTGCTCCTGGGCTTTTGAAGTGGCAGCCTGTGAAGATTCCAGACGGGCTTTCGCAGTTTTCAATGCTGCGCTGGCGGCATCAAACACAGACTTGGATACCACATTCTTTTTATACACCTCACTAACCCGATTATATTCGGACTGAGCCTCCTGTAAGCGGGCTGCAGCTTCTTTTTCAGCCGCCTGAGCCTGCTTCAGGCTTGCCTGTTGCTGTTTATTATCAATTTCAACCACAACCTTATCCTTGGCGACAAAATCATCCACATCAAAATGAATCTTTTTGACGACACCTGAGGTTTGTGCAGAGATTGTTGTTTTTAACTCCGCCTCAACAAGACCTTCAAGCATATAGGTAGTTGGTACTTCTTTTAACTGGGCAACCTCCGTCTCCATAGTCTGGGCATTAGCCATGCTTAAGCCCAAAATAGTAAGCGTTGCAGTCAAAATAAAGCGCTGAAAAAGTAACATTGGATTTATTCCGTCGGGTTTATTACAGGGTAAGAATATAACCGCAATCTCATATATTAGCAATTACTTATATATGATAACAAAATATTTCACTCTATTTTTCAAGTTCTTGCTGACATGTTCTAACTTGATTCGTAAACTATAATACATCTGGAATTCAAAATTTTCGCATTCATATCATCAAGAGGATAAATGCATGAAGCACCTATTAATCCCGTTACTTTTTCTGGCCTGTAACAGCTATGCTGCAGGAATCCAGAAATGGACCGATGAGAATGGCCAGGTTTATTATGGCGATAGCCCCCCTGCACAGGTCTCAACCGAACAGGTACGTATCTCTCGCCCACCCAGTAACCCCGGGAAATCTTTACCTCGCTTCAATGCAGAAAGTGATGCATCGCAGGATAATGCAACCGATCAGGCTCCACCTGCTAAGGCTGAAGCCACCCCTCCAGAACCGTCAAAGAACCAGGCTGCACAATTCTGTGAGCAAGCTAGAAAAGACCTGGCTGTAATCAACCGCAGTAACCGCATCCGTGTAAAATCCGCAGACGGCAGCTCTCGTTTAATGACAACCGAAGAAATCAACGCGCGTAGAGAACAGTCCAAAGCTGATATTGATCAATACTGCAAATAAACCCCATGCCAATACTCACCATTACCAGTAACCAGATCCTCGATAACGACTCTAATCAGCTTAATATACTAAGCCAGATCGTTGCTGAAGAACTCGGCAAGCCTGAGTCTTATGTCATGGTTTCTCTGCATCACAACCCCAATATGTTATTTGGAGGTAGCACAGAACCGCTGGCTTATTGTGAACTGAAAAGCCTCGGGCTACAGGAATCTCAGACAACCAGACTGTCTGCGAAAATATGTAAATGTATAGAAGAACTCTTCTATATATCTCCCAAAAGAACCTATATTGAATTTACCGCGCCACCCCGCTGCATGTGGGGCTGGGACAGCAAGACTTTTTAATTTTTATCCCGATTACCGAGAAATAACTTATGAAAACCAGTAGTTTTCATCTTTCCACGTTGAAAGAAACCCCGGCCGATGCTGAAGTCATTAGTCATCAGCTCATGTTACGTGCCGGCCTGATTCGCCGATTAGCTTCAGGCTTATATACCTGGCTCCCCCTCGGCTTACGGGTACTCAGGAAGGTAGAAAACATCGTGCGTGAAGAAATGAACAAATCCGGTGCTATGGAATTATTAATGCCAGCAGTGCAACCTGCAGAACTATGGCAGGAATCCGGCCGCTGGGAGCAGTATGGTCCTGAGCTGCTGCGTCTGCACGACCGCCATCAGCGAGAGTTTTGCGTAGGCCCGACACATGAAGAGGTCATCACCGATTTATTTCGCCGCGAAATCAAAAGCTATAAACAGTTACCACTGAATTTTTATCAGATTCAGACCAAGTTCCGTGATGAAATCCGTCCGCGTTTCGGGGTCATGCGCTCACGCGAATTTATCATGAAGGACGCTTATTCGTTTCATATCGACCAGGAATCGCTACAGCAGACCTATGACCTGATGTTTGCGACCTATAGCCGAATCTTTGACCGCTTTGGACTCAAATATCGTCCAGTAAAGGCAGACTCTGGCGCTATTGGCGGCAGCCAGTCGAATGAATTCCATGTGCTTGCTGATTCAGGTGAGGATGCCATTGCATTCTCTGACCAGAGCGATTATGCAGCCAACGTTGAAATGGCCGAGGCAATCTGCAGCGAAACACGCGGCGAACCCACTCAGCCTATGCAGTCAGTACATACGCCAGATGCACATACCATCAATGACATCGCCAGTTTCCTGTCTATTCCTGCTACCCAATGCATAAAGACGCTGATTGCTGAAGGCGTGGAGGGTCAGCTGGTTGCATTAGTGCTACGTGGCGATCACGAGTTAAACGCCATCAAGGCAGAAAAACTACCGCATATAGCCAGTCCACTACGACTGGCTGATGCCGCTGAGATTAAAAAGGTACTGGGTTGCGATATCGGCTCCATCGGTCCTGTTGGTCTGGAAATCCCTGTTTACGTTGATCGTAGTGCCGCTGTGCTTAATGACTTTGTATGCGGCGCCAACAAAAATGACTATCACCTGACAGGCGTTAACTGGGAGCGTGATCTGCCACAAGGCGTGGTTGTGGATATACGCAATGTCGTGGATGGTGACGCCAGTCCAGATAGTAAAGGTCATTTGCAAATTGTCCGAGGCATTGAGGTTGGACATATTTTCCAGCTTGGCGACAAGTACTCTACCGCTCTTAATGCCGCCGTACTGGACGAAAATGGTAAATCCGTTGTTACCACCATGGGCTGTTATGGTATTGGCATTACTCGCGTAGTCGCAGCTGCTATCGAGCAGAACCATGATGATGCAGGCATTATCTGGCCAGACACACTTGCACCATTTAGCCTGGCCATCTGCCCCATTAATTATAATAAGTCAGAGCTGGTCAAACAGGCTGCAGATGATTTTTACCAGCAGTGTCTTGCATTGGGTATAGAGGTTCTCCTTGATGACAGAGGCCTGAGACCAGGTGCCATGTTTTCTGATATGGAGCTTATCGGCATACCGCATCGCGTCGTATTCAGCGAGCGCGGCCTGGCAGAACAGCTATGCGAGTATAAAGGACGCTGTGACAGTGAATCTCAGGATATATCGACTGCAACCTTAAGCGACTTCATTCAGCAAAAGCTCAACAGCTGAGATGAAACTGGCGTACTGGACCCCCGCGATCAGTTTGCTACTAGCGCTGACGCTATATTCCTGTCCGTCCGCACTGCTTGCCCAGCAAAACGATATCGACCAGCGCCTGAAACAGCTATTACAGCAAGCCATCGATAGCCCCAACAGTTTCGAAGACCGTTTCGATGCACAGGTTTGGTTAAATGATATGAGCCAACGTCTGAGCAAGTTCATCGAAGACCCGGAGGAGCGCATCACTATACTCAAATCGGTGCACTATGAGGCAACTCGAGCCAACCTCGAACCGGAGCTGGTAATGGCAGTGATTGAGGTAGAAAGTCGCTTTGATCGATTTGCAATCTCGGTTTCCGGCGCGCGTGGGCTGATGCAGGTAATGCCCTTCTGGCTACAGGAGATCAATCTATCCGACAAAAACCTGTTTAAGATAAGAACTAACCTGCGTATGGGATGTACTATTTTGCGCTACTATCTGGATATGGAATCCGGCGACCTGGGTCCAGCGCTGGCACGTTATAATGGCAGCTATGGGAAAACCCGTTACCCCGAAAAAGTCATACAGGCCTTGCACGACCACTGGTTTAAACAATAACTTCAGCTTTTATTTAACCACGAAGCACACGAAGAACACGAAGGTGTTTGATTGGGGTGCTTTGAGGGAGGTCGTGGCTTGCTGGCGCTGCGGTATTGTTCTGAGCAACCTGGACGGGAAAGCAATAACCACAGAGGACACAGAGTTCACAGAGGTTTTAAGTAAATCCAGTGACCTCAAAGGAATGTGAAGAAATAAAGTATTTTCTCGATGTGCTTCGTGGTTACCTAACCATCATACCTTGGTGGTGCCACCTTAAGCACTTCTGAAATAGTGGTGAATCCACGCGCTACCTTTTGTGCACCCGCCAGATTGAGTGGTCGCATCCCTTGCTTGATAGCCATTCTGCGAAATTTAGCCAGGTCAAAATCTGCAGTGATATGTTGTTTTAGATTCTCGCTTAAAGGCATCATCTCATAGATACCTTTTCTACCCAGATAACCGGTTTGACGACATTCCAGGCAACCCTCAGCAAAAAAAGTTCTAGTCGGTGGTTCGGTTGTCCAGGGCTTGATTAATGAACGCCATTGATCGATATCCAGTTCAGCAGGCTGTTTACAATGTGGACACAGAGTACGTACCAGTCGCTGAGCAACTACCCCCAGTAAAGTAGCGCTGATCAGATAGGGTGGTACACCTATCTCGGTTAAACGGGCTACTGCCGAAGGCGCATCATTAGTATGCAGGGTAGAGAGCACCAGATGTCCGGTAAGCGCAGCCTGCACAGCCATTTCGGCCGTTTCACGATCACGGATTTCACCAATCATGATGATATCCGGATCCTGACGTAGCAGGGTTTTAACACCGCTGGCAAAATCCAGTCCGATATTATGCTGAACCTGCATTTGATTAAGTCGAGGCTCCACCTGCTCAATGGGGTCTTCAATAGTACAGACATTCACCTCAGGCACTGCAAGCTGCTTCAGGCTGGTATACAGCGTAGTCGTTTTCCCTGAGCCGGTAGGCCCGGTCACCAGGATAATGCCGTAAGGCTGGCGAATCATGGAGTTCCAGATATCCGACTCATTCTTCTCAAACCCCAGGTCTGAGAAATCGCGTACCAGCACCTCGGGATCAAAGATACGTAAAACCAGCTTTTCCCCAAACGCAGTTGGCATACTGGACAGACGCATCTCGATTTCCTGGCCTTCTGGGGTAAGCGTTTTGATACGACCATCCTGAGGTTTTCGTTTTTCGGCCACATCCAGGCGCCCCATAATCTTGATACGACTGGTAACCGCGGCGGTAATATTGGCCGGAATTTCATACACCTGATGCATCACGCCATCAATACGAAAACGCACATTACCCTGTTCACGACGTGGCTCGATATGAATATCACTGGCACGCTGGTTAAATGCATACTGCATCAACCAGTCAACAATGCTCACAATGTGTTGATCGTCAGCATCGACTGCACCGGTCTTACCCAGCTTAATGAGCTGTTCAATATTCTGAATATTGCCAACCTGTTCAGCCTGATTAGAACCCGCGTGTTCCATCGCGCGGCTGATACTGTAGAACTCCAGAGCATAGGCTCGAAGCTGCTGGGGATTAGCAAGCACCAGTGAAATAGGTTGTTGTACGATGCGGCGTATTTCCTCCAGCCATTCCTGATCGTAGGGATCAGAGATGGCAATCACCACTTCGCCAGGCGTTACCTTAACCGGCAAAATACGGAATCTTGAGGCATAAGCATAGGACATCACGCTGGTACAGGCCCCCACATCCATTTTTAAGGGGTCAAAATGATAGCGTTTAAATCCTGACTCCTCTGCCAGCCAGTCAGTCAGGAAGTCCAATGTAATCAGCTGTTCGGGTTTGGACTGGTTCACCCATTGTCGACTGGCGATAATTTCGATAGCGTGCAGGTTGTCGCGATCTTTTTGCGACACCAGCGTCGAAACCATCTGAGCCTTCTCTGGATCGACAATGCCCTGCTGCACTAACCTGCCAAGAACATCTTCCAGTTTGCAGGTCTTTTTTGCGCTATTCACGTTATACGTTAATCCTTAATCTCTATGGATACGGGCATCTCAGCAGGAATTAAATCGTTGGTAGAAAAAACCACTCGAATTTCATAGGCAGGCAATCCACCGGACTGTTCAACTCTCGTAAATCCCAGCTCGCTAACCTGCCCCTGATACACCTGATCACGGTATTTCACTGTAGCTTTTCTGTTCATCAGCCCAGGGTTCCACTGTTCTGAATTCAGTACTGCTACAGCACTCATACTACTAGCCGAAACTATAGTCAGTAACGCTGAAGATTCAACCTCTGGATTAACATATTGACCTTTAAAGGTATTCACCCCGATCACTCTGGCATGCATAGGGGACACTATTCGAGTTTGCTGCAAATGGTACTTGGCCAGTTTCAGATCCGCTTCGGCAGCTCGATAAGCGCCCTCAGCAGCGGCTTGCTTGTTTTCTGCATACTTTAACTCTACCTGAGACAATGAATCCCGGTCATACAGCTCCTGTGCCCGCTCCAGTTCCAGTTGGGCAGTACTGACCGCTGTTTGTAATGACTGGAGCATAGCCCTGGCTTTTTCCTCACCAGCCTGATACGGAGTAGCATCTAGCTGGATCAGGAGCTCGCCCGGTTTAATCGTTTGCCCGGACGAAACCAGCACCGATTTAACGACGCCCGCAGTGCTGGAATTCATTTGCGACTGCATACTAAACTCGGTAAAACCATTCAGAGTCAGCGCCTGAACACTACCAAGGTAAACCACCTGAAGGCCCAGGAATAATATTTTTATCATCTTATTAACCATTGTTTACCTCAGCATCTTGCCTGATCTTGATTGTTTCCAGAAATTCTTTACCTACTAGTTTTTCCAGCTTACGCCAGGCCATCTCCAGTGCAAAACGCGCCTGATAAGCCTGCATTCGTGAGGTCGAAAACTGCACCATTGAATCCCCTAGATCTGATTTGAACTCCAGCTCATACTCAGCGCGGCTTTTGTCCAGATACATATCCCGGTACTCCTGATTTACGATCTCTCCAGCAAGCCGCACACTGTTCTGCTTTATCGCCTGCCACAGTTTAAGTACCGTAATCCGAATTTCGGAGCGGGCTTTCTGCAGCGCAGCCAGTGCCTGGCGATGCTCCGCAGTAGCGATATCAATGAGCGAACGCTCCCGGTTACCGGAATATAACGGGACCTCGAAGTAGATACTGGCGCGCCAGTCGTCTCTGGTAGAGCCTTCGCGAGCATAATCTGAAACCTCAAGCTCAGCATCCAGATGCGGGCCGATGGCATCGCTGGCAGTATTCATTTTCTGAATAGCCATCGCCAGCTCCTTTTGACGAATTTTCATCAGTAAGCTGTGTTTAAAAGCCTGTTCCACCATGGCATCCACATCATCCTTGATCTGGGTGGCTGTTTCCAGTTCAGGAACCGAAAGCTCACTGGGAGGCTGATCCGGAAAACCCAGTGCTTCTGCGAGCATGACCCGAGTCAGGCGTTGCATGTTTTCACTGCTGTAGAGATTCTGTCGGATAACTTCGTATGCAGACTGTTTTTCAAGCACCTCCAGTTCTGACGTCAGGCCCAGCTCCCTATTTTCACGCGCACGGTCATAACTGATAAACCCAATCGCCATATTTTCGTTATGACGTAAATAGTCATTATCCGAGTTCAGCACATCGAAATACTTTTGCGTTATCGATAACTCTCTCTGTTCAATGAGGTAATCTCTTTCCAGCTTTCTCAGCTCAACCTTGAGTTGCGCCTGCTCGTCAGCCGCCCGCGATTTACCAAAATCATACAGCGGTTTTCTCACATACAGACTAACCTTACTATCGTTATCCTCATCGGGATCACCCAGTTCGGAAGGGCCTACTTTGCGTAGATGGCCTGACAGGTTAATGGAAAGATCGTCCACCGCCTGCATCTGACCGGCTTCTGCCAGAGCCCGCTTCAGGTTCTCCTCGGCCTGCTGTATTTCATATTGATCCGCATTATCGACATACTTCAAAGCCGCCGTCAGTGTCAATGGCTGGGGCAAGGTCTCTATAGCCAAAAGATGAGAAGAGAAAAAACAACCAAACACGCAAAGCAGCATACACTGCCTGTTAAGCATTGACTTGATCATTTTCAATTTCTGGATTTATCTTGAGACTTTTTAAGTCTTTTGTATTTACTGAATTTTACAGGACGCCCGTTTTCATCTTTGGTCTTATAAATATCCTGCAGATAGTATTCAGCCAGCAACATAAATTCTTCAACACCCGAGGCCGCTCCGGTATAGCGTACAACCTGCTTCCCATCCAGATCATAAAATGCCATCACCGGTGTAGCTCTGACCCGGTTTTTACTGGCAAATTCTTTCTGGGTGGTCTGGTTACCTTCAAAATCGACAATCTCTACATCACCTTCCACATCAATAGATATCGAATGAAAGTTTTGCTTAAAGAAATCCTGTACTTCAGGCTGGTTAAGTACTGTTTTCTTCATGCGGTGGCAAAAAGGACACTCATCCATTTCAAAAAAGACAAACATACCTTTTTTCCCATTATCCTGGGCGGTTTCCAGTTCGTCAGCCAGATCACCGAGATTTTGCTCAAAGAAGTATTGATAGGGATCACGTGGTGTCCCTGCCTGCGCACAGCTAAAGCTGAAAGCAACTACGAGAAAGAAAAAGACCCTGATGTAATTCACTGCTCTCCTCCATTATGATTTGTTATTCTCTGATGACTGGCTGAAAGTCCTTATTATTCCGCAGGAATTTAATTATTTTTTCTTTTCTGCTTTCCAGTTGCGGATAAAGTTTTCAATCATTTCCTGGCTCACCATCCCAACCTGCCTGGCTTCCACCTCACCCAGTGGGGAAACCAGGTAAGAGGTCGGCAACCCCGGAATTTCTCCTAATTCGGTCCGAGTCACCGGGCCAACAATAAAATTTGGGTAGGTAATAAAGTAGGTGTCCAGAAATTCAACAACCTTTTCTTTACCGATCACTTCGGTATTCAGTCCCAGCACGACTGCATCGGTTTCAGCATGATGGTCATGAAAAGCCTGAAGCTCGGGCATTTCTTCCAGACAGGGGGGACACCAGGTAGCCCAGAAATTAACCAGCACCCATTTGCCTCGATAATCTGACAATTTCGCTTTTTCTCCGTCCAGGCCGACCAGATCCATATCAACGGCATGAGCTAACGAAGAAAAAAGGCTTATATACAGTATCAAAAGCCAGCCATGTAGTGCGCTAAAACGTGGTTTCATTTTCACCTTCATCATGCTTCCCAATAATTGAACGTAATGCTTTGACAAAAAAAAGGCCCGCAAATGCGGGCCTTTATCAACTCAAATCGAGTCAGTATTGATTTTACTGAGCAAGATAGTTTTGATCAGACTCTTCAACCGTACCGATTGACCATGCACCACGAGTTTTTGCATGTTGTACTGCTGCATCAATTTCTGCAGCTGAGGCTGAAGGAATGCTGAATTCCTGACCAGGGAAGATCAGATCAGCATCTTTAATCTTGTCAGAGTTGGCTTTATAGATCAGAGGCCACTGGTATGGGTTACCGTAAACAGCTGATTGACCGGAGATATTCCACAGATTATCGCCAGATACAACGGTATAGGAACCTGCAGTCATAGAGGATTGCTCCATTGCAGCCTGTTCTTTTGCATAACGCTCAGCTTCGGCATTATGTTGAGCAATGGCGTCTTCAGCCTGTTCTGCAGCCTGGTTAGCCAGGGCGATCGCTGTTTCGCTATCACATTCTGCCGCTGCCTTTTCCGCGTCGGCAATCATTTTTCCAGTATCTCGCCATGCGTAACCCAGTTTTTCAGCTCGGGCTAATTTGATCTTGGCAGAGTAAATAGCATTCTTGGCTGCTGCGGTAGGACATTCTTGAGCCGCTTCGGTGGCAGGAGCAGGTTCTTCAGTACTATCGCTAGCACAACCCACTACTAAACCAGAAGAAAGGAGCGCTATGGCTGTTAGCTTTAGTAATTCAGTTTTTTTCATAAGTGCGTTCTCCGAGAACGGTTATAGTTTAGTTCAAGTACCTGAGTTAAATCGTTAGATTCACGCTAAAATCTGTGTCAAACCTTACCCTGTTCGGTAAGCTAGAGCAAGGGGTTATCACCTAATTATTTCTCAAATTTGACTGATGATAGCTTATAAAATGGAATTCGCCATGAGTAGTTATATTGGGCTGCACGAAAATTAACCAATGAGCGTATCACTGTCAAGTTACATCAAAGGTTTTCCTGCCTGAAAGCCACCTCTGAATAGATTCAGCTGTTCATCTAATCCAGCTCTTCTAGCTGAGCTTGATCGAAAAAATATTGCCTTATAGAAATCATTACGACACTATTTATCCATCATAATAACTAACCCTGTCTGGAGGTCGATATGGGCAAATCATCGGTGACTATCTATCATAATCCACGTTGCAGTAAATCGAGAGCAACACTACAGCTGCTGGAAGACAATGATATCCAGCCAGAGATCATCGAATACATGAAAGAGCCCCCTGACCGCGAAACCCTGGAAAAAATTATTGCCATGCTGGGAGTGCCTGTAAGAGACCTTTTGCGTAGCCATGAACAGGTTTTTAAAGACGCAGGAATGGATGATGCTGAACTCAGCGATGATGAAATCTACGATGCAATTACTCAATGCCCCACCCTGCTACAACGTCCTATAGTCATAGTGGATAACTGTAAGGCTGCTTTAGGTCGCCCGCCAGAGAATGTACTGGAGATCCTCTAGGTGGCAGAAATTCTGCTGGTATATTACAGCCGACATGGCTCCATAGCAGAAATGGCCGGTCATATTTCGCAGGCAGTTGAATCGGTCTCCAACTGCCATGCTGTCATCCGATGCCTGCCACCCGTGTCTAATAATCTTCAGCAAACGAAAAAACCGGTACCTGAATCAGGTCCACCTTACGCCACCCTCGAAGATATGAAACGATGCGACGGCTTGATCCTGGGCAGCCCGGCGTATTTTGGCAATATGGCGGCAGAATTAAAGTATTTCCTCGATCAGACGACACCGCTGTGGATTTCAGGCGCTATGATTGGCAAACCGGCTGCAGTATTTACTTCAAGTTCCAGCATGCATGGTGGGCAGGAAAGCGTTTTATTGAGCATGATGTTACCCCTGCTGCACCATGGCATGCTGGTAAGCGGTATACCTTATTCTGAACCCGCATTGCACCAGACCACCTCAGGTGCCACACCCTACGGTGCCAGCCACGTGTCCGGCAGCCAGGGCAAACCGCTTAGCAGCGACGAAATTGCAGCCTGCCACAGTCTGGGCAAGCGCATCGCCGAGCTAGCCCTCAAGTTAGCATCATGAAAACGCACCCGCTTAAGTTAATCAGCCTGCTGTCCCTGACTGGCCAGATACTCAATCAGATCAGTTTACTGTACTGGCTAGATGGAGAGATCCGCTATGTACTAGCCGTCATGTTCACCCTGCCGCTGTTACTACCGCTGCATGGACTCGTTACGGAAAGGTTATACACTTACCGCTGGACCGGTTTTCTGACCATGCTGTATTTCATTATCGGCGTCAGTGAAGGGTTTAGTAATCCGCAGTTGAGGGTTTACGCGGTGTTAACCCTGTGCCTCAGTATGGCCTTATTCATCAGCAGCATCTACTTCAGCCGCTACCTGAGTCTGCAGCAACATAATTAACGGGCGTTGGCGAAACTTTGTCCTGGTTTTTTTACTGAGCCAGAAAGTCCAGTATGTTTTTTGCAGAGCTGGCTTAGCTTGATTCAATCGTCTGCTTGATCAGGGGCACCGTTATCCTGCGCTGGCTGGAAAGCGAGATATGATCCAGCCGGTAAAGCAGTTCCATCTGGTCACTCAGTTTGCGCGAAAAATGACTTAGCAGGTAGGCAACGGCATCGTCACTGATTTTCAGGCCCAGCAGGCGCGCTCGTTGTTGCAATATACTTTCAAGCTGCTGGTCATCAACCGACTGTAATGTGATCAGCAGGCCCCACATCAGCCGAGATTTCAGGTCGGGCAAGCGAAACCCGGTATCTCGCGGCATGCGCGACAGACTGAATACCAGGCGCAATTCAGCGTTTTTTACGCGATTGATCAGATGATAAAACTGTTCTTCCCAGGGTTTATTACCAGCCAGTAAATCCAGATTATCCACCCCAATCACACTGCCCTGCGGGAAATCACCAAAATTATTCGCCTTAGCCTGCATCAACTGCTGAGCATCAAACAGGTGGAAAGGAATTTTACAGTCACGTGCGTAATGTGCGCAGGCATTTAACAGATGTGTTTTACCACTATCAACCCCACCACACAGTCCAATCAGCGATTCTCCTGTTTCATCAAACAGGGCGCTCAATTGCTGGATGACATAGGCTGAATCAGGCGCGATATAGTTGGCGTAACTAAAGCGCTTATCAAAGCTCAGCGGCAATGGAATCTGTGACTGTGACACGACAAATAACCTGCGATTGCAGCGCCAGCTATCGAATCAATCGATAGTTCATCAATATCGTTTGATCATCAGTGGCAGCATTCACCTGAGGTAATTCCAGCTGCTCTAGTTGGGTACCGAGGGAAATCAGCTGTTGCAGATCCTGCACCGAGTTGCGCAGCGAAACGCGATAGGTCACCTGGCTGCCATTAAAGAGTATCGCGCGTACCGATTCCACTGCATCCAGTGTTTGCAGATAGTTTAATACGCGTTGATAATCACTTATTCCAGAAACCTCATCCACTCGCAGCAGCACATCTTCATCAAGGTTGGCGAAGCTCTGCAGCGCATATTCACTTGCCAACGTGCTGGCCATTTGAGTAAACGCCTGCTGTATCACCTGTTCCCGGTTTTGGCCGTTGAACGACCAGTTCAGCATTCTATCCCCAAAACGTAACTGCCAGTTACCCTTCCAGCCGGTACCCAGCAGGCCAGATAACTGACCAACCAGTACCGCATCGGGCGCATAACGATCAGCCAGTGCCTGGATATTCGCTTCATTCAGCCGCACGATATCTTCCACGCCTAGAATCACGCGGTCTTCCAGATCCAACAGTGGGAATAACACGGGTAACCCCTTGTGGGATGCCACCTGGTCTATCTCCTCGATAACATCGGGCACGGTATCGGCAGAGACCAGCGTAACACTCTTGTTTACGTCATAGCTGACCAGCATCAAGGTACTCGGGCGTTCCTTACCCCAGATTGGGATACCATTTTCACGCAACAGCTTTTCCAGTAAATCCTGATTAAACACCGTGCGCAGATAAAGCTGCCCCGACTCAACCGCTTCGGCAGTCTCATCTTTTTTATTGATATAGCGAAACTGCAGCACGTATCGCGCGCTGTTTTGCAATGGTCTTTCCAGTTCTGGCATCCCCAGTACCTCGTCAGAACCACTAACCTTGACAATCACTTCACGCAGGGCCTGATTAAACACTTCCAGACGTTGCGTAGTAGTTTGATCCGCTACCGCCAGTTCAACCGTATACAGGTCATCCACCACAGCGGCCTGTAGATCATCTACCAGAACCAGGCGTAGCATCATGAATGAAATAAGAAGTAAAGTCGTGGTTACAGATTTTTTTAGCATCAGCTTATCTTTTATCAGTTTTAACTGGTATTTTGGGGTATCGAAACAAAGGAATTATTTTTCAGGCTGTGTAAAATAGCACACCCTCAATATTCCTGAACACAAGAAAAATGAATTCCACTGATTCAGCGCATAAAAGCGCAACTACTTCACTGAGTTATCGTGATTCTGGTGTCGACATCGATGCCGGGAATGAACTGGTCGAAAGAATTAAACCCGCAATAAAACGCACCCAGCGTGATGGCTGCGTGGGCAGTATTGGTGGATTTGGTGGATTATTTGAATTACCACTGGATCGATACAAACATCCGATGCTGGTATCCGGTACCGATGGCGTAGGCACCAAGCTCAAACTGGCCATCGAGATGCAAAAGTACGATACCATCGGTATCGACCTGGTCGCCATGTGTGCGAACGATATCGCCGTACTGGGTGCAGAAGCGCTCTACTTTCTGGATTACTATGCCACCGGTAAACTGAGCCTGGAAATTGCGACGCAAGTCATCTCCGGCATAGCTGAAGGCTGTGTGCAGGCTGGCTGTGCGTTAATCGGCGGGGAAACCGCAGAGATGCCCGGTATGTATCAACAGGATGATTTTGACCTTGCTGGATTTTGCGTCGGTATCGTTGAAAAAGAGCGCATCATCGACGGCAGTAAGGTCAAACCAGGACAGAGCCTGGTCGCAGTAGCCTCCTCTGGCCCTCACTCGAATGGTTATTCGTTAATCCGCAAGGTGATAGAAGTCAGTGCGGTTGATCTGCAACAGCCCTGTGGTGACGTTGCGCTGGCGGATGCCCTGCTAAAGCCAACCCGCATTTATACCAAACCCATGCTGCAACTGACTCAACAGCAGCATATCTATGCCATTGCGCATATCACGGGTGGTGGCTTAATCGACAATATTCCGCGAGTGCTACCACAAAACTGCAGCGCGCAGATCAATCTGGACAGCTGGTCATTACCTCCTGTTTTCCAGTGGTTGCAACAGGCCGGCAATATTCAGCAACAGGAAATGTTCCGTACCTTTAACTGCGGCGTGGGTATGGTACTGGTGGTCGATGAAGCTGACACCCAGAACTGCATTAATCAGCTGATCGATCTGGGTGAAGCGGCCTGGCATATCGGTCAAATCAGCGAAAAAGGTGAAGCCGAGCCAGTTCAGTTACTCCACGCAGGTCAATGAAGCCATTATCCCTGGTCGTCCTGCTCTCCGGTAATGGCAGTAACCTGCAGGCCATCATAGATAAAATTCACGATGGCAATCTCAATGCTGAAATCGTGGCAGTTGTCTCCAACCGCCCCGACGCCTATGGGCTGCAACGCGCACGCGAGCATGGCATCCAGGCAATCAGCCTGGACCATAAGGCATTCAGTGAGCGTGAAGCATTTGATCAGCATTTGCAGCAACAAATCGACCAGTTCAATCCGGACCTGATTGTGCTTGCCGGATACATGCGCATATTGAGCACGGATTTCATCCAGCATTACTGGCCGAATATGATCAATATCCATCCCTCTTTACTGCCTAAATATCAGGGCCTAAATACCCATCAGCGTGCACTGGAAAATCAGGATGCCGAACATGGTGTCAGCATTCATATCGTCACCGCAGAACTGGACTCCGGCCCAGTCATTGTGCAGGGAAAGTTTGCCATTGATGCGAGTGATGACGCCGAATCACTGCAGCAGAAGGTCCATCAACTGGAACACCAGATGTATCCTCAGGTCATACAGTGGTTAGCCGAGAAACGTTTACAACTAACCGCTGGGCTGCCGCATTTCGATGGCATGCATCTCTCAAAACCTCTGGTATTTGATCATGTATAGAATACTTATTTGTCTGATCCTGCTGGCCACGACCTCTCTGTCAGCCAATGACCTGAAACCCTTTGATGCACATTATCGCGTGTTTCGGAATGACCAGCATGTCGCCTACGCCAGCTTTTCTTTAAAGCAGATAAATAGTGTCTGGGTATGGTCTATGAACACTGAGCCCAGCGGTATATACAGCTGGTTAACCCGCAAACGTCCCTATATTGAAACCCATATGCAGGGCCAGGCTCAGGGCGAACCACAGCTCACGATAGAAGTGAGCGGAGACTATCCAGATAAGAGCGCGCGGCGCGCGTGCTGGTTTGACCACAAAAACAACCGCGCCTATTACTCAAATTCAAAAACCCAGCACGTACTGGAATTTATTCCGCCGCTGTACAATTATCACTCGATTAATCTGCTCTACCTCGACATGAAAAAAGCAGGAGAAAAAGAGATTGTGATCCAGTTTTATCGCAAGGGGGATATGAAGTTTTCCAGGGTGACTCTGGAGACCGATATCGAGATTCCTGATGGAGACTCCAGTATCAAGGTTGATAAACTCTCCCAGGACTTTGCTGATAGCAAGGATACGATTCAGTATTACTACCAGAACAATGAACTGGCACCCTTGAAGATAGAACAGATTAAGTCAGACTACACTTCCGTCATGTGGAGAGATGATCAAAAGTAGCCTGTGCACCGTCACAGACGCGTGAAATCCTGCTCCCTGACCAGACGCTCAATTTCCACTGGCGCATACGGAATCTGCTCAATGAAGTCCGGCAGGTCAGATTGCTCGATATTGAGATAATCCATCGCTGTCTGGCAGGCCTTGATATCAATCAGGTGATTACTGTCCAGCTCACGTGCCTTGTCCACAATACTCATAAATTGCTGATAGTTACTCTTCTTGAATAACTTCAGTTCTTCCCCATGCAACACCAGCGCAATGCGACCATATTGATCAGGGCTGAACTGGCCTTTTAAATGCTCTGCACGTTTTAAAATCGCATCCAGCTGCTGTTCGTTTTGCACGGTAATGTCAAACACATACCCCTTTTCTGAGGATTCAGTATCTGCACCGGCGGGCGGGTTGCTCTGCTGCGCCTGAACTGACCAGCCAGTCAGTTGCAGCAGCAGGACACACAACAGTAATTTTTTAACCATCACCTGCAATCGTCATTTTATCGATCAGGATAGATCCACAATGAACATTGCCACGAGTATCAACGTCTGTTCCAATCTCGACAATGCCTTTAAACATCTGCTTCAAATTACTGGCAATGGTAATCTCCTCTACCGGATATTGAATCTTCCCATTCTCTACCCAGAAACCGGCCGCTCCGCGCGAGTAATCACCCGTCACCGTACTCACACCCTGGCCCATTAATTCAGTGACCAGCAGTCCTTTATCCATGGCCTTCAGGCAAGCTTCAAAGTCCTTGCCGGTATTTGACAGTTTAAGATTATGCACTCCACTGGCATGCCCGCTTGATTGCAGGCCCAGCTTACGTGCAGAGTAGCTATCCAGCAGATAACTCTGAAGACGACCCTCGTCCACCAGAACATTCTCTCTCACCGCTACGCCCTCGCCGTCATAATTCGCCGATCCTAGCGCACCCGGCTCAAAGGGAAACTCCTTGAGCTGAACAAACTCGGGGAACACCAGCTCACCACGCGCATCCAGCAGGAAGCTTGCTTTTCGATACTGGGCATTACCGCCGATAGCGGCATTCAAATGATAGATAAGGCCACGCGCCATCTCAGGTACAAACATCACTGGCGCCTGGCAGGTAGGCAGCTTACGTGCACCAAGACGATCCACGGTGCGTTGTGCTGATTTCTCACCCACTTCCCTGGCAGCCATCAGTAGCTCAGGGTTGCGATTCACGCTATACCAGTAGTCTCGCTGCATGCCTTTCTCGTTCTGAGCAACTACCGAGCAACTGATCGAATGGCGAGTCTTACGCTCTGCCTGCAAAAAACCGTGGGTATTGCCATAAGCTGAAATACTTTTGCCCAGATCAATAGAAGCCCCGTCCGAGTTACAGATTCGCTGATCATAATCCAGCGCAGCGGCTTCGCATTCCAGCGCCAGCTGTATCGCTTCAGGGGTATCCAGATTCCACTCATAAAACAGATCCAGCTCATGCATATGCGTAGCCATAAGCTCCGCATCCGCCAGTCCAGCACAGGGGTCTTCTGAGGTGTAACGCGCAATATCGCAGGCCGCCTCAACCGTTTTACGGATTGATTCAGGGTTCAGGCTACTGGTGCTGGCACTGCCCTTATGCTGACCAAAATACACCGTAATACCCAGACCCGTGTCATTCTGATACTCCACTGTTTCAACATCGCGCATACGCGCAGAAACCGTCACCCCCTCAGAAACTGTCAGGCCTGCTTCGGCCTGTGTCGCACCGCGCTGTTGGGCCAGCTTCAGGGTATCGTCGATAATGTTCTTGAGGGATGCTTCGGAAACCGTCAAACTATTCATATTAATTTCATTCATCCATGCATTCTAGCGCACATGAGAACAGAAGAAGAAGCCCAAATTAACGATGACGAAGAAGAGTTTGAGATCATCAGCAAATCTCAGCAGAAACGCGAAAGCCAGGCGTTGCAGGAACTCGGCAAAAAGCTCAGTCATCTGAATACCGATCAGCTGGCAAAAATCCCTATGGATGAAAAGCTGAGAGAGGCCATCGCCCTAGCGCACCGCCTGGTTAACAAGCGCAGCGCCCTTAAACGACACTATCAGTACATCGGCAAAATACTGCGCAATGTAGATGCCGAACCAATCTTTGCTGCCGTCGAAGCTATCGAAAACAGAGACCAGCATAACAAACAGCACTTTAAGGAGCTGGAGTACTGGCGCGAGCGGATACTCAACGAAGGAGACCCCGCAATCAATGAATGCTGTGCGCAACATCCTGAGCTGGAACGCCAGCAACTCAGACAGCTGTGGCGTAACCACAAATCAGCCAAAGACGACAAAAAGACTCAGATAGCACGCCATTTATTTCGAGAATTACAGGCCAGTATGATCGATAAATAACAATCCATTGATTGCAGAATTTTTAACCTTTATCAAGTACACAGGGACACTTATGATGAACAGACTAACAATTTTCATAACTACGTTATTGATAAGTAGTTTTACCCAGGCAGATATACAGATTACCTCTGTCGATCAGGGCGGAGACATAAATACAATCACCAGCAATGGCCATCTGATTCGTATGGATAATAAAAATGACAGCCAGTTTGTATTAATAGATACCCGTCAGCAGCAATTCAAAATGGTAGACCCCCAGCGCCGACAGGTGATGCTGGTCGATTTGAAAAAATCAAAGCAGGCGGTTAATCAATCCAGTCGTGTTAAGGTCAATTACCGCAAACTCGGCCAGGGGCCTAAGATCGCTGGTTATGACACGACCCAATATAGCGTTACTGCAAACGGCAAACCCTGCAATACAGTTTTTATTTCTCAACAGGTCATGAACAAAGCCGGGATCTCCGAACTCTTTGACGCCATGCAAACCATGCAACAGCAGACAGAGAATATGATGGGGGGAATGAGCTCGATGCTGGATGAGTGTACTCAGGCTGACCTACAGTCTTACGAGTTTTTCAAATCCAGGGGTGCGCCTTTAAAAACACTGGATAGCAACGGCCAGATTGAAAGTGAAATAACATCAATCAACAACAATGCAAAAATCAACAGCGCCTATTATCAGGTCCCTGCCGGTTACCAGCAGGTCAGCATGCAGCAACAGATGGAACAGGCCCGTCAGCAGATGCAGCAAAACATGCCAGACATGAACCAGATCATGCAACAAATGCAGCAGAATGGAAGCATACCGCCCGAGGCTATGGAGCAAATGAAAAAGATGCAGGAAATGTTTCAGCAACCTCAGCAGTAAGCGGCAACGAAATAGATTTCTTTAATCTGCTGGTATTTAAAAACATTGAACCACGAAGCACACGAAGGTTTATAAATAACTTTCTTCGATTGAACATTTAAAAAGCTTTTAACCACAGAGCACACAGAGATCACAGAGTTTTTATTTTGTGTTTAACCTCACGGTCTCTTCTAAAAACCGGTAACTATCTTATCGGTTATGTACTACTACAAATAAATTTTTTTCTTCGTGTTCTCTGTGTGCTTCGTGGTTCAACTAAAAATCAATAAAATTGAAAAGTCCTTAGACCGATACCAGAAGGGGTTAATAAACACGAAGGAGAAGATAAACAAAAATTATTTCTCAGTGCTCTCTGTGTCCTCTGTGGTTTAACAAAAACCTTTCAGCTGGCACAATCAAACCGCAGCACCAGCAAGCCACCATAGCAGGCATCAGTAACAACCAAAAAAACCTTCGTGCCCTTCGTGTGCTTCGTGGTTGATAAAAAATTAGCAGTCGTTTAAACCCGATCAGACAGTTACCGACTTTTAGAAGAGACCATCAGGTTAAACACAAAATAAAAACTCTGTGATCTCTGTGTCCTCTGTGGTGAAAAGCTTTTTTAAACAATTAGCAGCAACTCAGGAGTAACCAGGTATCAATACACTAACTGGCATCATCATCCCTATGAAGTATATCCAGAATATCCTGCTCCCATACATCACGGTCTACATTTTTGGCCAGCTTGATAGCCGCTGAGGCAGCCATGGGTGAGTTTACAAAAACACCACCCTTCAGGCGATGCCCCTTGACCAGCAAACAACGCCAGCAATTAGAGGAAACACTACCCAGGCTGTACGAAGTCGTTTCCTCATCGACCTTAAGACTGCCAAAACTTTTTAAATCTATACCCGTCATCTTCAATTGAACTGGCGGTAATGCGCTGGCACTGTAACGGGCATCTCCACCCGCAATAACATCAGCAGCGACCTTACCCTGTTCATTTCCAACTGACCATAGTCCACTGACAGCACCGGGTAATTCAGCCACATCACCCACACAGAATATATTTTCATTCGAACTTTTCATCTGCTCATCAACCAGCACACCTCTATTGATATTTAATCCGGCTGCTTTAGCGAGACCAACATCTGCTCTGGCACCTATACACAGCAATACCATGTCAGTTACCAGCAGAGTTTTATCCTTTAAGATCAGTCGGTACAGTTCGCCACAATCTTCAATCCTGTCAATGCCGTTGGCGGTGTAGATTCGCACCCCTTTATTTTCCAGAAACTTGCGCAAAATGATGGCTGCATTTCTATCCAGTTGATGATTCATCAGGTGTTCATCGGAATGCACCAGAGATACTCTCAGTCCGAGCTCCAGCATGGCAGATACCGCTTCTATACCGAGAACCCCGCCACCCAGTATAATAACTCGTCGACAATGATGGCTCTGTACCCAGGAGCGGATCTTTAGAGCATCCTGCGCATCCCTCAGTGTAAAGACTGCCGGTAGATCGAAGCCGGGCTGGTCGGGTACAAAAGCCTGAGCACCCGTTGCCAGAACCAGTTTGTCATAGCGGGTATATTCGCCGGTAGCGAGTTGTAGTCTTTTGTTTTTTGCATCAATCGAATCGACCCGTGTATTCAACCAGAAATCAATTTGATTACGCTGATACCAGTCTTCTTTCATTAGAAACAGGTTCTGTAAAGCACTACGGCCATAGATCACCTTTTCCAGTCCCATACGATTATAAAAATGATAAGGTTCCTGAGTGATCAGGGTAATATAGCAACTGGGGTCTTTTTCGCGCAGCGTTTCTGCTGTACTAATACCAGCAATACCATTGCCAATAATCACAACATTCATCGCGTCATCAATGACGGTCTCAAGAAACTCATTAGATGTCTCCTGAGGTATAATCACCTGCGCTGGATCAGCGGCCAGATCAATCTGGATACCAGCCTTAGGCTTACAACAGCATGCCAGTCGTGCCTTACCTTCCAGGCCTAATCTGCGCAGGGTATTCAATTCATTTTCATCGGGAGGATCGAGGTTCTCCATGCCCTCGGTAACCACTACTGGATCACTACCACATAAGCCCATGCGGCAACCTGACATAATCGGTAACTCGGCCTCTTCCAGTGCATCCAGCAGGCTCTGCCCACTGTTCATCAGTAAATGCTTACCACTGGCCTGCTCTATAACCTGCACCATGGAACGCGTATTGTTCAATGCCGCCTTCAGGGTCTCCACGCCGCTACCCAGTGAAGCCTGTTTTGCCTGTTGTTGATCCAGCTTGAACTGATGTTCCGAAATCATCCCCCGAATCACTACAGCCAGGCTGATCACAACGACCAGGTACTGCAACAGGGTAATGACCGAATCTGAAAGCGACAGCTTGAAAATTTGTTCGAGCCCCGCAGCGACAACAGGGATGCCATACCAGTAGAATATCCCCAGCGCCGCCATCGAAAACAACGACGCCAGCCTGAAAAAATTAACATGCAGCAGATTATATAAACTGTAGAACAGCCCTATAGAAATAACCGGAGGGCTAAGCATGGTCAGCAGGTAACTCATCAGACCGCTTTCAACACTAAAAGAGGTATTAAAAAAACCAACAATCAATCCGGGTAGCATCGCAATAAAAAACTTGCGCTGTTCGGTCCACCAGCCATCCGCATCATCCAGGTCGCCGAAAATAGCTGCACGTGGATTAAAGTCATAACAGTTTTTCTGACAGCCCAGACAGGGCTCACAATATCCATTCTTTACCAGTAATAACGGCGCATGACCATAGGCTTTCTGTATCGGTGCCAACGGGCAGAATGTGCCGCACCAGCCACTACGACCCTTAAAATAAACCCCGCCTGCAAAGGCGAGAATCAGAGCAGCACACAGAACCAGTCCCAGAGCCAGGCCACTATGATTAAGCAAGGGTTGTCGCAATAGCACAAAGATCACGAAAGCGATCACCGAGAGATACAACGCCAGCTTTTTGAGCAAATCAGACAGGGTATTTTCGCGACTGAAACCTAAGGTTCTGGGTATCTGATTGAGTAGTGCCATCGGACAGATATTGCGCCATAGTCCCGGAATCACAGCAAAGCTCAAGGGTAACAGGGGGATAAGCAGCTTCCAGAAAAGCACCAGCCCTTTATCGGGCTGATTGAATAACAGGTAGATAATAAACAGGGTAAATATTAATGTCAGGCCGCGTAAAGCCCACCACACAACGGACGGCAGTCTAGCCTCTAATTGTGTGTAGTTGGGAAAGGCGAGTTTATCCATCCCCATTTATGCTCAAATCTTGTAGGGGGATTCGTTACGAAATCGGTACGCCAGAATGCGCCCCAGATCGAACAACAGCTGCTGTGCCAGGCTCGGATTCCACGCGGCGATACGGTCGAAACCCTTTCGCGATAACCGCAACAGTTGGCCCTCGCTGATGGCCCGAATCGAGGCACTGCGGGGTTGCCCATCGAAGAAAGCAAGCTCGCCAAATACCGAGCCTTCGCCGATAGTGGCTATCCTTTTTAAAAAGCCAAAGCTGTTCGGATTGATGACCTCAACCTGACCCGATACCACAATATTTAACGAGTCATCGGATTCGCCCGCCTTCAACAGCATCATCCCTGGCTTGAAGTCTATACTCTGCGCGTAGCGGATCACCTTTTGCCATTCTTCTTCAGACAGGCCCTCAAGCACGGTGATTTTTTCAGATGGTTTATCCTGAGTATCAGATTCACTATAATCAAAATAACGCATTACCCTCCCCCCAGAGTCACACCCTATGATTGAAGGTTTAGTATGTCATATCATGAATAAAGTCGATACTATTAACCCGGCACCAATATAGGTAATGTTCAGCCACAGCACACTGGTTCACGGCAAGGCAACAGCAGGCCGCTGTAGTCATTCTCCAGCAACTGCTGTTAACGTAGTCCGTGGGCCAGTGTGCTGCGGCCTATCTTTTATATTTCCAGTAAGTTAGGAGTCTCAAGAAAACTCCAGCTCCGCGTTACAGCTCTTGCCAAGGGAATAACCATTACCTGCGAGCTGTGCCTTGATCTGAAGCTTTCTTGAGACTCTGAACAATACCTATATTGATGCCGGGTTAATAAAGATATCACTTAAGTCTGGATAAGCCCGGGATAGACACCCGGGCCAATATCAGGACCGATCCGAGTCGTCGCGATCGAGACAGTGCTCTGACTCGTACCACATGACGTTGATAACACCAAACGCCATAGCTAACATAACGCCCAGAATCCAGGTGAAATACCACATAATAATTCTCCAGAAAATAAATGGGAGAACCTGTATCAGGTTCCCCCGGTTACAATTAATAAGCCCCAGTGCGATCACGCATTTCTTCTACCGACAGACATCCCCACATCTTGTAGTAATTCCAGATCGTATAGCTGATAACGATGGGGAGAAAAATAACCGTGGCATAGAACATCACCGTTAGCGTGAGATGGCTGGAAGCTGCATCCCAGATGGTAAAGCTATGATTCGGGTTTGTGCTGGATGGCATGATAAAAGGAAACAACGACACGCCAGCAGTCATGATGACCCCTGTGATGCCCAGCGAACTACTGAAAAAACCCCAGCCAGGACGATCAGCGCGCGACATGATTATGGTACCTGCCATACCCAAAAATCCTAAGGCAGGAAATACCAGCGTTAGCGGATAAAGGTAATAGTTGCTCAACCAGGCACCTTCAGCCACCGTTACCGTTTTGGATAAGGGGTTGGGTAGTGCATCCAGCGCTGGCTGAGTGATAATCCTGTAGCCGTCTATACCCATAACCAGCCAGATCCCCGCGGCTGCAAAAGCGACAATGGCAATGATACCGGTTACAGTAATCCATGATTTAATGCGCTCGGGAATCTCTCCACTGGTACGCATCTGTATCCACATGCCACCATGCATGGTGAGCAGAGAGAAACTGACAATACCCGCGAGCAGAGCAAAAGGATTTAACAGCGCCCAGAATGAACCAGTATAAAAGGGTCGTAGTAATTCATCGAGGTGAAACGGAACCCCCAGGATCAGATTGCCAAACGCCACGCCAAACACCAGCGAAGGGATCGCTCCACCGGCAAACAAACCCCAGTCCCAGGCCTTGCGCCAACGTGCATCACCCAGTTTGCTACGATAATCAAATCCCACTGGGCGGAAGAATAGCGCAAACAGTACCAGCAGCATGGCAAAATAAAAGCCAGAGAAGGCGGCAGCATAAACAGCAGGCCAGGCAGCAAAGATAGCGCCCCCCGCAGTAATCAACCATACCTGGTTACCGTCCCAGTGCGGCCCTACCGTATTGATCATCACGCGACGCTCATCATCGGTTTTTCCTACAAAGGGCAGCAGGTTACCGACTCCCATATCCATACCATCAGTGATTGCGAAACCGATCAGCAGCACGCCGACAAATAACCACCAGATCATTTTTAAAACTTCATAATCTAAAATCATGTCAGTATCTCCTCAGGCGTGTGCAGGTTGATTAACGGTATCAGTGCTGGACTGTTCCAGGTGGTAACGCCCCGTCCCTAGAGAACTGGGCCCCTTGCGTGCAAAGTGAAACATCAGCCACAACTCAATCACCAGCAGGAAGGTATAAAAGGTTACAAAGCCAGCGATACTGATAACCAGATCCGTTACCGTGAGACTGGAAGTCGCCAGGAAAGTGGGTAGCACCTCACCTATAGCCCAGGGCTGGCGTCCAAATTCAGCAATAAACCAGCCGGTTTCAATAGCAATCCAGGGCAAGGGAATACTGTACAGAGCGATTCTAAGCAACCAGCGCTTTTGCTCGATTACCCGTTTTGCACAGTAATAAAATGCCAGTGCGAAAATAATCAGCATGGCAAAACCTACCGCCACCATAATTCTAAAAGTCCAGAACAGCGGAGCCACATCGGGAATACTACTCTTTGCCGCCAGCGCAATCTGTTCATCGCTTGCATCCACTACATTGGGCGTATAAGCCTTGAGCAACAGTCCATAACCCAGGTCGCTTTTATATTTCTCAAAGGTGCTTCTGTTAACTTCGGAATCGTCACCGTTGCGTAATTTAATCAGGTATTCATACGCGATCATGCCGCGGCGTATGCGGTTTTCATTCGCCTTCATAATATCTTTCAGACCGGTAACTTCCTGATCTAATGAACGGGTAGCAATAATCCCCATTACCCAGGGTATCTTGACCGCAGCATGAGTAGTTTCCTGCTCCTGATCGGGAATACCGAACAGGGTAAATCCGGCAGGTGCTTCATGCGTCTCCCACTCCGATTCAATCGCTGCAAGTTTTACCTTTTGCACATCACCCAGTTCATAACCGGACTCATCACCGAGCACAATAACCGAACAGATAGAGGCAAGACCAAAGCCCGCGGCAATAGCAAACGAGCGTGTAGCAAATGCGACATCACGCCCTTTAAGCAGGTAATAAGAGGAGATACCCAGTACAAACATCGAGCCGGCTACATAACCTGCGCTGACGGTATGAATGAACTTAACCTGAGCTACCGGATTAAATACCACATCGGCAAAACTGGTCATCTCCATACGCATGGTTTGATAATTGAATTCGGATCCAACCGGATTTTGCATCCAGCCATTCGCAACCAGAATCCATAACGCTGATAAATTAGTACCCAAAGCGGTCAGGAATGTAACCAGTAGATGCTGGCGTCTGGATAATCTTTCCCATCCAAGAAAAAACATACCAATGAAAGTCGACTCAAGAAAAAATGCCATCAGACCTTCAATGGCAAGCGGTGCCCCAAAAACATCTCCAACATAATGTGAGTAATACGACCAGTTGGTACCGAACTCAAACTCCATCGTTAAGCCGGTAGTCACGCCCAGGGCAAAGTTAATTCCAAATAACTTACCCCAGAATTTAGTCATATCGCGGTAAATTTCCTTACCGGTCATGACATAGACAGACTCCATAATCACCAGTATCCAGGTCATCCCTAGAGTCAGTGGAACAAATATAAAATGATAAAGTGCGGTTACCGCAAACTGCCAACGTGACAGCTCAATCATGGCTGGATCTAACATTTCAAAACTCCCCAATTAAAAAAAACTGTTCACCCTGCACCCTTACTAGATTGACCAATCTAGCTTTTAGAATCAATGCGACCAAGTGCCGCACAAAAAACGATCATCGCTTCATAGATGAACATGAGGCTCCGCCTGAGGTAATGGCAAACCCTGAATCAGGCGGTTTACCGCATAGGAAGGTCGGGTTTCAGAGGTCGCAATGACTTCAACACCACGCGAATTTAATTTGCGAATAAACCCCTGACCACAGCTGCCAGTGATCAATACATCAAGCTCATCTAAGGGATGAGGACCTCCATTAAACTCATGCATAGATTTTTCTTTCGGCAAATCAATACGGTTACTTTCATACCATTCGCCCTGTAGCGATTGAGAAAACACCAGAAAACGTCTGGTCTTGCCCGCATGACCGGTAATGGTTTTGAAATTTTGACTGGTTACTCCAATCTTCATACTCTGACTCCTTTAAAAATTTACATCAATAATCGAAAAAATAACTAATGCTTTACAATGCTTTTAACCCACGCTTCCATCGTGTCATTAGCCAGCGCCATAGGCGCTTCCATAAACGAAACAATAAATTGGTCGACGGTTTCAGCAATACCAATTGAGCGAGGTCTTAACGCCAGTATTTCTGCTTTTGGTAATTGAGTGCCAAAGCAAAAAACAATATTCCTCGCATCCATGATTGATTCATCAACATGCCCTTCTGCTAAGCCTTTGGTATGACTGTAGTGATCAAATTCACCAATAAATCGGGTGACATCATGATCATCAATCAGGTGCTTAAAGTAATTGATAAGCTCCTGAGCCGATTTAAAATCGGTTTCTGACTTATTTACTTCCAGTTTAAAAACCGGGAATTTTTCCTGTAATACAATTTGTTTCATGGTCTCTCTCGAGTGTTAGTTTTCAGGCTTCCTTAAGGCATATTTCACGTCGTTTAGCTGCCTTAATCGTATTGCCCAGTAGCACGAGCACCAGGCCGGAAAGAAACATTAGCAACGCAAGCCCAAGGTATCCGTAGAGTAAGTTTCCAGTGACGTGTGACATCACCATACTGGCAATACTCATCGCCGCTAAAGGGAAGGAATAAGCCCACCAGGACATAAAAAACGGCAGTCCGATAAATCTTGGCCACTGACTGAATAGCAATAATGTCAGGAACAGGCCGAAGTTATAAACAACCAGTGCAAAAGTATCCAAAGTGCCGGTTAACTTAAAATATGCCAGAAATCCCACCGCCGGAGGCGCAATTAAAATAAACAATGTAGGTATCAGTTTTTTTGGCATAGGCTGATGAAAGATGATTCGGTTAAACACAATCACCAGCAAAATAATCCAGAAGAACAGACCAACGCTAAAGAAAAACCAGGAGATATTTGCATAGCCCAGAGGAACACCAGCCAGAGGAACAACGATATTCCCCACCGCCGGGATAAACCATGCAGGGTTTAGATGATGAATTTCGTAGCGCTCATGATGCAACCAGCTGTTGATCACGTGTAAGGAAATAATTAAATGCAGCGCACAACCCAGGGTCCAGAAAACCAGACTGGTCGTGCGTGAGATAGGCACAAAAGCAATCGCAAACAGCAACAGGCTGATGGATATGGTCGGAACGAAATTTATTTTTATCGGGTTGGACCATTCTTCCGACAAAGACTGTTTAAAATAAACTGCTTTAAATAGATACATTGCGCTCAAAGCGATAAAAAGAATGAGCGTTAACGCGAGCAAAGTGGTATATATAAGACTGCTGAAATGAAAAATTTCGCTCGCTTTTTCCCAGCCTATCGTTAATCCAGCCATACCCATTACCATGGCAAAAAACGAAATTGGCATATGCTGTATTCGGTTTTCAGTATTCATTCGCTCACCTTTTTTTTGATGAGTCGATAGTATTAAGCCCTACGGCAAGCAGCATTGAAATTTTTCAATACGAATTAAAATTAATGTTACTTTTCAAAAAGAGTTTTATGCCGTGAAGTCATATCATATTGAAAATGCATGGAGAGGAGCGCAGCGTTGTAAACACTGTGCAATACGGCATCTGGTATTGTTTGCTGATTTACAACAGGAAGATTTTGATCGCATTCATCACCCGATTGATGACTTTGAGTACCCGCCAGGTACGGTGATTTACCGCCAGGGTGAAGAGAACTCTTTCGTATACACCATACGCTCGGGGCTGGTAAAGCTGGTGCAGCACCTGCCGGACGGAAATCGTAGAATTGTTCGTATACTCAGCCAGGGCGACCTGGCTGGTCTGGAAAGCCTGAGTGGTCAGCCCTCTGATCACGATGCTGTGACCATGGATCATGCCAGCGTCTGCCGTATTCCGCGCTCTATCATTGAATCCCTAAGACGAGATACGCCTCGTCTGCACAATACCCTGCTTGAACGTTGGCAAAAAGCCCTGAGCGGTGCCAATAACTGGATTACCCGATTATCTACCGGCAACGCAACCCAACGTGTAGCACGCCTGCTGTTACTGCTGGATGAAAAGTCGGACGACGAGAGTTTTTTTCTACCCACGCGTGAGGATATGGGTGCCATGCTGGGTATCACCACCGAAAGCGCCAGCAAAGCAACTGCAGAATTTCGTCGTAAGGGCTGGCTAAAACCGCTACAGAATAATCGCGCGTGGATTGATACCGATGCTTTATCACAGGAATATGATTAGCGCGCACTACAACTCAGTAGCAGCTGAATATTCCAATATTGACCTCAAATTGCTGGTTGCCTTGAGCACCCGTATTACCGGCTTGTTCCCATCCGGATCAACGTTGCCAGGCTAGCGTATTTTCACCATTGATAGGTATAGCTGTATTTAATTACCCAGGTTTTTAACGTGGGATACAAATCCTGCGCCTGTTGCAGTCCTACGGCATCTGAGGGGTGGCTGTCCCCCTGCTGAGTGTAATATTCCAGCGCCAGGCTTTGCTTACCCTCATGCGCATAGGTTTTACCCAGTTCAATGCCTATTGTGCGGGCGTCAAAATCTGCCAGGCGTAAATCGGCACTGGCATACTGAGGCAGGGCTTGAGAATTCCTCAGACTGTGCGCATAGAATTCAGCCTCATGCTGGCTGTAAAGACGTAACGAAGGACGCAGGTAATATCGCCCCGCCATACTGAAACGATAGGCTAGCTCTAGCGTATCTGAGGTCACTTCCCAGCTGTCCTCATATCGCCGATAACCCAGATCGAGAACGTCACTATCAAAATTCCTGCGATACGCCAGATAGACACTTTGCATGGATCGTGTATCGGGACGATTTTCAAAAACATAGCCCAGAGTGCGGCCCAGTGTCGCGCTGTTCTCATCATCAATCACGCTTAACAGTTTGTAAGGATCATTCAAATACCCCCTGAAATGCGAGCTTGTCAATCGTATCTGAGCCAGCGAGTGACGATCGATTATCTGATTGATACCGATAGAAAATTCTTCCCCGATTTTAGAGTCAGCCGCTACGCCACGCGGTTGAGGTGATCCGGCAGGCTGCATACTGGCCATAGGAATCGGGATATTGCCGACAGGATGAACGCGGTTATATTCGAGGTTGATGGCAGTAATCAAGGTGGTGTTTTTTTTGTTGAAATCCCAGGCCAGACTACCCCCCGCTGCGAAAGCAAGGTAATCAAACTCCATCGAAATCAATCCGTTATAGCTCGCGCTTATATCCTGAGATAACGGGGTTTCACGTTCGAAATGGAGATCCAGCCGGGTATCCATGTGGGTGTCATCGGCAGGTAACTCATTGGCGTTTACCGAGTAACTGCCTGCCCCTGAAGACATGGTAAAGGTTTGTGGGATATCGGTGCTACTGGCGCCATTCGGTGTTGCCCCGGTGATCACATCAATTTCAGCACCCAGTGTGAGATTGCCACCATCGCTGGTATTGCGGGAGGCCTTTGCAACAAACTCCAGACCGGTATTGCGAGCCTGCTCGTTAAAATTCATCACCCCAAGCTCGACCAGCCAGGGTTCAGTCTCGCCTGAAGCTGTAGTGGAAAGCCCCAACAGGCTACAACAGGCCAGCGATAGTGGTTGTACGATTGATTTCATTGATCAGTTACAGCCACAACCCCCACCCGCAAAGCTGCTGCCGCCACTGGAAGCTTCCTTGCTGAAGTAGAAATGACTGCCGAACTGCTGCATTAGATCACCATTACCGAACTGCATTTCGGGACGCGATAAAACATCACGCTGCCAGGGCTCGACGCCCAGCGAACTACAGCCCGCGATAAATAACAGTAAGATGGGTAACAGCCAATAGCACTTTGTTCTACCTGACATCATTTCTGAATGGCGACCCCGTAATAGCGCCGCTGCGATACCCGATCAATTAATTCAGAATAGCTTAACGTCTGGCGCGCTATAAATTAAGCGAAATAGTCGATACTACCATCAGCAACATGCATACTTACCTGCTGCATCACCCCATCCACCAGTCCTGTTGAATCAGAGGAGTGGAAAGGATCGGTATTCACCGAGCCTTCGGCAGTTGCCTGTTGCTGTGAGGATGAATCACGATGTGACACATTCACATCCACCGAGCTATATCCGGCATCCTGGAGAATCTCGCGTAACCTCAAGCTCGAATTTTCGACCAGGTCGCGGGTCTGTGCATGCTGGGTATGGATCACAACCTGTGCAGTGTCATCTTTAATATGAATCTGGATATCCAGCTTACCTAAATGGGGCGGATCAATGCGAATCTCGGCGCTATTCAGTTTCTGGTTAATCAGAAAAGAAACACGCTCGCCTAATGCATCGCCCCACTGCTGGTTATTGGCAGAATTTGAAACCGATATTGCCTGAAGATGGGGTGGTAGCACCTGCTGTGCTGCTGCATTGGTTGTGCTCGCTGCCCCCTGCACAGGACTGTTCAGCGGTTGTGACGCGGTAACCGACGTATCCACAGGCTTGTTGCTAACAGCTTCAGCAGCGCCAATCTGTTGTCTGACATTGGCAAATTCATGCGGGGTTTTCGCACGCGTATCTCGTGATTGATCCTCAGCGGTATTCAGCTTTTTGTTATCGGCATCTAATGCTTCAGCGCTTGCATCTACCACCTTGTCAGTAAGCGATACGCGGTCATCCTGGGTAGCCAGCTGTGTGGGTTTAATTGCGCTGGTGGTTAAAGTTTGCCGCTCAGGTGGCAAAGCTTCTCCTTTTAACTGTTGGGCCGGCACTACAGGTGCCACCACGATAGCTTCCCTGCCATCTTCGGGCTGTGTCAGCTCAGCCTGTAGCAAAATCACATCTTCTTCGTCCTGCTTATCTTCGCTGATCACCAGCTCCAGAGGCTGATCGGTGTCTGACTGCTCACTAAAATGGGACTTTAAAAATTGCATCCACTGGCCAGGCAATGTACCCTCAGAACTCGCCCCAGGGACACCATCCAGGCCACCGAGCATTGAAATAAGTTGTTGATTATCAATAACCTGGCCATCAACATCAGAAACCACCTGGATCATATTCTGGTTTAACATGCTGAAAAAATCCTTTTCGGAAAGTTGAATCTGCTCCCCGTCCATAGTCGCAATCTGAATATTCATAGACCCACCTGATGATGCCTCTGCGGGCATATCACTAAATAGTATCGCCGACTGAATTGATGTGTTTGAAATTGTCATCATATAACCCTGAGTTTCTATGTACTGGTCAATTATTGGAGCTGTCTACCAGGGTACTATGCAGCTTGTGTGCCAATCGCAAAGATTGCGTAAAAAGTTTGATATCATCCCTGAAAATGAAGTAGTGCATTTATTATCAATGGACAGAAGCAAAAATTGTGCTAAAAACAATCAGTTAAATCAGTTGGAATAGATGTTGTTGAGTCAGGATGGATTCCACCCATCAACAAACTGTATAACGTGACATGTAACAGCAGGTTGACACTATTCTCACTGGTCTGATGAACACACCGAATCGAGACGGAGATTGACAGGTTTGGACAAGCAAGTGGAATTAATGAGAACTTCAAATCAAGACAGGTTTAATCGTTTGTGGTCTCGCAATCTGGTTCAGCATGCGCCAAATGATAGCCTGCGGATACACCAGTTGCTAATCAATGCCTATAACGAGAAACAGCGTGTATATCACACGCAACAACACATCGAAGATTGCCTGGAACTGTTTGATGAAATCAAAAACCAGCTTGAGGACCCCGACTCTGTAGAGCTGGCAATCTGGTTTCACGATGTCATCTATAAAATCAATTCCAGAGAAAATGAGCAACTCAGTGCTGACTTATTTATGAACCTGAGTGAAGATATCCTGAAACCTTCTCTACGTCATCGCGTATACCAGCATATCATTGCGACACTGCATAATGGATCTGAAATGCTGGAGCACGATTCGCGCTACATGGTCGATATCGATTTATCCAGCTTTGGAATGCCATGGGATAAGTTCCTGCAAAACAGCCGCGCTGTACGTCAGGAAATGGAACATATTCCCGATGAAGAATTCTATCCCAAACAATGTGCCTTTCAGCAATCCTTGCTGAAACATGGTCGCTTTTATCAAACCGACTATTTTTTCAGGCACTATGAAGAGAATGCGTTAAATAATATCGCGGATTACTATGTTCAACTCGAAGAAAAAACTGGTTTTGTGTGCGAGATTAGTTAAATCAGGCAATCTCTGGGCTGTGGTCAGGAATCTCTGAAAGCATTACGCAACGCGATCTCATCCATAAAACGCTGTTCCTTTTTCTGTTCCAGTTTCTGCTCATCCAGCTGTATACGATCCACCACCTTGTGAATAGCGTCAGAGCGGGAACGGGTTAGCTTCCACTTCTGTCGCTTGATCTCCACCTCACGTTCTGCCATCACGACAACCTGTTGCTGCTGTTTAATGGTTTCATCAAGTTGATGTAAAAAGCGGTTAAATTCCTGCAGCTGAACCGAGGTATAACTGATCGCAACACCCTGATTATGGCGCTCGGCATACTCCCTTTTGTATTCCAGCAGCTGATTGAGGCGATTTAGCTGCTGCTGCAGTTGCTGCTGACTAAAAGCAACCGACTGTAATGCCGTTTGCTCATTTTTTTCCACATGATCAACGACAGGAGCAAGCTTTCTGGAACGTGACATTCAACACCCTTACGCATTACCAGCCCTGTGACTGGCCTGATTAATATTAGCCACGGTTGCCTGTGGCTGGGGTTTATTAAAGCGTTGTATTAACTGCTGTAACTGAGTATAGCTTTCTGTCAGGGAAACTGCCTGACTCATATCCTGAGCAAGATAACGCATCAGCTCGGGCTGCATTTTGATGGCCTGATCAATTTCTGGATCTGACCCGGTCTGATAAGCCCCGACATTAATCAAATCACGATTTTGCTGATACAGGCTGTAGTTGCGCCTGAACAACTGTACCAGGTTCTGGACCTCTTTATCCATGATCTGTGGCGCCAGGCGACTGATAGAAGCCTCCACATCAATCGCCGGATACTGTCCAGACTCAGCCAGCTGTCGCGACAATACGATATGTCCATCCAGAATCGCGCGCGCTGCATCCGCTATCGGATCATTGTGATCATCGCCCTCGACTAGCACGGTATAAAAAGCCGTAATTGAGCCTCCACGGTAATCACCATTGCCTGCGCGCTCGACCAGCTGCGGTAAACGTGCAAACACCGATGGTGGATAGCCCTTGGTTGCGGGTGGTTCACCGATAGCGAGGCTGATTTCGCGTTGTGCCTGTGCAAAACGGGTTAGCGAGTCCATCAACAACAGCACATTCTTGCCCTGATCGCGGAAGTATTCAGCAATACTGGTTGCCTGCATTGCGCCGTGGATACGCATTAGCGGCGAGGAATCTGCAGGTGCCGCGACCACGACGGATTTTCTCAGCCCATCCTCGCCCAGAATCTCCTGCACAAACTCGCGCACCTCACGACCACGTTCACCAATCAGCCCCACCACCACGATATCCGCATCGGTATATTTGGTCATCATGCCCAGTAAAACCGATTTACCTACACCACTACCGGCAAACAGGCCCATGCGCTGCCCTCGCCCAATACCCGCCATGCTATTGATCGCGCGCACGCCAACATCCAGCGGTTCTCTGATCGGTGTTCGGCTCAGGGGGTTAATTTCGCGCCCTTCCAGTGGCATACGCTGACGCGTTTTAAGCGGTCCTTTATCATCCAGCGGTCGACCACGTCCATCGATGACCCGGCCCAGCAACTCAACGCCGACATTCACTGCAGACGAATGACTGGTGGGGATCACGCGAGAGTTGGGTACCAGTCCTCGAATATCGCTGGTTGGCATCAGATACAGTTTTTCACCCGAAAAACCAACTACCTCGGTTTCAACCTTCTGCCCATTGGGTGTCACCACATCACAGCGCGCACCAATCGGTGCCTGACAACCCATGGCTTCCAGCGTCAGACCGACCATTCGCGTCAATACACCTTCGACATGGGGCTTTCCACAATCTTCCGCACAATTGGCAGCAGTACGCTGCAGGGATTTTATCCAGCTACTGCGCGCTCGATCAATCAGTGGATGTTGCATTTTTATCCTCCGACCTTTCTCCGCCCAGCACGGATGCGGCTAGCGACTGTAGTCGATTTTCCAACGTGGCATTAATGACGGAATTATCCGAGGTAATTTCGCAGCCGCCGCGACTGATCATGGGGTCTTCTCGAATCTTCCAGCTTTGTTCTTCTTCGTTTTCATCCAGTTGCAGGGTTTTGCGTACCAGTTCGGCATCTTCAGGATGCAGCGAAATGCGTATCTTGCGGGAATTGGCCGGTAACAGCTGAACCGACTCACGAATGACACCGATAATCTCGCCCGGCTCTGCTCGTATCTCACGTCGGACCAGTTGCTGAGCCAGGGTCACCGCTAATAACAAGAGTTGCTGCTCCACCTCTTCATTTAATGACTGTAACGGGCTTTCAAAAAAGTTAATCAGGCTGATCAGACGTTGCTTTAACCCGGCGTTTTCCTGTTCTGCCTGTTTCAGCCCCTGCAGGTAGCCTTCTTCATGCGCCTGCTGGTGCCAGCTTTCAATCTCTTCAGCGGTGGGAATGCTGGTTTGTTCTTCCTGCTGCTCTTCCGCCTTCGCTTTGCTTTCGTCACGAAATACCTGCGCGCTTGTCGAATCGACCGAAGGCAAATGCCATTTTTCTACCGGAGTATCCGGTTCATGACGAAATCTGCGCTTGTCACCAGTCATAGCAGACACCAGCAGCGCTCAGCAAGTTAAACCATTTCTTCACCAGCACCACCCAGGTTGATTTCTCCAGACTCTTCCAGTCCTCGCGCGATGGTGAGGATTTCTTTCTGCGCGGCTTCCACTTCACTGAGCTTAACCGGGCCCCTGGCTTCCATATCTTCAACCAGCATTTCAGCAGCTCGCGAAGACATATTCTTGAGAAACTTCTGCTGGAATTCTTCATCTACACCCTTCAATGCAAGAGTAAGCAGATCGGTGGAGATTTCACGTAACATGGTTTGAATACTACGGTCGTCAACTTCACGTAAATTATCAAATACGAACATTAGATCCTGAATACGGTTGGCCAGGTCTTCATTTTCTACCCGCACCTGATCCATCATCACGCCTTCAATCGAAGAATCCATAAAATTAAGAATATCTGCAGCGGTTTTTTCTCCACCTACCATGGAAGATTTAACGTTATCGTTGTCGGTAAAGTATTTTTCCATGATTGAATCCAGCTCCTTAACCGCCGCCGGTTGTACACCATCCAGTGTTGCGATACGCATCAGGATACCAGCTCGGGTATTTTCCGGCAGGTTGGTCAATACAGACGCGGCACTGTCAGGCTCAAGGTAGGACAGCACAATAGCGATAATCTGTGGATGCTCCAGGCGGATAATTTCAGCAATCGATTTCGGATCCATCCATTTCAGGGCTTCCAGCCCATTGCTGCCGCTACCCATCAGAATACGATCAATCACGTTACCTGCTTTATCGCCCAGCGCTTTTTCCAGCATGCCCCGGATATAGCTGTCGTTGCCGATACCGAGCGCGGTCTGGGTTTCCAGCTCATGCAGAAAATCATCAATCACATACTCGACCATGGGCCGGGTGACATTCTGTACGCTGGACATCGCCGCACCCACTACCTGAACCTGTTTCGGGTTCATATGCTGCAGGATCTGAGCGGCAACATCCTCACCCAGGGTCAGCAGTAGCAGGGCTGCTTTATCCAGCCCGGTCATTTTTGGAATCGTTACTTCAGTAGCCATAACATGTCTTATTGCTCAGAGGTTACCCAGTTATTCACCACATTAGCGACCCGGGCGGGATCATCCATCACCAGGGTTTTCGCCATGCCTACCTTTTGTTCATGTGTTGCATCACTACGTCGAATCATAGCAGCGGTGTTATTGGCATCGTCACCAAAGGGCATACCCGCTGCTGAGAGTGAGCTGGGGCCAGATAATTCACCGCCATACTGCCCACCCTGTCTATTAGAACCACCTGCGCCCTGATCGTTCTCGCCGCCTTCTTCACGCTCTCCTGCCTCTCGGGTCAGGCTTAGTGAACGCAGGAATGGACGACCAAATAATAGATAGACAATCAGCAAGCCAATGGCCCCAAACACCTGTTTTGCCAGTGTCACAATCCACCCTTCATTGAGGAGACTCTTCCAGGCGGGTGTTTCTTCCAGTACCACCTCATTCGGTACAAAGGGCTGGTTGATCACACTGACGCTATCGCCTCGATTCTGGTTAAACCCGATGGTTTCTTTTACCAGGCTCTCAAAGCGCGCAATATCTTCATCGGTGTACGGGGTTTTCTGAGTACTGCCATCGGCATTCACCGTAGTCAACGAGTCTACCAACACCGCGACCGAAAGCCTCTGCACACTACCGCTGGGGTTTCGTGTATGACTGATCATGCGATCCACTTCAAAATTACGTGTGGCACTGCGATTCTGCGTAGCGGGTAATGGACTGCCGCCAGTCGCGCTATTAACTGCTGCCGGGTCGGTAGTACCACTTCCCGGCGGCTGATTGCTGAGTGCGCCGGGAATTCCCTCCGCCGCATTCAGGTCGCGCATTTCCTGCTCCCTGACCTGTTCGCTGCGAATCACACTCCGTTCGGGGTCATAGGCTTCGCGAGTCGATTCGACCTGAGAAAAATCCAGCGACGCGGAAACCTGCGCAGTAACCTTGCCTTCACCGACGATAGGCTGCAGCAACTGAACGATACGTTCCGCGTAACTATCTTCCAGCTTGCGGGTATATTCGAACTGTTTGCTGGTCTGAGCCATGTCGCTATCCTGGTCAGCGGTGAGCAGGCGACCAAATTGGTCTACCACTGTCACCTGATCAGCATCCATCATAGGAATGCTGGCTGCGACCATATGTACAATGGCATCGACCTGGCCCTGATTCAGTCGACGACCCGAGTAAAGCTTGGTCACTACCGAGGCACTGGGTTTGGTTCTATTACGGATAAAAATGGACTGTTTTGGCAAAGCCAGGTGAACTCTGGCCTCTTCTACGCTGCGTATGGCTTCGATAGAGCGCGCGAGTTCAGTTTCCAGTGCATGATTATAACGCGCGGACTCGATAAACTGACTGGTACCCAGACCCTGGTCATCCTGCAGCATTTCAAGACCTTTGGTGGTACCGCGCGGCAAGCCTTCAGCTGCCAGCTTTAAACGCGCCTGTGCAATCATGTTCTGCGCAACCAGAATACTGCCACCCGTTTCAATCTTGTATTCGATCTGGTTAGCAGTCAGCACATTAGCTATCTCCGACGCGTCCTGACTCGAAACATTGCTATACAGGGGTGCATAATTAGGCTCAAATGACCACAGCACGACCACGGTTCCAATAGCAACCGCCATAGCCAGTCCGATTAAACGCCCGAAATGCCGTACCACATGCGATTGCATGAAGGTATCGATAGGATTGCGCTCTGTACGCCTCAATCCAGTTGCCGCATTGGATTGAGCCAGGGCCTGATGGTCAGTGTTTGCGTCAGCCATTGTTCATTACACCGGCATGTTCATGACATCTTGATAGGCAGTGAGTAATTTATTACGCACCTCGGTTAGCGCCTGAAACGAGACACTGGATTTCTGCATCGCAATCATCACCTGAGCCAGATCCACATTAGGATCACCGCGCTCAAGCGCCCTGCCCAGTTCAGCTGCTTTCATCTGCCCTTCATTCACCTGATCTATCGCCTGTTGCATCAGATCAGCGAAACTGCCACTACCATCATGGTTGGGTTTAAGCTCCTGCATCGGCTTATTCGAAGCCAAAGCCTCGATGGAGCGCATTTGACTCAATACCTGATTAATATTGTTATTCATGCTGGCTACCCGTTGTCAACTTCTTGACGTATTTTACAAAGTTACTCATTTAACGTGCTTCAAACCCAGGCCTGTGTATCGGTTTTTTGACTCTTTAACCCCGAAGCCAGGCTCTGGAAGCTTCTGTTTAGTGACTTTGCAACTATCAGGCCAACTCAACGATCGGCACAGCAGCGCCTTTGCTGGATAACAAAGATCAGGTAGGAGCCCCGCGGTAGTAATGCCATAAAAAAAGGCTGCCAGCACTGCGCCAGGGCGACCAGTGTTCAACCAATTGCCGGGCCTGAGCTGGAGTTGGCCTGAGCGGAAGCTTTTTAAGTCGCTGAATAGCAACCTGCAGTGCAAGGTCATCCTGAGGAAAGATATCCTCACGCTGCAGAGAAAACATCAGGTAGATCTGGGCACTCCAGACACCAAAACCGCGTAATCCTGAAATTGCAGTAATAGCCCCCTCATCATCCATCGCCGCCAGGCTGTCTGGTTGAAAAACCTCTTCGACAATGGCACGCGCAAGGCCCTGCGCATACTCCACCTTGCGCGCAGACAACCCGGCTTCGCGCAATTGCGCGCTGCTAAGCCTGAGAAATCCGGCCGCAGTCATCTCGCATCGCAAATCACGCAAACGCTGCATAATGGCAGCGGCAGCATGGGTAGAGATCTGCTGTCCGGCAATGATTGATAAAAAGGTTTCAAACCCTGCTGCACGATTGCGTGGCGCTGGGTAACCTATCTCGACCAGAGCCTTTTTAACATCCTTATCGACCGCAGCAATGCAATCCAGTTGATGTTTTAACTGTTCTGGAGTCATAGGCTGTTCAGCAGGAATATTTTCGCTCGCCACAGCTACCTGAGTAATGCGGCGCTGTGGCTTTAGCGTTCCTGAACTTCGATTGCATTACCATCGGGATCGCGAAAAAAGATAGCGCGACGTCCTGATTTACTGTGTGTGTAATCAATATAGTATTGCTCCAGTCGTTCCATCAGCGCATTCAGGTCAGCCGTTAACAGGCACACATGACGATCGCGCCCGCCGTGTTCAGGACGCCCATCAACGGGGTCCGGATTGCTTAACTTGAGACAATGAATCGCTTGCTGGCCCACCTTGAACCAGAACCCATCGAATGACATTTCAGGACGACTCGTATCTTCCTGTAGACCGAGCACGTTGACATAAAAATGATGTGTTTTATTCAGATCCGAGATGATGACGCTGTGATGATCAATACCGGAAAAGTGAGATTCTGTGCTAGCCATATGTCCTCTGTGATCGTGCTGCGGATACCGTTATAATACCCGCCTCTATATATGATTCCCAGACTATGAATCCAGATTTAACGAAGTTACATCCTTATCCGTTTGAAAAACTCGCCCAACTTAAAAGCCATGTTTCTCCTCCCGAGCAGCTGGATCATATTGCACTTTCTATCGGTGAACCCAAGCATGCTGCGCCGCATATCGCAGTAGAACAACTGATCTCGCATACCCACCTGCTATCAAACTATCCCAGCACCAAAGGTAGCGATGCGCTGCGTGAAGCCATCGCCGGATGGCTGGGCAGGCGTTACCCGCTGAACGCCAAAATTGACAGCGTCAGCCAGGTTCTGCCCGTGAATGGTACGCGCGAAGCCTTATTTGCCTTTGCCCAGTGTGTGGTTGATCGCTCCCGTCCCAACCCGCTGGTGATGATGCCGAACCCGTTTTATCAGATATACGAAGGAGCCGCACTGCTGGCCGGTGCGACACCGGTATTCATGAATTGCACGCAGGAGAATAACTTTTTACCCGATCTTGATGCGATTACTGAACAGCAGTGGCAAGACTGCCAATTGATTTACATCTGTACGCCGGGTAACCCGACCGGCGCAGTCATGCCAATAGAGTATCTGCAAAAACTGATTGGCCTGGCGCAACAATACGATTTCATCATTGCCAGTGATGAATGCTATTCAGAGATTTACGCCGATGAAAACGCTGCCCCTGCTGGATTATTAGGCGCAGCCGCTGGCATGGGCGTGGATGATTATCAACGCTGTATTGTATTTCATAGCCTGTCCAAGCGTTCAAACTTGCCCGGACTACGCTCCGGGTTCGTCGCTGGAGATGCAGCGATTCTGAAACAATTTCTACTGTATCGAACCTACCATGGCTGTGCGATGCCCTCCATTACGCAGTCGGCCAGCGTCAGTGCCTGGAATGATGAGCAGCATGTGCGTGAAAACAGAGCACAGTATCGGCTCAAATTTGACACCGTAATCGAGTTACTTTCTGATAAAATGCCCCTGCTTCGTCCTGATGCGGGATTTTACCTGTGGGCAAGAACGCCTGTCCCGGATACTGATTTTGCTCAACAGCTTTATGCGCAGCAGAATATTACCGTGCTCCCGGGCCAGTACCTGTCACGTAGCGTGAATGGCCACAACCCCGGCACTAACTATGTCAGAATGGCATTGGTGGCACCACTGGATGAGTGCCGGGACGCAGCATTGAGAATACGGGACTTTTATTCAACGCTTGAACAGGCCTGAGGCCACTTAAGCTAAAAATTAAACAACTGCTTCGGCTCAATCGGTCGTCTAGCTGGCGACTGATTCGAACAGATCCTAGTAAAAAACATTTGAACAACATTAACTTAAGGAGACATCAATGTCCGACATCCAGGCCATTATCGAACAAGCCTTTGAAAAGCGCGCTGACATCACACCGCATAATGTAGATATCCAGGTAAAGGATGCTGTATCCGAAGCCATATTATTACTCGACAGCGGCAAAGCACGCGTCGCTGAACCCGTCGAAGGTGGCTGGCAGGTCAATGAATGGTTAAAAAAAGCCGTACTGCTGTCCTTCCGTATTCACGATAACCGCTTTATGAAAGGTAGCTATACCAACTACTACGACAAGGTGGAATCCAAATTCGCCGATATGAATAGCGAAGATTTTCGTGCCAGCGGTGTACGCATCGTACCTCCGGCAACCGCGCGTAAAGGTTCCTATGTCGCTCCGGGTGTGGTTATGATGCCCTCCTACGTGAATATAGGTGCCTATGTTGATAGTGGCACCATGGTAGACACCTGGGCTACCGTAGGTTCCTGCGCTCAAATCGGTAAAAATGTTCACCTGTCCGGTGGTGTGGGCATCGGAGGCGTACTCGAGCCTTTGCAGGCAGCGCCCACCATCATTGAAGATAACTGCTTTATCGGCGCACGTTCTGAGGTAGTAGAAGGTGTAATCGTAGAGAAAAACTCGGTGATCTCGATGGGTGTGTACATTGGACAAAGCACCAAGATCTATAATCGCGAAACCGACGAAGTCACCTACGGCCGCATTCCAGCAGGCTCTGTAGTAGTGTCCGGCAACTTGCCCTCAGACAATGGAAAATACAGTCTGTACTGTGCCGTTATTGTGAAACAGGTTGATGAAAAAACCCGTTCCAAGGTCGGCATCAATGAATTACTGAGAGACATAAAATAATGTCCGCTCAGGTGCCGGTGATGTATGGTATCGCCAACTGTGACACCATTAAAAAAGCACGCCAGTGGCTAGCGCAAAATAATATTGAGTACCAGTTTCACGATTATAAAAAACTGGGCACCGATGCCGGTCAGCTACAAAGCTGGCTGGCGGAATTCGGCTGGGAGACCATCATCAATAAACGCGGCAGCAGCTGGCGCAAGCTGGATGAAGCCACGCGCTCGGCAATAGACGATGCTAAAGCCATACAGTTGATGCAGGACAACCCCTCCATCATCAAGCGTCCTGTTCTGGATACCGGAAAGCAGCGTGTTGTTGGCTTTAACGAAGCCGAATACCAGCAATTGTTTTTAAAGCCATGAGCAGCGAAACCCTGGCGCTGGCAATCCAGCTACTGTCCATTGACTCGGTCACGCCCGAAGATAAAGGCTGCCAACAGTTACTCATTGAGCGCCTGCAGAAAATTGGCTTTAATTGCGAGATTATGCAGTTTGGTGAAGTCACCAACCTGTGGGCCAGGCGTGGCCAGCATGGGCCCGTGCTGGCCTTTGCCGGTCATACTGACGTCGTCCCCACTGGGCCACTGGAGCAATGGCACAGTGACCCGTTTATACCGGAAATTCGCGACGGATACCTGTATGCTCGCGGCGCAGCGGATATGAAGTCCAGTATCGCCTGCATGGTAACCGCTTGTGAACGCTTTATTGCGCAGCACCCAGATCATAACGGCTCGATTGCTTTTCTGATCACCAGTGATGAAGAAGGTCCTGCTACCGAAGGCACAGTCAAGGTGATAGAAACGCTGCAGCAACGCAACGAAAAAATCGACTGGGCACTGGTTGGAGAACCCTCCAGCACTGCTCGTGTCGGTGACATGGTAAAAAATGGAAGACGCGGCTCATTAGGCGCACGTCTTACGGTTAAGGGAATACAGGGGCATGTCGCCTACCCACATATGGCGAAAAACCCGGTGCATCTGGTAAGCCCGGCACTGACCGAGCTAACGACTGTTGAATGGGACCAGGGCAATGAATTTTTTCCTGCAACCAGTTTTCAAATATCCAATATTCACTCTGGCACGGGTGCCACCAATGTTATCCCTGGGGAGGTCACTATTGATTTTAATCTACGTTTCTCAACCTGCCTGACAGTCGAACAGATACAGCACAAAATCATCCAGATACTGGAGCGCCATCAGCTCGACTATGCAATAGAGTGGAATCTGTCCGGGCTGCCATTTCTGACTGCTGAAGGTGAGCTGGTAGATGCTGCACAGAAAGCCATATTCGAAACGACGGGTTACTACACTGAACTATCCACTGCAGGTGGCACGTCTGATGGCCGCTTCATTGCACCAACGGGTGCACAGGTACTCGAACTCGGCCCAGTTAACGAAAGTATTCACAAGATCAATGAAAACGTAAAGGTCGAAGATATCGACACACTTAGTAAGATTTACCAAAAAATTCTGCAAAATTTATTACATCCAGTTGAAGAATTAAAATAGCAACCATTACCTTTGAGTGAGATGCGCGGAATGAGCTTACTGAAATATCTACCAGGACTCGATTCGTATCGTGGAAGATATCTTTATCTAAGCGCGCTGGCATTTATTATCTTCTGTAGTTTTGCAATCATAAACTGGAGTTACATCAATGACTCTAGCCAGCAAACAAGTCAGAACATTATAAAACGCCAGGAAAACTCACTTGCGCTAGAGCAGATTATCAGCCAGTACCAGCTAATCCGAATTCAAATTTATCAATTCAGCTTAAATCCTGAGCAAGTTAGTCCGATAACGATAAATGATTCCATCATCCACTTATTAGACCTGACCTCCAACCTCGATATAAGACTTTATGACAATATTGATGCTGAAGTTTTCAATAATTTCATTTTCCAGATCCCGATAAAATTACATGAATTAACGCTTGATTTTCTTCGCACCCGCACCAACCCGGATCTGTGGATTCCTGCCATACGCGTCATGACCGAGGAGTTATTACCGGTAAATACCGAAATCATTATCTTACTCGACGAATTAATTGATGCTGTTTCACAAGATGAAGATGAATCATCGAAGCTCAAAAACAGCCTGCTGAAATTCAAAGTAACCTGGTTGTCCACTATTGCCGAGTTTCGTCTACTTGCTTCCAACCGCATGGGAATCTTCGATACCAGCGCTAATAGCATTGATAGCAGAGTCGCGAATATTGAACTGTATATCAACATTGCCAGGAAGCAGCTTGCCGAGATAGAAACGATGCTCTCTAAACCTGGATATCAATATCTTCGAGAGCAGCTATTCACTGAGTTAAAGCAACACATTGATCAATGGATGGCTATCCACAAAAAAGCAAAATCACTCCTGTTAAACAGGGATTGGCGCAGCGATATTCCTGCGCTGGTCAAAATAGACAGCCTGCTGGATGAATTCAATAAAACCTTTACCACCCTGACAGATGAATTACAGGAGCAGTCTGTTAAAGACGTTCAAAGTTTAAATGACAATAATCGTGCTTACTCCCTATTTTTCCTGATATTAGGGATTTTGTTACTGATTATTTTAACCCTGATCTATTTTTATATTGATCGTAATGTTCTATTACCGATTGCACAGACGACGCGTGCATTACTGCTGCAATCACAGGGTATTTCCCAGGAACTGCTAACCTCTACCAAAACCGCTGAAACACGCCAGCTGATAGAAGCATTCAACATGATGCGAGAACAGATCAATCACCGGGAAAATCGTCTGGACTATATGGCGCATCATGACAACCTGACTCACCTGCCCAATAGGCTAGTGTTTAATGAAAGGCTCGAACATGCCATCAGGTTGACTGATCGCGGGGGAAAGCAGGTAGCCTTAATGCTACTGGATCTGGACCGTTTTAAGTTAGTCAATGATACCCTTGGGCATGTATTCGGCGACAAGCTATTACAGCAAACAGCGCAACGGCTTAAGGAATGTATGCGTGCCGAAGACACCATCGCCAGACTGGGTGGTGATGAATTTGCCATCATCCTTGAAAACATACGAACAACTAAGGAGGTTGATAGTTTCGCGCGAAAAATTATTAATCTTTTTCAACACCCATTCTATATTGATGCGCAGGAAATATTTGCTTCCACTTCGATAGGCATCGCGATATCGCCATCGGACACCAATGAAGCCACTAGCCTGATACGCTTTGCCGATGTTGCCATGTATGAATCCAAAAATCGCGGACGCAACCAGTTCACATTCTTCACTCAGGATCTTGAGGACTCCGAACAGTCGATCATCAATTTTGAAAATATGTTACGTGATGCGCTAGAGAAAAATGAGTTTGAACTGCACTATCAACCCATCATAGACAGCGACAAAAAGAACAGTTTGATTAGCGAAGCCTTTCTACGCTGGAACCATCCTGCTCGAGGTTTACTGATGCCGATAGACTTTTTACCCGTGCTGGATAACCCAGAACTACTGTTTGACCTTACCCGTTGGGTAATCAGCAAAGCGCAGAACTTTCAGCTTAAGGCAAAGCAGATACTCAACATTATTCCCGTCATATCGATCAACCTGCCTTCTGAAATCTTTCAGCAAAAACATTACCGTAAAAAATTGCAGAAAATACTGCTAAATGATATTCAGCATCCTGATTGTTTTATTCTAGAGATTACTGAAATTACCCTGCTCGCGGATATGATGAATACCGCACAACTGTTGCAACAGATACATAACGCAGGATTTCGTATCGCACTGGATGACTTTGGCAGCGGACAATCCTCATTATCACATCTGCACTCATTTCCCATAGATACGCTGAAAATTGATCGTGAAATCATACGCGATATCTTACAGAATCAGAGTAATGCCAACCTGGTCAGCGCCATTATCAGTCTCGGACAGGAGCTGGGTATTTCGGTCATCGCTGAAGGTGTGGAAAATCAGCGTCAGCACGATTTTCTGGTCAAAAAAGGAGCTTACCTGTTTCAGGGCTTCCACTTCTTCAGGCCCATGGATGCTGACGAATACCTTAAACTGCTCAAGTCCTATACTGAGTAAAGTGATAACACAATCCTGATGTATATCGGAAGATTTGCACCCACCCCCTCCGGCCCTTTGCATATGGGATCGCTGGTCACTGCTATAGCCAGTTATTGCGAGGCGAAGTCGCATGATGGTAAATGGCTGCTACGCATGGAAGATCTGGACACACCTCGAGTGGTAGAAGGTGCCGCTGATAACATACTCACCACACTGGAAGCTTTTGGCTTTGAATGGGATGATGAAATTCTCTACCAGAGCCAGCGCTTTGATGCGTATCAGGAAGTCATACAAAACTGGATTGATGAGCGCCTGTTATTTGCCTGCGACTGTAGCAGGAAATCATTAGCCGGACAGAATTTGCACTATGGCCCCCTGGGCATAATATACCCGGGACACTGCCGATTGAAAGAACTGGACATGCGACAGGGCTATAGTTTACGACTGAATCTGCAGCAAGCGGGGGCGATAAGCTTCAACGATAAGCTTTATGGAAACTTTGAACTCAACCTGAGTACTCAGGTAGGCGATATCGTCATTAAACGCATTGACGGCATATACGCTTATCATCTGGCGGTTGTAGTCGATGATGCCTATCAACAGGTCAATCACATAGTAAGGGGTTCAGACCTGCTAGAAGTCACTGCGCTACATTTATATTTAAACCGCTTACTTAAATTGAATGATGCACGTTATATGCACCTGCCACTGATAAAAAACCCTGATGGAAAAAAACTAAGCAAACAAACTGGAGCCAGAGCCATCAACGTGACTCAGGCTGGTGAGCAAATCGTCAGCGCACTGGAGTTTCTGGGGCAGAAGCCGGATAAAAAACTCGCTCAGGAAACGCCACAAGATATTCTCAAAGTTGCGCTAGCACACTGGGATCCCTCCCTTATACCTACCGACGACAAGCCAGCTATTTCACCTGATTGATGGTTAACTCCACAACGCCATCGTAGCCCTTATATTTCATTGGAGCAGATTCGAAATACAGATCACCCGGCTGGGCCACCGGATTTCCAGAACGCGACACGCGAGCCCCGACAACCACTTCGTCAAAATTTGACAACCTCATCTGCGGCATCATTGCATCCGCATCGCTTAAAGATAGCTTGACCGGTAAATCAGACACCTTCAGTCGTTTCGCTGCCAGCGGCATAGGTGGTCCAGACGCGGCTTTTGCATAGACAAACACCAGATCACCAGCGTTAACCTGGCTGGCAAATTTAGCATCCAGAGAGACATTGACGCTGATCGCAGCACTTCCCGCAGCAGCTGGGGCGGTTTGTACAGGTGCTGTTGCAACCTCAGCAAAATTAAGCTCGGGTAAGTCCGGGTTTTGCTGTTTCAGTTGTGTTAGCAATATCTTAACTTCGGAGGTGGACTGTGGATCCTGTTCCAGTAACGGAAGAAGCTTCATCCAGTAATCGAAAGCTTCACGGTGACGACCACCCTGTTCAGCAGCGAGACCTGCGAGCCAGAGCGCAGTTGGATCCTCAGGAACGAGTTTTAACGCCAGGTTAACCAGGTGCTCAGCCTCACCTTCCATGCTTCCATTTTGTGTCATCGCAAGCGCATCGGCTAATGCGAGCAGCACGGTCGGCTCATCCGGTTTTAAATCGTAACTACGTTCCAGCGCAGTAACCGCCTCCGAATACTGCTGTAAAGCCAGGTAGGTACGTCCCAACATAAACCATCCACGCGCATCATCAGGGTTCTCGCGCAAATGATCCTTAACTTTTTGCACCAGCTCAGCCATAGACGGGGCTTTCGCATTGTTTTGTCCCTGCGCATGCGGAGTTCCGGCTTCCTGCCGCTTCTGCGCCAGTTGCGGGTTTTCAATCACTCGATACTCGCCCAGCTTCCAGTACATCATCACACTGACTACGGGTATGAACGCGACAAACACCCAAATTGCCCATTTACCCGCGTTCTGGTTACTCTGCAGCGACTGCTGGCGTTCCAGATCGATTGCCAGTGAAACCTCGAGATCAACCATGGCTGCATCAAATTCCTGCTGTGACATTTGTCCATCTTCTAACTGCTTCAATAACAGTTCTTTCTTGTCACGCGCAATGACTATATTCTGCTGGTCACGAGCCAGCGAATCGACGGATGAAGGTTGACGTAAGACAGGCAGGATGACAAAAATCACTGCCACCAGAATCAGGATGACGACTAAGGCACCAAAAATCATTTGCTTTCCTCATGGTTGCTGGCATTGGTATCGGAAAGTAAATTCCTGGCCTGATCCATTGCATCTGCCTCTGGCACTTCAATGGGTTCACTCTTCCTGACTCTTAAAACCACAATGATTAATACCAACAATAACAGCACAAATGGCCCACCCCAGAGTAACAGGGTGTTGGATTTCAGCGGGGGGTTATACAGCACAAAATCCCCATAGCGGTTCACCATATATTCAACGATCTGTTGTTTGGATTTCCCCTGCATCAACATGTCATAGGTTTGCATGCGCAAGTCCTTGGCCAGATCAGCGTCTGAATCAGCCAGGTTCTGGTTCTGACACACCAGGCAACGCAATTCCTTGATCAGGTTTTTATATTCGGTTTCAGTTGCTGCATCTTTAAATTGCAGCGCCTCAATTGACGCATGCGCAGGAGTCAGGAATAACCACAGAGTGGATAACACAAAGAATATTTTCATCATTATAAAAGCGCTTTAATACGGGGGATTATTTCGGCTTGCAGAGATTGAACAGTGACTGGTCCGATATGTTTATACTTGATCAAGCCATCCTTGCCGATAATGAAAGTTTCAGGCACACCATACACGCCCCAGTCGATACCCGCACGACCTTCCAGATCAACCACGCTCAAGGTATAGGGATTACCCAGCTGCTGTAACCAGCGTTTTCCATCCACAACCTCATCCTTATAGTCGAGGCCCACGATATCGACCAGTTGCATTGCTGCCAGCTGTTTGATGACTTCATGCTCAGCGCGACAGGAAACACACCAGGATGCCCAGACATTCAACACCCATACCTTTCCAGCCATATCAGCGGGAGAAAAGGTCTCAGAAAGATTCGACAGCCTGGGCAAGGTGAACGCCGGTGCTGGTTTATCAATGAGCGGTGAAGGTACCTTTTTGGGGTCCTGCGTAAGACCAAACGCCAGTAAAATAACCAGTAAGACAAAAATACCAAGAGGAATCAAAAACCGCATCAGGCAACTCTCCCCATCGCATGCACAGCCGCTTCTGTTTCACGCCTGGCCATGATTCTGTAGCGCTTATCAGTACCCGCCAACAGACCACCAAATGCCATGATCAGCGCACCCAGCCATATCCATCGAATAAACGGCTTGTAATAGATGCGTATCGCCCAGCTACCATCGTTGCCAACTTGCTCGCCCAGCGCGATGAAAAGGTCGCGCGTAAATCCAGCATCTATCGCCGCTTCAGTCATTGGATTGCGTTGCACCAGATAGACACGTTTCTCGGGCAACATCTGTGCGCTGAAACCTGAATCATTGGTCACGCTAAAATCACCACGTGCTGCCTGATAGTTATCAACATTCACCATATTCACACCATTGAAGGTGAAGGTGTAACCGGCCATCTCGAAACTGTCTCCCGGGGTCATACGAAGGTCTTTTTCGACCTGATACAGACTCACCAGGGTGACGCCAACGATAAAAAAAGCGATCCCTACATGACCCAGCAACATGCCATAAAAGCCACGCGGTGTGGAGCGCAAACCGGAAGCCAGCGAACGCCCCTTAAAGCGCTCCGCGAGTGCGAGAACAACGGTAGAAGCGATCCACAATGCCATCATGAAACCCGCCAGCGTCTGCCATTTCCAGACCGGTAAAAGCAGACTTAACACCAGCGCTACAACAACGGTAACCAGTAAAGGTAATTTCAATTTGTTCCACAGGCGATCCATATCGTCATGCTTCCAGCGGATGATCATGCCCACCCCAATTAAAAAACCGATAGGTGCCGTGAGCATTAGAAAAACCAGATTAAAGTAAGGCGGACCAACCGAAATCTTACCACCCATTGCATCCACAAAAATCGGATAAACGGTACCTAGTAAGATGGCAGCCGTGGTCACGGTGAGGAAGATATTGTTCAACAGCAAAGCCATGTCGCGCGACTGCAGGCTGGTAACTGCCGCGCTTTTAAGCGTTGGCGCGCGCCAGGCGTACAGGGTTAAGGACAATCCGACAATAACACCCAGGAACAGCAGGATGAACACACCACGTTCCGGATCACTGGCAAACGCATGCACCGAGGTCAGTACCCCGGAACGTACCAGGAAGGTACCCAGCAGACTCAACGAAAAAGCAAATATCGCCAGCAAAGCAGTCCAGGCCTTAAAGGTGCCACGTTTTTCAGTGATCGCTAGCGAATGCATTAATGCGGTACCCACCAGCCAGGGCATAAATGACGCATTTTCTACTGGATCCCAGAACCACCAGCCGCCCCAGCCCAGTTCATAGTAAGCCCACCAGCTACCCAGCGCGATACCCAGAGTCAGAAACAACCAGGCAAAATTAGTCCAGGGTCGCGACCAGCGCGCCCAGGCGGAATCCACCTGACCGGATAGCAACGCGGCAATAGAAAAGGCAAAAGCCACAGAAAAACCAACATATCCGAGATACAGCATGGGTGGATGAATCGCCAGCCCGGGGTCCTGTAACAGAGGATTCAGATCGCGCCCCTCTACCGCCGCGGGCAGCAGGCGTTCAAATGGATTAGAGGTCACCAGGATAAACAAGGTGAATCCAACACTAACCAGACCCATCACCCCGATCACTCGTGCCAGCATCACCCTGGGCACGCTGCGACTAAAGGTCGCCACTGCAACGGTCCAGATAGTGAGAATCAGCAGCCACAGCAACAAAGAGCCTTCATGCGCGCCCCACACGCCGGAAATTAAATACAGCAATGGCAGTTTGGAATTAGAATTAGCCGCCGCATACAACACGGAATAATCATGGTTGATAAACACCATGGTCAGGCAGACATAGGACACCAATACCATCAGGAACTGCCCATAGGCAGCAGGTCTGGCTATCGCAATCCAGCGTGAATAACCCAGCTGAGCGCCAGCGATAGGAAAAATAGTCTGTATGGCAGCCAGGCATAGCGCAAGTATCAGTGCAAAATGACCAATCTCAGGAATCATATACTCTCTCCGGGTGGACTTATATACCCTGTTTATTCATGCCAGGCATAACCTGACCCGACTTTTTCATCGCTTCCATCACTTCGGGAGGCATATAGTTTTCATCGTGCTTGGCCAGTACTTCAGAGGCTATGAACTCCCCACTCTCATTGAGTCGGCCGTTCGCAATAATGCCCTGACCTTCACGAAACAGGTCAGGCAGGATACCGGTGTATTTAACCTTCACTACCGAGTTATTATCAGTCAGGTCGAATTCTACCGTAAGACCTTCGCCCGGGCGCGCGACACTGCCGTCTACTACCAGTCCACCGACACGAAAATCTTTGTTCGCAGGTGCTTTACCGGCCTGAATATCAGCAGGTGAGAAGAAGAACATAATATTTTCATTCAGAGACTTAAGTGCAAATCCCACACCGACGCCGACACCTACAACCATCAATAGGATCAAAGTAAGCCTTTTTTTACGAGCTGGAGTCATCTGTTTTATTTTCCTGCTTTGTGTTTGAACGGAACTGACGTTTCAGTTTCTTTAGATTTTGTTTATGCTGCTGCAGTGGCAACCACCAGTTAACTACCAGTACCACTAACGCCAGCCCATAGGACGACCATACGAAAGTCGCATAACCGCCCATATTGAAGAATTCAGACAGCGTCATCTTGAACCAGTTCCTCTACCCAGCGACTATTTCTTTCGCGATGTAATAACTCTGCTCTAACTCGCTGGAACAACGAGATAATGAAATACACCTTAAATGCCAGCGCCATCAGCAATAGCGGTAGCAACATACTCCAGTGGATTGAAGGTTTATCAAATTTGGTGACCGTAGGCCCCTGATGCAGACTATTCCACCACTCCACTGAGTAATGGATTATCGGAATGTTAACAACCCCCACAATAGCCAGTATCGCCACTGCGCGGCCCGCGACGCGTTTGTCATCTATCGCACCGTATAAACCTATCACGCCCAGATACAGGAATAACAGGATCAGCTCTGAGGTTAAGCGTGCATCCCATACCCAGTAGGTACCCCACATGGGTTTACCCCATAGCGAGCCGGTAATCAGCGCCAGAAAGGTAAAGCTGGCACCGATGGGTGCTGCACTCATTAGAACAACCTCTGCCAGTTTCATACGCCATACCAGCACCACAATGCCGCAGAAGGCCATCACAATATAGATAAAGAGCGACATCCAGGCGGCTGGTACATGGATAAAAATAATTCGGTAGCTATCACCCTGCTGGTAATCCGCTGGAGCCAGAACCAGGCCGCCGTACAGACCCGCCACCGCCAGGATTGCAAAAATTGCACTGAGCCAGGGCAACCACTTACCTGAGATTCGATAAAAATGCGGGGGTGATCCCAGCATATGAAACCATTTTACAAACCATTTAATCATCAGACTTTTTCACTCCTAACTCATACTCATTTTCAATGCTGCAGCCGTCGCAATCGGTGACAGAGACAGAGACAGGAACAGGAACGCTAACAACATTGAAATCTGCGCATTGGCTGAAAGACCGCTGGCAGCCACATCTATTGCACTGGAGGCAAATATTAAAACAGGTACATACAAAGGGAGTACCAGTAAAGACAGGATTATACCACCTTTACGTAAACCTATGGTAAGCGCAACCCCGATAGAGCCGATTAAACTAAGCACCGGCGTACCCAGCAGGATAGTTAGCAGCAGGATGCCATAGGCCGACTCATCCAGCCCCAGCATCATTGCCAGCAGCGGCGCTACCAGCAGCAGTGGCAGCCCGGTTACCAGCCAGTGAGCAGTGACTTTCGCCAGCACCAGAACGGGCACCGGGTGTGCACTCAATAGCATTTGCTCGAGCGTGCCATCCTCAAAATCGGAACGAAAGATATGATCTAGTGACAGCATAGAAGCCAGCAATGCCGCCACCCAGATAATGCCCGGTGCAATGCGCGCCAGCAGATTCGGTTCAGCACCTACCGCAAGCGGAAACAGGGTGATGACCAGCACGAAAAACAATAAGGGATTAGCCAGTTCCGAACGATTACGAAACGCCAGCAGAAGATCTCTGCGTAACAGAAACCAGAAAGCCTGAGACAGGGATAAGCGTTTCATGACGAAAGATTCAACCTCACTACATCAGAGTCCGGCATCTCTATATCGTGGTGGGAGGTCATCACGATCACCCCGCCTTTATCCAGATGGCGCTCAAACATGCCCTGGAATAACGCCATACTGGCCTTGTCCAGCGAGGTGAAGGGCTCATCCATAATCCACAACTGGGCATCTGTCACAATCAGGCGCGCCATTGCCAGCCGGCGCTTCTGTCCTGCTGACAGGGTCGCCACAAAGTTTTCACCATAGCGATAGAGATTAACCTGATCCAGCGCATCATCCAGCGAAATATCACTGGGACGTCCCATAGCCTGTATCAGGCGTAGATTTTCCAGGCAGGTCAGGTCACGCTTGATACCATCGTGATGACCCACGTAATTCACCTGCTCGTAATAATCGGCCCCAACCTCGCTAATTGGCTTGCCCTGCCACAGCACATCACCGGACTCAGGCAGGCTTAAACCGGTTAGTATCCGCAGCAAACTGGTTTTTCCACTACCATTCTTGCCTTCAACCAGTAGAATCTGCCCGCATTTTAGAGATAAATTCAAACCCTCAAACAAGCATCGGTCATCTTTGACGCAGCTTAACTCTCGAGTTTGTAATAGGACTGACATATTTTAAAATTCTATCTCTATCAAAAAGACTGCGAAGGCTAGCTAAAAAAGCCCGAATGTGCAATCTGACTTGTTAAAACTGGCCATTAATTATGGCCTTTGAATGGATATCGAACACTCAATGATCACTTCTGCTAGCTTCAAACCGGCATGGTATCTGCGTAACCCGCATCTGCAAACTATTCTTGCCAATATCAATAAACCACCCTACCCCAGCGTAAGCTATGAAAGCGTCCCTCTGCAAGATGGTGATCGTTTACAGCTAGCTCGGGGCGACGCGTCCGGCCCAAATAGAGTATTGATGCTGCACGGACTGGAAGGTTCACTCGATTCAGCCTATGCACGACGCTTAGTGAACTATTTAAATAAATTTAATATACCAGTTACCTTTATGTACTTTCGCAGCTGCGATGGAAAACCTAATAACAAAACCAGGAGCTATCATTCAGGTGAAACCGGGGACCTACGCAGCGTCATCAAGCACCTGAAGCAGCAGGGAACGCAGAAAATAGCGCTGGTAGGGTATTCGCTGGGGGCTAATGTCACGCTTAAGTATATGGGCGAAGGCGACGTAGACAAGGCTGTGGTATGCGCAACAGCCGTGTCTGTACCCATGTTACTTGACATCTGTGCGCGCAGGATGAATCAGGGGTTTTCCCGGATTTATCAACGCAGCTTACTCAAGCGGCTGTTACATAAGGTGCAACAGAAAAAGCTTATGCTCGAACGCGAAGGCTATAACCCTTCGCTCAAGGTGAAAAACTTTGTGGCATTCGATGATGCCTTTACCGCTCCGCTACACGGATTTGAGAGTGCCGCAGATTACTACCAGAAATGCAGTTCGCGCCAGTTTTTATCGGGTATCAGTAAGCCCACGCTCATTCTGCAGGCTGAAGACGATCCCTTTATGACACGCGATGTGATTCCTGGTCCGGAAGAATTATCTGAGCAGGTAACCCTGGAACTGTCGCGCCATGGCGGGCATGTCGGTTTTATCCAGCGTGGCCTGGTTAACCCGCAAAACTGGCTGGAACCCAGAATTCATCAATGGCTAAAGCAGCATGGTTTTGATGGGCAGGTCGACTGAAACAGCCGACCGCCCACGCCGTCAGGAAAAACCCATCTGACCAGGTAGCCACAACACTATACCTGGTAAAGCCACCAGAGCCGCAATGGTGAGGGCATCGGCAACAAAGAAAGGAATAACCCCCCTGAAAACATCCTGCACACTGCACTCTGGACGAACCCCTGCCACCACAAAACAGTTCAGTCCGATGGGTGGCGTGATGAGACAGAATTCCGCCATCTTGACCACGATAATGCCAAACCAGATAGAACAACCCACACTGGAGACACCGAATGCCGAATCCGCTGCGCTGACCCCATCGCCACCATTAAGGGCGATCACCGCTGGATATACCACTGGCAGGGTTAATAACAACATACCAATCGCATCCATAAACATGCCCAGCACCGCATACGCCAGCAGTATAAGTACCAGAGTCATCATCGGACTTTGATCGAGGCCGGTAATCCAGTCAGCAAACGCAGACGGAAGATCAGCGAAGCCTAGAAACCTGACATACAGCAACACACCCCAGATAATGGTAAAAATCATTACGGTAAGCTTTGCGGTTTCCAGCAGTGCCCCCTTAAGATCTTTCCAGCGCATGCCTTTATGTAACGCCATCAGCAAAATAACAAAAGCACCCAGCGATCCCGCTTCGGTAGGCGTGCCTACTCCACCGTAGATACAGACCACAATAATGCTGACGACAAAAAAGATGGGTAGCGCACCTGGCAGGGATTCCAGGCGCTGCTTCCAGCTATACCCTTTCACCGGAGGACCGAAGTTTTTCCGCGTCTTCGCCAAGAAAATCACCAGCGCACCATACACCAGTGCCGAGAATGCTCCCGGTAGAAAACCCGCCATTAACAGCGCACCCACATCCTGCTCAACGATGATCGCGTAAATGACCAGAATGGCTGAAGGCGGAATTAATGAAGCCAGCGTGCCACTGGCAGCCACCACACCTGCAGCGAATCTTTTGTCATAACCCAGTTGCAGCATTTCGGGCACAGCAATACGTGCAAAAACCGCTGAAGTCGCCACCGAGGCACCAGATACCGCCGCAAACCCTGCGGCAGAAAATACCGTGGCCACGCCCATACCGCCCGGAAGCCAGCCTACCCAGCGTTTGGCCGCCTCGAATAAGGCACGTGTTAATCCCGCGTGATACGCCAGAAACCCGATCAGGATAAAGGTCGGAATGAGCGACAGGGCGAGTGTCGATACTTTGGAATGCGGAATAGTGCCTGCCATTTTCAGCGCCACCATGAACCCTCTTTCAAAGCCCATGCGGCTTGAGAATATCCACAGCAGTCCAATAAAACCTGCCAGAGCGGCCGCGAATGCTACCCTGACCCCCATCAGCACAAACAGTAACATAAAGCCGGTCACCCACAGGCCGATACTGATTGAATCCATTTGCGTCAAACTCTCAAACCAGCTCATGAGCGTTCTCCCGCGTCGCCGCTATCATCGCTGCCATTGTCATGTCCGATTAATGACTCTGCCTCAGCTGCGGCAATTGCGGCTACATCCTCAATCAGAGGCACAGCTACCGGACTGTCGCCCCCCTGGATGGCCGCTCGGATATACCCCCATATCTGCAAGATCAATCGTAATGCGAGTATCGTTAATGCAACTGGCACCACCAGCTTGGCAGGCCAGGTCGGCAGATTAATATCCAGCGAGGAGTCTCCGATCTGGTACGCACGAAGAAAATGTAAATAGGAGCCATAAATCAGCACCAGCGTGATTCCCAACATCAGCAAGCTGGAGAGTAGCTCGGTTAACCATAGCGGTCTTCCATGAATATTACTCACCAACATATCCATACGAATATGCCCGCCATCGCGCTGTGTGTAGGCGATCCCTAAAAATGCAAAAAAAGCCATTGCCTGTTCAACCCAGTCTATATAGCCTGAGATAGGCATGGAAAAAATCCAGCGTCCCAGCACATTTGCTGTAGCCAGTAATACCAGCAGGAAGATCACAATCCCGCCAATAAGGGTCAGAGCCGATTCAAATTTATAAACCAGCCTGTCAAGCGTGCTGAGAAGCGATTGATCTTCGAGTACTGTATGTGAGCCTGCCATCGTTAATACCTCTGAAAGTCGAAGCGGGAGTCAAAGCGAGCAAGATTCGGAAAATGTCCGCACTCGAGATGAGTGCGGACAGGGATGGTTCTATTTCCCAGCAAATAGTGCCTGAGTAAATTCGAATAACGTTTTTGAATCAAACTCAGAAGCATATTTTTTAACCCACTCATCTCGTACAGAAGCAGCCAGGTCATTCAACTCAGCAGTTTGTGCGGGGGTAAAGGTGACGCGGGTTAAACCCTCTTCGGTTACTGCTTTCTCATACTTACCGGTGGTATTGTTGTTGTAGTTTTCGACATAGAAAGCGATAGCTTCGTCAACTGAACCGAGCAACGCTTCGCGATTTTTAGCGCTAAGTGCGTTTAATGCATCGGTGTTCACAACAACGGGACAGTTGGCTGATCCCAGATTCAGATTAGTTGACGCCCATTTACCCACTTTATAGGTTTTTGTCGCGAGGTGAGCATGCGGAGCAAAGGCAGCTGCATCAATCACTCCAGAATCCATAGACTGTCTCACTTCTGAGAAAGGTACGCCGGTTTTCACCGCACCCAGCTTGGACAGCACGCCCATGATACCGCCCGGGCCACGCACGCGCATGCCACTGAAATCAGACAGCTTGGTCAGTACGTCGGTTTTGCTGACCAGGTTATACTGGGGCAGAGGAGTTGACATAAGCAGTGTCGCATTCCAGCGTGCCAGATCTTTTTTGACGATCGGATGCTCGAACACCTTTTTATAGATTTCAGCTACCCGTGCCAGTGAAACATCCTTACTAAAAGGTAGCTCGGTCACAGTAATGGTCGGATTTTTATCATTGTGGTAAAAGGAACAGAACTGGGCCATTTCAAATGCACCAAATGAAATACCGTCCAGGTTTTCCTTTGCTTTAGAAAGACCACCATAGGAAATATTCATTTTGAAATCCCCATTGGTTTTCTTCTCTACCAACTCTGCGAGCTTTTCGACATTTTCAGTAAAGGCACGACGTTTACCCCATAGCGATACATTCCATTCGGTAGCGGCCTGAAGTTCTGCTGCAAACAGACCCACGCAGACAGTTGTAGCGATGATGAGTTTTTTATTTAACATGTTGATTCCTCTGGTTTAGTTATTGATGTTATGAATAAACTTTGTTAATGAGAAGACAGCAACTCTCATTTAACTGGAAGCTGTTTACATGAAATGTGCCAAAACCTGAAATCGTTGGAAATTAAATGGTTTTTATCGCGCCTGACCGCAACCAACAGCAAACCAGTGCTAATTTAGGAAAAAAATGGCTGGGAAATTTGACGGAATGAGAATTTTATTTCTTATTTGCGATACTCAGAAACCGAAATTCCGAAACGGGTCAATTTCTGGTTAAAGGTTCTACGTTCCAGATCCAGATCACTAAGTACCTCTGAAACCTTACCCTGGTACTGCGCCAGCTTGGACCTGATCAGGTTTTCTTCGAAGGCATTCACCTGTTGCTTAAGTGAAACCTGCTGTTTCTGACCCACCCGACTGAGCGCGCTCCCCGGTATCAACTGGTCAATATCAGCAAAGCCATTAATCACATAGCGTGTCGCAACATTGATTAATTCGCGCACATTCCCCGGCCAGTCACTGGATAGCAGGATATTGCAGTTATGATCACTCACCGGTTGATATTCAATCTTGAAGTTTTCACAGCTTTGCATCACAAAATATTCAAACAGCGTAATAATATCTTCCTGTCGATCACGCAGCGCGGGGATATGGCATTCCCCCACCTGAAGCCGGTAGAACAGATCCTGCCTGAAATGTTCATGATTCAGTAAATCGATCTTGGTTGCCGAGATCACCCTGCAGTCGGTCTTAATCTCCTGGTTGCTACCCAGAGGAGTGATAATGCCATCCTGCAATACCCGCAATAACTTGGCCTGTATATTAGGTGACAGGCTTTCTACTTCATCCAGGAACAACGTACCCCCACTGGCATATTCCAGCTTACCTACTCTGGAACCTTTAGCATCGGTAAAAGCGCCTTTCACGTAACCGAATAATTCTGCCTCAGCCAGATCATCAGGGATAGCCGCACAGTTGAGCGCGACAAAGGGCTTATCACGGCGTGAACTAAAATCATGTAAACAACGTGCGACCAGCTCCTTGCCCACACCGGTTTCGCCATACACCATCACCGGGATATCCATCAGCGCCAGCTTTAACACATTCTGTTTAAGCTGTTTCATCATCGGGCTGTTACCCATGATTCGTGACTCTATCTTACTATGCTGTTCCAGTTGCTGGCGGGTTTCCAGTAACGACAGACTGAGCAATCTTTTATCTACCGCACGCTGGATACTTTTCAACAAACGATTGGTGTCCACTGGCTTTTCAATAAAGTCATAGACGCCGTGTTTCATTGCATCCACTGCAATCGTGATATCGCCATACCCGGTCATCAAGATAACCGGAAGATCAGGATCAATCGCTTTTACTGCTTTGGAAAACTCCAGGCCATCACCTCCCGGCATACGCAGGTCGGTTAAAATAACCGCAGGCATATGCGGATAAATTTCAGCCAGGGCAGGCTTGGGGGAGGCATATTCGATAATGCTCTGATACTGAGTCGAGAGTAAATCGACCGTATTTACCCTGACGTCCTTATCATCATCCACCACCATTATGGTTATCGAATCATGATCAGACATCGGGCATCAACCTGGGAAATTTATACATTTTTTTAACAAAGAAAAATATCCATCAACAAACAACATGAGGTTTTTTATTTATATATTCACTATCCAGTAATTTCTACTAGTATAAGTGAATTCGTATAACATCCAGATTCTATACATTTCTCTCGCAAAAGGAACCTAAACATGATTGTGACAAATCTCGAAGTAATCCCCGGCAAAAACATCATCAAACACTATGGGCTGGTGCAGGGCAATACCATCCGTGCCAAGCATGTAGGGCGCGACATCATGGCCGGATTCAAGAATATCTTTGGCGGAGAGCTTAAGGGCTATACCGAACTGCTCGCTGAATCACGCCAGGAAGCAACCGATAGAATGATCCAGCAGGCAGAGGCGCTGGGCGCCAATGCGGTATTAAATGTTCGCTACAGTACCTCTTCCATTACCCAGGGCGCGGCAGAACTGTACGCCTATGGCACCGCAGTCACCGTGGAGTAAACCATGGATATCCTCATATTCCTGCTGCTGTTAATCATCGGCTTCGTATTTGGACAGGTCGCGGAAAAAAGGCATTATAAATCCATAATCAAACGCGAAACAGAAACCCTTTCCATGCCGGTCATGACCCTGAAAACGGTACCAGCGCAAATTTCCCATTGTAAAACCCAGCTGGTCAGTGGAAACGCCGTCATCTCCATCGACTTCTTTAAAAAATTTGTTGCCGGCTTACGTGGCTTAGTGGGGGGGCGTATGCGTTCATACGAATCGCTGCTGGATCGGGCCAGGCGCGAAGCCATCCTGCGCATGAAACAGGACGCCCTGCAACAGGGCGCTAAAATGATCATCAATGTCAGGATAGAAACTTCCTCCATCAACAAGAACAGCAGTCGCAACCAGTCGGTTGGATCAGTAGAAGTACTCGCCTATGGAACCGCCATATCAATTTAACAATAATTATGGAATTTGAAGCGAAACAGATACCCGAAGGAATCAACACCAGCCAGGAGCATCCACTCAAGGAATTCTTTCTGTTACTCGCTGGTATCGGTGGAATTATCGCGATTGCCTTTATGGTCCTGATCGCCCTGTCTGACTATCTGATCCAGTATATTCCACTCGAAAAAGAGCAACAGTGGTTTAGCACTTCTACCCTGCCCTTCACCACAGATACCGATTCAGCGGAAGTAGCACCCCTCAACAGCTATCTGTTAAAACTGGTCAATCAATTAGCGCCATCGGCATCCGACTCTGTACCCTATAGCATACAAATGATAGACGAAGATGAGCCTAATGCCTTTGTCACACCCGGCGGCCATATCTTTGTCACCAGGGGATTAATAAATCTCGTCAACAGTGAAAATGCACTGGCAATGGTTATCGCTCATGAAATGGCGCACCAGATTCATCGCCACCCTATTCGCAGCCTCGGCCGGGGGATGATCATAGGCATGGTTGCCATGATATTCACAGGTGTGGATGGTAGTGAATGGGCAAGCCAGATATTAACCAGCACCTTCAATCTAGGGCTACTTGCCTACAGCCGCGAGCAGGAACGCGAAGCCGACCAAACAGGATTAAAACTACTGGTCGACTACTATGGTCACTCGGCAGGCAGTCGTTATTTTTTCAACAAAATCATGAGCAAGCCAGAGTTTAAACAAACAAAACTGACCGAATACCTCAGCACCCACCCCAATACCGAAGAGCGCCTCAAATACCTGCAACAACATGCCGTGAATGAGGATCACGCATTAACTCCCCTACCCGATTTCATACAGGCGTTTGTTGCCCAAGATTCCCCTACAGATCAATGAGTCTACTGATTGATCCGTTTCTCAAGATAGAAGATGACGAGTCGCAGATCCATTTCTTCTCAAACATATTTCCGCAATTTCCCGAATCAAACCCCTATCCCGAAGTATGCTGAAAGCGTAAATTGCAGACTCAACTCGAGCTATAAGAAATAGATAAGCCTCTGTTACAAAAGTAAATTTCCCAATCTCCAGGATACGTTGACAAGCCATTTATCGGTCAATTAGTATGCCTGTATCTAGAAGAGGAAGCGGAAATAGAAGGAATCCGTCTAGTTCCTACTATTTCGGAATCCTGTTATGAAACTGTTAGCTGATGATGGATCGAGCATTTAAAATGAATTCTGTTTTTATTGATGAAAGCGGCTATACAGGAGCTGATTTATTAAATCAAGATCAGCCTTTTCAAGCCGCTTCAGCACTATATCTTTCAGATTCTGATGCCAGGAGTCTTATTGAAAAGCACTTCCCTAAAATAAATTCAGAAGAGCTGAAGTATCGCAACCTCGCTAGAAGACAAACAAACTGGAATGCGTTGTATGCTCTCCAGTCAGATTTATTGAAGAACTACGAATGTGTTAGCTATATATGTGATAAAAGATTTTTGCTTATATTGCACTTTTTAGATTATGCAGTAGAACCTTTTTACTACGATCAGGGTATAAATCTTTACGAGGATGGTGGCAACTACTCTTTAGCTTCTTTGCTTTATTATACGGCTGACACCTTACTGAAAGGCGATAATTTCCGAGAGATATTGTATCTTTTTCAGCACGCGATGAAATCAAAATCAGAAGTTGCAGTGGTGGCTCTCATAGAAAAGGTCAAAGCCTCACCTTGGCAAGAACTGCCGGAAGCGCTTGGTCCCTTAGCTCATGAAAGTCCATCATGTATAGAAGCCATCATGAATAAAGACGTATCCACAGATGGAGCATATGTAGTTTTGCTTTCTCTAATAAGTAGATTGGAAGCAGTGCTTAGTAAAAATTATGAGATAATTCATGATCGCTCAAAGAATTTGGAACAATATGACATCACATTAAACAAGATGATCAATCATAGTGATGAGGTGTCTTTCAAAGAAACAGAAATAACCACTCTCAAATTTCCTTTGAAGCTTACAAGTGTTTCTCAAATGGATTCAAAGGATTCACCTGGAGTGCAGCTCGCAGATATTCTTGTTGGGGGTATAATTGATTCTTCGAAAGCTATCACCGGGAAGAAAATAAACAATTATAATAAGCGTATTGTAAATCTTTACAAAGATAATCAATTAATTCATTTATTGCCTAGCATAGACTTTGAGGAGCAAAAAAGGTTTAGAAAAGGCACCCAGGGGAGCGAAGTAATTGACTACTTTTCACGTCATTTCAGCTAACAATCGCATGTTGCCGGACTGGTTTTTCGCTGCGCTCCAAACCATCCGCAAATGCGGGCGTTAGCTATTCGAGTATCACATAATAGGAATCTCTCCAAATATGGATTTTGATGAAAGATATAAAATGTATGAAGATCGCTATAAAAGCGAGCTTGATACGCGTGAAAAGATTGAAGGAAGGGTAAAAACACCATTTTCATTACTCATAGTTGTTTTCGGTCTTATTGGTTATCTTTTTAAGGTAACTGTTCTATCAGGAAATTTAGCCTTCGATCCTATGTTCTGGATTGCGTATGTGATAGCTGTCATTTTGTTCCTGGCGGCTATCGTGTTTTTCATTAAAACAATACACGGCTATCACTATTTACTCGTGCCAACTCCCGAAGTTCTTGAGGGATACTTGCAAACAACACTAGACAAGTATACAAAAGATAATCCTAGTAAAGCGAAGCAATGGACAAACGAAGCTTTTAAAGAATATCTATTTGAATGCTACGTTAAATTTACATCACAAAATACCAAGAACAACGATACTAAATCACTAAATATTAGCCGTTGTCTCGGTATGTTAATAGGTTCTTTCATTATTGTATGCGCATCTTATTTTCCTTACTATCAAGGTGTGCTAGACCAAAAGGAGAAGCTGAATGTCCAACAAACCACCGCCACCACCTCCACCTCCACCGAGGGATGTACGGGGCCAGCCGCCAAATCGACCCCAACGCCCAGTTCCAGCGCCACCACCTCGGGGGCGGCCAAAATAAATTAGTTAACAAGTCGTGCCAGTCGGACAGTTTGTTCCGTGGCTTCTTTTGTGCTGGCCGCTACGCTAGCACAAACGCCACTCCACAAACTTCCGCTGCACTCAGCGTTATGCGCCCCCGTAAAATAAACAGGATAGAAATATGTCAGACTGTATTACAAATTTTTTTGATGCTTGGCAGATAGAGGACGCTGAGATTCGTCTTGCTAAAATAAATAGTGCTGTGACAGAAAATATACAGTACGACGATCCCCGTACACCTGAAACTCTAAATGGTATTGAAGCATTAAGTAACTATGTAGCCATGTTTAGTGCAAATGCTCCCGGTTGGTCAGCGAAAGTGGTTAAAAGCGATACCATCGCAAGTGTCACTCGTGTCACTGTCGCTTTTGCTGGTATGGGTCCAGATGGTTCGCAGCAAGTTCAGCTCGGACAATATTTCGTAGAAATGGACGGGGATTTAATTTCCCGTATGGTAGGCTTTGTTGGTACTGGTGAGCAGAATTGAATTTGCGTGCAGGCAATTCGCATAACAAGCACATCAAAAATTTGCCCACGAAAAACGTGGGCTCGAACAAAAAGCGGCGCGTCTGAGCTTTGATGTTATACATAAATAGATATGGATACAAAAATACTCACAATTCCTGGTTATGGTGGTTCAGGTGAAGATCACTGGCAAACTTATTGGGAAAATGAAATTGAAAATACGGTGCGAGTAGAACAAGAAAACTGGGATAACCCTCAACTAGATTTATGGGTTGAAACACTAGACTCGTACATACAGAAAAATCAGAATTATGTTCTGGTTGCCCATAGCCTGGCTTGCTCTCTTGTTGCTCACTGGTCTTCAAAATATGAATCTAACTCAATAACAGGAGCGTTATTGGTTTCCCCTAGTGATGTTGATTCTCCAGAACATACACCCGATGAGGTGCGCAATTTCTCTCCTATGCCAACAAACGAATTACCATTTAACAGCATAGTGGTGGCGAGTAATAATGATCCGTATGTCTCAATAAAAAGAGCAGAGTTTTTCGCCAGGTCATGGGGTAGCGAATTTGTGAGTCTTGATTCCTATGGCCATATAAATGCAGATTCAAACTTGAAGTCATGGCCGCAGGGACAGGGTTATCTTAGAAAATTGATAAGTAATGTATAACGAAAGCCTTCAAAGGATAATAAAATGAAAAAATTTCTAACGGTATTATTCATGGTTGCAATCTCAGGGCATGGTGGAAACAGATACTCTTTGTCCTGTAAAAGAAATAATCAACGAACCTGATCGCTTGAAAGGTACCCCCTTTAAATTCTTTTAATCTGGTCAATTGAAAAAATACGCCGGGGCCCGATATCGGATGGGTGGAGAAGCAGGGGAAAGTTTATAGTTTTGCTTTGAATATCGACCTGTTAGATTCTTCGGACGCTAAAAAACGTGTAGAGCTGGGCCGAAAAAGTCTTACCGCTTTGGGTATATTATGATGATCGTTCTGGAGAATCGAGGGCTCATGAAAAATATAAATCAGCTGAATCGAATCATGTCCTACCATGGTTTTTTTCTACAGCCTCGTCAGGTTTAAAAAGATCTCATGAAGATAGCCAGTATAGATCACATCGTACTCACGGTTCAGGACATCGAAGCAACAGTTCATTTTTACGAATCAGTTCTGGGAATGAGCAGCGAAGTTTTTGGCGCAGGAAGGGTTGCGCTGAAGTTTGGGCAGCAAAAAATTAATCTTCATCAGTATGGCAATGAGTTCGAGCCCAAAGCCCAGACTCCTAAGCCGGGCTCAGAAGATCTGTGCTTTGTCACTGAAGTCAAATTATCGGAGGCAATGGAGCACGTTCAAAAACAGGGTGTGGCAATTATCGAAGGTCCGGTGGCAAGAACAGGCGCATCGGGTCCAATCATGTCCTTTTACTTCCGAGATCCCGATGGAAACCTCATTGAAATTGCCTCTTACGAAGCAACACATCACAGGTGAATCATGCCCTGTCGGGCGGCTGCAACAGCCTCCGTCACGCTGCACATCACTACGGCCCCAAATGCAGGTGTCTTATTGAAGCAAGCATGAAATTTCTATCACCTGTACCTGATAATACCATGCCCCTGCTTAATTGACTTATCACTTAAGGCGCTCTTGCCGTTAGTTTGAGAAAACCGCCAAGACTCAGTAACAGCAGCGAAGCCGATGCAATAATTGCTACTGGGTAGGACAGATTACCAGCCAGTTCAAGCTGGCTATATTTTATCACCATGATCAGTCCTTCCAGTACCAGAGCCGTACATACAACGGCAACAAATCGAGTAATGGACCTGCGCACTGAACTATAAATATCACCCTGTTCATGTTCTTCATCGGAGTACTCCTTTCCAATACCAACACCGAGTTCAAATATGGCCAGCGAAACCACTGCTATGTTGATCGTTTTAATTAAACCGTTAGCCAGTGACTCTACGCTGCTAAAGGAGTGGATGAATTCATATATCGCCAGACCACCTAAGGTAATAGACAGTAGCATGAATAGAAAATAGAAGATCCTTGCCATCAGGTACTTGATGTTTTCCATATAGGAAGCTTGACGAAGGGTGTTTTGAGCGCAATTCTGTAAATAGAGTTCTGACATATAGACCCACTGTTGCCTTTAATAGTGATTGATTCAGTTCGATAAACTCACACCATTAAAGTTCGACAGTAAGTAGAGGAAACATAATATTTCACAGTTTGCAGTAAATGATTAAATATGCGCTAGACAGACGCTAGTTTTGTTAAACAACCGTTGTACTAATGATAAATATGAACTTTTTCTATAATTTGAATTGTAAAATTGAATTGAAACAATACCCAAGCGGCTGCTAATTGCTTAGAATATGACCTTGTTTAGCCCTGATCCAACCAGCAGTTCTCAGGTATAAGCCACCTCTGGTAATACGATGTGTCCTGGAAGACCTATGAAAGTAAATAGAGCTGCAATATTCATTATTTCGAGTCTTTTATGCCTGTCCACGGCACAGGCTGCTGTTAATCTTTATCAGCAATGGAAGAACGGATTAAAAGGTTCCAGACTCACAGCCTATTCAGGCTCTGTCATTAACTCAAACAGTACCTTAACCACGATAAATTTCTGCCACGATGGTCAACGCTATAATTATTATCGCGAAGGCAGCTGGTCTGTTCCAGGCATGGCGGGCGGCGCATCTAATAGCAGGATTAGCGGACGCTGGGATATTCAACAGACAGGCTACAGCGTTTCTTTAACCTACGTGACCGATCAGGGACAGAGTGGCTCCTTTTTGATCTACCTGCAATCGAATGGCAAGGTCAATATCGGGGGAACCGCTTATTCTGTACAATCTGGCGCCGCTGACTGCTAACTTAGCAGCGAAACACTCTTAACCTGCGCATATAAAAGCAGCCCCTCACGTACCCCCAGAGCTACGGCTGAGCGTCGTGTAATACGCGACAGCAATGTTTGACCATCAAGCAATTTCAGTCTCACAATCACCTGAGTTTGATTGATATCTTTGGCATCTATCACCACCGCAGGCAATACATTCAGAATACTGGTATCTGAATGCGCGGATAATGACAGACTCACATCGCGCGCCCTGATTTCTACACGGGCATGTTGCCCTACTCTCAGATCTTCACGCGATACCGCGACCCGGCCGCTATCCATAGAGACCCAGGTAAGATGATAATCGTAATCATGAGCGGATATGACACCTTCCAGTAGAGAGGATGCATCATCGTAGCTGGCGATAGGCAGATCCAGCTGTGTCAGTAGACTGGCGGCCGGGCCCTGTGCAATAACCTGTCCCTGTTTTAGCAGCACCAGATGATCCGCAAGACGCGCGACTTCATGCGGATCATGCGATACATACAAGGTTGGAATACCAAACTCATCATGCAGGTTTTCCAGATAGGGCAATATGGTACGTTTAGCGCCGTGATCGAGTGCCGACAGGGGTTCATCCATCAACAGCAGATCAGGACTGGTCAGCAAGGCTCTGGCTATTGCTACACGCTGGCGCTCTCCGCCGGACAGTCGTACGGTATCGCGTTGCAACAGGGGCACGATGCCGAGTAATTCAACGACATCATCAAACTTCAGCAGACGTGCATCAGGGTGGATACGACGCCAGCCGTATTCCAGGTTTCGCCTGACCGACAAATGCGGAAACAAACTGGCTTCCTGGAATACATAGCCCAGTGAGCGTTTATGGCTGGGCACAAAACGATGCGCGTCCTGCCACACTTCACCCTTCACCCGTACGCTACCCTTAAGTGCTTTATTTAATCCTGCAATCGCGCGTAGTACCGAGGTTTTCCCACAACCTGAATGGCCAAAAATTGCGGTCACACCGGTAGCAGGCGCTGAAAATTTAACATCCAGATTGAACTCGCCCAGAGTCCCGCGCAGGTCAACTTCTATCCCCGTCATAGTGACTGGCTCCGCTGTAAACGCCCATTCACCAGATACAGCGCCAGCAGCACCAGGAATGAAAAAGCCAGCATGCCAGCGGCGAGGATATGCGCCTGATCGTATTCCAGGGTCTCGACATAATCATAAATCGCCACCGACAGCACCTTGGTTTCGCCAGGTATATTGCCGCCAATCATCAGCACCACACCGAACTCTCCAATAGTATGTGCAAAACACAGCACAGCAGCGGTCATAAAACCCGGTCTTGCCAGCGGCAGGATGACCGTTAAAAACCGGTCTATCGGCGAAGCACGAAGGGTCGCTGCAACCTCCAGTGGGCGAGCACCTAGAGTTTCAAAAATATTCTGCAAAGGCTGCACCGCGAAAGGCAGCGAATACAGTACCGACGCTACCACCAGCCCCTTGAAGGTAAAGGGTAAGGTGCCCAACCCAATCGACTGGGTAAACTGCCCCAGCGCCCCGTTTGGCCCCAGTATCAACAGCAGGTAAAACCCGATCACCGTAGGTGGCAATACCAGCGGTAACGCCACTATGGCCGCCATAGGTTGCTTATACCAGCCCTGGGTGCGAGCCAGCCACCAGGCAACTGGCGTCGCAATAATCAGCAGACTGATGGTTGTTATGCTGGCTAACTTAAGTGTCAGCCATACCGGTTGCCAGTCAAATTCCATAATTACTGCCTAATGTTGAGATGTATTTATTTTACTCGAGCACCTAAGGTACCTGATAACCAAATTCCTTAATAATCGCAATCGCTGCAGGATCTGATTTTACAAATGTCAAAAATGCTTTGGCCGCGACATTGTCCTTACCCTTATTCAGCAATACTGCAGATTGATCAATCGAGTCATAGTATTTTGCAGGGATCACCCAGCTTGATCCTGGATTACCCTTCCAGCCTTTTATTTGCGAGTAAGCGACAAAGCCGATTTCAGCGTTACCAGTTGCTGCAAACTGGAAGGTTTGAGCGATAGAATCGCCCTGTACCAGTCTGGATTTGAGTGCTGACTCAAGACCGAGATTCTGCATCACCTGCATAGCCGCTAATCCATAAGGCGCAGTTTTCGGGTTAGCCAGTGCAACATGGGCAAATTTTCCAGCGCGTAAAAAATCCTCGCCCGAATCAAACAGGCCCGCTTTTGCACTCCATAGCGCCAACTGACCTCTGGCATACACAAAGTTGCTCCCCGTTACCGCAAGGCCCTGTTTTTCAGCCTTTAATGGTCGTTTGCTATCGGCTGCCAGAAACACATCAAAGGGTGCGCCATTCTCTATCTGGGCATATAGTTTACCAGTTGAGCCAAAACTGACCTTCACCGTATGCCCTGTCGCCTTTTCGAACAATGGCACCATTTTTTTGGTTACCCCGGTAAAATTTGCTGCCACCGCGATATTCACCTCATCGGCTTGCGCAGTGGTGATGTTTGCCGCCAGCACGGCACAGCATACAACAATACTCGTTAAAAATGATTTCATGATAGTTACTCGCTTAATTTAGAATTTAGTTCACGCCAACAATGACATGTGATGATTTGATCAATGCATACACCGGGCTGCCTACGGCAAGCTCCAGTCCTTCTGCACTGTTTTCAGTGATGATGGCGGTAAGGCTCTTACCCCCTTCCAGCTCGATGACGACCTCAGTATTGACCGGCCCATGACGCATATCGGTAATGGTGCCGTATAGCTGGTTACGTGCACTGGTTTTATAGTTTTCATCAGCCACCGCAAGAATGATGAAGGAAGCCTTAATCAATGCGTAGGCATCCGCGCCCACTGCCAGACCTAAATGGTCCACGCTCTCTCGAGTGACCATCGCGATCAGGCTATCCCTGTCGCTTATAGCCAGTTTAATTTCGGCATTCACGGGTCCTAAGGTGATGTGTTCAACCTTGCCCTGAAACTGGTTTCTAGCACTTGTACGCATGCTAAGTCTCCTGATTTTAAGTTGGAACTGATTAAAATCTTCCAGACTGCAATTCAGTCCTTCTGAAATACGCTGATACTCCTGATGAATCAGTTTTAAACCTGCAATCAAATCGTAGCCCTGTGGCGTGACCAGTGTTCCACCACCCTGAGTCCCGCCTGGTGATTTAACTACCAGCGGTGAGTCCCACAGGTTATTCATTTCATTCACTGCATCCCAGGCAGAGCGATAACTCATTTTCAATTGTTTCGCGGCAGCGGAAATTGAACCCAGCCGGCCAATTGCCTCCAGCAATGCGATGGATCTGGAATTAACATCATTAGTGTAAAAACTGGCCAGGCCAGGATTGCTATTAAAAATTGTAGGTTTGTTACTCATCTGTCAATTTCTCAGTCTAAATAAATCGTTATGCAATCATTCTGCATAACGCCTTTATCATGGAGCAAAATAGTTGCCTCTATGAATTTTTATTTAATAAACAGTTAGATAGCGTAAACGTGTGGATGGTTTTGTGAGATTTTGCAGGAAGATTGTCGGTTAGCTTACACGACTAATATACAAACCCGACATAACGCTACAAACTCTGGTATGGATAGCTCTGGATACCTGATGAGCTATTTGACGGGAAATTTTTGCTGGCAACTTACCGGTTACCGACTAAGAATCACTGTCTCTATCTAATGGTAATCGGATATTAAACTGTGCGCCCTGCTCAGTATTGATGGCGTCTATCGACCCACCGTATTCCTGAATGATTTCGTGGCAGATAGACAGCCCAAGACCCAGCCCCTTGCCAATTTCCTTGGTGGTAAAATAGGGATTAAAAAGCTGGCCCATGACACGAGAATCGATACCACCACCGATATCTTCTATCGTAATCCTGGCCTGTTCCTGATCTGCACTCAACCCCACTGAGATCTGAGGCTGTTCGCAGTTTTCCATTGCGTCGATTGCATTCTGGATGATATTAACAATCACCAGATCTAACTTGAGCGGATTGACTCTGACGTTAATCGATTCAGGCATTTGCTGCAGATTGATAGTCACCTGCCTTTCACGCAGGGTATCTTTATAAAGTGCCAGAGATTGCTGGATTAATGCGGCCAGGGGCTGGCTTTGTACAGCCTGTTCATCACGATAACTAAAAGACTTTAGCAAGCGAATAACATTCTGCATTTTCAGACTTAAAGGGGCCAGTCTGCCGATAGAATTTAATGCGCCCGTCCAGTCCTGTTTTTCTGCTTTAAGCTGAACCGCGGCAATTGAGCTATTCATTGCTGATAGAGGCTGGCTCAACTCGTGCACGATGGTTGCCGCCATTTGACCGAGTGCCGCAATTTTTCCCTGCTGTACCAGCTCTGACTGGGTTTCGCGCAAAGCACGTGTGCGGCTATCAACCAGCTCTTCCAGAGATTCATTGATCTTGATAACTTCCTGTTCTGCTCGCTTTCTTTTCTCGATGTTTACCAGTGTCATTAACAGTCGTTGATTACTACCAATACTGACCTGACTGATTGCGAACATCACCGGTGTGGCAAATTCACCGTTTATAATCAGCTGAGTTTCATAAAAGGGTTTGATAATATCTCCCCCCATCTGCAACTTGTCATCAAAAGCGGAAATTTCTGAAACATCCAGTACCTGCTGAATCTTAACCGGATTCGCCTGTAAAGAATCGCTGTTAACGCCTAACAGTTTTCTTGCAGCGTCATTCAGCGTCAGAATTTGACCATCCCGGGTCAACGAAATAACCCCTATGTGAATCTTCTCAATAATGGTTTCCAGCTCCTGGCGGTAGTTCTGTTCGATTTCCTGTGCATGCTGTCTTGAACGTAGCCGGGACTGTCTTTCTCGATAATATAAAAAGCTTAAACTGAGTCCACCCATCAGAATCAGAAAAAACACTACTGCCTGCTGGATAAAGCGCTGGTTTTTTTCCAGGTAATACAGGGTCCACTCGGTACCCTTTATGGGAAAGTCATTGACCAGGTAAGCATTATTCTGGATCACCCAAAATGAAAGAGAGAATCCTTCAAAACGTGCGAACTCATAAGTACTCTGGTATAGATTTGCAGGCTTTATACCTCTAAACTGTCGTTGCTGCTGAATCCCTTTAAGGGTTTCACTGGATAAATCGCCTATGCTTCGATAGCGCCATTCATCCTGCCCGCTCAAGATCACTACCCTGTTTTCATCCGTAACCAGCACATTCTGCCCTGCGTCTTTCCAGTTTTTTTCCCATCGAGCCAGATCCAGTTTAACCACCACCACACCCAGCACAACGCCACCATCATTGACCACAGGTTCAGAGATAAAAAATCCGGGAATGCCGGTAGTAAAACCGATAGCGTAATAAAACTGACGCGACAGGCTGGATATTGCCTTGGCGAAATAAGGCCTGAAGGAGTAATTCTGATGCAAAAAACTATTCGGTAAATCGAAGTTACTGGTAGCGATTACCAGACCGGTTCTATCCATCACATAGACCGTATCAGCACCTGCTCGCTGGGCAATAAATTTCAGGCGTTGATTAAGTTCCGGATAGTTTTTTTTACTGTCGAGCAGTGCTAACTGTACCTGACTATTACCGGCAATCAGGGCAGGTAAATATTCGTACTGATCTATAGAGGAGCTGAAAGATTGCTGGAAAAAACGTGTGGCAGTCTGTTGCTCAATATTCCAGCTGTGCAACAGCCAGACATAAAACGCCAGGCTGGATATTAAAGAAATGCCCGCAATCAGGGTAATGTAGAAAATCCATGAGGTTTTATTAAACGGTCTGATCTTAAACACCCCTCAGGGTTAGTAGGTTAGTGAACCAGGGTAACATGCCTTCTTCAGTTGGAGACAAAGCCGTTTCATTTGTTAATCCATGAAAGCACGCAGATGTGCCTCTACACTACGCGCCAGTGAATGTAATTCATAACCACCTTCCAGGCAGGAAACCACACGACCATTCGCACTGATTGTTGCCAGCTGCGCCAGCTGGCGCGTAATCCAGGCATAGTCAGCTTCCAGTAAATTAAAATGCGCCATATCGTCTTCACGATGCCCGTCAAAACCTGCGGAAATAATAATCAGCTGAGGTGCAAACGCTTCCAGTCGGGGAATCCATTTTTCACTCACCGCATCCTTGAACGCGGCACCATCAGTAAGACTTGGTAATGGCAGGTTAATAATATTAGGAACATCCGTATTCGCGCCAGAGCCCGGATAATAGGGATGCTGAAAACTGGAACAGAATAAAATCCGGTCATCGCCAGACACCATGGTTTCAGTACCATTCCCATGGTGTACATCAAAGTCTATGATGGCTACACGTTCAAGCCCCCAATGATTGATTGCATGGTAAGCAGCAATAGCAACATTACCAAAGATACAGAACCCCATCGCATGGCCCGGCTCAGCATGATGCCCAGGCGGACGCACCAGACAGAAACACTGTTTAACCTTATCCTCCATCACCAGGTCCACTGCCTGAACCGCTGCGCCTGCGGAGAATAACGCAGCCTTCAGGGTATGCGGGTTCATCGCCGTGTCTCCATCCAGCCACGCCAGCCCTTCTGTGGGAGACGCTTCAAAGACATGATCAATGTATATTGGATCATGCACAGCCAGTAACTGCTCACGCGTCACCTCTCTGGCATCGAAGTAATGCAATACCATACTCAGGCCTGAAGCAATTAAACGGTTATTGATGGCATCTAACCTTGCAGGCTGCTCAGGATGATGCGCCCCCATAGCGTGCAACTTACAGGCAGGCTCGGTGATAATTCCAATAGACATAAAATAGTTCTGTGTTTTTCTGATTTTGTTGTATATTTGTTGCGATGCAGCAAACAACTTCTTAAATATTTATTTTCAAATTCTTCATCTGGGATTCTAAAGCCAAAACTCATGAAAGACCATTACCTAAAATCGATATTTGAACCAGAGTCTATTGCCGTAGTAGGTGCAACGGAAAGAGAAAACTCAGTTGGCAACCAGGTTTTACTTAATGTTATTGATGGTGGCTTTAAGGGAAAGATATACCCGGTAAACCCTAAACACGAGAAAATTCGCAATCTGGAGTGCTATCCATCACTCAGCGATATAGACCATGCTATTGATCTTGTGGTCATCTGTATTCCCGCGAAACGTATTCCAGCTGTCATGCATGAGTGTAGTCAGCATCAGGTTCGCGCAGTCATTGTGCTTTCTGCTGGCTTTGCAGAGATTGGTAAAAAAGGCAAGTCTCTACAAAATGAGATTGTGGATATTGCACGTACTTACAATATTCCCCTATTGGGGCCAAACTGCCTTGGCATAATCCGCCCCAAAGTTGGCCTGAATGCAACCTTCGCAAAGAGTACCGCACGCAAGGGGCATGTGGCACTGGTGGCTCAATCAGGTGCTTTCTGTACCGCTCTGCTGGATTGGGCCGATAGCGAAGGTTTTGGCTTTTCGGCTGTCGCCTCCTTAGGGGCAACCGCAGATGTTGGTTTTGGTGATGTACTTGATTACCTGGCTGGTGACCCTGAAACGCATAGCATACTGCTCTATGTTGAAGGTATTTCTGATGCACGTTCATTTATCAGTGGTCTGCGCGTCGCAGCGCGTTTAAAGCCTGTCATCGTCGTAAAATCCGGGCGTAATGAGTATGGATCGCGCGCCGCTGTTTCACACACCGCAGCGATGATCGGTAATGACGATGTGTTCGATGCTGCAATACAACGTGCTGGTGCGGTACGTGTTACCACTGTGTCACAATTATTCGCCGCAACTCAAACACTGGCTTCTGGTGTTAGAGTAGAAGGCCCCAGACTCGGTATTGTCACTAATGGGGGCGGCCCCGGCGTTATGGCTGCCGATCATGCTGCAGATCTTCCATTGCCGTTAGCGGAACTCAGCGATGAAAGCAAAGCCCAGTTAAGTAAGGTTTTACCGGAACACTGGTCACACAGTAATCCAGTAGACATTCTGGGAGATGCCGACGCAGCACGTTATGAAGCAGCAACCCGCATAGTGCTTGCTGACAAAAATGTCGATGGTATTTTAATATTACTGACACCGCAGGGCATGACCGACCCTACTGCCTGTGCCAAGGGTGTTATCAACGCGGCTAAAAAATCCAAAAAGCCGGTACTGGCCTGCTGGATGGGTGAAAGCCTGGTAGCCGAAGGTAGAAAGCTGTTTGCCAAGGCTGGTATTCCTCAGTTCCGCAGCCCGGAATCTGGAGTTGACGCTTTTGGTTATCTAGCCTGTTATCGACGTAATCAAAAAGCCCTGCTGCAGGCACCCTACCCTTTATCACGCACTAAAGAGCCGGATGTAGAAGGTGCACGTCTGATCATAGAAAATGCACTAAACGAACGTCGTACCGTATTAAGCAACACGGAATCCAAGGCTGTGCTTAGAGCATTCCAGATTCCGACATCGCCCAGCATCAACGTTAATAGCGCAGCTGATGCACTGGTTGCTGCGGAGAACGTGGGATTGCCGGTGGCAATGAAAATTAACTCTCCCAGCCTGACCCATAAATCTGATGTTGGTGGTGTGCGCCTGAATATCCGCGAACCTAAAACGGTACGCACAGCATTCCGTGAAATGATCGACTCCATTAGTAAAGAAAATCCGGACGCAATATTAAATGGTGTCACTATCGAGCCTATGCTCGATCTACCTCATGCACGTGAGATTATGATCGGTATCGCGCAGGATCCCGTATTCGGCCCCGTCATCAGTTTTGGAACCGGTGGTACTGCAGTTGAAATTTTCGCCGATAACTCTGTCGCCCTGCCTCCATTAAATGAATATTTAAGTCAACAACTCATCAAAGGTACTCGCGCTTCTGCTTACCTGCGTAAATTCCGTAATTTACCAGAAGCAGATTTACCTAAACTGACTCAGGTACTACAGAGAATATCTGAAATCACCTGCGAACTACCTGAAATCGAGGAACTTGATATCAACCCATTACTGATTGATGAAGACGGTGTCGTGGCAGTCGATGCAAGAATTGTCGTTAGACCTTCTACCACCAGTACTAAACGCTACGACCACATGGCCATACACCCCTATCCGACCGAACTGGAAAGCACCTGGCAACTGCCGGATGGTACCAATGTTGTGATTCGCCCTATCCGTCCTGAAGATGCATCTATCGAACAGGTATTCGTGAAGCATATGTCTGCAGAAAGTAAGTACTTCCGTTTTATGCACAGCGTGGAACAACTCACCCCATTGATGCTGGCACGTTTAACTCAAATCGATTATGACCGTGAGATGGCATTAATTGCCGTAATTGCAGAAGGCACCGAGAATGCCTGTATTATCGGTGTGGTACGTTATTCCATTAATCCTGATCGCCATTCCTGTGAATTTGCGCTTGCCGTAGGTGATGATTACCAACGCAAAGGGATTGGTCGTTATCTGATGAAACGTTTAATGACGGTCGCCAGGGACAGGGGTATTGAGGTCATGGAAGGCGAAGTGTTAACCAATAACTTCAAGATGGTTAACCTGATGGAACGTCTGGATTTTCGTGTGGTACACAACCGCGAAGAGCCTGAAATCGTTCAGGTACGTCGTCACCTGTAAATTTACATATTTAAATCGGAAACTTAGCCAAATCATTTAACGTAGTTAAAAGCATACTCACCACAGAGGCCACAGAGAAGAAAAATCAACCAGATTATTAAGCTGATTAAATCAAACAATCTGTTTTAATATTTTTTAAGCTTGTGAAATCAGAAGATAGACATGCCTATCTCCGTGAACTCTGTGTCCTCTGTGGTTAGATCGTTTTAAATATTGAAATAGCTGAAACTTAGTGATGGTCGGGTAAATTTGCATAAGTTTATATTTCCATTCGCGCACAAAAAAGGGAGCCAGTGGCTCCCTTTTTTATACCTTAACAGCGAATTGACTGAATAATTACTCAGCTACATCTGCTGTTTCTTCTGAAACGGCTTTCATACTTAAACGAATACGGCCCTGGCGATCAACCTCAAGAACCTTAACCTTGACCTTGTCGCCTTCAGATAACTTGTCACTTACGTTTTCTACACGCTCGTCAGAGATCTGAGAGATATGAACCAGACCATCTTTGCCAGGCAAAATATTAACAAACGCACCAAAGTCCATGATCTTGGCAACCTTACCTTCGTAAGTAGCGCCAACTTCGACTTCAGCTGTGACCAGTTCCACACGACGACGGGCTTCATCGCTGGCAGACTTATCGACAGATGAGATCTTAACCGTACCATCATCATCAACTTCAATAGTCGCGCCAGTTTCTTCAGTAATGCTACGGATAGTTGCACCACCTTTACCGATAACGTCACGAATTTTTTCGGGGTTGATTTTAAAAGTTACCAGACGTGGCGCAAATTCAGACATCACTTCGCGTGGCTTGTCGATAACCTTGGCCATTTCACCCAGGATAAATAAACGACCTTCTTTAGCCTGATCCAGCGCCTGCGACATGATCTCGGTAGTAATACCATCAATCTTGATATCCATTTGCAGGGCTGTTACACCTTCAGTTGTACCTGCAACCTTGAAATCCATGTCACCCAGATGATCTTCATCACCCAGGATATCGGTCAATACGGCAAAGTCATCACCTTCCTTGATCAGGCCCATGGCGATACCTGCTACAGGTGCCTTGATAGGCACACCGGCATCCATCAGCGCCAGACTGCTTCCGCAAACAGAAGCCATAGAAGATGAACCGTTAGATTCAGTGATTTCTGAGACAACACGAATAACATAAGGGAATTCGTCCTGGTTAGGCATTACAGCAGCCACACCACGCTTGGCTAAACGACCATGACCAATTTCACGACGCTTGGGAGAGCCTACACGACCCACTTCGCCAACACAGGAAGGTGGGAAGTTGTAATGCAGCATGAAAGGCTCTTTACGTTCGCCTTCGATAGCATCAATAATCTGTGCGTCACGACCAGTACCCAGGGTAGTAACAACCAGTGCCTGAGTTTCTCCACGGGTAAATACGACAGAGCCATGAGTACGTGGTAATACGCCAGTACGTACGGTAATGGGACGAACTGTACGGGTATCACGACCATCGATACGTTTTTCACCAGCGATGATGCGACCACGAACCAGTTTCTTTTCAATTTTGGAAATCGCGTTACGCACATCACCTTCTGAGGGTGAACCTTCTGCATCGGTTACCAGAGCAGCAACGGTTTCGTTACGGATCTCGGACAGACGATTCTGACGCTCTAGCTTATTAGCGATAGTATAGGCACTGGCAACGGCATCAGAACACTGTGCTGCTACTTTTTCGGCCAGAGTTTCATCGGTCTGTGGCGCCTGCCATTCCCATGCGGGGTTGTTCACTTCGGCTGCGAACTCATTGATAGCCGTGATCACAGTCTGTAGTTGCTCATGACCATAGACAACGGATCCCAGCATGACTTCTTCTGACAGCATATTGGCTTCGGACTCAACCATCAGTACCGCTTTATCAGTACCTGCAACAACCAGGTCCAGATCGGAATCCTTCAACTGGGAGTTGGTTGGGTTAAGAATATACTGACCATCTTTGTAACCGACCCTGGCGGCGCCGATCGGGCCATTGAATGGCATACCAGAGATCGCTACGGCAGCAGATGCACCAATCAGCGCAGGGATATCAGGATCGATATCGCTATTCATGGAAACCACGGTAGCAACGATCTGAACTTCATTCTGGAATCCTTTAGGAAACAGCGGGCGAAGTGGTCTGTCGATCAAACGACAGGTTAAGGTTTCTTTCTCACTGGGGCGACCTTCACGCTTGAAAAAACCGCCAGGGATTTTGCCCGCAGCGTAGGTTTTTTCCATGTAGTCCACGGTCAGTGGGAAAAAGTCACGACCCGGAACCTCGTCTTTCATACCGACTACGGTAACGAAAACTACGGTATCGTCCATATTAACGAATACTGCACCACTCGCCTGTCGTGCGATTTCACCGGTCTCTAACGTGACCGTGTGCTCGCCGTACTTAAATGTTTTTTTAATTGGATTCACAATCATCCCTCAATGTTTGGTGCGATTAGCGGCGTAGGCCTAATTTGGTAATCAGGTTTTTATAACGATCCTGATTCTTGGATTTCAGATAATCCAGTAATTTACGACGCTGGTTAACCATGCGTAGTAGACCACGACGCGAGTGATGATCATGGATATGATATTTAAAATGCTCAGTTAAATGACTGATCTGGTGTGATAATAAAGCTACCTGTACTTCTGGTGAACCTGTGTCACCTTCGCCTTGCGCGTGCTCGGCGATAATTGAACTTTTCTGTTCAGCTGACATTGACATTGTCAAAAACCTCTAATGGACCCGAAAAAGGTGGGTATTCTACCTATGTGGAGCTCCCGTAACAAGCACTATAAGTCCTTATTTGACGGGCGTTTAATTAAATCATTATGTACGCAGCATACGTTTGGGGGCAACTCGCCCATCCGCCAGGATGATACCAGCCCCAATAAAGCCTTTTGCCTCATCCAGTAAGCGAACAAAGCCGGATGTCGGCGCCTTAGGGACCTGTACCGGCTGCCCCTGTCTCAGGTAAAAGCTGAGGTCATCGCTCAACTCCACAGCAGGCCAGTCGGCGATTGCTGATTCCATAGGCAACAGGCAATCATCCAGTTGCCGAGACTCGTCATCTGCTATTTCTCGTAATTCATCCAGGGTATAGCTTTGCTGTTCCCAGAAGGGTTGCACCCCGGTACGTTCCAGTGCGGCCAGATAGGCACCACAGCCTAACTGCGCGCCAATATCTTCCGCCAGTGTACGGATATAAGTGCCCTTGGAGCAGTGTATATCCAGTTCCAGTTGATTACCGGAAAAACTTAAAACATCCAGCCGATAGATTTCAACTTCCCGACTTTTACGCTCGACTTCTACACCCTGGCGAGCCAGCTTATACAGTCGCTCTCCCTGATGTTTTACTGCCGAATGCATGGGTGGGATCTGCTGTATTTTGCCGGTAAACTGCTGAATAACCTGCTTTAACTGTGCTTCACTAACATTCACAGCTACCGCTTCTGTAATCTCGCCTTCTGCATCACCCGTGGAGCTGCTTTGCCCCAGATGACACAGCGCCCGGTAGGTCTTGGAAGCATCCAGCAGATAGCCTGAAAACTTGGTCGCTTCGCCAAAGCAAACCGGCAACAAACCGGTAGCCAACGGATCCAGGCTGCCGGTATGCCCGGCTTTATTCGCTTTAAACAGATTACGAGCTGCCTGCAATGCCTTGTTGGAGCTTAGCCCTAACGGTTTATTCAGTAGCAAAATACCATCAACATCCCGAAAGCCACGGGGTTTTCTCGCGCCACGACCCATCAATTATTCCTGCGAGGATTTAGCCTTGTCTTTGGCAATAACAGAATCGATCAACTCATCCATGCTGCGACCTCGTATATCGGTATCGTCAAAGATAAAACTAAGTCTCGGTGTAACCCTGGCTTTGATCACACGCCCAATCTCACGCTGCAGGAAACCTGCTGCATGTGTGAGCGCCTGCTGGGTGGACTCAGCATCCTGCGGATCCAGCACGCTGAAGTAGACCTTAGCCAGTGACAGATCTCTGGTCACAGTAACATCCAGAATACTCGGATGCGCTATACGTGGATCTTTCAAAGATTTATTGATCAGCGCTGAAAGCTCACGATGAATCTGTGACGCGAGCCTGTCGCTACGTGAAAAGTCTTTCGGCATTATCGATTTACTGGATTACTCAATGCTACGAGCCACTTCAACCCGATCAAAGACTTCGATCTGGTCACCCGGCCTCACGTCATTGTAGTTCTTCACCGCAATACCACATTCAGTACCATTACGTACTTCGTCGACATCGTCCTTAAAGCGTCTTAAGGATTCCAGCTCACCTTCGTAAATCACCACGTTATCACGTAGAACACGAATAGGCTTACCGCGTTTGACGCTACCTTCAATAACGATAGAGCCAGCAACCGCGCCAAATTTAGGTGATTTAAATACATCCTTAACTTCTGCCAGGCCAATAATGGTTTCCTGTGTTTCTGGTGACAGCAGACCACTCATTGCCGCCTTAACATCATCAATGACTTCGTAGATAACACTGTAGTAGCGAATATCGATACCGTAATCACCAGCAATACGTTTCGCTGAAGCATCTGCACGGACATTAAAACCAATCACCAGCGCGCCCGAGGCTGCTGCCAGATTGATATCCGATTCGTTGATACCACCAACACCGGTACCGACCAGAACCACCTTAACCTCATCAGTTGAAAGTTTCAGCAATGAGTCGTTCAGTGCTTCAGAAGACCCCTGTACATCACATTTCACCAGCAGGTTGAGTTCGGCTACATCGCCTTCTGTCATCGCATCGAACATTCCCTGAATCTTGGCCTTCTGCTGTTCAGCCAGACGAGATTCACGGATACGGGTTTCGCGTGCCTGGGCAATTTCACGTGCTTTACGTTCATTCTCTACCACAAACACTTCGTCGCCGGCGTTCGGTGTTCCGGATAATCCCAGCACCACAACAGGCATAGAAGGCCCCGCGCTCTTGATCATGTTGGCGCCTTCGTCGTACATCGCACGCACACGTCCAAACTCGGTACCTGCGAGCAGTATCTGTCCTTTTTCCAGCTTGCCGGACTGCACCAGTACCGTTGCTACCGGGCCACGACCTTTGTCCAACGATGCTTCAACAATAATACCTTTGGCCAGGCCAACATCAGATGCCTGTAACTCAAGCACTTCTGACTGCAGCAATACAGCTTCCAGCAAATCATCGATACCCTCGCCAGTATGTGCCGAGACGTTGACGAACATATGCTCACCGCCCCACTCTTCAGGGATAACCTCTACGGCAGACAGTTCGTTACGTACACGATCTGGATCAGCATTTTCCTTATCGATTTTATTTACCGCCACAATCAGAGGAACACCTGCAGCTTTCGCATGCTGGATCGCTTCTTTGGTCTGCGGCATAACGCCATCGTCGGCGGCAACGACCAGTATAACCACGTCAGTCGCCTGCGCACCACGTGCACGCATGGCAGAAAACGCTGCGTGTCCAGGAGTATCCAGGAAGGTGATCACGCCGTGATCGGTTTCAACATGATACGCACCAATATGCTGGGTAATACCACCGGCTTCACCTGAAGCCACGCGAGTCTTACGAATGTAATCCAGTAGTGAAGTTTTACCATGATCAACGTGACCCATAATAGTGACTACTGGTGGGCGCGAAACCATATGTTCTTCGCTGCCTTCGGCGTTTTTCTGAAGTAACTCTTCTTCAAAGTTATCGCCTTTGGCAGTGACCGCATTGTGGCCCATTTCTTCAACCAGCAGAATAGCGGTATCCTGATCCAGTACCTGATTGATGGTTGCCATGGTACCCATTTGCATTAAGGTCTTGATGACGTCACCCGCCTTAATAGCCATTTTCTGTGCCAGCTCGGCAACAGATATTGCATCGGGAATCTCTACCGTACGCACCACTGGAGCGGTGGGCTTTTCAAATCCATGCACATTCTCCGGCAGGGAGGATGCCTGGCGCACATTCTTCTTGCCCTTGCCTTTACGCGAACCATGATCGGTACCGCTTTTGACATGCAGTTCCTTACGTCCGTAGCGGGTCTTGTTATCATCTACCGATTTACTACGCTTACCCTTGGCACCACGAGATTTATCATCGGCGCCGTCTTTCTTAACCACCGGTGCAGGCTCTGATTCAGCGGCCGCAGCAGCTGCTTCGGTTGCGACAACCTGCTGTGCAATAGCCATAGCTTCGCGTTCAAGGCGATCTCTTTCGATGGCTTCGCGCGCTGCAAGCTCTTCTTTCACACGCTGTTCCGCTTCCGCCTTGATGCGTGCTTCTTCTGCTTCACGCTCCAGTCTTTCCTGTTCAGCCTTGCGCGCCTCTTCATCCGCTTTCTGCTTGGCGATCAGGGCTTCCTGTTTTTGCTTCTCGGTTTCAGCGTCGACTTCCTTACGCGCTTCCTCGCTCTCGATATCAGCGCGTCGGATATAGGTGCGTTTCTTACGCACTTCAACATTAATTGAGCGCGAAGTCGTGTTTCTGCCGGTACTCCCGGTAACACGAATCTCAGATTTACTTTTGCGCTGAAGCGTAATCTTTTTTGGGCCGTCGGATTTATCTTTTCCGTGATGGGCGCGTAAAGACTCCAGCAGGGTCAGCTTATCTTCATCAGAAATTGGATCATCGGCTCCTGATACCTTTACACCTGCATCGCGTAACTGTTCCAGTAAGCGGTCAACAGAAACCCCTACGACCTCTGAAAGTTGTTTTGCTGTGACATTTGACATCTTTATCTGATCCTGATTCTTTAGTTTACTTACTTTGCTTGCCTACCATTTGTCGAGCCTGACGTTACTCAGCTTCCTCAGCAAACCAGGGTTCACGCGCTTTCATGATTAATTGGGCAGCAAACTCTTTGTCGATCCCTTCCAGTTCTTCAAGTTCGTCTACTGACTGCTCTGCCAGATCTTCCATAGTACAGATGCCGTTGCTGGCTAATAAAGCGGCCAGTTCGGGCGTCATATATTCCATGCTCAGTAAATCTTCCTGTGGTACACCTGGTTCATCGCTCTCTTCACTGGCAATCGCCATGGTGAGTAGCGCATCACGAGCGCGTCGACGTAATTCTTCGACAATTTCTTCATCAAATTCTTCAATTTCGAGCAGTTCTGAAACCGGCACATAGGCTACTTCATCAACTGAAGACAGGCCTTCCTGCACCAGGATTACCGCCACTTCTTCATCCACATCCAGCTGATCCATAAATACCTGAGCCAGCTTACGAGTTTCGGTTTCTGATTTTTCAGCAGCTTCAGCTTCGTCCATGATATTCAACGTCCAGCCGGTTAACTGACTGGCCAGTTTGATATTTTGCCCACCCCGACCAATAGCCTGAGACAGTTTATCTGTAGGTACGGCAATATCCATCACACCCGCCTCTTCGTCGATGACGATTGAAGTCACTTCTGCAGGTGACATCGCATTGACCACAAACTGCGCCGGATTTTCATCCCACAGAATGATATCAACTCGCTCCCCTGCCAGTTCATTAGAGACTGATTGTACACGAGAACCGCGCATACCGACGCAGGCACCTACCGGATCCATGCGGTTATCATTACTTTTTACTGCAATTTTGGCGCGTAGACCGGGATCACGTGCAGCAGAGAGAATTTCTATTAAATCCTGACCAACTTCAGGAACCTCTAGCTTGAATAACTCAATCAAAAATTCAGGTGCTGTACGACTGATGAAAAGCTGAGGACCACGTAGTTCAGTCGCAACCTTATATAACAGGCCACGAATACGATCACCGGGTCTAACTGACTCACGGGGAATCAGTTCTTCACGTGGAATAAAGCCCTCGGCATTTTCACCCAGGTCCACATAAACATTACCGCGTTCAACACGTTTCACCTGCCCCATGACCAGTGTGCCAATTCGATCCATATAGGCATCAACCACTTTCTGACGCTCGGCTTCGCGTACCTTCTGTACGATAACCTGCTTGGCAGTCTGTGCTGCAATTCGGCCAAACTCCACAGATTCGATCTGTTCTTCTATGACATCACCCACCTGAATATCCGGGTCATCAACCTGTGCGGCTTCCAGCGTAATCTGCTTGAGTGGCTCTTCCAGACCGTTTTCACCCGATTCTACAACTTCCCAGTAACGGTAGGTATCGTAATGTCCTGTCTTGCGATTGATATCTACACGCACACCAATTTCTTTCTGATGTTTTTTACGCGTAGCTGATGCGAGGGCAGCTTCGATTGCCTGAAATATAATTTCGCGATCGACCCCTTTTTCGTTCGATACAGTATCAGCAACTAACAGGATTTCTTTATTTTCCATCGTAAGTCTCTATTGGTTAAACCTGTCCAATCAAATTGGCTTTGGCAATATCATGAAATGGCAGTTCAAAGGTTTCATTATCAACTTCGATCAACACCTGATCATTATCGATACCCTGTAAAGTACCACTAAAATTTTTACGTCCGTTTAATGCGACGCCAAGCTTTACTTTTGCCGGTAACCCGGAAAATCGCTGGTAATCATCCAGTTTAAATAATGGCCGGTTGATACCTGGTGAAGACACCTCCAGGTCGTAAGCCTGGGCAATCGGATCTTCCACATCCAGCAAAGCAGAGATCTGCCGGCTTACCAGCGCGCAGTCATCTACTACAATGCCATTTTCACTATCAATATAAATGCGTAAAACGCCATGATGTTCACTGCCATGGAACTCAACCCCGACCAGTTCAAATCCCATCGATTCAACAACAGGTAAAAATAAGTCTGTTAAATCCTGCAAGTGTAACCCCTGTTTCACACACTAAATTCGTAGCAATAAAAAAGGCCCATATAGGGCCTTCCATAAAAAACAAGCATCTGTATTTTTGCATCAATTTGTGCAAAAAATCAGGCCATATAATATTTCGCAGAAGGGGCTGGAAAAAACCAGCGACCTTCGCCCGGATATAAAATTCCGAGCTTGACTACCGTCGGGCTCATAACCCGAAGTCTCTATCGAAACCTCGCCTTACAAACCTTAAAAATATTTGGTAGCGGGGGCTGGATTTGAACCAACGACCTTCGGGTTATGAGCCCGACGAGCTACCAAGCTGCTCCACCCCGCATCAGAGGAGCGAGATTTTAGCTATGTTGTCTGCATAATACAAGTGCTTTTCCTGACTATCTTTCAGTAAATGCAAACACCTGCAAAATACCGATAAACATCTCAACTTACGGTTTAGCCTGAGTAACCAGATTACTGATTAATGTTGTACAGGGTCTGTGTCGGGAATGCGAACTCCAGCCCCTGTTCATTAAATCTGCGCAAGATTTCCAGGTTCATTGCAGACTGGGTACCGGCAATACTTTCATCCTTCCTGATGTAATAGATAAAGGTGATATTCATCGAAAAATCACCAAATGCACTGAAAAAGACAACAGCGTCATCCTCGGTGGATGAGTTTTTAGCATTAATATCCGTCAGTGTATCCATCGCATTTTGCATTTGATCTGGCTGGGTGTCATAGGTCAGCCCCAGGGTAACGACTACCTTTCGCGAGGGTTCCCAGCTGATATTCTCAACCGGTGCATCGGCAAATTTGGCATTTGGCATGGTCACTATTCGACCTTCCAGTGTTTTAAGGCGTGTACTGCGCACCCCAATCTCAATCACGGTACCATCGTAGCCAGCCACCTTGATTCGATCACCGATCTTAAATGGCTGGTCAGTAAAAATGGTAACCCCACCAAATACATTCGAGACCGTGTCCTTTGCAGCCATGGCGAGTGCCAGGCCGCCAATGCCCAGACCTGCAATCAGTGCAGCGACATCGTAACCCGCGTTATTCAGGCCGATAATGATCGCCATGGCCCAGATAATCATTTTTACACCCTTGCTCACAATAGGCATTAACTGATCATCCAGATCATTTTCCGATTTATCCGCCAGCGGCTTCAGGTACTGTCGATAAAACGCATCAAACAGGCGGCTTAATAACCACCCCACCAGTAATGCGATAATGACCTGATAGGCATTACCAATCAGTCTATCCATCCACTCCGGCAGGGTGAGCGTGCGCAATGCCATCCAGATACCCATGACAATGACGATAAAAACCGCCGGTTCTTCAACCATATCAACGATCAGGTCATCCATCTGCGTTTTTGAACGCGCGGTAAACACACGGACAATCCTGGAAAAGGCCCAGTACAACACCTTACCGAGCATGATTGAAAGCACAATAATAACCAGTGCAATCAGCCAGCTCTGTAACGAATTTCCATAATAAGTTTGAGTAAGTAGCTCTTTCATTAATGCCTCAACACATCGTTAGCCTGAAAATTTTTCGAAGCATAGCAAAAAACATCTTCGATTTTGATTAGTTGTAGCAATTTAGCGGCATAAAAAAACCTGAAACGAAATTCAGGTTTTTTATTATTCGGTAACAGCGGGAAACTCAGCTAAATGCTGCGGCACACCAGGCCATTAAAAATGAAGGGAATAAACCCAGTACGATCAGACTTAAACTATTTGCACTGAGTAAAATCTTAACATCCAGCGCCTGTTTAATCGTGATTTCCTGTCCCTCGGCTGGTTTGTCGAAGTACATTACCTTGACCACACGCAGGTAGTAGAACAAACCGATCACGGAAAACAATACCGCCGCAATAGCAAGCCAGAATAAATCAATCTGTACCACCGCATTGATCACGGTTAGCTTCGCATAAAAACCAACCGTAGGCGGTACGCCAGCCATAGAAAACATTGCGATTGCCAGTAATGCCGCATACCAGGGGTTTTGATCATTTAAACCCTTCAGGTCAGCAATCTCCGCAGCTTCAAATCCCGCACGGTTAAGCAGCATCAGTACTGCAAATGCGACTGATGAAGTGATCGCATAGGTGATGGTATAAAACATAGCCGCTGACAAACCGATCTCAGTAGCGGATAACAGCCCCAGCAGGATAAAACCTACATGTGAAATGGTGGAGTAAGCCAGCATGCGTTTGAAGTTAGTCTGAGCAATTGCAATGATGTTACCAATAGCCATAGAGGCGACCGACAGCACAATCAACATCTGCGACCAGTCAACCTGAAGCTCTGATAGACCATCTATTAATAAACGAATAGCCATCGCAAACCCGGCAATCTTGGGCGCGGTACCAATAAACAGCGTAACTGATGTTGGAGAGCCCTGATAAACGTCAGGCAGCCACATATGAAAAGGGACAGCCCCCAGTTTAAATGACAGACCGACCACAATAAAGGTGAGCGCAAAAGCCAGTAAAACCGGATTGCTTGCCGCCTGCGCCTTGATAGAAGTGGCCAGCGTGGTGATATCCAGCGTACCGGTGATGCCATAAAAAATAGAGATGCCGTACAGCAAAATTCCAGAAGCCAGTGCACCCAGTACAAAGTACTTCATCGCTGCTTCAGATGCAGACATTGAATTTCGGTTAAACGCAATCATGGCGTAAAGAGACAAAGACAGCAGCTCCAGGCCAAGATACACCAGCAGGAAGCTGTGCGCAGAAATCATAATCATCATTCCGAGCACCGCAAACAGGCCCAGCACGTAGTACTCGCCCTTATAGATATCAAGATCCTTCAGGTAATCGCGCGAATAGACGAACACCAGAAAAGTGACCACATAGACAGACATTTTCAGCGTCACCGCGAGCTGGTCCAGAATAAAACTACCCTGAAACGTTGAGACAGCTGTAGCCGGCGCCACGTATAAGGTACTGAGTCCTACCAGGATTAGCGTTAAAAGTGATAGTAACAGGGTAAAGCCACGCTTCTCCTGAGGCAGAAACAGATCAACTACCAGGACCACGCAGGCCATGGCAAGCATCACGATCTCAGGAAGCGCAGGTAACAAATCAGGCTGGATAAAAGGCGTCATGTTTAACTTTACCTAAATTTTTGAAACACTGATGTGTTGCAACAGATTATCGATGGTCGGATGCATAACATTCACCAAAGGATCAGGCCACAGGCCCAGCATCAATACCGCAATCGCCAATAAAGCGAGAAACAGGAATTCACGTTTGTTGATATCGGTTAAGGCTCGGACCTCATCATTCGCGATATCTCCAAAAATAACCCGCTTCACCATCCATAGCGTATAGGCAGCGCCCAGTATCAGGGTGGTAGCCGCGAGGAAGGCGATCCAGAAGCTGGCTTTGAAGCTGGCCAGAATGACCATGAATTCACCTACAAATCCCGAGGTTCCGGGTAAGCCGGCGTTGGACATAGCGAAGAACACCATGAACGCGGCGAATATAGGCATGGTGTTGACCACACCGCCGTAATCGGCAATCTGGCGCGAATGCATGCGATCGTACATGACGCCGACACAGAGGAACATAGCGCCCGAAATAAAACCGTGTGAAACCATTTGCACCATACCGCCTTCCAGTGCCAGGCCTGCCCCGACGCCATCACCAGTTGCGCTGATACGAAATACGATAAAGAAGCCGAGGGTAACAAAACCCATGTGAGCAATCGACGAATACGCAATCAGCTTTTTCATATCTTGCTGAACCAGCGCGACAAAGCCGATATAAACCACGGCGGTCAGGGACATGGTTAAAATCAACCAATCCAGTTCGCTACTGGCATCCGGCGTGATGGGTAAACTGAAACGAAGAAATCCATAACCACCGATCTTCAACATGATAGCGGCCAGAATGACCGAACCACCGGTTGGTGCTTCTACGTGCGCATCCGGTAACCAGGTATGCACTGGCCACATAGGCACCTTAACCGCAAATGCCACCAGAAAAGCGAGGAAGATAAATATTTGCTCGGTCATACCCAGCTTCAGTTGGTGCAGATCCAGAATCGCAAAACTGCCTGACTGGGTATACATATAAATCAAAGCTACCAGCATCAGAACAGATCCAATGAAGGTATACAGAAAGAACTTCAGGGTTGCATAAATCCGATTAACACCACCCCAGATACCGATAACCAGAAACATGGGGATCAGCATAGCTTCAAAAAAGACGTAAAACAGGATGGCATCCAGCGCGGAGAAGGTGCCTATCATGAACCCTTCCATGATCAGGAATGCCGCCAGATATTGCGAAGCACGATACTGAATCACTTCCCAGGCGGAGATAATCACGATCACGGTAGTGAAGCTGGTGAGCAGTATCAATGGCATGGAAATGCCATCAACGCCGAGGTGGTAATTGATACTGAATTCCTTAATCCAGGGATGTAATTCAACAAACTGCATCTTCGCTGTTGTAGCGTCAAACAGACTATACAGTGGAATACTCAGTAGAAAAGTAGCAATCGACACGACCAGTGCAATCTTACGAGCACCAGAAGGTTCCTTATCCCCGGCAAACAATACCAGAATGCCACCAATAATGGGCAACCAGATGACCAGACTTAAGAGTGGTAAATCAGCAAACATATTCATCCCAGTATCGCCCAACCCAGTAAAAGAATCAGACCTGTAACCATAGCGAAGGCATAGTGGTTAAGATACCCGGTCTGTACCACGCGAATGAAACTGGAGAACCAGCCCACCAGACGAGCACTGCCGTTAACCACCAGGCCATCAATCATAATTCCATCGCCGACGCGCCAGAGCACAGTACCCAGCACACGACTGCCGCCAGCGAACACAATTTCATTGATACGATCAAAGTAATACTTCTGATCCAGCAGCTGATAGACGAAAGCTGCACGGTTCTTAATGTTCTCGGCAATGGATGGATTCTTCATATAGATATACCAGGCAGAAATCACACCCGCTGCGGCGAGATACACGGGCAAGCCCAAAAATCCATGTAGCACCATTGAAAACTGACCGTGGTATTCCTCTTTCAGTAGCTCGACCATGTCATGCTCACGCAAGGTTAATAGTGCTTTTTCAAAAAAGTCACCAAACACTACGGAGTCAACCGTCATCCATCCAATTATCGCTGATGGAATCGCCAGTAATACCAGAGGCACCCACACCACCGCTGGCGGTTCATGCAGATGATCTTTGGTGTGCTGGTCCATGCGTTCTTCGCCGTGGAATACCAGGAAGAACATACGGAAGGAGTAAAAGGCAGTTATAAATACACCTAGAAGTACCATGATGTAGGCAAAGCCGGCACCTGGAATGGAGGAATGATGCACAGCTTCGATAATCGCATCTTTGGAAAAGTATCCAGATGAACCGGGGAAACCGATCAGCGCTAGTGAACCGACCAAAGACACCCAGTAAGTAATAGGCAGGTATTTTTTTAGCCCACCCATTTTACGGATATCCTGTTCATGATGCATCGCGATAATCACGGCACCAGCGGCGAGGAATAACAGCGCCTTAAAGAAGGCATGCGTCATCAGGTGGAAAATCGCAACAGAGTAAGCAGAAGCACCCAGTGCAACAGTCATATAACCTAACTGGGACAGAGTGGAGTAAGCCACTACGCGCTTGATATCGTTCTGTACGATACCAATCAGGCCCATAAAGAAAGCCGTAATCGAGCCAATAATCAATACGAAAGACAACGCAACCTCAGATAACTCGAACAACGGAGACATACGCGAAACCATGAAAATACCCGCGGTCACCATGGTTGCGGCATGGATCAGTGCAGAAATTGGCGTCGGACCTTCCATTGAGTCTGGTAGCCACACATGCAGAGGAACCTGTGCAGACTTACCCATAGCACCGATAAACAGCAGGATGCAGGCAACCGTGATCGCCGACCAGGGATGGCCAGAAAATATTTCAATCTGGTTGCTGGATAATTCACCAGCCTGTCCAAATACCTGATAGTAATCCAGCGATCCGGTATACATCAGGATACAGGCAATACCGAGTAGAAAACCAAAATCGCCCACACGATTGACCAGGAATGCTTTCATGTTGGCATAGATCGCCGTTTCCTTTTTATACCAGAAACCAATCAGTAAATAGGATACCAGGCCCACCGCTTCCCAGCCGAAGAACAATTGCATAAAGTTATTCGACATCACCAGCATCAGCATGGAGAAGGTGAACAGGGAAATATAACTGAAAAAGCGCTGGTACCCGGGATCATCGTGCATATAGCCTATGGTGTAGATATGCACCATCAACGAAACGGAAGTCACCACCGTCATCATCAAGGCAGTAAGATTATCGATCAGGAAACCGACTTCAAAACGAATGCCATCACTGACCATCCAGGTATAGACTGCCTGGTTGTAGATTTCGCCTCCGTCTATCACCAGATCCTTAAGCACAATCAGAGACAGCACAAACGAGGTTGCCACGCCAAGGATGGTCACCCAGTGTGCACCAGCCCGCCCAATCTGTTTTCCGAACAGGCCAGCTACTACTGCACCGAACAGAGAAGCCAGAGGGATCGCTAAATAAACATTCTGCATCTCTCTACCCCTTCATCTCGGTAATATCGGCAACATTGATGGATCGGCGATTTCTAAACAACACCACCAGGATTGCCAGTCCAATCGCTGCTTCCGCAGCCGCTACAGTCAGGATGAAAAACACAAAAACCTGACCTGCCAGATCGTTCAGATAGTGCGAAAAGGCGATAAAGTTAAAGTTGACGGATAACAGCATCAGCTCAATCGACATCAGCAAAATAATAATATTTTTCCGGTTAATGATAATGCCGGCGATACTGATGCTAAACAGAATCGCAGCCAACACCAGATAATGGCTAAGTGATAAGGTCATTATTTTTCCGCCTCCATCTTGATGACACGCAGACGATCTTGTTTACGCACCTTGATCTGCTCGGATGGATTTTGATACTTGGTTTCTGGCCGCTTACGCATCGTCAAAGCGATGGCTGCAATTATGGCTACCAGCAAAATCACCGCAGCAATCTCAAAAGCGAAAACATAGTCGGTGTACAGCACCGCACCCAGGGCCTTTGTATTAGAATAATCTGCAGCCTTGGCGGCCGGTGCAGCCATTGAATCCAGTGAAAACTGGTCGCCTGAAATGACACTATAAATGAGGCCGAACATAATCAGGGACAGAGCAATACCTACAGGTAAAAACTTGATAAATCCTTCGCGCAGGCGCGCTATATTGATATCCAGCATCATAACCACGAACAGGAACAGCACCATAACGGCGCCCACGTACACCAGCACCAGCGTGATGGCAAGAAACTCAGCTTCTAACAGCATCCAGATAAAGGCGCTGCTAAAAAAGGTAAGCACCAGCAACAGCGCCGCATGCACCGGGTTACGCACCGAAATCATGGACGTAGCCGCGATAATCGTTACCCCTGCAAAAAAATAAAAAACAATGGTTTCAATCATATTAATGAATCGCTCATTCTCTAGGCTTATCGGTATGGTGCGTCAGCTGCTTTATCTACAGCCAGTTGAGCTTCATAACGATCACCAATCTCCAGAAGCTTTTCCTTGGTCATTATATTTTCGCCACGATTTTCGAAGTGATATTCGAAGACATTGGTTTCTACAATAGAATCAACGGGGCAGGCTTCTTCGCAAAAACCGCAGTAAATACATTTAAACAGATCAATATCGTAACGAGTGGTGCGTCTGGTGCCATCAGCACGCTGCTCGGATTCGATGGTGATCGCAAGGGCTGGACAAACAGCTTCACACAACTTACAGGCAATGCAGCGTTCTTCGCCATTTGCATACCTTCTGAGTGCATGCAATCCACGGAAACGCGGGCTAATGGGTGTTTTCTGTTCTGGATACTGGATGGTAAATTTCTTTTTAAAGAAATATCCACCTGTCACACGCAAGCCTTTTAACAGTTCCCAGAAGGTAAAGCTTTTCAGATAGTATTTAATTTGTTTAATCATCTCTGCTTAACCTCACGCAAACCAGGGGCCGACTTTGTAATATACAAATACGCCTTCCACCAGCAGCCAGACAATGGTTACAGGAATTAGCACTTTCCACCCTAGACGCATGATCTGGTCATAGCGATAACGCGGGAAGGTTGCGCGGAACCACAGGAACAGGATCATAAAAAATCCGGTCTTGAGGAATAACCAGAGAACGCTGTCGCCCATCAGTCCCGGGAAGGGCGATAACCAACCACCCAGGAACATCAACGCAGTGAGCATTGAGATTAAAATCATATTTGCGTATTCAGCGAGGAAGAACACCGCGAAGGTCATACCCGAATACTCTACGTGGAATCCGGCCACAATTTCAGATTCACCTTCAGCAACGTCGAAAGGTGCACGATTGGTTTCAGCCAGGCCCGCAATAAAATAAACCAGAAATAATGGGAATAGTGGAATGATAAACCAGTTGTACATACTCCCCTGCTGTGCATGTACGATTTCACCCAGATTCAAACTGCCGCCAGCCATCAGCACACCAACCAGTGCAAATCCCATCGCAATTTCATAGGCAACGATTTGAGCGGCTGAACGCATGGCACCCAGAAGTGCGTACTTGGAGTTTGACCCCCAGCCAGCAATGATGACGCCGTAAACACCCAAAGACGTCATCGCCAGGATATACAACAGCCCGGCGTTTATGTTACTGAATACCAGAGTATCGTTAAAAGGTACCACAGCCCATGCACCCATGGCTGGAGCAAAGGCAAGAATAGGCGCGATCACAAACAGAAAGGTATTTGAGTTGGTGGGCAGGATAATTTCCTTGAACATCAACTTGAACATATCCGCAAACGGCTGAAACAACCCTTTTGGCCCTACCCTGTTAGGTCCAATACGAATCTGCATATAGCCTATAATTTTGCGCTCAGCCAGGGTGTAATAAGCCACAACAATAAACAGCGGTAATAAAAGCACTAATGCTGAAACCACATTGGCAACGATATACTGGAACCACTCTGGCCAGAAATACTGCATCCATTCTGGCAACCAGGAAACAAAAGTAGATATGTAATCGATCATGACACCTTCTCCACTTCGATGCTGCCATAAAACCCACTCAGGCCCGCAACCGCTTTCACCCCAACTGGCAACCAGGCACACCCTGCGGGGACATCTTCATCAATGACCAGATCCAGCACGGCCGTACCCTCGCCCTGTTTTATATGCACCTGCTGTGCATCGAGTAGTCCGGATTTTTCGGCCTGGGCAGTATTCATTCTTAAGCAACAGGCTTCCTGCGAATTCGCCGTAGCCTGTAATGCGATGGATGCTCTCACCATAGCATCGACGGCATAGATCGCTTTTTCGGATATCTTCTGCAAACCTCGCGCACGCGTGGGCAATTTCGTATTATCGGCTTGAATGGAAACAAAGTTTTCCAGCTGCAAATCACGGCACTGTTCTTTTAACTCATTTCTGACTGCGGTTGAATCGGCGTACTGATAATCGTCACCTGGTAACAGTACCTGTGCCAGAGCAGTTAAAATCTTCCAGCCCTGACGCGACTCACCCGCTGCCTTCACACAACCTTTAAACGGTTGCCATAAGCCTTCTACGTTAACGAAGGTGCCAGAGGTTTCGAAAAAAGTCGCCAGTGGTAATACCAGGTCCGCCTGTTGTTGGATAAATTCATTACTGAAGCTATCAATACAGATAATAAATTCCTGTTGCTCAGCCATGCTCTGGACAGATGCTGAGTTATTGATATCCAGTGCAGGATCAACACCCATCAGCAGAAGAACCTTATGTGCCTGGGCTACGATCTCTGCGGTATTCTGACCAGCCTCATTAATTGCTACGCCAGCAGCTGTTCGATGCGGTAACACGCCAGCAAGACATGCGCCGGCAGAGTTAGCCGATTCAGACAGATAGGAAAGCGTAGAATTTGACAGTCTGGCAATCTGCTCAGCCAGTTGCATCAGCAAACTCAAGCGTGGATGTGCAATCGCCTGCAGTCCTACAATGACCGCCGATTGTTCAGCTGCCATCAGTGATTGTGCAATCGCCTGATGTTGCTCGCTGACCTTGGCTTTATCCGCTAACGCAGCAAGCCCATCGGGTAAATCGACTTTGGCAGCTTCACAGACAGCCACCAACACCGCCGCTAAATCAGCTAGTTGCTGTTCAGCGCTACCAGCAAGATCATTAGTTAAACGATAATTGTACTGTCCAGAAAGCGAACTGATGGAAGAAATTTCAGCACTGTTCGAAATCACGGCCTTGCGCAGGCGATGATTCAACAACGGTTGTTCTCGACGCAGATTGGCCCCAATAATCAGGGCACTGTTTAGCTGCTCCAGTGATTCCAGTGAACGCCCTAGCCAGGGCATAACAGGTGCCTGTTGTTGCGCAGAAAAATCCACCTGATTGAAGCGATGATCTATATGATTGGAACCCAGTCCACGCAGCAGCTTCTGCATCAGGTACTGTTCTTCAAGAGTACATTGTGGACTGACCAGCGCGGCCAGGTTACCCTTTTGATTGGCTGCAGCCTGTAATTTCTCAATGGCAAGATTAAGCGCTGTTTCCCAGTCGGTATCGACCAGTTTTCCTTTTTCCCGCATCTGCGGCTTAAGCAGGCGGCTAGCAGAATTAACCGCGGCATAGCTGAATCGATCCCGATCAGACAGCCATGATTCATTGATGGATTCATTGTCTCGGGGTACCACGCGCATCACTTTCTGGCCGCGCGTATGCACATAAATATTCGAGCCCACACAGTCATGCCCGGCAATCGAGGCATGCTGCGTCAATTCCCAGGGCCTCGCTGTATAGCGCGAAGGCTTAGCAGTTAACGCGCCCACAGGACACAGATCAATCACATTACCTGATAACTCAGAGGTCACTGATTTTTCGATATAGGTGCCAATCTCGGTTGACTCCCCACGTCCGGTAGCACCCAGCTCAGCCAGACCGGCAATCTCTTCACCAAAACGTACACAGCGCGTACAGAGAATGCAGCGTGTAAAATCAGTTGCGATCAACGGCCCAATATTTTTGTCACGAACTACGCGCTTTTGTTCGGTGTATTGTGAAACATCACCGCCAAAACCCATCGCAACATCCTGCAGCTCACACTCACCACCCTGGTCACAGATCGGACAGTCCAGCGGATGATTAATAAGCAGGAATTCCATAGTGGATTTCTGCGCAGCAATGGATTTCGAAGAACGTGTCCTTACCACCATACCATCCTGTACGGGGGTCGCGCAGGCAGGCATTGGCTTTGGCGCCTTTTCGACTTCTACCAGGCACATGCGACAGTTCGCCGCTACAGACAGTTTTTTGTGGTAACAGAAACGCGGAATGGTAATGTTATTTGCGTCGGCCACATCAATCAGCATTTGCCCTGGTTTAACTTCCAGTTGCTGATCGTTAATCGTGATAGTGATAGTTTCGCTCATATCAGGGATAACCTTTACGCCGCCCATTCAGGTGATTGTTCAGACGGCTCAACCATTGAGCGTTTATGCTCAATATAGTATTCAAATTCGTGCCGAAAATGTTTAATAAAGCTCCATACAGGCATGGCCGCTGCATCACCCAGTGCACAGATTGTGCGCCCTTCAATCTTATGCGACACCTCTTCCAGCATCACAATATCCTCAGGACGACCCTTACCTTCAACAATGCGGGTTAGCACACGGTAAAGCCAGCCGGTACCTTCTCTGCAGGGGGTACATTGTCCACAGGATTCAGAAAAGTAAAAGCGTGAGATACGACGTAATGCTTTCACCATATCCGTGGTTTCATCCATCACGATAACCGCACCCGAGCCGAGCATGGAGCCCGCCTTGGCGATGGAATCATAATCCATGGTGCAATCCATCATGATATCACCCGGCAATACTGGTACCGAGGACCCACCTGGAATAACAGCCTTTAACTGGCGTCCATTTTTTACACCACCGGCCATAGCCAGTAGATCCTTGAATGGCGTACCCATATTGATTTCAAAATTGCCCGGGTTATTCAAATGCCCGGACATGGAAAATAATTTAACACCACCATTATTCGGGATACCTAGATCAGCAAACCACTGTCCGCCATTTCTGATGATTGACGGTACTGAAGCCAGTGATTCGGTATTATTGATGGTCGTAGGTTTACCGTACAGGCCAAAGTTAGCGGGGAAAGGCGGCTTAAATCTTGGCTGACCTTTTTTACCTTCAAGAGATTCCAGAAGCGCAGTCTCTTCACCACAGATGTATGCACCAGCGCCCAGCGTAGGATAAAGATCAAAATCCACTCCGCTATCCAAAATATTCTTACCCAGAAATCCCTGCTCATAGGCTTCTTTAACAGCCTGATCAAAACGCATATACGGCTCGTCCATAAACTCGCCGCGCATATAGTTATATCCCACTGTGGCCCCTATGCAGTAGCCAGCAATCATCATTCCTTCTACCAGGGCATGCGGGTTAAAGCGTAATATATCTCGGTCCTTACAGGTGCCTGGCTCGGATTCATCCGAGTTGCATACCACATATTTTTGACCTGGGGCGCTACGCGGCATAAAACTCCATTTAAGGCCGGTGGGAAAACCGGCACCACCACGACCACGTAAACCTGATGCCTTTACTTCGGCAATCAAATCGTCAGGAGGGATTTTTTCCTGCAGGATTTTTTTCAATGACTGATAACCACCTGTCTTTAGATAATTCTCCAGAGTCCAGGGCTGATCATATTGCAGGGTTGCAAAACAAACTTCGTTCGCCATGATTATTTAATCTCCCTCATTTCAGACCATCCAGAATTTTATCAATTTTCTCAGGCGTCAATTTTTCATGATACACGTGATCAACCTGCATCATGGGGCCTGCTGCGCAGGCAGCCAGACATTCTTCTTCAGGCTTTAAATAGATGCGACCATCTGGGGTACTCTCTCCTACCTTGATACCCAGCTTGCGTTCAACATAACTGACGACGCTATCTGAGCCCATGAGCATGCAGGAAATATTGGTACATATGGCGACGTTGTGTCTGGCTACCGGTTTCGTTTCAAACATGGAATAAAAGGTGGCAACCTCATAAACCTGTATTTTTGGAAGTTCAAGATAGTCAGCTACCGCATCCATTAATTCAGTCGTCAGAAAACCTTCATTCTGGTGTTGAACTGCACGCAAAGCTGCCAGCACTGCAGAACGTTTTTTATCTGCAGGATATTTCTTCAACCATTCATCGATTTCATGACGAGTGTGATCAGATAACAGTTGTTGAGTAGTGTTTGCGTCAGTCATTATCGATCTATCTCACCAAATACAATATCCTGAGTACCGATAATGGCTACCACATCGGCCAGCATATGACCCCTGGCCATTTCATTCATACTGGATAAATGCGCAAATCCCGGTGCACGGACTTTTAAACGGTAGGGCTTATTGGTGCCATCTGAAACCAGAAAGCAGCCAAACTCTCCCTTGGGATGCTCGACCGCAGTGTAAACCTCACCAGCAGGCAAGGTATATCCTTCGGTAAATAATTTGAAATGATGGATTAAACCTTCCATATCGGCCTTTAATTCTTCGCGACGTGGAGGTGCCACCTTGTGATTTTCAGTCATCACGATGCCTGGATTAGATTTTAACCAGTCCACGCATTGTTTAATAATTCGATTGGATTGGCGCATCTCTTCCATACGCACCAGATAGCGATCATAGCAATCCCCGTTGGTTCCCACAGGAATATCAAAATCCATTTTATTGTAGACTTCGTAAGGCTGTTTTTTACGTAGATCCCATTCCACGCCGGATCCGCGTAACATGGGCCCGGTAAACCCTAATTGAAATGCACGCTCTGGACTAACAACCCCTATCCCTACAGTACGTTGTTTCCAGATTCTGTTATCGGTTAACAGGGTTTCGTATTCGTCAACATATGTCGGGAAGCGTCGACAGAAATCATCGATAAAATCCAGCATGCTGGATTGACGGTTTTCATTTAGACGGTCAGCATCTTTCTGGCTACGCCACTGATTCGCCTGGTATTGCGGCATATAATCGGGCAGATCACGCGAAACGCCGCCAGGACGGTAGTAACCAGCATGCATACGGGCGCCTGAAACGGCTTCGTACAGGTCCATTAAATCTTCGCGCTCGCGGAATGCGTAAAGGAACATGGTCATTGCACCCACGTCCAGCGCATGCGTACCAATCCACATCAGGTGATTCAGGATACGGGTGATTTCATCAAACATTACCCGAATGTATTGAGCCCTGATGGGGACTTCAAGCTCTAGCAATTTCTCAATTGCCATCACATAGCCATGCTCGTTAACCATCATCGACACATAATCAAGTCGATCCATATAACCGATTGACTGGTTATAGGGTTTAGATTCGGCAAGCTTTTCAGTAGCGCGATGCAGCAGGCCGATATGTGGATCAGCGCGTTCGATGACTTCACCATCCATTTCCAGCACCAGACGTAATACACCGTGTGCAGCAGGATGCTGTGGCCCGAAGTTCAAAGTATAATTCTTAATCTCAGGCATTATTCCTGTACCTCTTCTGCACCACCCAGGTAACGATGATCTTCACGTTTGACTCGCGGCACCAGAACTCGAGGATCGATAGTCACCGGTTCATAGATGACACGCTTCTGTTGAGGGTCATAGCGCATTTCGACATGCCCGACCAGAGGAAAATCCTTACGGAATGGATGACCGATAAATCCGTAATCTGTCAGGATACGACGCAAGTCAGGATGATCAGAATACATAATACCAAACAGGTCGAATGATTCTCGTTCATACCAGTCAGCAGATTTCCATATGTCAATTACTGAAGGTACCACCGGGAAATTGTTATCCTCAGCAAAAACCTTCACGCGCAAACGCCGGTTATTGGCATATGACATCAGTTGCATTACCGACGCAAATCGTGGCTGATCAGGATTATCACATTCCAGCTCATCACCAAAGGTTAAACGGCCCATACTGGCCGATTCAACTCCGCGACTAAAACCGGTGGAACTGGAAGCATCTGTTTCCCATTCCCCTTTGCCATACTGGGAGTAATCAACACCACATAAATCAACCAGCTGTTGGTAGGCAAAATCAGCGTTATCACGTAACTCAGTACAGACATCGAGTAGATTATCGGCTGACACCTGAATACAGATTTCATTGAAAGCCAGAACCAGTTGCTGGATTTTTTCGCCGAAATGTTTTTGCAAATCATCGGCATGTTGCTGTAGGGAGCCTGACATATTAACGCGCTATCGTGTTGGTACGTTTAATCTTGTTCTGCAGTTGCAGGATTCCATATAACAGGGCTTCTGCGGTGGGAGGACAGCCCGGCACATACACATCCACCGGAACCACTCGATCACAGCCGCGAACAACGGAATAAGAATAATGGTAGTAACCACCACCATTGGCACAGGAACCCATAGAAATTACCCAGCGCGGCTCAGCCATCTGGTCGTAAACCTTACGCAAAGCAGGCGCCATTTTATTAACCAGCGTACCCGCTACAATCATGACATCTGACTGTCTGGGGCTGGGTCGAAAAATGATACCGAATCGATCAAGGTCGTAACGTGATGCACCCGCCTGCATCATTTCTACTGCGCAGCAGGCCAGGCCAAATGTCATAGGCCACATGGAGCCAGTACGTGCCCAGTTGATTAGTTTATCGGCAGTAGTGGTAACGAAACCCTGCTCGAATACACCTTCTATTCCCATTCCAGCGCCCCCTTCTTCCACTCATAAATAAAACCAATCACAAGCACACCCAGGAATATCCCCATGGCCAGTAGACCAAAAGTTCCGATCTGATCCAGCACGATGGCCCAGGGAAATAGAAAAGCAATCTCCAGATCGAAAATAATGAATAGAATCGCCACCAGATAGTAACGGACATCAAATTTCATGCGTGAATCTTCAAATGCTTCAAAACCGCATTCGTAGGGGGAGTTTTTTTCGGCGTCGGGACGTGAAGGACCCAGTAGTTTACCTAGTACGATAAAAGCGGTACCCATCACAGAGGTAATCATCAGGAAAATAAGAATCGGTAAATAATTACCTAACATATTGCGGTTACCCTCTGCGAATGATCTGGATTTATGATGTTGTTTGTAGCAGGCAGCGAGTCTATTGTGCTCTGGATTCAGAGTCAAGAGCGCGGGGAATAATGATTTGTTATATAAGAATACTTTAAATTCAATAATCTAGGTTAACGCACAGCGGGCTGTAAATTTGACAACTAATGATTTTTTTAATAATCAAAATAAAAAAATGCCAGGCATGTATCGACTTGCTCCACATGGCGCAAAATTAGAATTGCGACCCTGCGAACAGCCTGAAGCTGTGGATCTCCAGGAAGGAATATGGAATGAAATCTTGAATCGAACCGCTTGCCGGTTCGACTCGCTAAAGATAACCAGGTCGCTAGCGCAACCGACCTGATCCTTATTTTAAATGGTGCCGATGGCCGGAGTCGAACCGGCACAGCCTTAGGCCACTACCCCCTCAAGATAGCGTGTCTACCAATTCCACCACATCGGCTGTATTTATTTACTCTGACGGAGGAAGATCAGATTGTGCTGGTGCAGGATCTGCAGCAGGATCTTCAACCGAAGGAGGTAGATCCGGGGTTGCCTGCTCAGACTGGTTCATTGTCGGAGTCGTTGACTCAACCGGCTGCTGTGTCTCAACAATGGAGTCAACCAGACTGGTAGGTCCCTCATGGTGACTGGACAGATAGGCCAGACCAAGACAGGTCAGAAAAAACAGTGTCGCCAGGATAGCAGTCGATTTAGTCAGGAAATTTCCTGAGCCTTTCGCACCGAATACCGTAGCGGATGCACCACTACCAAAGGCCGCACCTGCATCTGCGCCTTTTCCGTGCTGCAACAGGATAAGTGCAATTAACGAGACAGATAACAGGACCTGTGCAATCAGTAATAAAGCATGTATGTTTTGCATGAAACTCTCAAATCAAGTAATCAGGCTGCCTTGCCAATAGCAAGAAAATCAGCCGCTTTTAAAGATGCCCCACCAATTAAACCACCATCGATGTCAGGCTGCGACAGTAGATCTGCGGCATTCCCCGCATTCATACTGCCACCATATAAAATCTGTACCTTGTTAGCCACATCAGCACTAAGTGCCGCCAGTTTGTTGCGAATAAACGCATGCACGGCCTGGGCCTGCTCGGGCGACGCAGTTTTTCCGGTACCGATAGCCCATACCGGTTCATAGGCAATGACGCACTGTCCGATGACATCAATACCCTGGCTGTCGATTACCGCATCCAGCTGACGCGAAACCACCTGTTCCGTAATTCCTGCCTCGCGCTCTTCCAGTGATTCGCCAATACATAATATTGGAGTAATCCCCGAAGCTACCGCCATCGCAAATCGAGCAGCAATCAGTTCATCGCTCTCAGCATACAGCGAGCGACGCTCTGAATGACCAATGATTGCATACTGACACCCTGCTTCTTTTAACATGGCAGGCGCCAGCTCACCGGTGTAAGCACCACTTTCCTGATCACAGATATTCTGCGACCCTAGACCAATCGCGTGATCTCCAATATGCGATTTAACTTTCATGAGATAGATCGCAGGAGGGCATACAGCCATATCTGCATTGGTCACCTCAGCCAGACCGGCCTTAATGCCATCCATCAACTCACCAATACTTTGCAGTGAGCCATTCATTTTCCAGTTACCCGCTATCAGTTTCCGACGCATGTCCCGTTCCTCAATTATCTTTTATTATATGTATTAAAAATGGGCGCAAAGGGTACTTGTGTCTGGGCTATAAATCAATGGTTATATGCCGCCTTTTAGCAAAATCAGCCTCATTTCATTCAGCCCCGGCAGTTTCCGCCACCGCATCGGCAATGCGATGCGCTAGCGACTCGACCTGGTCTGCATCCTGGCCCTCAACCATGACCCGGATCAGGGGCTCGGTACCAGATGGCCTCAGCAACACACGACCACGCTCAGCAAGCTCCTGTTCTGCTGCTTCGACGGCCTGGGATATCTGTGGAAAATCGCCGGGATTGATACGCGAAGCAATCGGCACATTCACCATGCACTGGGGATATTTTTGCATTCCCTGGCGCAATTCGGCCAGCGATTGCCCGCTATTCACCATCGACTCCAGCACCTGTAGAGCGGCGATAATACCGTCACCGGTGGTCGTCTGGTTTAATGAAATAATATGTCCAGATGACTCCCCACCCAGATACCAGTCATTAGCCTTGAGCTTTTCCATCACGTAACGGTCACCCACATTAGCACGCTCAAATGGAATATTGAGACCTGCCAGCGCATGTTCTAGCCCCAGATTGGTCATCAGGGTTCCTACCACGCCACCTTCCAGCTTTCCGCTTTGTTGCTGATTGCGCGCGATGACAAACAGGATTTCATCACCATCCATGACTTCACCCGTGGCATCCATCATCATTACGCGATCGCCGTCACCGTCAAACGCGATGCCCAGGTCAGCCTGATTTTCCAGCAATAGCGAACGCATATTCTGTGGATGTAAGGCGCCACAATCCTTATTGATATTCAGGCCATTTGGAGACACACCCATTTCAATCACTTCCGCGCCCAGCTCACGAAAAATATGTGGAGCCACGTGATAGGTTGCACCATGCGCACAGTCCAGCACAATGGTCATTCCCTTCAAGGAGGTTCTGAATGGAATCGAGTTCTTACAAAACTCGATATAGCGGCTTCTGGAATCCTCCATTCGGTAAACCTTACCTAAATCTTTGGATTCAACCATCACCATGGGCTGCTCCATCATCTGCTCGATTTCATGTTCAACAGCATCAGGTAACTTGTAGCCATCACCGCTAAAGAACTTCACCCCATCATCATAGTAAGGGTTATGTGAGGCACTGATAACAACCCCGGCCGTAGCTCGCTGCGCCTGCGTCATATAAGCAACCGCTGGTGTCGGCATGGGCCCCATGAGCGTAACATCGAGTCCAGCTGCGGCCAGACCCGCTTCTAGCGATGCTTCAAATATATACCCTGAGATACGCGTATCTTTACCAATAACAACATGCCCTCGCCCCTCTCTACCGAGCACTTTACCCGCAGCCCAGCCCAGCTTCATAATGAAGTCTGCCGTCATTGGCGGCTGACCTACACGACCACGAATACCATCCGTTCCAAAAAATTTACGCGACATTTAAAACCCCTCGTCATCAGTCGTCTGTTTAAGAGTTTGCACTATAGTCAACGCCTGCCGGGTTTCTGTGACATCGTGCACACGGATAATATGCGCACCCAGCATGGCACTGATCACTGCTGCTGAAACACTGCCATACACCCTGTCATCTACCGGTTTATCCAACACCAGACCCAGCATACTTTTACGCGACATTCCGACCAGCAGGGGATACCCCATTTCGACGAATTTCGGCAAAGCCTTCAACAACTGATAATTCTGCTGAAGCGTCTTACCAAAGCCAAATCCAGGATCAATGATCAGCTGCTCTTTTTTTATGCCTGCGGCCTGCGCTGCAAATAAGCGATCCTGCAGAAAACGCTTCACATCCCTGACTACCGAATCATACTCAGGATTTTGCTGCATATTTTCCGGCGTTCCCTGCATATGCATCAAGCATACGGGAAGTTGGCAATCCACTGCCGCCTGCATCGCGCCTTCGCGCCGCAAGGCCCATACATCGTTAATCATATTCACACCAGCCGCGGTCGCCGCTCGCATTACCTCGGCCTTACTGGTATCGATAGAAATGGGGATATCTGAAAATTTTCGGATGCTCTCAATAAGCGGTACGGTGCGATTGATCTCTTCGGCAATAGAAACGTCATCCGCACCAGGTCGGGTAGACTCGCCACCCACATCAAGGATATCGGCGCCTTCGTCTATCAATCTGCGAGCCTGTTCTAGCGCTTTTTCGCGTGAAAGAAAGCGCCCACCGTCGGAAAAAGAATCGGGCGTGGTGTTGATGATACCCATCAACATCAGGCCGTTCAGATTTAAAGAAGCGTTTTGGCTGGACATAGGAAATATCGGTGTGACTAAAATTCTTATTATCTTAAACCACTATTAACCCGGCAACTAAATAGATAGCATTCAGCGCCTCAGGGAAGCCTCAGATCAAGGCGCAGTCCGGGTAAGGGTTATCAATGAAAATCAAAAAAGGCCGGAGAACCCGGCCTTTTCTGTGTTAATGCAGGCTTGCAGGATCCGACAGACCCGCCTTTTTGTCATCCTTGGACTTGGCCTTGGTTGCTCCTGCACCGCCGCTACCGGAAGGATCGTCAGAACCATTGCTGGTCCAGTCCTGTGGTGGACCCGGCTCACGACCTTCCATAATGGTATCGATCTGGCTAACATCAATGGTTTCATACTTCATCAATGCATCCGCCATGAGATGCAGCTTGTCTTCATTTTCTTTCAGGATGGTCAACGCGCGCTCATAGTTTCGATCAATGATGCTGCGAATCTCGGAATCTATCGCTTGCGCTGTTTCATCAGATACCATTTTACTCTTGGTGACAGACTTACCCAGAAACACTTCACCCTCTTCCTCGATATAGGTCAGCGGCCCCATACGATCCGAAAGCCCCCATTTGGTTACCATGTTACGTGCAAGACTGGTGGCACGCTCGATGTCATTAGATGCACCCGTAGTGACTGAATCAGAGCCAAAGATTAGCTCTTCGGCAATACGACCGCCGAATAAGCTGGAAATATTGCTTTCCAGATGCTGCCGGCTCGCACTATAACGGTCGTCTTCAGGCAGGAACATGGTGACACCCAGTGCACGCCCTCGAGGAATGATGGAAACTTTATAAACAGGATCATGATCCGGTACCAGACGTCCGACGATGGCATGACCGGCTTCATGATAAGCGGTCAGTTTTTTCTCATCTTCTTTCATGATCATGGACTTACGCTCTGCACCCATCATGATTTTATCCTTGGCACGCTCAAACTCAGTCATACTGACCAGCTTCTTATTTCCACGAGCGGCAAATAGTGCAGCCTCGTTAACCAGGTTCGCCAGATCGGCACCTGAAAAACCAGGAGTTCCACGCGCAATGACCATCGCATCAACATTATCTGCGGCAGGTACTTTACGCATATGGACTTTCAGAATGTGTTCACGACCACGAACATCAGGCAATGGCACGACAACCTGACGGTCAAATCGACCTGGACGTAGCAATGCAGGATCCAGTACATCAGGACGGTTGGTAGCTGCAATCACGATGACGCCCTCATTGCCTTCGAAACCATCCATCTCAACCAGTAGCTGGTTCAAGGTTTGTTCGCGTTCATCATGACCACCGCCCAGGCCTGCGCCACGGTGACGGCCAACGGCATCGATCTCGTCGATAAATATAATGCAGGGGCTATGTTTCTTGGCCTGTTCGAACATATCACGCACGCGCGATGCACCGACACCAACGAACATTTCCACAAAATCTGAACCTGAAATGGTGAAGAAAGGCACCTTAGCCTCACCAGCAATCGCTTTTGCCAGCAAGGTTTTACCTGTACCAGGGGAACCTACCATAAGCACACCACGAGGAATTTTGCCACCGAGTTTCTGGAATTTTGCAGGGTCACTCAAGAATTCAACCAGTTCTGCTACATCTTCCTTGGCTTCATCCACACCAGCAACGTCGTTAAAGGTCACATTTACCTGGTCTTCACCCAGTAACCGTGCCTTGGATTTACCAAAAGACATGGCTCCTCTGCCAGACCCGCCGCCCTGCATCTGTCGCATAAAAAAGATCCAAAGGCCGATCAGGATAATAAAAGGAAACCAGCTGATAAACATATGAGCCAGCAAGGAAGGCTGCTCAGGAGGTTTTGACCTGATTTGTACGCCTGCTTTTTCCAGGTCACCAATCAGGGGAGAGTTATTGGTTTCAGGACTATAGGTTGAAAAGGTCGTACCACCAATCAGTTTACCTGTGATTTGCTGACCTTCTATGAGTACCTCACTGATCTGTCCCGCACGAACCTGAGACAGAAATTCAGAGTAGATCATATTTCTACCGGCTGTGCTGCGGTCACCAAAATTCTGAAATACTGATAACAGAACTACCGCAATCACAACCCATAGGATTAAATTCTTTGCTACGTCATTCACGTTGTTTTCCTATCGTAATCGATACTTTATTTAAACAATCCACTCTATTCTGGCACACAAGTACCATTGAATACAGTTATTATAAGCTATGTAAACCATAGCCTATTTCAATCCCTGACACACTGCGTAGACCTCTCTGGAACGAGGTCGAGAGGCTTTAGGCTTACGAAACTTTACCACTTTGAAGGCCTGGCGAAACTGCTGAACCATTTCATCAAAGCCCTCGCCCTGGAATATTTTGACCGCAAAACTCCCTTTTGTATCCATAACCTGTAAAGCAAGATCAAATGCCAGCTCAACAAGATACATCGATTTTGGCTGATCAACCGTCTCAATACCACTAATATTGGGGGCCATATCTGATAAAACAAGGTCCACCTTCTGATTATCAACCTCAAGCAGAATCTGATCCAGCACCGATTGCTCGGTAAAATCCCCTTCGATAATAACGGCATCAGCGACAGGCTCCATCGGCAGGATATCGACCGCGATCAAACGCCCCTTATCGCCACAAAACTGACTCGCATACTCAGTCCAGCCACCCGGCGCTGCGCCCAGGTCGATGACAAACTGACCAGGCCTGAGCAGGCGGTCTTTTTCCTGCAGCTCTATCAGCTTGTAAACAGCCCGTGATCGATAGCCTTCACGACGCGCCTGTTGCACATAAGGGTCGGCATGATGTTCCTGCAACCAGCGTTGACTACTTTTTGATCGACTCATTTGATACTCGTTTAAAAACCTATGTTACAATCCGCGCCCTTTTAGCACATAACTTTTAATACCATTATGGCACTTTCCAGCGCACAGGTTCGAACACTACGTTCTGAAGCTCATCGACTCATGTTAAAACCGGTTGTAATGATTGGACAAAATGGCTTGAGCGAAAATGTAGTCAATGAATTGCAGCAGGCACTTGAGCATCATGAGCTCATCAAAGTGCGCGTACCTGCAGCAGATAAACAGGAAAAAAAGACGTTAATCGACTCTCTGTGCCAGCAGTTACAGGCCAGCCTGATACAGAACATCGGTCATGTCATTGTAATTTACCGAGCCAACCCCAAAACGGATCGTTTCAAAAAGTTACTCTCGGCAAAGTAAACCGTCAAATTAGCGGTAGTGTACCGCGGTAATTTCATATTCCTTGATTCCACCAGGTGCCTGAACCGAGACTTCTTCGCCTTCTTCCTTCCCAATCAAAGCGCGTGCGATGGGTGAGCTAATCGCGATTCTATTTTCATTGATGTCCGACTCGATATCACCCACGATCTGGTAACTGACCTCTTCTTCAGTTTCCACATTAATCAGATCGACAGTACAACCAAAAACCACCCGTCCATTCTGAGGGATCTGGGTAACATCAATGATACGACTGTTAGACAATACGGATTCCAGCTCTTTAATACGGCCTTCAATAAACCCCTGCTGTTCACGTGCTGCATGGTATTCAGCATTTTCCTTCAGATCACCATGCTCGCGCGCGACAGCAATGGCTTCTATCACCGCTGGCCGCTTGACTGACTTAAGCTCTTTGAGCTCCAGTTTCAGGCGTTCTTCACCGGCAACGGTTAAGGGAATCTGACTCATAATTCATCTCGTTATTTAATCTATAGGTAAAAAGTATGCGGAATAAGGCTATGAATGCAAACTCTGCAAACGATACACTTCGCTGACCTTACGGTGATCCATCGCCATGCAGGTCGCTAAACCACCGGCAAGCGTTGTGGTATAGGTAACCCCATGCATGAGTGCCTCACGCCGTATTGCGTACGAGTCTGCAATGGCTGCACGTCCTTCAGTGGTGTTGACGATAAGGTCGATTTCAAAGTTTTTGATCATATCAACGATATGTGGACGCCCTTCCTTCACCTTGTTCACCTGCAGACAGGGAATGCCTGCCTGTTGAATAGCGCGCGCCGTACCTCCAGTAGCTACCAGTTCGAATCCCTTGCTGACAAGATCTGCGGCTAACTCATGAACTACTTCTTTATCGTGATCTCTGACACTCAGGAAAACCTTGCCCGATTCAGGTAAAAAGGTACCAGCAGCTAACAGGCCCTTGGCAAAAGCCTCGGCAAAGGTCTTGCCTATACCCATCACTTCGCCCGTGGACTTCATTTCAGGCCCCAGGATCGGGTCAACACCATGAAACTTGGCAAACGGGAAAACAGACTCTTTTACCGCCACAAAATCTGGAATAACCTGCTCAGTATATCCCTGAGACTTTAAAGTTTGACCAGCCATACAACGCGCGGCTACCTTAGCCAGCGGCACACCCGTTGCTTTGGAGACAAAGGGTACCGTACGCGATGCGCGAGGGTTTACCTCGAGGATATAAACATCATTGCCTTTGATGGCAAACTGGGTATTCATCAGGCCAACCACTTTGAGCGCCTTTGCCATCGCTTCAACCTGTACACACAGCTCTTTCTGGATCTCAGCAGACAGCGTATAGGGCGGCAGGGAACAGGCTGAATCACCCGAATGTACACCCGCCTGCTCGATATGTTCCATCAGGCCACCGATGAACACATCCTGCCCATCACAGACCGCATCCACATCCACTTCAACTGCGTCGTCCAGGAAGCGATCCAGTAATACCGGCGAATCCTTAGTGACCTTGACTGCTTCAGTCATATAGCGGGCCAGGTCTTCCTGGTCATACACGATTTCCATCGCGCGCCCACCTAATACATAAGAGGGCCGTACAACCAGCGGAAAGCCGACCTCTTCCGCTAGCGCTGCTGAAGAAGCCACATCAAATGCGATGCGGTTGGGAGGCTGGCGTAACTTCAATTCATGGATCATTTGCTGAAAACGCTCTCGGTCTTCAGCCAGATCAATCGAATCAGGAGTGGTACCGATGATAGGTACACCCGCTGCTTCCAGCGCACGCGCGAGGTTCAACGGAGTTTGCCCACCAAACTGAACAATCACGCCTTTGGGCTGTTCCAGATGAATGATCTCCAGCACGTCTTCCAGCGTCAGCGGTTCAAAGTACAGACGATCCGAGGTATCGTAATCGGTAGAAACGGTTTCCGGGTTACAGTTGACCATGATGGTTTCATAGCCATCTTCGCGCATCGCCATCGCCGCATGCACACAGCAGTAATCAAACTCGATACCCTGCCCTATTCGATTCGGACCACCGCCAAGTACCACGATTTTGTCTCGATCCGTAGTCTGCGCCTCACATTCCATTTCATAACTTGAATACAGGTAGGCTGTTGAAGAAGCAAACTCTGCCGCACAGGTATCCACGCGCTTATACACGGGGCGCACATTAAGCGCTCGCCGCAGCGTAGCAACGGCAATCTCGTCGGTACCCAGCAGGGTAGCCAGTCGGCGATCCGCAAATCCTTTACGCTTTAGCTGAAAGAATTCTTCGGCAGTAATCGAGTCCAGCGAACGGCCTTTGAGCGATTCTTCAATACTCACCAGCTGTTCAATCTGCACCAGAAACCAGGGATCGATAGCGGACATTTTATAAATCTGCTCAACACTATAACCCGACCTGAATGCATCAGCGACGTACCAGATACGACTGGCACCAGGTAATCTAAGCTCAGTGCGGTACAGCTCTTCCTTCTGGTCTTTAGTTAATTCTTTCTGGTCGACGATCTCTTCCAGACCGAAGATACCGATTTCCAGCCCTCTTAAGGCTTTCTGGAAAGATTCCTGGAAACTGCGGCCTATCGCCATCACCTCACCCACCGATTTCATCTGGGTGCCGAGTCGATCATCCGCCTGGGGGAATTTCTCAAACGTAAAGCGTGGAATCTTGGTGACAACATAATCAATTGAGGGCTCAAATGATGCCGGAGTCGCACCACCGGTAATATCATTCTGCAACTCATCCAGCGTGTAACCCGCAGCCAGTTTTGCAGCCACTTTAGCGATAGGAAAACCTGTTGCTTTCGAGGCCAACGCAGAAGAACGTGACACGCGCGGGTTCATTTCAATGATGATCATTTCACCATTTTCCGGATTGATCGCAAACTGTACGTTGGAACCTCCGGTCTCCACACCGATCTTGCGCAATACGGCCAACGATGCGTCACGCATGATCTGATATTCCTTATCAGTCAATGTCTGCGCAGGAGCTACCGTGATCGAATCACCGGTATGCACACCCATCGGGTCCAGATTCTCAATCGAGCAGATAATGATGCAGTTGTCGTTTTTATCGCGCACCACCTCCATTTCATACTCTTTCCAGCCCAGCACGGACTTTTCAATCAGCACTTCGGTGGTTGGCGAAAGATCAAGACCACGCTTGATAATGTCTTCAAACTCTTCTCGGTTATAGGCGATACCGCCACCACTACCACCCATAGTAAACGAAGGACGAATAATGATAGGGAAACCAATCTGTGCCTGCCCCTGCCAGGCCTCTTCCAGACTATGCGCGATAAATGATTTAGGTGTGCGTAAACCGATCTCTGCCATCGCTTTTCTGAACTGATCCCTGTCTTCCGCCATGTCAATCGCTTCACGACTGGCGCCGATCATTTCCACACCATGCTTTTCCAGCACGCCCTCACGCACCAGGTCCAGTGCACAGTTGAGCGCGGTCTGGCCACCCATCGTTGGCAGCAGCGCATCCGGCTTTTCTTTCTCGATAATCTTTTCTACCGCCGTCCAGTGTATCGGCTCAATATAAACCGAGTCTGCGGTACCGGGATCAGTCATGATCGTGGCCGGATTGGAGTTAATCAGTATGACGCGAAAACCTTCTTCTTTCAGCGCCTTACAGGCCTGAGCACCGGAATAATCAAACTCACAGGCCTGCCCGATAACAATCGGACCCGCGCCAATGATGAGAATGCTTTGAATATCTTGTCTACGTGGCATCAGGCATGCCCTCCCTGCGCTCTGAGCTCAATCAGCTCAAAGAAATGATCGAACAGTGGCGCTACATCATGCGGGCCAGGGCTCGCTTCGGGATGCCCCTGAAAACTGAAGGCAGGTTTATCAGTGCGATGCACTGCCTGTAAAGAACCATCGAACAGCGAGCGATGGGTTGCTTTCAAATTTGCCGGTAAACTATCTTCGTCCACCGCAAAGCCATGATTCTGACTGGTAATCATCACCACCCCGGATGCCAGGTCCTGTACCGGATGATTCGCACCGTGATGGCCAAATTTCATCTTGACGGTTTTAGCTCCGCTGGCCAGAGACAATAACTGATGTCCAAGGCAAATCCCGAATACTGGGATCTCGGTCTGCAGAAACTCCTGAATAGAGCTTATCGCGTAATCACAGGGTTCTGGATCGCCTGGCCCGTTGGACAGGAAAATACCATCCGGTTGCATCGCCAGTACTTCGGCAGCGGGTGTTTGAGCAGGAACAACAGTCACTCGAGCACCACGCGCACAAAGCATGCGCAGAATATTTTTCTTTACCCCGAAATCATACGCAACTACGTGGTAAGGAGTCTCACCCGCAGGCTGGTGACCTTCACCCAACTTCCATACCGATTCGTTCCACGGGTATTGCTGCCGGGTTGAGACTTCCTTCGCCAGATCCATTCCGGCTAATCCCGGAAAACTACGTGCAGCTTCCAGTGCCTGACCTTCGTCGATGTTTTCACCTGCCATAATGGCACCATTTTGAGCGCCTTTCTCACGTAATAATCGGGTCAGCTGCCTGGTATCGATATCCGCAATCGCAACAACGTTATTTTTTACCAGGTACTCGCCTAACGACATTTCGCTGCGCCAGTTACTGGCTAATAAAGGTAAATCACGAATCACCAGGCCACTGGCGTGTATTTGATCGGCCTCTTCATCTTCATGAGTGACCCCGGTATTACCGATATGAGGATAGGTTAAGGTGATAATCTGGCGAGCATAGGATGGATCAGTCAGTATTTCCTGATATCCAGTCATGGAGGTATTAAATACCACCTCCCCCTGGGTCAGACCATGTGATCCAATCGCAATACCCTTAAAGATGGTTCCATCTTGCAGGGCGAGTATGGCAGGTACCGTCACGAGTTCTCCGCTTTTTTAATTACTGGCCCGCATGAAATGGGCGCGCGCAAAAAAGGGATGGGCCACTGGCTCACCCCATTAACTGAAATATTTTGTTGAGATAACGCTGAGAAAACAGCATTTTCCTGAGTGCGTATTCTAGGCCATAACACACCTGAGTGTCTATGCATGAATGCCGATTTTAAATGGCGGCCATCTAAGCACGGGTAAAACTCACCTGAAGAAACCGCTCAGACTTTTTTAGCGAGATTTTTCATGCACCTTCTGACAGCCTGTAACATCTGGCTTGCATCGGCATAACGCTGGTAAGGTTTTTTGGACAGTGCCTTACCCAGAATCTGCCGCAGCTGTTCTGGCACCTTTAATGACCCGATATCAACCTGATGAGATTGTACATTCTTTTTCATCTCAGCCAGAGTTTCGCCGCTAAACGGCTGATGCCCGGTGAGCAGGTGGTACAGTGTTACGGCCAGTGAAAACAGATCCGACCTGCCGTCAATCCGGTTTCCACTCAACTGCTCCGGCGACATGTAGGCAGGCGTCCCGATAATTTTTTTCTCTTCATCACGTTCACGAAAATCACTATACGCAGCGCCAAAATCGGTAAGTATGTATTGCTTACTGGAACTGTCATACATGATGTTTGCCGGCTTGATATCACCATGCACGATATTCTTTGCATGTGCGATAGTCAGCGCATCCAGAACCGATTCAAGGATACGCAGAGCTTCTGCTGCGGTAATAAAACGTTTACGGCGCAGCCGTTCCGACATGGGATAGCCTTCGACATACTCCATCGCAATAAATGCCTGATCATCAAAAATGTCTGCATCATGTATCTTTACTATATTCGGGTGCTCCAGTTGGGAAGCCGTCAATGCTTCATGTAGAAAGGTCATCACATCCCGCGCCCCGGTATCATCATTGAGTTTTTCATTCAGTACTTTCAGCGCAATCTTTTTGTGGGTATTAGTGTCGTGCGCTTCATAAACGGTAGCAGTGGCACCACGAGCTTTCTTACCCATTAACCGGTAGTGGCTGAAATATTGCGAATTGTCCTTAACTATTTTGCCTGTAGGAGTTTTAGCGGATGTACTGGGCATGGAGTCAATTCTTTCCACGAAATCCTGCATACCCGGATCGAACTGCACTAGCCATGCATACAGATTACGCGCGGTGACCCAGTCCTTACGCTGCTCAAGCTGCATACCAAGATCGTATGCCAGTTCAAACATATCATCAGAAAACGGGCAATTCTTTAAAATCAGCAGCGCCGTTTTAAAATCCTGCTGCTCTATGTATTGATTGATGACTTGCACCTGACAAACCTTTTCAGGTAGAACAAAGTTTTTGATTTGCGGTAAACGAATCCATAGATACAGTATAGCTACCGTTATAATAAACGTGACTGCAGGCCAGATTACCGGAAGCCAGAATTGCTGCAATAGCGCTAGCAAAACCTCGAACAGGAATAGCGCAGAAACAAAAGGAATCGCAAACACAAGAGATAACTGGTTGCAACCGCGCCATACCAGGCAGAGCGCGACCACGCCAAACATAAGGCACATCAGTAGCAGATGTAACCCGTGTGGAAAATCGAGCTCCTTGACCTTGAGCGGGACTGCAACGCCCGGCGCTAAATCGATGATCTGTTGATAAAAAGAAGCTTCCAACGCAGGAATTGACACATAAAAGCTCACCAGGCCACTGAGCAGCAACATGCATCCTGTAAATAAAAGCATCCATTTGCGTGTTTGAGTGACTACCCTCATTCCGTCAACAGTTAGTCATCGATTCTTACTAACTATCATAGTTCAAAACCGGCGCTAACCAGCGTTCCATTACTGACTGGCTCATTGCTTTTCGTTCTGCATAATCCTGTAGCTGGTCTTTTTCAATCTTGCCCACACCAAAATAATTAGCTTGTGGATGCGAATAGTAAAATCCAGAAACAGAGGCCATAGGTAACATGGCAAAAGATTCCGTAATCGTGATACCGATATTCTGCTCAGGATTGATCAGCTGCCAGAGCAATGCTTTTTCCGTATGGTCAGGACAGGCAGGATAACCCGGTGCCGGTCGAATACCCCGGTATGACTCCCTGATTAGCTCACTATTATCGAGTTTTTCATCACTGGCATAGCCCCAGTCCTGCTTGCGGATCTTCTCATGCAGCCATTCAGCAGCGGCCTCGGCCAGACGATCAGCCAGCGCTTTGGCCATAATTGCATTGTAATCATCGTGCTGACTTTCAAAGCGCTGTACGATTTCATCCAGGCCCACACCTGCGGTCACCGCAAATGCGCCAAGATAATCGGCAAGTCCCGTTGACTCGGGTGCAATAAAATCGGACAGACACTGATTGGCTTTTCCGGGCGGTTTCTGATTCTGCTGACGTAAATGATGCAGCACCATCAGCTCCTGATCGCGTTGCTCGGATGTGAATAGAACAATATCGTCTTCACGACTGTTCGCCGGGAAGAACCCGTACACCGCTTTTGCAGTCAATTGCTGTTTTTCAACGATTTCAGATAGCAGCCGTTGCGCATCATCAAATAACTGTTGCGCTTCCTTACCGACAATCTCGTCCTTAAGAATCTTCGGATAGCTGCCCGCCAGTTCCCAGGCATGGAAGAAAGGCGTCCAGTCGATATAGGTAGTCAACGCTTTCAAATCTATATTCTGGATAACCGAAATGTCACCGCTGGCAGGCGTTGTAGGCTGGTAGCCTGCCCATTCGATAGGCGTTCTATTTTCCCTCGCCTGCTCCAGAGTCAGGTATTTCTTGTTCGATTGCTTGCCAGCATGCAGCTCTCGCACCTGCTGGTATTCATCACGGATACCCTGACGAAAGGCTGCACCCTGATTGTCGCTGAGCAGTGCCGAGGCCACACCCACAGCGCGCGAGGCATCCTTCACGTACACCACACTGTCTGCATCGTAATGCGGCTCAATTTTAACTGCGGTATGTACACGTGATGTAGTCGCGCCACCAATCAGCAGTGGAATAGTAAAACCCTGGCGTCGCATTTCTTTCGCCACATGCACCATTTCATCCAGTGATGGGGTGATCAGGCCTGAGAGGCCGATGATGTCGACGTTTTCTTCGCGCGCGGTTTTTAAAATGGTTTCCGCTGCAACCATTACACCCAGATCGATAATTTCGTAGTTATTGCACTGCAAAACCACGCCAACGATATTCTTACCAATATCGTGCACATCACCTTTCACTGTAGCCATCAGGATCTTGCCATTGGTGGACAGGTCATCGCTGCTTTTTTCAGCTTCCAGATAGGGCATTAAATAAGCGACTGCCTGTTTCATCACCCGCGCCGATTTGACCACCTGGGGCAGGAACATTTTGCCCTCTCCAAACAGGTCGCCCACCACATTCATGCCGTCCATTAGCGGACCTTCGATGACATCTAGTGAAGCTGAATAATGCTGGCGGGCTTCTTCGGTATCGCTTTCAATAAACTCGGTAATACCTTTGACCAGGGCATGTTCCAGACGCTTGTTGATTTCCAGGCTACGCCATGCCTGATCTTCCTTATTCTCTACTGCCTTGCCATCACCCCGATACTTATCCGCAATATTTAACAGCGCTTCGGTTGCCTGCGGGTTACGGTTGAGGACCACATCTTCAACGCATTGCTTTAATTCTTCCGGAATATCGGAATAAATCGCCAGCTGACCCGCATTAACAATGCCCATATCCATACCTTCCTTGATGGCGTGGTAAAGGAACACTGCATGGATCGCCTCGCGTACCGGGTTATTGCCCCGAAATGAGAAAGATACATTCGACAGCCCACCACTAACCATTGCATGCGGCAGGTTTTGCTTGATAAATCGCGTCGCTTCAAAAAAATCGACCGCGTAGTTGTTGTGCTCATCGATGCCGGTAGCAATCGCAAAAATATTGGGATCAAAAATGATGTCCTGCGGCGGAAATCCTACCTTTTCGGTTAGCACCCGATAAGCGCGCTGGCAGATTTCTATCTTACGCGCTGCCGTATCGGCCTGCCCCTGTTCATCAAACGCCATAACGATGGCGGCGGCACCATAGCGTCTAACCAGGCGTGCGTGCCGAATAAACGTCTCCTCTCCTTCCTTCAGGCTGATGGAGTTCACTACCCCCTTGCCCTGAATACACTGTAGACCCGCTTCAATAATTTCCCATTTTGACGAATCCAGCATAATCGGAACACGTGCAATATCAGGCTCACTGGCAATCAGGTTCAGAAAACGAACCATCGCTTCCTTCGATTCCAGCAGACCTTCATCCATATTAATGTCGATAATTTGTGCGCCGTTTTCGACTTGCTGTCGGGCAACATCCAGGGCAGTTTCATAATCGCCTTCCATAATCAGGCGCTTGAACATGGCAGAACCGGTCACATTGGTACGTTCGCCCACATTCACAAACAGGCTATCGGGAGTAATCGTGCAGGGTTCCAGCCCTGATAACTGGCAACTCACAGGTAATTCAGGAACCACACGTGGCGCCAGCCCCGAAACCTTTTGCACGATCGCCCTGATATGGTCTGGTGTGGTACCACAACAACCACCGACAATATTCAAAAATCCATTCTCAGCCCACTCTGCGATTTCTGCAGATACATCGTCAGGGGATTCATCATATTCACCAAACTCATTCGGCAAACCTGCATTGGGGTGAGCCGATACGTGGGTGTCAGCAATATTTGACAATGTCTCTACATACTGACGTAATTCTTTGGGGCCTAATGCGCAGTTCAGACCGATAGAGACAGGCTCGGCATGTCTTAAGCTGTAAAAAAACGCCTCGGTTGTCTGTCCCGATAAGGTTCTGCCGGAAGCATCTGTAATGGTGCCTGAAATCATAATCGGCAATTCACTGCCTCGCTGATCAAACACCTGTTTAACAGCAAAAATCGCTGCTTTGGCATTTAATGTGTCAAAGATGGTTTCTATCAGAATCAGGTCGACCCCGCCATCTATCAGGCCTTCTGTGGCCTCGCTATAAATCTCAACCAGTTCGTTAAAACTGGTATTGCGGTAACCGGGATCATTAACATCGGGTGATAGCGATGCAGTGCGACTGGTTGGCCCCAGCACCCCGGCTACAAAGCGTGGTTTAGCAGGGTTCTGCCGGGTAAACTCATCACAGATGGTCCTGGCTATCTGACTGGATGTCTTATTGATTTCATAAGCCAGATCCTGCATTGCATAATCTGACATCGAAATGCGATTTGCGTTGAAGGTATTGGTTTCAATGATGTCCGAACCCGCTTCCAGATACGCTTTGTGAATATCGCTGATGATCTGAGGCTGGGTCAGTGAAAGTAAATCATTGTTGCCCTTTAACGGACTTTGCCAGTCAACGAAGCGCTCACCCCGATAATCTGATTCTTCCAGCTCGTAGGACTGAATCATGGTACCCATAGCGCCATCCAGAAATAAGATTCGCTGTTTCAGGGCATCCAGAAAGAGTTTTGAGTCAGATGAATTCACTGCGATTACCGATTAAAAATGGACGCACATTCTACACAATGAAGCGATAACACCCAATCACTGTCTGTTAAACTTGGCATTTATATTTCTTGAGGGGGATTAAACACATGGGAAACAGACTAAGCGCGATAGTGACCAGAACCGGGGACGATGGCAGCACGATGCTGGGCAACGGTGATCGGGTATTGAAAAGTGATCTTCGCGTGCAGTGCCTGGGCGAAGTAGATGAACTCAATGCCTGCCTGGGTTTAATACGCAGCATGCTGCAACAGGAAAACCTGCAACAACTCCTGTTCCAGATACAGCATGACCTGTTTGATATGGGTGCCGAACTCAGCCAGCCAGGGAAATCTCTGATTACCGACAGCTACATTGAGTTCCTCGACCAGCAGGTTGAGTTACTCAATAACAATCTGCCCGCGTTGAAGGAGTTCATTTTACCTGGCGGAAGTCCCGGTATCGCATATACCCACCTGGCCAGGACGCAATGTCGTCGCGTTGAGCGTGGTCTGGTTGCATTGGGTCAGCAGCAGTTCCTTAACCCACTAACACTGCAGTATCTGAACCGACTTTCAGATCTATTTTTTATTCTGGCCAGATATATCGCACAACAGGAAGGACAACAGGAAATTTACTGGCAGTCACAATACTCCAGACAAACCTGAGCTTATACCCCTCTAGCTTAATAAATCCGCTGCCAATTAGCCGTGGCTCTTCTGATACTGAGCCATCATCCAGCCCAGGAAGGCTGTGAGGGTCTGTTTTTGCTTACGGTCGCAATCTTTCTGCATCACTTCAAGTCGGTGATGTGCTTCCATCAACAGGCATTCGTATTCACGGACTTTTTGTTCGGACTCCTGCAGCTTCATCTGCAGTTTGTTGATTTGGTTGGCCATCACTCTTTCCGGGGGGATTGAGTCGGCCTGAATTTTGAAAATCGCGTTGTTTTGAATACGCTCAACCCGGTCCAGCTCCTTTTCATTATCCAGCTTGACCTCGGGATAGAACCTGAGCAGCGAATTCACATTGACATCGCCTTCGAAGACATCCAGGTTACCCGCTTTTATCTCCTGCTGAATCTGCCTTCTGCTGATACCGACCATTTTTGCGGCAGTAGAGATGTTTAAATAGTGTTCCATAAAGATCCTCCAGATTTTGCACTAGAGAATTTATACCTAATTCAGGCAGGTATTACAACGGAATTATATCTCAAAGGTGATATACGGTTAAGTAGAAGAACCCGAAACATGCCAGGCAAAGGAGCAGTCCAGTTGTGATCGAACCTGAATCAAACCAGCCAGCCCTTTATTAATCATAACGTTGATAGGCGGTTCATTATTAAACCGCTTATGCGGTTGCTGCATCCACCTTGCGCACATTTCAACATTGCGAGGAAATGAAGTGCGCAGCGCATCGGCGATACCAACAAGGTGCTCGAGGTGCGTATTGATTTCATCGGTGTCAGGAAACGCTTCATTCTGGCGATAACGCTCCAGCTTTCTGGCGCGCATATCCTCGGGTAAACCCAGCAGTACTATTTTCTGCTCACCATTGGTGCCCCAGCTGTCCAGTAACTGCATAATGCTATTGGTCAGTTGGACTCTTTGTGGCTTTTGTTCGGAGTTAGGCATAACAACCTCCCGCAATTCTGTCTGTAGGCCAGTATAGTGGGAAGTTAACCCGGAATAGTCAGCCTGCAAGTAAGGTTAATCTTCGATCAGATTAAAATATCCACGCTGTAATGCATGCTTTAACTGGTCAAAGCCTTCAATAGCCTCAACATAGGCTGCGCGTTTCTTCTTTGCCTCTTCGCATAACCCGCTACTGAGTTCAGGTTCACTGGCATGAGCAATTGCGAGGACCTGCTTGAGATAGCTAGCACGCAGTAAGGCAATGGCTTTGGCAAGCTGCAGAAAATCTGATTTTTTTATGTCGCCGGCAATCTCAGTAATGGCGACCGAATTCATCTGCTGGATCTGATGATCAAACTGCTGCATCAGACGACGTATTTCTATTTCTCTTTCACCGGCCATCTTTTTACCCCTTATACCCAGTTTCGGCAGCTATTATTCAATATTCAGAAAGAATAACTCAAGATGAGAAAGAGATCACTCACGTATCATCGTTACTGTAACGCGACGATTGATGGCCCGTGACGCATCATCCTTACCAGTGGCCAGAGGTCTATTTTCACCATAAAACTCTACTTCGAGCTGGCCTGGCTCGATACCACTTGAAACCAGATAGTCATAGATATACCAGGCTCGACGCGCAGATAGGGTGTCGTTGTAGCATTCGGTGCCCTTGAAATCAGCATGACCTGAGATCCTGAGTTTTTTTACGGAGGGGTCCACCTTCATATAAGCAAGTATTTTTGACAAGGCAGAGGTTTCTTCCTCTTCCAGTGGAAATTCGTCATCAAACTCAAAGTGGACGCGAGCAACCTTGATATCGTCAAAGTTATAGGGGAACAACTGGGCAACGCAATTACCGAAATCCTCTTCTACATCGCGAAAACGCACCGTGGACAGGATAACTGAAACCGAATTAAATCCATCCTCATCATCAATAAAGAACAGGCTTGGCTGATTTCCCTGTTGCAGCTCGAAATAGGAATATCGTGCAGTATCAACAGCAATATCAAAAACTGGGTCTTTTGCGCCGGACGTTTTCAGGTCGGCCAGTGTTGCCTGTGTCTGTACCCCTTTCCAGTTTGCAGTAACGGAACGAAAAGCCACGTTTAAGTCCTTTTTATAGTTATGAGTGGAAATGATTTTGAGTTGCAATGGCCGCCCGCTCTCCTGATAAAACAAAGCTTTGCCGAATTGAGGGATGATATGTTCTATTTCACAACGTACTGCGCTATTCACCGAAAGCGTCCATCGTGAATCTGCCATGGGAGACATATACACGCGATCTGGCCCAGCCTGAACAACAGACCAGGTAGACAGCAACAGGCATGTGATTATCAAATAGCGCATAACGGGATCATTTATCGTCTCATCCCATGTATCGTTCAAAACTGCTAAAGCTTGAGTATTTATTTAGCCTGGATGAGAAACTGATTAACTGCCTGATAAAACTGCTGGGGTTGTTCAGCATGAAGCCAGTGACCGGCATTTGCGATGCTACTAAAGGTCGCACGCTTGAAATGACGCGAAATCAGCTCCCTGACCTCAGTATTCAGGTAGTTGGATAATTCACCATAGATAAATAAAGCCGGCGTATCAATATCCCAGTCAGTGACATCCTCAAAATCGATTATCTGCGAAATATTCTGTCTTAACGCCTGCCAGTTAAGCTTCCATTGCATGCCTGAATCAGTCATCACCAGGTTCTGTAACAGGAACATGCGAATGCGTGGGTCAGGTATCCCTTTCGATAAAGCCGTATCGGCCAGCTTTCTACTACTTATAGATGCCATATCAAGACTCATTACCGCATCAATAAGGTCATCATAATCATGCCGGTAGCGCACCGGCCCAATATCAGCGACGACCAGTTGCGCGATGCGTTGCGGAAACATTTGACATAGCGTCATAGCGACCTTACCGCCCATGCTGTGTCCAACGACAGAGACCTCGGCCAGCTCTAACTGATCCAGCAGCGCGTTAACATCCTGCGCCATCACTCTATAATTCATTTCATCCAGATGAGGTGAATCACCATGATTCCTTAGATCGACCGCAATCACATTAAATCGCTCAGCAAATTGCTGGCCGAGGGTACGCCAGTTACGAGAAGATCCGAATAAGCCATGAATAATTAGTAAAGGAGGCCCTTCGCCCATTTGTGTGTAATTTAAAGATGTAATGCTCATAGATGAATACGTTATAATTTTTTAACCTAGATGCCCAATAAGAATTAATCATGCAGAACTTAAAGCAGAGTGCACAAGTGTACTGGAATATCCGCTGGCTAAGAAGACTCGTTATCAGCGCAATAACGCTTCTGCTCATTCTGATGTTGATACCGGTCGCCATTCAATACGCAATCAGTTATTTCCTGAAGGATCAGGGAGCTACCTCTGCACAGGTGGAAGACATCAATCTGAACCTGTTCTCAGGCACCTTTGAATTGACGAATTTAACGATGCAGGTGAAAGATAACTCAAGTGCCCACATTGGGCATATTTATACCAATCTTAACATGCTCGACCTGATCAGCAGCAAGATCGTCATTGATGAACTTAAGCTAGAGGATGTTACAGTAGATATCCAGCGTGCTCCTGACGGTATCATCCGAATCAACGGGTTGATGTTACCGTCGTCCGGGACTACCGAGGCGGGTAATCCGCCGAATGATGACACAGACAGCAAAGCAGTTGCGTTCGCGGTAAATACCTTATCCATGGATCGCCTTTTAGTTAACTATCAGGAAGCAGAGTTTCAGCAGCAGCTCACATTGAATGAGCTGAAGCTAAGCGATGTAAAATCCTGGGAGCCCGCGTCCACTGCTAACCTTAGCGCCAATATGACGCTGAATCAGTCACCAGTGAACCTGTCAGCGAAACTCAATCTGTTTGAAAAAGCCCGAAAATTTAAAGGTCAACTTTCCCTGCAATCGCTTGCATTTGCGCCCTATGCTAAATTTTATCGAGATTACCTGACCGACCTTCAAGGAGCGCTGAGTTTAACCGCCAGGTTCGACCTGGTAATGGATGGCCAGCTCACAGGGCAGATAGAAAACAATCTAGAACTTGCAAATCTTGACCTGCAATATCAACGGATCCATCAGCAAGTCGAGCATATCTCATGGCAGGGGAACACCAAAATCCAGGCCGATTATCAGCCGGAAATTCAGGGGCAGCTTAAAATCCAAAACAGTTCGACCTCTGATACCGAGCAGCAATATCAGGTCGCTTCGTTTAGCGAGCTGGATCTATCGGCCCTGCAGTACAACAGTGAGCGGCTATCGATAGGCAGGATCAATTTACAGAATTACCAGCTCAACCATCAGGGAGAACAGCAGGAATTATTGCGACTCGCAGACCTGGGCGTTGAAGGACTGGACTTTCAACCACAACAACCTTCAATTGCAATCAAACAGGTGACCCTGAGTCAGCCCGTTATTCAGGTCACCCTGGAAAAGGATAAAAAAGTAAAACAGCTTACCCCGCTGCTAGCTACCATCAACGCTCTATCCCCACCCAGCTCAAAAGTAACTGCAGACAGCGAGAAGCAGTCTGCTAGTACTGAAAAGGCCGATAAGCAGCTGCTGTTAAAAATAGACAGCTTCTCTCTAACCGAACCTGGTTCAATAGACTTTGAAGACTTAAGTGTTGCACCCAACTATAAAACAAAACTCACCCTAAACACCCTTGAGGTGAATAACATTTCATCTACAGAGGCTGCCGATTTTAAACTGAATTTAAGGCATGCAGACTATACGACGATAGATATTCAGGGCTCCGGATTACTGCTGGACCCTACTCAGCAAATATCCATGACTGCACACATAAAGCAACTTGACCTTCCCCCTATCACCTCATATACCAGCGCCGCTATGGGGTATGGAATGAAAAGTGGTGTCATTGATTCAGATATCGATCTAAAGATTCTTAAAAAAGAGATTAATTCCTTGATTGATCTAAAAATAGATTCGATAGAAGTGATAGAAACTCATCCTGAAACATCACAACAGGTAACCAGTGCCTCTGGTATGTCAATTGACCTTGCTGTGTCGACCTTAAAGGATGATAACAACATTATAGATTTGAAATTACCCATCAAGGGCAATCTGGACGAACCCAATTTCGACCTGAGCCTGATCATGAATAAAGCGCTGGGAAAAGCCATGCAATCTGCTTCTCTGTCATATCTTAAATATGCGCTGCAACCTTTTGGTTCGCTGGTCACAATATTTAATCTAGCCAAGGCAGCCGCCGAACACATAGCACTCCCACCGGTTGTATTTAAAGCCAATAGCCTGGAAATGCTCGATGAACAGCAGGACCTCCTGGACAAGGTCGTGAAAGTTTTGCAACAGCGGCCTCAGCTTAAAATTAAAGCCTGCGGGGTTAGCTCGCTAGCAGACCAGCAAGCCATCAAAGAACAATTAATCAAGGTGGAAATTGAAAAACTAAAAAAGCAGCAGCAGGCGAAGGATAAAAAAGATGCCACTGAAAAAAAGGATCAGGAGATTGTCATTCCTGAAGCGGTCATCCAGCAGCAAATGAACACTCTGGCTAATGAGCGATCAGCCAGAGTAAAAGCGTATTTTCTGGAGAAAGGCAACCTGAAACCCGAGCGAATTTTGAATTGTTTGAGTTCCAGCAATATCGAGAAAAACTCACAGCCTACAGTGGATTTACAAATCTAAAACTACTTTAGGCGATTAATCTCAGAATCCGATCCTTTTATTAAAAGTAAAATAAAATACTCTTTAATCCAGGTTTTTAAGGCTTAAACCAGGCACAATGCGTTGGATTATCTGGATCACCTATATACAGATAAGATGTTGTCCATATATACGTGGAAGTCGCTGTTGAACAATTTGCCGAATTATTTGCTGCACATAATGATCCATTATATAGATTATCTTCATCGTTATGGACGCCATCATTATTAAGGTCAATCAGTTCACAGACCCCATCTGAATTACAAAACCCAGGCGCATCCCATCCATCCACGTGCCCCGTCGCGAAACTCGCCCATAATCCAGTTTCATTCACATCGAGATACGGTTCTGGCAAATCAAGAAATGTCTCGCCAACGTCAAATAAGCCGTTATCATTCGCGTCAGCGAATTTTTCTTCTCCAACAGTCCAGGCAGTAAATGCCACCCGACATTCAGCTGATTCAGACGGTAATGGCGATAATGCAGAAGGTGCGTTATAAGCATCCCCGGGTATCCATTTTACCGAACAGCTGCCATTAGCTAAGGTACATGCATCACCTTCAGGGAAAGTACCCCACTCAGTCCGAAAATTGACCGTTTGACCACCCACGACCAAATCGTGAATATCACTGGCGCTTACGATAACTGCGACCTCTATACTGCCATCAAATTTTCCATCTTTGTCAAAAATTAGCGCAGTCCCTGGGTCGAAACCTACAGAAAAATCTCTATGAGTAATTACCCCAGTAGGTGTAGATGCGCCTATAGCGTTGTTACTTGAAGGAGTTACTGTTGTGACTCCGGATGAGACTTCCTCATCGCTACAACCAGTAAGAAAACCACATAAGGTGGATAATAAAATAAGCGTTCCAAAATTTGCTTTTATCATTTGAGAATCCTATGCAAATTAGTATCTGATCGATTTGATCTTATTCTGGTTTCTGTTGAAATAAGATTTTTCTTCGGTGAAATAATAGGTAAAACCAATTCCAAGCGTATCAAAACTAAAATCACCTTCATCAATAGATTTATCAACTAAAGTGATATATTCCAGCGTTATTGCCAGATCTTTACTCCCAAAGATCTCAAGGCCCACACCATAAGAACCACCGGTCTGGGAGGTATTTCCAGCATCTGAGTAATAGTAAATACCGCTTGCACCTAATAATCCGTAAAGTTTATATTGACCAAAATCTTTCCCAGCGCGTAAATAACCACCGTAAGTCATAATGCCTTCCGAGCCACCGGAGTTAGAGGTCAGGCCTAATTGACCTTCAAAAGAGATGATATCATTAACAATATAACCAAGTTTTCCCTTCATATGACCGCGGCTATATTTGTCGTTGACACCTGTATCGGGCTTTAATATCTCAGTGCTATCGGAAAAAATAAAGCCCGAATAAAGCCCACTAAAATCAATCTCAGCCCGGGCTGTACCGGTTACAAAGAATAATGACATAACCAGTGTTATGGCCATGAATGGTCGATTGAAAAATGATTGGAATGTAATTTTCATGAGTATCCCTGTGCAACTCATCTTTATATCAGGTCGAGTATAGCAGCTATCTAATAATTTACCTTAAGATTATATAATAAATGGTTGGCTTACAAGGTAATTCTAGATCCAATCTGTTGTTTTATTAAAGCATACAGCTGGTAAATGACTGTACAAGTTATTAAAAATAGATGGAAAAAAAGAAAAATCAACTCAAGCTGAGTTGATTTTTCATAGTCCCACTAAATTGGACTGTACGCTCTAATGTTACTTTTTCCTGGGGATATACAGATCCGTAATCGTACCTTCAGCCATTTCGGCAGCAAAATTGAAGGTTTCTGACAGCGTTGGATGTGCGTGTATCGTTAGACCGATATCTTCTGCATCTGCACCCATTTCCAGCGCCAATACTGCTTCAGCAATTAACTCACCTGCATTTGGACCCACAATTCCCGCACCGATAATGCGCTTGGTATCCTTATCGAACAGCACCTTGGTCATACCTTCATCGCGATCCAGTCCTAATGAGCGGCCACTTGCCGCCCATGGAAAAGCACCTTTTTCATAAGCAATGCCCTGCTCTTTTGCCGCTGTTTCAGAAACACCCATCCAGGCGACTTCAGGATCTGTATAGGCAACCGAAGGAATGGTTAAAGGTTCAAAATAGGACTTCATACCTGCAATCACTTCTGCTGCAACCTTGGCCTCATGCGTTGCCTTGTGTGCCAGCATGGGTTGGCCAACGATATCGCCAATGGCAAATATATGCGGAATATTAGTGCGCATCTGATTATCCACAGAGATAAAGCCTGCGTCATCCACATTGACACCAGCTTTGTCAGCACCGATTTTATGTCCGTTTGGTCGTCTACCCACAGCGACCAGTACTTTATCAAATACCTGTGCACCGGGATCATTCTTACCTTCAAAAGTCACCTTTAATCCATTTTTCTGTGCTTTTATTTCTGCGACCTTGGTACTTAATAGGATGTCTTTATATTTGTCTTTTAATCGCTTCATCAATGGACGTACCAGATCCTTATCACAGCCAGGGATCAGCGAGTCCATAAATTCAACCACCGTAATTTCGGAACCCAGCGCATCATAAACGGTAGCCATCTCCAACCCAATAATTCCGCCTCCGATGATTAGCAGCTTTTTGGGTACTTCCTTTAATTCCAGCGCGTCGGTTGAATCCATCAAACGTTCATCGTCATTAGGGAAAACCGGAATCTGTGTAGCCTGAGAACCTGCGGCGATGATGCAATACTCAAATGACACGATAGTTTCAACACCATCTTTAGTGACCTTTAACTGATGGTCGCTTATGAATTCACCATAACCATTTACAACCTCTACTTTACGTTGTTTGGCTAACTGTTTTAATCCACCCGTTAATTTACTCACTACACGAGATTTAAAACCATTGATCCCATCCAGATCTATTTTTGGTTTACCGAAGCTAACGCCGTTCTTTTTCATATGCTCAGCTTCGTTAATGATCTGAGCCGTATGCAGCAGTGCCTTGGAAGGTATACAGCCAACATTTAGACATACACCACCCAGTGAATCATATCGCTCTACCAGTACTACCTGCTTACCCAGGTCAGCAGCCCTGAATGCAGCGGTATACCCGCCTGGGCCTGAACCGAGTACCAGCACTTCACAATGCTTATCCGCACTACCCGTAGCGGCAGATGTGTTTTCAGAACCTTCAGTATCTGGAGCGATATGATCTTGTTTTGTCATTACAATAGTACCCTTCTGATATCCGTCAAAACCTGACTGAGATAGTTAGTAAAACGCGCTCCCTGAGCACCATCGATGACACGATGATCGTAGGATAACGCTAATGGAAGAATGAGCCCCGGTTTAAAGGTCCCATCCGCTTGGTAAATCGGTTGCATTTTTGATCTTGCCACACCCAGGATGGCTACCTCTGGTGCGTTCACGATCGGGGTAAACTGAGTTCCCCCAATCCCCCCCAGACTAGAAATAGAAAAGCATCCACCCTGCATTTCAGAGGATGATAATTTTCCTTCGCGCGTCTTTAGCGCAATCTCGGCAAGTTCCGCTGACAGTTCATAAATACCTTTCTGATCAACATTTCTAATCACAGGCACCATCAGCCCATTCGGCGTATCTACCGCAACACCAAGATGGAAATATTTTTTGAGTATCAGGTTTTCACCACTGGCATCCAGCGAGGCATTAAACTCAGGATATTCCTGAAGCGCTGAAACCACGGCTTTCATAATAAAAACCAGCGGTGTCAATCTGACTCCTTTTTTTTCTGCTTCCTTCGATAGCGATTTTCTAAAAGCTTCAAGATCGCTAATATCCGCTTCATCAAACTGTGTCACATGCGGTACAGTAACCCAGCTGCGATGCAGGTGCGCCCCCGATATCTTTTTAATACGACTGAGGGGAGTAGTTTCGATTTCTCCAAATTTGCTAAAGTCTATGACAGGGGCATCTGAAACATTCAAGCCACTACCACTGCTGGCTGGAGTGCCTGAGGACAATGCGGTTTTGACAAACTGCTGCACATCTTCTTTCAGTATACGTCCCTTGTTACCTGACCCACTGACCTTTGAAACATCCACTCCAAGTTCTCGAGCGAAGCGACGTATCGCGGGACTCGCATGCGCCAACCTGCCAGGCTGAGCAGGCTCTGCAGCGGGGGGAACTGGTGGAGGTTTACTTACCGATACGGTATTGTCGGGTGTTTCAACAACTTTTTCTTTTTGGGGTTGTACAGATTCCGCAGGCTCGGCTTCAATAGCGCTATCAGAGGATGTTTCTGCAGTTTCTATCACCGCTATTTCATTACCCTGAGAAATCCTGTCTCCGACCTTAACTGCTACGGATTGAATAACACCTGAAAACGGCGTAGGGATTTCCATAGTTGCCTTATCTGATTCGAGCGTAATAATCGAATCCTCTGCCTCTACCTTGTCACCCGCAGAAATCAGCACTTCGATGATTTCAATCTCATCAAAGTCACCAACATCTGGTAAAAATATTTTTTCTGTTTTTGCCACGTTATGCTCCGCTAATGTCCGTTACAAATTATCAAACCGTTAATGGGTTTGGTTTCTCTGCATTAATGTTATATTTTTTTATAGCCTGTTGAACGACTCTGGATTCCAGCTCTCCCTCATCAGATAGCGCTTTTAGTGCAGCAACAACAATGTAATATTTATTCACCTCAAAAAACGTTCTTAGATTGGCACGGGTGTCACTTCTGCCAAATCCATCAGTGCCGAGTGCGACCAGTTTCATCGGCATGTGCTCACGGATTTGATTTGCATAAGTTCGGGTATAATCGGTAGCGATAACAGCAGGCCCCTTGCGGCCTGTGAGCATTTTTTCAATATAACTCTGCCTGGCCTTTTTGGTCGGATGCAACTGATTCCAACGAGCCACATCATCTGCTTCTCTCGCCAGCTCATTAATACTGGTCATGCTCCAGATATCAGCTTCGACATCGAAATCCTGCTTTAACAATTCGGCAGCCTGAATCACTTCACGCAAAATTGTGCCAGAGCCCATTAACTGTACTTTTTTACCTTTACCCTTGCCTTCCTGTATACAGTACATGCCTTTGATGATTCCTTCTTCGACACCTTCAGGCATTGCTGGATGATGATAGTTTTCATTCATTGCGGTTATGTAATAAAAAACATTGTCATGCTTTTCATACATACGCTTCATACCATCATGAATAATTACTGCCATTTCGTAGGCAAAGGTAGGGTCATAGGAAACACAGTTCGGAATAGTCCCTGCGACAATCAAACTATGCCCATCCTGATGTTGTAAACCTTCACCAGCAAGTGTTGTGCGACCTGCAGTACCACCGATCAGAAAGCCCCGCACCTGCATATCGCCTGCCGCCCAGGCCAGGTCACCTATGCGCTGAAAGCCAAACATGGAGTAGTAGATATAAAACGGGATCATATTCACACCATGGGTAAAATAGGATGAACCCGCAGCAATCCATGAAGACATCGCGCCCGCTTCATTGATACCTTCCTGAAGAATCTGTCCCTTTTTATCTTCCCGGTAATACATCACCTGGTCTGCATCCATAGGCTTATATAACTGACCACTGTAGGAATAAATACCTAACTGCCGAAACATCCCTTCCATGCCGAATGTACGCGCTTCGTCCGGCACGATGGGGACAATATTTTTGCCGATGTCTCTATTTCGGGTCAGAGCAGAAAGCATGCGCACAAATGCCATCGTAGTTGAAAAATCCCGCTCACCACTGTCCTTAAGTAAAGCTTCAAAAATATCGAGACTCGGGATTTTGAGAGGCTCTGCCACATCCTTGCGCACCGGCATATACCCGCCTAATGCTTCTCTTCTTGAGCGCAGATATTTCATTTCTTCGCTATCTTCATCGAAACGATAAAAAGGCACATCTGAAATCTGGCTGTCCGTCACGGGAATATTGAAGCGGTCCCGGAACGCCTTCAGAGCTTCCTCGCCCATTTTCTTCTGTGAGTGAGTAACATTCTGACCCTCACCCGCTTCACCCATACCATAACCTTTCACGGTCTTTGCGAGGATAACCGTAGGCTGATCTTTATGTTCCATTGCTGCCGCGTAGGCCGCGTATACCTTATGTGGATCATGACCGCCACGATTAAGGCGCCAGATATCTGCATCTGACATATTTGCAACCATGGCTTTTAATTCGGGGTACTTTCCAAAGAAGTGCTCTCGGGTATAAGCGCCACCATGTGCCTTGTATGCCTGGTACTCGCCATCGACTGCCTCTTCCATGCGCTTCTGCAATAGCCCGTCTTTGTCACGGTCCAGCAGCGCATCCCAGTACCCACCCCAGATCACCTTGATCACATTCCAGCCAGCACCACGGAAGTTAGCCTCCAGTTCCTGTATAATTTTTCCGTTTCCTCGCACTGGACCGTCAAGACGTTGCAGGTTGCAGTTCACTACAAAAATGAGGTTATCCAGTTTTTCTCTTGAAGCTAACGAAATAGCCCCTAATGACTCAGGCTCATCCATTTCACCGTCGCCCATAAAGGCCCAGATTTTTCGATTGGAAGGCTCCAGAAAACCCCGGTTTTCCATATACTTCATAAAGCGCGCCTGGTAGATCGCCATCAGTGGGCCTAGCCCCATTGAAACTGTAGGAAATTGCCAGAAATCGCGCATCAGCCAGGGATGTGGATAAGACGAAAGACCATCCTCGTTTAAGGCTTCCTGACGAAAGCTAAGTAATTGCTTTTCGCTGATACGTCCTTCCAGGAATGCACGCGAATAAATTCCTGGCGCGGAATGCCCCTGAAAGAAAACCAGATCGCCCTGGCCTTTTTCATTGGGCGCTTTAAAAAAATGATTAAACCCGACGTCGTACAACGTGGCTGCTGAAGAAAAGCTGGCTATATGGCCGCCCAGCTCACTGGTTTTACGATTGGCCTGAACCACCATTGCCGCCGCGTTCCAACGAATTACCGAACGGATTCGGTGCTCAATGGCCATATCACCCGGGCTGGGTGTTTGATGTGCGACAGGGATGGTATTCAGATACGCGGTATTCGCGGTATAGGGTAAGTAGGCGCCTGAACGTCGCGCTTTGTCGATTAATTTTTCCAGTAAAAAATGCGCCCGTTCGGTGCCTTCAAATTGAAGAACCGAATCAAGTGCTTCAATCCACTCCTGAGTTTCCTGTGGATCAGAATCATGATTTTCTGTCATTCTAGTCTCTCTGTTATTTTAGTTTTTACCAGCCCCTAATAATCCATGTAATCTGGTGCCACAGGCATCTAGTGTCTATGTGCCCAAACCTGAGGATTGTTATATGTCCGACGGGGTCTTTGAAGGTAAGCAATGCGGTACGACAAGCATCAACTCACTTGGGATGGCGGCCATTATACGTAATATTTAGAGTTAATCAGCTATTCATGAGATAATAAAAATATATATCCTTAGGACTATCAACTATATTTATGGCTCCATTAAAAATCATTCAACCTGACGACTGGCATCTCCATTTACGCGACCAGTCTTCGCTCCAGTCAGTGGTTAACGATACCGCCAGACAGTTTGCGCGGGCTATCATTATGCCAAATTTGGTGCCCCCCGTTACAACCTGTGAACAGGCTTACGCCTACCGTGATCGTATCCTGGCTGCAGTGGATAAGGACATTGATTTTGAGCCGCTAATGACACTCTACCTGACGGATAACACATCAACCGAAGAGATCAAACTGGCCAGCGAATCCCCCTTTATTCATGCCGCCAAACTCTATCCAGCAGGCGCAACAACTAATTCAGATGCAGGCGTTACCTCGATAGCGCGTATTCATCCAGTGCTTGAAGCAATGCAAAAGTATGACCTTCCCCTGCTGGTACATGGAGAAGCAACCGCAAATGAAGTGGATATTTTTGATCGGGAAAAAGTTTTTATCGACCAGACGCTGAGCCAGTTGCGTCAGGACTTTCCTCAGCTTCGTATCGTTTTTGAACATATCACGACATCCGATGCAGTTGACTTCGTGCTTGCTCATTCAGCCTCCTATACCGCGGGTACAATTACCCCTCACCACCTGTTGATCAACCGAAACGCATTATTCCGTGGGGGAATGAATCCACACCATTACTGTCTGCCTGTGGTGAAACGCGAAACCCACCGACTGGCACTGGTTAAAGCCGCGACCCAGCATGCAGAACGCTTTTTCTGTGGCACAGACAGCGCCCCACATGCGCGTAGCGCCAAGGAATCTGCCTGTGGATGTGCCGGGATTTATTCCGCCCATGCAGCCATTGAACTCTACGCCGAGGCATTTGAACAGGCTCAGGACTTTAACCAATTTGAACAGTTCATGAGCCTCTCTGGTCCTGCTTTTTACAGGCTTCCAGTCAATACAAAAAAAATTACCATCAATAAACAGTCCTGGACAGTGCCAGAAGCGATACCGTTTGCAGATCAAACATTAATCCCTTTTCGAGCCGGACAAACCCTGAACTGGAAACTGGAAGTATAGATAATGAGCCAACACACACTGATGGAAAAACGTTTCCGTGGTTTCCTGCCTGTGGTCGTCGACGTGGAAACAGGCGGCTTTAATGAACAGACCGATGCGCTATTACAGATTGCCGCAGTCATTCTGGACATGAAAGAAGATGGCACCCTGTACTGCCAGGAGACCCATACCTGTCATGTCGTACCCTTTCCCGGCGCCAATCTTGACCCCAAGTCGATGGAAGTCAATGGGATCGACCCAGACCACCCACTACGCATGGCAATCGAAGAAAAACATGCCCTGCCCTATATCTTTAAACCGATACGCGAGGCGCTTAAAAAGCATAACTGTAAGCGCGCAATACTGGTCGGGCATAATGCCAATTTCGATTTAAAATTTATTAACATCGCAAGCGAAAGAACCGGTATTAAACGCAACCCATTTCACCCATTCAGTACCTTTGACACCGTTTCGCTGGCAGGTCTGGCCTACGGACAGACCGTACTATCGCGATCCGTTCAGGCTGCTGGACTGGAATGGGACAACCGCGAAGCACATTCAGCCATCTATGATGCAGAGAAAACTGCTGAGCTTTTCTGTACCATAGTCAATTCTATGCCTTTTTTATCAGCCCAGAACTGAGCGTTGAACAGATAAGCTTAAAGCAGAAAACTTTTTGATCAGCAGAGATTTTTTTTATTGGTGGTCTATAATCAGAAAAAATAATAAAGCCACCCTATGATCAATAAAGAAGACATATCTATCATCGTCGTCGACGACCTCCAGTTTAGCTGTGAAGTTGTTAAGTCCGGGCTTAAGAAAGCTGGTTACCAGGATATTCGAACCGCTAATTCTGCCAACAAGGCGATGTTAATGCTGAATGAAAGGCGAGCTGATGTCATATTGGCTGACTTCTGGATGCCCGAAATGAACGGCCTTGAATTAACCGATTTGATTCGACGCTGGGATGAAACCAATAATCGCTATACCGGTATTATCCTGTTAACTGCTGAAGATACGACTTCCAGTATCGTGGTCGCGTTCGACCATGGTGTTGACGATTTTATCTCCAAATCTGCCAATCACTTTGAACTCGCCGCTCGTGTTTATGGCGCAGGCCGGATCGCAGTGATGTACAACAATATCCGTAAATTAAACAGCGACCTGACCAATCACTACCAGAACTTCAGTCACCTGAGACTGGTAGACACGGATACGGGTTTGTCTAACCGCAAGCAGTTTGAAAGAACCCTGGAATCCATGCTGATCCATTGCGAAACACGCGGCGGTGGACTGGCTATCGGTTTAATCCGCGTTGAAGTCAATGCCGATGCCACACAGAACACTGAATCAACTCCAAAACTCAGGCCTGGCACCTTACGAACAATTTCTAATGCACTACAGCTGGTACTTCGACCTATGGATGAAATCGCCAGGCTGGACAGCAACACCTTCGCAATCGCACTTATTTATGCTGATCAGAATTTGTTCAATACTGATATGTTTAAACGCAGCACCAGCAGTATCTTCAAGCACACGCACTTACTGACTGATCAAGGTAAAAAACTGAAGCTTTCCATGGCTTGCTGGAATACTAACCAGTTTAACCCTCTGCCCGCTGTCGCTGAAGTCATTGAACAGGCAGAACGGCATTTTAGTCCGCTGGATTTAGAGCCTGAAATCTGAATCGACCTAATACACAGCAAAAAGCCCCGCACGCGGGGCTTTTTTTATGCCGGAACAGACCTGCCTAACTGGCTTGCTTCTTGGCCAGTGCTTCCTTAACAATCTTCTCCAGGTCACCCGACTGGTGCATTTCCAGAGTAATATCGCATCCGCCTATCAATTCACCATCTACATATACCTGTGGAAAGGTAGGCCAGTCTGCGTATCGGGGTAGGTTCTGGAATATTTCAGGATCTGTCAGCACGTTGACATAGGCAAATTCAACACCCAGCGACATCAGTGCTTCAGCAGTACGGCTGGAAAAGCCACATTGTGGCATTTGCGGCGTGCCCTTCATATATATAACAACAGGATTAGATTCAACCTGCTCTTTAATGCGTTCCAATACGTCCATCGTGTTACCTCAATAATAACTGACTAATTTAGTCGGGTATTATATGCAGACTTTGTTAAAAATAAACCCTTATCCGAAAAATAAATCCCCATTACCGGGAAAGATGAGTTTGCAGCCAGTACTCAAGCAAAGCACAATGCCAGAGCTTACTACCGTTCAGACGTGTAAAATGGGACTCTGGTTCTGCCAGCAACCTGTCGATATAGGCCCTTGAAAACAGGCCGCGCTCCCGACTCTGCTGAGAATTCAGGATATCCGCCATGAATTCATAAAAATCACCACGCACATACTTTAACGCTGGCATGGGGAAATAGCCCTTGGGCCGATCAATAACACTGTCCGGCAGAATACCCCGCGCAATTTCCTTTAAAATACCCTTACCCTGGTGCAGCAACTTCAACTCAGGCGGACATTGCGCCGCAAGTTCAACCAGCTGATGATCAAGAAAAGGCACCCTCGCCTCCAGCCCCCAGGCCATAGTCATATTATCAACGCGTTTGACCGGATCATCCACAATCAACGTAGTGACATCAAAGCGCAACACGGCATCCATAAAGGTATCAGCATGCTCCGAGTCCAGCGCCTTGCTGACCAGCTCGGAAGTCACATCCGATACATGATACGCAGGATCAACCGTGTCCAGATACTCTTCGTGATCGCGGTCAAAATACCAGGGCGCAAAACGCTGTATTGGTGTGCCTGCCTGTGCCAGCATACGTGAATACCAGAAATATCCGGCGAAAACCTCATCCGCCCCCTGTCCACTCTGTACAACCTTTACCGATTGCGAAACCTGTTCTGACAGCAGATAAAACGCCACTGCATCCTGCCCAAACATAGGCTCAGACATACTTGCGACTGCTTCGGGCAGACGTTTTAACACCTGCTCATTAGGGATCAGGAATTTATGATGGTCGGTTTGATACATTTCGGCAACCGGGTCAGAATACTCAAACTCACTGCCCTTTTCTTCCGGCTGATCCTCGAAACCGATGCTGAAGGTTTTGATATCCCGTACACCGGCCTGATCCAGCAACGCCACAAGTAAACTAGAATCCAGGCCTCCGGATAACAGTACACCGACAGGAACATCTGCAATGGTGAGCCGCTTGCGCACCGACTTGAGTAATGCAAGATGAATCTGTTCACGCCATTCGGCATCACTCATCATTTGCTCAGGGCGCGTCGCTGACAGCTCCCAGTATCGTTTAACTTGCATCTCGCCGCGCTTATTCAGTTCCATAAAGTGTGCCGGAGGACACTTACGGATGCCCTTGAATAAGGTAGCAGGCGCTGGGACTACCGCATGCAGTGTGTACAGATGATGCAATGCCACAGCGTCAATCGCGGTATCGCAAATACCTGTCTCCAGCAACGCCTGCATATTGGATGCAAAAAAGAAATGTTTATCCGTCTTCAGATAGTACAGGGGTTTAATGCCCATGCGATCGCGTGCCAGGAACAATTGCTGGGTTACTCGATTCCAGATCGCAAAAGCAAACATTCCATGCAGTTTTTCAACACATGCGGCACCCCAGTGGGCATAGGCGTTCAGAATCACTTCGGTATCACTATGTGATTTAAATTGATAGCCTCGAACAATCAACTCATCACGTAATTCTGGATAATTGTAAATCGTGCCGTTAAATACGATCGTCAGATCGCCCTGCACCGAGGTCATAGGCTGGTGCCCGTTGGCCGAAAGATCGATAATCGATAATCGACGGTGCCCCAACATAACAGGGCCGTCGTAAAACTCACCGCGGTCATCGGGTCCGCGCCTGGCGACCTGCATTGACATTTTCTCGACTACTTCCCTGTCAATTAATTGGTCAGTAAAACTTAATCCACCAAAAATCCCGCACATATCATCTCAATTCATTTATCAAAAAAAATATTATCCCTAAAAAGATGCAAAAAATCGCGGCTTTTCGCACGAAATAATCTCTTCCCGATAATTCAGCAAAGTTTATCTGGCACGCCTTGATATACAGGACAATAACACTATATAGTCTACGCTAATCGTGATTTTGTAATGTGGTATAAACAATACGATTCTTAAATAAACGTCCTATGAACTGCATTTCAGCCAATACAGGAATGCAGTGGTAGCGCGTAAGCATTATTAAACTAAACTAATTTTCATCTTAACCAAGAAAGAGAGACACACATGGCTTTTACACTACCTGAACTACCCTTCGCCAAGGATGCATTGGCCCCTCATATTTCCTCAGAAACCCTGGACTACCATTACGGGAAACATCACAACGCCTACGTGGTAAACCTGAATGGCCTGATTGACGGTACTGAATTTGCTGATATGTCACTCGAGGAGATTATCAAGAAATCAAGCGGCCCTGTTTTTAATAACGCGGCACAGGTATGGAATCATACCTTCTACTGGAACTGCCTGAGTCCTAATGGAGGCGGTGAGCCCAGCGGTGCTCTGGCCGATGCCATTAATGCAAAATTTGGCTCGTTTGAAGAATTCAAAAAGACCTATAGCGCAGACTGCGTAGGAAATTTTGGCTCAGGCTGGACCTGGCTGGTCAAAAATGCTGCTGGCGAACTGGAAATTATGAAAACCTCTAACGCTGGCTGCCCGTTAACTGAAGGCGTCACTCCCTTATTGACCTGCGACGTATGGGAACATGCCTATTACATTGATTACCGCAATGCGCGTCCAGACTATGTGGCTGCATTCTGGAATCTGGTTAACTGGGATTTTGTTGCCAGCAACCTGTAGTTTCCTTTTAAGCTGTTACGGGTTACCTTAGCAACCCGTAACAGCTAATTTCATTGCAAAAATTTCCCTATAACAGGGCAATTTTAGTAAATTATCGCTTTACAGCCTTTTCCACACAAAATTCTTGTATTCATTTAAAAAATAAGTATTGTTGATCGCTTTTTTGCGGAAAAGATGATGGGCAACCACCTGATGTCTACTTACAAGCCACTTCCTGTCACGTTTAAGCGGGGCGATGGTATCTTTGTGTACGACGACCAGGGTAAACAATACCTGGACGCACTTTGCGGCATCTCAGTCACCAGCCTGGGACATAATCATCCAGCTGTCACCGAGGCGATCACCCGACAGGCTGAGCAACTGCTGCATACTTCCAATCTGTACCATATTGAGAATCAAAAGAAACTGGCTGATCTTCTATGCGAAGCGTCAGGTATGGAGCAGGTATTCTTCGGTAATTCTGGCGCTGAAGCCAATGAAGCAGCTATCAAGCTGGCACGCCTGTACGGCCACAACAAAGAGATTAATAAACCTGAAATCGTTGTAATGGAAGGAAGTTTCCATGGCCGAACCATGGCTACTCTGTCGGCCACAGGAAACCGCAAGGTGCAGGCTGGCTTTGAGCCATTGGTCTCTGGATTTGTTCGCGCGCCCTATAACGACATTGAAGCACTTGAAATGATCGCCCAGAATAATCGCAACGTGGTTGCTGTTCTGGTAGAACCAGTGCAGGGTGAAGGCGGCATTATTATTCCAGACAAAGGCTACCTGAAAGCGGTTCGCGAAATCTGTGACAGGAATAACTGGTTAATGATGCTGGATGAAATCCAGTCCGGCATGGCCAGAAGTGGACAAATGTTTGCATTTCAGCATGAAGGTATTGTGCCGGACGTTATGACGCTTGCCAAAGCCTTAGGTAACGGTGTACCCATAGGTGCCTGTCTGGCGCAGGGCAAAGCCAGCGGCGTGTTTCAGCCCGGTAATCATGGCTCTACCTTTGGTGGCAATCCATTTGCCTGCCAGGTTGGCTATACCGTACTGAAAACGATGATCGAGCAAAATGTCGCTGAGAATGCAACCCAGCGTGGTGATCAACTGGCTGCCTACCTGGCGGACAAACTGAGTGAGCAGAAAGCAGTTAAACAGATCAGGCATCTAGGCTTGCTGGTCGGTATCACGCTGGATAAAGACTGTGCAGAACTGGCAAACATTGCGTTAGACAATCAGCTGCTGATTAACGTAACTGCTGGTAATGTGATTCGCCTGCTACCGCCGTTGATCATCGACGAACAACAGATTATCGAATTAGCTGATCGTCTGGTACTGTCCATTAATCAATTTCTTAATCAGTAAGTTATGCATACTCGTCACTTTCTCAGTCTGCTGGATTTTACTGGCGATGAACTCCGGTCTTTAATCAGCCACGCCATTGATGTCAAACAGCGCCTGAAGCAGGGTGTCGCTCATACCCCTTTAACGGGTAAGGTGATGGCGATGATCTTTGAGAAGTCATCCACCCGTACTCGTGTATCTTTTGAAACCGGAATGAGTCAACTGGGCGGTCACGCCCTGTTTTTAACCCCCAGGGATATCCAGCTGGGACGCGGCGAACCAATTGAAGATAGTGCCAGAGTCATATCCAGCATGGTTGATTGCATCATGATTCGGACCTTTGGACATGATCGACTGGAGGCCTTTGCGCATGCATCCAGCTCGCCGGTGATTAACGGACTCACCGACAGGCTACACCCCTGCCAGCTGCTGGCTGATATACAGACCTGGTTCGAATGTCGCGGTGATATCAGGGGTGCAACCGTTGCCTGGATTGGCGATGGCAACAACATGTGCCATTCCTATATCAATGCCGCCAGGCAGTTTGATTTTAATTTACAGATCGGTTGTCCTGACAGTTACCAACCAGACTCCGACATTCTCAATGCCGCGGGTGATCGAGTTAAGGTTTATCACAACGCTGAAGAAGCGGCCAAAGACGCAGACCTGATCGTTACCGATGTTTGGGCCAGTATGGGTCAGGAAGATGAGCAGGAAGAGCGTGTCAGTGATTTCGTCGGTTTTCAGGTCAATGGAGAGATCATGCAGCTGGCTCACAAAGACGCATTGTTTATGCACTGCTTACCCGCACATCGTGGAGAAGAAGTGACTGCAGACGTTATCGACGGCAACCAGAGCGTAGTATGGCAGGAAGCCGAGAATCGACTGCATGCACAGAAAGCGTTACTCGAATTATTGATCGTCGGATCGTTCTAATTTAACCAGGGTCGACCTCTGCTTCAGCATTTGTCTAACTGCTACAGACTGCTGAACTAACTTTCAATAATTTCAATTCGGTTGCGACCTTTTTGCTTTGCCTGGTGTAATGCATCTTCAGCCCTGACCAGCATATCCCTTGAGCTTATATTCTCATTCATCGGCACACAGCATAGTCCTATAGAGATGGTAACAAACGGACTAACTAAAGATTTCTCATGCTGAATCTTTTGTTCATTGAGCTTGGCGCAAACATTTTCCATCACCATTTTTGCGCCCTCACAGGAAATTCCCGGCATCAGAATACCAAACTCCGCGCCATTTAATCGCGCCACAATCTCGTCCTTTCTGATCACTTCACCCATCAGCAGATGCGCAATACTGGTAATCGTTCGATTACCCATATCATGGCCATAATGCAGGTTGTATTCATAGTAATAATCGATATTCACCATGGCGATTGAGAGCGGTAATTTATTATCGATATGCCGGCGCCGCTGGCTTTCCAGACCCACTCGAAATGCGCGAAAATTCGACGCACCAGTTAATTCGTCAGTGGTGGAAAGGGTATCCAGTTCCTTATTGGAGTGAGCGACAGCATTTAATAATCGCTGCAGGTCATTCACCAGTATTTCGTTATCAAACCGAAGGTGCATGGTTTCAGCGATCATCGTCTGCATGCTCCTCACGCCCAGGTAGTAGGCAATAATCATGAACAGATACATGCTGGCAAGCACAACACCATCGGGAGACCCTTCAAAGAACAGGTAAAGTGTCACCGGGAGAATCATGAGTAGAAGATAGCTACCATAAACCAGCATTGAGGTAGACAGGTAGGCGATCGCACCAGCACCAAGACCGAGTAAAAACACGTGAAAAATAAACTGAAGGTTATCACTGATGTAGGGCATGATCAGTAGCGCGCCCATTCCCTGCCAGAAACCTACCACATAGACCCCGATAACAAAGCGCTTTTTCCAGACCCGGTGACTAAGATAGTCCTCATTCTTGATTCGATCATAGGCGACTTTCAGGCGGTATCTCAGGCTTTGAATGAGGAGTAAACCCGCAACCCAGATATAGACATAAATCTCTCTGTCCTGCAGCTGCAATTCATAAGATGCCAGCAACATGGCGACCGTTGCCACAATCAGGGTAAATATCATTCCTACATTGAAACGGTCGTAGAGAAACTTGACCAGTTGATGCTGCAATAGATGATAGGTGCTGATACTGAATTTTTGATCCTGATTTATATTCATTATTCCATTCAATTGTTTGATATGAACATAAAACTATTGTAGTCCATCCAATAATTATAAAACCACAGGAAACTGAATACTTTTAAAAAATTGTCTGGTACATTCTGCAAAATACACCGATTTTAATGAACAGAGTTTAGAAAAAGCAGATATGACCACTACCGATTACATTCAATGGTTCAGAGGCGCTGCGCCTTACATCAACGCGTTTCGAAAGAAAACGTTCGTGATTGTACTGTCTGGAGAAATCGTCCGATCTACTCTTTTTGACAACCTGATTCATGACATTGCGCTATGCCATCATCTTGGCATCAAACTGGTGCTGGTACATGGCAGCCGTTTTCAGATTGATGAATTGCTCAATCAACACCAGATCGAGCAAAAACTGCATAACAATATTCGCATCAGTGAAGTGAAAAACATGCCGTTGATTCTTCAGGCCATAGACCAGGTCAAGAACATCATACTGGCACGCTTATCGATGGGGCTACCGAACACCCCAATGTCGGGTTCGGATATATCTATTGTGAGCGGTAATTTTGTCACCGGTATGCCACTGGGTATTATCGATGGTATAGATATGCAGCATAGCGGTAAGGTTCGCTCGGTGGATACTCAGGCGATCACCAGTTTACTGGATCAGCATATCGTACTGTTATCCAATGTGGGATACTCAAAAAGCGGTGAAATATTTAACCTCCAGGCAGAAGAACTGGGGCAGCAGGTCGCTTCCTCATTAGCAGCAGAAAAACTGATATATTTTAATCAGGATTATATTTCAAACCCGGTTACCGACCAGTTTTCAACCACTGAATGCGAAACCTTTATCGAACAGGACGGTACGCCTGAAGGACTCAGATCGCTGCTACAACTGGCCATCACTGCTGTAAAACAGTCCGTCAAACGCGTGCATATCATTGACGAAAGCCTTGATGGCGGTTTATTACAGGAGCTGTTCACCAGAGACGGTGCAGGCATGATGATAACCAATCTATTTTACGAAGGTTTACGTGCCGCTACTATTGAAGATATCGGGGGTATACTTGAACTGATTCAACCTCTGGAACAGTCTGGTGCGCTAATCAAACGCTCGCGCGAGCAACTGGAACTCGAGATCGATGCCTTCCAGGTGATAGAAAAAGACGGCATGATCATCGCCTGTATCGCCTGTATACCCGACCTTGAACACAGCATTGCTGAAGTTGCCTGTGTGGCGGTACACCCCAGTTACCGTAAAAGTGGATTTGGTGACCAGCTATTGACAGCAGTTGAACTTAAAGCTCGTAAGCTCAAATTAAGTCATTTATATATTCTGACGACTCGCACCATGCACTGGTTTCTGGAAAAGGGTTTTGTGGAAAATACTCTACAGTTCCTGCCTGACCATAAGGCACGCAACTATAACCAGAAAAGGCAGTCACGTATCATGACCAAGTCACTAGGATAGTTGAAGATGGCTTATGATCTGAGTAACTACCTGGTAATTGGCATTTCCTCCAGAGCGCTGTTCGATTTAAGTAAGGAGAATGAAATCTATGAGACACAGGGGCTGGAAGCCTACTGCAAATACCAGCTGGAACATGAAAATGATATTCTCAGGCCGGGTACGGGATATGCCCTGATTGAAGCCATGCTCAAGATCAATCAAATTGATGCCGCAAAACGACGAACAGAGGTGGTTATCGTTTCACGAAATTCGGCAGATACCAGCTTGCGTATCTCAAACTCCATAGACCACTACAAGCTCGACATCACCCGTGCAGCCTTTACCGGGGGAGAGCCTGTCGCGAAATACCTGAACGCCTTTGATGTGGATCTTTTTCTGTCAGCAACTGAAGAAGACGTACAGGCAGCGGTCGAATCCAATGTCGCCTCCGGTCTGATCTATGATGCGCCATCCAAAAACACCACCAAACCGCTGGAACAGATCCGTATTGCATTCGATGGGGATGCGGTTTTATTTTCGGAGGAATCAGAGATTATCTACCAGCAACAGGGACTTGAGGCTTTTATTGCACACGAAAAACTGAATGCGACACTGCCATTACCGGAGGGCCCCTTTGCGAAGTTATTGAAGACACTTTCATTTCTTCAATTCGATCTGAACGGCACCTTTCAAGGCCCCCCACCGATACGCACCGCACTGGTCACCGCGCGCAACAGCCCTGCACATGAACGGGTCATCCGGACTTTACGCGCCTGGAATGTCAGGATCGATGAAACATTTTTTCTGGGAGGGGTTTCAAAAGATCGGGTACTGGCGTCATTTGCGCCCCATATCTTCTTTGATGATCAGCACCGCCATTGCGACGATGCTTCCAGGGTGGTACCCACTGCGCGGGTACCCTACCCTAAAGGCAACAAAGCTTCTGCTGAATCCTGACGATCAATCGTCGCGATGCTGCTTTTCCAGCCTTTCGTGCTTTTCCTGCGCCTCTATAGTTAAGGTCGCGATGGGGCGCGCTTCCAGACGAGACAGCCCGATTTCTTCGCCGGTATCATCACAGTAGCCGTAAGAACCATCAGAGATTCGAGACATTGCGGAATCGATCTTGTTTACCAGTTTGCGGTAACGATCACGTGTACGTAATTCTAATGCGGCATCGGTTTCCAGGCTGGCGCGGTCATTAATGTCAGGCTCCTGCCAGTTCTCCTCTTTTAAATGAGAAATGGTATTTTCAGACTCCTGAAGTAATTCAGCTCGCCAGCTTAGTAACTTGCGTCGGAAATATTCAAGTTGTCGCGGTGACATGTATTCTTCATCGGCAGAAGGCTTATAGCCTTCCGGCAGTTCAATAGTCATCCAGAGTCCTCCTGTGAACCCAAGGTGGGGAAAAACGGCAGGAAGTATAGGCAGGTTTGGTCTTAACGGCAAGCTGATGATGAATTTAATTCATTCACCACCAGACTTGCTGCGTGTTCACATTCTACTTCTGCCGCGAGGGATCAACCCAGCAGTCTGGCCATGGCTTCGCCGATGCGCGATGGGGAATTAACCGTCGTCACACCTGCAGCCTGTAGTGCAGCGAATTTTTCGTCTGCTGTACCCTTACCTCCAGCAATGATGGCACCAGCATGGCCCATACGTTTGCCTTTGGGCGCGGTAACCCCAGCAATATAGGACACTACCGGCTTGGAGAAGTGTTTGCTGATATACTCAGCAGCCTGTTCCTCCGCGTTTCCACCAATCTCACCCACCATAACCACACCTTCGGTTTCTGGATCCTGTTCGAAAAGCGCCAGGCAATCGATGAAATTCATACCCTGTATAGGGTCTCCACCGATACCGATACAGGTGGTCTGCCCCAGCCCATTTTGAGTGGTTTGATGCACAGCTTCGTAGGTGAGCGTACCAGAACGAGAAATAATACCAACGCGACCCTTTTTGTGGATAGCGCCTGGCATAATGCCGATTTTACATTCACCCGAAGTGATGATTCCGGGACAGTTAGGCCCGATCAGGTAACTATCGGAGTTATCCAGCACTGCTTTCACTTTCAGCATATCCTGCACAGGAATATGTTCCGTGATGCAGACAATGACCTTTATACCTGCATCAGCGGCTTCCAGAATCGCATCGGCACAGAATGCCGCTGGTACATAAATCATGGTGGCCTCTGCGCCGGTTTGCTTGACGGCGTCAGCTACGGTATCAAAGACAGGCAAATTCAGATGGGTTTGGCCACCCTTACCCGGAGTCACACCACCGACCATTTTGGTGCCATAAGCCACCGCCTGCTCAGAATGGAATGTACCCTGCTTTCCGGTAAAACCCTGGCAGATCACTTTGGTGTCTTTATTAATTAAAATACTCATGCTACACCTCCAATCGCTGCTACGGCCTTTTTGGCGCCATCTTCCAGGTTATCTGCTGCAATAATTTCAACATCACTTTCAGCCAGCAAGGCTTTGCCCTGCTCCACGTTGGTACCTTCCAGTCGCACCACAACCGGGATGCTAACACCGACCTCTTTAACAGCACGGATAATACCGTCTGCGATCAGGTCGCAACGCACGATACCACCGAAAATATTCACCAGAATTGCCTTCACATTGGGATCGGACAGGATCAGCTTGAACGCCTCAGCCACTTTCTCTGCAGTGGTACCGCCTCCGACATCCAGAAAGTTGGCCGGATCGCCACCCTGTAACTTAATTTCGTCCATGGTGGCCATGGCCAGTCCAGCACCATTCACCATACAGCCGATATTACCGTCCAGAGAAACATAGTTCAGGCCATGCTCATCGGCTTCCAGCTCGCGTGCATTTTCCTGGGTGGTATCACGGAGTTTGACCAGTTCTGGCTGACGGTATAGCGCATTGTCATCAATACCAACCTTGGCATCCAGTGCCATCAGGTCACCACCTTTGGTCACGATTAGCGGGTTAATTTCTATCAGGCTGACGTCATGCTGAGTAAATATGTTGTAAAGGCCTGTCATGATAGATGCCAGCTGTTTAATCTGATTACCCTGCAATCCGAGGCCAAATGCAATCTGGCGTGTCTGGTAGGGTTGAAGTCCTGCAACAGGATCAATCTTGACCTTCAGAATTTTCTCCGGTTGAGTCGCAGCGACTTCCTCAATATCCATACCACCTTCGGCAGAGGCCATAAAAACGATTCGACGGCTGGAACGGTCAATCAAAGCACCCAGATAAATTTCACGACCGATATCAGATAGGGATTCGATCAATACCCGACTAATCGGCAGCCCCGCACTATCAGTTTGATGGGTTATCAGGGTGCCCCCCAGGTAACCTTTGACGGTTTCCACCAGTTCCGTGTCACCTTTAACGATTTTGACGCCACCCGCTTTGCCGCGTCCTCCAGCATGAACCTGGGCTTTTACGATCCAGCTATCGCCACCGAGTTGTTTTGCGATAGATTGTGCTTCCTCGACATTGAAAGCAGCATTGCCGTCCGGCACAGGGATATTAAATTGTCGAAACAGTTCTTTAGATTGGTGCTCGTGTAAATTCATAATGGTGATTGATCCTGTTAGGATTGTTTGAAGGATTATTGTTATGACGTTGAATTAATCATAGACTAATGACCTGAAACGCAACAACCAATAATTTTTTATTATGTGTATATGATTTTTAGACTACTGATACTGTTCCTGATCGTCTGGTTTTTGATATGGATGTTTAAAAAACAATTTTCCGAAAAGCAAAATTCAGACACCTCAGCACCAGCAAATGAAGCCGAAGATATGCTAGCCTGTCAGCATTGCGGCACGCATGTACCCCGTTCTATGGGCGTAATCCAGAATGATCATTTTTATTGCAGCCAGGAACATGCTGATCTAGATGCCGAATAGACAAAAAGTTCAATTTGGCTATAAACAGCGCTCCAGTAACTGGACCTCTCTCAGACTGCTGAATATCTTCAGAGTTGGCGTCGCAGCTATTTTTTTCGCGCAGAGTTTTCTCAGTAGCTCTCCGCTGGTGTACATACAAAACCTGTCACTATACGCCTGGACGAGCTTCATCTACTTATTGCTAGCGCTGGTGATGATGCTTGCTTCCTGGATTGAAAGGCGTAACTTTCAACTGCAGATAACGCTGCAGACCTATATTGATATCATCGCTATCATTTTGATAATGCACGCCTGTGGGGGCATTAGTAGCGGTCTTGGGATGCTGCTGATCATCAGCATTGCGATCAGTGGCTTGTTAGGTAAAGATTCACTGGGTACAACCTTTGCATCGCTGGCTTCTGTCGGGCTTCTTTCAGAATTTGCCTATAGCAGCCTGTATTCAAATACTACCGGCACCTCAACTCAGGTTGGGCTACTGGGTGCTGCCCTCTTTGCGACCGCTCTGGTGACCCAGACACTCACAAAACGCATCCGCTCATCAGAGGCTGTGATTGAAAAACAGAAGCTGGATGTTGCCAACCTGGCTGCTTTAAATTCAGAAATCCTGCAAAACATGCAGTCAGGTGTTATTGCGCTGGATAGCCTGCACCAGGTCAGGCATATCAATGATATCGCGCGTGATATGTTAATATTAAAGGACAGTATTGAAATTCCTTTCAGTCTCAAACAACGGTTTCCCGACATTCATCATGCACTACATAAGTGGCGTGAAAACTCATCAGAGTCTAACAGCCTGCTCACCACAGAAAGTGGGCGTAGCAACATTCAGATCAGCTTTCGCGATATGCACTCCGCTTCACACCGAGGGACGTTAATATTTCTGGATGACGTTTCCAAGATTAAACACCAGATGCAGCAGTCAAAGCTCGCATCGCTGGGTCAACTCACTGCAAATATTGCCCATGAAATACGTAATCCACTGGGTGCAATCTCACATGCTGCCCAGTTACTGGCAGAGAATGAAGAACTACCTGATATGGAAAAAAGACTGACTCAGATCGTTACTCAACACTCGGAACGCATCAATGCCATTATTGAAGATATTATGCAGATATCCCGTGGTCGAGTAGCCAGCCAGGATAAAATCATCATTAATGACTGGATCAAACATTTTATTGAAGCGTTTTGTCTGGGTGAAGAAGCCAGCAAGGAATGCTTCGATTTACAGCTAGAAGATGAACGACTGGAAGTGGTATTTGACAGTGGTCATTTGAATCGTATCCTGACCAATCTATGCAGCAATGCCAAAACCCACAGCAAAACTGATGAACCGGTCATCATCAAATTCTCACAGGATGAGCAGCAGGTAACAACCATTGAAGTGGCTGACAAGGGCGAAGGCATCAGCAATGAGCAAATGGACAAAATATTCGAACCTTTCTATACAACTAGCCATAAAGGCTCGGGGCTTGGCCTGTACATCGTCAGTCAGCTTTGCGAGCTCAATGATGCGCAAATCAAGGTGTGCCGAAATGAATTCGGTGGTACCAGTTTTATTATTTCGAAATAACGAAAAGCCATGAATAAACAATCAGTACTGGTGATAGATGATGAGCCGGATATTAGAGAGTTACTCGAGATCACATTAATGCGGATGAATCTGCAGGTGCAATGTGCAGAAGATTACACATCGGCTACCCGAATATTACGCGAGCAGCGCTTTGATTTTTGTCTCACGGACATGAAACTCCCTGATGGAGATGGAATTTCACTGGTTGAACATATACAGAGGCATTATCCGAATATGCCTGTAGCCGTCATCACAGCACACGGCAACATGGAGCTAGCAATCAAGGCCATGAAAGCAGGAGCCTACGACTTTGTGTCCAAGCCGGTATCTTTAGACAAGCTAAGAAACCTGATTGAAAGGGGCATCCAAACCTCCCGCGCCGAGGACCTTAGCGAACGCGAGCTAAGCCGATATCAGATTATTGGCGAGTCAGATCAAATCCAGAACTTACGCGAAACCATAAAGAAATTTTCACGCAGTCAGGCGCCTGTTTTTATCGAGGGTGACTCAGGCACCGGGAAGGAACTGGTAGCACGCCAGATACACGCCCACAGCGCACGCAATCAATTTCCATTTGTAGCGGTTAACTGTGGTGCCATCCCTGGCGAGTTGATGGAGAGTGAGCTATTTGGGCATTTAAAAGGTAGCTTTACGGGCGCCATACAGGATAATCCAGGGCTATTCAAAGCGGCAGAAGGAGGTACCCTGTTTCTGGATGAGATTGCAGACCTGCCACTACCCATGCAGGTAAAACTGTTACGCGTGATCCAGGAAAAAAGCATAAGACCGGTGGGTGCACAAAAGGAAATCAGTATAGACGTGAGAATAATTAGCGCGTCACACAAAAATCTTCAACAACTGGTTGCAGCAGGAGAGTTCAGGCAGGACCTGTACTACCGGATTAACGTGATAGGAATCCAGGTACCATCCCTGAAAAATCGAAGCGAAGATATCCCCGCTTTGGCCGAACATATCCTGGCTCGCATCGGGCAGGAAAATAACTTGCAATATGAAATAGAAGAGGCAGCTATTGTGGCCTTAAAACGTTACCAATTCCCAGGTAATGTACGAGAACTTGAAAATATTCTGGAAAGAGCCTGCGCATTAAGCGAAGGCAACAAAATAAACAAACAGGATCTTCAACTACCTCAGTTAGAGACTTTAACGTCAATTCATACAAGCCTGCTAGATAAAACTTCTGAGATCGAAGCAGAAGCACTGGAAAAAGCATTAATTGACAACAAATGGAATCAATCAGCTGCCGCCAGGCAGTTAGGAATCACCTTAAGACAGCTCAGATATCGATGTGAAAAGATGGGATTGCTAGGTAAATAAATGACATCAATGGCAACATTTGACAAAAATGTAAAATAACTGGAGTTAATTTTGACATCAAACATTCCGAGAAATTCAAGCAAAATCCTCAACTCATTGATTTAATTAGATTTAATAAAAATAACTCAACTTTGGCACAGCACCTGCTATACATTACACATGAAACGGCTGTTCCGCTTCATTGAAGCTCAGGCTAATTGATTAACTAAATATGAGGAAATCATCATGAAAAAACAACAATCTGGTTTTACACTGATCGAATTAATGATCGTAGTTGCGATTATTGGTATTTTGGCAGCCATAGCCCTACCTGCTTACGAGGATTATACCGCTCGAGCCCAGGCTGCTGAAGGCCCCAGAGTTGTCTCCGGAATACAAATGGATCTCGGTGTACATTTGACAAACGAAGGGACACTTGCGATCTCCACTACGACTGCTGGTGCAGGTATCGCTACCTCAGCTGCCGAACTTGAAGGCAAGTATATTACAGACGGAGGCATAACCATTGCTGACACTGGCGTCATCAGCGTTCCTTTTGATGCTGGTATCCTGAGTGGACAAACCATGACATTAACTCCAAGAGTAAATACCGCTGGCAATCAAATCGCAGGTTGGACCTGTGCCGGCCTGACCAACGCAAATCATCTACCTACTGGCTGTCGCTAATAGGCTAGGAGTTCCCTATAGCAACAATGAGCAAGCCCCTAGCCCGACCTTGGGGCTTGCTTTTTTAAGGGTACAGCAAAAGGACATTACCATCGCGATAACGTTGTAAGTCTGCCAACCAACGCATTTTTTCACAAAAAACAGACACTCAATCCAACGCCACGAACTACGGAAGCGAGGTTAACAACATGAGCCAGCACCAAACCGGTTTCACCTTGATCGAACTGATGATAGTGGTCGCGATAATAGGCATCATCAGCGCTCTTGCCTTACCCGCCTACCAGGAATATGTAACCCGTGCACAGGCCACGGAAGGACCTAAAATCATCTCTGGGATAAAAACCAATTGCGCATTATACCTTACTCAGAATGGGAGCCTCAGCGGTACCGATTCAGATGTTGATTTGGTCAATAGCGCGGCAGATCTGGAGGGCAAATATGTCGGCTCAGTAAATATGGGAGATGGATGCGTCATTTCCGTAAATTTTTCCGTAGGCAGGCTAAGCGGTGAGACAATGAGCTTGACACCAACAGTCAACCCTGTAAATAAACAGATCACCCAGTGGACCTGTGCGGGCTTGAGTAATCCAAACCATATGCCATCCAGTTGCATGTAGAGCGGGAGTTGAAGACATAACCGTTCGGAAAGACACCGAAAAGACTGAGAGCTGGACTAGCCTTTCTTTCAAAAAGGGTCATCTGGAGAAGGAATGTGGAAATAACCAGCCGCCCCCCCAGTAGAAAGTTCGAGAAGCGATTCAATCAAGCGCTCTCCAGGTATTTTTATACTTCGACACAGTTTTTCCACAAAGTATATAATCTGTAATATACTCCTTAGATTACAACCTCAATATATCAAGCCAACCAATCAAACATGACTGCTGCAAATTCTCCACAATTGACTGGACTGGCCCGAAAGCTTGTTCAAGATCAGGTCCTTTCTCTGGAAACTGCACAGGAAGCTGTTTCTCAATCTATTGAGCAAAAAATCACACTAAACCGATATCTATTAAGTCACAATATAGTTTCGGCAAAGGTCATCGCCATGACATCAGCGCTTGAGTTCGGCCTACCAGTTTTTGATTTATCCGTAATGGACTCCGATGATTCAGTAATAACTCTAGTAGATGAGAAACTTATAAGTAAACATCACGCTGTTCCACTATTTAAACGCGGAAACAAATTATTCGTAGCCGTATCAGACCCTACGAATATGCAGGCATTGGATGAATTTAAATTTAATACCGGCTTATCTACTGAAGCCGTGCTTGTTCTTGAAGATCAACTCGATACGTTCATTGAAAAAGCGATCTCTGCAATGGATAGCAACATGGAAAACATGCTTGATGATGATCTGGGCGACCTGGATATAGAATCAGGGGAGGACGAGGAGAGGGAAGCCCCTACACGTAGTGATGCAGATGATGCGCCAGTTGTTAAATATGTGAATAAAATACTGGTAGATGCCATCAATAAAGGTGCATCAGATATCCATTTTGAACCTTATGAAAAACGCTATCGTATAAGATACCGGATTGATGGATTGCTATCCGAAGTCGCTTCGCCACCTATTAATATTGCTGGCAAGTTAACCGCACGTGTAAAGGTTATGTCGCGCATGGATATATCAGAACGTAGAGTACCCCAGGATGGGCGTATAAAATTAAAACTGTCAAAAAAGCGCGCGATTGACTTCCGCGTAAACACCTTACCTACCCTATTTGGCGAAAAAATTGTTTTACGTATTCTAGATCCCTCAAGTGCTAAATTGGGTATAGATGCGCTAGGCTATGAGCCTGAACAAAAGAAACTTTATATGGAGGCACTTGCCAACCCCTATGGCATGATCCTGGTTACTGGACCCACTGGTAGTGGTAAAACCGTTTCACTTTATACAGGATTAAATATATTAAATATTCCAGAAACTAATATTTCAACGGCAGAGGACCCCGCTGAGATCAATATGGAAGGTATCAATCAGGTAAATGTAAATACAAAAGTAGGTCTTACATTTGCTGAAGCTTTGAGAGCATTTCTTCGACAGGACCCCGATGTGGTAATGGTCGGTGAGATTCGAGACCTGGAAACAGCAGAAATTGCAATAAAAGCAGCTCAAACTGGACATCTTGTATTATCGACTCTGCATACGAACGACGCACCTCAAACTTTAACTCGTTTGATGAATATGGGCGTCCCCCCATTTAATATTGCTACTTCTGTTTCACTCATCATTGCACAAAGGTTAGGTAGAAAACTGTGTGCTCATTGTAAAACACCTGAAGACCTCCCAAGAGAAGTACTTTTGGAAGAAGGTTTTACAGAAGAAGATTTACAGGAAAACTTCACTTTATATAAAGCTGTAGGTTGTGATCAATGTGTAGGCGGCTATAAAGGACGTGTGGGTATCTATCAGGTAATGAAAGTTTCAGAGGAAATAGGTCGAATTATAATGTCTGGCGGTAATTCTATAGATATCGCAGACCAGGCAAAAAAAGAAGGTGTAGATGACCTTCGAAGATCCGCATTAAAAAAGACTAAACAGGGTATTATAAGCCTGGAAGAAGCGAACCGAGTCACCAAGGATTAATCTCTTATGGCAAAAAAACCAGCAGAAAAAATTGAATTCCTTTACGAGGGTACAGATCGAAATGGGAAGAAAGTTAAAGGTGAAATATTTTCCCTAAATGAGTCGCTTGCGAAAAGTGAATTAAGAAAAATGGGGATAAACCCATTACGCCTGAAAAAAAAGCCGCAACCTTTATTTGGTCGCAAACAAAAAATCATTCCAGGAGACATAGCAGTGTTCAGCCGACAGATGGCAACAATGATGTCTTCTGGTGTGCCACTTGTTCAGTCCTTTGAAATTATTGGACAGGGTCATGAGAACCCTGAGATGCAAAAAATGATCATGGAGATTAAATCTACCGTTGAAGGCGGCTCCAATTTTGCTGATGCATTAAAAAAATTCCCTCTCCATTTTGATAATTTATTTGTGAATCTCGTAAATGCTGGTGAGCAGTCCGGTGCTTTGGAAACCATGCTTGATAAATTAGCGACTTATCAGGAAAAAACTGAAGCTCTCAAGAAGAAGGTCAAAAAGGCGCTGACCTATCCAATCTCAGTTCTAATCGTAGCATTTATAGTTACGGCGATCTTACTACTCTTTGTGGTACCTCAATTTCAAGATGTTTTTAGCACTTTTGGCGCTGAACTACCCGCTATGACGCTATTTGTTATCGCCTTATCAGAATTTATGCAGTCTTATTGGTGGATGTTTGTTTTAGGCGTCGGGGGCGGCTTCTGGGGATATATACAGATGCATCGCCGATCAGCCGAATTCAGGAAAAGCATCGATAAATTAGCCTTGAAAATTCCGGTTATAGGGGAAATAGTTACCAAATCAGCTATTGCTCGGTACGCGAGAACGCTTGAAACTATGTCTGCAGCAGGCGTACCCTTGGTTGAAGCGATGGAATCAGTTGCAGGGGCTACCGGAAATATACTGTATGAAGAGGCCTGTTTACGAATAAAAGACGATATCTCTTCAGGCACACAGTTGCAGACGGCGATGAGGACAACGGGTTTATTTCCAAACATGGTTATACAGATGGTATCAATCGGTGAGGAAGCGGGGTCTCTGGATCAAATGCTTAGCAAGGTTGCTGATTTTTTTGAAGCGGAAGTGGACAATCTGGTCGATAACTTGACCACTCTCATGGAACCAATGATTATGGCCGTTTTAGGTGTTCTGGTTGGTGGTCTGATCGTAGCCATGTACCTACCTATCTTCCAGCTTGGAAATGTAGTCTAGATAAAGTTACTGTGCTGAATCAAATACTTGTTTTTTTCGAGCAAATACCACTTGCTTTCCAGATCTACATTTTCATTCTAGGCTTACTAGTCGGCAGCTTTCTAAATGTCGTAATCTATCGCCTGCCCAAAATGATGCAACGTGAATGGCGTGGTGATTGCCTGGAATTTCTGGAGCAGCCTGCAGAGGAAACTACTGAACCATTTAATCTAGTGGTCCCTCGATCACGTTGTGGGCACTGTGGGCATAAAATTTCAGCGCTGGAAAATATTCCTCTGCTCAGTTATATCTTTTTGCGTGGCAAATGTTCTTCCTGCGGGACGCCCATCTCTCTTCAATACCCCCTTGTTGAGCTTTTTACCGGGGTCATTTCACTAATCATTGCACTGCATTTTGGCGTCACTCAGCAAACAGCTTTCGCCTTAATTTTCAGCTGGAGTTTGATAGCCGCCAGCGGCATTGATATCGGCCATAAACTGCTGCCTGATAGCATCACTCTGCCCCTCATGTGGCTTGGGATTTTACTTGGATATTTCAATGTATTTATCGACCTCGAGACCAGTGTAATTGGTGCCATGGCCGGATATATGAGCCTGTGGTCAGTTTATATCGTATTTAAGGTTATCACTGGCAAGGAAGGCATGGGGCATGGTGATTTTAAATTACTTGCTATGCTCGGCGCATGGATGGGGTGGAAAATGTTGTTCGTCATTATCCTGACCTCGTCTCTGGTAGGCGCTATCGTTGGCTTGAGTATGATTGCATTAAAGAAAACATCCAGGGGTACACAAATTCCTTTTGGCCCTTACTTAGCCGCAGCCGGATGGATAAGTCTGTTATATGGAGAACAGTTGAACCACTTTTATTTCTCTTTCATCTAGTATGTTGAAGGTGGGATTGTGTGGCGGTATAGCCTCAGGTAAATCAACAATAAGTCGAATCTTCGAATCTCTGGGTGTTGCCATAATCGACACGGATATCATTAGCCATTCTCTAATGCAACCCGGTCAAATCGCCTACCAGAAAACACTTGATCATTATGGCTATGAAATCCTGCTACCCAATGCTTCAATCAACCGGAAAATGCTGCGCGAACTAGTATTTAATGACCCGGACCAAAAGCTCTGGTTAGAACAGATGCTGCATCCGTTAATTAAAGAGGAAACGCTTAAATCAATCCAGCAGGTGACCAAAACACCCTATGTTTTGCTGGTTGTACCCCTGATGTATGAAACGGGATTTGATAGTCTGGTAGACCACGTCATTGCCATTGATTGTCCACGTCCGGTGCAGGTATCACGACTCATAAAGCGAGATGGCATCAATGAAATTCTTGCCAACAAGATACTGGATGCGCAAATGGAAAATGAACACAGAGTAAAACTTGCGGATAGCGTAATTTTAAATAGAGAAGATACCGACCCTGGAGCACAAGTTCGTGCTCTACACCATGAACTCGTCTTATTAGCTCAGAAATCAGTCCGTTGAGCTGAATCATTTGACAGTAATCAGCTATACTCCTTAAAATTTTTATATTTTAACTGCATGCATCAGAGCACCTACATTTTCGAACAGCCCTTGAATGAGCGAATTCGCATATTCCTCCGCATTGAGGATCTGGTTCATAAGCTCGAATACTATAAAAACCTGGATGCAGATGCAGCCAGTTACCAGGCATTGATTTTAATCCTCGAGATTACAGCGCTGGTTGAAAGAGGTGATATCAAACAGGAGATTCTTAAAGAACTTGATCGCCAGCATAAAGCGCTTAAACAATTAGCCAGCCACGAAGGTGTAGATAAATCTAGACTCGAGCTTACTCTGAGCAAATTAAAACATGCGCTCAACAGTATACATAGCATGGACGGAAAGCTGGGCGAGCATCTAAAGAAAATTGATTTTCTGCTTACCATAAAGCAACGCGCTTCTATACCGGGTGGAAGCTGTGATTTTGACCTTCCGCAATTACGTTACTGGCTCAACCTAAAGCATCAGGCACGCCTGGATGATATTAAACGTTGGTCTGCCCCGTATATAAAAATTTCCGACGTACTGACACTCATTTTGAATATCATTCGAGACAGCGCACATGCTGAAACGATTTGTGCCAACAAAGGTTTTTTTCAGGAGCCACTGGATACTTCTCAACCTAATCAAATGCTGCGTATTGAAATGCCAAAAGGTGGTGAGTTATTCCCCGAGATAAGTGCGGGCAAACATCGTTACAGCATCCGGTTTTTACAGGCCCAAAACACGGTCGATCAATTGCCGACGCAGTACAAGGAAGATATAGAATTTATATTATTTCGTTGTACGTTGTAGCTCAGGCATTCCAGAAATCGCTAATCCCTGCCACACCGACAGCGCCCTGAAAACTGGCAACACAATAATCTTTACGTTTAACCCCTCCCAGCGCATAGACAGGCAGATTGCTCTGCCTCACCAGTCGATTAAATCCGTACCAGCCCTTCACCTGACGTCCGGGGTGACTGGTTGTCTCCCTGATTGTTGAAAGCAAAGTGAATGCACAGTTAAACCGCTCTGCCAGGCGTAACTCTGACTTATCGTGACAGGATGCAGATACTGCGATTTCATCAGCAAAAGGATTCTCAGTCAGGGAGGTAAGCAGAAAAGAATTCAAATGTCGGTGCCCGAAAGATTCGAACAGCTTGCTTTTTAAGCTTTTTAAATTATTTCTATGAATGATAATTGAAGCTTGATGCTGCTGTCCGATGAGCAATAACTCCTGGGCTATTTCAGCATACTGCCTGTCTTCTATTTGAGGTGATCTGAACAGCACAAGCTGATAGGGATGACTAGCCATGACACGATCAAACTGCTGTAAATAGGAATCGCGATACTCAAGGCTAACATCGGGTGTAATCAATAATTCTGCAGGGAGCTGAAGCGCTTTTAGAATGGGGATGTCAGCTTCAGGAAAGTCGAAATCAGCCAGCTTGCTCAAGGATGCCCATTTAAAGTTTTGTTGTTCTTTCCCATGTGCTTCACCTGAGTAGGACTTTACCTGCCACACATCGAGCAATATTGATTTATCCGGATAACGATGTTGCACCGATTGAAAAGGCTGTGCAGCATGAATGTTTATGCCAGTTTCTTCATAGAGTTCACGTTGCAAAGCATGATAAGGTGACTCACCCTGCTCAACCTTGCCACCTGGAAACTCCCACAAATTCTCCAGGTGCTGGCCGCTTTTACGTTGTGAGATAAAAATTTTTTCTGGATCATCCGGATGCCGAATGATCGCGGCAACCACATGGATAAAACGGTTTGTGTCAGGATCGGTATTCGGCATTGATCTTGACGTACTCGTAGCTTAGGTCGGTAGTCCAGATTTTGGCTGATTGCTGTCCAACATTTAAATCAACTCTGATCACGATGTCCTGCCGCGCCATTTCGTTGTGGCCTTTTTCCTCGGTATATTCTGCATCAGGCAGCCCGGCTCGAATTAGGCAAATATCGCCCAGGTAAAGATCCACTTTATCAATAGCCAGGCTTTCGACAGGAGCACGACCTATGGCCGCTAAAATTCTGCCCCAATTAGCGTCAGATGCAAACAACGCAGTTTTAACCAGAGGTGAATGAGCAATAGTATATGCAAGCTCACGCGCATCAGTAGTTGACGCAGCACCATTCACGGCAATTTCAATAAACTTGGTGGCCCCTTCTCCGTCCCGAATAATCGACTGAGCAAGAATTTTAAACACCTCATTCAGGGTCTCGATAAATGCCGTACTGGATTTATCAACAACTGCGCCACTGGCGCCGCTGGCGATTAACACACAGGCATCATTTGTTGAGGTGTCACCATCGACCGTAATCGCATTAAATGACTGATCAACAGCCTGCTTCAGTAGTATAGCGAGCGTTTCCGAATCTATTTCCGCATCGGTTGCTACATAACCCAGCATGGTCGCCATATCGGGCTTTATCATGCCCGACCCTTTACACATCCCGCTGATAGTGACTGTTTTTCCGTCAATATCTAATTGACGACTGACCGCTTTTGGTAGGGTATCTGTCGTCATAATACCTCGGGCAGCCTGCATCCAGTGATCTCGCTGCAAGTCGGCATACAGCTCAGGCAGTGCCGCCTCAATTTTATTTACAGGAAGCTGCTGCCCAATCACGCCTGTTGAAAATGGCAGTACCTGTTCGGGCTGGAACCCCGTCGCCCTGGCAACGGCTTCGCAACTTTGATGCGCAGTTTTTAAGCCCTGGTCACCTGTACCAGCGTTCGCATTACCTGAATTGATCAATAAACAGCGAACTTTGGATCCCCCAGATAAATGCTGCTTTGCCACAGTCACCGGGGCTGCACAGAACTTATTCGTGGTGAAAACAGCAGCGGTATTTGCTGCTTCATTCATTTCGATGAGAACGAGATCATGCGAGTTTGATTTTTTCTTGATTCCACTGTAAATGCTTGCCAGGCGAATACCTTCAACAGGCAAAATGGATTCAGGAGCTATGAGACCGACTGCCATTGTTGACTCCTATCAAGAATTGAGCTTACCGTGACATTGCTTGAACTTCTTGCCAGAACCACACCAGCAAGGTTCATTACGACCAATCTTACGATCCTGACGCACGTAGGGCTGATGCGCCTCTTCCTGGCCAGAAGAACCACTTGATAATACATTTTCGGCCTCATCATGCTGCATACGTATTGAGTCGTCTTCCTTGCGGCTCTGCTCAAGAGCTTCAACCTGCTCTTCACTCTGCACCTGAATACGGGTCAGAATCGTTATAGCCTCAGCCTTGATACCATCCAGCATGTTAGAAAACATTTCAAATGATTCACGCTTAAATTCCTGAATAGGATTCTTTTGCGCATATCCACGTAATCCAATGCCCTGACGCAGGTAGTCCATTGCAGCAAGATGCTCTTTCCAGTGGCGGTCAAGCACCATCAACATAATTTCTTTCTCATACCGACGCGCAATCTCGGCTCCAACCATTTCCACTTTTGCCTGATACACCTGTTCAAAGTGTTTGCAAATTTTTTCCAGGATCAATTCATCATGTAAATGATCATCTTCATCAATCCACTGCTGTATCGGCAGTTCTTCTCCAAATTCATTAGCCAGGGAATTTGTTAATCCTTCTATATCCCATTGCTCATCAACAGAGTTTAACGGCACATACATTCTGAAATGGTTTTCAAGCACTTCGTAGCGCATTTCAAGAATCGCGTCCTCAATACTTTCGCTTCGTAGCAGGTCATCACGTTGCTGGTATATAACTTTACGCTGCTCATTTGCGACATCGTCATATTCCAGCAGGTGTTTTCGAATATCAAAGTTATGCGCTTCAACTTTTCGCTGTGCGTTTTCAATAGCCTTGGTTACCCAGGGATGTTCAATCGCTTCACCTTTTTCCATACCCAGTTTCTGCATCAAACCAGCCACCTTTTCAGAGGCAAAGATACGCATCAAGGTATCTTCCATGGATAGATAAAAGCGTGAGGACCCCGCATCGCCCTGACGTCCAGCCCGTCCTCTCAGCTGATTATCAATGCGGCGCGACTCATGTCTTTCAGTACCAATGATATGTAAGCCACCCGCCTCCAGTACCTGCTGGTGTCTACTCTCCCACTCAGCATGAAAAGCTTCACGCTTCTCAGTTTGGTCTTCCGGGATGTTTTGTAAATGCACTTCGTAGTTACCACCAAGCACAATGTCGGTACCGCGACCAGCCATATTGGTTGCAATAGTTACCGCACCAGGCAAACCTGCATCGGCAATAATACCTGCCTCGCGTTCATGCTGTTTCGCATTCAGGGTCTGATGTTTGATCTTCTCTTTAGTCAGCAAACCGGAAAGGTATTCCGAAATTTCTACCGAAGTCGTTCCCACCAGTACCGGTTGGCGACGCTCTACACAATCTTTAATATCCTTAATAATGGCTGCGTATTTCTCTTCAGCGGTCAAATAAATCAAATCACCGCGATCATCGCGCACCATTGGCTTATGGGTAGGTACAACAACCACCTCTAATCCATAAATCTGCTGGAACTCAAACGCTTCTGTATCTGCAGTACCCGTCATACCTGACAGCTTTTTATACAGGCGAAAGTAATTCTGGAAGGTGATAGAGGCGATGGTCTGGTTTTCGTGTTGTATTCGCACACCCTCCTTGGCTTCAACGGCCTGATGCAGGCCTTCAGACCAACGACGCCCCGGCATTGTACGTCCGGTAAATTCATCCACAATAACAACCTGATCATCCTGCACAATATAATCAACATCTCTCTGATAAATCGCATGTGCCCGCATTGCTGCATTCATATGATGTACCAGCGAGATATTGGTCGCATCGTAAAGACTTTCTCCTTCGTTTAATAAACCCGCCTTTACTAATAAACTTTCAGCACTTTCATGTCCATCTTCGGTAAGAAATACCTGCTTGCTCTTCTCATCAACCGTATAGTCACCGGGACCATCTTCTTCTTCAACCTTGACCAGGTTGGGAATAAGTGTGTTGATCTTTGCATAAAGCTCAGAGCTATCACTGGCCTGACCTGAAATAATTAAAGGGGTTCGAGCTTCATCGATGAGTATCGAGTCAACTTCATCCACTATCGCAAAATTGAGCCCTCGTTGAACCCTGTCATCAAGCGAAAAGCTCAGGTTATCGTGCATATAATCGAAACCAAACTGGTTGTTGGTTCCGTAGGTAATATCCGCTGCATAAGCTTCACGCTTCTGGTCATAGTCCATGGTACTCAGTACGACACCGACGCTAAGTCCTAGAAAATTATACAGTTTGCCCATCCAGTTACTGTCACGCTCTGCCAGATAGTCATTGACGGTAACAACATGTACCCCATCACCGCTTAGGGCATTCAGATAGGCAGCTAGCGTCGCCACCAGTGTTTTACCTTCACCAGTACGCATTTCTGTAATCTGGTTATTGTTTAGAATCATACCGCCAATGAGCTGGACGTCGTAATGCCTCATTCCCATAACACGCGAAGAAGCTTCCCGGCAGACCGCGAACGCCTCCACCAGAAGTTGATCCAGAGTTTCTCCATTTTGATATCGCTGTTTAAACTCAACCGTTTTCTGGGCTAACTGTTCATCTGTGAGAGACTGAATCTCAGGCTCCAGGGCGTTAATGGCTGCAACTTTCTGTCGGAGAGACTTAATAATTCGGTCATTACGACTACCGAAAATTTTTCTGAAAACTTTTGACAACATGAGATATAGATCGCGATTTGAGTGAGTTATGAATTAGGGGCTGAATTTGCGCATGCTTATAAATATAAGCGACGTATTATAATTCAAGGGGAGTCAGGTAGATATTGCAAATTGCACATGGATTTAAAAAACAATCCATGCTCATAGTTATTTGTGGGCTTATTACTAGTTACCGGCATTGATGAATTTCATTGGATTCACCTGAACGCCATTTTTTAATACTTCAAAGTGCACATGTGGGCCGGTAGATCGACCAGAAGAACCAATCTCGGCGATTTGAAAACCCTTTTCCACTGTATCGCCAACCGATACCAGCAGCTTCGAATTATGCCCATATCGCGTGGTATAGCCATTTCCGTGGTTGATATCAATCACATTGCCATATCCATATCGAGTGCCAGCAAAGGTAACAACGCCTTTGGCAACAGCAATTACTGGTCCCCCCATCTTTCCTGCAAAATCAATCCCTTTATGCCTTTCCTTCTTGCCAGATATTGGATGAGTACGCATACCGAAATATGAAGATAACCAGCCATTGGTAATTGGTCTGCCACTGGGCTGAACCTCATTCAGAAGGTTTCGATTCATCAGCAATTGTTCAAGAACCAGAAGCTGGTTTTCACGGTTGTCCAGACTTGAAGCAAGCTGATCGATAGCACGATGCAACTCCGAACTATCCACGGTCGTTTGAAAAGCGGATTCGGGACCACCAATCGCTGGGGTCTGATCAAAATCGAATTCACCCTGATCAATTTTGGCCATATGGATCAGTTTCTGACCCAGCGCATCCAGACGGTTGACATGCGCCTGCATTAAACCCAGTCTCGAAGAGAGCACTTCGATACTGGCATCCGACTCCTGCTTAAGGGCTTCCAGTGCAGATTTCTGTTCATGAATGGAGCTCTTCCATTCAGTCAAATTCAGCTCATTTTCAGGTGCCTGACCTATCCAGTACCCCAGATAGCCAACACTACCTGAAAAAAGCAGTACCAGAGTTACCAGAAACAGATAATGAACCGGCCGACATAAGCCTATATTACACAGGGTGCCTTTATTAGAAGAGAGGAAGATAATATGCATCGACCCTTCTACCCCCGTTATACCGCTTCAACCGGTTGCGCGTAAGAAATAGGTGCTTTGCTACCATCTTCAAACGTTACCTCTTCCCATGCGGCTTCATCTTCCAGCAAGGCAAGCAATAAACGATTATTAAGTTCATGCCCCGATTTATAGCCAGAAAAAGCGCCAATCAGGCTATGACCAAGAAGGTAAAGATCACCGATTGAATCTAAAATTTTGTGCTTCACAAACTCATTGTCATAACGCAAACCATCTTCATTCAACACACGATAGTCATCAAGTACAATTGCGTTTTCCTGACTGCCACCAAGCGCGAGATTGTTCTGACGCAAATACTCGATATCCTTCTGGAAGCCGAAAGTTCGCGCGCGGCTGACTTCCTTAACAAAAGAGGTGGTTGAGAAATTTACTTCGCACACCTGCTTTTCTGCTGTGAACAGTGGATGATCAAAATCGATTTCAAAGCCGACCTTAAATCCGTCAAACGGCTCAAACTTCACCCATTTATCCCCATCCTCGACCTTTATGGTCTTCTTGATACGGATAAATCGTTTGGCTGCGGATTGCTCAACGATCCCTGCGGACTGAATTAAAAATACGAACGGGCCAGAACTGCCATCCATAATAGGCACTTCATCAGCGCTCAGATCAATATATGCGTTATCGATTCCCAGGCCTGCCATAGCTGAAAGCAAATGCTCAACGGTTGAAATTCGGACGCCATCCTGACATAGTGTTGTTGAAAGCTTGGTATCACCGACATTTTCCGGGCGGGCTAAAATTTCAACTGCTTCCTGCAGGTCAACACGCCGAAATCTAATACCGGAATTAACCGGTGCCGGACGTAAGGTCAGGTAAACCTTTTTTCCGGTATGCAAGCCGACACCCATAGCGCGGATCACATTTTTAAGTGTGCGTTGTCTGATCAAAGTTAAATCCTGAAATTATAAAGGGTAAAGCCCGTGGAACGATTAGATTTTCTAATAGAGTAGTATGATGCATAAATAACGTTTTTTCAAATCAACTATCCGTTTTTTCACCCCCCTGGTCAGCTAATAAGACTGTTTTATGACTTTAGTCATTTATTACGCAGGATTGCTTTTTGGGCATTTAAAACATAAGCGTGAATTGCATCCTCAGATTTAGGGGCAATACGAATAAATTCGCAATGGCACAGGTCTTTTTGTTTAGAGACGACACGAATGGTTACCGGGAAAATGATGTCCTCACTGGGAATGCGCAACGTACCTGGCGCCTGATAACCTTCAGGGTAGTTATAACTGCGAAAACTACATCCTGTACCACTGATATTGGTCAGCATATAGGAATCTCCAGCCACATTCAGGATAACTGGACTGGCGGAGTCGGGCTTTATCCTGAACGCATTTCGTTGATCTTGATCATCATCAGGGATCTCAAGATCAATTTTTGGTTTCTTTTTCCAGAACAAACTCAACTCTCCGATTTTTAGCTCTGTTTTCAGGGCTGTCATTAGGCACTAAGGGTAAAAAATCTGCGTATCCGGTTGCACTCATACGCTCAGGATCTATTCCCTGCTGGATAAAGTAGCGCAATACCGTAGTTGCTCTGATCGCTGAAAGCTCCCAGTTGGAGGGGAATCGCTCAGTATCTATCGTTAAATCGTCTGTATGGCCTTTAATCGCAATGCGGTACTCCGGATTTTCACGAAACAGTTGCGCCAGGTTATTAAAGATAATCCTCCCTTCATCTTTCAGTTCAGCCTTCCCCGAGTCAAATAGATAACGGCCATCGATCTGCAGGTTGATCTGGTCTCCAACCGACTTGAGTATCACACTATCAGACAAATCGGTGCTTTCTATCATGCTTTCCATTTCATTGAAGATCTTCGGCCTGATCGTTTGAATCACGTCCTTTGACGCCTTCAATCCAAGCATATCCTCAATCACTCGCAAGGGTTCCGGATCACGTCCTCGTTTGGTGGCATAATCCAGTACACTCACCATATTGCCATCTCCATCCAGCACATTCACCTGAGAAATCTGAGCCCGATATGCTTTATCCTCATAATCGGCCAGGGTGTAGAGCAAAATGAAAAAAACCAGTATCAGCGTCATCATGTCAGCAAAGGTCACAATCCAGCTATTGCTGTTCTCTTCCTGCTCAAACTGATCGATAACTGATTTTTCTTCCATTTCAGAGACGCTCTTTCAATGGCTGCATGGGTTTACGTTTCTTGGCGGGCACAAAGGAGGAGAGCTTTTCATAAACCGACAGGGGGTTATTATCCTGCAGGATACTGACGGCCCCCTGGAAAATAATCTCAAAATTCATCACCTCAATCATTGTCCGGGAACGCAGTTTTCCTGCAATTGGCAGAAAAATTACCGTCGCGAGTAATGAACCGTAAAAGGTGGTCAGCAATGCCACCGCCATAGCCGGCCCCAGCGTCTCTGGGTTAGCCAGCAATGACAGCATTTGAATCAAACCGATCAATGTACCCAGCATACCGAATGACGGGGCATATAATGCCATTTTGCGAAACACATCCTGAATGATGTAGTGCCGCATTTGCATTGATTCGATCTCTGTGCGCATAGCTGAACGCAGAGTATCCTCATCAGCTGCATCCGCAATCAGGGTACAGACACGTTTTAAAAAAGGTGAATTTGTTTTGACATCCATCAGACTCAGCAGCCCCTTACGACGACTGATTGTGCCTAATTTAATCATGGTGTTAATCAGTTCCTGAGAATCCTGTTTGGGGGAAGTAAATACAAAATAGGCACTTTTAAACGCATTTAGTACATCTTTGAACTGAAAAGTCAGCAGGGTCGCAGCAACCGTTCCGCCCACGACAATCATTAACCCGGGCACGTTAAAAAAGTTATGAACGTCCCCACCCAGGATAATGGCGGAAACTATCAACCCAATTCCTGAAATAATCCCGATTAGTGAGGCTAAATCCATTTATTTAACACCTGCAAAGTAAGCTTTTTAATTTTTTTCATCGCAATAGTTTAGCAGTCCAGCATTGTAAAAATGAGGAAACACAGAATATTGAGTTTCGTTATATTTGGCATATCGGCTTATCTCTCACATACTTTAATGCCTGGCAGATAAATTACCATCAATACCGAAAGCGTCAAATGCTTTAGAAAAACAACACTTCAACATCTGTCTTTATTCAACATGATATCAATGAAATAATACACGCTTTAAAAAAATCTACTGGAATCCTTAGCAATGGCTGTAAGAAATCGGGCAAGAACGGAAGAAGAATTTATTTACCTGATCAATCAGGCGCTGGACGAAATTTTTGACCTGCGCGCCGCGATCGAATACGACGAGGAATTTATGAGTGACGCAATTTTTGTAGTTGACCCGCTCGAAAAAGGGCTTAACCGTCTACTCGATAGTGTCAAATCGGGCGAATACCAGCCTGGCGAAGGTGACTATATGGATTTTCTGCATGTTCTAAAGAATACCGATCAACGCGCTATACCCTTCTGGACAGTGCTGAAACTCATTCTGGATACGCACAATGAAGGCTATCAGGGAATGTCCGATGAGTAATATAGACTCTCCATTTCACGGCCTGGAAGTTGAGGAAAACCCCGTTTTAGAAGTAACGGCTCAGGAAAAGACGCTACAACAGGATCTTGAGCAACACCTGCAACATTTCAATGCCTTGCCTGAGCAATGCGATCCAGTAGAAAAGTCCCGCTTAATGCTGGATATAGCCGAATGCTATCTCGGCCTGGACCAGCCAGACGAAGCGCATCACTGGGCGCATCAGTGTATTCAACCGCTGATTCAGCACGAGCAATGGCCGCTGCTAGTCGACGCCTGCGATATCATCTATAACTGCGGCAAAGATGACGCACTGGCGGCTCTGGGTAACGGCATCTGGCTCTCTGTCACTTTTCCTATTGATCCCAATATCAGCATTCAGCTACTGCACCACATCGTAGACGAAACCCCTGATGATTCAGACGGTGCCGCTGTTGCAGCAATGCTGGCACACTACCTTGCTGAAACACGCAGCAGTGATAAAGATCATAAAAACCTGACCTTTCTGACCAATCAGGTGGTCACCCAGGTAGCAAAACGTCATCGAAATATTGAAGATGAGAAAACCCTGCAAACCTGGATAAAGATGTACCAGCTTGATGAAATTGATCAACTTCTGCCTAAAATGGCCATCATTCTGGATACCATAGTAGATAACAACTGGTGGTACGACCGTGATGAGATTAGAAGTCGCCTGCCGCTGAACTAGTAGGGCCACATCAAGTTCGATAGAGTTGCTTTACCTGAAGCAGGAACAAGCGGTTGTGTTTAATAAAATAGATAATCATTACGGCATTCAGGCAGGCCAACATCACAAACAGGCTGGATATAGATACGCCAACCGCAAATAGAACCAGAGCGACAGCTGCAGACAGCACCATATACAGCGCATTCATAATATTATTCATCGCCACCATGCGTGAGCGTTGTTGTTGCGGTGACTGAATTTGCAACACCGTATACAGGGGGACAATATATAATCCACCGCTGACTCCCAGCATCAAAAGCCCCAGCACCAGCATCACATCCAGTCCCACACCAAATTCGCTTAGGCCTCGCAAAACAGGAGTGTTAGGCGAATCATACATCGACACCACAATTCCAGCGGTTATCAAGCCAAGCAGTCCCATCAACACACTGTATTGCCCCAACAACGTGGGTTTTAACACGCTGCAGAGTAGCGCCCCAAGTCCTATCCCTAGCGCAAATAAAGCCAGACAAAGTAAAAATACCTGTTCATTAGCATGCACATAAAAGCGCACAAAATTAGGTAATTGAGTGATATAGGTAGCGCCCACCATCCAGAACCAGGAGATACCCAGAATAGCCTGCCATACCGATTTATGACCACGGGAAAGCCTGAAGAGCGCAATAAACCCCTCCTCTTCTGCCCTTTGCGGCTTACTCTCCAGACTAGCACTGGTCATCATGCGACTAAAAATATAGCCGGTAACGGCAAGGAAAACGGTAGTCAGGGACACCGCGAGCAAATGCTCTCCAGAATAGGAAAAAAGCAGCCCGGCCAGCATCATGCCGAGAATAATGGCAATAAAAGTTGATGCCTGAATCAGGGCATTAGCGCTCACCAGCCGCTCGTGATCAAGCACCGATGGCAGGTAGCTGTACTTCAGGGGCCCGAAAAAAGTAGATTGGGCACCCATCAAAAACAGGACCCCCAATAAAAACCAGATATTACCCAGATAATAACCAACACAACCCAGGCACATAATGATAATTTCAATTAATTTTACACGTCGGATCAGGGAGACTTTATCCAGCCTGTCAGCCAGAGAACCTGCTTTTGGAGATAAAAGGAAAAACGGCAGAATAAACAGTATGGCTGCCAGGTTCACCAGAATAGAGGATTCGTCTTCTGCCGCCTGTTGCGTAGCGTTAAATGCAATCAGTAAGGATAAGGCGGTTTTGAAAAGATTATCATTGAATGCGCCCAGAAACTGGGTAGCAAAAAAACTAGAGAAAATTCGCGAAATCAGAAGTGTCAGCAATTCAGATTTCACAACTACCCGTTTTCGCATATACCGACATAACCGATTCTAACTCAGCAAGAACCAGCGCCTGATCTTCATCATTTAAACGCGTAAATTCAATGCATTCGTTGCGAATAGTCACATCATCAAGTACAGAGTTGACATAGTTGCAACCCTGACTGCAAATCGAATCAATGACCCGATCTCTCTCTTTTTTACCCACGAATAAAACCTTTTTGATTCATAAGGTGGGCAGGGATTATAACGCTTCCCTATCTATTAGAAAATGGTAATATTGATTTTTTGTTTCGAGAGAATTATTACGTGAGTTTCCGTAACATGCAATTCCACGGCATGAAGATCAACAATATCGAGACTGATGGGGAGACCGCAAGCATCGATATCGATTATGCCATTATCATAAAAAACATGGATGATGCTGAACAGAAAACGCGCTGGTATGGCAAAGGTATTTTAAAGATTGAAGATCTTCTGTTAGCAAGCGACGAGCTTCCTGATTTCCCCGCTGTGGTAGAAAATGCTGATATTAAAGATAATCAGATGACTTATCGAGATGAGGTTGTTATACCGATCAAATATCACGGTAATGTTGGCATTACCCTGAAATTTGAAAACCTGCATCAACCGGTGAAATTCATCGGCGAGCGCATGAGTTTCGATGTATCTGAGCACGAGAAATACATCGAACACATCAAATAGCTATAACTGTATAAAACAACTCCGATAATACCTGAGCTCCTCAATAGACTCGCGAATATCATCCAGTGCGAGATGAGCGCCTTTTTTGGAAAATCCCTTATTAATTTCCGGTTTCCACAGCCTTGCGAGCTCTTTTAAGGTGCTGACATCGAGATTGCGGTAGTGGAAAAAGGATTCCAGCTCTGGCATCAGTCGCGCCATGAAACGCCGGTCCTGGCAGATACTGTTGCCACACATGGGCGACTTGCCTGCCGGAACATACTGCTGCAGAAATTCGATAGTCTGGCGTTCTGCCTGTTGCATGGAAACCTTGCTATCCAGTACGCGCTGGGTTAAACCCGAGTCACCGTGATGCTTCGTATTCCACTCATCCATACCCTGCATGGTTTGTAACGATTGATGAATAGCAATCACAGGCCCTTCTGCCAGTGTATTCAAATCCTTGTCGGTGACGATGGTGGCTATCTCTATAATTTCATCCTGCTGGGGATCCAGACCCGTCATTTCCAGATCTACCCAGATTAAATTGCTATCACTAAGACTCATATTTTTCCCTTTTTAAGGCGTTTATGGTTGTAATAGGCATTGCCTGCCTATAGTTATTTTCTGATCCAATTGCAGTAGACTATATCAATCCCTTTAAAACATAGAAATAATATGCATACATTTACCCTGATTTTTCTGCTCTTCCTCGCTGCCAGCATTATTGCGCGCCTGTGGTTATCACAAAGACAGATCAATCACATCGCGCAGCATCGTGACCAGGTTCCTGAAGCTTTCGCCGAAAAAATCAGCCTGCAGGAACATCAGAAAGCCGCCGACTATTCTACGACCAAGTTGCGTTTCAGTCGCCTGACGCTGGGCTGGGAGACAGTCTGGCTGCTGATATGGACCCTGGGTGGCGGACTTTCCATGATCGATGCCTGGTGGACAGGATATCAACTTTCGCCCCTGTGGACCGGCATCGCTGTCATTCTAACGCTGGGATTAGTGATGAGTTTGCTGGACATGCCGTTCTCGCTGTACAGCACCTTTGTTATCGAGCAACGCTTTGGTTTTAACAAAACCACTTTCAGCATCTGGATCAGCGATTTATTAAAGTCTGCAGCGCTGATGCTGGTTCTGGGAGTACCTCTGGTCGCCGCGATTCTGTGGCTGATGAACCAGGCTGGGGAATACTGGTGGATTTATGCATGGGCTGTCTGGACCGCGTTCAGCCTGTTTATGATCTGGGCTTACCCCGCTTTTATTGCCCCTATTTTTAACCAGTTTTCGCCACTGGAGGATGAAAGCCTGAAAAACCGCATAGACAGTTTACTTGCGCGTTGTGGCTTTAAAAGCCAGGGTGTATTCGTGGTCGACGGATCAAAACGATCTGCACATGGCAATGCCTATTTCACCGGCTTTGGAAATAATAAACGCATTGTATTTTATGACACACTACTTGAGTCGCTGTCCGAAAATGAAGTCGAAGCCGTACTGGCGCATGAGCTGGGACACTTTAAACGCAATCACATCAAAAAATCGCTTGGCCTGTCTATTGCCATGACATTCGCAGGGTTTGCGCTACTGGCCTGGCTGATGGAATCCAGCTGGTTCTACAGTGCTCTGGGGGTAACGCAGGTAACCACCTATAACGCGCTGATCCTGTTCATGTTCACGCTGCCCGTATTCACCTATTTCATCAGCCCAATATTCTCCGCGTTGTCACGCAAGCATGAATTCGAAGCCGATGATTTTGCCAAACAACAGAGCGATTATCGCGCGCTGATATCGGCACTGGTTAATATGTATCGTGAAAATGCCAGCACGCTGACGCCAGACCCTGTTCATTCGATGTTTTACGATTCCCACCCCCCTGCGTCCATCCGTATTGCCCATCTGGAATCAAACTAAACGAGGAATCAAACATGAAACTGAAACTTCTGGTATTACTAGGCGTATTGATCCCCAACCTCTCCTGGAGTGCAGATTTTGCCAATGGAAAGGAACTGCATGAAGAAAACTGTGTGAAATGCCATGATTCCTCCGCCTATACCCGAAATCCCAGGAGGGTCAACGATCTGCAACAACTGGGTGTTCAGGTAAGAGCCTGTAAGGATAACCTCGGCATTACCTGGTTCGATGACGAAGTCGATGACGTCATCCTCTACCTGAACCAGCAGTACTATCATTTCTAATGCCCAAACTGATCGACAAGGCTGAACTACCTGAGTGGCTGGATGCGCTGGATCCTCAATGGCAGGCTAACGAGCAACAGGATCACATCAGCAGGAAGTTTAAATTCAGCAACTATTACCAGACCATCGCTTTTGTAAACTCAGTCGCCTGGATCGCACACCAACAGGACCACCACCCCGATATGAGTGTCTCCTATAACCATTGTGTTGTTAACTTCAGCACGCACTCCGCTGGCGGCCTGACAGAGCTTGACTTCACATCGGCGAGAGCCATCAACGGCCTGCTTGAGCAATAAGTATGGCAAAACGCCGTCTCAGCAAACAGCAATCACGTCGAATAAAAAAAGCCCAGCAAACGCTAGACCTGAACGATGAAAAAAATCGGCTGGGACTGGTGATTTCGCATCGTGGCGGCGAGATCGAAGTGGAAGCTGCTCACGACGGACAAAACATCAGATGTAAACTGCGCAGTAACCTTGGCGATATTGTGTGCGGTGATCGTGTGGTTTACCAGAACGATGATGGCAACCCGACCATTATAGCGCTACGCCCCAGAGACAATCTGCTGCAACGCCAGGATGGGTTTGGCAACATCAAATCGGTGGCGGCCAATGTAACCCAGCTCATCATCTGTCTGGCAGTCGAGCCAGAGCCAAATTTTTTCCTGCTTGATCAGTACCTGCTATCGGCAGAGCAGCAGTCGATTAATGCCATCATTCTTCTCAATAAAACAGATCTGTTAAATCAGAACAACTCCGACCCCTTTCGCCTTAAAGCAATCTATCAACCGCTGGGCTATACCGTTTTACATAGCAGTATTAACACCCCGGATAACATCGCAAACCTGCAACAGCTTTGTCAGGATCAGGTAAATGTGATTAGCGGTGTCTCTGGTGTGGGAAAGTCTTCACTTACCAAAGCCATACTCCCTGAGCTTGAAATTGCTATTGGTGAAATTTCTGAGGTTAACCGCGAAGGCAAACATACCACGCGCACCAGTCGCTTATATCACCTACCTCAGGGGGGTGATTTAATCGATACACCCGGGGTGCGTGGATTCAACCCGGTCATCGATGAACAAAAGTCGATCTCTGCAGGCTTTCGTGAAATCCATGATCTTTCCGCCAGCTGTCAGTTCAACAACTGTCGTCATTTGAATGAACCCAGATGCGCTGTTCTGCGCGCTCTGGATGACGGTTCTCTAGATGCGCAGCGCTACCAGAATTATGTGAAACTGCTGCCGGGTTAATAAGTTAATCCATTTTCAGACTTTCTAAATGTGTTCTAAAAAGATAGCATGGCCGTTTTTCTCTCAACAGAATAGATACCGTGCTTAAAGACAATCTAAATAATATACACGTCAGTTCTGAAAAGGTTCTGGTTACCCCAGTCGAACTTAAACATGAACTCCCAATTTCCGAACAGGCGCTGGCCGGCATCCAGAAATCCAGGCAGATCATTTCGGATATCATCCATCATAAGGACCATCGCCTGCTGGTGATCTGCGGCCCCTGTTCAATCCACGACGTGGATGCCGCACATGAATATGCATTAAAACTCAAGCAGCTGCATGATGAACTCAGCGATACCTTATACATTGTTATGCGGGTATATTTTGAGAAACCCAGGACCACTGTGGGCTGGAAAGGACTGATCAATGACCCCCATCTGGATGGCAGTTTCGATATCGAGTCCGGTTTGCGTACAGCCAGAAAACTGTTAATAGATTTTGCCGAAATGGGGCTGCCTTTGGGCACCGAAGCACTGGACCCCATCAGCCCTCAATATCTGGGTGAACTGTTCAGCTGGGCAGCAATTGGCGCAAGAACTACCGAATCTCAAACCCATCGTGAAATGGCAAGTGGTCTATCTATGCCTGTAGGCTTTAAAAACAGTACTAATGGCAGCCTTAGCACCGCCATAGACGCGCTTAAAGCTGCCTCATCGCCCCACCGTTTCATGGGTATCAACTCGCTGGGACAGGTATCAGTCATCAAGACTGAAGGTAACCCGGACGGGCATATCATCCTGCGCGGTGGCAAAAAAACCAATTACGATTCGGTCAATATAACGCTGGCCGAAGAGCGCATCGAGCAAAACAAGGTCAACTCCGCGTTAATGGTTGATTGCAGCCACAGCAACTCCAATAAAGACTATAATCGCCAGCCGCTGGTTTCCAACGATGTGGTCAATCAGATCGTTGAAGGCAACAGATCGATCATCGGCGTTATGCTGGAAAGTAACCTGAAGGAAGGTAACCAGCCGTCAACGCTGGCTAAAGAAGAGATGCAGTATGGCGTATCTATCACAGACGCCTGTATCAGTTGGGAAACCACCGAGCAGGTGTTACGTTCCATGGCGGAACGTCTTGCTCCAGTGCTGACCGAACGTAGCTGACCACAGGCAAACTGGCTCTAAACCTGTTTGATATGTATACCATTCAGGTTTAGAGCAACCATCACGCGCTGCTTTTGCTGCGCAGTCAGCGTGATGCTATAAGCAGCCTTCAACAGGTTATGCTCATCCATATACAACTGCCTGATGCGCGGGATCTGGCCCATTCCCCTGAACACATTATGAATAATGTCAGTCACGGATAATGCAGGCGAGTCGACAAAGTATAAATTCTGATTTTGCGCCAGATAATATACCCGACCCACACACAGGTTGAGGAATATCTCCAGTTCATTGTTAGGTAAAGTCAACGACGAGTTTTTGCTGGCAAGCTTCAGGATATCTCGTCTATCGGTAGAAATGGGACCTATACCCGCCATTTTCACTCCTCTGGTTAAATCTGCTATTTTTCATTGTTAAGTATAGTCGCCAGTAATGATGAAATACCGGGATACTGCCGTTGACTAATCTGGTATTTTTGCCCTGCATGGCCCCAGGATTGCTGTAACTCGAGCGATACGCGTAGTGCAGCCAAATCCTGGATATAAACCCCACCAACATCATCCACGCCGTTTTGAAACAGAATGTCCGGCAGCCCACTCCCGCTGGGGCCAATCAAACTAAAATGTGCCGAGGGCTTTTTGTACCGAAGTATCTCATCCAGGGTGCCATTAATGAGTGTCGAAGCGGTACATAAGATGTGTTCACATTTGATCAAATCCGCTGGATTTGTGCTCAACTCGACGCCCGGCTGAATCTCAACTCGTGCAGGATTTTTTTCCAGCACCAGCAGGCTATGCCCCTGTTCCAGCAGTCCTGCAATCATGGGACGAAAAAAGCCCACCATCCCGATGCGAGTGGGCGCAATGCTGGTTTTTGTTTTGCGCTCGTCTGAAATAGGCAAAAATCCAGCCCTGGCCATCACATGCTGGCTCATCGCATTAAATGCACCTATCGCCAGGGCATTTAGTGCGGCATCCGGTGAGTCCAGCATTTTAATCATGCTCGCGGTCTCCTGCTGGCAGCTCCTGCCATCGGGATAAAGTTGCCACAGACGCTCTAGAGCATCGTCCAGACTGGTATAAAAAGGTGCTGCCGTGCCATCTTCTAAAAATACAAAACCAAACTCATCTGCTTTTTGCTCCTCCTGCACCGGGCGCGGCAAATGAATAGCGGAGATAGCAGGAATACTGAGCTGAGCCATTACAGTGTCAGCGAGCCGGAGATACTGCTGAGTAAAATTCACATTCATTAACCTCTTCTGCTTTTTTCGTCCTGTGGGGCAAGCCTGAGTAAAATCTGCGCAGGCAGCAGGCTTTTGTGCCTCAACCAGCGCGGGCTGTGGCTGATAAAGGTCGAAAATACAATCACAATGACCAGCAGTTTGAACTGTATATGCGCGGGTGAAAACAGGGCTATCAGTAGCAGTACCAGCTTGATCAGAACGGTAAAGCCTCGAATTTCAAACAGCACCACCGCGCTACCATAAAGATCAAGCAGAAACAGACACACACCTGAGAGGATCACAGCCATTGCCCAGGAATTGAGCACAGCTACGGGTTGGGTAAAATAAAGTCCGCCCAGCAAAACGCTAAAACAGACGATATGAATCGAACGGAATACGTTCAGCAGTAATCGCCGCTGTGGCAGCGATCGATATTGTTGTGGAAATAATAGTTGATGGATACGCCCAGGTTTTTTCAACGGATCAGAATCTGTCTAATAAAATCCGAACAATGGTATTAGCGCTAGAATAAGTCAAGCGCCAGTTGGCTTTACCAGACGGGCACACCTAATAATCCAGCGCCTCGATCTTTGGGCACATCGACAATATTCCTGATTTCTCGACTTTTTACGATCAAGTTATGCACCAACGGCATCAGAATAACCTCAATCGCTGTAATAATTAACCCGCCTGGTACAACCAGGGTATCACGTCGGCTCATAAAAGATCCCGGTAATGCATTCATCAGGGTGGGGAAATCAGGTCTTGTGATATTTTGAAAATGAATCACTAAAAAACATTCATCAATCAGCGGCTCTTCCTTGGCTGAAAATGGATCTGAAGTATCCACCGCCGCGATCATCTGGATATTGATGTGAGTACGCGAAAACTGCGGTGTAATATGATGCACATAGTCGTCCAGCCGGTTCAGAATTGAGTGGTGCACCTGTTCCTGAGAGTAGCCGCGCAGGGCGGTATCACGATTTATCTTTCGAATCCATTCCAGGTTGACATTCGGTACCATACCAATCAACAGGTCAGGATAGCTGGATATATCGATATCACCATCTATCGCAGCGCCATGTAGCCCACGGTAAAGCAATAAATCGGTGTCGCTATCCAGCTCCTGCCATTGCGTCAGCGTACCCGGCTCCTGCCCCCACTTATCGGCACTATTCTTAGAGTGCAGGTAGTAACGGTACATGCCCGTACCCGTCGCAGAATACTGAAAGAACAGTGATTCCAGTTTATCCAGATGATTAGCCTGCGGGCTGAAATGACTCAATACCCGACCTTCCTGCTCAGCTTTGCGAACCTGCACTTCCATCTCCTTGCGATCATAGCGATGGAAGGCGTTTCCCTGAATATAAGCCGCTTTTACACGCTCACGAAAGAAAATATGTTCGAAAGCCTTGGTAATAGCTGAACTACCAGAACCGGACGACCCGGTAATGGCGACGATTGGAAATTCTGCTGACATATGCCCGTTCTCTACTTGTTTAATCCAGCAACTGGATTTTTATTGTCTGCCACGAAATCGGCAACGCGTATGATGAGGAGTGAAGTGTCTTTTGTCAAAATAATAGTATTAACCAAATACCATAAAGTTATATAAAACCAGATAATCAGTAGAAGTAAGGTCATTCCAGTTTGAATCACCTCGGTTTTTAATTAAATTTTTTGATCGTGAAGACAAATAATTTTCCCTTTACAGTAAGTACAGTCTGATAAATATTATTCCTCGATAATAACTTTATTATTGTAATCAGGATTAATTGAGACGTAGTCTGATGACTAAAAAAATTGAAGACGAAGATTATTTTGACGTAGATGACAGTGAAGAATCTTACGATTATTTAGAGAAGATTTATCACAAACGGCATAACGCCAAAAAACGTAACGAAGCACGCCGAAAACTGGAGAGAATGCAGGAAAACCAGGCACTAGATCGTCTGATGCGGGACGATATCTATTACGAGTGGGAATAAACCTACTTCGAGCGGGATAGCAAGTATCCACCAGAATGGCAAATGTTTGTGATACAGGGCCGGATCATCAGGATCCGGCCCTTTTTATTTTGCTCACCTATTGCAGGTTAGATCTCTTTATATAGCTGCTGCCCCTGCTCGATGTACTCGTTAGACTTTTCCTTCATGCCCGCTTTAAAAGCCGCCTCAATCTCGACCGCATTATTCTCCGCATATTCACGAACTTCCTGTGTAATCTTCATGGAACAGAACTTAGGCCCACACATGGAACAGAAATGCGCCACCTTATGCGTCTGTTTGGGCATGGTTTCATCATGAAATTCACGCGCACGTTGCGGATCAAGTGACAGATTGAACTGATCTTCCCAACGAAACTCAAAACGCGCCTTGGACAATGCATTGTCCTGGATCTGGGCTCCGGGAAACCCTTTCGCCAGATCAGCAGCGTGTGCAGCAAGCTTATAGGTAATTATGCCATCGCGCACATCCTGCTTATTCGGCAAACCCAGATGCTCCTTGGGTGTCACATAGCACAGCATGGCAGTGCCATACCAGCCAATCTGTGCCGCACCGATAGCCGAGGTAATGTGATCGTAAGCCGGCGCGATATCGGTCACCAGTGGTCCCAGCGTATAAAACGGTGCTTCGTAGCAGTCGCTCAATTCCTTATCCATATTCTCTTTGATCATCTGCATAGGTACATGCCCAGGCCCCTCAATCATCACCTGCACATCATGCGCCCAGGCGACTTTGGTGAGCTCTCCCAGGGTTTCCAGCTCGGCAAACTGGGCTCGATCATTGGCGTCTGCAATACATCCCGGACGCAAGCCATCCCCCAGTGAGAAAGCCACATCATAGGCTTTCATGATTTCACAGATATCTTCAAAATGGGTGTACAGAAAACTTTCTTCATGATGCGCCAGACACCATTTAGCCATAATGGAGCCTCCGCGTGACACAATCCCGGTCAAACGCTCGGCGGTGATAGGCACATAAGCCAGGCGTATCCCCGCATGAATGGTAAAGTAGTCGACACCCTGCTCGGCCTGCTCAATCAGCGTATCGCGGAACAGCTCCCAGGTCAGGTCTTCGGCTACACCATTCACCTTTTCCAGTGCCTGGTAGATCGGTACGGTACCAATAGGCATAGGGGCATTACGCAAAATCCATTCACGGGTTTCGTGAATATTCTTGCCCGTAGATAGATCCATCAGGGTATCGCCACCCCAGCGCGCGGACCAGGCCATTTTCTCCACTTCTTCCGCAATCGATGACGTCACTGCTGAATTACCGATATTGGTATTCACCTTGACTCGGAAATTACGCCCGATAATCATCGGCTCCAGCTCAGGGTGATTGATATTGGCAGGAATTATTGCCCTGCCCGCAGCAACTTCACTGCGTACAAATTCAGCACTGATGCTATCGGGTATCTGAGCACCAAAAGATTGACCCGGATGTTGCTTAAGTAGCTTTTGATAAGCCTCGCTGGCTCGAAACTCATCCAGTCGCATATTTTCACGGATAGCAATGTACTCCATCTCAGGAGTGATAATCCCCTGGCGCGCATAATGCATCTGCGTGACATTTTTGCCGGCCTTGGCGCGCCGCGGTTTACGTATGTGTTCAAAACGCAGATGAGAAAGCTTTTCATCATTCTGTCTTAACTGACCAAACGCTGAACTCGGCCCCTCTAGCAGTTCAGTATCGCCGCGTTCTTCTATCCAGCCTGAGCGCAGATCCGGGATACCCTTAAGCAGATCAATCTCAACCGCCGGATCAGTAAAAGGGCCTGAGGTGTCATACACGGTGATGGGTGGATTCTTCTCCACACCATTATTGGTTGGGGTATCATCGCAGCTGATTTCACGCATGCCTACGCGAATATCAGGACGAGGACCCTCAATATAGATTTTTTTTGAATTCGGGAATGGCTGGATAATTTCATTCGAAAGTTTATGAGTTTTTTCGATAAACTCTTCGGGGATGGCACTCATGATGGCTCCTTTACTGGGTTATCGCAGGGCCATTTCGAACTCCCCCATATGGATGGTCGAAACGCCTCCCTACGCAGATTAATCTGATCAGGTTCAAAGGGTTTTTCTCAGTCTGCTACTTATTCAGACACCCCTGGCAAGGTTGCAGACGGGCTCTTCAAACACTGTCTGCAACATCGACCCAAACTAACCAAAGCATTTAGGTATTGCAAGTCTTTTTAAGGCATTTCTGCCCGATAACATTGACAATACAGCAGGAATTCGTAGGCTTTGCTATCCGTTAAAACACAAGCAAAATGAGATGTCTGATTTCGCCAAAGCCAAACACAATATGATCGAACAGCAAATCCGTCCCTGGGAAGTGATTGACCCTCAGGTACTTGGGGTTTTTGATACGCTTAATCGTGATCAATTTGTGCCTGAGTCACTCAAGGGCCTGGCCTATGCTGACTGCCAGCTACCGGTGCTGGGAACACAATGCATGCTACCTCCTACGGTAGAAGGGCGTATGTTACAGGCGCTGAATATCAAGCAGTCTGACTGTGTGCTGGAGATTGGTACCTGCAGTGGTTACATCACCGCCTGTCTGGCTCATCTCTCTACTCATGTGGACAGCGTTGACCTGAACCCTGAATCGAAAGACATTGCCCTGGGCAACCTGCAGCAGTTGGGTATCAGCAATGTCACGCTGGAAACCATCAGCTCACTGCAGAACATTAGTCATAACGAACGCTACGACGTCATCGCCGTTTGCGCAGGCTCACTGGATGTGGTTCCAGAAAACCTGAAAAACGCACTGGTCATCGGTGGGCGGTTATTTGCTGTCACAGGTCAGTCTCCGGTTAAGGAGGCTCAACTGATCACCAGAATCGCTCAGCAGGAATGGCTGGTCATGAACCTGTTCGAGACGGATATCAACGCCATTTAATATTCTTGCCGTAGTTGTTATGCAACGCTTTTCAGCGCAGCAACTTGCGGTTTACCTGGAGAATCATAGCCCCCAGCTTATTGATGTTCGGGAACCCTGGGAGTTTGCTATCTGTCATATAGCGAACAGTCGGTTACTGCCAATGGCCCAGGTCCCCTTTTCACTGGAGATTTTTCATCAGGCTAAGGAAAGTGTCATCATCTGTCACCATGGAATCCGCAGTCTACAGGTTGCACATTTTCTGGCAGCTCGGGGGATACACAACACGATCAATCTGGACGGTGGTGTAGAAGACTGGGCAAGGCGGGTGGACCTTGAAATGCCCACCTATTAAGCAGCAGAGATTAACCATTGAAATATAAACGGCTAGCCTCTATATTAGAAAATCCTTATCGATTCTGAGACTTAAACATGAAACACTTCGTAGGCAAACTGTCTGTTATCAGCTTTTTGTTACTGATTACCCCGGTTACCCAGGCGCTGGATTTAGCGCAAATCTACGATCTGGCAAAATCTCAGGATACCCAGTTAATGATTGCGCGGAGCCAGTTCGAATCTGCTCAACTTGCACTGCCACAGGTTCAGTCAGCAAATCGCCCGCAGGTGAATTTATCTGCACATACAACCTACGATGATTCAGGCAACACATTAACTGCGGATGACACAAAGACCAGCTACGGGTATTCACTTAGCCTGACTCAAAGTCTTTACAACAGTGAAACAACTTCCCAGGTAAACGCGGTTGAGGCAAGTGTACGGCAGGCCGAAGCCCAGTACCGAGCCGCAGAGCAGGACCTTATCATCAGGGTTACCGAAGCCTATTTTAATATTCTTTCCGCGCAGGATACTGTGGCCTTCGCCGAAGCTGAAAAAAATGCGATCGGTCGACAGCTGGAACAGGCCAAAAAACGTTTCGAAGTCGGTCTGATCGCCATCACCGATGTAAAAGAAGCGCAGGCTTCTTACGACGCATCCGTAGCGAGCGAAATCTCTGCAAACAATTCACTGGATAACGCGCGCGAAGCCCTGCAACTCATCATTGGCCAACCGCTGGATACCGCATTAAGCACGCTCGGCGATGACGTTCAACTGCTGATTCCACAGCCCACTGATCGTAACGCCTGGATTACACAGGCACAGAAGAACAACCTGACGCTGTTATCGGCTGAAGCCGGTTTACAGGCTGCGGCAGAAAACCGCAATGTTGCCACCGCTGGCAACAAGCCCACCATCAACTTCGTTGCCAGCTACACAGACACTGAGATTGATAGCGATAATAGTGGCGACTTCAGCACCGACGATCTGGTGCTCAGCCTGCAACTCAAGATGCCTCTCTACACGGGCGGCTATACCAGCTCTAACATTAAGCAGGCCGAGGCTGATTTTCGAACCGCGCAGAATAACCTGATGTTCCAGAAACGTACTGTAACCCAGCTCACCAGCACGGCTTATCTGGCCATTGTGTCAGGAATCAGCCAGGTGAACGCGCTGCAACAGGCATTAGCCTCTAGCACCGCTGCACTGGAAGCCACCCAGGCAGGTTTTGATGTCGGCACCAGAACCTCGGTTGAAGTGCTGAATTCATTACGCGAAACCTATCGCTCCAAGCGTGATTATGCCTCTGCTCGATACAGCTACCTGGTCAACACATTAAAGTTGAAGCAGGCTGCAGGCTTACTTGTAGACGACGACCTGAAAGCAATCAATCAGTGGTTAGTACGCTAAGCTGCTCGCTTATCAGCGGTATTCATGAGCAAGCATAAGTCTGATATTTTCCGGCCAGAGGACTACCTGCACCCGAAATTCTGGCCGATGTGGATACTGCTCGGGCTATTAAGACTGGCTTCGTTATTCCCGTATCGCTACCAGCTTAAATTTGGGCGCATACTGGGCAACCTGTTGAAACACCTTTCGCGCAAGCGCCAGCATATTGTTGATACGAATCTTAAAAAATGCCTGCCGGAAAAAACACCTGAAGAACGCCAGCAGATAAAAGATCGCTGTTACCAGAACCTGGGTATCTCGATGCTGGAGATGGCAATGGGCTGGTGGTGGAAGGATGAGCAACTGAAACCACTGGTTGAAGTTATCGGCCTGGAAAATATCGAAAACTGCCTGAAAAACAACCAGGGCGTCATCCTGCTAACCGGGCATTTCACCAGTCTGGAAATTGCAGGTAGATTACTCTCCTACCATACCCCATTTCAGGTAATGTACCGCACCCAGCGTAACCGGCTGTTTGACAGCCTGTTATATACCAAACGCAACGAGCTATACGAAGCGGTAATTTCACGCAAACACACCTTAAAGTTAATCAAGGGGATCAAAAAAGGGATCCCAACATGGTACGCCCCAGATCAGGATTTTGGCAGGGAACGTAATGTGTTCGCGCCGTTTTTCGGCATCCCTACCGCAACCATCACTGCCAGTGCACGACTGGCCAAATCCTCTGGTGCGGCTGTACTGCCCTATTACCCCGAACGCAAGGCCGATGGCAGTGGTTACCTATTGAGAATTGAGCCTCCACTGGAAAACTTCCCCAGTGGAGATGATCTGGCAGATGCCACCGCCATCAATGCTTCTATCGAAAAATTCGTACGCAAACACCCTGACCAGTACATGTGGGTGCACAAGCGCTTTAAAACACGACCCCCCGGTGAAGCGGCCTTTTACTGATGCAAAGCGATACACTCGCCTGGCGCTATCGTGTAATTTCCCTGATTCTATTGCCATTCTGGCTGCTGCATGCGAGCTGGCTTGCACTGCGCTACCGATCACTCGATTACCTCACGCAAAGACTTGGCTTCAGCCAGCCAAATCGAGATGAAGATATCTGGATACACGCCTCTTCGGTAGGTGAAGTCGCATTGGTTAAACCCTTAATTGAATCGCTTTACAAACACTATCCCCTTCACCTAACGACATTCACCATTACCGGCTACCTGCATGCCAGAGCGCAGATCCCAGGAATCAGTATCTCGGTACTTCCGATTGATTTCTGGCCGATCAGCCGCCATTTTATGCGCGCATCCAGACCGAAGCTCGGCCTGATTGCTGAAACCGAACTGTGGCCTGAAACCCTGTATCAGGCAAAAAGGGCCGGGGTAAAATTACTGCAGATCAACGCACGCCTGTCGAAAAAAACAGTCGACGCGCCTGCCTTGCTATTGCCCGTACTTAAACAGACTCTGGGTTACTTTGACCTGGTGTTAACCCGATCTGATTCCGATAAGGCGAATTTTCTACAGATGGGGGTAGCGGCAGACAAGCTGCTGGTAGCTGGAAATTTAAAATTTGCCGCCAGTTCAGAGCAACAGGAATATCCATGCCTGATCGAACGCCCCTATCTGTTATTCGCATCTACCCATCAACCTGAAGAACTCTGCTTTGCTGAACTGAGAAAAGAATTCCCGCAGCAACCTCTATGGGTGCTGGCGCCACGTCATCCCAAACGCGCTGACGAGATCTTGCGCTCCCTGAAACCGCTGCACCTCAATATCGCACAGAGAAGTACTGGCCAGCCAATCGATGACACTACCGATATCTACCTGGCAGATACGCTGGGAGAGCTCAAGGCCTTAATGGCACATGCGCATCTTGTTGTCATGGGTGGCTCGTTTAATAACACTGGTGGACATAACCTGCTGGAACCCGCGGCTCTGGGAAAAGCGGTGATCACAGGTCCCAGCGATAGCAATATCTGCAACGATATCGAGTACCTGCAAAGTCATCAGGCTATCCTGCAGGTATCAGATATCGACCAGTTAAAGCTCAGCCTCGAACAGCTACTGGCACGACCAGAGCAGATCGAGCAGATGGCTCAGGCGGCGCAGCATGCCGTTCAGGAACAGGCATCTATTCTGACGCGATACCTGGATTTGATTCATCAGGCGCATGGTAGCCCTGTAGCAGGGACTGCCAATAGTGCTGATTAAAATGAAAAGCTGAGCCCGCTGATTCGCGCTGGTTCTGAATCTTGTGTAATGAGCGCAGCAACCGAGTCAGGTTGCCCGACCGCCACCCATCCTGCGTTTTTTTGATTTTCGCCTTATCAAAATCAATCAGATGAAAACCCATTTCCATGTCGACCAGGATATTGTTGGCATTTAAATCAACATGCTCGATCCCCGCATCATGCATGCGTCGAATCAATCGACCAATACGTTGCCAATCATCTGCTTCCAGCTTTTGATGGTACAGCCAGCTTGCCAGCGTGCCCTGATTCGGAATATAACGACTGATAATCGCAGCTCGATAATACAGGCCTTTTTTTCTGAGCATGAAAGCAACCACTTCAGCTACTGGCAAATGATGCTGCAACGCATGTTTAATCACCAGTTGCTCTGTAAAAGGACGGCTGTTGCTAACACCGCTCCACAGATAGCGATCCTGTAACAGGGCCGCCACCATACCGCCGCGCAAATAGCGTCTCAATACCAGAGCCTGCCCCTGAACCACGATCTTATAACTGGCACCTCTACCTCCGGTTAGCTGGACAGTGTGAGGATCCTGCTGCCAGTAGGCGATATCAAAATCATATTCGGTAAAGCGATGATTAAAAGATTCATCCTGCTGAATAAAAACAGACATAGTTAAGTGAGTATAATTTTCCAGCCGCTATTGTAACTATTAACCCAGCACCAATATAGGCATTGTTCAGCCGCCGCACACTGGTTCACGGCAAGGCTATAGATAATTCCAATTACCGGCACAGTCGGGTAAAGTAACCGTCTTGTTTACTAGCCAACAGCAGCAGGATTTTTACGTGTCTGAAACCGATCATAGTGCCTTCATCCGGAAAACGGTACAGCAGTCCATAGACCTGAAAAATCAGCTATTGAATGATAGCGAGTTACTGAATAGAGTCAGCCAGGTGAGTGAACGTTGTATACAGACCTTTAAAGCGGGCAACCGTCTGCTGATTGCCGGTAATGGAGGCAGTGCTGCCGATGCGCAGCATATCGCTGCTGAATTTGTATGCCGTTTTAATTTTGAGCGACCCGGACTACCCGCAATGGCCCTTGCCACCAATTATTCAATGATTACAGCTGCTGGCAATGACTACAGCTTTGATGAAGTTTTTTCTAGAGAAATCGAAGCCAATGGTCGTGCAGGAGATATCTTCATCGGTATTTCAACCTCAGGTAACTCGAGCAATATTCTTAAAGCCATCGCAGCAGCAAAGCAGAAAGACATTTACACTGTAGGTCTAGCTGGAGCAGGTGGTAAAATTCAGCATGCGGTAGATAGTTGCCTGAACATCCCCTCGGATTGCACCCCCAGAATACAGGAGTGCCATATCATGATTGGGCATATCATCTGTGAAATCGTAGAAAATAAACTGTTTGCTCGTCTGTAACACCGCTCATGACCACTCTTTCATTTGAAAAGCCGCCCGCTTCGCTTTGCCTGTTACGGCTGTCCGCGATAGGTGATGTCACCCATCTGTTACCAATTGTTGCCACCCTGCAGCAGCAATGGCCAGAAACCAGAATCACCTGGATTATCGGTCGTATTGAATATCAACTGGTTAAAAATCTAACCGGTATTGAATTTATCGTATTTGATAAACGCAACGGCTTCGCCGAGTACCTGAAATTACGTCAATCTCTGGCAAATAGAAAATTTGATGTGCTGTTAATGATGCAGGTTGCGCTGAGAGCAAACCTGATCAGCCTGTTGATTAACGCAAAATACAAAATTGGCTACGACTCGGCGCGCGCCAGGGACTTTCATGGATTATTCTGCAAACATCATATACAGGGACCCAATCGTGTCCATGTACTGGATAGTTTTTTTCAGTTTATTGAAAAGCTGGGGATCCAGCAGCGCAATATGAACTGGTTGTTAAAATCTGATTCTACTTCCACCGCCTACGCTAAAGACATCATTCAGCAGCAGACTACCGTCATCATCAACCCCTGTAGCAGTGCGCGTGCGAATAATTTCCGTAACTGGTCCGAAAGCAGTTACGCACATATTGTCGACCATCTTTCAAACAAAGGTATCAAAGTTATTCTTACCGGTGGGCCAGACTCAGCTGAAATAGAATTTGCGCAGCATATAGTCGAACAATGCCAGCAACCACCAGTCAACCTGGTAGGGAAAACCAGTTTGATGCAGTTGCTGGCTCTACTTGAACAGGGACGCTGCCTGATAGCTCCGGATACCGGTCCAGCTCATATGGGGACGGTAGCGGGTATTCCAGTTATCGGACTGTATGCCAGCAGCAATCCATTGCGCACTGGCCCCTATAATAGCCAGCAATACCTGGTTAATGCCTACCCCGCCGCCCTTGAAAAATATAATCATAAAACTGTTGAGCAGGCGCGCTGGGGAGAACGTGTCAGAAGCCCTGAGGTCATGCAGATGATTTCCGAACAGTCAGTCATCACGGCACTTGAGCAAATACTGAATCAGGACAGCTTGATACCATGAAACAGGGGCGTTTATTCCTTAGCGCGACGGCGCTGTGGATGGTTTTCGTAAATGGTATTCTTGCTGCGCTGGTTTCGTTTTATGGCGTGTTTAGCAGTGAACTTCCTCAGAGTGTTGTTGCTGCGGTGTATCTGCTGCTGCAACAGTTGGGGCACTTCCAGTTTCTGGCGTTCCTGATTGGCGTGCCCATCATCCTGTTCGCGCTGATACTGCCCTGCAGAAGAATCGTCGCTAGCCTGCTGGTATTTTGCTTTACCGCTTTCATCATCATCGTATTTGTCGATTACGCAGTGTTCAGACTCTACCGTTTCCACCTGAATGGCATGGTGTGGAATATGTTGACCGGTGGTGCGATGGAAGAGATATTCGTATTTGATATAGCTAACATTATCAGCTTAGGCCTGGTGATTGCACTGGTTGCACTGACTCAGGTTGCGCTATTGCGTTTTTTACAGCGGCGCCAGAAAAAACCTCATTGGCTTACTGGCGGGAAGGCATCTGTGCTGGTTGTATTCCTGATGTTTGCTGGACAGGCTACGTACGCCATATCCGACGCTTTTTACCGTCTCGATGTGCTTACCCAGACTCGATTTATCCCGCTGGCTCAACCTATTACCATTAAAAAGTTCCTGCGCCAGAAAGGATGGATTCCTGAAGTTCCGCAGGATGCCAAATTAAATATTTCGACTAATGGTCGTTTTAGCTACCCGCTAAAGTCACTGCAGTGCGCAACCCAAAAGTCCAGGCCCAATATCCTGGTCATCATCTCGGACAGCTTGAGATTCGATATGCTCAACCCCGAGGTGATGCCAGTATGGTCCGCATTAGCCGAACAGAGCCAGGTTTTTACGAATCATATCAGTACCGGTAATGCGACGCGCTTTGGGGTATATGGCTTATTCAGCGGGCTATTCGGCAACTACTGGTTTGATGCCCTGAACAATAATGCAAGTTCCGTACTGGTGGATCAATTACAGACACAGGGCTACCGCTTTGGCTTTTTCAGTAATGCGCGTCTTTCCAGCCCAGAATTCGATAAGACCCTGTTTTCCAGCGTAAAACAACAGATACCTGCTGCAACACCAGGTAAGGATGTGATCAGTCGAGAATATGAAATCACCCGCCAGGCTAAAACATTCATTGAAAACAGCAATGAGGATCCATTCTTTGGATTTGTGTTTTTTGATGCGCCGCATGCCTATGTCTCACCACCTGAAGCGCAGAAATTTCAACCTGCACTGGAGTCGATTAATTACCTTAGCCTGAATAATGACACTGACCCCAAACCCTTTTTAAACCGCTATAAAAATGCGGTGCATTTTACCGATCAACTCACTGGGGAAATACTGGATGCTTTAAAAGAGAAAGGGCTGCTGGAGAATACCATCATCATACTGACCGGAGATCATGGGCAGGAAGCGAATGAAACACGCACCAATAGCTGGGGGCATAACAGCAATTTCTCGCGTTATCAGATACAGGTTCCCTTGCTACTGTACTGGCCGGGCAAGCCACCGCAAAGCTATAACCACCTGAGTTCTCATGTTGATCTGGTGCCTACTCTGATGCAGGAAGTATTTCACTGTAACAACGAAGTTTCCGACTATAGCAACGGGCAATCGCTGTTTAATACGCATGCGAGAGATTTTCTGCTGGTCAAAACCTGGACAGACATGGCAGTTGTTAACAATCAATATATCCAGATATACCCCAAACTGGGACCTTCAGAAACTCGTGACTATTACAGTTATCAAAAGACCACTTCCACTCCTGAAAATCTAAATAGCGTAGGTGCAAAAGTCATCAAATCAATGAGCCAGTTCTATCAATAATCTCGCTCAGTTTACTTAGCAGATTTATGTTGCTGCTGATAATCCCTGACGATCAGATATTGTTTTAACAGCCTGCGATACTGCTCCTCGCTGAGATCCGACAGACGTGATTGCGGTACCGTCAGGGCCTGTGCGTTTAACAGATACTTTTCATCATCCAGCCAGCGATAAAAGGAATGGTTCTGACTATCTACCACACCTTCAGGAAACAGAAACTGTCCATCACTGGAACGCCCATAAGCGGTATCAATATTTTTAAAATTGAATGGCTGCCCAAAATTAACATAGTCGGCCTGTGACAAAGATAATTCAAACAGCGTTGGGAACAGGTCATTATGCGAACCAGGCATATCCGGCGCAACGTCTTTTAGTAGATCTAATGACTCCGGCACATAAAAATATGCGGGTACTGAATAACGCAGATATTTATCTTCACTGGCACTGTTATCGATAAAAAGCCTGTGTGGGTGATCCCCGGTTGCAACAATAATCACCTTATCCTTCAGGCTGCTCTGCTTCACCCAGCTAATAAAACGTCCGAGTTGATCCGATTGATAATTATAGCCCGTAAGAATAGAAATCTTTTCTTTATCGTCAGCGGGCAGGCCATACACCGAAGGATCAAGTGGTGGCTGTCGGTAGGTTTTTGGCAATCTTACTGGCGAGTGATTATTAGTGGTTAATACGAAACTGAACAGGGACTGATTATCCTGCTCTGCCTGCTGAATCGATTTAATTAAATACTTGAATAGATATTCATCATATACGCCCCATGGATTATCACTGGCATCTACCGTATAAAAGCGCTCAATCTCTGAGCGACCGATATATCGATCAAAGCCCTGTTGTAGCCAGAAGTTATTATGGTTGCGCCAGGAACTATACCCGCCGCTTAGAAACAGCGTTTGATAATCCTTCTGCTTAAAAGGTAATACATTGGACAGGCTCAACGACGTATTGCTGGCCAGAGACTGCGAAAGTGGTGTAATCGGCGAGTTCATCAGCAATGCTTCTATCGAGGGGTTAGTCGCATATTGATTGGTAAAAAACTGCAGAAAATAATGATCTTGCTGAGCATGTCGGGCAAACTCACCAAGTACGTTATTTTGCTCTGACTGACCTCGGGCAATCTGTGTGGACCAGCCTTCCATCAGCACGAAAATAACATGTGGTCGCAATTTTTCGAGTTGCGCGTTGAAAGCCGTGCGGCGCTGCAGTGGGTTTTTACTACTGTACCCTGCCTGCTGTTGCAACTGCTGCAGATTAGCCAGGCCATTCGCTTTTAAAATATCCTGTTTAAACAGCCCCTGGTTGCTGACTTTGCGATCAGAATAGGCGTAGTAAAGATTAAAAGCACTATTCATCACCATAGAATTGATAAAGGTATTATCACTAACCGATGCGTGCTTGCGCTGCAGGGGAAAGGTATCCAGTGAGCCTCTGGTAAGCACAACCAGCACCACCAATGACACTAACCAGAGCATAAGTTGCTTTAACAAAGACATACTGCCTGTAGCCTTCCAATAACTGGCAGCGGTCAGCCTGTAAAAACTGCGGCTGAGCAAATAAAATACCACGATAAATCCTGCGAAGATGAACAGCAGTAGATAGTTGCCCACTATGGTACTCATTATCGCCTGGGTATCGTCTTCAAAAAGTCCAAAGATGAGCACATCGACTGGGCGCTGAAAATAATAGAGATAACCGACATCTACAAAAACCAGAAATACCAGCAAGATTAAAATCAGGTTCAAAACCAGCTTTAAATAAGTATGAAAAATTCTGCCAGGAAATAACCAGGAGAGCAGGACAGGAAACCAGAAAATCACCAGCAGTATTGAAGAAAGCAGCTTTAGATCGAATCTAAACCCTTTAAAGAAAAGATTATCCAGATAACCGGCATTCATCACCAGCTCATGCCAGTGACCAAACACCAGAACGTTAAAAGCTCGCGCAAATGTCAGTAATGACAGTAGCAGAATAGAGAATACAACAACAACAGACAGGTTTTCTCTGAACTGAAATCTCATCACGGAAATTAGCGGCTCGCCGTAGCCTTACAGGCATCCTTATCATAGAAATTAACGCTCTGATTATTACCAACAATAAAGGCTCGAACATTTTTTAGCGTTAACATTTCATCAACCAGGCGCTCGTCTACCGGCAAGTGGTAGAGAAATACCGGTATATTGCCAAGCTGGGCGCGCGTTTTAGGCCCATATACAGGGTCACTCAACTCACCATACTCCATACCCATCACCGTATAGTCACCAAAATAAAACACAATCTTATAAATGGTAATAGCAAAGCTGGACAATACGGGAATACTTTCCGGTAAAGGATGCGTATCAAAAATAGTATGGAACCCGGCATTATTAAAAATCGTTAGATTCGTTGGGTTTTCTCCTTCTACATAAATACGCTCATTAACCTGGTTATTTTTTGAAATTTCATGTAGTCGCGCTGCTGCCTGTAGTGCCTGATCATGATCAAGGTGTCGTATCTTCTTGAAGTCCAGCCAGAAATAATGGTCTGCCCCAATTGCATCAAATAGCTCACTGAGCGGCAGTATTCGCCCATTTTTCTTATTGTAGGGGTAGTCATGTGAGACAATGTAATCCTTCAAACTCACATCATAATGTATATCTACCTCTACCCCCATTGCCCCCTCATCAAAGGCTTTACCGATGCTCTGGATAGAGTTTTGATCGACGCCTTCACCGTATAAGCCACGCGCAGTCCAGACCTTTCGACAATCATCGTATGCAGAAGAAAAATCCTTTTTAGGCAACTGGTAATCAACATAAAATGCGAGCGCAAAGTAAACCACGACCAGGAGGAGGATAAGATAAAAAAAGCTGCGAAGGATAAATCGCATAATTCAGGATTCTCGGTAGTATAAAATTTTAAACATAGTCAGGCTGTCGCATTATTGCTGGTAAAGGTACTTCTGTTCGCGATAAGCATACATAGGCCACAGCAGATGTGCACGCGCTACTTCAGCCTGTTGAGCGTCAAGGGGCTTTTCGACCAGGCTACCCTGCTGGTAGCTAAACTGCTTTGGCTCCTTTTCCGGCATATGAACGATTACGTCCGAGCCCTGCATATATGCGTGATTATTGCCGTATTGCATCAAAGCCCGCCCGGCGAAGTGATCTGGTAGCTGCAGTAAATCATGACCAATCATTGGATGTTTACTGCTGATACCCAGGTAATGCAGCAGAGTAGGTGCAAGATCTATCTGACTCGCTACCTTTTTATATACGCTGGCTTTTACATCTGGCCCCAAGATTAGTCCCGGAATATGAAACTTGTTCACTGGGACCAGCGAGGCACCAAATACCCGCGTATCGTGATCCGCCACGATCAGAAAATAGGTATTATCCCAGTAGGGTCGGGTTCGCGCTCTTTCAAAAAACTTTCCAACGGCATAGTCCGCATACTTTACCGCATTATTGACCGTATATTTTTCAGAATCATAAGGCTCTATGGTATTTTCAGGAATTTCAAAAGGGGAATGATTACTGGAAGAAAATGCCAGGATGAATTTTGCAGATCCTGTTTCCTTCATCATTTCATCGTCTACCCGGTCCAGCAGGTCCTCATCCGACACACCCCAGGTCGCGACAAACTTTGGATCCTGATAATCCTTTTGCTCGGTCACCCTGTCAAAACCATTGGCCAGAAAAAAACCAGCCATATTGTCGAAATGACTTTCTCCACCATAGATAAACTGAGTCTGGTAGTCACTTTGTTTTAATATACTGGCCAGTGTGGCGAAGTTTTGTTGCGCCAGGCCCAGTTTCAGGACACTGCGTGAAGAAGATGGGGGATAACCCGCCACGACCGCTTCTATTCCTCTCGCAGAGCGAGTGCCAGTGGCATAGAGATTCTCAAACCACATACCCTGCTCGGAAAGCTTATCGATCTCAGGGGTGACACCTATACCGCCTAACTTACCGACAAATCCGGCACCCAAACTTTCCTGCAATATAATCACCAGGTTAAATTTCTGACTCTTTTCTGGCACCAGATGTTGATGCCAGGTTGAGGTTTCATCAGTCACAAAAGTTGCAGGATCGATAAATGAATGCTCACGTATCGTGTTTACCATTTGCACCGTATCCATCACGCCATACTGTGAATTACTATTGCCTTCATTCTTCAGGTTATACGCCGCATTCAATACCGTATACACCGAGCTTAGCCCCAGTTTGTTAACCAGTTGATCATTCGAAAAAGCAGCGACACTAGGATTCGCAGGACGATGATCAAAGCTGGAACGTGCACCGATAAAAAGCAGTATAACCAGTACCGGCATCAGCACGACTCGAAGCAGCACAGGCCAGGGTTCCAGACTATAAAATACTCGGCGGTTAAACCCTGCCAGGTAGCGGATTAAAATGCTGAGTAGAATAACTGCCGCGACAAAATGCCAGGGATATTCACTGACCGAGGTTTTAATCACCTCGACAGGTGTTTCCAGATATTCAAAAAAGATACGATTGGGACGGGTATCATACTGATCGATGAACGCTGGCGTACTCATCTCCAGAAACAGGATCAAAATGGTACTCAACATAAACCAGATTTGAGCAATTCCAGCAATCAGTGAATTCAGGAATTTATTGCGTGGTAACCATAGCAACAACAGCGCTGGCACAAACCACAACATGCAGATAACAATCAGATCGAATCGCAATCCATATAGCATGACCGTCAACGCGTGTTGCAGACTAGCTACGCGATCGAATTGCCAGGTGACCAGTAACAGCCTGGATAACGATAATAGACCCAGCAATAGCAAACTGTACCGAATAAAGGGGTAAAGCGGCCAGTGACTTTCAGAAAACTGATTACGCATTAATTACTGATCTCAACAGCCGAAAATGTTAACAATAGCATCACTTCTGATATTTCAATGAAAAACTGACAGCTTTTGAACTTGCTGTGCCGCTAAAGTTCACCCAGCTTTCTCAATCAGGATCAGATGCTGGGTATTAATCTTCTCGCCTTTAAGTCGCTTAACAATCAGACCACGTTTGGCACAGGCATTTTGAATCCATTTAAAGCTGTGGCGCACGGTCCCTGCCCCGCTGGTTTTATGTGAACCACCGATCCACTCGTCACCCTTATAATCACGATGAAAAAGATCAGGGAGCTTGATAGTAGCCAGGAACCTGGCGTGACCTGAACCAAACTTTACGAAGCCATCCAGCATTTTTTCGATATCTTTCTTGCCCGCATGAGTCCAGATCGACTGTGCAAAAAAGTAATCAAACTCGGTATTAAATACTGAAAAATCGTATTGATCGTTATGATCAAAGCGGGGTTTCTTTAATTCGAGAAGTTCAGGTTCGAGTATGTGAGTGCGCCCTCCTTCAAACATCTCTATATTCGGTTCCACACCATGATAAAGCCCGGCATCCAGAAAATGAATAACCCAGTAACCACCACAGAAGGCACCGCAGCCAATATCGAGAAATCGGTCCCAGGGGTTTAATCCATTTCGAATCAGGGCTTCCAGCTCTGCTCGACCTGTTCTCTCAAATCGATAAACTCCGCAACCCACACGCGGGGTTAGTGTCGACAGGTATTCTCCGCGTTCCTGTAAGCTGGAATGAGCTGATAATGGTGACGCAGTTGTGTTATCGAGTTTCATACAGTTTTGCTCCTGAATTTGTCGCCTGGTCGCCGCTTTACCCCAAGATTCACTTTCTTCGAAATAAAGCGGCGTAGTTTAAACAAACTTAATTAATATAATGTTAAATCGATGGTTCGAATCTGATTATGGTGTCGTCGACAGCTGAATCCTGTGCACAATGGAGCTACTGGATTTACCCTCAACAAAATCGATCAGCACAACTTCTGACGCACACTCTCTACCAGCAATCTGTTCCAGCTCGTAATCACCACCCTTGACCAGAATATCCGGCTCAATCGAGCAGATCAGTTGCTGAGGTGTATCCTCGACAAAATCGATCACCAGATCAACCGAAGCCAGCCCGGCCAGCAACTCCATACGATCAGATAAAGGATTGATAGGTCGAGTTTCTCCCTTTAGCCGTTTAACCGAATCGTCACTATTGATGCCAACAATCAGGACATCTCCCAATGCTGATGCCTGTTCCAGATAACGTAAATGACCAATATGCAACAGATCAAAACAGCCATTGGTGAAGACGATTTTTTTACCCAGTTTTTTGTATTGTTCAACCAGTGACTGCAACTGCTGGCGATCGACTATCTTACCTCTGGCTGGAGAGAGTTTATTGGAACTTGATCGCTCCAGGTTCTGTAAATCCTCAACCGACACCGTTGAGGTACCGACGCGGCCGACCACAATCGCAGCAGCCTTACAGGAAAGAAATACCGAATCCTGCACGCTCATGCCACTCGCTATACCCGTCGCCAGAGCGGCAATCACGGTATCACCTGCACCAGTTACATCATATACCTCCTGCGCATGCGCAGGAAAATGCTCCGCCTGCTGGTCTTTCATTACCAGCGTCATACCCTGCTCGCCCTGCGTAATCAACAGGCCCTGCAGGTCACAGGATTGAATCACCTGATCAGCCTTATTCAGCATCTCTGCCTGATTGCGCCAGGGACCTACAACTTGTTCAAACTCCTTTTGGTTGGGTGTAATCAGGTAGGCACCGGTATAGTTTTCAAAGCTGTCCTTTTTGGGATCAACCAGGACTGGCACTGAGTATTTATGTGCAAGCTGAAGATAAGGCTGCGCATCGTTTAACACGCCCTTACCGTAGTCGGAAAGAACCACCATGTTTGAGGTAGCGAGCTCTTTTTCAAAGTGAAGCAGTAAGGGCGCCTGGTCAAAGTCATGGTGAGCCAGTTCAAAATCAAGGCGGATGAGCTGCTGGTGCTGCGATAAAACCCTGAGTTTGGTTGTTGTCGGTAAACTCGGGTCGAGCACACAGTAATTTCTGATATGAGACGCTTTCAGTAGTGATACAAGATCCCTGCCCGCCTGGTCATCCCCAATCAATGCAATTAAACTGGCCGCCGCACCCAATGAAGTGATATTCATCGCCACGTTCCCTGAACCACCAATACGCTGGGTCTGGTCATTCACCTGTACCACAGGTACAGGGGCTTCGGGAGAGATGCGACGCGTAGCGCCCTGCCAGTAACTATCCAGCATGACGTCACCAACAATCAAAACCTGAGCAGCTGTAAAATCAAAATTCATAGGCTTTCATACCGTATAAAGCGGCTCATATCCGCCTCAAGAAATAATAATCCGTGAAATTATAATGGACTCTTGGTACAGACAACAGGGATTCATTCTGGCAGCAGCACGCATTCAATGTGATATTACCCTGTTCAGTAAATCTGTCTGTGGTTTAATGGACTTAACCAGGCGTTTCATTATACTCATCCAATCGCTTGGGGTGAGATTCACCCAAACCGAAACAGGGGCAAACCTTCTCAGCAGCTTCATGAAAAAATACCTTTTTTATATCTCACAAAATTACAGCTTTGCGATACTGCGCCCTATACAGCAAATCCTGCGTGCACGAGGCGATGACGTGCGCTGGTTTTTTGAGGGGAATGACGTCAACCCTGGCTATTTATCTCAGGATGAGGTACTGCTAGACAGCGTTGATCAGGTAAAAACCTATGCCGCTCACGTTACAATCGCAACCGCCAATAGCATCCCAACATTTATCCCCGGTTTAAAAGTCTGTGTGTTTCATGGTTTCGATGCCGGAAAAGTAAAACCTAACGGGGAAAAAAGTCACTTTAAAATACGCGGATGCTTTGACCTTTACTGTACCCAGGGACCGAATACAACCGGACCTTTTAAAGCCAACCAGCAGAAATACCAGTTTTTCAATGTGATAGAAACAGGCTGGTCCACGCTTGACGCTTTATTCAAATCTACTGACCAGGACAAGATATCCGACAGACCTACGATCTTACTCTGTTCCACTTTTTCAAAACGCCTGAGCTGCGCTAAAGCCTTACACGCTAGCGTTAAAAGCTTAAGCCAAAGCGGCAAGTGGAACTGGCTGGTTCAATTCCACCCTAAGATGAGTCCGGAAGTTGTGGAGATGTATCAGGCGATCCAGAGTGAGCACCTAAAGTATATCCAGACTGATGATGTAATTCCTTTATTAAAGCTGGCTGATGTCATGGTCTGCGACACATCATCCGTGATCAGCATGTTTTTAATACAACACAAACCCGTAGTCACCTACAATAACATCGACCCCGGCCCCTATTTAGTCGATATAGCTGACCCCAGCTTACTGGAAGCGAGTATTGAAAAAGCGTTATCCCGTCCTGAAGCATTAATGCGGGAGATACAGATATTCAGTGATCAAACCCACCCCTACCAGGACGGTAAATCATCCGAGCGCGTGGTGAAAGCTATTGACGAAGTGCTTGCTGGCAAATTTCCTGTTGCCAGAGCCAAACCCTGGAATCTGATCAAAAACCTGAAGTACAGAAAACGCCTGCATTACTGGAAATGGTGAATCCACGACCTCACTCTCGGGTAACCAGTCTTCTTCTTTGTACCCGTCCCATAAACACTGCCATATAAAATGCAAAGAAAATTACGGGTCGGGTTTTTTCCAGTATTGCCTCCGACAGGCCAAAACACAGATAACCCACAATCAGGATTAATCCCGCAAAAGCGATGCGGCGCATTTCCGGGTCATCATAATCTCGAATAGCCTGAGTAAACAGGTAAGCAGGAATCAAATAAAGCGCGAGGATCGCGGCAAAGGCCATCAGACCACCTTTGGCGAGGGCGGACAAATACTGGTTATGGGCATGGTAATAACGTGTAATCGCAGGGTTTAGCATCCCCTGATCCACCAGCTTTTGTGTATTTGACTTAAAATTACCCCAGCCTGCTCCGGCTACTGGATGCTCGGTAAACATGATCCAGGCCGATTTCCACATCTCAAATCGCGAACCTATGGATGTTCTTCTCGCTGGATCATCTGGTTCCTGACTATCTAGATAGCGTTCTATATTCTGCACCGTAGTTTGAATACGCGTCTGCACTTTAAGCTGTGGAGTCAGGTACAAAACTGTTATCCCCGCAATCACCAGTAATATAATGGCGACCACCCATCTAAGCGACACAAAGCGCGACAGGTACCACAATAAAACCAGCCCGATAAAGGGAATCGCAGCCCAGCCTCCGCGTGACTGAGACAGGGCACTGGCGATAAGGCCAGCCATCGCAGCAAGAACAGGCACCACGAGCAGCCAGTTTTTATGCTTTTTAAACCATCCCAGTCCGGCGAGTGACAATGCCCCCATTAACAGGGATAAATCCCCAAACAATATAGGATGTACGCTCCCCGTCGCTCTACCAGCATGCTCTGGGCCAAATACCTGGTACAGCGCGACAGAAAATGCGATCAATGCACCGCCGACCAATCCGGTCCAGATGTATTTTTCATCAATAGCAGCCTGTTTATAAATCACATACACAGGGATCATCAGTACAAAATAGAAAAACCGATTGGCTCTAGCCAGATCTGCATCATTCAAGATTGTCGTGAAGATAGCACTGATAAATATTGCTGAAAGGGCTATGAAAAATAATTTCTCCTGCTTATCAAAAGGGACAACCTCACGATAACTTTTTGATAAATAGGCCAGACCTGCAACTAGCGTAACAAAAACTATGCTGCCAGAAACATAATCAGTAGCCAGAACAGTAGCTGGGAAAAACACAAGAGCCAGTATCGCTGCCAGAAATAATGAAGAGTGGACCAATTTATTCCTACCTCAGGGTGATCAAGCAGATTAGCTGAGACATCTTTTGCTTAAGGAATATCTAAACGAGTTGCAAACAATCGGCTTGCCAGATTTCAATCTTAGAGATGCAATCCATGTTTCTTTAAGCAAAATGAACCTCCAGTTGTTTACTGACAGGAGGTAACCCATCAACACCTTCAAGATACAGGGGGTGACTGGATACGGACTTAACAAGCAGATTAGAAATCCTGCGTTCATCTACTATTGGCCATTTTGAAACAATCCTGTGGTAGTGCTGCGTGTAGCCCACCCATTCGGCGGATCCCGAGCCCAGATTTTGCTCCCATAACACCTCTACCTCTTGTCCTACCAGTTTCGACAGCTGATTCGCTTTTAGTTTTTCAGCCAGAGCATGTATTTGCTGGCTGCGTTGTTTTTTGATCTGCGGATGAACCTGGTCAGGATAGTCTGCGGCTCGGGTACCCGCGCGCTGGGAATAGCTGAATATATGTATATGACCGAAACCTGTTCGCTCGCAGAAATTTAGGGACGCTTCCCAGTCCTGATCAGTTTCCCCCGGAAAACCCACAATCAAATCAGTGGTGATATTAAAATGAGGAACCGCTGATCTGGCCTGCTCGACAATTCTCTCAAACTCAGCGGTCTTACAACGTCTGGCCATACGTCTTAACACGCTATCTGAACCACTTTGTAAGGGAAGATGCATATGTGGCATCAATCGCCTGTCCTGAAACAGATCAAAAAAATTATCCGGTAAATCCCAGGGCTCGACCGAGGCCAGTCGTATTCGCGGGACACTGGTTTTTTCCAAGATCTGATTAAGCAAGCGGTACAAACTGCTACCGTTATCACTGCCGTAACCGCCTACATGAACCCCGGTAATGGCAATTTCCTGCACGCCCTGCTGGTGATGGTGATTAATTTCATCAATGATTTCCTGTTCACTGCGACTACGCTCTGCGCCACGGGCTACCGTCACGATACAAAATGTACATTTGTAGCGGCATCCGTCCTGAACCTTGATAAAAGCCCTGTGCCTGCCGCGCGAAAAAATGGCATGCTCGGCAACCTCAGTGATATGCGCCGGAGGAGCGATTTCCAGCTGATTGAGCACCTGGTCAACCAGGTCGTCTTTGTGCTGATTATCAACCACCAGATCCACGCCGAGCTGCTGCTTTACCTGGCTGGCCTGCAGACTCGCGTAGCAACCGGTAACCACCAGTTTACCCTGAGGGTTTTCTCGATGAATACGATTGATCAGTTTGCGTGACTTTCGGTCTGCCTCTGCGGTAACAGAGCAGGAATTGAATATCACAAGATCGGCATCAGCACTATCCATAGTCAGTTGGTGACCTAGCCGAATGAAATCCTGAGACCAGCTTTCAAGCTCAGCCTCATTCAAACGACAGCCCAATGCCTGGAAATTTACTTTCACTAAAAACCAACCGATTAAAAAGGCGGCTATGGTATCAAAATGAAGGGCATACCGGAACACACAAAAAAAACCCGGCCAGAGCCGGGTTCAAGAACTTTTATTATTATTAAAATTCGTTATTTACGTGAAGACGGGCCGTTAACCTCTAACCCATTTGACAGGTAGCTTAGAAAATACTCTAACGCTTTGTACTCGTCGCTCTGCGCATCAAACGCCTTGGCGCGAATATTATTATTACAGCCACCTAAACGGCGATGTAATGTACCCAGTTCACCCCATTTTTGATGGCGAAATACTGGGAAGCCAGTCACGTGACCCAATGTAGGACTCAATAACTCGGATCGTGCCATCATGCCAGAATTGTAGTAATGGCAATCCGCACAGGCTAGATTCAATTGGCCCCGCTTCATGAAATAATGCTGTCTTCCACGTTCATACTGGGCCAGCGCTCGCTCATCGTTGGGCACTTCGATATTAAACTTATTTCCGCGAGAGGTGTAAGCGATGTAAGCAGAGATTTGAGCGATAGGCCCTTTTTTCCACTTCAGCGGCTTTTCCCCGTTATCAACACGACATTTATTGATCGATTCTTCAAGCGTTACGATGTTTCCAGTATCCGAATCAAAGTATGGATACATTTGACGTGTGCCAACGCCACCATCCTTTAGACATTCGGCATAGGTTTTTCCATTCGCAAATGGCGTATTAAACAACTCTTCACCTTTCGCGATATCATCTTCGTAGACAGGAAACTCTTCCATGTTTTCCCACTGCACGCGAGAATCCGGGTCAATGGAATAAACACCATTGATAAAGTCTTCCTTGGGTGTATCCGGGAATTTGTTGTAATAATAAGCTCTGAAATCTTTTAGATCCTGCTCAGGATTCGGAGCACCGTTAGCTAAGGGCATTAGCAAACAGGCAGTCAGAGCAGCTGAAACGGCGAGAATTTTTTTTCGCATAGTTTTAACCTTCTTTGTAAATATATGGTTTAGATAGTTCTGCTAATTTTTGTTCGACAACTTAGCCCACTTTGGCAGTAACTGAGTCCGAACCACCCTGGTTATCCACCCAGGACAGGGTCAGGGAATCACCCTTGGATCCTTTATA
>JBNKDE010000008.1:0-249253 GCA_050288105.1 Gammaproteobacteria bacterium
GGTCATGCTCGGAATTCTCGATAATTACCATTTCACCGGAGCTCCAGTCGGCTTTGGCTACGCGAAGAGCGGTGGCCCTGCCTTCGGCATTGGTGACAACCGAAATCGGAACCAGACTGCCGCGGATCTCTACACCTTCGCGTTCGGCAGCTTCAATTTCATGCAGGGCTGCAGGCATCTGGTCAACCGGACGACGATAAGCGAGCAGAACCTCTGCGCCTTCTTTGTTAGCGGCAGAAGCAACATCCTGAGCGGTTTGATTCAGGATAACATTTTCAGTGCGTTCATTTTCATGGGTATGGGTTATGTGGCCCAGACGACGTGCCACCGAAACTACGTCCATTGCGGTATCACCACCGCCGATGACCAGCACTCGCTTGGAAACGAATTTCAGGCGTCCATCGTTATAGGCATCCAGAAATGCAACACCGGTGATACAGTTGGGCGCATCGCCTCCCGGGATAGGAATATTGCGACCCGCCTGTGCGCCAATTGCGATGACGACGGCATCGTGATCCTTGCGCAGTTGCTCCATACTGATGTCCTTGCCAACAAAGGTATTCAACTGGGTTTTGACACCCATGTCGAGGATGCGCTGGATTTCATGATCCATCACATCACGCGGGGTGCGATAACCGGGGATACCATAGCGCATCATACCGCCGAGTTCGCGATGGCTGTCATATACGGTTACAGCATGGCCTTTACGACGTAACTGGTAGGCACAGGCCAGACCACCGACGCCGCCACCGATAATAGCAACGCTTTTGCCAGTTTCTTTTTCTGGTGTTTTAAACTTCAGGTTCTTTTCGCGCGCATAATCACCGATAAATTGCTCAACCGAGTTGATGCCGACAAAGTCTTCAACCTCGTTTCTGTTGCAACCTTCCTGGCAGGGGGCAGGGCAAACACGACCCATGATGGAGGGAAAAGGATTGGCATCGGTGGAACGGTAAAATGCATACTCAAACTTATCGACACCTGCAGGTGGTTTCTCGATGCCGCGCACAATGCTCAACCAGCCTCTAATATCTTCACCAGACGGACAGCTTCCCTGGCAGGGAGGGGTTCGATTCACATAGGTGGGGCATTTATAGGTTGTATCCTGCTCAAATATTGCATCACCCAACGAGCGATATTGATGGTCTCCATCTTTATATCGTCTAAAAGTTTGCTCAGACCTGGCCATGTATTCCTCTACGTGTCATTAGATTATTGTTATAGGGGTTGAATAATAAAACCCTTATTTGATAGCTGCTTAGCTTATAACAAAAGTAGTTAATTTGATAATGGATGTGGAAAATACCACGATCAAAGTATTTTATGAATGTAAATTCTACTTATGTCCTTTATTTCAAGGAGGAGTTATTCACTGTAAGGGATAGGTGTGGACAAGAACACGAATATGGTTATGTTTTGTGGACACTGTTCTCCTATATTGGGTAAGGTTAGGATCGAGAAGAGTGAGGTAAGGTTTTCCAAATACCGGGCAGTACTCGGTAAATGTGTTTGTAAAGCAGGGACTAGAAGAAATAAAACCCGCTCCAATAGAAAATTTATCTGGGTTCGTTGTTAAATCTGACTTGACTGCTCCGATCTGAAAGCAAGGCCAGGTCATAAGAGATATTATGTTACCATGAACCAATAGGTCCAGACTTGAAAATTGACTTATCTAGCGTCGATTATAGCTGTTTGTTACGTTGATGTATTCGACATCGCCGTGCACAGTTTTTCAATGAAAGGCTGCTCACGCACCAGCTCTCGATTGGTGTCGCCAATTCGCTAATGCTGGACAAACCCCACTCCTAACTCTAGTCGAATGTTTCCGTGCCACTGGAGTCGTCCAAGTATGGGTAGTTAAACGTTGATTTTGTTATGCGCTCATCACAAGTCGCAACATTAGTAAATCCGTTAAGCAATTATGACTAAATTAAGGCTTGTCTGAGCATTCATGTATCTGTTTCTTCAGTAGTAACTTTGAGCTTCCTCTTTATGCTCATGACCGGGGATGGCTCATGTCGGGTTTCTAACAGGTCTTAAGAATAGGTACAGGAAGTGGTTTTGGGTAGACATAATGGTTTATGTCAAACCGATACGAGATACCCAGGTATTTAACGAGACAGCGACCGAGAATTTTTGAAGTTTACTCACCTATCCCTACCCTCCAGTAACTTGGGAATTTGAACTCAGATATAAACATCGTGTGTAAAACAGAACACCCGGAAAACCGGGTTCCGACATAAAGGGGACATAAGAGTTGAATACTCTACCGACACATACAATTACCAGAAAAAAGTAGAACACGTTGGAAGACCTCTTCGTAAAGATTGGGTAGGTAATTCATTATCTTATGCCACAAATCCAGAATTGTCTCTGTAGACGACCTACACAACTTTTAAAGCGATTATTATGATGCCTCCGCAGACGTAGGGAAGTCTTTCCTTGGTTCAAATTATTTATCGAATATTGGTAAACAATTGAGTAATATCCCTATCAAAAGTAAATTTCGATAGGGATATTTAATAATGCAGTACGTAAAATCAATATTATGCCGTTTTTCTATTTTTATTATTATAACTTTTAATGTTATTTCTTGTGGAGGAGGTAACCAACCTGGAAATGAAAAGTTTAGAATTTCAAGCAATGAGGTTTTAATTGTTCCGGAAAATCGGGACAATTTGAACTTTGCCCTAAGCACTTTAGGAAGGAAAGGGGATGGGGTAAGTTTCGAGTTGAAGGAGAGTGAGGATGAATCTCTATTTAATCTGAATAGCACTACAGGCGAGCTGACCAAAAACTTTATCCCAGATTTTGAAAATCCCATTGATAGCAATCGTGATAACAATTACCAGTTAGTAGTTCAGGCTAAAAATAGCTATTTGGACATATCTGAACTTAATCTTACCGTTAAAATAAAAAATGAGGATAACAAACCTCGTCAACGTGTTTTATTTCCACCAGAAAATTCCATTTTAGATAAGCGAGAAAATGTAACGTTTAGAGGAGTAATAACGAACCCTGACGGGCCGGTCGGCAATCCATCAATAGTAATTAACAATAATTTCGCGGAAGTTGTAATAGGTGAAGAAAGTAAATGGTCTTATAACCAAACGCTTCCAATTTCCAGTCATATCAATAATGAAGTGAGTTTATATTCTAGTAACAAATTGGAGGAATCTACCAAATTTCAGATTCATAACACTGGAGATATTGAGTATCTCGTATATGTTCAAATGGACAATGCGAAAAATCGACTAATAATTCATCAAGGTTTTGGATTATGGGAGAGAGATTTGGAGTCTGGTCGACTTACACAGCTATGCAACAATTATCCTACCATCCTATTATTTCAGTTGTCGCCAATACTTTATGATGCCTCAAGAAACTGGGTTTTTGCCGTATACGAAGGAGGAGTTGTTTCAATAGATTTAGTAACCTGTGCTCAAAAAATTATTTCAAATAAAGATGTTGGAGCTGGTCCTGATCTGGGCTTTAATATTTCTGCAATGACTTTTGGAGAGAGCGCCAACGTATTGTATGTTACTGAGCGATCCAGAATTTTTCGGATTGATGTCTCCACGGGAGACAGGACGATATTATCCGGGGATAGTGTCGGTGTAGGCCCGGATCTTAGGTATAGCATGGATTCAATTATGTATGATCCTAGTAGGTCAGAAATCTATGTCAATGGAAGCAATGCAGGGGAAATTTTATCTGTTGACCTCTCCGATGGTTCGCGCAAATTAATTATTAATGCGCTTCTTGGAGAACAACCGAAATATGCAGATGGCCCCATTACGTTCGATTCAATCCGAGATCGCTTCATTGCAGACGGGGATGGAGAATTGATAACGATTGACAGGGATTCAGGAAATCGAACGGTATTAACCAACAATTTTGAAGATAGTGGGCCTTTTATATTTAGATGCAATAATGTTGTGGTCAATAAGGATGGCTCTATGATTTATATATCAGAGACAAGAGGAAAATCTACCCTGGCACTTGATACTTCAAGTAAAACACGATATTTCCTTGAAGATTTATTCGGGCCAGTATCTCAAAGCGTTTTTGAGTCTGTAGACTATGTCGCGTACGATAAATATTCCGATAGAATCATTTTCTTTTCGGATTATGAAAATAGTTTTCACTTATTTTATTTGAGAACAGGAAAGTTATTTGCTTATTTTCTCGATATAAATTCTACGGATATGAAATTTGATAGTAAACGGGACAGAGTATTATTTGTTAATCAACTCGGTATTTCAATTATGGATCTTCATAATAATGACACATATTTGCTAGCACCTGCGGATAATGATTTTAGTCCAGATTCAATCACATTAAGCAATGACTTAACTGCATATGTTGCCGATGAAAGAAATCATTCTATTCATGAATTAGATGTGATCACAGGTACTACGAAAGTAATATCTAGCGAAACAATAGGTGCAGGTAAAGTTCTTCACAATCTAGGTAAGCTTGCAGTAGATAGTAATAACGAATATCTATACGCATTCGTTGATGGAGAGATCATATCAGTAGAAATATCCACTGGAAACCGTCGTGTAATTTCTAGCAATACGATCGGAAATGGTCCCTACTTACACCCAAATGGAGGTATCTATTTTAACAGTGTCGAAGAAAATCTATTTGTATGCCAGTCTTTCGGTTTGGTGTCTGTTAATGTTGATAATGGAGACCGAAATATATTGCGTTTTGGTACAGATAATACAAATTATCCCTGCAATTACTTTGATATTGATAAAGAAGGGAATCGTTTTTTTAGCATACGAGCTAACGGAATAGGTGTTTATGATTTAGAAAGTGGCCAATCCGCTATTATTAATTAATAGCTATAATGCTCAAATCTGTAAGCAGGTATACGATAAGCTATTATTGAAAAAATATTGGCAACGATTTTGATTGCTAATATTGCTATCTAAATATTGAATTGATTGGTCAGAATTGTCGATCTTAAATAAAGTAGGGTAGCAGTTCTATGCGATCAAATGTAAGAGTACAATCGACTTAGGCGAAGGAATGGCTCGGGGGAAAATATCCGGAATCTAGAAAAGGAAGATAAGCTAAAAGAGCAGATGCGGTCGGTAGGTTTATAATAGATAGCCCCTCTGGGGGCACATGATTTTAAAGTAACCGGTTCTTACGAAACAATTTTGTAGATTTTCAATATGGACTTTGTTGTGCTTCGTTTGATTAAACCGAATAAAAACTTCGTACTCATCGTGATTTACCCAGTTTTATCCTTACGCTGGCAGGCAGTTTTACCCTTGCAGCCACAGGTTTTCCCACAGCCGCCACCTTCTTCGCGAAACTCACCCAGTTCGGGGTGGGCGCGGGCAAAATTTCTACCCCACTGTTGCATCAACAGCCAGCCGATCAACAGGGTGGGTACGACTAACATTGCGACGATATATTGCCACATCAGTGACTTCCTCCTAATCCTGCAAAGCCCATAAAGGCCAATGATAATAAACCGCCCAGCATCAGGCTTAAGGCTGCACCCTGGGTAACGCCAGGTAGTTTGGATAAAGTGAGCTTTTCGCGTAGTCCGGCCATCAGGGCAATGGCCAGGGTGAAGCCAAATCCAGCACCGAATGCATAGGTCACTGACTGTGAAAGATTGTATCCCTTGAAGGTCTGGAACAGGGCTAGTCCTAGAATGGCACAGTTAGTGGTGATCAGGGGCAGGAAGATACCCAGCGAGCGAAACAGCGCTGGGCTGTATTTTTTCAGTGTCATTTCAACCAGCTGTACCGCGCTCGCAATGATGACGATGTAGGCGATCAGCCTCAGGAACTCGATATTTAACGCAACCAGCACCAGGTTAACCGCATAAGCCGATACCGAACTGACCAGCATCACGAACAGGGTTGCGATACCCATTGGGATGGCCGTATTGAGTTTGCCGGAAACGCCGAGGAAAGGGCACAGGCCTAGAAACATCGCCAGCACAAAGTTGTTTGCCAGCACGGTATTTAAAAAGATAAAGCTGAGTGAATCAGTTTGCATGAGGCTGTCCTCCGGCCAGATCAGCCAGCTGTTTGCGTTGTTTGAACCAGTCGAAGATCAATAGCCAGGCACCTAGTACCAGGAAGCCGCCGGCGGGTAACACCATTACTACCCAGGGCTGAAAGTTATCACCGAACAGTTGAATACCGAACAGGCTGCCTGCACCCAGTACCTCGCGCACTACGCCCAGGCATAACAGCGCAAAGGTAAAACCGGCACTCATCCCAAGAGCATTGATAATCGATTTTAATGGCTTGTTTTTTGACGCATAGGCTTCGGCTCGACCGAGGATCATGCAGTTCACCACGATGAGCTGGATAAAAGCCCCTAATGCATTGTACAGATCCAGCGAGATTGCCTGGATCAGGTAATCCACCATGGTGACAAAGGTAGCGATGATGACGATATAGGTTGCAATACGTACCTGCTTGGGGATGTATTTGCCGAGTAGCGATACCATAGTGCTGGATGCAATCAGCACGAAGGTGGTTGCCAGTCCCATCGCCAGCGCATTGATGGCTGAGTTGGTAACCGCCAGCACCGGGCACATGCCCAGCAACATGACAAAAACCGGGTTATTGGTCCACAAGCCTTCGCTAAAGGTTTGCCAGGTAATCTGCTGATCCTGATGTTTACTCATGACTGGCCTCGTTTAACTGCGGCAATAGCGCTTGAACTAAAGGTAACAGGGATTGTGCTGACTGGTTGAGTGCCTTGCCTACTGCTTTGGATGAAATGGTGGCACCTGAAATCGCATCGATTTCCCAGTCGTGCTGCTTGCTGCCATGCTTGACTGTCACAATGGGATTTTTCAACGCACTATGCTCGTCGTTGAGTGAGGCATCTAGTTGATCAAAGTTAGCCTGAAAACTGGCGTCGGTAATAATCTTGTCACCGAGTCCAGGTGTCTCCGCCATCTTCAATACCTTGAAACCTCGAATACATTCACAGTCTGGCTGATAGCCATATAACAGGTACACCATACCGGCATAACCCTGAGCACCGGCATTGGCGGCGACACCAGTGAGTTTGCCTTCTGCGTCGTATCCTGCGTAGATAATTGGATTATCGCTGCCTTTTTCAACTGCTAGTAGCTGCTGATTCTGAATCATGAATTCGCGGTGCGTTACCGTTCCGGGAATGACCTGAGACACTGCCTGCTCAATCGCGATACGCTGGTTTTCTTCGATGAAGGGTGCCGTTAACTGTGAGGTTAATACCACCAGAAAGCCGGAGAACATGGCAATACTGCTGAGTACAGCAATGATTTTTGCCGAGGGCGTATCCGGTTGATGGATGGTTTGAGCTTCGCTGGTCATGATGATTTGCTCCCCCCGAATACTCGCGGCAGGGTGTACTGGTCGATCAGGGGTGTGGCCGCATTGGCCAGTAAAATAGCGTACATAACGCCTTCCGACAGGCCGGCAAACAGGCGTATCACAATCGTGGTAATACCGATAAACAATCCATAAATCATCACCCCGCGTGGCGTTACCGGAGAGCCCACCATGTCGCTTGCCATAAACCAGGCGCCCAGCATCAGGCCACCAGAGAACAGCATGAACAGTGGATCGGGATATTTAGCGGAATCAAACAGGTACAGCGCCCCTGAGGTGAGAGCGGCACCGAGCAATACATAAAACGGAATGCGCCAGTCCAGCATTTTACGAAAGGCCAGAAAGAGGCCGCATAGCAGGATGATCAGGGAAGAGGTCTCACCCAGAGAGCCAGAGGAGGTGCCCATAAACAGATCCATCAGCGGAGTAGAGATATGTTCGAACTTATGCAGCCCCAGCGGTGTAGCAGAGCTGACCGCATCAAAGCTGACGCTGGCATTCCATTCATTCATAGCTGGCGGCATCATCATGGGGGCGGTAAATGTGGAGGGGATAAACTGGCTGAAACGTCCCTCAAACAGCGATGGCGTCCAGGTCGTTATCGCAACAGGAAAAGCCGCCTGCACAAAGGCGCGTCCGACCAGAGCTGGATTAAAGATATTCATACCCAGACCACCAAACATCACCTTACCCATCGCAATCGCAATAAAACCTGCGACAAACGCCATCCACAGGGGAAAACCCGGGGGCAGGGTTAATGCCAGTAACAGCCCGGTGATGATAGCGGACCAGTCACCCAGGGTATTAGTCTGTGCGCTGAGATAATTAAATACGCGTTCGGTTGCAATACAGGTCAACACCACGCCAGCTATCAATGCCAGCGCACTCAGTCCAAATTGCCAGACCGACCAGCCAGCGATGGGCAGGATCGATAATGCCACGGTACGCATAATGACGATGACATCATCAGGCGCGTGTAAATGGGGCGTAGTCCTTAATTCAATCTGGGGTTTCCGGCTCATGCTGCTTTTTCCCGGTTGATGGATTTGGCAATACGGAAATACTGCACCAGCGGAATGTTGGAAGGACATACATAAGAACAGCAGCCACATTCAAAACAATGATCAAGATAATAGTCGTCAGACATGGCCTGGAACTCACCTGCACTGGCGAGCAGGCCAAGTTGAGACGGATTCAGGTGCATCGGACAGGCGTTAACACAGCGACCACATTTGATGCAGGGCCAGGTGTGTTTACTTTCGTGCTGGATGTTAGGCTCGTCGAGTACCAGCAATCCTGAGCAACCCTTGGTGATAGGGGTATCCAGCGAAGAAACGGCAGGTCCCATCATTGGTCCACCCATGATGAATTCTTTGGCATTACCTTCATAGCCCAGTTGCTCAAGAACAAAGCCGATGGTGGTACCGATAGGGATCAGATAGTTGCCAGGCTTTTTGATCCCGGGCCCGGTCACCGTGACGACTCTTTCGGTCAGTCCTTCGCCGCTGGGTAGCAAATGCCCCAGCTCGGACAGGGTGCTGACATTGTTCACCACGACACCGATATCCGCCGGGATGCCACCTGCCGGCACTTCGCGATTGATCAATGACTTGATGAGCATTTTTTCCGATCCCTGCGGATACTTGGTTTCTACCGCCTGCACACTGATCTGTGTGTTGCCATCGAGGTGTTTCTGCAGCACCTTGACTGCATCCATCTTATTGTCCTCGATACCAATAATGGCCTTGCTGGTTGCGGTAGCTGTCATTGCGTAGTAGATACCGCGGATCAGCTGTTCAGGATACTCCAGCATCATACGATGATCGCAGGTCAGGTAAGGTTCGCATTCGCAGCCATTGACAATCAGGGTGTCGACTGGTTTTTCATCAGGGTTGTTGTGCTTAAAGTGTGACGGGAAAGCCGCACCACCGAGTCCGACCAGACCGGTATCCTGTATCGCCAGTAGCAGCTCATCGCGTTGCAGTGAATCGGCATGCCAGTCATGACGCCATAACACCTGCTGGCTGGAACCTTCATAGGCTTCCAGGATAATCGACATATCCTTGCTGCCGCGCGAGGTGGTGACCAGCTCGATGCCTTTGATGCGTCCTGTGGCGGGTGCATGAATGGGCACGGACAGGTCGCTGGTGGCGATGGCTATCGGTTCGCCACGTACAACTTCCTGGCCTTTTTTAACGATTGCCTGCGACGGCGCACCGATGTGCTGGGCCAGTGGTAGCACCAGCACACGCGGAAACTTGAGTCGCTGGATCGGGATATGAGCGGTCAGCGCCTTATGCGCAGGCGGATGTATGCCATGCGCAAAGGTCCCCTTTTTAAATACTGAAAATAGTCCCACGATTAAATGCCCTGTGGTTGAAAGATCAAATAAAGGTTCATTGGCTTACTGATATTTTTCAGCGCGTTTGATCCATTTATCGATATCCTTTTCAGTCATATCCCAGGGGGTTCCTGGGTGCAGGCAGCCGGCGGTACATTTCTCGGCCGCACGCACGATGTCTTTATACGAACCCCCGGTCGGGTTAATCACCTCGGCCAGTTTGTCTGCATTGTAGGCAAAAACACCCGGCGCGATTTCGGTACATTCATCGCAAGCTGTACATTCAGGGGTTTCGATCCAGACTGCCTCGAATCCGCTGGCAGTAGCTGTGGCCCCATTGCCGTTGTTGGTGGCTGGAGCGGCTGCGCCATTGCCATTTGGTTTAGCCTGTACTGCGCTGGTTAAAAGGCTGGTGTTTCCTGATGCGCTGAGTGAGAGCAGGGTAGAACTTAGACGATTGACCATATCCAGCTTGGTTTGCTCAACTACGGCGTTAACATCTATCCGGTTCATCTGGCCAGCAATGCCTTTCAATTGATGCCAGTAGTGCAGACGTTCTTCGGCAGATTCCACGATTTCCTGTGAACACAGTGTGCGTGTGAGCTGGTTCTTACTGTCCACAGTCCAGATGAAGGGGTAATTGCCTTCGCGATCATCTTCGTCCATTTCGAGGAATTCATGGAAAGGAATCATTTCATCGCCCCACATGGCGCGTGGTGCGTTGCGGAAATGCTTGCGGAAACGACCTTCGCTAGCGGCGAAATCGGCGAAGGTGATGGGCAACTTCATGCTGGAATCCTGACCGTTTTCATCCTGGTAATTCAGCGTATAGCTAGTCCAGTCATCATCTGCAGAAGGATTGCCTTCCAGATCCAGACACTCTTCCAGTGTTTCACCCGCATCAGGATCGAATTTTAGCAATGGGTAGGCGCGGGATTCCACCGCCAGTTTGGACTGGCGATAGGTGGCATCATCCGCTACACCATGCTCCGGTTGACAGGTTGCGTAGATATTGAACATGGCGGGGCGGCGGCTATTCAGACCGTCGATGTAACCCTCGATCAGATGAGTGGTGTGGCTGGGAGAACCCTGCAGAATATATGAGGTTCTGTGCGCCATACCGATTAGCCCCATCTCCTTGCGAATTTCGGTTTTACCCTTCATGGCCTTGCCGTAGGGGCTCATATCCGCTACCTGACCGATGAAGCCTGAAGTACAGGCCTGTCCACCCGTATTGGAGTAGACCTGGGTATCCAGTACCAGCACCTTAATCGGCATGCCGGAGGCGAGTGCGCGCGACAGGTTCTGGAAGCCGATATCGTACATGGCGCCATCACCACCGATAGACACTACTGGTGGGCATAGCTGCCACTCTTCATCGCTGAAATCCTTCCAGCCGAAGCGCTGGAACAGGGCCTCGTGTTCCGCAGGGTTGTATTTTCCGGCCAGTTCCAGTTCCGCCTGACGGATCGCCTTGAAGCCATCAGCCATCTTGGCCATATGACCTTCGAATAGCCCCATTGCCATCGATGGGCTGTCCTGGAACAGGTTGCTGGTCCATGGGAACGGATAGGGGTTGTAGGGATAGGTAGAACCCCACACTGAGGTACAGCCGGTGGCATTCACGATACCCATATCGGCACGACCATTTTTGGTCGGACCTTCGCGATAACGCCAGTGCAGGTCACGTAGCTTCTCCAGCAGTCGCGTCATGTTCTGTAACCACTCCTTATCGACCAGCGTGTGTTCATGATGCGGATCAATCTGTTCGGACAGACCCGCCAGACTCAGGTCTTCATCCTGTTGCTGGGCCGCTTTGGAGACAGCGGAAAGATCGCTTAAGTCGATGCCTTCCGCCAGCTTGAGACGGATATGCTGTTCCAGTTTTGCAATCAGGTTATCCAGTTTGGACAGCTGCTGCTGTACTCGCGGTTGCATTAATGCAGTAACGGTTGCGGTAAACAGGTGGATAACGGTTTTTTCACCACAACCCAGGCAGGCACCGTCGCCACAGCTCATTGAGTTGTAGGAAGATTTATCCAGCAGGATAGTTTCCAGCGCACCGATTTTTTCATTCAGGTCATCAATACGGCTGAAGCTGGGGTTGGTGGTGGGCAGGTCCAGCCAGAACGCCCAGTCCTTGCGCATGCGCGCAATTGCTGCTTCATCCTGCGTCTGTACGCGTAACGCGTCGTCGGCACACACATCGACACACTCCATACAGCCCTTACAGGTGTAGGGGTTGACCGTGATGGAAAACAGGCCACCGGAATTGGCTGCTTTCTTTTCCTTGTTGCTCCAGTAGGGTTTGGTGACGGCAAATTTAAAATCGCCCAGTTTTTCCATGAACAGGGCAAATTCCTTTTCCAGTCCCTGACGTTGATCACCTTCCAGCTCGGCAGCTGCGACAGTTTCCAGAATGGCTTGATCCAGCGCTGCGCGTACGTTGGCATTTTCACCCTGCTCGTTAAGCAATCCACGCAGGCGTTTTTCAACATTGCGCGATTCGCGACGCAGGTAAACGGTAGGCATGCCACCGGTTTCAATCCTGTCGATCACCGTGACAAAGATTTCTGACACGGTATTGACCAGGCCGGGAATGGCGCTGTCGGGGCAGACACTGTAACAGTCACCGCAGGCAGTACAGTTTTCCGCGATGAATTCCGGGTACTCGAAACGAATAGAGGTCATGTCGCGATAAACGCCGGTCGATGCGGGTACCAGTGACAATGCCTGGTAAGGATCCGCCAGGTTGTCTGAACCCTGTCCCTGTGCGTAAAAGCTGCCGGTCTGCTCCCAGAAGCGATGAACATCAGATATGCCGCCATCCGATTGCGGAATATGCTTCAGCATGATGGGCAGATCGACATTTCTGGCAACCTGCAGCGCCGCCTGGTTTAGAATTTCGCGTTGGGTGATTTTATGGATTTCTTCGAAACCACGACGCACGATACGCAGGTTGTCTTCTACTACAGACTCCCCTTTACCGCCGAACTTGTCTCTGAGCTGATCTTCGATGGATGAGAATAATTTCTTTTCATCCATGCCAGTAATTTCCATTAATGGTGAGCCTGCGAAAAAGGCACCCTGGAAGGCGTTACCCTGCATGCGCAGCTGTAATTCGGGATTAGACGCTTCTTCGCGTGCAATCTTGAAGCCATCGATATAGTAAACCTGGATGTCATTATCTATGATCTGTTGCTGCATCCAGCGTGGGAAGCTATTCCAGACTTCAGTTTCGTTTTCCAGTGATGACTGGATGATCAGCGTGCCACCTTTTTTGAGTCCTGCTAGCGGATTGGAGTGTCCAAACACATTAGGGTCAGGGCTGAGTACAACGTCTACATAGTTATATTCACAGTTCAGCGGAATAGGGGTCGGAGCCACAGACAGGTAGTAAGTGGTCGGTTGGCCTTTTTTCTCTGAGCCATATTTTGGGTTCGCCTTGATTTCGTAGCCGAGTAGATCATACAGGGTCATAACCAGGTTTTTACCGGTCGTGATTGCTCCCCAGCCGCCGACAGAATGCATACGAACCGTAATTGAATCCTCTGGCATCAGGTTCGGGTTCTCTGAACCCTGAACAGCCATGTCTTCGATATCGGGGTAGGCTTGCAGCAGCTTCTGGATATGGATTTCCTGTTTAGGTGTGGCTGCCTTGCGTACGAATTCAATACCTACATAGAAGAAACGCTTTTGCTTGCCTTCGGGTAGCATATTTTCTACTGCGCCAATAATTCCTTCAGGTTGCAGGTCGCGTGAACCCAGGCCGTAGGCAGCCGAGTACAGGCGCGGTACATCTTTCAGGTTATTGTAGCTGTCGTATTCAGCGTAAGCCTTTCCATCTGTCTGGCCATTTTCGATACATTTGCTGATTGCCGCACGCACTTCGCGCATGATGGGCAGGTCTTCGGCCAGTGGCTGGTCGGTACGCTCTAGTACTACGACACCTTTTTTACCTTTTAACGCTTTTCCAATCAGGTCGCCAGGGAAAGGGCGGTACATAGTGACATCGAGGACGCCCACCTTGAGTTTACGGGTTTTCTGCAGGTATTCAGCAACACCTCTGGCCTGTACGATCATCGAGCCCATACCGACAATCACATATTCGGCTTTCTCCAGCTCGAAACCGCTGATACGGTTATAACGACGGCCGGTTAATTCATAGTATTCATCCATCACCTGGTCGCTGATGACTTCGATATGATCATAGAAGTAAGGGCGTTGCGCTGCCTGGGTCTGCATATAGGCATCCTGGTTTTGTACCACACCGGATTGCAGTGGCTCATCTACATCCCAGATTGCCGGAATACGACGACGGGTTTCGCCGTAAAGCATTTTTTGAGCAGGGGTAGGGCATTCGATTTCGTCATCCGGCCTGCCCAGGAATTCGGCGATCAATTCGCGCTCGGGTACTTGCAGTGGTTCAATCAGGTGAGTGGTAAGGAATCCATCCTGACCTACCGCAGCGGGGGTCAGCGAAAGCTCGGCGATCTTACGCGCGATCAGGTTCAGATCAGCGGCACCCTGAGCATCGCGCGCAAATACCTGTACAAAACCTGTATCGTCGATGCAGTGAAAGTCATCATGTCCACAGTGTACGTTCAGGCTCGCCTTGGTGATCGCGCGGCAACCGATGTTTAACACATAAGGCAGGCGTTTACCTGCAGCGGCATACAGCGATTCGTGCATAAAGGCGATGCCCTGTGCAGATGAAAAGTTGGTTGCGCGCAGACCACTCATGGTCATACCGGCGGTGACCGCAGCCGCTGCATGTTCTGATTCGGGTTCGACAAAAATTAATGCACGGCCTGAAGTGTTGACATGACCTTTCGCCATTTCTTCTGCCCAGTATTCACCCATCTGGGTAGAGGGGGTAATTGGGTAAGCCCCGGCGGCATCGGAGGCTTCACGTTCGCACATGATGACAGCGGTATTGCCATCCATCGCCATACGGGTTCCGGGATACTTGAAGGTCTTTTCAGTTTTTTTGCGAAAGTTCATAGATACTACCTAAGTTTTGAATTTTTAATTAATGGGTAACGCTTGGGTGCGCACGATTTTTTTGGCCTTGCTACCCCTGATGGCGACTTCATTGTCCAGCCAGACAATCGCTCCAGTAGGACAGCGTTCGATGGCAACAGCAGAGGCGAGATGGTTTTTTTCGTAATTGATGACGGCAAGATTATTTTTGATCTCGATGAGACCCTCGGGTGAATCGACGGCGCAGCGCTCGCAGGCATTACAGGCAACTTCGCACTCAGCTTCAGCTGCATCACCGTGCAGGATGTTTTTGCAGGCAACCCACAGGCGGTGGGTGACAGGTTGCAGAGAGAACAGGCCCTTGGGGCAGATTTCTACACAGTCGTTACAGGCTGTGCATTTGTCCGGATCCACAACGGGCAGATGGTGACGATTCATGGTGATGGCATTCTGGTCGCAGACTCTGGCGCAATCTTCCAGACCTATGCAACCCCAAATGCAACTTTTGGGCCCACCAGAAATGACCGCCGCCGCGCGACAGCTATCCATACCCGCATAGCTGGCTGTATTTCTGGCAACATTGCTACCACCGGCACAGGCCAGTCGAGCCACCCTTTTCACCACGTCGCCGGCATCGATACCCAGAAAATCAGCGATCTCTTCGGTTGCCTGTGGGGAATTTACGGTACAATTCGCAGGCTCAATTTGTCCTGCAATCAGGGCTTCTGCAAATACACGGCAGCCCGCGGAACCACAGGCTCCGCAGTTAGTGTTGGGAAGGAGTTCTTCTACTGCATCGATTCTGGGATCTTCAAATACCCAGAGTTTACGATTGGCTATGGCTAACACGCTGGAAAGGATCAAACCCAGACCTAACATAAAGGAAACCGTGACTACGATGTGATTAACATCCAGGCCCATTTGATTAATAACCTCAGTATAAAAACTGATATAGAGTCTATTAAATTTGTATATTGATCAATTTAATATGTTTAATTTAATATATTAACAATGTTAATAACGAAGCAGCAGGCAATTCAATGGTGGGAAAAAGTAAGTCCCGGTTTTACTATAAGCAGAACCGCTTAAAGCAGTTAACGGCCTTCTGTATGGCCGCCAAAACTGGCAGTATCACCACCGCAGGTGAATCCCTGTTCCTCAGTCAGCCGACTATTACGCTGCAGATCCAGGCGCTGGAACGCGATATGAAGGTCATATTGTTTGAAAGGCGCGGGCAGAAAATTACCCTGACGCCTGAAGGTGTGATCCTGTATCGCATCGCACAACCCCTGGTGGATGGTATCAATGGACTCGAGCAGAGTTTTAATGCCCATTATGGCCGACTCGATAGCGGTACCATCAATATTGCGGCCGGGGAGTCAACCACGCTGTATATTCTGCCCGAATACATTAAAAGCTTTGCCGAGGCTTACCCTGGTATTGAGATTAAACTGCACAATGTGACGGGACGTGACGGTATGGCGATGCTGCGCGCAGATGAAGCTGACCTTGCAGTAGGTTCTATGATGGAGATACCCGATGATGTTATCTATAAGGAATCGATTTCTTTTGATCAGACCCTGATCACGCCGGTAGACCATCCGCTTGCGAGGAAAAAGAATGTGACGCTGGAGGATATCTGCCCTTATGGACTGATCCTGCCGCCCAGGCATCTGGCCACCTGGCGTTTTCTGGAATGGGTTTTCAGTCGCTCCGGACTAAAGTTTCAGGTTGCGCTGGAAGCGGGTGGCTATGAAATTATTAAGAAATACGTATCCATGGGGCTGGGTATCTCTATCGTGAGTGGCTTATGCCTGACCGGAAATGAAGAGCTGGCACAGCGAAGTATGACGGCATATATCCCCAAACGTACCTACGGTGTCGTTATCCGCAGGGGGAAATTTCTAAGTCCGCAGACGCGTGAATTTATCCGTATGATTGATCCCGCGTTTTTTATGAGTTCCGGGCTGCATCAATTTGTACCCTGATGAGGGTTCGCTGCCCGTATTAGTTTCCATTGACAGTAATGAGGATGCGGCGCTGATGAGACATACGGCGATGTTCCCAAACAAAAACTCCCTGCCAGGTGCCCAGGCCACTGTGTCCATTGCGCACGGGTATGGTGACTTCGGTCTGTGTCAGTATGCTTCTGATGTGAGCTGACATGTCATCCGGGCCTTCCTGGTCATGGATATAGTTAGGATCACCATCCTGTACCAGCTTGCTCATGAAGTACTCCAGATCCTTGCGCACTGCCGGATCGGCATTTTCTGTAATGATCAATGATGCACTGGTGTGCTGGATAAACACGTGGCAGAGGCCGATGTTGATGCCACTCTCGCTGATAACCTGGTTAACTTCACGAGTGATATTGGTGGTAGAACGGCCATCGGTGGTAATGCTGATTTGTTGTTGTTTTATCATGGAATAATATTCGTCCGTATTGAATCAATGTTTAAAGATAAAAGCTGTACGATTTCTATAATAACGAACACAGGAGCCCCCCTATGCGCCATTTATTCTTATTGTTTTTGCTGTGGTTTTCAACCACTCAAAGTTTACTGGCATCGGATGTTGCAAAAGAAAAGCGCTGGGCGGACCAGGTTGTCGATGCGCTGATTGATGGAGAGGCCGAGTGGCTGCAGGCCGATGGCCACAAATTTTTGGCAATCTATACCGAGGCTGAAGAGGAAAGTACCCGAGGGATGATTGTGGTGCATGGTACCGGAATTCATCCTGACTGGGACCAGGTGGTCAAGCCTGTTCGTGTTGATATGACGACCCATGGCTGGAATACCTTGTCCATCCAGATGCCAATCTTGTCCAATGAAGCTGAGTATGCCGATTATGTGCCTCTGTATCCTGAAGTGCCTCCGCGTATGAAAGCGGCGGAAGATTTCCTGCTGGAAAAAGGCATGACCGAGATTGTGATCGTAGCCCATAGCCAGGGAGCAACGATGAGCAGCTATTACCTGTCACGAAACCCCAGCAAGGCAAAAGCGTTTGTAGCGATCGGCATGGGTGCGACACAAAAAGACAGTCATTTGAATTCAGCCAACGCGCTTAAATCCATCCATATTCCGGTGCTGGATATGTATGGTACCGAGGATTTGCCTGGGGTAATTGAAACCAGCGAGCTACGTAAGCAGTCAGCGGCGCATAATGCGGCATACGAGCAGTATGTCGCTCAGGGTGTGGCGCATTTCTGGGATGGCAGGGAAAAAGAATTGCTCGAAACGATCCGGCACTGGCTGGAAAAAACGCTGGACTAAGCGTTTTGACAGCCCTGCATTAGTTGTTGATCAACGATATCTTTTTCGAGTTTCGATTGCTGGTTTCGGGTTGCAGGATGGTCACTTCGGCTTTTTCCAGCATATCCGGATAATCCAGCGTGTAGTGCAAGCCACGACTTTCCTTGCGTGACATAGCCGAACGAATAATTAGTTCAGCTACCACCACCAGATTACGTAACTCGAGCAAATCTGCGGTAACACGGAAGTTACCATAGTATTCGTTGATTTCGCGTTTCAGCAGGTGTACTCGGTTGAGTGCGCGCTCCAGACGCTTATTGGTTCGCACGATACCCACGTAGTCCCACATAAATCGCCTCAGCTCATCCCAGTTGTGTGCGACCACTACCTCTTCATCAGAATCGGTGACCATGGACTCATCCCAGTTGACGAGGCGTCCTGGTTTAGGGGTGCTGGAAATCGTCTGGATGATATGTTGAGCCGTGGCGCGTGAATAACTCAGGCATTCGAGCAGCGAATTGCTCGCCATGCGGTTGGCGCCGTGCAAACCGGAATACGAAGCCTCGCCAATCGCATACAGATTTTCCAGGTCGGTCTGCCCATGCAGATCGATCATGATGCCGCCACAGGTATAGTGTGCGGCCGGGACTACCGGAATGGGCTGGCTGGTGATGTCGATATCATATTGTTTGCAGCGTTCATAAATGGTCGGGAAATGAGATTTGATAAAAGCCCGGCTCTTGTGGCTGATATCAAGATAGACACAGTCGATACCCAGCCTCTTCATTTCGTGGTCGATAGCACGCGCTACGATATCACGCGGTGCCAGCTCGGCGCGCTCATCAAAATGCTGCATGAAACGCTTGCCATTGGGTAATCGTAGTTTGGCGCCTTCTCCACGCAACGCCTCGGAAATGAGGAAGGTTCTTGCTTCCGGGTGATACAGGCAGGTCGGGTGAAATTGCATAAACTCCATATTCGCAACGCGACATCCTGCACGCCAGGCCATGGCGATGCCATCCCCGGTTGATCCGTCCGGGTTGCTGGTGTAAAGGTATACCTTGCTTGCACCACCGGTCGCCAGGATCACCTTTCGTGCCGAAAAAACATTCACCTGGTGATTTGACACGTTATAGGCGTATACCCCTACACATTTATTATGTCGTGTAATCAGGTCGATCGCATGATGCTGGTTGAATACCGTGATGTTGGATTTCTCGATCACATGTGCCTGCAGGGTTTGCTGCATGGCTTTACCGGTTGCATCAGCGGCGTGTACTACCCGGCGTTTACTATGACCGCCTTCACGAGTTAGATGGTAGCCACTTTTGGATACATCCTGACGATCCTTGGTAAAGGGCATCCCCAGGTTTGCCAGCCAGTTAATGATTTCTGGACCACTCTCCGTCACTGTTTTTACAGTTTGCGGATCACACAGGCCTGCCCCGGCGATCTGGGTATCAATGCTGTGTAACTCGAAAGAGTCTTCGGGTTCGAGTACCGCTGATATGCCACCCTGGGCATAGTTGCTGGAGCAGCGATCAAAACCGTTCTTGGCGAACAGGGCAATTGACAGATTGTCAGGCAGTTGCAACGCCAGCGAGGAGCCGGAAGCGCCGCTGCCGATAATGACTATGTCAAAGTGGAATTGTTTACTCATCGTAGCTATAGATCCGCATCTGAAAACCGATTGATAAGGGAAAGTATGCAGAGATTTCTTAAAAAACACCACGCCTGACTATAAATTGATACAAATTTCTAACTTGTGCAGAATCTTTTGATATATTCCCTGTCAGATAGGTGGGTTAATACTACTGGCGCTGGTTGAAAGGCTAGTTAAAGAAAATCAAAACAAGGTTATTTAATGGGGTCGAAAGAATTAGACATCGAGTTGGTTGAGCGTGTCCAGCAGGGAGACAAAGCTGCGTTTGACGTTCTGGTACAGAAATATCAGCAAAAGGTTATTAATTTGATCTCTCGATTTGTATCTGACCATAGTGAGTGTTACGACGTTGCCCAGGAAACCTTTATCAAGGCGTATAGAGCACTACCCAATTTTAGAGGGGATAGCCAGTTTTATACCTGGCTGTATAGAATTGCTGCCAATACAGCTAAAAACCACCTGGCTTCACAAGGTCGTAAAACACCTAATTATGCAGTCGATGTCGATGATGCCGAGCATTTCACGGGTGAGAGCGGTTTAAAAGAATTGACCAATCCCGAGAACTTATTATTGACTGATGAAATCAAACACACGATTTATTCAGCCATAGAAGCGTTACCGGATGATTTAAAATCAGCGATTACCTTACGTGAGATCGAGGGTTTGAGTTATGAGGAGATAGCTTCGGTAATGGATTGCCCTATTGGTACGGTCAGATCACGGATATTTCGTGCACGAGATGCCATTGATAAGGAACTAAGACCGTTGCTGGAGTGACTAATTGATATCTATGAGAATAGCGGAATTGACAAGATGAACGAGCAAAAAGAACAACTATCTGCGCTGATGGATGATTTTCATGCGTCCGATGATGAGCAACAGGTGCTCAAGGCGCTATTGGCTGATATTAATCAGCGCAATACCTTGGGTCGCTACCAGTTGATTGGCGATACTTTACGCAATGAGTTATCCGATCATATACGCCCTGGATTTGCCGCTGATGTTATGTCTCAGATTGAACAGGAGCCTTCTCTCAAGGTTTCGGTTAACAAAAAGCCAACCCGGGTTTCCTCAAATGGTGGATTATGGAACTGGCTTTTCAAACCAGTTGCAGGTCTTGCGGTTGCAGCGGCAGTCGCTGTAGTCACCATTTCTACCTTGCAGGCCCCGGCGCCGGTCAATAATCAGCTTGACCAGGTTGCAAAGGCTGAGGCGGAAGCAAATCAGGCCAAGGTTGATTTACTGGCGCAACTTCCTGTGCTGCAGAATGGTACGCGAAGGGTATCCACCAATGCGCCGGCCCCTACACTGGTCAATGGAATGAACTGGAAGATTAAACGTAATGAACCTGCTATGCAGAATAAATTGAATATTTATCTGATCAATCACAATGAGTATTCTAATTCTATGAGCGGGATTATTCCTCAGGCAAGAGTAGTGGGATTTGATGACCAGAAGTAATCTTAGTCAGCAGGGCCTGGTAAATTTTATCCAAATAGTTTTATTCGGTTCCCTGATGTTAATGGGAACCGTTAGTTTTGCGAATACGCAGAATGACGCGATGCAATGGATTCAGAAAATGTCGCGTGCGATGCAGGAGCTGAGCTATCAGGGGCGATTTGTTTATCTGCATAATGGACAGATGGAAAGCATGTCAATCGTACATGTTAATGACGATCAGGGACATCGTGAAAGGCTGGTTTCCCTGAATGGAGAAGCACGTGAAATTCTCCGCGACGATAAGAACCTGACCTGCATCTGGCCATCTAGCAAGCAGGTGGTGGTAGACCAGGTAAATCAGTCGAACAACATCTCACCAATCTGGATTCCTGAAGATGTACTGAGACTGTCAAAATATTATGAATTTAATATGGTTGGTAATGACCGGGTTGCTGACCATGATGCCATTATTATTTCTATTTTACCCAAGGATGAATTCAGGTATGGAATGAAAGTCTGGCTGGATAAAGATACTGGACTGCTTGTGCAATCCTCTGTAATAGATGCAAAAGGTGACAGTGTCGAGCAGGTAATGTTTACCGAGTTAACATTGCTCAATGATGAACAGCAGCATGCATTCTCTGCTTTACCACAAATTGACGATAGTTTTGCATTTGTCCGCTCCCACGAAGGTGTCGATGGGAGTCGTTTAAACTCTGATAGTAAATGGCAGCTTAAATCTTTACCCGGAGGTTTCTGGCTCGCTTCTGCCTTTCGTAAAAAAATGAGCGCTTCAGAAGAATTTACTCAGCAAATGATTTTTACCGATGGTATGGCTTCTGTGTCTGTTTTTATAGAACAAACCAATAGCGATCAGTTATCGGGTGAATCTTCAATGGGTGCCGTGAATGCCTTCGGCACTCGGTATAAAGATTATACCATTACGGCTATCGGTGAAGTCCCTGCAATCACCGTACGAAAGATGGCCGAATCGGTCATTTATCTCAACTAATCCCATGATTGAACAACAAGCTCAGGTTACTCAGGTCAAAGGCGATCAGGTGTGGATGAGCGTACAACGTAAATCGACCTGCCAGCATTGCCAATTAAGCGAAGGATGCGGCACCGGTAGTCTGGGGCGACTGATAGGGTATAAAAACACGCAATGGGTATTTCCCAATAAACTGGGGCTTAAAAAAGGTGACAAAGTTATATTATCAATCCCTGACAGGTCATATCTTTTAGGTTCAGCTCTGGTTTATATCTTGCCATTATTTGCATTTTTTATTTGTGCTGTGGTAGTTGAAACGCTCTGGCATACAGAATGGCTGACAGTAGTATTGTCTTTGTTGAGTCTGGGCGCTGGTTTTTTAATTTCAGGTCGCTTATCACGCCATCATTATTCCCGGGATTTGCAGCCTGAAATCTTGCGTCAAATTTTGTGAACCTCGTTATAGAGTTTTAGTCATAGTAGTCGTTACTTTATTTTAAAGAGATTAGAAATGAAAAAAATTATCCCGCTATTTTTTGTTGCTATTAGCATACTTTTTTTCAATGCCCAGGTAGCAAGCGCGAGTCAGTTACCAGACTTTACCGGTATCGTAGAAAATGCCAAGGATTCAGTCGTTAATATCAGTACTTCTAAAACGATTAAGACGCAGCAACTGAGAAAACATCTGGAAATTCCCGAATTTCCCGAAGGTTCACCATTTGGTGAGTTATTTAAAAAATTCTTTGATCAGGATGGTATGGGTATTCCTGACCGTGAAACCAGTTCTTTAGGTTCAGGTTTTATTATCTCTAAAGATGGATATATTCTTACCAATCACCACGTAGTGGATGGTGCAGATGAAGTCATTGTTAGATTGAATAACCGTCAGGAGTACGAAGCAACCGTGGTTGGTTCTGACAAGGATTCTGATGTTGCTTTAATCAAGATTGAAGGCGATGACTTTCCGGTATTGAAATTTGGTGATTCAAATGAGCTCAAGGTCGGTGAGTGGGTGCTGGCAATCGGATCTCCCTTTGGTTTCGATCACACGGTGACCGCAGGTATCGTGAGCGCAAAAAGCCGCAGTTTACCCAGTGATAACTATGTACCCTTTATTCAAACCGATGTAGCAATTAACCCAGGTAACTCAGGGGGACCACTGTTTAATATGGATGGTGAAGTCGTGGGTATCAACTCACAGATCTATAGCCGTTCAGGTGGGTTTATGGGCCTGTCGTTCGCAATTCCTATAGAAATGGCGGTTGATGTGGCCATGCAAATTAAGGATAGCGGTAAAGTTTCTCGCGGCTGGCTAGGTGTACTGATTCAGGAAGTGACTCGTGATCTCGCGGAGACTTTTGGCATGAAAACGCCTCATGGTGCTTTGGTAGCCAAGGTGCTGGATGATAGCCCAGCGCAACAGGCTGGATTGCAGGTGGGTGACGTGATTGTGGAATTTAATGGCAAAAAAGTCACTCGCTCAAGTAGTTTACCTCCTCTGGTTGGTAGAACCCCGGTAGATAAATATGCGGATGTAACCATCATCCGAAACCAGAGGGAGAAAACAATTAAGGTGAAGATTGCCCAGTTACCTTCCGATATTACCCAGGCCTCGGCACCTGTGGTTGAGCCTCAGAAGATTGAGAAATCTGCATTGGGTATGAGTGTCTCGCCACTGGATCAGGCGACTCGGGATCAATTGAATGTGTCTTCGGGCGTATTGGTAGAAAGCGTGGATGAACAGGGGCCAGCCAGCAGCGCTGGTATTCGTAAGGGTGATGTCATTAGTATGATCGATAACCATGGCGTCAACAGTATCGATGAGTTTGACCAGGTAGTTGACGGATTGAAAGATCAGAAATCGGTAGCGATATTGATTCAGCGCAACAACGGCCCGGTATTTCTGGCAATCAAACCTGATAAGTCCTGATCCTTGACTGACTCATCTACACTTCGCTTTACCCTGTATTATCGCGAAAACTGCCACCTGTGCGAGTCCATGAGACTCGCGCTGGTGAAACTGCAGAAAAAGGTCGATTTCGGCTGGCAGGAGGTCGATATCGACCGGGATACTGACCTGATCTGGCGTTATGACACGCTGGTACCGGTACTGGAATTTGATGGCAAAGAAGTGTGCCATTATTTTATAGACGAAGAGGCTATCCGGGATTTGTTATCAAATTGCTCTGGCAACACATAGTTTTTTACTAAATTCACTTTCACGCTGTTGCTTTGCAACGCTTTCCCGTAAAATTCGCAGGCTTTTCAAACCGGGCTTTTATCTATGCGGATGCAGAATATCCGAAACTTTTCCATTATTGCTCATATCGATCACGGTAAATCTACTATCGCAGACCGTTTTATCCAGATTTGCGAAGGCTTAACCGAACGCGAAATGTCTGAACAGGTGCTGGATTCTATGGATCTGGAACGTGAGCGTGGAATTACCATCAAGGCCCAGTCAGTATCATTGAAATATACCGCCCGAGATGGCGAGGTATACCAGCTGAATTTTATTGATACACCAGGGCATGTCGATTTCTCCTACGAGGTCTCACGATCGCTGGCTGCTTGCGAAGGCGCGTTGCTGGTAGTAGATGCCTCGCAAGGTGTAGAGGCGCAGTCGGTAGCAAACTGTTATACCGCTATTGATATGGATCTGGAAGTGATTCCTGTACTCAACAAAATTGACCTGCCAGCAGCTGATCCCGAGCGGGTTAAGAAAGAGATTGAGGATATTATCGGCCTGGATGCCAGTGAAGCCATTCAGGTAAGCGCCAAGACCGGTGTCGGAATTGATGATTTGCTGGAGCAGCTGATTGCCAAAGTGCCGCCTCCGCAAGGTGATGAGGAATTACCCTGTAAAGCCCTGATTATAGATTCCTGGTTCGATAGCTATGTAGGCGTGATCACCCTGGTGCGCGTTATGCAGGGCCGTATTAAACCGCGCCAGAAAATAAAAATGATGTCTACCGGCTATGAATTTCTGGTAGACCAGGTAGGTGTCTTTACACCTAAGCGCAAAGCAACCGAACAGCTCTCCAGTGGGGAGGTTGGCTACATCATATCTGGCATCAAGGATATCGAGTCGGCAAAAGTAGGGGATACGATTACTTTATCGCAAAACCCCGCCGACAGGGCACTGCCTGGTTTTAAGGAGGTGCAGCCGCGGGTGTTTGCCGGTTTATTTCCGATCAGCTCAGATGATTATGAAGATTGTCGGGAAGCTTTGAAGAAACTTAAATTGAATGACGCAGCCCTGCAGTTTGAACCGGAAACCTCGCAGGCATTGGGTTTTGGCTTTCGTTGCGGGTTTCTGGGTATGCTGCATATGGAAATCGTGCAGGAGCGCCTGGAGCGTGAATACGATCTGGACCTGATCACAACAGCGCCAACGGTTATCTATCAGGTGGAAAGCACTTCGGGTGAAGTGATCGAAATCCATAACCCGTCCGAACTGCCTGCGGTTAATAAAATCAATGAGATACGTGAACCGATCATTCGTGCCAATATCCTCACGCCTGAAGCTTATATTGGTGCCATCATCACCTTGTGTATAGAAAAGCGAGGGGTACAGAAGCAGATCCAGTATATGGGGAGTCAGGTCTCTATTGTTTATGAATTACCGATGAGCGAAGTCGTGCTGGATTTCTTTGACCGTTTAAAGAGTGTTAGTCGTGGCTATGCCTCTTTCGACTATGAGTTTGTCAGGTTTGAGGCGGCCAATCTGGTGAAACTGGACGTGTTGATTAATAGTGAGCGCGTGGATGCTTTATCCATCATTGTTCATCGTGATAATGCTGACTATCGAGGACGCGAACTGGCCAGTAAGATGAAAGACCTGATTCCGCGCCAGATGTTTGATGTCGCCATACAGGCTGCGATAGGTGCCCATATCATCGCCAGAACGAATGTGAAGGCGCTACGAAAAAATGTAACGGCAAAATGTTATGGTGGTGATGTTTCTCGTAAAAAGAAACTGCTTGAAAAACAGAAGGCCGGTAAAAAACGTATGAAACAGGTTGGACGTGTCGAAATTCCGCAGGATGCCTTTCTAGCCGTGCTACAGGTAGATAAGTAACCCTGTTCTGGCTGGTTTCGGGCTTATCGAAGATTTTAATATTATAAGGGTTGAATTTAATATGATTCATTTTGATTTTGAATTTGTACTGGTCGCTGCAGTTGCTCTGAGTGGCTTTATATGGCTTGTTGATAAGCTTTTCCTGGCTTCAAAAAGGCAGCTCAAATCCAGTGGCACCTCATCACCTGATCCAGTACTGGTTGAATATTCCAAGTCCTTTTTCCCTGTCCTGCTTGCGGTGTTGATCCTGCGTTCTTTTATTTATGAACCGTTTCGCATTCCATCAGGATCTATGATGCCAACGCTGCTGGTGGGTGATTTCATCCTGGTGAATAAATATACTTACGGTCTACGTCTGCCGGTGCTACATACGCAGGTGACCGAAGGCGTTAAACCGGCACGAGGTGATGTCGCTGTATTTCGCTTTCCTAACGATGAGTCGGTCGATTTTATTAAGCGGGTTATTGGCTTACCAGGGGATCACGTGAGCTATTATGGTCGCCGCCTGATTATCAACGGCAAGGCTCTGGAGGTAGATTTTAAGGAAGATTATCCGGGGCAGGGTACTGGCAAGGATAATATGAAAGGTGCCAAAGTTTATGTTGAACAGCAGGGAAATCATTCCTATACCATGATGACGGATCCCGCTGTTGAATTTAGTACTGAAGGAGAGCTGGTAGTACCGGAAGGTCATTACTTTGTCATGGGTGATAACCGCGATCACAGTAACGATAGCCGTTACTGGGGATTTGTGCCGGAAAATAATCTGGTTGGTAAAGCGGTTCGCATCTGGATGCACTGGGATTGGCGAGATGGCGGTAGTGGTCTAGACTTATCAAGGATTGGGCAGAAAATATAAATGAGATCAATATGAATAAACATTCTCAAAAAGGTATTACAACAGTTGGCTGGATAATTATTATCGCTATTTTTGGTAGCATTGTGCTTACCGGCCTGAAAATCTTACCCATGTATCTGGAATATTTTAACGTTCAATCGGTGGTGGATTCCGTCGTGAACGATCCCAGTATAGACGCAACATCGAAAAAAGACTTATGGACCGCCATCAACAAACGTCTGCTGATTAATCAGGTGCGCAGTATCAAGCGCGAGAATGTCAGCTTTTCACGCAAAGATGGCGTGACCACGATTGTTGTTGATTACAATGTCGAAAAGCCCTATATCGCTCAGCTTTATCTGGGTGGCAGGTTTAATTACACAGCAGAGATTAAAAGGTGAAACCACTGCAGCAATTGCAGACAGTCATCCACTATCAGTTTAAAAAGGATGAACTACTGCAGCAGGCGATGACACATCGCAGCTTTTCTAAAAATCGAAACAACGAAACACTGGAATTTCTCGGTGACAGTATCCTGGGGCTGGTGATTTCTGAGCACCTCTACCTGCGTCTGGAGGATGCGACTGAAGGCGAGCTGAGCCGCATTCGTGCCAGCCTGGTTAAGGAAGATGCGTTGGCCACGGTGGCACGTGACATCAACCTGGGTGATTTTCTTCAACTGGGGAGTGGAGAACTCAAAAGCGGCGGTTTTAGACGCGCATCCATTCTGTCAGATGCGATGGAAGCCCTGTTTGGCGCGATCTATCTGGATGGAGGGTTCGAACAGTGCCGAAAAACGATACTTTTCCTCTACGATGATTACCTGGTTACGTTGCCTTCGCCAGGAGATTTGAAAGACCCGAAAACTACCCTGCAGGAATATCTGCAAAGCCATAAGCACGATCTGCCCGAATATGAAGTGATCAAAACCGAGGGCAAGTCGCATGATCAAACCTTCACTGTGGAATGTCGCATCGATGCGATGAGCATCAGTACCAAAGGCAAGGGAAGCAGTCGTAAGAAAGCAGAACAGATGGCCGCATCCAGGGCACTGGGCCAGGCCAGAAAATGACCCCTGAAGGTTTTCAATGCGGTTATGTCGCCCTGGTCGGGAAACCAAATACCGGAAAATCAACCTTGATGAATGCGCTGGTGGGTGAAAAACTCAGTATTACTGCGCACCGACCTCAAACGACGCGCCATCAAATCCTGGGCATACTGACGACAGACGCTTATCAATGTATTTTTGTCGACACCCCAGGTATCCATCAGGATCAGAAAAAAGCGATCAATCGCTATATGAACCGGGCGGCAACCAGTATGCTGGGCGACGTCGACCTGATCTGTGTGTTACTGGAGGCGAGAAGCATCAATGGGGACGATGAGCAGATATTGCAGAGGCTTCAGCAGCATAAAAATGTCATCGTCCTGATCAATAAAATCGATCAGATTAAAAAACAGGATCTGTTGCCTTTAATGCAAAAAATATCTCGCTGGTTGCCTGATGTAGATATCATACCGATCTCTGCGCTTGAAAAGCAGAATCTGGAGCAATTGATGGTGCAGATTCGTTCTCGTTTGCCAACCGCAATACCGCATTTCCCCGCCGACCAGCTTACCGATAAACCGATGCGCTTTATTGTTGCGGAAATCGTGCGCGAAAAATTATTCCGTATGCTCACGCAGGAGCTACCCTACGCATTAACGGTGAATGTCGAGCATTATGTTCATGAGTCGGATATGGTGCGTATTTCAGCTTCCATCTGGGTCGAAAGAAAATCACAGAAAGGCATAGTGATTGGCAATCAGGGGCGCATGCTTAAGAAAATTGGCTCCGAGGCACGTAAAGATATTGAACGCCTGGTGCAAAGTAAGGTTTATCTGCAGCTTTGGGTTAAGGTCCGCGAAGACTGGTCCGACGATGAACGTTCGCTGGCGGCATTTGGCTACTCCAATGACTGAGGCCCAGTCTGTATTATACCGGGATCTAGTTTCTTCCCAGCAGGCCTGATATATGCAAATGCACGTGCATGATCAGGCCGCCTTTCTCCTGCATCGTCGTGAATATCAGAATACCAGCCTGATCGTAGAAATATTTACCCGGGATCATGGCCGAATGAGTCTGCTGGCGCGGGGTGCGCGCGCAAGACGCGATGTGTCACACTTCCAGATTGCAAACCGTCTGCAACTGGGCTGGACAGGCCGTTCAGAACTGAAGGTTTTAACCTCGATAGAAAGCCGCTCGCTAGAGGTGCCTGAGACCTGCATGATCGCCGTATTTTATCTGAATGAACTATTGATGTATCTGTTACCCAAACAGGATGCCTATGCAGATTTATTTGAGCTTTATCAACTTACTCTGCTACAGATGGATACAGATTCCCTGGAACCCTTACTCAGAAAATTTGAGTATGACATGCTGACGGCGCTGGGATTGATGCCTGACCTGGGTATTGACTGTCTAAGCGGCTTTCCCGTTGAAAGTGACGTCTGCTATCACCTGCATCCTGCTGAAGGCCTGATCAAGGTTGATGAACCGGGTGGTCAGTTTTACCGTGGGCAGCACTTGCAGGCCATGCTGGCGGGTGACTTTAGTTCCGCTGCCACATTACAAACAGCAAAGCGAGTAATGCGCTCGATTATCGATTTAAACCTGCAGGGGAGAACGTTACAATCGCGTACATTCTATCAACAGATGATTCAAAGGAATAAGGGCAAAGTATCAAAATGAACAGTCAAAATATTCTGCTAGGTGTCAATATCGACCATGTCGCAACCTTACGTCAAGCGCGGGGGACTCGTTATCCAGACCCGGTGACCGCCGCTTTGATCGCAGAACAGTCGGGTGCTGATTCGATTACCTTTCATTTGCGCGAAGATCAGCGCCATATACAGAAAAGAGATTGCTACCTGCTAAAGCAAATGGTTCAGAGCAAGCTTAATCTGGAGATGGCGGTGACGGACGAAATGCTGGATTTTGCTGCTGAGTTACAACCTCAGGATTGCTGTCTGGTACCGGAGAAAAGAGAAGAGCTTACCACCGAAGGTGGGCTGGATGTGGTTCAGGGGTTTTCGCGTGTTAAAACAGCCTGTGAGCGTCTGGCTCAATGTGGCGTCAGGGTTTCATTGTTCATTGATGCAGATGAAGCCCAGATCGATGCGGCCATTGCCTGTGGTGCGCCTGTTATTGAACTACATACTGGTCACTACGCCGATGCCAGCGCTGCTGAGCAGCAACGTCTATTAGATCAGATTAATCATGCTGTTGATTATGCCAGTGATAGAGGCCTGCAGGTGAATGCCGGGCATGGACTACACATACATAATGTTCAGGCCATTGCAGCCAATACAAAAATTGTTGAGCTGAATATCGGGCATGCAATCATTGCGGATGCGGTATTCAATGGCCTGGCCAGTTCGGTTAGAGAAATGAAACGCCTAATGATAGAAGCTCGTTTATTAAAATGATTGCAGGACTGGGTGTCGATATTGTTGAAATCGAACGTACTAAAAAGCTGCTAGATCGCTTTGGAGAACGGTTTATCAATCGCGTGTTAACGGCTAATGAGATCCAGCAGTTTGAGTATCGCAATTGCTCTGCCACCTTTTTGTCCAGTCGATTTGCCGCTAAAGAAGCTGCCAGTAAAGCCCTGGGTAAGGGCATTGCTGCCGGGGTGAATTTTCACTCATTCGAGGTCAGCAACGATAAGTATGGAAAACCACAGCTGCAGTTACATGGTGCGGCACTTGAATTGAGTCAGCAAATGAAAGTTACAAGGACTCTGTTAACCCTATCAGACGAAAAGCACTATGCAGTTGCCATGGTGGTGATGGAGACAGACTGACCGGATCATGCTGTGCTTTTGATATTCATTTCAGCAAGTATATGATTAATCTCCTGTAACTCAGTGCGAACGTTCTGTGCAATGTCTGGTATATCATGCACGGCAGTGTTTTTTGCGCGTTCGTACTGGTCGAGTAACTGTTTGAGTTTAGGAAGCCCTGCATAACAGGTTACACCATGAAGCTTATGCATAATCTTTTCAAAATCTGCCATAGAGCTCTGCTCAATCGCAAGCTGGAGATTTTTTCGATAGCTGGGGATTTCCTGTACTAACATGCTGAATATCTGATCTACCAGTTTTTGATTACTGGCAGATAACTTGTAGGTTAAATCAGTATCTACCGATAATTCTATATTCTGAACAAAGGTTTCTGTTGAGGGCTCATTATCTTCAACTTCGGCTTTGTCTAGCAGGGCTTTCAGTTTATTTTCTTCAATCGGTTTGCTGAAATAGGCGTCAAAACCTAAATCTAATAAACGTTTCTTTTCAGACTCCAGTATGTTGGCAGTGATTGCTGCTATGGGTGCTTTTAAATCTGGTTTCTCCTCACGCATCATCTGCATGAGTTTTACGCCATCGATTTCGGGCATCTGGATATCCAGCAGAATAAGGTCAAAGTTCTTGACGCGAAATAGTTGCATAGCCTGGGTGGCATTACTCGCTTCAAACGGGTGGTGCCCCCATAATTGAGCAAGCTCAACCGCCAGTGCCAGGTTTATCGGATTATCGTCGACGATCAAAACACTATGTGGAGAAACTTCAGGGTCAGTTTGTGGCCTGATCGCGACTTCCAGGCTTTGCTGTGATCTGGTTAAAAGGCGCTGCAGGTTTTTACAGGTATTGATTACGGAAATGAATTCAAAAGCTTCATCAGCTGGAAGTTTTATCAGGCTTAAATCATAGTGCATGAGAATAATTCGTTTCTGATGACGTAAGGAAGCATCAAACAGTTGTTCTGGTTGAATACTCGTATGTCTCAGATCCATCACGATGAAATCGATATATGCCAGATTTTGGGCTATCTGAGATTGAATTTTGGGTATATCAACTTGCGCATCAATCAGCATAAATTCGGTATTAAAGCCTGCTCGATTATACAGCGATTGAATCTCGTTTAAGGTTCTCTGGTCAAAAGCGACAATCAGGCAGGTATCGGTAGGCGCAGGGCTTACATGCTGCTCCTGATCCTCCTCACTACAGGTTTTGAAGGGTAGCGTCAGGGTAAATAAGGATCCAAAGTTGGTGACGCTATCCAGTATGATATCTCCCCCTAGTAAATGAGCCAGGTTTTTCGAGATTACCAGGCCCAGACCTGTTCCAGAAAAACGCCGATTGCTATCGGATTCAATTTGTTTAAAGGCCTGGAATAGCTGCTTTTGATCTTCTTTGGAAATTCCAATACCTGAATCGCGTATCTTGAACTTGATTACGACCTGGTCATCGCTTTCTTCTTCCAGATGCACGACTATTTCTACATAGCCAGCGTCGGTGAATTTAATTGCGTTACCGATAAGATTGATCAGAATTTGTTTGAGGCGTAATTTATCTCCAATCAAAAACTGTGGTGTATCGCTATAGATTGTCAGGAATAGATCTATTTTTTTATCCATAGCGGCAGTAAACAGGCTATCACGCGTGGCTTCTACCAGTTCATATAAATCAAAGCGTCCTTCTATGATTTCTACTTTATCCGATTCTATTTTGGAAAAATCCAGTACCTCATTCACAATGCTACTCAGATCCGAAGTTGACTGGTTGATGATTTCAGCGTAGCGACGCTGCTGTGAATTTAGGTTTGTCTGTGTCAGTAAATTCGCAAAGCCCTTGATACCATTGATAGGCGTTCGGATTTCGTGACTGATGTTGGCAAGAAACTGTGATTTTACTTTATTAGCATTCTGGGCCTCATCTCTGGCCAGGGAGATTTCACGATTTTTATACTCGAGATCGGTAATAGCGTTCATTAAGTCCAGCGTTGCTGTTTTGATTTTCTGGTCAAGCTGCATACGATTAGCAAGCAGTGATTGCGACATGCTGTTGAAGCCTTTTTGCACATCACCGATTTCATTATTCTCTACGGGTTTGATCACCTCTCCGAGGTGACCGGTTTCAATTTTCTTCAGATAATCTATCAGGGTAAATACGGGCTGGGTAATACGTCGACTGATGAAAAAAGTGAGCACCACTGCGAGTAACATAGTTGTGCAGAAGACAATGAGCGCTTCCTTATAGATTGCTATTTTGCTTTCATGCAGCCGCTGTCGTGAGATATACAAATGCACCCAGCCCAGATTTCGAAAGCTATCCAGAGAGGAGTTAATCTGTGTGCTAAAAACATCAGCGCCTTCAAGGTTCTGGGTTTGAATTGGGTAACGGTAATACAGGTATTGAGAGCTGTCAGCGGCGGAATATTCTTTAGAACTTACCTGAGCGATTTCATCGCCTTTACTGTCGTACACCGCAGTAAAAACAATATCATTGGTATTCACAGAGCGATTTAATAGATATTGAATGTGCTCATAGTTACCGGAAAAAAGATCAAATTCCGATGCTCCAGCGATTTGTTTGGCAATGATCTCGCCTTTGCTCTGTAATATTTTCCCCGCCTGGGTAATACTGTTGTTAACGTGAATATAGGTGAGTATCACGGCAATCATAAATACCGGGATCATCATGATCATCAGGATCTGTAGTTTGATGCTGTGACGTCTCACTGCGATTCACCTGATTTGAGTTGTTGCATGATCAGTTGATCCGAGGGCAGTGCGATTTGAAGTGAGTAAGCAACCTGCCGGTTAATTTTGATCTGGAATCCTTCAGCGTAAAATTCCTGATCCTGTTTTCCTAACGAACCTGATAATAGTTGGTTTAATGTGCCAGCTAACTGTTCACCAATCTGCGCCGGTGAAATATAGATGGCGGCCAGGGCACCTGATTTTACATGTGCAGGAGAATAGCTCACTACAGGCTTGTTTAGTCTATAGGAAGATAACAGTATTCCTTTCAGCGTTTGGTGATTGTAAATGGCTGGTTCTGGAAGGCTGAGCAATACATCGTCGATTTGCAGAATATTACGCACTCGGGTTATGGGGTTGTCTTCGGGATTGAGTATGTATTGATCGACCTTCAGCCCCGTAGTTTTTTCTGCGCGTTGAATAGTCTGCAAACTGAATTTATTATTTTCGGTTTTAAAAATACCTACCTTATCAACGGGTAGAAGCAACTGAATAAATCTCAGGTATCTTTCAAAAGGTTGATCCAGCAGCACACTATAGTGCCGACCTTTACGATCATGATGGTTTAACTGAAATTCAGTAATGTAACTATGTATGAATGGAACATCCTTTTCAATTTCATTGGTTAGCTCTGCTGCTTTGGTACCTAAAGTGATGATGATGTCAGGATTATAATCTTGATGGTTCTTTTCGTAGGCCCGGGCAGTAACGATATTGAACTTGACCTTGCGTTCAGTTTTGTTAATCAGCTTTTCTATGCTTTGGTTATAAAATTGATTTTCATGGCTTTTGATAATAAGAATAGATTCATCCGCAGCAGCAACTGAAAATGATAACAGGCAGGTCCAGATAAGCGAAAGCCAGCTAAATAACTTCCTGAGTTGTTGGGATAGTCCTTGCATAAATTTTGTTTAAAATCTCCCCGATATCCTTAGCAGGTATGATTCACTGTGGGACCTAAACGGGCTGTAGTCTGTATAGGTTTCGTAAAGATCTCGGCCAATTAATTCCAGATTCAGGTCATGTCGCTGATCAATTGTGTACTGGTACCGTAGATCCAGCTTTCGGTAAGCATCCATGGTTCTGTTTGAATCGGTCCAGGAAAAACTGTCTACAAAATAAAGCACCCCTGATATCTGTTGACGATCGGCGAGATTATAGTGTCCGCCAATATAATAGGTGAGCTCGGGATAGGAATCTTTATAATCGTCGAAACTTTCCTTAACCTGTACATAGCTGGAGCCGCCAAATATTCGATAGTCTTTTTGTTCTGGACTAAAATTTAGCGACAGGTCTATTCCTCGAACAACCGTACTGCCCGCATTTATAAAATCACCAATGATTTGATTAGTACCGGTGACTGGATCTGGAGTGAATTCGGTATACTGCTCGTCGATTTGATCAGAGACTTTGTAGTGGAAAAATTTTATGTCCGTTGTCAGTTGCTGGTTGAGATACTCGCTAAAGATACCTATCTCCGTCGATTTAATCGTCTCCGGGTCAACATTGCCGCTCGCGCGCCAGTCTACTATCGGTAAAGATGCGGATAGCGGCGGGATATAGACTTCATATTGGGTGCTCCCAAGCAACTCGTACAGTATTGGATTTCGGTTTGCAGTTGATGTGACCAGTCTTAGCGTATGTTGACCTGCCTTTTTCAATGCCGAAATACGGTAGGAGGTTTCAGTATCGGTATAGCTTGAGTCCTCCAGCATGACGCCCAGGTCCAGGATGTAGCCATTGTTCGATTTCCATTCGACACTACTGAATAAACGCTGGGTATCCACACGGTGGGTTGAGTCGTCATTGAATAAATGTATCGATACCACTTCATCCTGGCGTAAACTCATGCCATAGACCCATTGGGTGCTAGGGCTCACTTTACGCGTCTGGTATAGCTCGAAATCAAGGCGATCCGATCTGCGGTCGAAATCAACTGTGAAATAAAAGGGCGCGCTTGATCGTATGAATGGGGCATAGCTTTCATAACTGGTGCCGATGGTTAGATCGGCGATAAAGTCATTCAGTGGCGCGGTCGGGTATTTATCGTTCACAACCTGGCGCGTATGCGTGATGGCCGCCACGGTACTGCTGCTGTCCTGAACCATTTCCCATTTTAAATTCTGATAGCTGTTGCTGGTTTCTTCATCTCGAATCGTGTTGGTTACATCTCCGTCGCCTCTCCCTACCGTGCTCTGGTTCAAACCAGCCTGGATGGTCCAGAACTGGTTATACTCAGACAGGAAATCAGTGCGGATATTGATTTTTTCCACGCTGCGAGAATCATTGATGTTTTCATAGCCATCATCCTGCTCACGCCCCGCAGTGATACGCCAGTCCAGGTCTCCATAGTTGTTCCCATAGCGCGCATAAAAATCGTTTACCGAGTTATCCTTTCCAAATCCCTGTGTCATGATGATTTCGCTACCTGCATCCTCGGCGGCATGGCGAGTTATGATATTGATGGTGGCCAGGAAGGCATTGGCGCCATAAGTGACCGCGTTCGGGCCTCGGGTAATTTCTACCCGTTCAATGTCTTCTAGCAGTAAAGGCAGGTTGCTCCAGGGTATGCCGCCAAATGAAGGTATAAATACCGAGCGGCCGTCAATGAGCACCTGCATCTGGCGTTGATAAAGCGAACCTAATCCCTGATAAGAAACCAAAGGTTGATTTCCGGTGTAGTAGCCGACAATAAATCCGGGCACCATACGAAAGATATCAGCGACCTGACGCGCACCTGAGTCGCGAATCATCTGGCGGTCAATGATACTTACCGAAGCGGGTGATTCATCAAGTGGCTTGTGCATTCTGGATACTGTTAATACCACGGGAGCTTCACCAAAAAAGTCGCTGCCTGCGTCGTAGTCTATGGTGGTTGAATCGCTCCCGTAAGCGGGCAGGATATATAGCCATGCTAGTCCTAAAAAAGCTGGTATTCTCAACTTAAACCCCTTAATCAAAACTGTATAGCGATAGTTTAAGCCGATTGAATCGAGTAAACTACGCATCAAATTATTATTGTTTAAACCCATGAAACTCGAAGATTATATCGGAAATACCCCATTGGTAACATTGCAGCGTTTAGGTGCTGAAAATTCAACCAACAAAATCATGCTGAAACTTGAAGGCAATAACCCTGCGGGGTCTGTGAAAGACCGCCCGGCGCTAAGCATGATCAAGCAGGCCGAGCTGCGCGGTGAAATCAAGCCGGGTGACACCTTGATCGAGGCTACCAGTGGTAATACCGGTATAGCGCTGGCTATGGCGGCTGCGATCAAGGGCTATCGCATGATCATTATCATGCCTTCTAACATGAGCCTGGAGCGCAGGGCGGTGATGAAAGCCTATGGTGCTGAATTGATACTGGCGGACGATATGATGGTTGCACGCGATCTCGCACTGGAGATGCAACAGCAGGGTAAGGGCAAGGTGCTGGATCAGTTTGCTAATCAGGATAATCCTCTCGCGCACTATGAAAATACCGCGCCTGAGATCTGGCAGCAAACCGGGCAGGGTATCACACATTTTGTCAGCTCCATGGGCACTACCGGAACCATTGTGGGCTGTGCCAGGTACTTTAAGGAAGTCAATCCAGAAATCCAGGTTATAGGTGTTCATCCGGCAGAGGGTGCTGTCATTGCAGGCATCAGACGCTGGCCTGAAGAGTATCTACCGAAGATATATGACCCCAGTAACATAGATCAGATTCTGGACGTCACGCAGCAGGAAGCGGAGCAAACTACGCGGGACCTGGCTGCCAAGGAAGGTATCTTCTGCGGCATTTCCTCAGGAGGTGCTGCCGCTGTTGCGCTGCGCCTGTCGCAGACATTAGAGAATGCGACTATTGTCAGTATTGTCTGCGATAGAGGTGACCGCTATCTCTCAACCGATGTTTTTCCTGCCTGAGCAGGTGATAGCATTTGATGAACGTTCTGGTTTTTGCGCTACAGACCGTGCCCGATATCGACGGGGCAAGAAGGCTGTATGACCTACATGGACTGTCCGATGATGATGTAGCTCGCGCGGTGCTGCACAAACGTAGACAGGCTTTTTGCAGCGAGACATTCCCTGTCCATTTACAGAAAATCGTAACGATCTCCGCGGTGTGGTCTAATGCGGAGCGTTTCAAGGTCTGGTCGCTTGGTGATGTGCAGACCAGCGAACAGGATTTACTACAGCGCTTTTATGATGGTATCGAACGTTTCACGCCTAGGCTGGTTTCCTGGGGTGGAACTGAATTTGAAAAGCCTGTGCTGCATTATCGCTCATTGCTGTATAGCGTGAACGCCACGCGTTACTGGGAAATGGGGGATAAGGAACCCCAGTTTAAGGAGAATAACTATCTTCAGCGCAGCCATCAGCGACATACCGATTTGCGAGAGGTATTAGCTGCTGACAGTGATCCTAAAGAGGCTGGATTGAATGCGATAGCGAAGCTATGCGGTTTTCCCGGAAGCCTCCATGCTGATACGCACAGTGTTTCGACATCCAGCACTGGGGTCGATATCAAAATGTTGAACCAGCTCGGCGAATGCAGGGTACTTAATATCTATCTGCTATATCTGAACTGGGAACGAAACCGCGGTAATCTCACCCCGCTGCAATACACTGAACGATGTAAAACAATCCGTTCTGCACTGATACAATCAGAATCATCTCACCTGATCGAGTTTGAAAAAAACTGGATCGACTATTAATTCAACAACTACTTACCATGTCCAGAAGAAATCGCCAGCGGCAACTGCCTGAACCGTTTGAAGTTACTATTGAAGGTCTGTCACATGAAGGCCGAGGCATCTGCCATCATAACGGGAAGATTGTATTTGTATTTGCAGCCCTGCCGGGTGAAGTGGTCAGAATACAGATTAACAAAACCACCAGAAAATACTCTGAGGCCAGCGTCGTGGAGGTGATTTCTGCATCACCTGACCGGATTCAACCACACTGCCCCAATTTTTCGGTGTGCGGCGGTTGCAGCATGCAACACGTGAGCTCACAAACTCAGCTTAAGCTCAAGCAGCAATCCTTGCGGGAAATGATAGAACATGCAGGCATCCAGGTCGGTCAGTGGTTGCCTCCGCTCACTACGGTGCCCTGGGGATATCGTCGTAAGGCCCGCCTCGGGGTCAAGTATGTAATCAAAAAGCAACGCCTGTTGATTGGCTTTCGTGAACGCAATAAACCTTATCTTGCCGACATGCAGCAATGCCCCATTCTGCTGGAGCAGGTTGGCCAGCAGTTACCCTTATTGATGGATTTGATATCCGGTCTACAGGCTCGCGAAACCATTCCGCAGATTGAGGTGGCAGCCGACGACGAGCATTGCATGCTGGTGCTGCGACACCTGAAACCCTTATCCGATACTGACCTGCAGCAGTTGACCCAGTTTGCAAGGGATAATGATTTCTGGATCCAGCTGCAACCCGGAGCTGCTGATTCAGTGATTCCGCTTTATCCCGAACAGCAGGTTCTGCGTTTCAAACCATTGCGCGATGCTGACCTATCGATACGCTTCAAACCGGGTGATTTCACACAGGTAAATGCGGATATCAATCAGCAAATGGTGCAACAGGCATTGCAGTTTCTCAACCTGCAGCCGGAAGATCGCGTGCTGGACCTGTTCTGTGGCCTGGGTAATTTCACTTTACCCATGGCGAGGCTGGCGAGCCAGGTTATCGGTGTAGAAGGGGATGAGGCAATGGTGTTACGAGCGCGCGAAAACGCTCTGGAACATGGCCTTGAGAATACGGCGTACTATGTGTCAGATTTGACCAAGATTGATGCATCAGCGCCCTGGATGAAGCAAAAGTTCGATAAAATCCTGCTGGATCCGCCCAGATCTGGTGCTTTTGAAATGGTTGAACATTTGAGCGCTATGCAGGCTAAAACGATCGTCTATGTATCCTGTCAGCCTTCCAGCCTGGTACGAGACGCACGCATTTTATGTGATGCGGGTTATGATCTGGATTATCTTGGCGTGATGGATATGTTTCCGCAGACAGCCCATGTAGAATCCATGGCTGTGTTCAACAAAAAATAATTAAATGCAAGTTTTTGCCTGATAAACACAGATTTGCATCTATTTGGTGCAGAAAATCAGGCCCTTGCTCCATTTGTGTGAGACCTTTTACAATGTCGCGCACACTTTCTCAGGAGGTTCTATGAAAATTATCACTGCAATTATTAAACCCTTTAAATTAGACGATGTGCGCTCAGCACTGGCCGAGATCGGTATCCAGGGCTTAACCGTCGGCGAAGTCAAAGGGTTTGGCCGCCAGAAAGGCCATACAGAATTATATCGAGGCGCTGAATATCAGGTTGAATATATTCCCAAGGTGAAACTGGAGATTGCTACCGATGATGAGATGGTTGATCAAATCATAGAAGCGATTTCAAACGCTGCCAACACCGGCAAGATTGGTGATGGAAAGATTTTTATTACCCCTCTGGAAAACGTCATTCGCATCCGTACCGGCGAATCTGGCTCTACTGCTTTATAGGAGAACAGTGGCAGATGAAGTTTTATATCTCATTAATGTTGTTACTGTTGCTGCCGCAATCCAGTTTTGCGGCCGATAGCACCGATACCGGCAATACAGCCTGGATTCTGACCTCAACCGCTTTAGTACTTTTTATGACGTTACCTGGGCTGGCGCTTTTTTATGGCGGTCTGGTACGCACCAAAAATGTATTATCGGTACTCATGCAATGTTTTGCGATCACCTGCATCGTAACTATCCTGTGGGTTGTCGCAGGTTATAGTCTGGCATTCTCGGATGGAGGGTCGCTGAATGCCTGGATCGGTGGGACGGGCAATTTTTTCCTGTCTGAAGTCACCCGGGGTTCCGTCAATGGCAGTATCCCCGATACCGTCTTCGTTATGTTCCAGATGACCTTTGCGATTATCACCCCAGCACTTATCGTGGGTGGCTTTGCGGAACGCATGCGATTTTCTGCAATGCTGCTGTTTAGCGTGTTCTGGTTCCTGATCGTTTATTTGCCGGTTTGTCACTGGGTATGGGGCGGTGGCTGGCTCGCACAACTGGGCTTACTCGATTTTGCCGGAGGCACAGTCGTTCATATTACCGCCGGTGTAGGCGCGCTGGTAGCGGCTATGGTGCTGGGCAATCGTAAGGGGTTTCTGACGCATCAAATGACGCCGCACAACCTGACCATGACGGCGACTGGTGCTGGCATGCTGTGGGTGGGCTGGTTCGGTTTTAATGCTGGCAGTGCGGTGGCCGCGAATGGTGATGCAGGTATGGCGATGCTGGTTACCCATATCTCCGCAGCAATGGGCGCATTCACCTGGATGATGATTGAATGGTTCAAGTTTGGTAAACCTTCTGCTCTGGGCATAGTAACCGGCATGGTGGCTGGTCTGGGCACCATTACCCCTGCTTCTGGTTATGTTGGGCCTATGGCTGCAATGTTTATCGGGTTAACGGCAGGTATCGTGTGCTTTACCGCAACCATGTATCTGAAACAGCGTTTACGTATCGATGATTCGCTGGATGTATTCCCAGTGCATGGCGTGGGCGGGATGCTGGGTACCTTCTTTGCCGGTATTTTCGTTGCAGCACAGTTTGGCGGATCGGGACTTGCTGACGGTATGACTATCGGTTCTCAGGTTATGACACAGCTGATCGGTATCGTTGCAGTTGCAGCCTGGACCGCTATCGCAACCTATATTATTCTGAAACTGGTTGGCAGCTTCGTTGCCTTAAGGGTAAGCGAAGAGGAAGAGACCGAAGGCTTAGACCTGGTCTCTCATGATGAGGTGGGTTACAGCATCTAGCCTTGATGTTATAAAAAAGCGCCTGCTTTTTGATCAAAAACAGGTGCTATTTATAGCGCTTCATCGCATTACAAAAAGCCCGCAGACTGTGGCTGCGGGCTTTTGTTGTTTTAGCGAGCCGCTTTAATCAGCTTTTTAACGAAGTTACTGCTGTTTTCCTTGCTGCAGGTTTTTACCTCAAAACGACCCTGTCTCTGTTCTTCTTCATATTCATCCCTATGCTGCTTAACACAGGGAGGTGTGACGCCATCACTGATATTGAATAACCAGGTTGCATCACCCTGATTGCCTTCCAGTGTCATACTTTCAGGGTGTTGAATATTGATAATAAGATGGGTTGTATTGTTAAATCTCCTCCAAGTTTAGTGTTAATAGATGCGGGAGATACATTAGCGGGGAAATATCTCAGGCATGTGACTTTGGGAGTAATATCACATTAAATTTCCAAATATGGTCTATTCTTTAAATACCCTCAATATAAAGTTGTATTTTTAGCCCGCTAGATTCTGATAGCGGGTTTTTTATTGTCTGCATTTTAAACCAGGTGGCTTTGAACTATAGCCGCTTTACACTAACCGGCGACGGGTATCTGCGGCCGGTTAAAAACAATGACCGCTATGATCGCAAAGCTTGCGCTTTGTATCATGAGTTCTTGTTGATTGAGTTGATCTTTACTCTGTTACTATGTCGCGATGACAATTGAAATCTGGATTGAATATGGGAGCTCTAGAACACAAACTGGCAGAAATTCTGGGAGACACCGGCTGGTTAGCGCAGGAACTCACTGATCGCTATTACCGAGACTGGTTAAATCGCTATGGCGTACCAGCTCGTGGTGTGGCGCGTCCAGCGTCGACTGAGCAGGTTTCAAAGGTTATTCAGGCCTGCCATGAAAACGATGTGCCCGTTGTTGCACAGGGCGGAAATACCAGCTTATGTGGTGGCGCCGTGAGCGATTCAGAATCAGCCGTGATTCTCTCGTTAGAACGCATGACCAGTATCGGTGATATTGATGTGACTGCGGGTACAGTCGAAGTGGCGGCTGGTGTAGTGCTTGAGTCCCTGCATGACTCGCTATCGTCAACTGGATTCATGTTTCCAATGCATCTGGGTGCTGAGGGTTCGGCACAGGTCGGCGGCCTGATCAGTACCAACGCGGGTGGCAGTCACGCTTTTCGTTATGGAATGATGCAGGATCTGGTGTTGGGTCTGGAGGTGGTGCTTGCGGATGGAAAGATCTGGAACGGTATGCGTGCGGTACAGAAAGATAATGCTGGGTATCAATTACGTAAGCTGTTCTGCGGTGCTGAAGGCACTCTGGGTATAGTCACCAGAGCGGTACTACGACTATTTCCTGCTGCCAGAAAAAGCGCTACCGCATTATTGGCGGTAAGCGGTTTAAGCGAACTGCTAGAACTGGGGGCACTGGTAAGAGCAGAGGCCAGCGAGTTTGCTAATGGACTGGAGTTTTTTTCAGACTTTGGCCTGTCACTCGCATTGCAACATGTTAACGGGCTAAGCTTCCCGTTAAGCGAAAGAGCCCCCTGGTATTTACTGGTGGAGGTTTCCGCCAGTTCAAGAATGGTGGATCTTGAAGCCATTCTGGATAGCATCCTGACCGACTCGATGCAAAAGGAGATGGTGATAGATGGAACCATTGCTATGTCGGAAGCCCAGCGCAGCGAATTGTGGCGTCTACGTGAAGAACAACCTGAAGGACAAAGACTGGAAGGAGAGCAACTGAAACACGATATCTCAGTACCTCCCGCCAGTCTTGCTGAGTTTATTGATGAGGCGGAAAAGCTTTGCAGCTCAATTCTACCGGGCGTCCGCGTCAATGCGTTCGGGCATCTGGGTGATGGCAATGTGCACTTTAACCTCAGTGCGCCCGAGTCAAAACAGAGCCTGGCTCAATATGCTGAGCAGTTTTCGTTAGAGATTGGGCGACTGGCAAGTGAAAAAGGCGGTAGTTTTGCAGCCGAGCACGGATTGGGTCGATCCAAAATCTACCTGGCCGATGCGTTACGTAGTGAGGTTGAACGAGATCTTATGCTTAAAATCAAGCAATCGCTGGATGCGAGAAATCTGTTTAACCCCAATGTCATTTTCCGGCTCTGAAAAACAGCGCTCCAGGCGATTTTGTCGAACCGGAGGTTGTCACCACAGTCTCATAGAAACCATAAACAAAAACAGGGCACGAGGCCCTGCATTTGGTTATGGCGTCCCCGAGAGGGTTCGAACCTCTAACCTGCTCCTTAGGAGGGAGCCGCGCTATCCTATTGTGCCACGGGGACTTTATCGAGGCGGGATTATACAAAGACTAGTTGCTTAAATCATGCCTTTATCGCGTTATTGGCAATATTCCTGGTACTGCTGCTGCAGTTGCTGCTTTTTTTGCGCTACTTCCTGTTTGCTGAGATAGATGCGCTTTCCGTTTTTGTCCAGATCATACCAGCGTACTCTCTGTTCATATTGTGTAATCTGGTCTTTTACCCGGATACATTTCTGCTGAAGTTTTTCATCTTTCTGTTGCTGTTTTAGCTGCTCGTTGTTCACCTGTTGCTGTTGCTGGCGTTGTTTTTCGTATATAGCCAGAGCACGCGCTACGCGGTCTCTGCCGCTTAAGCCTGTTGATATCTGTTTGGGTGCCTGCATCTCTTCGGCTTGCTGCTGGGCTTCCGCCTGTTGTTGCTGTTGCTGTTTGGCAATCTGTTGTCGTTGAATATCGAGTTGCTGTTGTTTGAGTTCCATTTCTGCCAGCAGCTTCTGCTCCTGCTTAAGACGTTGCAGGCGGTTGCTGGCCTGGGGTAACCACTGGCTGTCGGAATACTCTGCAATAAATGCTTCCAGCGCCTTGACCTGGTTGGTTTCTATCGCCTGATGATAGGCCAGTTTGTCTCTTTCGTAGATCGCTCTTTCTATCCAGTCCGACTGGGGATGGTCTTTAATGAAGCGGTTTAATTCTGTAATACTGTTACTTTGCTGAGCTTTCTGCAGTTCCTGTTGTTCCTGCTGAAGTCGTTCTACTGCCTGTTGCAGGGCGATCTGTTGCTGGTATTGGGAGTACGCATAATAGCCTGGCAGTGCGATAGCAATAAACACCACGGTTAAGCCGAGTTTTTTCACGTTATGTTCCCTTTGCATGAGTTGATTAAAATTTAAGCCAAAGCGATGCCTGCCTGTTAAATACCAAGATAGGCTTTCTGTACCTCTGGATTTTGTGTCAGCGCTTCTGCTTTGTCACTAAGTGTAATGATCCCGTTTTCGATGACATAACCTCTGTGCGCGATCTGTAATGCCTGGTTGGCATTCTGTTCGACCAGGAAGATTGTAGTGTTCTGCTCCTGGTTGATCATCTTGATAATATCGAATATCTGCTTGATGATCAGCGGTGCCAGCCCCATAGAAGGTTCATCCAGCAGTAACATACGAGGTCTTGCCATTAATGCACGGGAAATCGCGAGCATTTGCTGCTCTCCGCCGCTCAGGTTTCCGCCTGACTGGTGTCTACGTTGAGATAGAATAGGAAACAGATCGTATACATAGTCCAGGTCGGATTTTATACCAGCATGGTCATTGCGTAAAAAAGCGCCTAGATCGAGATTTTCCTGTACGCTCAGGTGGGGAAAGATGTGACGACCTTCGGGTACCTGGCTGATACCCAGTCTGACAATCTGATCGGGTGCCAGTTTATGAATAGCTTGACCTTCGAAGGTAATGCGACCTTTACCCGCGGGTACGATGCCACAAATTGACATCAGCGTGGTACTTTTACCCGCACCATTCGCGCCTATCAGGGTGATGATTTCACCCTCGTTAATGTTCAGAGTAATCCCCTTGAGTGCGGAGATATTACCGTAGTAACTATGAACCTTGTGCAGTTCAAGCATCGGCTTCTTCTCCCAGGTAGGCCTTGATTACCGCCGGGTTTTCGCGAATCTCTTCGGGTGAGCCGGTGGCAATAAGGTTACCGTAATCCAGTACGTATAATCGGTGTGACAGGTTCATAACCAGCTTCATGTCGTGCTCGATCAGCAGAATAGCCTGTCCCTCCTGCTGCAATTTAACGATTTGTTCCTCAAGCTGCTGGGTCTCCTGTGGATTCATGCCTGCGGCAGGTTCATCCAGTAGCAGCAGTGCGGGTTCAGTGGCTAACGCACGTGCAATTTCGAGTCGTCTTTGCTCGCCGTAAGACAGGTTGCTGGCGAGTTCGTTGGCATGTTTTTCCAGCCCCAGCTTGCGTAGCATCTGGTAGCTGAATTCGACAATCTGCTTTTCTTCACGCACGGTAGAAGGTGGTCTGAAGATGGCACCCAGAATAAACGAGGAGGTACGGCAATGGCGCCCGATCATGACGTTTTCAAGTACCGTCATATTGTTAAACAGGCGGATATTCTGGAACGTTCTAGCGAGCCCTTTTTCTGCCACCTGATTGGGTTTTAAACCATTTAACAGGTAGCTTTTACCGTTTGGGGGATTCAATCTTACCTTGCCCTGGGTCGGCTTGTAGATCCCGGTGATGCAGTTAAAGAAGGTGGTCTTGCCTGCACCATTGGGGCCGATCAAGGCGATGATTTCACCACTGTGGACCTGCAGGTTGACATCGTTTACTGCACGTATGCCACCAAAGCTCATACCTAGTCCTTCAACATCCAGAATAGGCCTGCTCATTGGCTTTCTCCTTTATGCGGCCGGTATTGGTAATGTCGGCGTACCTGGCTGACCAGGCCCTGTGGGCGGAATACCATCATGCTTACCATGATAATACCGAAAGCCAGCATACGGTAATCAGACAGGGCGCGCAGGTATTCGGGTAACAGGATCAGGAATAGGGCACCCAGAATAACCCCGAGAATCGACCCCATACCCCCCAGAACAACGATGGCGAGAATGATTGCAGACTCCAGAAAGGTAAAGCTGGATGGGTTAATAAAGGTGGTCTTCGCAGCGAAGATGACGCCAACCATACCAGCCCAGGTTGCGCCCAGAGCAAAGGCTGTCAGCTTGGTTCGGGTTTTATCTATCCCCATGGCCTGACAGGCAATTTCATCTTCGCGTAATGCCAGCCAGGCACGACCCAGGCGTGAGTTCTGTAATCGGTTGACGACGAATATGGTGAAGATCACCATGATGAGCATGAGGTAGTAGAGATAGCTAATCGACTGATCCAGGTCCAGTTCGATACCAAAAAAGCCAGGACGGTCGATATTGGATATGCCGCTAGGGCCCTGAGAAAACTCATTCCAGTTTTCAAGGATCAGGCGAATGATTTCTCCAAAGCCGAGCGTGACTATCGCAAGGTAGTCGCCACGCAGCCTTAATACAGGGAAGCCCAGCAAAATACCCAGGAAAGCGCCGAGTATGGCCCCTATGGGTAATACTACCCAGAAGCCAAGGTCAAAATGCAGGTTTAGCAGAGCATAGCTATAAGCGCCGACGGCATAGAATGCAACATAGCCAAGGTCGAGTAAGCCCGCAACACCGACAACAATATTTAATCCCAGGCCCAGCACAACATACATCAACGCGGTGACCATCACATTGGTCTGGTAGGTTGAAAATATCTGTGGAAAAAGTAATGCAAAAGCCATGGTGGCCAGTACGATGGGGTAGAGATAACGTTTTTCGCGTTGTATGGTTTGCAGGATGCTGAGTTGTTCTGCCTTTTCCAGCGTTCGAGAAACCTGGCGTTTGTGTCGGCGCTCAAAATAAATTCGGCTGGCGATAGACAGGATGAAACTTCCAAAGCCAACCAGCAACATATTCTGCCAGCGTAGTTCGATGGTCTCTTCCAGAGGGTTAACCCTGATCACCATGATCGGGAAGGTAAGAAACATAAACCAGAGTGAAACGGCCAGTGAACGTTTGGTTTCCTTGAGCGAAATCATACCTTCTGAATCTCCGCTTTTCCGAGCAAGCCTGAAGGTTTAAAGATCAGTATTAAAACCAGCAGTGAAAATGCAAACACGTCTTCATAATCACTGGACACATAGCCGGTAGCAAAGCTTTCTGTCAGACCCAGAACCAGCCCGCCCAGTACGGCACCGGGAATAGAGCCTATTCCACCCAGTACCGCAGCGGTAAAGGCTTTAATGCCCGCAATAAAACCGATAAAGAAATTGATCTGCCCAATATGAGAGGCAATTAATACACCGCCTATTGCGGCCAGTGAAGAACCGATAATAAAGGTGACAGAGATGATTCTATCCACGTTAATACCTACCAGCATGGCCATGGTACGATCCTGAGAAGTCGCACGCATCGCTTTACCAAGGCGGGAATAACGAATAAAAAGCGTCAGGATGACCATCACAATCGCAGCGGTGACGATAATCATCATGTCGGTGGTGCCGACGATGTGCGCGAATGGGTCCATGAATTCAAATTCGGGAATAAGTTCTGGAAATGCCAGGAAATCAGAGGTCTGGGCAAGTAGTACATAATTCTGCAGGAAAATGGACATACCGATTGCGCTGATCAGGGGGGATAGCCGTGGGGCATGTCTTAAAGGTTTGTAAGCCAGTTTCTCTACCGTGTAACCATAGGCGCTGGCCCAGATGATTGCAGCGAGGGCGGCTAGAACGGTAATGGCGAGTAGTGGAAAACCCAGTATGCCAAGAACAGAAGCAATGATGTAGGCTGTAAATGCCCCGATCATATAGATTTCGCCGTGTGCGAAGTTAATCAGTCCAATAATGCCATATACCATGGTGTAACCCAGGGCGATGAGTGCGTAGATGGAACCGCGAGACAATCCGCTAAATACTAATTCAATAAAATATTCCATCAGAACTTCCAGAATTTAGAAAAGCTTTTAGAACAATAAAAAGCCCAGCACGTATCGTGCTGGGCTTTGGTTTGGAAATATTATTTCACTTCTACGTAATTGCCGTCTTTAACCTGATACATTGCAAATCCGACACCGATGGCATCACCACGATCATCGAAATTGATGTTACCTACAGGAGTGGCAGTTTTATGCTTCTGCAGAGCTGTCCTGATCGCTTCATAGTCAGTGGAGCCAGCCTGATCGATGGCGTTTAAAAGTGCCAGAGCTGCTGCATAGGCGTTTTCATAGAATGCGCCAGGATCTGATTTGTAGGCTGTCTTGTGTGCTTCAATCGCCGCGGTAGACAGCGGGTTTTTGGAGTTATCCTGGGGGCCAGTAGCGTATACGCCTTCAGCATATTTGCCGGCTACCTTAATGAAGGTATCATCTTTTACACCGTCATCAGAGATGAAGGGGATATCGATACGCTTCTTACGCATCTGAGTAATGATTTTTGAAGCTTCAGGATGATATCCACCGAAAATCACGGCATCAGCTTTGGAGCGCTTGATCTTCTGCACAACCGCAGAGTAATCAACCGCGCCTGGGGTTACGCCTTCGTAAAGTACCACTTCGCCCTTGGGGGATTTTTCGATGAAGGCTTTGGCAAATTCAGCCAGGCCTTTGCCGTAATCACCCTTGTCGTGGATAACTGCGATCTTTTTAAGGCCCAGAGTATCCAGCGCAAATTCAACTTCTTTTGCCGCCTGGGCGTCATCCGCCGCAATAGTGCGATAGAAGTTTGGATAGTCGCCGCTCTGGGTCAGCGCAGGATTGGTAGCAGAAGGGGACATCACAACGATGTTGGCATTTTTATAGATAGGCAGGGCTGCTTTGGTGGCACCAGAACAGATATGCCCGAGGACCACATCTACGCCATCGGACACCAGCTTGGTGGCCGTATTGGTGGCGATTTCAGGTTTACATACATCGTCTTCGATTAACAGTTCAACCTGCATACCATTAATACCGCCTTTGGCATTGATATCCTTTACCACCAGTTCAGCGGCCTTGATCGTGGGGATGCCATAGGAAGCAAGATCACCACTGTGTGGTCCAGCTACACCCAGTTTAATGGTGTCTGCCTGTGCAAATCCTGTCAGTCCCGCTGAGACAATCAGCGTTAAAAGTGAATGTTTAATGGTGTTTCTCATGAGTCCTCTCCGTTATTGAAATTTAACCGGGCAAGGATAATTAATTGCAGGGTATTAATCCATACTCCGCAGAATAATTAAGCCTTAGCCAGATCGAAATTAAATTCATCACGCTGTTGAGTTAAGCATCGTACAGAATTCGCCAGTATCAGGGCAAGCCGGTTTCAGCTGCAAACCCTATTGGTTGTTCTCTTCTACCTCATTGTTCTGGTAGTAGTAATCGTATTTCTGCAGCAGGGATTTCATGAAGTTCCAGGCTTCGTTGTAGGTCAAGCCACTATCCTTGGGGATAATGATTTTAACATACAGCTCCGGGCCTTTTTCCTGCTTGAGTCGGTCCAGCCTGCTTTCAACTTCTGCTAAAGAAAGGTTCTGATAATTTTTATTGCCAGGCTCTTTAAACCGGTAAACTTCGCCGCCTTGCTGCTTAACATAATAAACTTCGGCAACGTACTTACCCTTGGCACTTCGTGCGGGTTTAATCAGCTGGTCATATTTGGATTTGACGACATCATACTCGCCTTTGAGGCTGAGTAGCTGCCGGTTGTATTCGATTTTTTCTTTTTCCAGCATGTCGATACTGAGACGCTGCTGTTCGGCACTCGCATTCAGCGCCGCTATTTCGGCATTGGCAAATTCCAGCTCCTGTTGTGCGGCTGCAGCCTGCTGTTTCTGCTGTTCAAGCTGCAGTCTAAGTTCCGCCAGTTGCTGGGCAAACTCTTCAGACTCTGCACTGATTTCATTAATTTTCTGGCGCGCATCTGCCAGTTCATCGCGCGAACTCTGAATCGTCTGATTCAGTTGTAATTTATCATTTTCCAGTTCATTGATGGCCAGTAAACGCTGTTCGTCACGCTGTTTGGCCTTGGCCAGCAGTTCTTCCTTTTCCAGTATGCGTAAGCGCAGGATAGAGTTTAGCTGCTCCGCATTGATCAGGCGTTCTTCCAGCGTTGCGTTTTCCTGCGAGGTGGATTCGATCATTTCCGAAGCGAGTTTTTCGGCTTCTATACTTTGCTGAAGCTCGGCGACCAGTTGCCAGTTGCGCACGATGAGCAGGCTGGTTGCCAGCAGGAAGATCATTACCACCACCATCATGATGTCGGTAAAAGATGGCCAGAAAGACCCTTCGTTATCGGCTTCTAATGAGTGAGGGCCAATGGTTGGGAAATTACTCATTGTCTAGCTGGGCTCAATCCTGACCAGGCGGTGGTGGTGGCAGGCGGAAACCATCACGCAGCAATTTCTTGATACTGACAATATCATCACTGAGCTTATTCATCTGCTGTTTATTGCTATTGATTGAAGCCAGCAGGGTGGTAGCGGATGAGTGATAGATTTCCTGCGTTTCATTCATTTTTTCGGTGGCGCGGATAATGCCTTTGATCAGGCCACTCATCTGGTTGATGATATCTTCCCCGCGTTTAACGAAGCGAGGGATCAGGTAAACGGAAGTCAGGTGTTCAATCCCGCTCAGTAAATGGGTTTGTACATCCTTAACACGCAGATAGAAATAACCAAATATGACATAGCTGACGATTGCAGTAATCGTGGTGGATAGTGCTGTCGACATCCCATGAATAACCAGCCCCATACCATCGAGACCTGTGGAAGCGGTTTCTATCAGGTTGGAAGCACCAATCAACGCGATAGATAAGGATACGATGGTGCCGAATACCCCGGTCAGGATCAGGATGTTATTGATGAAACGCACGACACCAAGGCGGGTGCCTTCGTCGGCAGTTAACATCGCAGCCAGCGCATTATGGTTGATTTCGCCATGTGCCGCGTTAATGGTTCTCATAGTGGCATAACGCTTGACAATCAAACTGTGCGCATTCAGGTTTTCTGTGGGATCTTCCCTGATCGCTTCAACATTTTCTACAAAACCGCTCAGCGCGCTTTCTTCACGTCGATAGCGCAATAACAGCAACAGCAGATTAATAATGCCCAGCGCAAAAATGCCGGCGATCACGCTATTAATGATAATTCCTGTATTGGTCTGCTGGTTTTCCAGATAAAAATGGTGCAGAAACGAATAGTTGGTAGCAATAGCGATGATCGAAATCACCACAACCAGCGCAAACTGGATTAGTATGCGCTGACTGAGCTTGGTAAGCAGGCGGTGCGTGTCCATGGAAATCCGTTGATTACTGTTGGAGTAAAGAATTGAAACCGCGACTGCGGATCAGGTTGTTGAAATAGGCGCGGTAATAAGCGACAGCACTGTTGCCATTGGTGCCTACATCAAACACCTTCCAGCCACCAGGTCCCTGCATAAAGCGAAAATCGATACGAATCGGGTAACTGTTGGAAGGAATGACACGTGCAGTCACTATAACTTCGTTATAGCCCATTCTTCTGGGTGGAAGAAATTCAACCCGGGGTTGTGCGTCGCCGTAGGCAGTGATGATGCGGGCGAATGCTGCAAAAAACATTTTTTTCAGGTTGGACTGAAAGATATATTTCTGCGCGGAATTCATGCGGTTGTAATGATAACCTGAAGCCCATTCGGCCATTTGCTCAAAATCAAAAAACTGTGACATCTGGCTATCCAGGAAGTTAAGTACTTTTTCCGGATTGTCGAATTCGCCACTGTTCAGGTAGTTCTGTAATACCCGTATACCCATTTCCAGTAACTGGGCGGGTGTTTGCTGTGCATAATTTGGGTAAGGGTTATAGGGCTGGGCGTAACCGTAGCCGGGCACCTGAGCCTGAGTATTCGAATAGGTGAGCATGGTGACGCAGATAATTATTATAGGTGTAAGGCGTTTCATAAGCTTCTCTTCTAAAGTGAGGTTCAATTACTATGAGTGTTTGATACATGACTATTGAAACACAACAGGCGACTGGAAAAAAAGCCTGTTTTGGTACCGGGGGGGGGACTCGAACCCCCAAGATGTTACCACCAGCGGATTTTGAATCCGCCGCGTCTACCAGTTCCGCCACCCCGGCAATAAGGCGGGGATTTTAATGGATAATGCTCAACAGTGGTAGCACTAACCGCAGAAATTTATACAGATATTGTCAGTTATTCACGGCAAACTCTATTTGGCAGGAGTTTATAAGCCCAGTATGATTGCGCCCCGTTAATTTTCCACCAGCCAAAACCTGCCGATTCATGAAAGCCTCAGATTTTGATTACGATTTACCCGAACAGCTGATCGCTCAAAAACCACTGCAGCAAAGAACCGCTTCACGATTGCTGGTGCTTGATGCTCAACAATCAGAAATCAGCGATGATCTGTTTTCCAGCCTGTTAACATTTCTGCAGCCGCAAGATTTACTCGTCTTTAACGATACCCGTGTTTTTCCCGCGCGCCTGTTCGGTCAAAAGGAAACAGGTGGCAAGGTTGAAGTACTGGTTGAACGTATCGTCAATGAGAGCGAAGTGCTGGCGCATGTACGCAGCAGTAAATCACCGCGCGCCGGTACGCTGCTGCAGCTGGAGCAGGCAATAGCCTGTCAGGTAACAGGTCGCCAGCAGGATCTGTTCCACCTTAAACTCACACAAACAGGTAACTGGCTGGAGTTACTGCAGCAATATGGACATATGCCGCTACCTCCTTATATAGAGCGTGCCGATAATGCCAGCGATCGAGATCGGTACCAGACCGTTTACTCTCGCAATATAGGTGCTGTCGCAGCCCCGACCGCTGGACTTCACTTCGATCAATCAATGCTGGATGCGATACAGCAGCAGGGTATTAATACGGCCTATGTAACGCTGCATGTGGGCGCTGGGACCTTCCAGCCGATGCGTGTGGACGAGGTTTCAGAGCATGTCATGCACGCCGAGTCGGTGCAGGTGAGTGAGCAGGTTTGCCAGCAGATTCAGCACACTCGAGAAATAGGTGGCAGAGTGATAGCGGTAGGGACTACCGTAGTGCGCAGCCTGGAAAGTGCGGCTGCTGAAGGTGAACTCAAACCCTATGCTGGTGATACCCAACTATTTATTACCCCTGGATACCGCTTCCGTGTAGTAGATGCAATGATTACCAATTTTCATTTACCGCGCTCCACCTTGTTGATGCTGGTATGTGCTTTTGCCGGTAAGGATTTTATGATGCAGGCTTATCAGCACGCGGTTGCTTCTGAATATCGTTTTTTTAGCTATGGCGACGCCATGCTGATTAAAAATCGGCTTTAATTTATAGTCGAGATGCTTAATATACCCCTAACCCTATAGCCAAATAGCCTCGCCCATGAAATTCCAGTTACTCAACACCGACCAGCAGGCTCGTCGAGGCCAGCTCAATTTTGCCCGAGGCCAGGTTGATACCCCTGCGTTTATGCCGGTGGGTACCTATGGCACGGTAAAGGCGATGACGCCCGAAGAGCTGCAGGGCATAGGTGCACAGATTATTCTGGGGAATACCTTTCACCTGATGCTGCGACCAGGCACTGACATCATCCAGCAGCATGGAGACCTGCATGACTTTATGAACTGGCCGGGTCCGATTCTGACTGATTCGGGTGGATTCCAGGTGTTTAGTCTGGCGCAGATGCGAAAAATCACCGAACAGGGGGTCACGTTTAACTCGCCGGTTGATGGTGCCAAGGTAGAACTTAGCCCTGAAAAGTCGATGCAGGTTCAGCGAGCGCTGGGTTCAGATATCGTCATGATCTTCGATGAATGCACGCCTTATCCAGCTACCTTTGACCAGGCCAGTGCTTCAATGGAGTTGTCGCTGCGCTGGGCTGAACGCAGCAAGAATGCGCATGCCGGAAACCCGTCGGCGCTGTTTGGAATTGTGCAGGGCGGCATGTACGAGGAGCTACGTAAGAAATCGATTAACAAGCTGGTCTCTATAGGATTTGATGGCTATGCCATCGGCGGTCTGTCGGTGGGTGAGCCAGCGGATGAACGTAATCATATGCTGGATATCTGTACCCCACGTATGCCGGAAGATAAGCCCAGATACCTGATGGGGGTCGGTAAACCAGAGGACTTGATCGAAGGTGTCAGACGCGGCATCGACATGTTTGATTGCGTGATTCCTACGCGTAATGCGCGTACCGGTTTTCTCTACACCCATAACGGCATCATTAAAATTCGCAACAGCCGTTTTGCCACCGATACGCGCCCGCTGGACGATCAATGCGGCTGCTATACCTGCCAGAATTACTCGCGAGCTTATCTACGTCATCTGGATAAATGCCAGGAGATACTGGGGGCACGTTTGAATACGATTCATAATCTGTATTATTTTCAGGATTTAATGAAGAAAATTCGCCAGGCAATTGAACAGAACCGCTTTGAAGAATTTTCCAGAGAGTTTTACCGGCTTTATAACAACGAGACATAAGTGCCCATGGCTCAGTCCGATAAGTTGATCACTGCTGAACAGGCAGCCCTGTTAATCCGCGATGGTGATACGATTGCCACCGGTGGTTTTGTTGGCACTGGTGTGCCGGAACAGTTGCTCATTGCGCTTCAGGAACGCTTTAAATCTACCGCCCAGCCGAAAAATTTAACCCTGGTATATGCCGCCGGACAGGGCGATGGAAAGGACAGGGGACTCAATCACCTGGGTGAAAAAGGCATGGTTAAACGCATACTTGGGGGCCATTGGGGGTTAGTGCCCAAGCTGGGTGCGCTGGCCTATGAGAATGCGCTGGAGGCGTACAATCTGCCACAGGGTGTGATCTCGCATCTATATCGGGATATCGCCGCCGGCAAGCCGGGCACCCTGACGCATGTGGGTTTACACACCTTTGTCGACCCGCGTATTGATGGCGGTAAGTTGAATGCCGCAGCGGTTGAGGATGTCGTTGAATTGATGCAGATCGCTGGCGAGGAATATCTTTTCTATCACGCCTTCCCGATTCATATCGCATTGTTGCGCGGCACCACCGCAGATCGTCATGGCAATATCACGATGGAACATGAAGCACTGACACTGGAAGCACTCTCCATTGCGCAGGCGGTGCATAACAGTGGGGGCAAGGTGCTGGTTCAGGTGGAGCGTGTGACCGAACGCCATCGTCTCTCACCGCAGATGGTGAAACTGCCCGGGATTCTGGTCGACGCGGTGGTGATCGCAGAACCACAAAATCATATGCAAACCTTTGGCGAGCAATATAACCCGGCCTACAGTGGTGAAGTCACCATCTCGCGTGAATCTGTGCAGTATGAAAAGGATATTCGCCTGATCCTCGGGCGCATCGCAGCACAGTATTTGAAGCCTGGCAGTATAGTCAACCTGGGCATAGGTATGCCCGAAGCGGTGGCACAGGCCGCCAGTGAGAAAGGCATTATTGATGACTTCACGCTGACTGTGGAACCCGGTGGCATCGGCGGCATACCCTCCAGCGGTTTGAGCTTTGGTGCGACTGCGAATGCCGAAGCCATCATCGATCAACCTGCGCAGTTTGATTTCTACGATGGTGGCGGTCTGGACCAGGCTTTCCTCGGCATGGCGGAAGTTGATATTCAGGGCAATGTCAATGTCAGTCGCTTTGGCAGTCGCACCGCGGGTGCGGGTGGTTTTATCAACATCAGCCAGAATGCGCGCGAAGTGTATTTCATGGGTACCTTCACCTCCGGCAGGCAACAGGTGGAGTTGCTCGACGAGGGTCTGAAAGTGGTCGCAAATGGACCGGTGAAAAAATTTGTCAGCCAGGTGCAGCACCTGACGTTTAATGGACAACGCTCGCTGCAGACCGGACAGAAGATTTTCTACGTGACGGAACGCGCAGTTTTCAGGCTCACTGCACAGGGTTTACATATCGAAGCGGTTGCACCTGGCATCGATATTCAAAAAGATATCCTTGATCAAATGGATTTCGTCCCCATCTCTGATGCACAACCGAAATTGCTTGATGCCTCGTTGTTTGCCTGATTCAGGCTACAGCGGGAATTAAGCTTTTATATGAATCCTTCGCTATGCCATAATACGCGCCGTTTTAGGCCCTGAACCGGCATACTGTCGGTTCATCATCCAATCAGCCAATAAATTAGGAAAAGTTATGAGTTTTTTTATCAGTGATGCAATGGCACAAACAGCCGGGGCAGCTCCGGGCAATCCAATTATGTCCTTCCTACCCTTGATTATCCTGTTCGTTATCTTTTATTTCCTGTTGATTCGTCCACAACAAAAGAAAGCCAAGGAACATAAGACCATGGTTGAAAACCTGCAAAAAGGTGACGAGATCGTGACCCAGGGTGGACTGGTTGGTAAAGTGACCGAAGTTACCGATAGTTTTCTAACCTGCAAACTCGCTGAGAATGTTGAAGTTAAGGTTCAGCGTCACGCGATTACCACGGTTCTGCCCAAGGGCACGATAAAAAGCATTTAATCAACAAGAATAAATCCAAATCATGAATCATTATCCCCTGTGGAAGTACCTACTTCTCATCTTTGTGGTGGTGCTGGGACTGGTGTATGCAGCCCCCAACCTTTACGGAGAAGATCCGGCTGTTCAGATTTCGCATCGCGTTAATCTGGTTAACCAGGAAGAGCTCAATAATATCACCGCATTGCTCAAGAATCTGGGCATCGAGTATCGTTCGATAGAGCTGGCTGACGGCAATATACTGGTGCGATTTAAATCTGAAGAAGCCCAGTTGAAAGCGGCGTCGGATATCAAGGACGCTCTGCAGGATCAGGATAATCGCTATACCGTGGCTCTAAACCTGGCGCCTGCGACGCCGGACTGGTTAACCAGTCTGAACGCGCTGCCCATGTACCTGGGTCTGGATCTGCGCGGTGGTGTGCACTTCCTGATGGAGGTGGACATGGAAGAAGCCATCGTCAAAGCGCTGGATCGGTCTGGCACCGAACTACGCGGATTCATGCGCGAACAGAAGATTCGCTATCGCACAGTACAGGTCAACAAGGACAATCTAACGATTCGTTTTAGCGATACTGCAGAAAGAGAAAAGGCGATAACCCTGCTGGAAGATGAATTCAGGGATTTTGAGTTTAATAAGGCTGATGAAAATAATTCTGCGCTGATCGTTATGACCTATAGCCAGCAGGCCCTGGTGGAAGAAAAGAAAGCAGCTTTGACGCAGAATATTTCGACGCTTAAAAATCGTGTTAACGAACTGGGTGTTGCCGAGCCGTTGATACAGCAGCAGGGTGAAGATCGTGTTGTGGTCCAGCTTCCCGGTGTGCAGGATACCGTGCGCGCAAAAGAAATACTGGGTGCTACCGCTACCCTCGAGTTCAGGCTGGTACATGGCTCTCTGGCCGACTGGCAAACTGCGGCCAGCAGCGGCAAGGTCCCACTGGGTGCGAAACTGTATAAAGAGACCGATGGCTCTCCGGTACTGCTTAAGCGCAGCGTTATTGTGACCGGTGATCAGATCGTCGGCGCAGCTTCTGGTATCGACACTCAATCCAGTTCCCCCGATGTCACCATCACCCTGAACAGCAAGGGTGCTGATCGCATGAGCAAGGTGACGCGGGATAATGTCGGTAAACCGATGGCTGTTGTGTTCATTGAAGATAAATATGAATTTATCGATCAGGACGGTACCCAGAAACGTATTAAGACCACTGAATCCCGAGTCATCAATGTGGCAACGATTCGCGATCAGCTCAGCAAGCGTTTCCATATTACTGGCCTCGATTCTACGCGTGAAGCGCGTGATCTGGCCCTGTTATTGAGAGCTGGTGCATTACGCGCACCCATGGTGATTGTTGAGGAAAGAACGGTAGGACCTAGTCTGGGACAGGAGAATATCGACAAGGGACTTAAATCGGTAGTTATCGGATTTTTCGCGGTACTGATCTTCATGACACTTTATTACAAACTGTTCGGTGTGGTTGCGAATATCGCCTTGACCCTGAATCTGGTATTAATCGTGGCGATTCTATCGATGCTTCCGGCAACGCTTACCTTACCGGGTATTGCAGGTATTGTGTTAACCGTTGGTATGGCGGTGGATGCGAATGTGTTGATTTTTGAGCGTATTCGCGAAGAACTCAGGCTGGGTAACTCGCCTCAGGCGTCCATTTATGCCGGATACCAGAAGGCGTTTAGTACCATTGCTGATGCGAATATAACGACATTTATTGCAGCAATCGTACTGTTTGGTTTCGGAACCGGTCCAATCCAGGGCTTTGCGGTTACCCTGTCTATCGGTATCGCGACCTCTATGCTGACGGCCATTATGGGCACGCGCGCAATTGTTAATCTCATTTACGGTCGTAAACAGATCAAAAAGCTGGCTATCTAGGAACTATTATGGCTCTTATACGTGAATATAATTTTATGGGCATTCGCAAGATAGCCCTGACGACTTCTATCATCGTCATGCTGATCTCTATAGCCAGCCTGGTCGTTAACAAGCTCAACGTCGGTATCGATTTTACTGGTGGTAGTGTGATTGAAATCGGCTATCAGCATGCAGTAGAACTGGAACCTATTCGTCAGGGTCTGGCTGATGCAGGATACGCCGATGCCATTGTGCAGCACTTTGGCAGCGCGAAAGAAGTGTTAATCCGTCTGGTACCCCGTGAAGGACAGAATAAGGCGGAACTCAGTACCCAGGTGATTAGCTTACTGGAGAAGCTGGATAGCGATACCATCGATGTACGCCGGGTGGATTTTGTTGGTCCTCAGGTAGGTAAGGAACTGACCGAAGACGGTGGTTTAGCCGTTTTGTATGCGTTGATCGCGATTCTTATCTATGTGTCGTTGCGATTCGAATACCGCTTCTCGCTGGGTGCGGTCGCGGCGCTGATCCACGACGTGGTGATTACGCTGGGTGTGTTCTCCATTCTGCAGCTGGATTTCGACCTGACTGTACTGGCCGCAATCCTGGCTGTGATTGGATATTCACTCAACGATACCATTGTTGTGTTTGATCGTATCCGAGAAAACTTCCGCAAGATTCGCAAAAAGTCAGCTCTTGAGATTACCAATACCTCAATCAATCAGACGATTTCCCGAACCTTGATGACCTCTATTACGACCTTGCTGGTGTTAATCTGTCTGTATGTGTTTGGTGGAGAAGTGATCGCCTCTTTTGCCCTGGCTCTGATTGTTGGTGTCGTGGTCGGTACCTATTCATCCATTTATGTTGCGAGTTCAACTGCACTGGCTTTAGGCATTTCCAGGGAGGATTTGTTGATACCGGAAAAGAATGAGGAAGAACTGGATCGCCCTTAGATCTTTATTCCCCTCAAAATCGATAGTTTAATATTAAAAAAAGCCCGCTAGCTGTTCAGGGTCAACCCTGGAAGTGAGCGGGCTTTTTTGTACCTGCTTTCCGCCAAAGGGAAAAGGCAGGTTATTTTTTCTTGTTACGGATATCTTTAAAGAATTGCTTGGCGCCACCTTTCATGAAGTAGTATTTGGGGATGCTTTTGGCTTCCAGCGTATACTGTAACCAGGCAACCTGTTTGCCAGCTTCATCATATACTAGCAGTGTTTTTCCCCTTTCCTTAATCTTGGCCAGGAAGTCCGCCAGTTTGCTTTTCTGTGACATGGCAATGTTTTCCTGGCGGTAAGGATACAGCTCGATCAGACCACGCTGCGCGGGTTCCCTGATATCAAGTATGACCGCGTTGTCATTGATTTCTTCAGCAAACTTGGCGGGGGGCAACAGGTGCTCAGCAAATTTCTCTTTACTGATTAAATGAGCTGGATCAATGGGGGTTTCACCCAAAAGCGTGGATTTTTCCGGATAGGTGTTGGCCCAGTCAAAGATACCCGCATCAAAGGTAAAGGTCTGGTCGACACCTGCATTGCGAGCCTTTAATACCGCCTTATAGGATTTATAGCAGGTATGACCATTGCAATAAAATACCAGATCCTTTTTTTCAGCAGCGAGTTCCTTGATCCTGTCAGAAAAGGTCTTGCTGACCAGCGGGACATTTATTGCCCCATTTATATGTAAGGTTTCATATTCATAACTGGATCGCACGTCGACCACGATTACTTTATCCAGCTTCGCGTTTAGTTCATCAATTTCGTAGTAATTAACGTTAGGGTAGGTTTCGCGACCAGGAAATTCCTGGGCCTGGGCTGAAGCGTTTAAAGGTAAAAACAGTAACAGGGTAAATAATGCCAGCAGGTTTTTCATTTTGATTCCTTTTTAAAACTTTAAATAATTATGAAACTCGAATTCTAGGATAGTTTTACGTAACTTCAATGAATTAGATCCAAATCCTGATAAATAACTTTAGGCAGCTTAGTGAGCCAGTGCATTTTCTGCAAATTATATCTGGCATAGTCCATGCATATTGACCTGTGAATGCCCCAAAACACAGGAGATATTTTATGAACCAGGCTCTCTGGATAGCAAAAACCGGTCTCGACGCCCAACAGACTCGGTTATCGGTTATTTCTAATAACCTTGCCAATGTGAGTACCACCGGCTTTAAGCAAAGCCGCGCCGTATTCGAGGATTTACTGTATCAGAATATACGCCAGGCAGGCGGCCAGACCTCACAGGATACGCGCCTGCCTACAGGCCTGTACCTGGGTGCTGGCTCGCGTATTGTAGCTACTGAAAAGATACATACGCAGGGATCTATCGAAACTACCGGTAACTCGCTGGATGTCGCGATAGACGGTAAAGGTTATTTCCCCATTTTATTGCCTGACGGTAGCGAAGCCTATACCCGGGATGGTGGCTTCAAGATGTCCGACCAGGGGCAATTAGTGACCTCAAGCGGCTATACCTTGCAGCCCGGCATTACCATACCCAGTGATACACGGCAGATTACGATCGGTATCGATGGTGTGGTTTCTGTGACTACTCAGGGTAATAGCACCCCGACTGCTGTCGGCAATATCCAGCTGTCAAACTTCATTAATCCCATGGGGCTGGAGCCCATTGGTGAAAACCTGTTTGTAGAGTCAGCTTCCAGCGGTGCCGCACAACCCGGCACCCCCGGCTTAACCGGTCTTGGGACCCTGCGCCAGGGTTCACTGGAAAGTTCCAATGTGAATATCGTTGAAGAAATGGTAGGCATGATTGAAACCCAACGTGCCTATGAAATGAATTCGCGTGTGATTTCCACCGCCGATGGAATGATGTCGTATCTGAATAACAATATTTAGGTGATGAGATGAAACCATTAAACATAATCGTATGTAGCCTGGCGCTGTTAATCATGCAGGGCTGTGCGAGTACGCGTATCGAGGTGCAACCGGATCCCATGTTTGCGCCTGTAGATCTGAAGGAAGCGAGATTTCAGCCTCAGAATAACGGTTCGATTTACCAGCAGGGTAGAGCAGTGCGCCTGTTTGAAGATAGTAAGGCGTTCCGTATTGGCGATCTGCTGAGTATCACGCTTTCAGAGTCCACCAATGCATCGAAATCGGCGGCGACTACTACCGCCAAGGATGACAGCGTGAGCATGGGGGCAGGCACCCTGCTGGGTATTACCCCCACCTTGAAGGGTCAGTCTATTCTGAATAACAGCCTGGAAGGTCAACGAGAATTCACCGGAACTGGCGATAGCGCTCAGAGCAATAGCCTGAGTGGTGAAATCACTGTGATGGTGGTTGATATTTACCCGAATGGCAATTTGCTGGTACGGGGTGAAAAGATTCTGGGGCTGAACCAGGGATCAGAGTTTATCCGTATCGCCGGCATTGTCCGACCACAGGATGTGAGCGCGAATAACGAAGTGCTGTCCGGCAAGCTGGCCAATTCACGTATCTATTATGGTGGCGGCGGTGTTATTGCCGAAGCCAATACCAAGGGCTGGCTGAGTCGTTTCTTTGATAGCCCTGCGTTTCCTTTCTAGGAGGCTGAGATGAAAAAAATCAATTTAATGTTGTTTATTGGCCTGATGCTGACTGCGCTTTGCAGTCATGCGGAACGCATCAAGGATCTTACCGAGATTCAGGGTGTGCGCTCCAATCAGCTGGTCGGTTATGGACTGGTGGTGGGTCTGGATGGTACGGGTGATCAAACGGCTCAGACGCCTTTTACGGTGCAGAGCCTGAAAAGTATGCTGTCTCAGTACGGCATTACACTGCCAGCGAATGTAAACCCGCAGGTAAAGAATATCGCTGCTGTCAGTATCCATGCGGATATTCCTCCCTTCGCCAAGATTGGGCAGAAGATCGATGTTACGGTGTCATCGCTGGGTAATGCAAAAAGCCTGCGTGGTGGCAGCTTGTTGATGACACCTTTGAAAGGTGCCGATGGCCAGATCTATGCGCTCGCTCAGGGTAACCTGATTGTGGGTGGCCTGGGGGTTGAAGGCGCCGATGGGTCGCGCGTTTCCGTTAATATTCCCAGCGTAGGGCGTATACCAAACGGGGCCTCTATCGAGAAAGAAGTGAGTAACCCCTTTGCCCTGGGCGACCATATTACGCTGAACCTGAAACGTCCTGACTTCACTACAGCCCAGCGTCTTGCCGATACCATTAACCATGTACTCGGCCCCAACAATGCGTTTGCCAAGGACAGTGTAACGGTTGCTATCAACGCGCCCCGTGATATCTCTCAGCGCGTCGGCTTCATGTCATTTGTGGAAAACCTTGAGTTCCAGCCAGGCGAGGCGCCTGCGAGGGTGATTGTTAACTCACGTACCGGCACCGTGGTGATCGGCAATCATGTGCGTGTTTATTCTGCAGCGGTATCGCACGGCAATATGACAGTGACCATTACCAATACCAATCAGGTCAGTCAGCCGGGAGCACTGTCCGAAGGTGAGACAGTACAGAGTGTACAGAGCGACATAGCCGTGACCCAGGATAACAGTCGTATGTTCCTGTTCAATACCGGTGTCACGCTGGATCAGATTGTGCGCGCGGTAAACCAGGTCGGTGCTTCTCCGGGTGACCTGGTGGCCATTCTGGAATCACTAAAGCAAGTTGGCGCGCTTTCTGCAGAGTTAATTGTAATCTAACTTTTTACGAGATGCGTTTAAGCCATGTTGCCTCCTTCATCGACAGACCTGTATATGAATATGAGTCAGTTTTCGGACATGAAACTGGCTGCCAGAGAGCATGATGCGAGCGCCAGCAAGGCCGTGGCGCAGCAGTTTGAAGGCTTATTAGTACAGATGATGCTTAAGGATATGCGTGCTGCTGCCAAATTTGATGAAGCTCAGCATAGCTCGTATATGGACTTTTATACCGATATGTACGATAAGCAGATTTCATTGATGCTGTCACAGAATGGCGGTATCGGGCTGGCCGCATTGCTGCAAAGGCAGCTCGATCCGGGTTCCAGCGGGCGGCAGCAATCTGCCGCCATTGACGGCAATGAGTTGCCCGTGTATCGACTCCCAACGCAACAAAGCAGCAGTTGGCCTATCAGCAAGGAAGCAGAGTATTTTCCGTTAAATCCTGCGCTCAGAGTGCACCAGTTGCTCGATGCTGTGGCACAGCAAAAAGCGCTTAATCCCTCTAATGCAACGCCCGCCAATAACGCTTTGCAAATGCAGGCAATCGAACCCTTTTATGGCTGGCAGGAAAAACACTCCTTCGTGCAGGACCTTTGGCCACATGCGCAGCAGGCAGCTACTAAGCTGGGTGTCTCCACCGAGATTCTGGTCGCACAGGCTGCTCTGGAAACTGGCTGGGGGCAACATGCAATGAAAAAACCGGATGGCAGTATTGCGTTTAATCTATTCGGTATCAAGGCTGGTGCTGACTGGTCCGGTCAACAGGTAACACAGTCTACGCTGGAATTCAGGCAGGGCGCCATGCAACGCGAGCAGGCGACGTTCCGCGCCTATGATTCGATTTCCGAAGCGATGCAGGACTATGTGAATTTCGTGCAGTCCAGCCCGCGCTATCAGCAGGCGCTGGATCACCAGGGCAATGACAGAAACTATATTCAGGGTTTGCAGCAGGGTGGCTATGCCACTGATCCTCGCTATGCAGACAAGATTATTAATATCCGTGATGGCAAAACGCTCAGCAGCGCGCTGGGATCGTTCACGTCATCCACTACAGTGTTGAGCTAGGAGACGGTTATGGGTGACATGCTAGGTAACGCGGTCAGTGGTTTACTCTCGTTTCAACGTGCGTTAACCACCACCAGCCATAATATTGCGAACGTCAACACACCCGGCTACAGCCGTCAAAGTGTGGAGCTGGATACGCGCAACCCGGTGAAACTGGGTGCTGATTATATTGGTAGCGGAGTTGAGATTACCGATGTCAGACGTGCGTATGACCAGTTTATTACCAGTAATTTGAGAGACAGTACTTCAAACTACACCCGGCTGGAGAAGTTTACCGAACTGGCTGGGCAGATAGACGATATCCTGGCCGATCCCCAGGGCGGGCTGTCGCCCGTGCTACAGGAGTTTTTCAGTGCAGTGCAGGATGTTAATGACGATCCCTCCTCGGGTTCTGCAAGATACCAGTTGATCAGCGCGGCGGAAACCCTGGTGAGCCGCTTTCATTCCTATGATACGCGTCTTCAATCGGTGGCTAAAAATACCGAAGGCGAAATAAAAATCAGCGTAGAAGAAATCAACCAGATTACTGCCCAGATCGCTCAGCTAAATGCCACGCTGGAGCAAAACAATGCTTCGGGTAATCTGGATCAGCAAGCTTCAGATTTACTGGACCAGCGTGATGCGCTGCTGCAGGAGTTGTCTACCAAGGTCAGTATCCAGGTTATTAATGAACGCCAGAATAACATTACCGTGCTTATCGGTAATGGCCAGACTGTGGTTGCTGGTGGCTCATCATTTGACCTTAACGTGCAACCAGATGTTTCTGACCCCAGCCGGAGTATCATTGTGTATAACGGTTTATCCTCATCTAGCGATATCAGCGCGCAATTAAACGGTGGTGAACTCGGTGGATTGCTGGATTTCAGGAATAACATGCTGGAGCCAGCTATAAATTCACTGGGTAGGATGGCTATCGGGCTGGCAGACAGCTTCAACGATCAGCACAATGAAGGAATGGATTTGCTGGGTAATCTGGGTGTCGATTTTTTCAGTTTTAACCAGCCTCAGACGATTCAACATACTGCGAATACCGGCACAGCTACGGTTACCACGACCATCACCGACATCAGCCAGTTGACCACAGAAAACTATACGCTGGCATTTAACGCAGGTGTCTGGACCGTAACATCGACTAGCGGATCTTCCAGCGTGATCACTGCGCCTAGCGATACCTTTGAAGGTCTCACCTTTAATATTGCTGGTGCTGCAGCTAATGGTGACAGGTTTACCATCAAACCCACAGCAGAAGGCACTGGCTCAATTAATGTCGCTATATCAGACCCCAACCTGATTGCTGCTGCTGCCGCTATCAGGACCTCAAGTTCGCTGAACAATCTGGGCGACGCCACCATCAGTCAGGGAGAGGTGACTGATGCAGCTAACGTGAACCTGCTGACTACGGTCGATCTAACTTTTAATAATCCGGCTACAGATTTTACGGCGACTGCCGATGTAGTGGTTAATGGTGTTACCTATGCAGCGGGCAGCAATATTCCCTACAGTAAAAACATGCAGATAGAATCCAATGGCTGGCAGGTCAGTCTGGATGGTAATCCCCAGGCTGGTGATACGTTTTCAATTGAGTCAAATCAGGGTGGCAGGGGAGACAATAGAAACGGATTGGCGCTTTCAAATCTCCAGATACAGGGTATTTTTGATCGCGGTACGAATAGCTATCAGGAAGCCTATAGCACGGTTGTAGGACGCATTGGTTCGCTAGCTAGCTCAGCGATGAATGATCGCGATGCACAGGAAGCACTGATGACGCAGGCGGAAGACCGCAGAAGCCAGCTAGCGGGTGTGAACCTGGATGAAGAGGCCGCGGACCTGATTAAATATCAACAGGCTTATGAAGCAGCAGCGCGGGTGATCACGGTTGCTCAAACATTGTTTCAATCACTGATTGATTCCACGAGGTAGTCATGCGAATTTCAACTACACAGATCTATGGTCAGGGACTGAAGGCTTTTGGTGAGCAGCAGGCCAAACTGGCTAAACTGCAGCAACAGATCTCTACCGGGCAACGCCTGACCAAGCCCTCCGATGATCCGGCGGCCTCTGCAAGAGTGCTGGAGCTGGAACAGACTGTCGCTATTAACGAACAATATCAGTCCAATATCAGCCAGGCGCAACATCGCCTGCAGTTGGCGGATACCACGCTCGATTCGATTGAGAATATAATGCAACGTGTCAGGGAACTGGTGATCCAGGGAAATAATGCCACCATGAGTGCAGAGTCTCGCGATGCGATAGCCAATGAAATCGACGAGCGGTATAAGGAATTGATATCGCTGTCCAATACGACCGATGAAAATGGTGATTACCTGTTTGCCGGGTATCAAAATCAGTCCGTGCCATTTACAGAGCTAACCACGGGCTCAATCCAGCAGGTGCAGTTTAATGGCGACCAGGGACATCGATATTTTCAGATTAGCCAGAGCCGTCAGATTGATGCAAGCATCAATGGGTCAGAAGTATTTATGCAGGTGTCCAGCAGCAGTGGCTTAAATGAATTTAGCGCTGCGGGCAATACCGGTACTGGAACTATGGCGGCTGCGCATGTCATTGATCAAACGCAATATGTTCCTGGTGATTACCAGATCGTATTCTCCGATCCAGCCGCACCACCTCAAACCTATGACGTGATTGATCTTTCCGGGCCAACTACTATCGTTGCGGGTGCCATTTATACTGATGGAGACATGATTGATTTCCAGGGTATACGCACGAGTATTACCGGCACCCCGGCAAATGGAGACAGCTTTACCATCAGTTCGGGTCAGTATCAGGATATTTTCAGTGTTTTAAAAAACACCTCTGAAACGTTACGGGCCTCTGGTTCGAGTGATGTGAGGGCAGCAAATCTGGCGCAGGCGCTATCGGATATCGATTCAGCGATGACGAACCTTATCGAGAGTCGAACCAAGGTCGGTGGCCGGCTAAATGCGGCTGAAAGCCAGGCAGCGGACAATGAAGCTTTCATTCTGGCAACCAATGAATCACTAGGGGTGCTGCGTGATACTGATCTCGCTGAAGCCATTAGCCAGTTATCTCTGGAGCAAACGATTCTGGATGCTGCACAGGCTGTATTTTCACGTATCACCCGTTCTTCTTTGTTCAATTATTTGCGTTGAAACAGAGAGCCTGCGACTGCATTATTTGCTAAATTTTGCTTTAAAGGGCTTTGTTGATGTGCAACTTGCTGATTTTATTGGCTTTAGTGATCAGCAAAGGCTTCGTTCAGGTTTCCATATTTCTTCAATCTTCATCCAAAAAAAATCCTAAAGTATTTTCCCTTGTTGCCGTTAACTACACTGAGAGGGAAAACCAGGCAGCATCGGTGACCCGGAATTTTTAACGTTTGGCGCTGAAAAAAGCGTGGAATTTAGGAGAGATTACAATGCCTCAATTTATTAACACTAATGTGGCCTCGCTCAATACTCAGCGAGCCTTAAATATGTCCCAAACAGCATTGCAAACATCCCTGCAGCGTTTATCTTCTGGTTTGCGTATCAATAGCGCAAAGGACGATGCTGCGGGTCTTGCGATTTCTGACCGGATGACTTCTCAAATTCGTGGTATTAACCAGGCTGTGCGTAATGCCAACGACGGTGTGTCTCTGGCACAAACCGCAGAAGGTGCACTGCAGGAAATTACCAATAACTTACAGCGTGTTCGCGAGCTGGCGGTTCAGTCAGCGAATGCAACCAACAGTACCAGTGACCGTGCTGCACTGGATCAGGAAGTACAGCAGCTACTGGCTGAAATAGATCGTGTTGCCTCTCAGACTTCCTTTAACGGTCAGAATGTTATCGATGGTAACTTTGGTAACGCCATATTCCAGGTTGGTGATAAGGTAGGTCAAACCATTACCCTGAATCTGAGTTCCAGTATGCGTACCGACGCTATTGGCCAGATTGCCCAGGGTACGTCTTCAGTTGAAGTGACTACTGCAAACCTGACCGGAACCGGAACTATTGCCGTAGGCTTGAATAGTGCCGTAACCATCGGTGCTGCGACAGCCGGTCAGTCTGCTGGTCAATCAGTAGGAAGTGCCTACGCGAAAGCGAATGCGATTAACTCTGCCGGTGTTTCTGGCCTGACCACCACTGCCTCTAACAATATTGAGTTACAGGTTGGAGATGCCGTATTAGCTGATGGTGAAACCTTCCAGTTACGTATCAACGGTGCCACTATTTTTGACTACACCTCATCTGGTGCGAATACCATCACTTCACAGACTATCGTGGATACCATCAATGCAAACCAGAATGACACTGGTGTAAGTGCGGTTCTTAATGGTACTAACCTGCTGTTATCTACTACCGATGGTCGCGATATCGCGATTGGTCAAACCGGAACCGGTGTGGCAGGTACTGAAGGTGTTTCAGTTGGCACCCAGACAACTACTACTCTGAATGGTGTTACCTACTATCAGGGCACTATCGGTACCTATGCCAATGCTACCGATGGCAGTACTGATGCCACTGCCGTCAACGGTGGTCGTCTAACTCTGACAGCAAATGAAACAATCACTGTAACTGGTGATGGAGCCATATTGGGTTTTGCTGCAGCTAATACTACTATCGCAAAAGACTCAACAACCATTTCAACTGTGGATGTTAAGACTGTGGATAACGCTGAAGACACCATGTACCGTGTAGACGCAGCGCTTTCATCAGTCAGTAGCCTGAGAAGTACATTCGGTGCGATTCAGAATCGTTTTCAGTCTGTTATTGCGAACCTGCAGACTACTGCAGAAAATGTAACAGCTGCTAGAAGCCGTATTAAGGATGCTGACTTTGCTGCAGAAACAGCAGAATTGACCAGGAACCAGATACTGCAACAGGCTGGTATCGCGATGCTGTCACAGGCGAATGCGGCACCACAGAACGTACTGGCATTGCTTCAATAATAGAGGTTAGAGGATCGGCTTGGTAATAAAAGCCGGTCCTCTACTCAAAGCGGAGAAGAAACATGGCTAACGAGATTTCAAGTATGGTTCAGGCACAAGTGCCCGCACCTGCACAAAAATCGGGCCAGTTTGTTAAGCTTGAAGCTGCTAACGTGCCTGAGATGCGCGGCCAGTCCTTGCCTGAAGAAGGTCAGAAATTGCCCCAGCAGGAAAGTAAACAGTCAGTAGATCAGTCTCAGCTTCGTGAAGCTGTCAGCCAGATCAATAGTTTTGTGCAGAGTGTACAACGCGATCTTTCCTTTAGTTTGGATGAGGGTAGCGGACGTACCATAATCAAGGTTATTGATTCTGAAAGTGGAAAACTGGTAAGGCAGATACCATCAGAAGAAGTATTGGCCCTTGCATCGTATCTGCAGGATATGAAGCAGGAAAGCACGACTGGTGGTACAGTTCCTTCAGGGATATTATTCTCTGATCGTACTTAGAGGAACTGGTCTGTTTTTTGCAAACTAACTTAAGTACTGACCAGGAGGGAAATGGAGGCATCCATTTCCCTCTGATTTCAGGAAAGTGGCTAATTTCCTGAAAACAACCGCAGATGCTGTACATCTGCTATGCTTTTACAAACGATTCAGATTGATTTGATCTGCAAGGTGAGATACAGCAATGGCTACCATTAGTTCTTTAGGCATAGGTTCTGGACTTGACTTGTCGTCTATAGTGACCGGACTGGTGGACGCTGAGCGGGCTCCGACAGAGCAACGTCTGAACCTGAAAGAAGAAACCCTTACCGCCAAATTATCAGCATTCGGTGCGTTAAAAAGCTCTTTATCCCTGTTCCAGGGAAGCATGAGTAATCTGTTATCAGCCTCAACCTACAATATCAAAACGGCTTCTTCCTCGGATGAGTCCGTGTTTTCGACTTCGGTAACCAGTAATGCAGATAACGGAAGTTATGCAGTAGAAGTTACCGCACTGGCAAAATCTCATTCCCTGGCAACCAGTGCAGATACCGTGTTTGCAGACGTTAACGATACGGTTGGCACTGGCACTTTAACTATCAGGTTTGGTACTACGGGTAGCGGGCCATATTCCTTTACTCAGGATACCAGCAAGGCGACACAGACAATTACTGTCAGCGAAGCGAATAACAATACGACGCTTACTGGATTAAAGGATTACATCAATAACAGTGATTTTGGAGTCAGCGCTTCCATCGTTAATGATGGTAATGGCTACCGCTTAACGCTGACATCAGAAAGTACGGGTGCCAGCAACAGTATGGAAATTACGGTAAGCGGCGATATTGATGGTGATAATAACGATAATGCTGGACTCTCACAGCTGGCCTTTAATTCATTGGCACAAACCAGTATGTTGCAAACGGTTAGTGCTCAGGATGCCGCTTTAACCATCAATGGTCTGGATATAACTCGTGAAACCAATACCGTTACAGGTGCCATCGACGGTGTCACGCTGAATCTGATAAAAGCCGATATAGGCAATATCGTGAACGTGACTGTCGGTGAAAATATTAATGACCTGAGTGCGGGCATTCAGGAATTTGTACAAGGTTACAATGGTTTAGTCGAGACTATCAATACACTGACCAGATACGACCCCGAAACAGAAACGGCAGGCCTGCTGATTGGTGATTCGACCGTGCGAGGAATTCGTAATCAACTGCGTTCAGTGATCAGTAACTCAGTCGCTGAATTATCGGGGAATATACAATCGCTGGCAGATATCGGTATCAAGACCAATGCGAATGGCACACTGGATCTGGATGCAGCAAAGCTCAGCAGTGCGCTTGCCAGCTATCCGACCGAGGTAACTGCTTTATTCAGCTTGCAGGGCAGGCCGACTGATTCTAATGTGGGTTATTTATCGGCAACCTCAGATACTCAGGTGGGCAATTATGCGCTCAATATTACCACTATGGGGAGCCAGGCAGTTTACAATGGTGCCTTAGTCAATAATTTAACCATTGATGCCAATAATGATGAGTTCACTATCAGGGTAGATGGTGTGACATCAAGTTCTATACTGCTTACGCAGGGTGTGTATGCTGATGGCGATGCACTGGCCGCTCATATTCAGGCTCAGATCAATAACGATGAAAACCTCAGGAACAATGGCGCAGCGGTAAGTGTTGTTTATGATGCTTTAAACAATGAATTTGATATTAATTCAGTACGATATGGTTCCGAGTCCACGCTGGAATTTGTAACGGTGGACACCAATACCAGCAATGATCTGGGCTTTTCAGCAGGTAGCGGCACCGATGGCGTTGATGTCGCAGGTACGATCAATGGTTCCCTCGCTACCGGGGACGGGCAGGTACTGACCAGTTCAGCAGGAGCGAGCGAAGGACTGTCGCTGTTAATATCTTCTGGGACGACTGGAAATCGTGGTTCCGTGTCGTTTTCGCGCGGTATCGCCGTCACTCTTGAAGATATTATTTCCAGCTTTCTGGACAGTGACACTGGATATATTTCAACTCGGGAAGACGGGTTAAACAGCGATCTGGAAGCGATCAGTGATCAACGGGTAAAACTAAATACACGTGTGGCAAGTCTTGAAGCCCGTCTGGTTGCCCAATTCTCGGCGCTGGATAGCCTGATTGCCAACTTTAATGCAACCAGCACTTATCTGGAACAGCAGTTACAGAATTTACCTAAGCCCAATTCGATTGGTAAAAATAATTAATCCAGTTGAATGCTAAGCTTTTGCGCCTGTCGGTCGATATAGAGAATAGGTATCGTGGAGAAAAATATGAATAACCTGGCTAATAATGCCGTTGCGGAATATAAAAATACCAGCAACAGCTCGATTGCTTATGCTGATCCTCATCAGCTGATTCTGCGTTTAATGAATGGGGCGATTGAAAGAATAGCGCAGGCTAAAGGCGCTATGCTGCAAAAGAATTTAAAAAATAAGGGAGAACTCATCAGTAAAGCGATGGGAATTATTACAGGTTTAAGCTCCTGTCTTGACCATAATCAGGGAAGTGATTTATCAAACAACCTCGAATCTTTATACGAGTACATGAATATGAGCCTGCTGGAAGCTAATGTGAAAGACGATACCGGTAAGCTGGATGAGGTTTCAAAACTCCTGCAGGAAATCCGCTCAGCGTGGGTACAGATAGCACCACACGAAAATATTTAGTCGCTCGTTAAATTCATGCCTCAAATGAACGCACCGGATGATGCAATTGATGTCAGTCAAAAAATACTTCAGGCAATCCAGCATGCTGATCTTGAAAAAGTAGCATCACTGGAGCAGGAGTGGAAATCCCTGATAGAGGGTTATTTCTCATCTGGAAACGATCTGGATCTTCAGCAAACCCAGCAGCTCAAGCAGTTAAATGATGAGATCCTGATACAGTTGACTGATATGCAATCCACACTCAAGGAACAGCGCGCCAAACTCATCAAAGGCAGCCGGGCATCTAACGCTTACCTCGATAATTTGTAAAAAAACTTTATTTTAAAAACTAACAAAATCAGCTAGTTGCGTTGATTTTTAAATTCCTGTCAATTTTTTGTCGATTTTCTGCCAATTTACTCTAAAATCTGGTTAATATTTGTTCCGGCGGTGGCATTGTTCGGAGTAAAAACAAAATTATAACTAGCGGCTCACTATGACAATATTGATAATCGACTCTGATTTATCTCGTGCACAATCGTTGCAGCATCTTTTCCACTTTATTAAATACCAGACTGAAATCCTCGACCCAGCAGGGCTAGATAATATTGATGCTGCTGGGCTATCAGATTATCTAGGTATTTTTAGCATTCAACACGAGCACGTTGTTCGAATTTTGCGTGAGCAAAACGCTCAGCACCAGATTCAGCTACCGGTCGTGCTGCTGGCAGAAAAGCAGGATCTGGATAACCAGAAGGTGGTGGTTCATCCCCCCTTTATCGCAGCATTATGCTTTAGCCCTGATTATCATTCGCTCACCCAGGTGCTAGATCAGGTTAAATCGCATAATACCCAGGAACGACGCAAGGATAATCGACAGTGTCAGGCATTTATCGGCTGCAGCCCTTCAGTGAGTTCCATTAACCAGATGATCGCCCAGGTTGCCGATACCAACGCATCAGTGCTGATTCTTGGCGAATCGGGTACAGGTAAGGAAGTCATCGCCAGGAATATTCATGCGCAGTCAAACCGGTCTAATAAGCCTTTTATCCCCATTAACTGTGGTGCGATTCCCGCTGATTTACTGGAAAGTGAGTTATTTGGACATGAGAAAGGTGCCTTTACCGGAGCCATCACTGCACGCCAGGGACGCTTCGAACTGGCTGAAGGAGGGGTACTGTTTCTTGATGAAATTGGCGACATGCCTTTATCCATGCAGGTTAAATTATTACGGGTGTTGCAGGAGCGTAGTTTTGAACGTGTCGGTGGTAACCACACCATTCAAACTGATGTCAGGGTGATTGCCGCAACACATAGAAACCTGGAGGAATTGATCGTTGAAGGTAAGTTCCGCGAAGACCTCTATTACCGCCTGAATGTTTTTCCGATTGAAGTGACTCCGTTACGTGAACGTCGTGAAGATATCCCACTGCTGGTCACGGAGCTGGTTGATCGTATCGAACAGGATAACAGAGGGTCGGTCCGATTAACTAAAAATGCGACTGCCATGCTATCGCTATACGACTGGCCCGGTAATGTGCGAGAACTCGCCAATCTGATTGAGCGCCTGGCCATTTTATATCCGCGTGACGTGGTCGATATCAAGCAGTTGCCTGCCAAATTTGTTACTGAAAATGCCACTATCCCCAGTATAGAAGAGCCTGTCGAGGGACAGGTCGAATCTGCGACTGCGATCAACTTTAATGTTTTGCCAGACGGGGGGATTGATATGAAACAGTATCTAATGGATATAGAGGTTTCGCTGATCGAACAGGCGCTGGGTGCCACCGACAATGTGGTAGCGCGCGCGGCCAACTTGCTGCGTATGCGTCGAACAACCCTGGTAGAAAAAATGCGTAAGTACGAGATTGAACGTTAATTGCGTCAATAAAATGCCGCCCGGTTGTGCTTTAATAGCTTTTAATTATTTAACTCGTTGAAATATAAGAATAAAGTTTAGTCGGATTGGATCCTGCAATAGTTTGACTGATGTGTGTAATGTGATCAGTCATGAACTCAAATCAGCAACGCGTAGAATTACAACAGGCCTTTCATCAGTTTAATCAGGTGTCTAATGCACTGACTGAAAGCTTTATTCAATTAAACAAAACGGTAGGCGGACTAGCTCGCGACGATGCTGAACGTCTTCCTTTTACCGATCAGGATAATATGACCCAGCAATTGCGATCCCTCATCGATGCCATCCCGGGCGCTGTTATTGTCATTAACTCGCAGGGTAAGGTAGATGATTTCAATCTTGCAGCAAGCGAGTTGCTGGGTGAGCCGTTACGCCAACATGACTGGCGTGATATCGTGCACCGGGCTTTTCTGACCGAGCTGGATCAGGGGGAACTGAGGACACCTGATGGGCGCCAGTTCAGCATTTCTACCCGGCCTCTGGGCTACAAACCAGGACAGATATTGCTATTAAGTGACGTTACCCAGACTCGGATGCTGCAGCGCGCAGCGCAACAGAACCTGCACCTGATGACGATGGGTAAGATGATGGCCAGTCTGGCTCACCAGATTCGTACCCCACTGTCATCCAGTATGTTATACCTCTCGCAGATTATCGATGGCAATCTGGATCTGGAAAAAAGCCAGAAATTCACCAGCAAGGCTTTAGACAGGATTCGTCATATCGAAAAAACCATTAACGATATGCTGGTTTTTGCCCATGGTGGGCAATTCCATATGAGCGATTTCGCTATTACCGAATTATTAGCAGAACTGCAGGACCACCTGGCGCCACAACTGAAACTTCACAGTGCCCAACTGTATATCGAAACCTCTAATCAGAATATCCTGATTAACGGCAATAAAGATGCCTTGCTGGGTGCCCTGGCAAACCTGTGCATGAATGCTATAGATGCCAGTGAACAGGCGTTAAAGATCGCTATAAGCGCCCAGCTAGATCGCAGAGGTGACCTGAATCTGACCGTTGCTGATAACGCAGGCGGTATGGATGAACAGACATTGCAACACCTGTTTGATCCTTTTTATACCACAAAACAGGATGGCACTGGGCTAGGGCTGGCAGTCGTTAAATCAGTGATAGAGTCGCATCAGGGGCAAATTAAGGTAAGCTCCAGGCTGGGTGAGGGCAGTCAATTTGATATCAGCTTGCCCTGTATGACAGGCAGTAAGACTCAATTGAGCAAACAGAAAAAATGAGGCATGTAGATGATTGATGTATTAGTAGTAGAAGATGATGCTGATCTGCGTGAAGCAATTTGCGATATGCTCGAAATTAATGATATTAGCTATATTGAAGCCGAAAACGGTCATCAGGCTCAGCAACAGCTGGCAGAAAACAACGTCGCTCTGGTATTAAGCGATGTGCAGATGAGCCCAGGAAATGGTTATCAGCTGCTTGAATACATTACGCAGAATCATGCCGGCCTACCAGTCATCCTGATGACCGCCTATGGTTCTATTCCCCAGGCGGTTGATGCGATTCAGGCAGGTGCTGTGGATTACCTGGTCAAGCCCTTTGAGGTTTCAGAGCTGGTAAAAACGCTGCAACAACAGTTGTTGCCCAGTGCGCGCCAGGCTGGCGAAGGGATGATTGCTGTCGATCCAGCGTCAAAGAAACTGGTAGAGCTGGCTAAAAAGGTGGCACAGTCCGAAGCGACTGTTTTACTTAATGGCGAAAGTGGGGTCGGCAAAGAAGTATTGTCTAAATTAATTCACCAGAACTCTCCGCGTAGTCATGGTCCTTTTGTCGCTATTAACTGTGCCGCAATACCTGAAAACATGCTCGAAGCTGCATTATTCGGCTATGAAAAAGGCGCATTTACAGGCGCGATAAAAAGCTCTATGGGCAAGTTTGAACAGGCCCAGGGTGGTACTTTACTGCTGGACGAAATTAGTGAAATGGATCTTGCTTTACAGGCGAAATTACTGCGCGTCATACAGGAACGTCAGGTGGAACGCCTGGGCAGCCAGAAGTTAATTGATCTCGACGTCCGATTGATCGCAACAACTAATCGAGACCTGAAAAAGCAGGTGGCAAACAAGCTGTTCCGGGAAGACCTGTTCTACCGCCTGAATGTTTTCCCTCTGCAGGTACCCGCCTTGCGATATAGAATCCAGGATATCATTCCGATAGCCGAGAAGTTAATCAATCGATATAGCCGTGCAGCAGGTCAGCCCACAACGCTATCAAGTGCAGCCGGACAGTTACTGATCCAGCATTCATGGCCCGGCAATGTGCGCGAACTGGACAACGTGATACAACGCGCAATGATTTTAAAGCAGGGTAGCGAAATCACCGCAGATGACATCATGCTGGAGACAGATAATTTAACGCTGAATGAATCCAACGAAGCAGAAGACAGTGGAAAATTACACAGCGATTTACGAGATCGTGAAGCGGAAGTCATTCTGGAAACCTTAAAGTGCCACAATGGAAGTCGAAAGAAAACTGCCGAGCAACTGGGTATCAGTCCAAGAACATTGCGCTATAAACTGGCACGTATGCGTGATGCGGGTGCTGCAGTGCCGGATTAAGGATGTTTAACCACGGAGGACACAGAGAACACAGAGGAGGATGAGGGGAATCATATTCTGAAATCACATCTTAGGATGAGTTCTTTCTGGTTTATTCGGACCAAAAAAATTTAACCACGAAGCACACGAAGGACACGAAGATACAATAAAAATTTCTCTGTGCTCTCCGTGTCCTCTGTGGTTTAAACAAAAACCTTACAGCCCGCACAACCAAACCGCAGCGCTAGCAAGCCACCATAGGAAACATCAAGAATAACCCAAAAAACTTCGTGACCTTCGTGTGCTTCGTGGTTCAACCTAAAATCAGTAAATTTAGAACAGTCCTCAGACCTTGACCAGGGTAGTTTCATAACCCTGTTCGGGATTCCGCGGTACCATCTGAGACAATAGTAGCGAGGCCACAGCGAAGCCAGTCCCGCACAGAAACACCAGTGCAGGAGAAACAATCCATAAAAACCCCAGCACAAATGGCAGGATGACGGCGGCTATGTGGTTGATAGAAAAGGCAACCCCGGCGGTTGATGCAAAATCTCTGGGATCCCCGATTTTCTTAAAATAGCTCTTCAATGCTATCGCCATCGCAAAAAATACATGATCCAGCACATACAGCACTGATGCTAGCATGGCATTTTCAACAAAAGCATAGCTGGTGAAGATGATAATCAACCCCAGATATTCCAGTGTTAGCGTTTTTCTCTCTCCCCAGAATGTCACCATCTTGCCTACTTTAGGGGCTATGTATATGGTTAAAACACCATTCACCAGAAACAGAAGTGCAATATCTGAAGCTGAAAGATTAAACTTCTCCACCATTAAAAACCCGGCGAACACGACAAATATCTGGCGTCTGGCGCCGGATAAAAATGTGAGTACGTAATACAACCAGTAACATTTTCGCAGTACCATCTTTTTGTGTTGTTCGGCCTCGCCCTTAAAGTGAGGAAAGCCCCTATAGATGATGATGGCGAGAATCACTGTGGTCATGCCACCCAGCAGGTACACCCACTGGTAATCGATGTGCAGAAAATCCAGCATCAGGTAAATCAAACCGAAAACAAATAACCCGGTAAATGATCCGACGGCCATCTGTCGACCCATCACGACAGGCAGTTGATCCTTACTGATCAATTGCAATGACAGTGATTGCTGCATGGTTTCGGCATAGTGGAAACCCACAGACATCAGCACAGTGGTGAAGTAAAGGCCCATCACGCTGGGCAGGTAACCGGTTAACGCGGTACCCAATCCAAGTAATACCAGCGATACAAAGGCCAGCGTTTGCTCGCGCATAAGCAGTAGCAGGAACACTGCAGTAAAAGCCAGAAATCCAGGGACTTCGCGCAAGCTTTGCAGGATCCCCATTTCGATTCCACTAAATGATGCCTGCTCGATGGCAAAGTTATTCAACAGTGTGCGCCAGGTGGAAAAGGCCAGGGGTACTGCAGCAGCCATCAGGTAAAGCAGAAATTCGGGGCGCTTCTGCCAGTCAGCCCATTTATTCATCCGGTGTTTCTCATGCCAGCAGCGATCGCATTTATAGAACTGAGCAGGGCATCCTTCCAGTCTTCGCAATGGTCAGGATCTTTTGCGTCAGCCCTGAATTTGCGTAACAGGTTGATCTGGATATAGCACAGCGGGTCGAGATAGGGTTCGCGCCGGGTGAGCGACAATTCCAGTGTGGGTTCACTCGACAGCAGTCGTTCCGTTTGGGGAATAATCAGCGCATAACGCATGATTTTTTCATGTTCGGTAAAGATCATGCTGTATATCTTGTCTGATAGCTGTTTATTCTGGCACAGGTCCGCGTAATAACGCGCTGTTTGCATATCTGATTTAAACAATGCCATCTGCGTATTGGATATCATTGCATTAAAAAATGGCCAGTCCTTATACATTTTCTGTAATTTTTTCAGCCCTTGCTCAGGATGCAATTGCAACCAGGCATCGATGGCTGCGCCCATGCCATACCAGGCGGGCAGGGTATGGCGCGATTGTGCCCAGCCAAATACCCAGGGTATCGCGCGTACCGAAGATTTAGACATATCCCCCTTGCGTCGGTGACTGGGTCTCGAGCCGATATTCATCAGGCCGATTTCACTGACTGGTGTAGCCTGGTAAAAGTATTCAAAGAATCCTTCTGTGTTATCGGTCAGCTCCCGATAGCTTTGCTCAGCGAGCTGAGCCAGTTGCTGCATATCGGCATAATACAGCTCATGGTTATAGGCATGTTCGCGGATAATATTGAGGCTGGATTTCATCAAACCTGTAATACCCATAGACAGTTCATACAATGCGGTTTCTTCATTACTGTATTTACTGGAAAGCACCTCACCCTGCTCAGTAAATTTGATCTGTCCATGAACGGTGTCATGCGGTTGCGACAGTATCGCGTCGTGGGTAGGGCCACCCCCGCGTCCAATGGTGCCGCCACGTCCATGAAACATGCGACATTTGACTTCATGTTTACGCGTAATTGAGATCACCTTTTTCTGCGCCTGGTAGAGCCCCCAGGCAGCTGAAACGATACCACCATCTTTACAGGAGTCTGAGTAGCCTAGCATCACTTCCTGGATATTATTAGCTGCTGCGAGCAGTGTCTTATAGAGATCATTACTTAACAGCTGATTGAGCACATCGTCGATATGGGACAGGTCGTCGATGGTCTCAAACAGGGGGCTGATCTCAATGTGACAGAAATAAACGCCGTTAACCTTACCAACCAGACCCGCCAGATAGGCCAGATACATTACCTCCATGATGTGGCTGGCATGGTGTGTCATGGATATGACGTAATTGCCGAAGGCTTCGTTACTGATCTCTTCGCGCATCTGGCGCATGGTTTTAAATAACTGTAGTGTTTCCAGCGTATCGGCGCTGAGCGATGATTCGATGGTATCGGGTTTCAGGCCACTGCTAATCTGGTTCGCCAGATATTGCAGACGTTCGCTTTCGGGTAAAGCCTGGTAATCGATAATCCCGGCCTGCTGGAGTATTTCATGCACTGCCATGGTATGTCGGGTTGACTCCTGGCGCACGTCCAGCTTGAGCATGAAGAAACCAAAGGTTTCAACCAGTCGGATCAGGTCTTTTAACTTACCGTTGGCCGATGTGGCGTCGTTGTGGCTCACCAGTGAGTTGTAAATCAGGTACAGGTCATCGAGGAATTCCTGACTGCTCTGGTAACAATGTATGCTGGGTTCGGTGACTTTACCTTTGAGCCTGGCCTTCACGGTACGCTGGTTTGAAGTCAGGCGATAATGCATGTAATACAGCTTGCGACGGTAGATCTCCTCTTCAAATCGGTCGCGGGTTTCATCAAACGCCTTGATACCCTTGGATTCATCCGCAATCAAGCTCTCCATAAAAGCATCATTCGCGTTACACCAACGTGAGGAGTGAGTCAGGGTTTGAGTGAGTTCCAGCACTCTGGCACTGTATTCACGCAGGATCTCTTCGGCATGCATACGTAAGGCATTGCTGGTAGTTTCTGCAGTGACATAAGGATTGCCATCGCGGTCACCGCCAATCCATGATCCGAATTTGATAAAGCTGGGTGGGGTGACAACCGGATTACCCTGATCATCCACGCCGTATACTCGAGAAACCGCGTTTTCGATATGGCGGTATTCCATGGCGACAGCCTGGTAGATACCGCGCTGAAAATAAGACAGACCGAGTTTGATTTCGTCGGCGACCTCAGGTCGTTTCTCGCGTACTTCGTTGGTTTGCCAGAGTACTTCAATCTGTTCCTGCAGGTGATCGATCAACGCATTTTTTTCATATCCGGTGATACGCACATCGGTCAGATCATCGATAATCTCGAAAATCTCTCGCTGCAACTGCATCACCGTTCGGCGTTTGGATTCGGTTGGGTGTGCGGTAAAAACAGGCCGATAGGAGAGCGCATTGAATAGCAGTGCCAGATCCTGCTGGTCGATACCCTGCTGTTTAAACTCTGAGATGGTCTTAAAAAAGGAACCCTTCCAGTCAGGGTACCCAAGCACTCGCACCGACCGCCGACGTTGACGATGGTGGAAGTCTTCTTCAGCGATATTAACCAGGCTGAAATAGATCGAAAAGGCCCGGATTACCTGCTCTATGATTTTAGGCGGTAGCTGCTCTATCAAATTGATCAACTGCAAACGCCTGGCAGCATCGTCCTGTTTGCGTAACTGAATGAAGCCCTTACGCAATTTTTCAACCGCTTTATACACCTGCGGGTCTTCATGTTTTTTTAGAACATTACCCAGCAGTTTTCCCAGTAACTTGACTCGAGATCTTAATTCCTTGTCTGAACTTGAATAGTTGGTTTCGGCTATTTCATTCATGGGTATCGTGCCAAAGCAAAAAAGTAGGAACTGAGTGTATCAAACAATTAGGAAAGGGTTATGCATATAGAGATAGAGGATATTGTTCTACCTCTATATGCCTCGGATTGGTGCAAATCAGGTTTCTTCCTTTTTTGCTGCTGGAGTTTCTGTGGTTTGTTGTTCGCGAAACTGTTGCAGCATTTGCTGTTCGTGTTGATCCAGACGCTCGAGCATTTTTTCACGTCTTTTTTCGGCGTCAGACATGATTTCTGCCAGACGGTCAGCCTGGAATTTTTGCATGCGAGCAAAGTCACGCGCATATTTTTCAGCCGCTTTACGATCACGCTCCAGGTTGGCCTGTAAATCCGCGCGCTGTTTGGCAAAGCGCTGTTTTATTTTTTCCTCAGTCATAGGCTCAGGAGGTGCCATGCGTGACAGTTCCTCGGGCGTTGGGAATTCAGGTGTAAACTGAGGCTGCATGGGTGGGCGTTGAAAGTCCGGGTGATGCATTGGGTAGGGCATATCGGCGGGTGGCATTGCACGGTTGTGCATCATCGGGCTATCCATCATAGGTCCACCTATCATAGGACGATTCATCATCTGTTCATGCATCATGGGGTTATGCAGCGGTGCCACCGGGGCTGAGGGTGCTGGTTCCTGAGCGTGTACGGGTGCGTTAAAACTAACGAGTGCCAGAGCGCTGCTAGAAATAAGGGTCAATATTTTCATTATTAGGTCTCCTGCTTATGTCGAGTGAGATTTGCTAACATCCTGATCCGCCAGCCAGGCTAGATCGTAATGTTTTTTAAAATGGTTTAGAACGTGTTAGCAGGCGCTAACAATAACATGACATGCTGTTTCAGCCAACGAAACCAGAGTGAGTCAGATTGCCTCCCGGGTGACCTGAAAAACGCGCGATAGCGAGAAATTGAGCACTAAATCCCAGCAGGGTTTGTATCTCATCGAGATATCTGTGACTATACTCGCGGAGTTAAATTCAATCATCACTGAGGAGTTAACATGAGCATTCAGAGAAAGGCTGAAAAAGCTGTCAGCCAGCTGGAAGAACTTTTAGCTGAATCCTGGACTAAACAACAGGAGCAAGAAGCCCGAAAAATCATCGAAGATGCAATGGGAAAAGCGATAAAAGAAGCCTGTGCAGTCAGTAAAAAGGTGATTTCTGAATGCTGTAGCGCTGACCAGGATATGGCGCATAAACTGAATGAAGAAATCAAACTGGCCAGAAAAGCATTAATCGCCAACCTGAATAGCCTGCGCTAACCCTATTCCTCTACTCGCACAGCGGAATCGGCGTTATAATCCATGACGATTCAGGTTAACCAGTAAGACAGATATGACGAATGCCCGCATTGGTCACGGGTTTGATGTTCATGCTTTTGCCGATGGCAAAGCGATTATACTCGGCGGCGTAGAAATACCTTTTAATAAATCCTTTATTGCGCATTCTGATGGCGATGTGCTGATTCATGCACTGTGCGATGCTATGTTGGGTGCTGTTGGAGAAGGCGATATCGGGCAGCATTTCCCGGACAGCGATCCCCAGTATAAGGGGCAGGATAGCCGGATTTTTCTGCAGCAGGTTTACCAGATTGTTAGACAGAACGGCTTTCAACTGGTGAATGCAGACATTACTATCATCGCACAGGCACCCAAAATGACGCCACATCTATACGATATGAAGCTGAATCTATGTGACGACCTCGATTGTGACCTTTCCTGTATGAATATCAAGGCAACCACCACCGAACATCTGGGGTACATTGGCAGAGGTGAAGGCATTGCGGTGCATGCTGTCGTACTGCTGGAGAAACTGATATGAGTCTCGGCCCGGTGATGCTGGATGTGGAGGGTTTAACACTCACCCAGCAGGATAAAGATCGACTCCTGCACCCACAGACGGGTGGCGTTATTCTATTCTCGCGCAATTACCAATCCCCTCAGCAACTGCAGCAACTGGTCAAACAGATTCATCAGTTGCGCTCACCTCGATTGATTGTCGCGGTTGATCAGGAGGGCGGCAGGGTGCAGCGATTTCGTGAAGGTTTTCAGCGCCTTCCGGCGATGGGGCTGCTCGGCGATCTCTACGATGAAGACAGGCAACAGGCCATGAGTATGGCCGAGAACATCGGCTGGATTATGGCTGCTGAACTGCTTTACTACGGTATAGACCTGAGCTTTGCACCGGTACTCGATCTGGGGCATAAGATCAGTAGCGTGATCGGGGATCGAGCGTTTCATACCCACCCCGAGGCGATTGTCAGGCTGGCAAATGCATTGATTCGCGGCATGAATAGTGCGGGTATGGAAGCGGTGGGTAAACACTTTCCCGGGCACGGCTCGGTGGAAGGGGATTCTCACCATATGATGCCTTTTGACCGGCGCAGCGAAGCGACGATTATGTCGCATGACCTGATTCCTTTTCAGCGCGTGATTGATAATCACCTCACTGGCATCATGATGGCACATGTCATCTACGAACAGGTTGATCCAGTCGCGGCAGGTTTTTCCAGCCACTGGATTCAACAGGTATTACGTAAGCAACTGGATTTCCAGGGCGTGGTGTTTAGTGATGACCTGAATATGGCCGGTGCGGAAATCGCTGGTAGCTTCAGCCAGCGCGCGGCAGCTTCGTTGCAGGCGGGTTGCGATATGTTGCTGGTCTGTAACAACCCGCAGGGCGCGGACGAGGTACTGGAATCGCTCAGGGATTACAATAACCCGGTTTCACAGCTGCGCCTGGTGCGATTGCATGGTCGTGCGGTAGAAGGTCGAAACCTGTTTCATTCGACAAAGTGGTATAGCGCCATCCATCGGCTGGCTGAGTTTATGCAGGCAAGAGAGCTGGCGCAAAGCGATGATCTGTTTGAGCAGGGTTGACACTTTACCGCGCATCAGACCGCTTAAATGGCGTATATTTTACAGGCCAGAGGAATTCTGAATGAATACGTTTACCGCAAGGCATAACTGGGTTAAATTCAATTAAACTCGAAGCAACACATTCGAAAAAACCGTTCACTTTTAAACCAATGGTCAAAATGGCATGCAGATAAATCAGGCACTGGAAGTCCATCAGGATGCACAGCAACTATTCAATACTGAGGAAGTTGATCAGGCAATCGCCAGCCTGGCAAAATTAATAGCACAAGATTACGAACAGACATTCCCCCTGGTTTTGTGTGTGATGAATGGTGGACTGTATCTTACTGGCCAGCTTATGCGTTACTGGGATTTCCCGTTGACAGTGGATTATGTGCATGCCACGCGCTACCGGCTATCTACGCTGGGGCGAGACGTGCTATGGAAAGCCTATCCCCAGAACAGCATTAAGGATCGATACGTGATTATCGTGGACGACATCTTTGATCAGGGATACACCCTGCAGGAAGTCAAAGCTTACTGCGAAAAGCAGGGTGCAAAAAAATGTATTTCCGCCTTCCTGATCCGTAAATCCCATGACCGTAAAAAAGCAGATATAGAAGCTGATTATGTTGCACTGGAGTGTGATGACTATTATGTCTATGGTTCAGGAATGGATTTTCATTCTCATTTTCGAAATATCTCCGGCATTTACGCTATACCGCACGAAAAGTCGGGCAGGTGATCTCTATGAGTGACGAAAACAACAATTTGATTGCAGTTGTGGGTGGTACTGGACTGTACTCCATGATGGACGATTTTGAGCTGATCCGGCAGGAGATTGTGAATACGCCCTATGGTGAACCGTCGGGTCCTCTGGTACATGGCCTGTTGCATGGTAAACACGTGGTGTTTCTGGCCCGACACGGTTTTACTCATCGACTGCCCCCGCACAGGATTAATTACCGAGCCAATATCTGGATGTTCAAAAAAGTCGGTGTCGATAGAATTATTGCGGTAAACGCGGTGGGTGGCATCAATCCCAATAGTCCTCCAGAAGCGCTGGTTATTCCTGACCAGATTATTGACTATACCTGGGGGCGTGAACATACATTTTATGCAGAGGACCTGACCCGGGTCGTGCACATAGATTTTACCAGCCCCTATAGCGAGTCATTGCGAAAAACACTGATAACTGCAGGGAAAAACTGTGCACTGAATCTGGTAGAAAGTGGGGTTTATGGCTGTACTCAGGGGCCTCGCCTGGAAACCAGCGCAGAGATAAAACGTTTACAACAGGATGGTTGTGATCTGGTCGGTATGACGGGTATGCCGGAAGCTTCACTGGCTAGAGAGCTTTCCATGCAATATGCCACTATTGCGGTGGTGGCCAACTGGGGTGCTGGCCTGGGTGATGCCGAGATTAGCATGGATCAGATAGAAGCATCTCTACAGCGAGGTATGGAATCGGTAAAAACGCTGGTCTCTGAAGCAGTCAAACTTTGCAATTAGGTGATTGTGAGCATGACGAAACAGGCTTTTATTTTTGATGTAGATGGTACCCTGGCAGATACCGAACGCGATGGGCACAGGGTCGCTTTCAACCAGGCGTTTGAAGAATCAGGCCTGAGCTGGTACTGGGATGAAGGAACCTATGGTGAATTGCTCAGTGTTACCGGAGGCAAGGAGCGCATCAGGTACTATGTTGAATTGCGCAATAAACCCGAGCGCACTAGAGAAGACCTGGATGATTTGATCAAGCGTCTGCATGCACTAAAAACCGAAAAATACGTTAGCCTGCTGGAACACAATGCTATTCCATTAAGACCTGGCGTTAAACGTTTGCTGGACGAGGCCAGAGCCGAAGGCATACGTCTTGCCATCGCGACGACGACCACACCGCAAAATGTCACCGCGCTGCTGGAAAATGCCCTGGGCAGTGATAGTGTCAACTGGTTTGAGGTAATCGGGGCGGGTGACATCGTACCGCATAAAAAACCAGCGCCGGATATCTACCAGTATGTACTGGAAAAAATGCAGCTGAGTCCCGATCAATGCATTGCTTTTGAAGACTCATTCAATGGCATTAAATCCTCGCAGGCTGCTCAGCTGGATACCATTGTTACCTATAATGGCTACACCCGTGATGATGACTTTAATGGTGCAAAACTGATCCTCGACCAATTTGGTGACATTGATAATCCGTCGCAGGTATTACAGCAAAATGGGCAGCACAGTTACCTGACCGTGGATATGATCAGGCAAGCAGTCTGATGAACTACTGCAGTAGCTGCGGGCAATCTGTCAGCCAGATTATACCCGAAGGTGATAACCGCTTACGTTATGTCTGCAATGACTGTGGCACTATTCATTACAGTAACCCCAATAACGTCTGTGGTGCCATTCTTACCAGGGAAAATAAAATTCTGCTGTGTAAACGAGCAATAGAACCACGTTACGGTTTATGGACATTACCAGCGGGTTTTATGGAAAATGGCGAAACCATTACCGAAGCTGCAGCGCGTGAAACTCGCGAAGAAGCCAACGCCGCATCGCATAACTTGAGGCTGTTTGGTGTGTTCAGCCTGCCGCATATTTCACAGGTATACATGATGTTCAAAGGGGAGCTATCTGATGGGCAACATTCACCTGGCAGTGAAAGCCTGGAGACTGAATTATTTGCTATTAAAGACATCCCATGGTCGCAGCTTGCTTTTCCGGTTATCGACTACAGCCTGCATCTGTTTATCCAGCAACCTGAATTTACTGGTGTGCATACTGCAACAGCCATCAGGCACGCAGATCGAAGTGTCGAGTGGGTGCAACGATAGCGAAGTCCTGAACACGACCTGGCGGGGCGCCGGGTTATTAATGAAGATATTGCTGCAAGTGTCCAGGCGCACTGATATGCGAAGGTGCCGGCACAACCAGCCTCCATGACATCAGCTGTGCTGTGTAAGCAGGGAAATTAAAGAATGAAAATGCAACATCTATATCTTGTTTTCTGTATCCTTGGAACTATTTTGCCATTAGCTCATTTTGTGCCCTGGGTGATCGAAAATGGGCTTGATATTTCGCTGTTTATCCAGCAATTATTTTCAACAGGAATTAGCGCTTTCTTTGCCTGGGATGTGATCGTTTCAGCACTGGTGTTGTTATTCTTTATATACAGCGAAGGTAGGCGCCTGCTAATGACAAACCTGTGGTTACCTGTGATCGCAACTTTATGTGTTGGTGTGTCACTCGGGCTACCGCTGTTTCTCTATTTGAGGCAGTTACAACTGGAAGGTACTAGCTAGAAAAACTGGCGAATTAACAGTCGAGGTTTTATTTTTTTGCACAATTCCTGTACTGAATCCTGCAGCGTAAGCTGATTTATTAGCAGGGATTACAGAAGCTAACCTTATTTTACATGTCGATAAACCCTAAAGAATGCAGGTAAGTGATGACTCAGGCTAAACGGATTTATGCAGTTATTTTGTCCATCGTGCTGGTGTTTTTTTTATTGACCGGTTGCAGTAGTGGCGATTCTCCCGGCAACGAAGGTGGGCAACTTACAGATCCTGGTAATCCACCGGTTGCTTCCGGTAGCTGGTATAAGCCTGCGGTATCTGCAAGCTGGCAATGGCAATTATCGGGAACGGTTAATACGGCTTACAACGTCGATATCTACGACATTGATCTATTTGATTCCACCACTGGCTTAATTCAGCAACTACAGACCTCTGGTAAAAAGGTTATTTGTTATTTTTCAGGCGGCTCCTACGAAAACTGGCGATCTGATGCGGCCAGTTTTAGTGCTAGCGATTTAGGCAATAACCTGGATGGTTGGGCGGGCGAACGTTGGCTGGATATTCGTTCTGCTAATGTACTGACAATCATGAAGGAGCGTCTGGATTTAGCCATGCAAAAGGGCTGTGACGGCGTTGAGCCAGATAATATGGATGGCTATCTAAACAACCCTGGTTTTAATCTTACGGCTGAAGATCAACTGGCCTACAATCGGCAAATTGCAAACGAAGCGCACAACCGAGGTCTGTCGGTTGGGCTAAAGAATGATCTTGATCAGATCAATGAACTGGTTGCCTATTTTGATTTTGCAGTGAATGAACAATGTTTTGAATATGCAGAATGTGACGCACTTGCTGAGTTTATCAATAGTGGTAAAGCAGTATTCAATGCAGAATACAAATCAGTCTATGTGAATGATGCCAACGCCAGAGATACACTGTGCAATGAATCTCTGTCGCTACAGTTTAGTACGCTGGTTTTGCCGCTAGCGTTAGATGACGGGTTTCGCTACAGCTGTTTGTGAAAGCAGTATATCGTCTGTCCTTTGATTTAAACACCTGCTGTCTGTTGTCCGGTAATATAGTTTTCCAGGTCGTTTAGACTTAGAGGTTTAGAGAAATAATACCCCTGTAAAATATGGCATCCATATTGTGTGAGCAAATCGACATGGGCTTGTTCTTCAACACCTTCTGCGACGATGTCGACCTTAAGGTAGCGACCAATATCGATTATGATTTTGGACAGGTGAGCGTGATTTTCATCGACTAATAAATCGCGGATAAAACTCTGGTCAACCTTGAGTTCTGAAATTGGCAAATTACTGACCATGCTCAAAGAGGAGTACCCTGTGCCGAAATCATCCAGTGAAATACCGATGCCCTGATCGCGCAGCAGTTGAAGCTTTAGAATAATCTTATCACTCTCTTCAATCATGATGCTTTCAGTTACTTCCAGAACCAGCTGGGCATGCGGAAATTTGAGCTTGTTGATTAGCAGGCTTATATCGGAAATAAAACGCTCTTCAACCAGTTGGCGAACAGATACATTGACGGAAAGCTTAAAGCTGGAATGGCAGCGTTCCCAAAAGGCCTGGGTTTCTTCACAGGCTCTTTGCAGGATATACATACCGAGCGGGATAATAAAACCCGACTCTTCCGCAATCGGAATAAACTCGTCCGGAAATATCTCACCTAACTGTGGACTATGCCATCTAGCCAGCGCTTCCACACCCGTTACCGCATTTGTCTGTGCATCGATCTGGGGCTGGTATACCAGATAAAACTCTTCGTTTTCGAGGGCGGTTTTAAACATTTCCTGGATAGTGGATCGACGCTCGACTTTTTGATGAAACTCCTGATCAAAAAAAGTAAACCGATCTTTCTGCTTTTTCGCATGATTCAATGCAATGTCGGCATAGCGCAAAAGTTCTTCGGAATTTTCAGAATCAGTCGGATAAACCGTTACCCCCATGCTGGCACTGATACGTAGCGCGCTATATTCCAGGTCGATAGGCAGCTTTATCAGCTCCAGAACATGCTGGTAAACCCGCGCGGCTTTTTCAGGCTGGTAGGGAATCATAAGTGCGAATTCATCGCCGCTGAAACGGGCGCAATGTATATCTTTGTCCAGCACTGAGACCAGCCGTTTCGCTATCTGTACCAGTACCCGGTCGCCAGTTCTGTGTCCATACAGATCATTAATTGTCTTGAAATTATCCAGATCGATAAAGGCCAGGCAGAATGGCTTCGATTTGCCGATATAAATGCCGATCTCCTGACTGATGGCAAACCGGTTCATTAATCCGGTTACGCTGTCGTGTTTCGCCTGATATTCCAGCACTCGCTGTGCCTGCTTCTCTTTTTTCGCAACATAAAAGAAGAAAAGGTAGAGCACAGTCCAGAACAACAGCGTACCAAGCGCGATTTTCCCTGCAATGGGATAAAAGCCCCTGATCGCTTCACGATGCGCGCGAGTCAATGAAATATAGACTTCGTATCTGGGAATATAGGTCACCGAGATATAGCGCAGATTCCCATCGCGGTCGACATAGGGTTGCAGTATGCGTTGATTACCTTTGAGCTTGCGCAAATTAAACTGCTCAACTACTGCCTCCGGTAACGGCGCCTTGAAATAAACCGTATCACGTGGGTACTCAACTTTGTAATCCAGCATGACAAAATCACTGGATATTACCGCCGAAGTGATATCCCCCGGAATGTTGTCATGGTGGAACAAGGCATTTCCACTTTCGGCATCGTACCAGGACACCACAACATACTGCTGTCCGGTAGGCGTTCTAAACGCAAGGCGTAAAGGCAGAATCCATTTGTCGAAGAAAGGGTTATAGTAGGTATGGCCTAACACCATTTGGTCACGATTCAGCGTCTTCAGGAAAGTTGCAGAGGTCGCCTCATTTTGTATCAGGTTAGGGAACTTCTCGTTGCCATGATGGGTTGAGACGATTAATTTCCCGCTCGAATCAAAAAGCCCGATACCGATCACATTCGGGGTATTTTTCACCAGTGAATCCAGTAAATTCATCGAACGCTCTGGATACGTGATCCCATCTATTTCGACCAGACGGTCAGAAAGAATCTTTAGTACTGACTCCTGTGCAAACAACCGCGATTCCACCCAGCCCTCTTTGACGAGGGTATTAAACTGGTCAAGATCGCGAAACTTATTTTCCAGTACATCATTATAAAAATAGCGTGCCAGTGCGAGCGACAAAACCAGGGTCATAAACGATAACAACCAGAACAGTCGCCACAACGGCGTGATATTTTTTATTTCAACAAACTTCATGCATAAAAAATCAGAATAGCGGGAATGAATTGAGTTTAGCGCAAATTTATCCATAAATTATATACGGATATTCTCTATATTCAGAAATGAAATTACCCCTGTCATTCGCCGTTGCTAAATAACAGCATCAATGTCGCTAAACGCATATTGACTGCTGTACATACACCAGGCACAGACGATAATAATGTTAATCCAACTTTCCCGTTCAAGGGCCTTATCTAATGGAAAAAGCAATAGTAGTAGTATTACTGGCTGTGTCGTTGCTGGCACTCACCAATGCGGCCACTGTCTACAGGCGCAGTTACTATCTGGAATCAAAAGACCGCGTCAATCTGGAACGCTTAATTGACAATATTGAGCAACTTGATCGTGAACGTCTACTGGGTTTGAGCCAGCGCCTGGTTACCATTAGTAAATCTGATTTCGGGATTTTGCTTCTATTGAACAGGGAGTTTCGTCGTGCTGTGCTATGGCTCGGACTGAGTCTGGTTTCATTCCTGCTGTATGTGCTTTACCTGGAGATAAGGCGTTTTCAGCAGCAGCGAGCGGTGGTTAAAGGTGAAGGGTAGTTGGGGCTGTCGCTTTTATAATCAACGGTTTAGAAAGTACTTTTCAGGTTCCTTTAGCAGGAGATTTTATTTTCTAGTGCTTCAGCGTCGGTTCATCCGGGAATAATGCCAGCAGCTCTTCATGACCGATAAATCGATTGACTTCCTTGTGCTGGTCCCAGATTTTATCCCGGCGTTCATCGGTTAACTCAAAGCCTTCGGGCTGTAACATGGGTTCTTTAAGTTACAGGTCCATGAATTTAAGTCAGTTTCTTCAAAGTACCCGCATTGTAATGATTCTGCTGTAACAAGACCGAGCAATCACCTGATGGCCTTGATGAACTCATCAAACGTCTGCATGCATTAAAAACCGAAAAATATGAGGCCTTGTTAGAAAAAAAGTGATTCCTCTAAGGCCGGGTGTGAAATGGTTGCTCAGCTGGATACTATTGTCACCTATAACGGCTATACCTGTAATGATGACTTCCAGCCGGGGTTTGAAGGTGTCCATATGGACACAGCGCTGCGTCATACTGATCGTAAGGTCGAATGGATTCAGGTTTAAATCCAGGTCAGTTCAGGGAGTTGAGCGATGCAATATATGACCCAGTCCTCAAAATAGTGAAAGCATAAATAAAAAATATACCCTTTGATTTTTGCAAGATGTATCCTATAAAAATTGTAGGAAATGTCCTACAGACACCGTAAGTCATGTCTTACAAATAGAAAGTGATTAAGGGGGGCCTTGAATGAATCACTATCAGATATTTTCCAGATCAATACTCTATTCTTTAGTGTTGATTACACTTCAATTTCTTAGTTTTAATACCACAGCCAGCGATAATGTGGCTGAAAAACATGGCTTACACTGGGGTTATAGCGGGGCTGCAGGACCAGAAGAATGGGGAAACCTGTCGGAAAAGTTCGCGCTCTGTCTCAGCGGTAAGCGCCAGTCACCGGTCAATATTCTGAATGAAGTTAGCGCTGATTTATATCCTCTGGTATTTAAGTATCAACCGGTTCCTTTGCAGGTCTTGAATAACGGCCATACGCTTCAGGCGAATTACAGCAGCCTGGGAAGCGAGGCAAGTGTCAAGATTGGTGGTGCGACTTACCCGGTTCACACTCAGGATGTTTATAACAGTACCTTGATGCTCGGTGATGTACCCTACAAGTTGCTCCAGTTTCATTTTCATACACCAAGTGAACATGCGCGTGATGGACAACGATACCCCATGGAAGTCCACCTGGTGCACAAGAGTGCAGATGGCAATCTGGCGGTAGTTGGTGTTTTTCTTCGACGCGGAAGTGAGAACCCAACGCTTGCCAAGGTTCTAAACAACGTTTCAAGCGAAATTAATCAGCTGACCCGGGTAAACAATATCCAGATTAATGCAGCTGATTTACTACCTGACAGCCGTGAACGATTTCATTATTACGGTTCTTTAACCACACCGCCCTGCAGTGAAAACGTCAACTGGTTTGTGATGAAAACACCGATACAGGCTTCGTCTGCTCAAATCAATCAATTTGAAAATTTGATCGGTAAAAATGCTCGCCCACTGCAGCCTATGCACTGGCGCACCATGCTGACATCCGAATAAAGACTGAATGACCTGGAGTTATGATCATGAAAAGTTTGCTAAATAATTTATCCCTGAAGGCAAAGCTGTTAGGTTTTTCCGCTATATTGATTGCCTTGCTGATTATCAGTTCTGTGTATGCGATCACTGCTATGAATAATATTGGGCATGAGTTGTCCAGTATTGCCGAAGAAGATATCCCCCTTACCGAAAAGCTGACTCAGATAACCATTCACCAACTGGAACAGGCAATACAGTTTGAACGAGCCATGCAGCATGGCCTGTTTTTAAAGTCAGATGACACTGCTTTGGCTCATTTCCAGAAAGCGATAACAGCCTTCGATGAGGGAACAGAAATGGTGGAAGATGAGCTTGCTAAGGCGGAGCAGTTTGCTGAAGCTGCTTTGAAAAAACTCAGTCAGGAGGATCGTCAGGAGTTTATGCAAGTGGATCGTTCGCTTAAGGATATTGACGCAGCCCATAAAAAATTCACAGATCACGCCCATGAAGTATTCATAGCGCTAGCAAAAGGAGATGTTCATCATGCCGAGCAGCTGGCCGCTAAAATTGAACAGGAAGAGGAGGAACTGGATCAATCTCTAGAGTCCCTGGCAACACAGGTCGGTAGATTTACTGAAGCAAGTGCCAAACAGGCTGAAGCGCATGAGCAAGCTGCTGTTAGCATGCTGATTATCATCATTGTGATTAGTGCAGCCTTTGGTGTGATTTTTAGTTGGTTATTCGCCACTTCTATTGTCTCCGCGTTGCGCAAGGCGACAGTCGTTGCATCTGGTGACCTTACCCAGGAAATTGTTGTAACCAGTAATGATGAAGTCGGTGAGTTGCTTACAGCGATCAACGGCTTGCGCCATAAATTACTCAATATGCTTTCAGATATCTCTGGCACCACCGCTCAGCTTTCTTCGGCTTCTGAAGAGTTATCCGCAATAACAGCTCAAACCAGCACAGCCATTGAAACTCAGCATATGGAGACTGAACAGGTAGCAACAGCAATGAGTGAAATGACTGCAACTGTTCAACAGGTAGCGGCCAATATCAATCAAACTGCCGATGCAACTACTGCTGCAAGTAATCAAACCAACGAGGGCAGTCAGGTGGTTGAGAAAACGATTCTTCAGATCAACAAACTGGCGGATCAGGTTGACACTTCTTCAAATACTATTCACCAACTTGAGCAACAAAGTGAAGCGATCAGTGCTGTGCTTGTTGTTATCAAAGGCATCGCAGAACAAACCAATCTGCTAGCACTTAATGCTGCCATAGAAGCTGCGCGCGCGGGAGAACAGGGCAGAGGTTTTGCGGTTGTTGCTGATGAAGTACGGACATTAGCCAGTCGAACCCGTGAATCTACCGATGAAATCAATGAAATGATTGAAAAGCTACAGAGTGGTTCACGTGAGGCTGTTGCTGTCATGGAGCAAAGCCGTGAGGAAGCACAAGTAGCCGTGGAATTTGCAAAGCAAACTGGAGACGCCCTGGCCTCTATCACCCAGGCAGTTTCACAGATCAATGAAATGTCGACTCAGATTGCCAGTGCCGCGGTAGAGCAGGGCGCTGTTTCTGAAGAGATCAATCGAAATATCGTTAAGATTAACAGTATGTCGAATCAGACCGCTGATGGTGCAAAGGAAACCGCTATAGCCAATCAGGATCTTGCGCGTATGGCAACCAAACTAAACGAGTTAGTTGGGCAGTTTACGGTTTAAGGAAGGTCAATTTACTCGCTTTTGTGCCTGTTTCAACTCTTCATTAGTGTTAGCAGGCCCTGTCCTGTATATGGAGCAGGCCTGGAGGGCAGGGTTAGATATTACCTTCTTTAGGCAATATTTTTTTCTGTTTTAGTGCGGCTTCTTCTGGAAACATTTGAAGTAATTCTTCATGCCCGATAAATCGATTGACCTCTTTGTGCAGGTCCCAGATTTTATCCCATTTTTCATCAGTTAATTCAAAGCCTTCGGGCAGTATGCATACCGCATCATTGTTGAAGTCGGTCAGTACCTTGGGTTCTTTAAGTTTCCGGATCATGAATTTAAGTCAGTTTTTTTAAAGTATCCGTATTGTAATGATTCTGCTGCATGACCGTATCAATAATTTTTTGCTGGGTATCATCAATGTTTTCGTACACTATACCGTGACGGTCTGACTGGATAGTGACTATTTTTTTGTAGCGGGATTCAATGTGTTCGTACAGCAGGTTGACGCTGCTCTCTACGACGACAGGATCCTGGTCGGACTGAAAAAAAGTAACGGGGCAGAAGATATTTGCGGTCTGCTGGAACAGGTATTCAATGAGTTTCTGTAGCTGGTACAGGGCGCGAATCGGTATATGCGCATAGTTCACATCCGGGTGCTCGGTGTCGTTGGGTCGAAATGGCACCAAACCTTCTTCGCTGACCCAGCGTGCAATTTTATTAGCATGGTGCAGCAGGGGTACAAACTTCAGGTTTTTATTATGAAATTTGACTGGTGCAGATACTGAGATCACCGAAGCCAGGTGTTCGTCCGCTGCGCTTATTGCCTGGTTTAATGCCAGCAAGCCCCCGGTGGAGAACCCCACAATATGCACCTGGCTGCTATAGGCTGCTGCGATCTTAAACCCTCGCTCCACCGAGGCAGCCCAGTCTGTCCAGTCTCGGTCACGAAGATCCCAGGGGGATGTGCCGTGTCCTTTCAGGCGTATCCCAATGACATGGAATCCCTGTTGGTGAAAGCGTTCTCCCAGGCTACGCATCTCAGCCGGGCTGGCCATAAATCCATGAATTAATAACACTGCGTCAGCATTCTGTTTGTCACTCAGCAGGCGAAAACAGGATGCATCCTGAGTAAAGGTTTGCAACTGGTTGATTTCCTGGTACCTGGGTTTGTTATATTGAGCCTTATCCCAGGCGTAAGATCTTTGCTCATCATCAAAACGATGGTCTGCCAATTGCAGCTCAGTAACGCTTTCAATATTTTTGAAGGTTTTAATAATAACCTCAGTGACTGCTGACAAAGGACTGATTTCATTGGCATACACCGAGATTAAATTTTCTGTCCTGATCTCATCAAATTTAAATTCGTTGAGTAGTTTGTCCTGTAACACATAGGTATCCGATTCAATATTTAATAGCTTCATATTGATAACGGTATTTAAAAACTGCTGAAGCCGGATACTTTCGCCACCGATCAGGCCGGCATACTCTTCAGGATTTTTCAGGCTGCGGTGCAGGTGTATAGGCAGCCGCTGGATTTCCTTGATGCAGACATACAGGGTTTTATGGAACAGCGAGACCGGTATTGAACGTTTATCCAGTCGATAGCAATAAAGTATGATAAAAGATGCAATGTGACTCAGGTTAACAGTGACCGCCTGGTACATGGATTTCATGTAATCATCTCTGACTCGGTTTGATTTTGCTTTCATACCTATTGAATGGATACGACCTCCCCAGTGCCCGGTTTTAGGGGTCAGATTGAACAGTTCGTCCAGTGTTTCAAAACTATGAACAACATTTGGCAGCAGATATTTTTCCCACCAACGCCAGTAACGTGACATGATCAGGGGTTTGGCAAAGCGAATGTCCATGTCGGTATGTTTAAATAACAGGTTGCCTTCAATAATCAGCTCTTCTGCAAAGCGTTTATTGATCCCTTTATTTACCAGACGCGCAGCCTGGTACAGAATATTATCATTCACCCGCAATGGATAAAATGTGATATTGCTGGGTACAATACTGGTCGGTTTAATCGCTTTTAACATCAGTGCTTCTGATGATTCAAACCCTAACTGTTCTGACCAGCGCGCTATGTTATCGTAATTACCGGTTGAGTAATCGCGTAGCAGCGCGGTTTTGAATGCGTCCAGCGCGAGAGCAATGACTGCTGCTCCGCGGTGATGCTTTCGCCTTTCAAGCGCGGTGCGCGAATAAATCCCAAACTCACCCTTCTCATCGACCACTCGTTTATCCTTTACCATACCGCCTTCCGGGAAGATAATCAGTTTGTGACCATGCAGTATTTCTCTGGCCATCATCGGGAACAGGGAAGGGAGTGAGTTGGGAATTACGCCTATGGATCTCAGAAAGGATGCAAAGCGCTTATCATCAAAAAACTCGCTGGAAGCAATCGATCGGCAGTAATCTCCAGTTTCTTCAAAAATCAGGTATTGCGGAATAAAGGTTTCGAACCGGGCAAAATGGTTAAAAAGAAAGATATCTCCCTGTTCTATGGTTTTGCGGCAGGGCTGCTCTAAATCGTCATGCAGTTTAATATTAAGTTTAAGCAGCTTACGCGTAGTACGGAATGCTTTTACACACCAGTCGTAGCTACTGGTGATTTGATATTCATCTAATATCTCGATTTTCTCTGGCATGCTTGCCATGTAAATAGTCCTATACTATTACTATGAATAAGTATTGGACTCATTATATTATAAAAAGTACAAGGGGCTGGTAATCAAATTACATTCACCAGAGCTTAAAAACGAAACCAGGATGTCATGATGATATTCGAAACCTAAGGGTTTTTACTTTAAGTTTCCGGTTTCAGGCCGTTATAATAAAAAAAACTGGAGAGAATATGATGCTAAGGAAGCAATTATTAAATGTACTCTCTTGCCTGGCTATTTTTATATCCAGCATCCAGACCTGTGGTGCTCAGGTTGATGATGTGCGCATTATCATCGATATATCCGGAAGTATGGTGAAAACCGACCCGAATAACCTGAGGCAGCCAGCCATGCGTATGTTAAGCGGCCTCATTCCTGGTGATGCTTACGCGGGCGTGTGGACCTTTGGTCGTTATACCAATATGGAAGTGAAATGGGGCAAAGTCGACGAAAGCTGGCGTGAAAGGGCGGTGCAGGGAGCCAATGCCATCCACTCTCGGGGTCAGTTCACCAATATCGAGGGAGCGATCAAACGCGCAAGCACAGGTTGGGATAAACCTGACCCTGATACACGACGCAATATGATTCTCCTAACCGACGGCAAGATCGATGTCGCAAAGGATGCGGCTAAAAATCAGGCTTCTCGCGACGTGCTGCTTAACACTACGCTTCCTCAATTGATCGAACAGGGTGTGACTATTCATACCATCGCACTGTCCCAGTTTACCGATGAAGTCCTGCTGAAAAGGATGGCATTTGAAACCGGTGGCTCATTCGAAATCGCAAATACGGCGGATCAGTTGCAGCGAGTATTTTTAAAAATGTTCGAGCGCGCGACTTTACCGGATATGGTTCCATTATCCGATAATCGCTTCAATATTGACCAAAGCGTAAGGGAAATGACGCTGTTGGTATTCAATAAATCTGGCAAAAACACTGCACTTACCGCACCGGATGCAGTCACCTACACCCAGGAAAAGCACGAGACTAAGGTTAAATGGGTGAAAGACGAAGGCTATGACCTGATTACAGTGACCAGCCCTCAAGCCGGTGAATGGATACTGGATGCGGATGTAGATCCTGATAACCGGGTAATGATTGTGACTGACCTGAAACTGGTGGTGGACGAAATTCCGGCCTATCTGACGCCTGAACATGATATTAACCTGAAGGTCGAGCTGCATAATAAGGGGCAGAAAATCGCTAAAAACAGCTTCCTTAAGTTTGTTGATTTTTACCTGGTACACCGGTTTGCTGATGAAGTAGAAAAACTGCCATTGAAACTAAAAGAGTCTCTGGAGGTGGCAGATAAGGGAATTTACCTGCAAACGCTGCCGGCGCCTTTAGTCCAGGGACAGCATGAAATAGAAATTTATGCGGATGGCTCAACCTTTAATCGCAGCAAGAAATTTACCTTAAAAGCCTATTGGCCAGTTACGGTTGACATTCAGAACACGGATCAGCAAGGTGTTTATAAGATAGAACTTATTCCGCACTTTGAATACATTAAACAGGAGTCAATACAGATTGTACTGGAGCTGGAACAACCGGATGGTGTGATTCAAGCACAGGAAGTAAGTCAGGTAAACGATGGATGGCAGGCTGAGGTTGCTGCCACTCAACACAATGGTACACATAAACTCCTGGTAACCATTCAGGCCCAGCGTCACGACGGAAGCGTACATCAATATGAGCTGCCAGCGTACCCGCTAGAGGGTTTCGATTTAACCCCGACAGAGGTCGCCGAGCAACCTGAAGTAATGCAAAGCGATGTTGTACAGGAGGAAGCTGTAGCTGAAGATTCTGCTGAAGTAACCGGTAGTAGTTTGCTTTTTAATATCATGGTGATATCACTGGTGAATGTTGCGTTGATTATCTTCGGTGTGGCAATTTTCTGGTTCCTGAAAAAATCAAAGCAGAAAGAAGTAGTCAATCTTCTCGACCCCGAGGAGGTCCCTGGTGCTGATAAAGGGGATGCGTAAATGATTGAAATTTCGGTAATTTTTCTGTCGTTATTAATAGAAGCTTATGTGATCCTGCTGTTCGCTGCGTTAACCTGGCTGTATTTCGCATCCAGAAAGAAGAAAAATGATCGCCAGGCTGCGTTAAAACTGGTCGAGCAAATTAAGCACCAGTCAGATACGCGCCTGACGGCTACGGGTTCTTATCTCGAAGAAAAGTATCAGTTTGAAGGGCAACAGCTTGCAAAAGCTGTTAAGTCAATTGATAAAGCGGAGAAGAGTTTTTTCCAGAAAGTCATTGATATGTACCTTAAGCGAGACGCTGAAGCATTTGGAAAGCTGGATGCTTTTGTTGCAGAAATGATCGCAGCCTATAAGGAGCTGACTCCGGCGATCAGGGTTGAAAAATCTGACAATAACGACGCTGAAAAAGACGCCGAGATTGCACGCTTAAAAGAGGAGAATGAACAGTTAACCGAGCAGCTGGCAATAACCAATAAAACCATGTCAGACATGATTGCTGAGTTTGGCAACATGTTCGGTGGTGGTAAAGATAATGAACTGGAACAGAATGAAGTTGTTAACAAGCTGATTAAAAAACATCAGCAGGCAGATTCAGCTGATGTTGACCCCGGCCTGGAGCGTGCGGAAACTGCCGAAGCTGAAGAAGTTGAGGAGGCAAATACTGCAATGCTGGATATGGATGATATAGCCATAGAAGGTGTTGATCTCGAAGGAGGGGGTGTCCAGGGATCTCAGCAGGAAGCAGATTCTGAAACAGAAGCTGAGGCCGATGAGGAAGTGACTTCAGATGCCGATATTGATGACATTCTCAATGGCATCATTTCGTCTGGCCCGGAGAAAAAATAACTCCGGCCAGTTTTTCCATCCACGCTCAGAGAGAATATTCGGGTTCGTTACCGGGTTTCCACTTGATGTTGCAACCCAGGCTTGGCAGCTGCTGTGCAGGCACTGCCTGGGCGTGAACAAGCTGTTCAATAGCGAGGGTCAGATCGTTACCTGTGACAGGCTCATTATTGCCGGGACGGGCGCTATCAAACTGCCCCCGATAATAAAGCGTATGCCTCTGGTCGAACAGGAAAAAGTCGGGCGTACAGGCGGCGCGATAAGCTTTGGCGACCTGCTGACTGTCATCGAACAGATAGGGAAAGGAAAACTGGTATTGTGCACTCAATTCACGCATTTTCTGCGGGCTGTCATCTGGGAAATTAGCGACGTCATTCGCATTTATCATGACTACTGATACGCCCTTGTGCTGATACTCGAGCGCGAGTTGGGTAAATTTCTGCAGGATATGCAATACATAGGGACAATGGTTGCAGGCAAAGACCACTAACAGCGGCTTACCCTGGTACTGCGCCAGGGTGATGTTTTGTGCGTTGGTGTCAGGCAGGTCGAAATCAGGTGCTAAAGTACCCAGTTCGAGCATGGTTGAGGGCGTTCTTGCCATACCTTAGTAATTTCCCCAGGAATCACGTTTTTTCCAGCGTATGCGGGTGACGATTATGCCAATTAAAAAAGCTGCTAGAGAAACCCCGGCACCCCGAATAAACCAGTCCATAGCAGTTCTGTCCTTATACTGCAGGTTTTCATCAGTGAGGATTTTCTTCTCACTTTCCAGAACATTGATACGAGTTTGCAGGTTTTCGTTCTGCTCCAGTACTCGAACCGTATCACTGGTGGCTTCTCGTAGATCTGCCAGTGCTTTCCTGGTTCCAGCTAAATCTGCCTGCAGCTGACTGATACTCTTATCATCACCCTGTTTGGTCGATTTAAACTCGCTGAGTTGTTTTTTTAACTGGCTGATCGTGGCTTTAAGCTGATCTGCCTGTTGTTGCAGGTTATTGAAACGTTCGCGTCCCGAAGCCTGCTCATCCAGGTAGCGAGTAAGCACATAACCTTTTTTGCCATCTTCGGTTTGTACCAGTGAGTATCTGGTTGCGACATCCTGCTCCAGTAGTTCAACCTTCTGGCCGCTTTTAAGCATTGCGATAATGCTGTTTGAGGTGCTGGTACCGCTACGCAAGGTCACCTCAAACTGATCCGTGATGTACAGATCCTGGGCCAGTGAGCTGGTCGAGAATAAAGCGGCTGAAATAAGTAGTGTTAATCTGAGTTGTAATGAAGTCATAAATTAGAATTTATAAAAGTAATCAAGAGATACCACATTACCAGTGACATCCGGGCTGTCTTTAATACCGTAGTTTTGACGCTGGTATGATACATCAATGGTTTGATGCCTATCTATGGAATAGTTTGCACCTAGCGTCAAAATGATGTTGCTGGAATCTGTTTTTAGCTTCGATCCGGTGCTAGATGCGGGTAATGTGGTACCCATGCCACCCGATTCAGCCGGAGTATGGTGACTTGCGATGTCGATTCTGCGTGACATTGTTACTGCGGCTACATCGGTACTGATCTTTTCAGACTCGTACTTGATATTGAGGTAGCTCAGCCAGCTGTTGCTAAGGCGTAGATCCGTGTTCAAAAACAGTGCAGCAATATTATCATCCTCTTCATCGGTCGATTTTTGCGAGTACTGGATGCCAGGCGTCATGGTGGTGCGATCATCTAGCCGGAACGATGCACCCAGGATGAGGGATGTGCGATTAAAATCCCTGCTACTGTCGTCAAATGCCTCAAGCTCATGACGCAGGCCCAGCAGATAGGTTGGTTTTCTAAAACCTGCAGCGGGGATATAGCTATAGATTGCTTCCAGCAACAATCCATTGCTATCCCACTGGTCAAAATTATTATACGAGCGAGAGTAGATATCAGCATTTAAATTGAATGCTGAATTTCTCGTAATACCAAGCATGCTGCGAACCGATCCTGTGATTTTGTTATAACTATCCTCGACATTGCCCCCAAAATCTTCATTAGCTATGGTGAGCTGTACATTAAATACAGGGGCCGCTGCCTGAGTATTAAGGGGCAGAGCGAGCGCGAGCAAGAGTATGAGATTTAACTTAACCGTTGATTTCTTCATAAGTCGTCTCTAATTTCGCATAGAATCATCACTTAGTTTGCCTGTTTAGTAGTGAAACAACAAGATACAAAAGAATTCATCGATGCATTCAAATTCACTGATGAATAGGTTATGCTCAGGTAAAACCTTAATCAGGTGGCGTTATGAATCAGTCGCAAGATGACCCAAGAAGAGATTTTTTAGTCAAGGCATTAACTTTGGGCCTGTTTTCTGCCGGTGCCACTTCAGGCTTTATGAATAGCGTGCTGGCGATGGGTGATATCCCGTCGAAGTTACCTGCTGGACGCTCCATTTACAAACTCCAGGGTATGGTCATCATTGATGGCGAGCGAGCAGATCTAAATACAAGGGTCAAAGCGAATTCGTTGATTCAGACGGGCTCGAACAGTCGTGTGATCTTTGTTGTTGGTGGCGATGCTTTTATTCTGCGTAGTAACAGCGAATTGCAGTTAGGGGGAGACAACTTCCTCATCAGTGGTATGCGTATGATTACAGGTAAATTGCTTTCTGTATTTGCCAAACGCGATACCCCCCATCGAATCAGAACGCTGACCGCTACTATTGGTATTCGTGGAACCGGTATCTATGTGGAATCGGATCCTGAACAAAGCTATGTGTGCACCTGCTATGGACATACTCTGGTGGCTTCAGCGCAGGACCAGAGCGTTCAACAACAGGTGGTTTCAAAACACCATGATCAACCTTTGTATATTCTGCCCGGGAAAGGGGACAAGGTCATCAGGCCTGCGCCCTTTATCAACCATACCGATGTGGAGCTGGCGTTGATCGAGGAGCTGGTAGGGCGAACGCCACCCTTTGTGGTCAATGGTGATCTCTACGAATCTCCGCGCAAGCGATCCTATTAAGGGGGCTCGCGACTTAAGCTGAGCTGCCTCAGGGAAACCGTGAGCTAACTTTTATTTACAGGCGGTTGCTGTGGAGAAGTAGCATCAGCTGGCGCAACGTCCTGTGGAGGCGCTTCGCCAGTGGGCTCAGGCGCTTCGTAAGGCGTGATTAAAACCAGCATACCGAATTGCGGGCTGTCCAGATAATGCAGTTTCTTGCTGCGCATACGCCTTTTTTCATTCAGGCCATAATTCAGTAAAAGCTGTCCTCCGATCATTTCCTCCGGCACATCTTCAGGCTGCCCCGGATTCGTGCTCTGCTGTAATATTTCGGTAGGGGTTGCAGGCTTCCTCAATACCAGTTCCGCATTGGTGTGTAGATAGCGCGATAGCGAGACGGTAATCTTGCCCTCCAGTTCGTATAAGCCTTTGGGTCTTATTTTTTCGGCGCTCGGTGTTTGCCGGGTATTCGTCGATATTACATCGCTGACTGCGTTAACATCCTTAAACTGGTCAATCGAAGAATAACTATTGCTATAGATCTTACCGCCTCTAATCCATACCGGGATGGCATCTTTTTCATCGATACCGGGTTGGCGCCAGCCTGTATGTAGCAACAGACTATAGCGACTGGATTTGATGATACCATCGACCTTGTCCAGCAATTTCAGTTGCTCAGGTGCGAGCGGTGTAAAGCCTCGGGATCTGGCACTAGCAATACTGGCTGGGTCTGCCAGATCGAATGCATCCTTAACCTCGCTGGCTGATGGTGTTGGCAAATTAAGCTCGTGTGCACGCGGTACATTGTCATTTCTAAAGACAATAATCTCGACATCATAGTATTTAAGTCCTGGGTCACTGCCTGCATCCTGAGCGAGCAGGGGGCTACTGAGCGATAAGGGTAATACCAGCAATAATGATTGCAGGATTTTAATCATGAGTGGTGAATCCGTTAAGTAACTGTTGTAATTGGGTAAATCGTTCATCCAGGTCTTCGGATAACTGCAACACGGTTAAGGTTTGTTTTCCGTCGAACTGATATCGGTGAGGGTATTTCTGAATCAGCTGGATGATTTTCATGGGATCGATATTCGGCTTCTGGGTAAAAATGATTTTGCCTGATACTGCCCCAAAATCAATTTTTTGTATACCTATAGAACGTGTGATCAATTTCATTTCGGAGATGCGGAACAGGTTCTGCAGGGGTTGTGGCAGCAGGCCAAAACGGTCGATGAGTTCCATTTTCAGCTGCCTGATCTGTTCATCATCGCTAGCAGTTGCGATGCGTTTGTACTCAATCAGGCGATGATGCACATCGGGAATGTAGGCTTCGGGGATCAGCGCCGGGATATGGAAATCGATCTCTGAGGCGCGCATCAGCGGTAGGTCATCATCCAGTTGTTTGTTGGATTTGAGTGATTTGACAGCGCGTTCGAGTAACTCCGAATACAGGGTAAACCCGATCTCACTGATCTGGCCGCTCTGTTCATCTCCCAGCAGTTCTCCCGCCCCGCGTATCTCCAGATCGTGCGATGCGAGGGTGAACCCAACACCCAGGTCCTCCAGTGATTCGATCGCCTGCAAACGTTTGCGAGCATCGCTGGTCATGGATCTGGGGTGTGGGGTAATCATATAGGCAAATGCACGATGGTGTGATCGACCCACGCGGCCACGAATCTGGTGTAACTGTGCCAGGCCCAGTTTGTCTGCACGATTGATAAAAATGGTATTTGCAGTTGGTACGTCGATACCGCTTTCAATGATGGTGGTACATACCAGCAGGTTGCAGCGGTGATGGTAAAAATCGAGCATAACCTGTTCCAGTTCTTTCTCCTTCATCTGTCCATGCGCAATGCCGATACGCGCGTTGGGAATCATTTGCTCGAGTTCGGAAGCCGTTTTCTCAATACTTTTAACTTCGTTATGCAAAAAATAGATTTGACCGCCGCGTTTCAGTTCGCGCTGACAACCTTCTATGATGATTTCATCATTCCACTGTGAGACAAAGGTCTTAATGGCATGTCGCTGCATCGGCGGGGTGGCTATGATGGATAAATCCCGCATGCCGGAAAGTGACATATTCAGCGTGCGTGGTATGGGAGTGGCAGTAAGGGTAAGCAGGTCTACCTGGGCTCGCAGGGCTTTCAGTTTTTCCTTGTGCCTGACACCAAAGCGGTGTTCTTCATCAATGATTACCAGTCCAAGATCTCGATACTTGATGGCATCGGAGAGTAGCTTATGCGTGCCTATGACAATATCAATGGTTCCGTTACTGATTTGCTGGAGCGCCTGGTCGAGATCTTTTTTAGCGGTAAAACGCGATAACAGGGCGATTTTAATCGGCCAGTCAGCAAAACGATCGAGGAAATTCTGGTAATGTTGCTGTGCGAGCAGGGTAGTGGGTACCAGCACGACGACCTGTTTGCCTGCATTGGCGGCAATAAATGCGGCTCGCATACTGACTTCGGTTTTACCAAATCCAACATCCCCGCAGACAATACGATCCATTGGCTGGGGTCGAGTCATGTCATCGATGACTGCCTGTATGGCACTTTCCTGGTCAGGGGTTTCTTCAAACGGGAAGTCACTGGCAAACTGCTGGTACTCATCCTTGTTGATCGAAAATTCAAAGCCTTTAAGCGCTGCTCGGCGTGCATGAATCTCCAGCAATTCTGCTGCAATATCATGAATTTTTTCCTGCGCCTTGCGTCGCACCTTATGCCAGTGGTCACTGCCCAGTTTATGCAATGGGGCATTCTCGGCGCTGGCTCCGGTATAACGGGAAATCAGGTGCAGTGAGGAGACGGGTACATACAACTTATCCTGATTGGCGTATTCGATACACAGGAACTCAGTCTCTATGTCGGCTACCGTCAGGGTTTTTAAACCGAGGTATCGGCCGATACCGTGATCTTCGTGTACCACGGGGGCGCCTTCGCTAAGGTCCGCAAGATTGTTGATGACAGACTCGCTATCGCGCGTTTTACGATATTTCCGTCTTCTTGTCTGCCTTGCGCGTTCACCAAACAGCTGTGTTTCGGTAATCAGTGTGACGCCATCTTCATCCAGCTGAATACCGGTTTCCAGTGGAGACACCGTAATAAACAGCCCAGCCTCAGAATGCGACATGAAATCGATGTAGCTTTTGACGGTACGCGGACGGATAGCGTGATGCTGCAGCATTTCAATCAGGAATTCCCTGCGTCCGGTTGATTCTGCGCAAAACAGCACTTTGTGATCAGATACGCTCTGCAGGTAGCCTTTCAACGCTTTTAAAGGTTCGTCGCTATGCTGCTGAATGGCCAGAGGTGGCGCGGGTTTCAGCTCAATATTAATCGCATTCGGCTCGTTATCCAGGTATTTGCTGGAGGCATAAAGTGACAGTGGGTATCGAGCGGCGTGCTGTTGAAGCTCCTGTTCAGTGAGAAATAACTGCTGTGGTGTTAGCAGCGGGTGGGACAGGTTATAGCGGCGGGCTTCATATCGTTCTGCTACCTGTTGCAGGAAAAGATCGCAGCTATCATAAGCTGTCTGATCCATCAATAACTGGGTCTTTTCAGGCAGGTAATCGAACAGTGACTCCAGCGGATCAAAGAACAGAGGCAGGTAGTATTCAATGCCCGGTGAAGAGATCCCCTGACTGATATCCTGGTAGATAGGGCAGCTATTGGGGTCGGCTTCAAAGGTTTGTCGAAAATTCTGTCGAAAGGTTTTGATGCCTTCTTCATCCAGTGGGAATTCGCGTGCTGGCAATAAATTAATACTATCCAGCTTATCGATTGAGCATTGCGTTTCCGGGTCAAAACTGCGAATCGATTCTACTTCGTCATCGAATAATTCAATGCGAAAGGGGTTAGAACTGCCCATGGGAAACAGGTCAATGATTGAACCACGTACCGCAAACTCTCCATGCTGCTCTACCTGGGAAACAGTTTGGTAAGCCTGTTCGTTTAACTGTTTTCTAAAACTTTCCAGATTAATTTGATCACCGGTAGACAGAGATAATGATCTGGACGCGATATATTGTCTTGGTGCGACCTTCTGTAATAGCGTGCCTATCGAGATAAAAAGCAGTGCACGCCCGCTTGAGCCTGGCAGCAGGGAGAGGCAGCGCAGGCGCTCTGAAATAATATCCTGATGAGGTGAAAAGTGATCGTATGGCAGGGTTTCCAGATCAGGAAAATGCAGCACATTAAGGCGTTCCTCACGAAAAAAGTTGATCTCTTTTTCGAGCTGTTCGGCTTCCGCCATGTCCGCTGTGACGACAACAGACAGGCCTTTAAATTGCCGGATTTGCTGCGCTAAAAACAGACTTCGACTGCTTCCGTAAAGCTGTCCGGTTTTCTGTACTGAAGCAATTGACGGGACTGGCCGCTGTAACATGATAGATTCGGTGGATGCAAAGCGGGGGATTTTACACGCATCTGGAGTTCAGATAACCCCCGTACTGGAAATTTCGCTGTAGAGATCAAAGAGAATCTCAACCACAGAGGGCACAGAGAACACAGAGATTAAAGATGTAAACCACGAAGCACACGAAGAAGATTTAAATTTTTGGCGGTAAATCTGAAGAAGATTGCCAGAGTCTGGTAAGAGCACAAAAATCTACGACCAAGCCGAGAGTCTTCGTGCGCTTCGTGGTTATTTAAATATAAAACACCACTCTACTTTCTGTGTTCTCTGTGTTCTCTGTGGTTATAGCTTTACAAAAGAAGCAGGCATAAAAAAAGCGATAGCCAGGCTATCGCTTTAAAAGGCGGTTTGCGGTGCTCTTAGTTGGCAGCTTTAACCGTAGTCAAACCGAGAATTTCCCAGTCCTGCATGCCACCGCGATACCATTTGATTTTATGTGCGGGGTAGCCGAACTTGAGCAGGTTATTGATGTTATTGGGGGATTGTCCACACCACATGCCGTTACAGAACATAACCAGCGTTTTCGCATTAGAGTAGTCCCACAGACCTTCCAGGTTTTTGGCGTTGAATGAGTCTTCCATAATCTCACCAATTGAAATAGGATCTGCGCCTTTGGCTGGGTTCAGTTTGGTCCAGGGCAGGTTAACCGCGCCTGGTATGGTGCCTTTGGCGGCCCAGTCAGGTGTACGAGAATCTACTACCAGGATTGAGTCGTCGCCATCATTCATGCGCTTCAGGTAATCAATTACTTCATTTTCAGCAATGGTTTCTACCCCTGGGGCCAGCGTGGAAGGCTGTATACAGAATGGGGGGCATTTGCGAGAAGTCTTTGCGAATGCGGGATTTACCGTATTCTTTTCGTTCTGGTTACGCATCAGGGTTACTGATTTTCCACCATGCATTACGGTAATGCTTTCCAGGTCAGGCGTGATGTTTACAGCAGCTGCAAACGAAGCGCTACTGAATAGCAGTCCTGCAGTGAGGGCTGTAGCAGTCAGGATTTTTGTTAATTTCATTTAGATCTCCTCCTTTGTCTAAGGATTATTGATTAGGTGATTATTGTTATTTGACTTCTGGATAGTTACAGGAGCCAGCTTATTCTCACCCATGCGATTTTTTAATTAAAAAAACCGCATGGGAGGGAATCTGGTTACCGCGAGCTGGGTGAGGTTTAATCACACTCCGGTTCTTTTTCTTCAGGTATATCCGACTTTTTCTTTTTCTTATCCTTGTCTTTCTCACACACCAGAGATGCGTTCAGAGAATCAAGGGATTGATCAGATGTGGTGAAGGTATTGTAGGCCGAAGCCTGTCCTAAAATGAGGGAAAGGAAAGCTGTAATGAGTACAGCTACAAATTTATTCATAAATACTCCGCGTCGTTGACAGGTTTAATCCCTTTATATTTCTTTTTGTTATTTTAATAGAACTAATTGTAATGAAGTTGCCTGGATATGCAACGAAAATAAATTCTAGTAACTTTCTGATTTAAAAGAAAAAAGCCAATTTATCAGAAATAAATCGCTACAAATGTTAATAATTTGTTAAATATAACTGGAAAAAATAGGCCAAAACTACTTGGGCATGATTAAAGTAGTCAGGTCAACTGTATGCAGCACAGTGCGGTATTCAAAATAGACACGAAAATCGCCGTAATCCCACTCGGTGATGGGGGGTTCACCAATGGGGTCGATTCTTCTTTCGGGCTCGCCGAAATCTGCTAATACCTGTTCCATAGAGCTTCCACGTTTCGGCATGACAGAGACAGAACTGGACTGGTAGTGGCCGGGGATAGCCAGTTTATCGGCCTGCAAGTTACTGGAAACAATGAAAAGCAGACTAATTAATAACGATTTTGCGAGTGACATGACCTTGATCTCCAGTGGTCGAGTTTTTAATTGCTCTAACTATAGCATGACAAAGGCGTTCATCAACTTGATATAAATGGAGTCCCTTGTTGGAGTTAAATAACATTCGTGCTTTAATGCCGCCCATGAAATTTCCGGTCGAATTACTTATCGGGTTACGCTATACCCGAGCCAAGCGTAGAAACCATTTTATCTCCTTTATTTCAATGATTTCCATGCTGGGAATCATTCTGGGTGTGATGGCTTTAATTGTCGTGCTGTCTGTAATGAATGGTTTTGAGCAGGAGCTGAAAGGGCGCATTCTGGGTATGGTGTCGCATGTCACAGTGAGCAGCTTTGATAACAGGATTAAAGATTGGCAAAGCGTCAGCGAAAAAGTCCTGCAGGATAAGGAAGTCATTGCTGCGGCACCCTATGTTGATGCGGAAGCTATGCTGTCCAATCTGGCCTCGGTCAGCGGCACAATCGTGCGCGGTATTCTGCCTGAACTGGAACCCGGTGTTTCAGAAATCCACCAGCATATGCAGTTCGGAAAGCTGACTGATCTGGTTGCTGGTGAATACGGTATTGTTCTGGGTTCAGGGCTGGCAGCGAATCTGAATGTCGTGCCTGGTGATCGGGTCACGATGATCACGCCGCAGTCTCGTGTTTCACCGGTTGGTTTTCTGCCTCGGCTACGCCGCTTTAAGGTTGTCGGTATCTTTGAAATCGGGGTATACGAATACGATCGAAGCTCGGCCATAATCCATGCGCAGGATGCATCAAAATTATTCCGTATGGATGGTGCGATGTCTGGCCTGCGCTTAAAAATCAGGGATATGGATAAAGCGCCCGAGGTTCGGCACAATTTGCGCGAGCTGCTGGGTGTTGAGTATTGGGTATCTGACTGGACGTTACGCCACAGTAATTATTTCAAGGCGGTTCAAACTGAAAAAACGGTGATGTTTATTATTCTCTCGCTCATCGTCGCAGTGGCTGCATTCAACATCGTGTCCACGCTGGTCATGGTGGTTACTGACAAACAGGCCGATATCGCGATTCTTCGAACGTTGGGGCTTTCTCCGGCATCCGTTACCCTGGTGTTTATGATACAGGGTACCCTGATTGGTTTATTTGGGACACTGCTGGGCGTTTTCTTTGGCGTCATTGTTGCCTCTAATGTCAGTGTCATCGTACCGGCGCTGGAACAGTTTTTTCACACTCAATTTCTACCGACCGGGGTCTATCCGATTACTGAGTTACCTTCCCAGATGGAGGTTTCAGATGTTGTCCGAATCGCTGTGATGTCCTTTTTACTATCAATTCTGGCGACGATCTATCCAGCATTGCGAGCCTCCAAAACCCAACCAGCCGAGGCTTTACGATATGAATGAAGCTAACGCGGTATTGCAGGTAGAAGGCCTGTGCAAAACGTACCAGCAGGGTGAGCTGTCAGTACAGGTTCTCAGGCAGGTTAATTTCTCTGTCGCCGAGGCCGAACGGCATGCCATTATTGGTGCCTCAGGCGCAGGTAAGAGCACGCTGCTCCATCTGCTGGGTGGTCTCGACAGGCCGAGTGCAGGCAGTATTCAGGTTATGGGAAACCCCATGCAAAAGCAGTCTGAAAAGAAACTGGGGCAGTTGCGTAACCGCTATCTGGGTTTCATTTATCAGTTCCATCATTTACTTGCTGAGTTTGATGCGCTGGAAAATATTATGATGCCCTTGCTGATCCGGCGTACACAGCGCGCCGATGCTGTGGAGCAGGCGATGCAGCTGCTACAGAAGGTAGGGCTGGAACATCGTGCACGCCATAAGCCTGGTGAGCTGTCAGGAGGTGAACGTCAGCGCGTTGCACTTGCGCGCGCGCTGGTAACAAACCCGGCCTGCGTACTGGCTGATGAACCTACTGGAAATCTGGACGAGAAAACCGCACGCAGTATGCTGGAGCTCATGCTGCAGTTAAATGAATCCAGCAAAACCGCTCTGGTGATTGTCACCCATGATATGCAGATTGCCGCGAGTATGGATGCGCAATGGGAGATGCACGAAGGCTCACTGCTACGCCGTTGTTAACGGTGTCTACAGGCCTGAACTCTGCGCACTGTATCTGTTTACCAGGCTATGCGCATAAGCCAGCATGACCGGTATCTGCAGAATCAGGTAGCTGATATCCGATACCATGGTTCTACTTCCGCTGACGATAAATCGATGATCGATATAGCTGGATACCTGTTCAATAATCCAGCGATTAGCCCAGTAGCTGGCTATGATCAGGATGAGTATTTTCCAGAAACTGGCGGCATCGGGTAAAAAGTTGATGTCCTGTTGTGTGGCGAGATTAAAGTAGCTATTGAGCAGGATCGCTATCGCAATACATCCTAGTAAAGGCATGGATACCGCAGGGTGATTTAGGAGTGGGAAGAAGGTGAAGATTAAACCTGAGACCATCAGGATGTTCAGCATATTAGTGATATATTCACGCGAGACAAATAGATCCATCACCTGCGAATACGCCACACCCTCGACTAATAGCGGAAATAGCAGCAGTGTCATACACATAAGGATTAGTGTTTTGGTGACAGGGCAGTAGATATGTTCAACCAGCCACTCACCCGCGGGGAGCTGCAATAGCTGGCTGTGCAGGTAGACACAGAAAAACCCGATGGCGATCGAAAGTGCGATGATTAAACAGCTGATCCAGACAAATTGAAGGCTGAAAAAGATATCGAGCATTAGACTGTTTTGCGAGATTTCCGGTGTTTAAGGTGTTTGGCTACCTGGTAGCGCCAGAGTAATCGTATGGCGCCAAAACCCAGTAGCGAACAAATACTTCCGACAATAAAGCATCCGAGTAAGAATGGTTGCCAGATATACAGTAATTCGTTCGCCAGCCAGTGAAAAGAAAGTTCAAACTCAAAGCCTTTATCTGGCGTATTCAGCACCCATAACCCGACGCGATAGCAGAAGTAAAATAGCGGGGGCATGGTGACCGGATTACTGACCCACACCATGGGCACTGAGATCAGAATGTTGACCCTGAATAAAATCGCGCCCACCGCAGCAATCAGCATCTGAAAAGGAACCGGAATAAAAGCGCAAAACATACCCAGCGCGACAGCACCGGATACGGAACGCCGATTAATATGCCAGATGCTGGGATCCTGTATACGTGGCCCCAGTTTGCTAATCCATTTATTTTCTGTGATATGCCTGGGGTGGGGCATGAATTTTTTAATTAACTTTCTAGGCATAAAACAATGGTAATTAATCAGGCTATCAATTAAGTTACATTTACTCTAAAAGGAAATGGAAGCGATGGTCACTGCAGGGATTGCGGTGTTAACAGGTGCCATTTTAGCCTGTTTTCAAACGCAAAGTATGGATATTTACTGGTTATCACTATTACCAGTGAGCTTATTTTTTTCCTGGTTTCATCGACCAGGTCGTTTATTCTGGTTGCTGTTGTCCAGTTTTCTATATACCTCACTCCATGTTTATCTTCATCTGCAGCATAGACCCTCTGACGAGATAGCCCGCAACACGCTCTCTGTGAGTGGTAAAGTAGCCAGCATTCCTGTCTATCGTGGCACATCAGCTCGTTTTATTTATCAGGTTAATTCTACCCAGTCTGCCTCCGGGCTCCCGCAACGCATCCGATTGTCCTGGAAAAATCCGCCACAGGTTTTACATGCCGGGCAGGTATGGCGTCTTGAGATCCGGCTAAAGCCCGCGCATGGTTTTCAGAATCCCGGCGGTTTCGATTACGAACGCTGGTTATTTGTGAAGGGGATTCAGGCAACAGGCTACGTGGTCAATGGTTCTGAAGCGCAATTGCTGGATCAAAATCCGCTGGCTATCGATTATTTGCGAGAACGGGTTAATGCCTGGATACAGTCACACTGTGTTGATTGTCGATACGCGGGATTATTACAGGCTCTGAGCACTGGATATAGAGGGAATATCGGTGATCAGGAGCGCGAGCTATTGCGCAATTCGGGCACGGCTCACCTGATAGCGATTTCTGGTCTGCATATTGGTGTGATTGCGGCTTTTGTGTTTTTTCTTGCACATCATGCCTGGAATCTATTCTTTTGCCGAACCCCTTTCAAGCGCAGCGAGTTCTGCTGGTTATTAAGCTGGCTGGTGGTTTTTATATACTGCCTGTTATCAGGTTTTGAATTACCCGCGCAAAGGGCGTTCATTATGTTTTCGATACTGGGCCTGCTGAATTTGCTGCGTGTGCCGACTAACCTGCTCAGCAGTGTGATGACGACATTGGTAGTTGTGCTGGCTTTTTCACCGCTTTCTGTGCTTTCAGAGTCATTCTGGCTCACGCTGTGTGCATTAGCCATTATCCTGCTTGGTAGTTTTATGATGCAGAACCAGCACGCTCGCTGGCGACAGCTGCTGCAGGTTCAGTGGTTGTTTTCGCTATTGTTCATTCCGCTGACCCTGATCATTTTTCATCAGATTCATAGTGCGAGTCTGCTGGCGAATCTGATCGCTGTGCCGTTGGTCAGTCTGGTGATTGTGCCGGTTAACTTTGTTTTGCTGATCTTTTTTTTCTTGCCGGATTCCTGGCTAGACATGGCCTATGCGCTGATGGATCGGCTAGTTGCGCTACTGATTGATTATCTTCAACTTCTTCAACAGCTTGGTTTACAGGCGATACAGCTGCACAGCGTCAGTGTATGGCAGCTGATGCTCGTCCTGCTGCTGTTGCTGATGATTGTGCTACCCGCTGGCATACTACGTATGCGTAGCTGGTTGTTATTGTTGCCTGCAATTATTCTCTGGCCCGGGAAGCAATCAGGTGATGTGCTGCTCAAACTGGCTGTGCTGGATGTTGGAACGGGTAATGCTGTGATCATTCAGACTCGGCATCATAGCCTGGTCTACGATTTTGGGCCGGGTAATCGCCGGGGGTACAGTACCGGTGCCTGGGTAGTTGCACCCTTTTTACAGCATCAGGGAATACATCAGGTCGATCAACTTATTATCAGCCACAACGATCAGGATCATGCGGGTGGCCTGTATGCGATAATCGGGGCATTTCAGCAACGGCCAGTAGCGTCGGGAACACCTGCGAGCTTAAGGCGCAGTTTCCCCGAATTATCCGGGGTGCGAGATTGCCATGATATGCCACCCTGGCGATGGGATGGTGTGCAGTTTGAATTTCTGACGACCCGGCAGGACGGCTCCAGTTCGGAAAACAACCGTTCCTGTGTGCTGCGTATTAGCCTGGCGGGGCACCATCTACTGTTGACTGGGGATATAGAAGCCGAGCAGGAAGCGGCTCTGGTCAAGCAGTATTCAGACCGCCTCAAAGCGGAAGTACTGTTAGCACCGCATCATGGTAGCGAGACTTCCTCATCGCAGGCGTTTGTCCAGGCCGTTGCGGCGCAGCATGTCGTTTTTTCTGCCGGTTACCTGAATCACTGGAAATTTCCCAGGCAAGCAGTTATCGAAAGATACCAGGCTACAGCTGCTCGCTTATATAGAACAGATCACGACGGGGCGATTCAGGTCTACTGCAATTTGGGCGCTTGTCGAGTGGAAAAATTTCGCCAGCGTTATCCCCGTATCTGGTACTGACAAAGTCTGGCTTTATCAGTATCATGCCGCACACGTTAATAAGTATCTAAACTCACTCATTTCGCGGGAGATTAAATGTGTTAGAACTGGTTCAGGCAGGCGGATGGCTGATGTATCCCATTTTGCTGTGTTCAGCAATCGCAATGGGTATCATCGCGGAGCGCTTATGGACGTTGCAAAAGCGCAAGGTCATCCCGGAAAAACTGATGAATGGCATCTGGACTTTGCTAAGTAATGACCAGTTAACCGAAAAACATATCCTCGAGATTGAAACAGGATCACCATTGGGCAAGGTGCTTGCTGCCGGGTTGATTAACCGCCACCTGTCACGAGAGCTGGTGCGCGAAAGTATCGAAGAATCTGGGCGCTTTGTTGCTCACGAACTTGAACGTTTTATGAATGCTCTGGGCACGATTTCTACCATTGCGCCGCTACTGGGCCTGCTGGGTACGGTAATCGGTATGATTAAGGTTTTTACCACCATTACCGCGGTTGGTGTTGGCGATCCGGCGACACTGGCAGGTGGTATATCTGAGGCATTGATTACTACTGCAGCAGGCTTATCGGTAGCAATTCCTACGGTAATCTTCCATCGCTATTTAAAGCGTAAGATCGATGAGTTGGTGGTGGGTATGGAGCAGGAAGCGATGAAACTGGTAGAAGTCCTGCACGGAGAGCGAAAAATCAACAAACAGGAGGCTGCCTGAGGCATGCAGTTTCGTAATCAAACAACCGAAGATGATAGTGGGGTCAACCTGACGCCACTGATAGATGTCGTCTTCCTGTTGCTGATATTTTTTATGGTATCAACAACTTTCGATACGACCTCAGAGCTAAAGATTCAGCTACCGGAAGCGTCTGCACAAAACAAGCTACCCCAGAATGACAAGCTAACCATTATGATTGACCCTCGCGGGTTTTATTACATTAATGGCAAACGTTTGAAAAACAAAAATGCCGAGCTGTTGCTGCTGGAGCTACATCGGCTGGTTGGAAGCAATAAAGGTCTCCCTGTGGTGATTCAGTCGGATGCCAATTCACCCGTACAGTCTATGGTGACAGCACTGGACATTGTTGGGCAGATAGGAATGACGCATCTCTCAATAGCCACGACCAAACCGCTCAACTAAGGTCATTAGTTTGTCATTTTCAGAAGATAACACTTCAGGTTTTCAAGCTTACCGAAATCTCGTATCGCTGGCACTGGAGTATAAGCGATACTTCTATTTTGCGATCCTGGGGATGGTGATTTTCGCGCTAACGGAAGCTGCATTCGCCTATTTGATGAAGCCCATGATGGATGACGGCTTTGTGAATCGGGATGAATTTATCATTAAATTGGTGCCTATCGCTATTATCCTGATATTTGTGGTGCGCATGGGCGCTGTTTACCTGCGTAATTACTGCATGGCCTATATCGGACGGCAAGTTATCAATCGCTTACGCGGGCAGATCTTTGAAAAGCTGCTGACACTCACTTCATATGAGTATGATGAAGCTTCATCAGGCGAAATCCTGACCAAATTTTCCTTCGATATCGAGCAGGTATCGAATTCAGTCTCAACCTCATTGACTGTGCTAATTCAGGACTCTTTGCGTGTTATCGTGCTGCTGGCCTACATGCTGTGGTTGAGCTGGCAACTATCGGCTATTTTTCTGATTGTTGGGCCCATCGTTTTTTATATTGTGGTGAAAGTGTCTTCGCGTTTTCGTCGTATCAGTAAAAATATTCAGCATTCAATGGGCGAGGTTTCGCATGTTGCCCAGGAAGTGATTGACTCTTATCGCGTGGTTAAAATCTTTGGTGGCAATGAATTTGAGCGCGAAAAATTCAACAAGATCAACCTGCGTAATCTCAAGCTGAATCTGAAAATGACTACGGCTCAATCGATCAGTATGCCTTTGATACAGTTGATAGTCGCCATCGCCTTTGCGGGTATCGTAGCGTTTGCAACTTCTGACTCTTTGCAGGGGCAGATTTCCTCGGGTGACTTCTTCTCTTTCATCTTTGCGATGACCAGTTTGTTTGCACCTATGCGTTCCCTGTCGTCGGTTAATGCCAACATTCAGAAGGGTATTGCCGCTGGCGAGAGTGTATATGCTTTCCTGGCCAAGGATAGCGAAGTTGATGAAGGTACCCTCAGCCTCGACCGTTGTCGTGGTGAGATCGAGTTCAGGCAGGTTTCATTTCATTATCCGCGACATCAGGCGAAGGTGATTGACGAGGTGAGTTTATCCGTCAGGGCGAACCAGACGGTTGCAATTGTCGGGCGCTCGGGCAGCGGTAAGTCAACGCTGGTTAACCTGTTACCGCGCCTGTACGAGTTGACCTCGGGCCAGATTTTACTGGATGGTGTGGAAATTCAGCGCTATCGACTGGATGATTTACGTAAACAGATTGCTTATGTCGGGCAGGATGTACGCCTGTTTAACGATAGCGTGCGTAATAATATTGCCTATGGCGTGCTGGGCGATTTCAGTGAAGCACAGATCATCGAGGCCGCGCGCCAGGCTTATGCTTGGGAATATATCGAAAAACTACCCGAAGGGTTGGATACACAGGTAGGAGAGAAGGGTGTACTGCTTTCCGGTGGGCAGCGGCAACGACTGGCGATTGCCCGGGCTTTGTTGAAGGATGCCCCTATCCTGATTCTGGATGAAGCAACTTCCGCGCTGGATACCGAATCTGAGCGCCATATTCAACAGGCCATCGATAAATTGATCAGTAATCGAACCACATTGGTGATTGCACACCGCCTGTCCACAATTGAGCATGCTGATCAAATCCTGGTGATGCAGCAGGGTAAGATAATTGAGCAGGGAAATCACAGCCAGTTGATTGATCAAAATGGCGTGTACGGAAAGTTACATGCCATGCAATTCCGCGATGCCAGGGATTAATGGTGCTACTTAGACGGGGCAATGCAGAGACTTCGCAGCCCATCCATGCGGGCTGGTGGTTATGGAGGTTAAATCCGCTGGCATTGTTGTTGTGGCCGCTCTCACTGATCTTCTGTGCACTGGTTACTGTACGTCGCAAACTTTATCAGCTGGGGATCTTAAAGAGTTCTGCACTCACGGTACCCGTGGTGGTGGTTGGTAATATTTCTGTAGGCGGAAATGGGAAAACGCCGATAGTGGTCAGTCTGATCAAACTGCTACAGCAGAAGGGTTACCAGGCCGGAGTATTAACCCGAGGTTACAAGAGTGACCTTGCGCAGGATTACCTGATACTGCAGCAGGGAATGACCAGTGAACGTGCAGGGGATGAAGCGAATATGCTGTCAGAACTGTGTAACTGTCCTGTCGCAATTGGTGCTGATCGGGTAGCTGCAGGGCAGGCTTTACTGCAGCAGGTACCTGAACTTGATCTCATCATCTGCGATGATGGCTTACAGCATTATGCGCTCAAACGTGATGCGGAAATCATAGTTAAGCGGCAGCTCGCACTGGGCAATGGCTTCTGCCTGCCTGCCGGGCCATTGAGAGAACCGCTATCCAGGCTTTCACAATGCGACGTACTAATCGAACGCGAAGGTAAACAGATCGTTCAGCAGACTGGAGTCTGCTGGAACCTATCTGCCCCGCAACAAACCGCAGCACTGGAATCTTTCCGGGGGCAGACCGTGTACGCGTTGGCTGCGATAGGCTTCCCAGAATTATTTTTTGAACAGTTAAGGCGTGCTGGTCTGACGATTATCGCAAATGCCTTTGCTGATCATTATGCCTTTAGCCGGCTCGATATAGAGGGGTTCGCGGATAAACCCTTGCTGGTTACACATAAAGATGCAGTCAAATTAAGAGCATTCGGCTGCGATAACATATGGGTAGTTCCGCTCGAACTTACCCTGTCTGATGATTTACAATTAAAACTACTCAATCTGCTGGAGTCCAAGCTTAATGGATAAACATTTACTCGATATTCTGGTTGATCCGGTCACCAAAGGGCCGTTGGTCTATGACAGGAAAAATCAGGAACTATTGTCGCGCAGTTCCCGTCTTGCCTATCCTGTGCGTGATGGCATTCCGGTTATGTTGCCCGAAGAAGCGCGCGAACTGACTGCTGAAGAGATCGAGAACCTGTAACGGGTGATATTTGATGCAGACAGGATTTAAAGTTGTTATTCCCGCTCGTTATGCATCCACTCGGTTGCCAGGTAAGCCTCTGATCGATATCCAGGGTAAACCCATGATTGAATGGGTTTACCAGGCAGCTCTACGCAGCGACGCAGATCAGGTTGTGGTTGCCACGGATGACGAAAGAATTGCCGAGGTAGTCCAGAGCTTTGGTGGTGACTGCTGTATGACCCGCAGCGATCATTCAACGGGTAGCGATAGAATTGTCGAGGTATGCGAGAAACTGTGCTGGGACGAGGATACGGTAATTGTTAATCTGCAGGGTGATGAGCCGCTGATGCCTGCGCAAAACCTCAGTCAGGTTGCGCAAAATCTGCAAACCTCGGGATGCGATATGGCTACCCTGCATAAATCGATTGATGCCCACGCTGCACAAAACCCTAATCAGGTGAAGCTGGTACATGACCAGCAGGGTAATGCCCTTTATTTCAGTCGAGCCTGCATACCATTTCTGCGCGATGAAGGTGTTGTGGAATATTACGGGCATATAGGTTTGTATGCCTATCGCGTTGGCTTTCTAAAGCGTTACGCCGCGCTGGCGCCCTGCATGCTAGAGCAAAATGAAAAACTGGAGCAGTTGCGCGCGCTGTTTTATGGTTACCGTATACATACGGAACTGGCGCGACAGGTACCGGGGATTGGCGTCGATACCGAAGAAGACCTAAGGCAGGTAACCCAGCTACTGAAAAATAATTCGCAATGAAGTACGACTGGAAAATCGTAGATAAGCAGGTTGTCTATCAAGGGTATTTTCGAATGGAAAAGTTCGCCCTGCAACATGAGCTGTATGCAGGAGGTTCGACAGCAACCTTTCATCGAGAGCTATTTGAACGGGGCTCTGCAGTGGCGGTGCTACCCTATGATCCGCTGCGCGATGAAGTGGTACTGATAGAGCAATTCCGGGTGGGCGCAATTGGCACCCAGAACCCGCCCTGGTTGAAGGAAATTATCGCTGGGATTATTGAGCCCGGTGAATCCGACGAACAGGTAGCTGAGCGTGAAACGCTGGAGGAAGCTGGCTGTAATATTCTCCGCCTGGAAAAGATCGGCCAGTATTACGTCAGCCCCGGCGGTACCAGCGAGCAATGTATGTTGTATTGTGGTCAGGTTGATACACAGGGTGTAGGCGGCATTTATGGCCTGGACCATGAGTTCGAAGATATTCTGGTTGAAGCCGTCAGTCTTGATCAGGCAAGAAAATGGCTAGAAGATGGAACCATTAACTCATCCCCGGCAATCATCGCATTGCAATGGCTGCTTTTAAATCGGGACGCGCTGCGATCCAGATGGACCGGTTAGCCTGAAAGCGTACTAGAACAGATCTGGACACGACAGCAGACTTTACTTTTTGCTAAAATGAGCTAAATGCCTAAGAATTTTAAGGTTTTTAGCCGCGCGGTCGAATAATTGCGCAATTTTTACTTGCTAAAGTGTCTTTAAACGCTATATTAGCAAAATCTAATATATTAAACCGAACCCATGAGCCTAGATTTACTTTCAGAACTGGAATTTGAGTTTTCAATAAAACCATCAGAGATAGAAGCTTTTTCTCACCTTTTGATTGAGTTCAATGGACAGGCTCTATATTGGGATGACGACGCGGAAGAAAAAGTCATTGCCAAATTAAAGGGGCATCGTATAGACCTTGCAGTTGGTCGTGACGAGTTCGATGATATACAGGAACTGTTTGATTCAATTTCTCCCGAGATTGCAGAGCTTGGAAACCATATCATCAAAAACAATACCTGTTATGTCGAATGCTGTAGCCGCGATGAAGAAGAAAAAACACCCTGTGGAAGCCTGGTGTATATCGATGAGCTGGTTGTAGAGCCCGAATACCGGAATCGCAAAATCGGCACTGAAATGCTTAAGCGAATGAGCCAGGTTGTTGATATGAATAAAACCCTGGTTGCACTGAAAGCGTATCCCATTATCGATAGCAGTGTTGAAAAACGCACCCCCGAACTAAAAAAACAGTTAAAGCGTTTCTATGGCAAGCTCGGATTCCGCCATTCTGGTGAGCATTATATGGTCAAAGACGCGCGTGACTGTCATGCACAGCGTCGCAGGGCTCTGGCAGAAGCAGGTATTGAAGCGTCAGACGACTGCTGATTGAATCAGCGCAGCAACTACCTGGCGGTCTTCTGCCACTAGTATGTTAAAGGTTCGGCAGGCTGCTCCGGTATTCATCACTTCTATCCCGATGCCCAGCTGGGCGAAATAGCCAAAAATTTCGATGTCTGGAAAAACCTGTTTTTCCCCGGTTCCGAGTAAGATCACTTCAGGTTTTAAATCCACGATTTCCTGCAAATTCTGTGCGCCAAGTTGCGTGACCTGCTGGACAGGCCAGGGTGAAATTATTTCACTGGCTGATACGATAAGACTGTGCTGGTAATCGCGCTCGTTGATGGTCACCTGACCCTGTTGATAGGCCTGGATACTGTTACGACCCGATATGATTTCTTCGGATAATGGCATGCGCGCAGGTTATATTAAATGGCTGGATTTGACCAGATCGGAATTAATTTTTAGTTATCGGATTGACAGCAACATAAGCACTGTTTATCGTTGCTGACCTTTATTTATTTACTCAGTGAGACCGCTGTCTTGAACGACGATTTTCAACGCATAAAACGCCTTCCGCCCTATGTCTTCAACATTGTAAATGAGTTAAAAGCAGCGGCACGAGCGCGGGGCGAAGATATTATTGATTTTGGTATGGGCAACCCGGACCAGCCTACGCCGAAACATATCGTCGATAAGCTCTGTGAGGCCGCCCAGCGCGGGGATACTCATCGTTATTCTCTGTCACGCGGGATTCCACGTTTACGTCAGGCGGTATGTAACTGGTATAAGCGTAAATACGATGTCAATCTTGACCCTGAAACTGAGGCAATAGTTACCATCGGTTCCAAGGAGGGGTTGGCTCATCTGGCGATGGCAACCGTTGCGCCGGGCGATGCCGTGCTGGTTCCGAACCCTTCTTACCCTATCCATCCGTATGGATTTGTTATTGCCGGTGCAGATATCCATTATGTGCCGCTAACACCTGACGTGGATTTTTTCAGCGAGCTGGAAAAAGCGATCAAGGATAGTTGGCCCAAGCCCAAAATGCTGGTCGTCAGCTTTCCCGGTAACCCGACAACACAATGCGTCGAACTGGACTTCTTTGAGAAGGTCGTTGCGATAGCCCGGGAACACCAGATCTGGGTGGTGCACGATCTTGCATATGCTGAGATTACTTTCGATGGCTATGTCGCCCCATCTATTTTACAGGTAGAGGGTGCTAAAGAAATTGCGGTTGAATTCTACTCATTATCCAAAACTTATAATATGCCAGGGTGGCGTGTGGGCTTTATGTGCGGGAATCCAACACTCGTTGCAGCGCTACAACGCATAAAGTCATATATGGATTACGGTATGTTTACGCCTATTCAGGTAGCGGCAGTCTCTGCGCTGGAAGGAGACCAGTCTGTTATCGAAGATATACGGAAAATGTATCAAAGTCGACGCGATGTATTATGTAATGGCCTGAACGCGATGGGCTGGCACATTAAGGCACCTAAGGCAACCATGTTTGTATGGGCCAAGATCCCTGAAAAGTTCAGCCATATGGGTTCGCTTGAATTCTCTAAACTGATGTTAAAGGAAGCTAAGGTGGCAGTTTCACCAGGTATTGGTTTTGGGGACTATGGGGATGATCATGTTCGTTTCAGCCTTATTGAAAATGAACATCGGACCCGCCAGGCGCTGCGCGGTATCCGTGATATGCTGCGCAATGCATCGCCTGCTTAAGCAGGCAAATAATTTGTTAAATAAAAAAACTCACTTGTATTTTCAGAGGTAGATAGTGGAACCGGTCAAGATAGGTTTATTAGGGTTAGGGACTGTAGGTGGTGGTACCGCCAGGGTACTGTTGAATAATGCGGCAGAAATTGCGCGCCGTGCAGGACGTGAAATCCAGGTGATTCATGCGGCGGCTCGCGGACTGAATGCTGGCGAAAAGCCCGAAGGTACCGAACAGGCCATTATCACCGAAGATGCTTTTGAGGTAGTGAATAATCCAGAAGTCGATATCGTTGTCGAACTGATTGGTGGCGATTCACCAGCACGTGAACTGGTGCTGGCTGCTATTGAAAACGGTAAGCATGTGGTTACCGCGAATAAGGCACTGATTGCCAAGTTTGGTAATGAAATCTTTTCCGCTGCGCAGGCTAAGGGTGTGGTTGTGGCATTCGAAGCGGCGGTAGCGGGTGGCATCCCGATTATCAAGGCGATTCGTGAGGGTTTGAGTGGTAACCAGATTCAGTTAATTGCTGGCATTATCAATGGCACCGGTAACTTCATCCTTACCGAAATGCGGGATAAGGGGCGTGATTTTGATGATGTGTTGAAAGAAGCCCAGCAACTTGGCTATGCAGAAGCAGACCCGACGTTTGATGTCGAGGGTATCGATGCAGCTCATAAGTTATGCATTCTGTCTTCAATTGCGTTTGGTGTACCGCTGCAGTTTGACAAGGTATACACCGAAGGCATCAGTAATATTTCACAGGATGACGTCACGTTTGCAGCTCAGCTGGGATACCGTATCAAGCATCTGGGTGTGACTCGATCTACCCCCAAGGGTATCGAGATGCGGGTGCATCCGACTCTGATTCCTGAAAAGCGCCTGATCGCTAACGTGGATGGCGTGATGAATGCAGTTCTGATCATAGCCGACAAGCTAGGGCCTTCCTTATACTATGGTGCGGGAGCGGGTGCTGACCCCACAGCTTCAGCTGTAGTCGCAGATATTGTTGACGTTGCGCGCTCACTCACCACCGACCCGGAAAACAGGGTGCCTCATCTGGCATTTCAGCCTGATCGAATGAATGATACCCCAATCCTGAGCATGGACGATGTTGAAACCGCATATTACCTGCGCCTGAATGCACAGGATAAACCTGGCGTCATGGCCGATGTCGCTCGCATCATGGGAGAGAACAATATCTCTATCGAGGCGATTCTACAGAAGGAGCCTGAAGCCGGTCAGTCGACGGCTACCATCATTATGCTGACACAACGTATTCTGGAGTCACAGATGAATCAGGCCATTGTGGCTATGGAAGACCTGCCTTCAGTGAGTGGAAAGGTGACCAGGATTCGAGTGGAAAACCTGGATTCGAATTAACAGATTTGAATAGGTTAAAAAAAAGGCTGCATTGGCAGCCTTTTTTATGCGACACATTTCGTGCTTATTGCAGAAATGAAAGAATTTCAGCTTCAATCTGCTGTTTATCAATGACGCTATCCTGAATAACAGGCTTGTCGAATAAGTCATTGATAACTTTCGGGATTTCTATCTTTGCAGTGCTGGCAATCGATTTCAGGGCGTCCCTGTCATGGCTGTCTTTATTGCCGGTTAATGCAAAATCGATTATCGGTGAGAATTTTGTCCATTCCGCCGTTGAGTAAACGATTGATTTGATCCCATTGTTGCGGAAATTTTGATAGGTTTTGAAACAGGTGGCTGTATGGGGGTCCATCAGGTAACCATCCTCAAACGCCTGTTTGATAAATGCCTGACCTTCCTCATTGCTACAAAAATCTGCGGCGAACACCTGTTGCAACTGCGCGTGTTCTTCAGCGCTCAGCTGGTATCGTCTGTTTTCCAGCAGTTGCTGCATCAGGTCTTTAGTCCGGTCCGCTCCCAGTAAATCAAACAAAATTCTTTCAACATTGGAAGAAACCAGGATATCCATTGCCGGAGATGTTGTGCTGATCAGGCTGCGGTTATTGATATCGTAGATGCCCGTATTAATCAGCTCAGTTAACACATTGTTGGCGTTGGACGATATGATAATCTTTTCCACCGGTAATCCCATCTTGAATGCATAGTAAGCACCCAGCGCATTACCGAAGTTTCCACTTGGAACGTTCAGATAAACCTTATCACCGGCCTGAATGGCACCCTGGCGTACCAGCTCAAGATAAGAATGAATATGGTAAATGATCTGGAATATGATACGGCCGAAGTTAACCGAATTGGCTGCCGAAAGCGCAATGCCCTGCTGTTTTAAACGGTCTTTAAAGGTAGATGAGGCCAGCAGAGTTTTTAGTGCTTTCTGAGCGTCGTCAAAATTCCCCTTTATACCAATAACTTTCAGATTTTCAGCATCTTCCGTAACCATCTGTAAACGCTGTACATCTGAAGTACCGCCATCAGGATAGAGACAGGCAACACGAACATTTGCCCGGTTCTTGAAGGTCTCCAGGGCTGCAGGGCCTGTATCACCACTGGTTGCAGCAAGAATCAGATAATTTTCATTGCGCTGTTGTGCAAGCGCAGACAACACGATCCCAAACGGCTGTAAAGCCATATCCTTAAATGCCCGCGTCGGTCCATGATAAAGCTCACTGACAAACAGGTCTTCGTACACCTGAATGACGGGTACCGGGTTGGCAGGATCATCAAACTTGTTATACAGGGCCAGAGCTTCTTCAATAATGCTCTGCTCAATATCCACGGCGAATAGCTTAAGGATGGATCTGGACAGGTTTTGGTAATCATTTTCCAGTTGCTGAAGTAAAAATTCTTTACTCATCACGGGAATTGTTTGCGGGCTATAGAGTCCACCAAAAGACGCAATCGGATTTAAAATGGCCTCAGAGAAAGGTACAGAAGTTTTATGCTGGCCGTCATTGCCACGGGTTTCGGTGAAATTCATTAATATTGGGTATTTTTACAGGCTTGGGAAATTGCGCGTATTATAGCGGGAAAGTGCCGCTGCGGAAGGGCTGTATCCTGCTTCGGCAGCGCTGATGGCATTTTTCTGTAAAATGTACGTTTTTTTAACCAATTTGGTGCGGGATAACTTCTGTTATAGGTTAAACACGAGTAGAATCAGTCGATTTTTATAAACCGTAAGTGAGAGCACCATGAGTATTGAAAGAACCCTGTCTATCATCAAGCCTGACGCCGTTGCAAAAAATATTATCGGGCAGATTTATAGTCGTTTTGAAAACGCAGGTTTACGTATCGTTGCCGCTAAAATGATTCAGCTTGATCAGGCTGCAGCAGAAGGGTTTTATGCTGTGCATAAAGAACGTCCTTTCTTTAAGGATCTAGTCGATTTTATGACCTCAGGTCCAGTAATGGTTCAGGTACTGGAAGGTGAGAGCGCGATTGCTAAAAATCGCGAAGTAATGGGTGCTACCAATCCGGCGGAAGCCGCGCCCGGCACCATCCGTGCAGATTTTGCCAGCAGTATCGATGAGAACGCGGTACACGGATCCGATGCACCTGAAACGGCTCAGGTTGAAATCGCTTATTTCTTTTCTGAAAAAGAACTGTGTGAGCGCATCCGTTAAGCTATGAGTTTGTCCACCTTGCATAACCTGCTAGAAATGGATCGCCCGGCGATGGAAGCATTTTTCCTGTCTATAGGAGAAAAACCATTTCGTGCGAAACAGGTTATGCAGTGGATTCACCAGCGAGGAGTCACTGACTTTATGCTGATGACTGATCTCGCCAAGAGTCTGCGCAGCAAGCTCAGCGAGATTTCAGAAGTCAGATTACCTCAGGTTGCCGTAGAACAGCGCTCTGCTGATGGTACCCGCAAGTGGCTGCTACATATGGATGGCATTGAAAACGCAGTAGAATGTGTGCTCATTCCCGAAGAGAATCGAATGACACTGTGCATATCCTCTCAGGTTGGTTGTACCCTGAACTGTTCGTTCTGCTCAACAGCGAAACAGGGCTTCAATCGCAATCTGACGACTGCTGAAATCATTGGGCAGCTATACCTCGCACAGCGTTCGCTGGAAGCTGATGGGCAAGAGAATGGTGTCACTAATGTTGTGATGATGGGTATGGGAGAGCCTCTACTCAACTATGATGCAGTTATGTCAGCGTTGAATATTATGTGCGATGATTTTGCCTACAGCCTGAGCAAGCGTAGAGTAACTATCAGTACTGCAGGTGTGGTACCCGCAATCAGGAAGCTGAACCAGTCTACCGATGTGTGCCTGGCGGTTTCATTGCACGCTGCGAATGACGAACTCCGTAATCAACTGGTTCCTATCAATAAAAAGTATCCCATTAGAGAACTGATGGATGCCTGCATTGAATATGTAAAAGGTCACAATCGCCGTCGTATAACCTTCGAATATGTTATGCTTGCCGGCGTTAACGATAGCCTGGAACATGCAAGAGAACTGGTAAAACTGCTAAAACATGTTCCTAGTAAACTAAATTTAATACCTTTTAATCCTTACCCGAATGCCATCTACCAGTGTTCAGATCGTGAGACAATAAATCGATTTCGCGACTATGTGCACAGTAAGGGTATTGTGTCAGTGACACGTAAAACGCGCGGGGATGATATCGATGCCGCCTGTGGTCAACTGGTCGGGAAGGTAAAGGATAGAAGTCGCCGAAGCCTGAAATACCAGGTCGACCTACAAACAATTACGGGACATATAAATGCTACGAATTAATCTGGCCTGGCTATTGCTGTTAAGCTTATCTGCCTGTGTTGTTGTGGATGATGGTCCCACCCAAATGGAAAAAGCCAGTGAAATCAACGTGCAGCTGGGTATCGGTTATTACCATCAGAATAACCTGGAGCTAGCCAACGAAAAGCTGATCAAGGCCCTGGATCAGAATCCGCGTTCTGCTTCGGCACATCATGCCTATGCGGTGTTACAGAACCGCTTTAGAGATAAGGAAAAAGCTGAATTTCATTTCAGGAAAGCGGTTGAATATAATCCTCTGGACTCAGAGGCGCTGAATAATTTTGGTGCCTTTCTGTGTCGCGATAATCGTCCGGAAGAAGCGGAAAAAATGTTCATTCAGGCGCTGGAAAACCCGCTGTATAAAGCGCCTGAAGTGGCTTATACCAATGCTGCAACCTGTTTAAGGCAGAACAATAAAAAACCAGAGAAGGTTAAGGAGTACCTGACCAGAGCGCTGGGTGTAGGTAACAACTTCAGGCCAGCGCTTCTGCTGCTGGCTGAAATCAGTTTCGAAGAAAAACAACATGATCTAACAACCATCTATTTGAAACGCTATCATTTGGTAGGCGAACCGACGGCACGCAGTTTATGGCTTGAAATCAGGAATGAGCTTGAATTAAATCACAGGGATAAGGCCAATGAACTGGCTGAAAAGTTAAAATCTGAGTTTGCCGATTCCCCTGAATTTCAATCCTGGTTATTACTTTCGAAATGAGCGATACAATACAAGAGGAGGCTGAGCAGAGTCCTCCAGGTCCGGGTCCGGGCGACCGGCTACAGGCTGCCAGAATATCAATAGGCCTTACACTGGAAGATGTGGCGAGCAAAATGCACCTTTCAGCAGCGATATTGGGAAGCCTGGAAGCAAATGATTTTGAAGAAATCACTGCGCCTATCTTTGTTAAAGGCTACCTGCGCTCATATGCGCGCATAGTGAATCTGGATGAAGAAGATATCATCAAACAGTATTCCCTCTATTACACCCATAATGATCCTCCGATCTCGTCAACCAGTAATGCCTCTCCCGAAATAAACTCTGATGATGCCCGCGTCAAAGGGACAACCTGGCTTATTATTGTGATTCTGGTCGGATTGTTATCTTTCTGGTGGTGGAGCCGATATCAGCAACCCACCCAGACCGTGAGCCTGGATTCCAACGAATCTTCGGATAGCGTTGTGTCTGCTGGCGATGTGCCGTCGATTACCTCTATTCCACTCTCAGTCTCCGACAGTGAGATCGGCAGCTCGAACGCGGATGATGGTTCTAGCGGGCTGGCATCAGCAGCTGATCCTGTCGCTTCAGAGGTATCGATAGACCAGGAAGCGAGAAACGAACTGCAGAACATAAACGATATTCTTCCTCCAACCGACACAGTGTCACAGTCCGAAGCGCAGGATGAAGTCACTCAGCAGGAGCTGGAAATCGAACCGGTAACGCAGTCATCGAATAACGTAGCAGCTACAACACCATCGGATCTGGTCATTACGGTCAATTCGGATACATGGGCTGACATCAAGGATGCGAATGGAAATCGGCTGGTGTATGACCTGCTGAGAAGTGGACAGAATATTACCCTCACTGGTCAGGCACCTTTCCAGGCGTTTCTGGGTAATGGATATGGCGTAAGCATAGAGTATCAGGGCGAAAATATAGATCTGAGTAAGAATATCAGAGCGGACAATACTGCCAGGATACGGATAGGAAAGTAGTATGGTTCAACAGATTAAAGTAATACGCGGTATGCACGACATACTGCCGCAGGAAATTGGCGTTTGGCAGCAACTGGAAGACAGTTATCGTCAACTGGTTGAAAGTTATGGCTATCGACAGATTCGCACGCCGATTGTAGAAAAAACCGGGTTGTTCCACCGCTCTATTGGAGAAGTTACCGATATAGTGGAAAAGGAGATGTACAGCTTTGACGACCGTAACGGTGATAGTCTGAGCTTACGTCCAGAAAATACTGCCAGTGTAGTGCGCGCAGGCATTGAGCACGGATTGCTGGTCAATCAGCAGCAAAGGCTGTGGTATAACGGCCCCATGTTTCGCCACGAAAGGCCGCAAAAAGGGCGCTACCGACAGTTCCATCAATTAGGTGCAGAAACCTTTGGTATGCAGGGGGCCGATGTCGAAGCCGAGTTAATTCTGATGGCCGCCAGGTTGTGGCGCACATTAGGGTTGCAGGATATTTCGCTACAGCTCAATACGCTGGGTACCAGCGACGACAGGGCCAATTACCGTGAAGTTCTGGTTGAGTATTTTAATCAGCATGTTGCTCAGCTGGATGAAGACAGCAGGCGCCGACTGGATACCAATCCACTGCGCATACTGGATAGTAAAAACCCCGACATGCAAGAGTTGATTGAGGCAGCGCCCAGACTTCAGGATCATTTGTGCGAGGAGTCAAAACAGCACTTTGCTCAGTTACTTGAAATCCTGGATTACGCCGGACAGCCCTATACCATCAATACGCGTCTGGTACGCGGGCTGGATTATTACTGCCATACGGTTTTTGAATGGGTAACCGAAAGCCTGGGCGCTCAGGGTACGGTTTGTGCAGGCGGTCGGTATGATGGTCTGGTTGAACAGCTGGGCGGAAAACCTACCTTCGCTGCCGGTTTTGCTATGGGCGCCGAGCGCCTGGTATCGATGTTGATTGATCAACAGCAGGCACAGCCAGCTGCTACCAGCGATATTTATTTTGTGGTGGTGGGAGAGAATGCGCTAAAGGCTGGTCATAAACTGTCAGAACAGTTGCGAGATGCCATGCCTGAGCTGGAGCTGGTACTGCATGCTGGCGGCGGCAGCTTCAAAAGCCAGTTAAAGAAGGCTGATAAATCAGGTGCCAGACTGGCCATTATTCTGGGCGAGAATGAAGTTGCTCAGGATATTATCAATATCAAATTTCTACGTGAAGAACGTGAGCAGCTGACTTTTCCACAGCTGGATCTGGTTAAGCAAATTGAACAATTAATGAACGAACAAAGTTAAGGTTAGGCAATACAATGACTGAATACATGACAGATGAAGAACAGGTTGAACGCATTAAAAAGTGGTGGTCGGATAATGGGAGTTCTGTCCTCGCTGGACTGGTCATCGGTATCGGTGGCCTCGCTGGATGGCGTTTTTATGTCGACTATAAAACCAATAATGCAGCAGAAGCTTCATCTCATTTTAATCAGGCCCTGACCAGCCTGGAGGCCGGTAAAACCGATGCGACCATTGAACAGGCGAATCTGGTACTTGCCGATTATGCATCTACCCCCTATGCTGATCTGGCTCAACTGGCGCTTGCTAAAGCCTATGTAGAAACGGGCAAATTTGAGCAGGCTGCCCAAACCCTGCAAAAACTGATAGATGATGTATCAGATGAAGGTATGCGCACTATCGCACGCATGCGTCTGGCTGCAGTACAACAGCAACTTGGACAGCTGGATCAGGCATTGAAGACGATCGACACCGAATATCCCGAGCAATTTAGTGCAGCGGTGGAAGAGTTAAAAGGCGACCTGTTTGCTGCTCAGGGGCAGGCCGAGCAGGCAAGAGCTGCTTACCAGAAGGCACGTATGGCGAATCCGCCTGTAGCTAACCCCCAGTTCCTGCAACAAAAGCTGGATAATCTGGGTGTCACCAGCCTGAACAGCTAAGCATTGACGCTGACCATTTAAGGAAACAAGCATGAAGTATATGCCTTTATACCGGCTAACCCTGCTCATCAGTATGTTACTGCTTATGTTCGGCTGCGCTACACCGGATAACAGCGAACCTCCCGCAGAATTAACTGAGATTGATAATCCAGAGTCAGTGCGTGAAGTCTGGTCATTTCAGATTGGAAAAAGTTCCTCAGTAAACTTCTTTGACCTGTCGCCACTGGTGCTGGATAAAGTGATCTATACCATTGACCTAAATGGGCTGATTTACCAGATCGATGCGAAAACCGGCAATGACAACTGGAGCTATGAAACCGGGTTAGCAGCAATTGCAGGCCTGTCGGGAGACAGTGAACAGTTGCTGGCGACCTCGCGCGATGGCGAGGTGGCGCTGTATGAGATTAAACCGAAAGGCCTGGTCGAGCGCTGGAAAAAACAATTAAGCAGCGAGATTCGTAGTCAGGCGGTACTGGATTCTGGTCAGGTATTTGTACGTACGGGTGATGGAAAATTATCGGCGCTGGATGCCTCAAGCGGGGAAATCCTGTGGACGGTAACACGTCGAGTACCGGCACTATCGTTGACTGGAACCAGTCGGCCGATACCCGCTGGTGATCTCATCATCGCTGGTTTTGATAATGGTAAGCTGGTTGCATTTGAACGTAGCAACGGTTCAACCGCCTGGGAGACCACTATCGGTTCGCCACGTGGTCGTACCGAGATCGAACGCCTGGTAGACCTGGATGGGCAGTTTGTGGTGCGCGATGGGGTTGTTTATATCAGCTCGTTTCAGGGAAACCTGGCCGCAGTAACTGGCAGCACCGGACAGGTTATCTGGTCGCGCGACTTCTCCAGCTCCCAGGCAATCGCTATCGATCAGGAAGCACTCTATCTGGTCGATGACAGAAGCCACCTGTGGTCCGTGGACAGACGTACGGGAAGCTCGTTCTGGAAACAGGATGTATTAAATGCGCGTAAAATTACTGCGCCCGCAATACTTGGCGATAGACTGGTAGTCGGGGATCTGGCCGGTTATATCCATATCCTTCGACGCTCCGATGGCATGCTAATGGGTAGAGTTCAGCCATTTGATTCACGCTATTTCTCGCAACCGTTGAATCAAAATGGTACAGCAATCGTATTAGATGTCGCCGGTAACCTGACCGCGTTGACTCTGGATGAAAAGCAGTGATACCTGTTATTGCCCTGATAGGTCGCCCTAATGTGGGTAAATCGACCCTGTTTAATGGTTTGACTCGCACACGTGATGCGATAGTGGCGGATGAGCCCGGCTTAACCCGTGATCGCCAATATGGGGTTGGCAAGATTGGTGAAAAAAAATTCATTGTTGTTGATACCGGCGGCTTAAGCGGTGAACAGCAGAGCCTGGATGACCTGATGGCCAAACAGACGCTGCTGGCGCTGGAAGAGTCGGATAAGGTGCTGCTTCTGGTCGATGCCCGATCCGGCATTACCAGTGGTGACGAAATGATTGCTGATATGATCCGTAGATCAGGCAAGCCGGTAACCGTGGTCATCAATAAAATTGACGGGATCAATCCTGAGCACGCGGAATCTGATTTTTATTCCCTGGGCTTTAGCGAAATGAGCATGATAGCGGCATCTCAGCGTAAAGGGATTAACGCTCTGATTGATCAGGTACTCGCCGAGTTTGATGACCCTGTTGATGATAGCCCAGAGGCGCATGAAGGGCCCTCTATAGCCATTATCGGGCGTCCTAATGTGGGTAAATCTACCTTAATTAATCGCCTGGTTGGGGAAGAACGGGTTGTTGCATTCGACCTGCCAGGTACGACCCGCGACTCCATACCGGTCCCTTTTGAAAGGCATGGAAAACACTATACCCTGATTGATACCGCAGGGGTTCGTCGACGGGGTAAGGTGCACGAAACGGTGGAAAAATTCAGTGTTATCAAGGCACTGGAAGCAATCGAAAAATCCAACGTAGTGGTACTGGTGATTGATGCAACCGATGGCATTACTGATCAGGATCTTACCCTGCTAGGTTACGCGCTGGACAGCGGTAGAGCGATGGCTCTAGCCATTAACAAGTGGGATGGACTCGCACCGGAGCAGCGCGAATACAATAAAACTGAACTTAGCAGACGGCTTTCATTTATAAATTTCGCCAATCAGCATTTTATATCTGCCAAACACGGCACGGGTGTTGGTGAGTTGATGAAGTCTATTGATCAGGCTTATGCATCCGCATTTAAGCAGTTCAATACCAAGCAGCTAACCGATTTGCTGGAAGAAGCCGTTTTTAAGCACAACCCTCCGATGCACAATGGGCACAGAATCAAACTACGTTATGCACATCAGGGGGGCAAAAACCCCCCTATTATCGTCATTCATGGATCACGTACCGATAAGCTAAATGATGCCTACAAGCGCTACCTGATGAGCTTTTTTATCCAGAAACTCAAGCTCAAGGGCACTCCCGTTAGAATCGAGTTTAAGGTTGGTGAAAACCCCTACGCGGATAAGCGTAACAAACTGAATAAGCATCAGCTGGATAAAAAGAAGCGGCTGATGAAGTTCGTAAAGAAGAAAAAATAGCGAGCTTTTGCTTCAGCGCATTATTTTCTAGCTGACCAATCCGGCACCTTAAATCCAGCAAGTCTTTAATGTTTCCTTGTGGTCAGGATTTGCGGGTAGCCCACACAGCATAAACCGGGTCAGAGTAAAGCAACTGGTCCGAGAGTCGATCCTGTTCGGGCCTGAAACGTCCGCGCATGGAGTAGCCGTTAAACTTGTGGAAACTGTGAGTGTTGCGCAGGTAGCTGAGTACCAGGGCCAGTCTTTCAAATTCGTTTAGCTCACTCCAGACACGAATAACCTTGCCCTGTACTGAGCGATTGCTAAAGCTAATGATGATGTGACCACCAGGCTTTAATATCCTGGCGACCTGTTGCATAAGGTTATCTGGTCTGGTGACGTACTCTATGGCGGCGTGTATCAGCACTGCATCAAAGCGGGCATCAGGAAATCCATCCAGCGCATGTCCCTCATTCACGTTGAGCACCTGTCTTTGCGTGCATATCGGGTTGGCCTCCAGTTCCTCAGGGTTTAGTCCTGCACAGAAAACACTGGCAGGCGTGATGCTGCACTGCTGTAATGGACTATGTGCCCCAGCCATCAGGTCCAGTATATCCATGCCATCGCTCAATAGATCATCATACAGCGAAGAGACTTCGGATAAGGCGGTGGTATCCCAGAATGGTTCGAAACTGGGCGTGCCAAAGAACGAGGATTCATCGCTACCGTCCTGTGTTGTAAACGCATCAGCTGTTCTAAAAGCGGTTTCCTGTTGGGGCAGGCTAGCCTGCATGCCGGGACCATAATCGCACAGCAATGCCGGTATATCATTGCAGCGGCCGCCGCGTTCTGCTGCACCAGCCTTGATCCGCTCAATTCTGAATTCGAGGGTTATATTCTGCCTGCACAGGGGGTGATTAAAATCTACCGATAGGCTATTTTCAGTCAGGCTAATAACGCGACAGGGAAATTTATTACCCTGATAGATGCCGTCTACACCGCTAAAGCTATCTTTAGTATAGAATCTTCCTGCTTGGGGCAGGTTAGCGCCCGCTTCAGCTTGCGCGGGTTGAAATTGTTTCAGACTAAGCTGTTTTAGCTGATTAGCCTGGAAACTCTCGACCAGTTCACCGGCAGCATATTCATGCCTGACCACGGCGCCAACCCCTTTACCCGGTAATTGATGTTCTATTTCGTAGGGCAGGTAATCGCGCCATAGATTGATATTGGGAAGATAACGCCAGTCGTTATAGCAACAGTCTTCTGTTTGCCAGCTGATGCCGGCAATAGCGTCCAGAATGCAACCTTTTTCCACACTGCTTAAGCCTTCTGCAGCACCTGAGTTAGTGCAGCGTTCAGAGTCTTTTGGTTCTTGTTCCATATCGGTGCATCAGTAAACATATAGTTACATAAACCCGGATTTTAACCGATAACACTGTGATAGAGTCCTTATTTTGTTCAGGATTAGCTGGATTTATTTGACAGTCTATAGATGATGAACTAAAGCTAAGTAGCTGAAAATATCCAGATTTTATTGAGAAGTTGACCTGTATGCCTATTTTGAGAGTCCTGATTGCTAACGCTAAAGGTGGTTGTGGAAAGACCACTATCGCAACTAATATTGCTTCGCATTATGCAGCCCAGGGTAAAAATGTTCGACTGTTTGACCATGATGCGCAGGGCTCGTCATTACAGTGGTTCAGACGCAGAGGTGATGGCTATCGACAGATCCACGGGGTGGATGCCTCACGTCGTCCCGACAACCACATGACAAGATCCTGGCAGTTAAGGGTACCGCTGGAAACCGACGTAGTCGTGCTGGACACCGCTGCCGGGATAGAAGTGTCAGAGCTGGCGGCTATGTTTCAGGAGAATGATTGCCTCATTATCCCGGTGCTGCCTTCTCCTATAGATATCCATGCCACCGCGCACTTTATCAAGGATATACTGTTAGTCGGGAAAGCTCGAAAAAAACAGATTCGAATGGCTGTAGTAGCGAATCGAGTGCGCAAAAATACCTTGATGTACCACGCGCTGGAGCGTTTTTTATTCACTCTGAAAATTCCCTTCGTTACCAGTCTGCGCGATACCCAGTTTTATTCACGCGCGATTGAAGAGGGTTGCGGCATTCAGGAACTGAAATACCCTAAGGTCAAGCAGGATCAGAAACAATGGGCACCGCTTTTCCGCTGGCTGGATACACCGGTCGAGGTATCAATGGCCGAAGTACATTCATTGTTTGCCAACCAAAGTTCCCTGTAAAAAGCACTATTTTTTTAAAACAAATTCTAGTTTATTCAGGCCTCATTCAGAAGGCCATGTGTTATCATGCGCGCTTTATTCGCTATCCATAAGAGCCATGAAATCTATACTTTCCTGTTGTTTATTAAGTCTGTTGTTTTTATTTCCTGCTGCATCGCGCGCCAATGATTTCGAAGCCGCAGTGAGCGCAGAAACTGCGCAGTTTACATTTCGTTCCGATTCAAGTCTTATCGGTTGGGGTGGTGCAGAATTAGGTCTGGGGCTTTTCTACAATGAAAATAGTGACTATGTTGGGCAGATGAGTCTGATGCAGCGCCGTCAGGCATCCCAGAATAATCCGCTTACCCTGGGCGTAGGGGCGCGACTGTATCTGGGTGATCTGGATGATATCAATCAGAGCATTGCCGCAGTCGCGATTGGTGGTGAAATCCGCTATACCATCCCTGGTGTGATGCCAATGGCTATTTATCTTAATGGGCATTACGCGCCTAAAATTACCAGCTTCTCAGATACAGAAGAAGTGGTTGATATTAATCTCGGATTCCAGATTGAAATACTGCCTCAAACAACCGCATTTGTTGGTTATCGTAGCTTAGAAGTTGATGTAAAGGATGCATCCGGATATGAACTGGATGATGATCGCGTGCATATTGGTGTCAGGTTCACGTTTTAATCATTTCAGCGATCCGTTATTCGAGAGTTAGTCTGACAGTTGGTTTTTTCCAACTAATGACAAAAATTTATAAAAGGTGATCCGGTAGTTATTTGTTAATGAATAAAGCCGGATCAACCCAGTTGCCATTTAATCCCACGCTCCAGTGTAGATGAGGTCCGGTTACCCTGCCGGTGGCTCCCACCAGGCCAATCACCTGGCCCTTTTTAACCTTCTGACCGACCTCAACATCGATACGATCAAGATGTGCATACAGGCTGATCAGTCCCTGTCCATGCTGTAAAAAGACCATATTCCCGCTAAAAAAGAAGTCGCCACTTTCTACCACTACTGCATCGCTGGGCGCGATTACTGGCTCACCTGTGGCAGCGGCGATATCCATCCCGCTATGCGGTTTACGCGGTTGTCCATTAAACACACGGCGCTTGCCATAACTCCCGGTAATAATGCCGTCAACAGGTTGTAGAAAGTCCAGATCCGGCTGCGCGTCACTCCAGCTTGCGGTTGCTTTTTTCTTACGTCTGGATTCTTTAGCAATGCGATCATAATCGCGTTGTTCCGGGGTCACCTTACGCTTATCTTTTATCGTAATATTCTGGACGGTGTATTGCTTGTCATTTACGGTAAAAAATTTCCTGACCAGCGCCTTATTTCCATCAACATGACCTGATATTGAATACTCTCCCGGCTTTATACCTAGTGGTAAACCGACTAGTGCAACACTCTGACCCTTATACTCAGTGATAATCAGGGGTTTTTGTCTGAATGTAAACTCAGCCTGCTTTACATCCTTACCCAGTGGGATAATCGCTATACCGCCGGGTACTCGTGATTCTGAAGGGAAAGCCGATACAGTGGAAATAAATAGCAGAAGATAGATATAAACTAGATAGCGCATGAACAGGTTTCTGGTTTTACAACGAGCAGGCATGATAGTTCAATTACAATTGAATTGCATTGCCTCAGGCGGTTACCAGATCTGAAAAACGCGGATGAATCAACAACCATTGCGCCTGGCTCAGAGAAATTATAAAGCTCAGATCAGGGATTCAATTGCCTCAGTCAGTAGTAAAGAAACGCCGCAACGACCCTAACAGGCAGGTCGTAATTTGAAGTTTAGGTTAATTTCTCTATATATTCGTAGTGTGAAAATCTACATTTCCACTAAAATTGCTCAGAATAGAACAGGTTCGATATAACGACCCACGTTTTGCGGAGAATATCTGTTTATGAATATCCTTTAAATAGCCTACAGCTTAAATGGAGTTAAATTTATGAATCAAAGTTACAGCTTAAACATACTGGCACAGCTAAATGATGACGAGCCGGTCACGGATGGTATGTCTGAACATGGCTCAAAGATACTCGCTATTAATAACACCTATTCCTATTTTGGTCTGGCTGATGACAAAGACGATTCCAGTGGTAGTTCGGCCCGCCTGGCGCTGGAAATATTGCAGGATGATATGCAGATAAACCTGTCTTCGCGAGAGTATGCACAGGCAACCGACTATGAGAAACATGTGCTAGCTACGCAATGTATCCAGGAATCGTTCGAAAATATCAATGATTATCTGATCACCCAGGGCAAGTCAGCAGCTCAGAATGCAAAGCACGGGGTGGCTTTAAGCGTGTTGCAGGTGACACATGGCGAATGCAGTTTTATCCACGCAGATGAGCATTGTTGCCTGCATTTTCGCGAAGGCAAATTGAAGAATTTGACCCAAACAGATAGCGCTGCTGGTGACCAAACCCGGCTGGGCGTAAGTGAAGATATACAAATCAAGGTCAAAGAGGTTTCTCTGGCATCCAGTGATCTGTTAATTACCTGTACCCATGAACTGCTGCAATGCGTGAGTGAGGAATTTCTCAGGGTGACCGTGTCAAGATTTCTGGAAAGCCCCGACATGCTGCTGCGCCAGATTAATAGTAAGGCTCAGCGCAACGGTATACAGGGCAAACCGTTGTTGATCGTCGTGTCCATAAAAATGGTAGATGAGAAACCAAAAGGCTGGTTTGGTCGGTAAACCAGATTAAATATCTCTATCATTAGCTGACATAGGTGGCTTTTATGCTTATGAACGGACTGGTAAAGCGGATAAAAGCAGCTAAGCTTTGGTCAACTCTGGAATAAACAGGTTTTGGTTGGCCTTTTACTGAAAGGTTTTCAGTTGATGCTAATTGCTCTAATCTGTTGGTTCCGTATTATAAAATTTAGTGTACAGGCAGTAATACCGGAATAGCTATGGCGACCAGTGAACGACCAGACAATGTTATCGCCTTTGGTGGTAATACAATGGTTTACGAATCAGTAAAACGATTTGCTTTAAAAGGCCTATCCGACCTTATTCGGGTTTTAATGGAAAATATAGACGACGCGCTGTTCGAACTAACCGAAAAGGTAGAGTCCGACAGAGAGCGTAATATGTATTTTGACGCAATGCGTGAAATCCGCTTAAAAAGACAGAAAATCCAGCAGAATTTCGATACCGAAATGCAGCAGTGTTTTGATCGTCTGTTACTCGAGCGTTCCATTAGTAAAACGGTAACTAAGGATGACGAATTAAGCCTGGTTGATCAGGAAGACATAGAAGGCCAGCTGGCCATAGAAAATATGATCAGCAAGGCGCGTCCCCACTTTGAAGATGATTTGTATGCAGTCGCCGAGCGGCTTAAGGTGGTATTGCACCGCAAAGATATCCCCGAAGACCTTAACCCACTTGACCCCAAGGCAATCTGCGAAAGCTTCCATCTTGCCTCTAAAGACCTCGAGTCAGACATCCATGTGCTGTTGATTTTTTACAAGATGTTCGACAAGTTTGTGATGTCCCGGCTGGGTGGTTTTTATGCCGAATTAAATAAATACTTTGTCAATAAGGGGGTATTACCCGAGTTTGAAGCCTCCAAGGAACGCCTCAAATTTACCTCGCGTTTTATGGCTAACAAGTTGCCAAAGGACAACCGCCAGAGCCAGGCACAGGAAAATGATAGCTTAAGCCCTAATCCATCCCATACTACCGGTAATACCCCTGCGTTGAATGACAACGTGCTCGCTATGCTGCAACAGGCTTTTGCTCCGTCTTCTGGTGCGGCCTATGTGACGGGTGAAATACCCCAGGTTTCAGGAACACCGTCTGCTGCGGGTGCCGGTTCTGGATTATATTCTTCTGGCTCCTCAGTGTTAATCCATCCGGAATATGCCGCAGCCCTGAGTGGATTACAGGGCGTAATACGGCATGATCAGCCAATCCAGAGCATTGATCCTGCACAATTTAAAATACAGCTTCAGCAACAGCTGAGCAGCTTTAAGGAACAGCATAGCCACCTGAGTACCAGTTCAGATAATCAGGTGATCGATATCATTTCGATGCTGTTCGACTTTTTCTTTGATGACGAGGCGCTGCCTGACCCCATTAAAGTACTGATTGGACGCCTGCAGATTCCGATTCTCAAGGTTGCGATGATTGATGAAACCTTCTTCAATCAGAAAAAACATCCAGCTCGTAAACTGCTTGACTCCATTTCGAGAGCCTCATTGGGCTGGAGTTCGGATGCTGAACAGGAACAGATCCTGGTTGATAAAATTGAGCAGATTGTGGATTTCCTGTTAACCGAGTTTGAGCAGGATGTCGGCGTATTCGAGAAGGCTTTAAATGATTTTCAGCAATTTCTTGATACTGAGAATGCCAAGGCGGAAAACAAGCTCCAGCAAATCAAACAACAGGAACAGGAAAGGGACGAAAAAGTTCAACACGCCCAGGTGCTGGTTTCCAGCTTTATCCAGAAAATGCTCAACAAGCACGAACTGGGATTCGCGGTAATCGAATTTCTGGAAGGTATCTGGATGGCAGTGTTATCCAATACCCTGGCAACTCATGGTGCTGAATCGCGCTACTGGCAAAACCTGAAGCAGATTACCACCACGTTGGTGTGGACCTTGATTCCCAAGCATACCGAAGCGGATAAGTCCAAGTTGCTGAAAACCCTGCCTTCCTTGCTACGTGCGCTGTCCAGGGGTATGGAACTGGTCAAAATTGATGTCGAGGTTCAAAACAAGGTATTCAAAATGCTGGTGCTGGAACATTCACGAGTGGTCAAGCAAACCAGCAAAAATATCGTGACGCGTATTGATGACAAGACCGTGTGGCCGGAAGAAGGTGTCGAAGCGGCATTTGCCGGGTTTACTGAGATTGATGATCTGGATGAAGTGGTTGATATCCAGTTCAGCAAGGATGACACGGGTGAAATTCAGGTGGTTGAAAACGACCTTGATCCTTCACAGGAAAGTGAGTCGATAACCAATGTCACCGCAATACCCACACAGGAAGTGGTGCACAACCTGGAAGAATTCACCGAAAGTGTCAAACAGGGCAATATTACGATCGACGAAGAAATTATATTAGATACGTCGGCAGCCCAATATGATAGTGCGCACCAGCAGGAACCGGATGAAAGTGATCAGCTAGCCCGATCTCTCGAGCTAGGTGACTGGGTTGAATTTATAGAGCACGGTAGCAAAGCAGTAAACGCCAAACTGTCGTGGAAAAGCAACGTGACTGGCAAATACGTCTTTGTAAACCGGCATGGGGTGAAGATTAAAAACGTCACCGTTAACGGCCTGGCAATGGAAATCAGGGCAGGGCGCGCCAAATTAATCGAATCAGTCTCTGTGTTCGACCGCGCGATTAGCTCGTTAATGAATACTCTGAAACGCTAGACTGTGTCGCCAATGCTGGCGACACAGTCAATTCAGTTACAGCGACATCTCCAGATCATCCAGTACAGCATCTATACCCGCCTGAGCGCACTCCTCATCGGTTTCACCAGCGGGTGCGCCGCTCACACCTACAGCACCCACTAGCGAACCGCTAACCACGATGGGTAAGCCCCCGGCAGACATGAGAATCATAGGTGCTCGTCCAACAGGAGAATTCGCACGTTCTCCCAGCGCCGAAGTTGCGCTGTTAAAATTGGCTGCGGTATAGGCCTTGCGATGACTGATGGGGACCGTAATCTGGGCCGCAATGGTGTCGCGCAGGGTTACCTGGATAATGCCTTCACGATCAACCACGGTGACCCCAATCTGAATACCTTTCTCGGTGCAGTGATCTATTGCGGCCTGGGCGACTTTTAACGCGGTAGGCAGGGTCAGGCGCCGGGTGCTGACCATGGATGCCTCATCGTCAGCGAATACGTTAGCAGTTAGCAAAAAACTGAGAATGCTGGAAATTATAATTTTTATCATTGGATACACCTCGCTATAGGGAAAGAGCTGAATGGCACTTACTTAACGGAAAATGGTCATCGCGAGCGTTAGCGCGGCGATCTCTAACCCGTGCTAAGACCAGCTGCCAAAAGAGATTGCCGCGTCGCAAGCTCCTCGCAACGACGCAGTATCAGCCTTAAGTAAGTGCCACTCGGATAAGAGCTTTATAAAACTAACCCGCATATATTGCTATACTTTGAAGCAAACCTGAACCGCTATCCAGCATAAATAAAGACCTGTATCGGGGCGACAATGAATAAAAATCCAGCGCTATCTATTTCAACGACTCTATTTTTTCTCTGTTTGATTACCGCCTGTAGTGAGCTTGAACCGATTATGTCAAAGGTGGAACCCGTGATTGAAAAGGCACAACCGGTGATCGATGAAGTAAAGGAAATCATTAAGCCGGGTTCAACTAAAGCCTCCAGTGCGCCCAGAATCACCCAGGCGCAAATGGTAGAAGCGATCAAGCAGGCGCTGTCTCAGGGGGTTAACGACTCGATTTACCTGCTAGGCGCGCTGGAAGGTTTCAACCTGAGTGATCTATACCATATTCCCATTCCTGAAAAATTATCCAGGCCTGCTGACCTGCTGCGTAAACTGGGACAGAGCGACAAGGTTGATGAGTTTGAATTACGCCTGAATCGTTCGGCACAACAGGCGGTAAAACAGTCCGCTGATATCTTTACCTCAGCAATACAGCAAATGTCAGTAAAAGATGCACTCAGTATCATGCAGGGCGCAGACAATGCAGCAACCATTTATTTTCGTCAGCACACAGAGACGGCATTGCGTGCGCGGTTTTTACCGGTCATCAGCAAAGCAACGGATCAAACCGGTTTAACCAGCACCTATAAAAGTATCAATCAATCGATCAGCAAAATTTACCCCGCCAACGGTTACACCGTCGATATTGACAACTATGTACTGGAGCATGCTATGGATGCCCTGTTTGACCGTATTGCAGTAGAAGAACAACTTATCCGTGAACAACCTGTCAAACGCACTACCGAACTGATGAAAACCGTATTCGGGTACTTCGCAAAATAATAACCCTGGCAGGGTATAGCAGGGTTTAAACCGCTTAAGGAGGTATGCTATGGCAATGAAATGGGCAGGCATTCTACTGGTATTCTTTTTCATCCAGTCTACGCAGGCAGCAGACTATCGTGTGCAGCAACTGGCCTCCGGCCTGGGCGTGCCCTGGGGGTTAACCTTCGTCAACGACTCACAAATCCTGTTTACCGAACGCGGCGGCAAGGCTGGTTTGCTCGATTTAAACAATCATGCGATTAGTTATCTTACCGGGGTTCCCAGTGTATTCGCCAACGGGCAGGGCGGCCTGCTAGATGTAAAAACCGAACCGGGCTATCAAGCAGGTGGCTGGATTTATTTTACCTACAGTAAATCAGTGCAGGGGCGGGGTGTTACAGTACTCGGTCGTGCGCATTTAGATGGACAAAAATTAAGCGACTGGCAGGAAATACTGGTCACGCAATCTGCCACCAACACCGGCCGACATTACGGAAGCCGAATCGCCTTCGATGATCAGGGATACCTTTACTTTGGTGTTGGAGATCGAGGGCAGCGTCCGAACGGGCAGGATCTAACTACCCACGCTGGATCGATTCTCAGGATCTATCCCGATGGTCGAGTACCCGTCGATAACCCCTTTATTAATAATAAACGTGCCAAAGCTGAGATATGGAGTTACGGACATAGAAATCCACAGGGACTGGCCTGGGATAATGATCATAAACGGTTGTGGGAAATTGAACATGGACCACGTGGCGGCGATGAAATCAACCTGATAAAAAAAGGCCAGAACTATGGCTGGCCGGTTATCTCTTATGGACAGGAATACTGGGGACCGGTAGCCGTTGGTGAAAGCACGCACAAAGAGGGTATGCAACAACCGGTTAAATATTATGTTCCCTCCATAGCTCCCGGCAGCCTGCTGTATTATGATGGCGATGCCTTCCCCAAATGGAAAGGTAACCTGTTTGCCGGCGCGTTAAAGCTACAGCACCTTAATCGAGTTGTGCTCGATAAATCAGGCAGAGCCATCGCAGAAGAGCGCCTGCTTGAAGACCTGGGCGAGCGCATACGCGCATTAATCCAGGGCCCGCAGGGCTGGATTTATTTTTCTACCGACAGTGGAAAAATAATGCTCATAAAACCAGAAACTACAAAATGAATCATTTAGAAACCGATACAATGATCTCAGACGCCGATCTTGATGTCTTAGAAGAAATACTGGAAAACCGGGTCAGGGAAGATGAATATCGCGAAGATATGGATGAAGGCATCCTCAGTCTGTCCGAGCTCGATGGCTACTTTACCGCCATAGTCAGCGGGCCAACGCCTATCTTTCCCTCGCAATGGATTCCAGAGCTCTGGGGCGATTTTGAACCGGAATGGGCGTCACCACAGCAATATGAGAAAGCCATCGACATCATGATTCAGATCATGAACAGCATTGCCTACTCGCTGATGGAAGAACCTGGAGATTATGCACCCCTGTTTCCAGAAGGTGAAGTCGATGGAATGAAACATGTACAGGTAGACGAATGGTGTTATGGCTACCTGCGTGGTATGAGCCTGTCTGCCAACGACTGGCACATTGAGCGTGAACCTATGCTCAGCCTGTTGATGCCCATTGTGATGTTTGGCAGCGACGCCATGTTTGAGATTTATGATAGCCTCGACAGCTCAGAAATCACTGCTCTGCAACAACAACTTACCCCCAATATTCAGCAGATTCATAGCTACTGGCTGGTGCAACGCGAGAATGAAATACCTGGAGAAGGCGATACAATCACAGCGATACCTGAATACAGTGATGAATATCTGCAGCCCTTAACTGAAGCGGAGCTGATCCAGCTCATGATCGACGACGAAGACCGCGTACCGCGCAATGTCATCGACCAATGCGCCAGCCGCGCAGACAAAATGATCGAAGCGCTACTCCCGCTGGCTGAGCCTGCAACAGAGCAGCAGCAAGAATCCTCAGGGCGCTGGTGGGTCAGGCTACACGCGCTGATGATTATCGGATTAATACCCGGCGAAAAAGCCGGGCAGGCATTAATCCCCTTCATCGACTACATCAACCAGGAAGAAGAAGGCGAGCTAAAAGACTGGTTTGCCGGATACTGGCCCGCATTAACCCGCAACAAACCCCAGAACATCATTGATCAGCTACGAAAGCTGAGTGAATCATCAAACTATGACTGGTACACCCGTAGCTGCCTGACCGAAGCGGTAGTCGACCATGCCCGACAGCAAGGTGACGAGGCATTAGACAAAGCCCTCGACTGGCTGGCCGCTCTAGTCGCCGATGAAAATGAATACTGGGAATTCAGGCTCACCTCAGCCAACCTCCTGCTTGATTTCCCCCGTGAGCGCTATCGTCAATTGCTCGTTCAAATGGAAGCGCTACAGGAAGGTATGGAAGTCTTTTTTGATAAAAAAGACATCAATAAAGCCTACAGCGCAAAAAAAGACCGGCCAGAATGGGATCAGCAAAGAGACCCCTGGGACTTTTATCAACCACAGGCAATCAAAGCGCGCCAGCAACGCTGGCAGGAAGAGAGCGCATGGAAGGTGAATGATGAGTTTGATTATGCAGATGATCTATTCAACGAGCCAGACAGCCGCTTCAATTTTGGAATGCAACAACCCTATGAACGCGAGACCCCCAAGGTAGGCAGGAATGATCCATGCCCTTGTGGCAGTGGTAAAAAGTATAAGAAGTGTTGTTTACACTAAAGGCAAGATAACGCCCGAGAAAAATGCGCCTGGGCCACGCACGAAGTTGATTTTATTGTCCCCTGCAAAGATATCAGCGGCTTAAAGAAATAGCGCGCTAAAGTGCAGGCAAAGGATATACCGGTATATGTATTCCACTATTTCAACTATCTGGTCATTTTTTTTCGTTTAAATGCTGTCTGCGATGCGTGCCATGGTGTCGTCATTTTCATCGTCATTAACGTACTGGGACTTTGGCTTGAGTTGTTCCACCCACATCACGGTAGCCCCGGCGGTGGCTAAGGGCATGACGATAAAATTCACCAGTGGAATGGTAGTCAGTACCATGACGCCGCCTCCGAATCCCAGTGTCAGACCCTTGCGTTTTTTGAGCTGTTCTTTTTGCTGTTTAAAGGTTAGGTCGTGGTTGCCCATGGGGTAGTCCATGTATTCCAGGGTGAGCAGCCAGGAGCCGAATATGATCCATAAAATCGGTGCGATCAGGTTGATTCCCGGGATTAAACCAATGAGGAATAGTCCCGCAGACCAGATGGCTATGTGTAACAGTTTACCCAACTGCGAGAGGATGCTGTCTTTGATGATGGTGGCTAAACTCACGCCGGAGTTAATGTTCTTACCAGTGAGCATTTCTTCAATTTTCTCTGACATGATGGCATTGAAAGGGGCTGATATGATGTTGGCAATCGGGGTGAATACAAAAAAGATGAAGAAGGCTGCGAATGAGGTAAACAGGGTCCACAGGATCCATTCCAGAAATCCTAACCAGCTAGGCAGGTAGGAGAGTAACCAGTCGACAAAAGGTGAAAACTGGGCATATCCGAAGTAGATGAGTCCGCCGAATAACAGGATGTTTAGAGCCAGCGGGGTGATTACGTAGCGTCTGATGCCGGGGCGCTTGAGCTGTAAAAACCCTTTTGCCAGATAGCCTGTGCCGCGTCCTATATCTGTAATCATGAAGCTGTATCCTTAATGTGTTGATGAGTTAGTTGAATAGAGTGCCACGAAGGTTTTTCAGGTGCAAACTTCAGCTGCTTTGTTGATAGGGTTTTAAACCCTGCAATGCCAGCAGCGCAGTACCGTATGCTGCCTCTGAATATTTTGCGCGGGTGACAGGAATTTTAAGCAGATGACTTCGCATTGCCTGCCACTGCGGGTTGGCTGCTCCGCCTCCAAGTGTCTGTACCCGGTTGACCGGGTGTGCACCCAGCGCCTGTAGGCGATCATAACCTGCTTTTTCAATGCGGCTTAATCCTTCCAGTATGCCCTGCAGGAATACGACATCTGAGCCGGGGCGGGGCGTCAGACGGGGCTGCATGGTCGGGTCCATGTGGGGGAATCGTTCTCCTGTGGCGGGTAACGGGTAGTAGTCAAGTGTGCTGGGCTGGCTGAGGTCTATTTGTGTCGATAGCGTGTTTAATTCGCTTTCAGTGAAATGCTTTTTTAGCACACTTGCGCCGGCATTCGATGCACCGCTGCACAGCCAGTAGTCTCCCAGCTTATGGCTGTACACACCCGAACTCAGATCCTGAATGTTTTGATCGGATAAGATTTTTAACACCAGTGTGCTACCCAGCGAGGTAACGGCATTGCCGGGTTGGGTGGATTCGGTGGCAATAAAAGCGGCATTCGAGTCTGTGCTTCCACTGCAAATCTGTAGCGAAGGATCCAGTCCGAACTGCACGGCCACAGCGGGATCAAGCGTGCCTATAATCTGTCCGGGAGTAAGTACTTGAGGCAGGGCTGCTAGCGGTATCAGCTGGCTTATCCATTCAGGCCAGCGTAGTTGTTCGATGTCATAACCCATTTTGAGCACATTGTGGTAGTCGCTATAGCCCCAGCGTCCCGCCAGATAATTGCTGATAAAATCGGCCTGATTCAGCACCAGAAAGGGTGTGCCAGCGGGCAGCGACTGGGCAAGCTGTAGTGCCCTGGCGAGTGCTGAGCTGGCACTGTTCACAATATGCTCTGACTGTGGGCAGTGTTGTTGAATCTGCGCTACCTGCACCTGGCTACTGGTGTCGTTATACATCAGCGCCGGGGTTAATAGTTCACCCTGGGGGCTGACCAGTAATAGCGTGCCGGATGTGCCATCTATAGCGATCCGTTGTAACCGGGTTAACTCAATTTGCGCTGCAAGCTGGCTGAATAAAGCATGCAGGCCCTCGATCCATAGCGTGGCCTGCTGCTGGATCATTTGTTGATTGGTAGTAGGAGCAGGCAGGGGATGCCTCGCCTGAGCCAGTACCTGCTTCTTGGCATTGATCACAAGCGCGCGACAGCCAGAGCTACCAAAGTCGATTCCGAGATACAGCTTGGAATCGGCTTGAGTGGGTGATTCTGTCATGTTGCCAGGTGCTGGAGTAGGTCAGGAGGTCGCTGCAACATTGGTGCTGTGGGTATGATGGGCCGCTCCTGAAGTGCGCTTGCTTTAGGGCAGTATGACCGGTGTCGGTGGTACCCAGCCTTCAGCGCGATGTTCGGCGACTATGGTGGTGTAGATGCCGCCACGTACATTGAATTCGGCATTCAAGCGCATAAAGCGGGGCTGAATCGCATTGACCAGGTCATCCAGAATCTGGTTGGTGACGGCTTCGTGAAATGCACCTTCATCGCGAAATGACCAGGTATAAAGCTTGAGTGATTTAAGCTCGACGCAGAGCTTGTCGGCTATGTATTCGATGGTCAGAGTGGCAAAATCGGGCTGCCCGGTCATCGGACACAGGCAGGTGAATTCGGGCACATCAATGCGAATGGTATAATCACGCTGTTGTTGCGGGTTTTCAAAGGTATCAATCTGTTTACTGGGTTGAGTGCTCATAAAGGCCTGAAAGGTTAGTTTTGTTGAATTTTCTGATGGCCTTCTAACAGCGCATCGTCGACATATTGTCCATACATTTCCAGCGTATTTATACCAATGATACGCTCACTGACTTCTTTTCCACGACCGTCGATGAACAACAGGGTGGGGGTTAAAGACGCGTTTACCGTGTAGGCATACTGGGCTGGAGAGGTTTTTTTGCCATCAAAATCGGTAATGGTTAAATGGCTATCAATGTCCATTTTGCGAAATAGCACATAGTGATCATAGTCGCCACTGCGCAGCATAGGCTTAATGATATGTTCTTCCAGGGTTTTACAATAACCGCAGTAACTGGCTGACATTTCAAGGAATATGATCTTTTTTTCCCGTGCTGCCAGCTGCCCCAGCTGTTGCAGGTCGCGCGAGGATTTGATTTCTACGTAAGGCAGATCTTCGTCCTCGCTCGCGTAATAACCCTGCGCTATCACGCTGCTGGTGATCAGTAAAAAAACGAATAAACTGAGGATTTTCAAGGCTCGGTTACCACAATTTAGTTAAAACTCAGGCTGTTAGAAGCGATCTAGGCTGACAAGTTCGTATCTTACATTGAGCGTCAGGGATTTTCTAATGAATCCATGCAGGGCTAGGCCTTAAAGCTTACATTGTGCAGGGCCGAGTGCTCTAAAAGGCCCAGGGCAGGGGTCGTTTTCAGGCCAGGTTTTTGAGTTAAATAAGTACTTTGTCATTTGTGTTAACTGGCCCGGGTAGTGATATAATCCGACGTCTTTTTAATCCTGTTAATTGAATACATTAGCCTAATGCGTCTCACCCAAATCAAGATTGCCGGTTTTAAATCCTTCGTTGACCCTACTAAAATTCTGTTTCCGGAAAACCTGACCGGTGTTGTCGGCCCTAATGGTTGTGGAAAATCAAATGTTATCGATGCGGTGCGTTGGGTTATGGGTGAGTCATCTGCCAAGCACTTACGCGGCGAATCGATGGAAGATGTTATTTTCAGCGGCTCATCGGCGCGTAAACCGGTAGGCCAGGCTTCGGTAGAACTGATCTTCGATAATTCGGATGGTAAGGTCACAGGCGAGTACGCCAAATACAATGAGATCTCGGTCAAACGTGTAGCGACCCGCGCCGGGCAGTCCAAGTATTTCCTGAACAGCAGCCGCTGTCGTCGGCGCGATATTGCAGATATCTTTCTTGGTACGGGTCTGGGACCACGCAGTTATTCGATTATTGAGCAGGGTATGGTGTCACGCATTATCGATGCCAAGCCAGAGGATTTAAGGGCGTATCTGGAAGAAGCTGCCGGTATTTCCAAATATAAGGAGCGACGCCGCGAAACAGAAACCCGCATACGCCATACGCGTGAAAACCTTGATCGACTGAACGATTTACGTGAAGAAATCGAGAAGCAGCTGTCAAAACTCAAGCGCCAGTCCAAAACCGCTGAACGATACAAAGTCCTGAAGGCTGAGCAGCGTCGCTACGAGGCTGAATTATTGTTGTTGCAAAGGAATGCGTTTGATCTGGAGGTTCAGCGTCAGCAGCAGAAGCTGGAGCACATCGAAACCGGACTGCAACAGGCGATAGCAGAAGTGCGTAAGACGGAAAGCCTGATCGAACAGGGGCACCAGCTGTTGACTGCTGCGAATGATGAGCACAATAAGATTCAGGGTGAGTTCTATTCAGTGGGTGCTGAAATTTCATCCCGCGAGCAGGAGATTACCCACCAGCAAAACCTGCGCGAGCGTAATCAGCAGGATTTGAACAAGGTCATCCAGGCTGCTGACGAATCGCGTAATATCATTCAGAGTGATGAGGCGCGTTTGAAACAGCTGGAAGTTGATTTGAGCACCCTGTCACCTCAGCTGGAAGGGCTGAGTGCGAACTACGAACAGGCCCAGCAGGCTCAGATAGAAGCCGAAAACCAGATGAACCAGTGGCAGGCGCGCTGGGATGAGTTCAACCAGCAATATCATCAGGCGCATCAGGCGGTGCAGGTTGAAAACAAGGGAATCGAACATATTGAGCGCCAGATTCTGCAGTCTGACCAGCGTATCGCGAGGTTGAATGCCGAGAAAGAGAGTCTGGACGTTTCAGCTTACGATGAACAGATCCAGCAATTAGATGAACAGATTCAGGTACAGGAGCAGGATTATAACAGCCTGCAGCACAACCAGCAGCAACAGAGCGAGTCGATTAACAGCTTGCGTGAACAGATTGAACTGCAAAGTAGCCAGCTGGATAGTCAACGTACCGAAGTGCAGAACCTGCGCGGACGACTGTCTTCGCTGGAGGCGTTGCAGCAGAATGTACTGGCTGAATCTAGCGATCAGTTAAAGCAGTGGCTACAACAGCAGCAACTGTCAGAGAGTAAACGCCTGACCGAGGTATTGAAGGTTGAGTCGGGCTATGAGCAGGCAGTAGAAGCGGTACTGAGTCCGCTGCTGGGTGCCTATTGCACGAACCAGGTTTCATTACAGAGCCTGCAGGCAGTGGCAGGCAACAGTATCACGCTGATCCATCAGTCAGCTCCGGTTAAAAGTTCGCCGGCTCCCGCAGGCTGGCGTAAGCTGACCGAAGTGATGTCTGCACCTTTTAACCTGGAATCGATTGCCGGCAATGTTTTCATCTGTGAAGATCGCGCCGAACTGGAACAGAAACGTTCACAACTCAACACTGAACAACGTCTGGTAAGCCGTGATGGTCTTTACTGTGGTGCGAACTGGGTGATTCAGATCGGAGAAGAAAGTGAGCACAGCGGCCTGATCCAGCGCGAGCAGGAGATCAAGGCGATCAAACAGGAGCTGGAACTGATTACAGAGAAGGCTATGTTGCTCAAGTCGCAGACAGATGCGGATCGAGAACGCCTGCAACGCGAGGAGAGCCAGCGCGAAGAAAATCAGCGTCAACTTCAGCACATACAACGCCAGATTGCTGACCTGAATAACCAGCGCACGCAACGCAAGGGGCGCGCTGAACAGATCATGAGTCGTCTCTCTACCCTGGACAAGGAGATTGAAGAGTTAACCCGCCAGCAAAATGATTTAAAACAGGACTTACAGGAAACCACCCTGCGTCGTAATGATCATCTGGAGCAGATCAATCACCTGGAGCAGCAGAAAGCCGAGATGGAAGAACAGCGCGACGTCTATCGGCAGGCTTTGCAGGCGAGCCGTGAGCAGTTGCAAACCAGTCGTGACCAGCAGCATCAGGTGCAGATGAAGTTGCAAAGCCTGAAATCGGAAACGAATTCAACGCGTTTTAATCTGGAGCGTATTGAACAGCAATCCGCTCAGTACAAATCACGTGTAGAAGAGCTGAAAAAAGCCATCGATGAAGCCCGACAGCCCATACAGGAACTGGAGCAGGCTTTGCAACAGGCACTGGAGAAAAAGTCGAGTATCGAAAAGAGATTACATGAGTCACAGGACAGGGTGACCGGTCTGGATACCGAACAGCGTGCACATGAGCATGCGCGTAACGACCAGCAACAGCGTGTTGACGATGTGCGTAGTGAGCTGCAGCAGCACAAGATGCAGTGTCAGGAAATTGAGATTCGTCGTAGCACCATTGATGAACAGCTAGCTAAAACTGAATTCAACCGTGAACAGCTTAAACTGGAAATGGATGAACAGGCCGATATCCAGCAATGGCAGCTGCACCTGGAAGAATTGACCCGAAAAATCAATAATCTGGGGCCGATTAATCTGGCAGCAATCGATGAATTCAAGGAACAGTCAGAACGTAAGGAATACCTGGATGCACAAAATGAAGATCTGACTTCGGCATTGAATACACTGGAAAATGCGATCAAGAAGATTGATAAGGAAACGCGTGATCGCTTCAAGGAGACTTTTGATCATGTGAATTCGCGCATGCAGGAACGCTTCCCTAAATTATTTGGTGGCGGCCAGGCGCACCTGGAGCTGACGGAGGATGATTTGCTCAGTACCGGCGTTACCATTATGGCTCGTCCTCCTGGTAAGCGGGTGACCAATCTGCAGCTTTTATCGGGCGGTGAAAAGGCTTTAACTGCTGTGGCTCTTATCTTCGCTATATTCGAGCTAAACCCTTCACCGTTCTGTATGCTGGATGAGGTTGACGCGCCACTGGACGATGCCAATGTCGGACGCTTCTGTGCGATGGTAGAGGAAATGTCTTCTCAGGTTCAGTTTATATTTATCACTCACAACAAGATCACCATGGAACTGGCACGTACGCTGAATGGTGTGACCATGCATGAGCCAGGCGTGTCGCGGCTGGTTTCGGTTGATATCGATGAAGCAGCCGCTTTAGCTGAAGCAGGATAATTCACAGGGTCATAAGGGGTATCAATCGATGTTGAAAACATTAAGAGCTCGTTAAAATGGATGCAACCGCACTACGCTGGATTCTGGTTATTATTGGGGTCGTAGTCATCCTGGCAGTCTATCTGTTTTCAATTTATCAAAACAAGTTACGCCGTAATGCCGCAATCAAGACCTTTACTCAGGATGAACTTGAGTCGGGCGTGATTGAAGATGAGACGCTGCGCGATGAGCTTTCACATATCAATACCATGCTGGACCAGGAAGTAGATGAGGAGGATATAGCAAGCATCAAAATCACGCCTGCTGTGGATACTCGGGTGGTTATTGAGCAGCCGGCCAGACCCGAATTGACACTGCCTTTTAAACTACTCGACCTGCCAAAAGCTGAACGTGTGGCGCATGTGCTTAAACCTGATGACGATCATCTATTAACCAGTGCAGAACTGCTTTCAGCTCTAAAACATGTGCAGCTTGAGATTGAGGAAGATGGTCTGGTCAGGGCATTCAGTGATGAATCAAATGGTATTGTGATCGCCAGCCTGACCGAAGATGGCTCGTTATCAGATGTTGAGAACCCGCAATATTCCACTCCTGGACTGGTCTGTTATTTCAGTATCTCACAATGTAGCAACCCACTGGGATGCTATGAATTTATGTTGAAAAAAATCGACGAACTGGTGCGTGTGCTTGATCTAAAGGTCTACGACGAAGACCTGCACCTGCTTACTTTGCAGCATGTGACTGACACACGCAGAAAAATCAAAAGTTAAATCCCATGAAAAACATCGACGAAGCGCGCCGTGAAGTCAGCGAGATTCGTGATGAAATCAATCATCACAATTACCGGTATTATGTGCTGGATGACCCGCAGGTAACGGATCAGCACTATGATCAGCTGATGCGCCGATTACAGGCGCTGGAATCAGAATACCCTGAACTGATTAGCACGGATTCACCTACCCAACGTGTCGGCGCCGAGGTTTCGAAAAAGTTTGAAACCGTTGCGCATAAGGTGCCAATGTTATCACTGGACAATGCCTTTGATCGTGCGGAGATGGAAAGCTTTCACCAGCGCCTGAAGGATATGCTGGATGTCAGCGAGACACTCGAGTTTTGCGTCGAACCCAAGCTGGATGGTCTGGCCGTCAGTCTGATCTATCAAAATGGTCAGCTAATCCGGGCCGCTACCCGCGGTGATGGGCGACAGGGCGAAAACATCACTTCAAATGCTCGCACCATTAAGTCGATCCCGCTCAGCTTGCGCTCGGATATCGCTCCAGCCCTGCTAGAAGTGCGAGGTGAGGTGTATATGCCATTGTCCGGTTTTAGCGAGCTAAACCAGTCGCAGCTGGAAAATGGGGGCAAGGTGTTTGCCAATCCGCGAAACGCTGCTGCAGGCTCTTTAAGACAGCTAGATCCCCGAATTACAGCTAAACGTCCGCTACGCTTTTGTTGCTACGGTATTGGTGAACATGAAGGCGTAACACTTGCTGAAACTCAGTTCGAGCAGATGCAATTCCTGAAATCGCTGGGCCTGCCTATCAGTCCCTATATTCAAAAAGTAACAGGCATTGAAAACTGCGAAGCGTATTATCAGGATCTGATGCAAAAACGTCATCAGCTACCCTTTGAGATTGACGGTGTCGTTTATAAGTTAAATCCCGTTCAGCAGCAGCAAATGGCAGGTTTTGTGTCACGCGCACCGCGCTGGGCCATTGCCTGGAAGTTCCCTGCGCAGGAAGTCATGACTACCCTGCAGGATGTTGAGTTCCAGGTCGGGCGCACAGGCGCTTTAACCCCTGTCGCGCGTCTGGCTCCGGTTGTGGTTGGCGGTGTTACCGTAAGCAATGCGACGTTACATAATATGGATGAAATCGGGCGTAAGGACATCAGAGTAGGCGATACCGTTATCGTGAGAAGAGCGGGGGATGTGATTCCTGAAGTGGTCTCCGTCGTGATGCAGGATCGTCAACCTTCCTTTGTTAGTCCAGAAATGCCACGCCAGTGCCCTGTGTGCGGCTCAGATGTGATTCAGGTCGAGGGGCAGGCCGCCTGGCGTTGCAGTGGAGGGCTGGTCTGTGCTGCACAGCGTAAAGAGGCTATCAAGCATTTTGCTTCGCGCAAGGCGATGGATATCGATGGGCTGGGCGATAAATTAATCGAGCAAATGGTCGATTTGAAGCTGCTCAATTCAGTCGCAGACCTGTATAAACTACATCTTGAGCAGATCGTTGGCCTGGAGCGAATGGCAGAAAAATCTGCCAGTAATCTGTTACAGGCTCTTGAAAATAGCAAGAAAACTACTTTGCCTCGCTTTATCTATGCGCTGGGTATCCGTGAAGTCGGGGAAGCAACAGCAGAGGCTCTGGCCCGGCATTTTACCGAACTCGAATCGCTGCAGCAGGCCGATCTGGAGCAGTTGATTCAGGTGGAAGATGTGGGGCCTGTGGTTTCCGAAAATATTGTGTCGTTTTTCTCGCAGGGCGAAAACCAGCAGGTTATCCAGCAATTGCTGGATGCGGGTATTCATTGGGACAAGATACAAGTACCTGACGTGCAGCAGGCGACTTTAGCGGGTAATACCTATGTGATTACTGGCACACTGGAAAATTACAGCAGGCAGCAGGCTGCTGAACTACTCAAGCAACGTGGTGCCAAAGTGAGTTCCAGTGTCTCGAATAAAACAACTGCTGTGATCGCTGGTGATAAGCCTGGTTCGAAAGTGGATAAGGCACAACAGCTGGGCGTTACTATTCTGGATGAAACCGCTTTCGAGCAGTTGATCGGAGAATGAGATGCAGATTGATTTAGGTGATCAGGATTCAAAAAAGTATGCTTTTGCGGTTTATATACTCCAGGCATTGTCTTTTCTGTTTGTCGTCACTTCGGTAGTGGGTGTGATTATCAATTACATCAAAGACGATGACGTGCGAGGAAGTTGGCTGGAGTCTCATTTTTTATGGCAGAAACGCACCTTCTGGTATGGCCTGCTTTGGGTCATTCTTGGTAGTTTAACCTGGGGCATCCTGATCGGTTGGGTGGTGCTGGCTGTGCTACCATTCTGGTTTATCTATCGCATAGCCAAAGGCTGGATTTACCTGGTCGATGGAAAAGAACTTTATCTTGATTAGGGACTCTCAATGGCTAGCGTTGTAATGTGAGTAAATATGATGAGTGACGATGATAAATGGCGTAAACAGCTGACCGCAGAAGAGTATCGAATCTGTCGTGAAAAAGGTACCGAGCGAGCATTTACAGGTGAGTTCTGGAACAACAAGGAAGAGGGTGTCTACCTCTGCAAATGCTGTGGAGAACCTCTGTTCAGCTCTGAAACCAAGTTTGATTCCGGGTCTGGATGGCCATCCTTCTTCAAACCTCTGGATGAAGAAACTATTCAATACGAATCGGATAGAACTCTGGGTATGCTACGCACTGAAATTATGTGTAAAAAATGTGGCTGCCATCTGGGACATGTATTTGACGATGGTCCGGCCGAAACCACGGGTAAGCGATTCTGCGTGAATTCTGCTTCGTTAGATTTTAATCAGGAAAAATAAAAGAGCTGCAGTATGAATGAATCTGAGTTTAGCGATCTGGCAGAACAAACCATGCTGGATATCGAGCAGGCTATCGATGATAGTGGGGCAGAAATTGACTATGACACGATTAGCGATATTCTGACACTTGAGTTTGAAAATGGTAGCAAGATAATCATTAATAAACAGACTCCGGTATCGCAGCTCTGGGTTGCTGCCCGCTCGGGCGGATATCATTTTAACTATGATTCCAGTCGTGGTAACTGGGTACTGGATAGCGACCCCGAGCAGGAGCTTTTTGCCTGCCTCAGCCGCTATTGCAGTGAGCAGGCCGGCGAAGCCGTGCAGCTTAGCCGCTAGCTCACTGAACTAGAACTGGTAAGTATATCCAAGGAACAGGCTGTAAAACGATTGATCGTTTCGGTTAGGAATATCGTAATTGGAATATTCCAGTCCAACGCTTCCTTCAAGACTTAGTTTTTTGCTCGGTTTATAGCTGATCTTAAAACTGGGATTGATAATGTACTGATCGTCGTTGGTTATTTTACTGGAACGATAATCAATGCGAATTCTTGGGTCGTAGCGCAGGGTATTGATCCGACTGCTCTGGAATCGGCTTCGACCTCTAAACGACGTTGTTTGAGAGGATGACGTGTCCGACACCCTTACCCCAACGGTTGTGTAATCCTTGTCAAAAAAGAATCCGCGAATGGTATAGTCACCTGAAACATACACATTATCGGTTGCTTCGACTGCAGCCACAGCAGGCGATGTTGCGGTAGCAGCAGAGGCTTTGGTTGCTTCAGTAGAGGAGAGGGCAAGGCTTAGATAGATCTGGCGGTCATCATCAATTACATAAGTTGAGCCCGCGTATATGTTGGTGCTCTTGCTGGTGCGATCTTCTGCCAACTGGTAAATCTGCTCGTCACTCAGCCCCGTTTTGGTCTTTAGCTCATCCAGCGTATCAACACCCTGACCCTGTATTGCATTTGTAGTGGTCAGGAGGGGTGAATTTCTATGGTCTACGGTCAGGTTGAAAGTCAGCTGATCATTGTGTCTATAATTTGTGATTGCAGTGACATTGTTAAGGTCTTTATAAAACAGGTCATAGTCAATGATGCCATAAAAAAAGCCCCTGTCTGAGCGGTACTGAAATTCAGTACCTATTGCCTGGCGGTCAGTCAGGCCTGCGGCATCCTGCTGAATCAGGTAGTAGTCCATATTAAATTCCCTGGAGAACCTGAGGCTGATGTCACCGCCATAGAAGACGCGATCAGTATCTATCGAGTCATACGATGATTGCACTGGGAATCCGCTGAAAAGACTCCATCCGAAGTCGGGATTGGTGATGTCTTTGTATACCAGTCCATCAAAACGTCCCAGCACGCCTTTAGCAGTACGTGACTGGCGTCCACCAATGATCTGGTATTCACCTTCGTTGTTGGTGTAATTGACCATGGCACGGCTAATCCTGCTCTCATTACTACTCTCTATAAAGTCGCTGACAATACCGCCATCAAATCTTAGAACCAGAGAGTCAGTTTCAGTTTTTCTGCGAGCAAAAATATTCATATCACTGACCAGCGAGTCGTTGACTTCTTCATTATCCAGCGTATCGATGGCGAGCACGTCGTTTCGATAATACTGAGAAACAGATCCTGAAATATACCAGTCGCTGGCTTTCCCCTTGTCTTCGGCTGCCATGCGTTTTTTGGGGTCGAAGTTCATGGTCTTCAATCCCTGCAGGCGGTTTTCGATTTTTGAAGCTCTTTCACTTTTCGGATAACGCTTTAGGAATTCGTTATACACGGCGATTGCCTGTGGAATCTTTTGCTGTCTTTCACGCACGACACCGGTTAATTCCAGGGCTTCCTGCTGCTGATCAATGTTACCGATTTCTTCTACTTTTCCTGTGATTGCCAGTACCCGAGGATAGTTTTGATCGATAAATTTCTGCTTTGCATCTTCCAGTAGTTTTGCAGCCAGCTGAAAGTTCTTGCTTGCAGGTATCCTGCTGGTCAAGGTAGGTACAGGTTTAAGCACAGGCTTGGGTGCTGTTACAACCGGCTTAGGGATCACCGGGGCGGGTTTGACTGCTAAAAGTTGGTTCTCCAAGCCGGCAATTTCCGTTTTGGTGCGGAAGTTTATCCAGGCGCTGGGATAATCCGGTTTAAGTTTTTTAATAACCTCTGCGGCAGCATCCTGGGTTGAGTAGTTACCCATGACCAGTCGGTAGTAAATTTTGTCATTCACCTTAACCTTGTTCAGATAGATCAGGTCATTACTGTATTCAGCGGGAATCTTTAAATCCGATTCTGTAATTCTGCTTCCTGATGATGCAAGGTTGATGGAATAGGGATGAATTGAGGTGATTTGCTTTGGCTTACTATAAACGGATTCAATATCAAGGAATTCCGTGCCTGCGGCAAAAAGCAGACCGGGGTATAGCAGTAGTAGACAAAGGTAATATTTATAATTTGGCATAGAATAAAATTCAGTTTCTATTTATCCACCCTGCAACCTGAGCATCAGGTTGCAAAGACTATTATTCAGGATCAATCATCCCAGGTTGAATCAGTTACCCGGTGGTGAGAGGTGTCCTGATGACATGCGCCACTACAGTCGGCATTTTGCGCCACAGTTTCAAATCCACCACCGGCTGCTTCATGTTTATCCTGCCGATAATCCCCCTCATGACAGGCGGCACAATTAGGCGCATAGCTTGTGTTCCAGGTTGGTGTTTCGCTATTGTTGCCATGGCAATCAGTGCAGGTGGCTGAATCATGCCTGCCTCCAACCGGGACGTTTGCACTGCTATGAGAAAAAGTTGATGGCACCCAGCCTACAGTGGTATGACAGTTTTCGCATCCCTCTGATGTCAGGAAGTGACTGGGAGACTGCCCTGTAGCCGTTACCCCGTTATGACAACTCTCACAATTGTCGCTTACAACGTCATGTACCCAGGTGCTATTTTCCCAGGCAACGGTGGTATGGCAATTATCACATTCCTGATTGGTTAACATATGTGTGGGGTGTTTACCACCTGCAATAATGCCGTTATGACAGCTAGAGCAGTTACCTATGACCGAGATGTGGTCAACGGTGTAAACCGGAGAAAAACCAGTAGTACGATGACAGTCTTCGCAATTATCCGTGCTCAGTATGTGGTTGGTGTTCTTACCGGTGGCTATGACCCCGTTATGACAAAGTTGGCAGTTACCGGTAATTCCAGCGTGATCAAATACCGCATCCAGCCAGGAATTAGTGCGGTGGCAGTTATCGCACACGTCACTGCTCTCGATATGCCCGGGATGTTTTCCAACCGCAACAACATTATTATGACAACTCTGGCATTCACCAGTCACTGCAAAATGGTCTACTCGGGCAACATTTTCCCAGTTGCCGGTTTGATGACAGAATTCGCAATCGTTGGTGGTTCTCATGTGTTTGGCAGAAGGTGCGCTGGCCTGAATTCGGCCAGAGTTGGAATGACAGCCGCTGCACTGGGTTGGCGTACCTTTAAAAACGCCCTGTATATGGCAGGCATCACATTTCTCTCGGGCATGAACGATGTCGAGTGGAAAGTTGGTCTCATCATGATCAAATGACTGAGCGTTCGCCGGGCTTATCATTGTGGCAACTGACAACAGGGTTAGCAACAGAGCAGATAACATATTAAGCCAGCCTTTGTTGTAACTTGAGATAGCAATTTTGTGTCTATTTATTATCATGATCCGCTCCGGTTAGATAAAGCCTAACGTCCAAACCTGTTACTTTTCATATTGATTTCCCTGAAGTCATCAATGGAATGGCAGTCATCACAGTTGGGTCCAAAGTTGCCTTCGTGTATGTCATCTCGGTTGTGACAGTCGATACAGCGGCTTTTCATTTTTTCATCCTTTTGCAAAGGCCTGAAGTGGCAGGCATGGCAATGGATCCCTTCGTGAGCGCCCCTGATCTTGAAGTCGGTGGTATCGTGATCGAAGCTCCAGATCAGCCAGTCGTTCGGGTTATGGCAGCGTTCACAGTCTTCGCCCAGAGCCTGCTCATGCACATCATCTTTCTGATGACATTTTATACATTCAGATTTAGCATCCTTGAACTCGGAGGTTAAATGGCAGGATTCGCAGCCAACCACTGCATGCTGACCAATCAGGGGAAAGTTGGTGAGTTCATGATCAAAGCGTACGTCTTCCATCCACCAGGATTTATCGTTATGGCATTGATCACATTTTTTGCCCTGCTGTTCATTGTGTGCATCCTGATGTTTATGGCAGCTGTAGCAGGCTTTGTCGGTTTTCTCACCTTTCTTGTCTGACTGATGGCAGGATTGACAGCTGGCTTTCTCATGCGCACCTTTTAATGGGAAATCGGTGTCATTATGATCAAAACTGGAATCCAGCCAGCTGGTTTCATTGTGACATTTATCGCACTTTTTATCGTTCTTACCTTTGTGTACATCGTCCAGGCGATGACAGCTGTAACAGCTTCTTACCTCGGTTTTGCCCGCTGGCTTTTTCTTTTTGCTGTCAGCAACCGAATGACAGGTATGACAGGTGGTTGCTTTATGTTTACCCTTGAGTTTGAAGTCAGTGTCTTTGTTGTGGTCGAACTTTGATTCATCCCATTTCTTTTCGCTGTGACAATCCTGGCATTTATTTCCAAATCTACCAGAATGGATATCCTTTATTGCGTGGCAGGAAACACACTTTTTAGGCGTATCCTTGTATTGGTTTTCTACATGGCATAAATCACAGGCAACCTTTTTATGTGAGTACCTGAGTTTGAAGTCGGTTTTGTCATGATCAAATTGCTCGCTGCTCCAGCCTTTGGGGTTGTGGCAGGATTCACACTTCTTGCCCAGTTTGGTTTCATGCGCGTCATCCTCTTCGTGACATGAAAAGCACTTATCTGGTGCTTCACGGTAAAGTTTTCCCTCTTCATGACAGCTGCTGCACTCTGCCTGTGCATGTTTGCCTTCGAGCGGGTAGTCGGTAGCGGTATGATCAAAGCGATCTTTGTCCAGCCAGATGATATTGGCATCGCGGCCTTTATGCTCGGTATGACAGACTTTGCATTCCACACCAATAACTTGTTTGTTGATGCCGTGAAAGCCTTTATTATCCTTAACATCGTCAGCAATTTTTTCGTGGCAGTCCATACAGAGCTGGCGTTGCGTTGTTTCCTGTAGCCTGACATGGCAGCTTTCACACTTCAGTTCATATTCTGCGTGGCCTTCAATGACCTTGCCGGGCATGAACAGCTTTTCGAAATCCATCGCCTGGACCGAATGAGGAAGTAGAAGACATAAAATTAGGGCGAGAAATAATTTCATAAGCTAGTAAAAGTGTACGACCACAACGTGGGTAATACCTGATATGACCAGCATTATGAACAGCGGAAAATGCAGGATATGCCAGTAAGAGAACAGGATTTCATTAATGCCCAGGTTACAGATTGAACGTAACCCCCAGACTCGATCCAGAAAATTTCGACGATCATCGGAAGGTTTGTATTCATCGATGATACGGGCTTTTAGCTTGCGTAACTTCCAGCGCCTTGAAAGGTAGAACCACAGAGAGCGATTCAGCCCTGTGTGCTGGATGACCAGGTCATCTTCGAGCTTTTTAAGCTGTTCAGATAATTCAGGTGTCTGCTGGGTAATGACCTCAAATTCATGGGTTTCGTCTTCAAAAGTCCGATATAAATCTTTGAAGCGTATCTTGCCGCCGTAAAGTCCATAGTGAATACGGCGATACAGGTACCGTCCAATCAATCCGCTGGACGCGACTATTAACATGCAGATGAATGCGACTCGACCATTCAATGAGGCCAGGCGGTAGCCAGAATGAAAGATGATGAGTGTCGGCCCAAGGATGCCAAGAATCATGTGGAAACGAAACCAGAACTTGATGCTGCCAAGAAACTTCCAGTTACTGTTCTTTTTGCGCAGGGGGTAGACCAGTAGTAACAGCATCATGGACCCCCCTATAATACCCAGCCAGTAGCCTATACCAGTCTCAGCAACAATATAGCGATGATCAGCCACCGTCCAGCCGAGGTAGATAATAACGACTATACTGGTGTACCAGAGTAATGTCAGGGCATTTAAAGCGAATCGAATAACCATTAAACCATTAAAAAGTTAATATAAATTAAGTAGGGAATATATCAGATATTGTGAATTAGATTGGGATAATAATACCATATATATGATAAAATTCTCTTTAGCATTTCTCTGAACTCTATCACGGAATAACCCTTTAATTATCATGGACACTATTTATTATTTTGTCCCTTTCATCTTGTTTATGGTCTGGTATGCGTGGCGTGCGCATCGCAAACAGAAACAAAGTGAACTGGTACGACAGGAAGCCATACAGACAGGGCTTGCAGAGCCGGCATCGCTGCATCCGATCATTGATCGCAATAAATGCATAGGTTGCAAGTCATGTGTTTATGTGTGCCCGCAACAGTTGGGTCATAACGTGCTCGGAATTTTCCATGGTAAGGCCGAATTGCTGGAACCGGCAAACTGCATAGGCCATGGTGCCTGTAAGAAAGTCTGTCCGGAAGGTGCGATTACACTGGTTTTCGGTACCGAGAAGCGAGGCGTTGATATTCCACTGGTCGATGACGACTTTGAGACCAATGTTAAAGGTATATTTATTGCTGGCGAGCTGGGCGGAATGGGCCTCATTCGAAATGCTATTGAGCAGGGCAAGTCAGCCATGAAATCAATTATTGGATCTTTACCTAAAGGCAGTAACAAAACCTACCAGGTGGTCATTGTCGGTGCAGGTCCCGCAGGTCTTGCGGCAACACTTGCGGCACAGGACGCAAATCTGAAATATTTAACGGTCGATCAGGATTCATTGGGCGGTACGGTTTTTCAGTACCCTAGAGGTAAGATCGTCATGACCCAGCCAGTGGATTTGCCTATGGTAGGCAAGATGCATTTCAGGGAAACTACCAAGGAAAAATTACTCGAATTCTGGCAAGGTGTAGAACAACAGACGGGAATTAAAGTCAATTACCACGAAATCGTTGCAAATATTGAGCCCAGTGGTGATGGCTTTAAGGTTAAGACCAATAAAGGTGAATACGAAACTGACCGTGTACTTTTGGCTATAGGGCGTCGGGGTACTCCCCGCAAACTGGGTATTCCGGGAGAGGAGTTGTCCAAAGTGGTCTACCGGCTAATAGATCCCGCTCAGTATCAGCATCAGAAGGTTATCATCGTGGGTGGTGGTGACTCGGCATTAGAAGCCGCGCTAGCGATTGCAGATGAACCCGGAACGGAGGTTTCTATTTCTTATCGCAGCGAAAGCTTTTCGCGTGCCAAAGCCAAAAACCGTGAACGGATAGATAGCTATGCCAGCGAAGGTAAGGTTAAGCTTTACCTGAGTTCGAGTCCGAAAGAGATCAGTGAGGAAAGTATTACTCTGGTTTCCAACGATCAGGATATTGTCGTCCCCAATGATGCGGTAATTATTAATGCCGGCGGTATATTGCCCACAGGTTTTCTGAAGCAGACCGGTATAGAAGTAGAGACCAAGTACGGTACAGCTTGATGATTAAATTTAAGATTCTTGCCATTGCATTGATGGCGCTATTTATACTGACGCCGGTGGCTCAGGCGGATAGCAAGCAACAATTACAACAAATTAATAAATCAATTCGCACCCGTCATTACAGTAAAGCAGTTGAGCAGCTGACGCCACTGGTGCGCTCAGGAGATAGCGAGGCCCAGTTTATCCTGGCGGGTTTATATCGTTCTGGCAAAGGTGTTCCCAAAGACCTGGATAAGGCGATAGGGCTGTATGAAAAAGCTGCCAATAGCGGTCATGTTGATGCGCAGTATACCTTCGCTTCGCTGCTGGAAAAGAAAGGTGATGAGACTCAGGCCCTTTTCTGGTACGACGAAGCGGCCCGACAAGGTAATAAAAAAGCCAAACAGAAACTGAGTAAGATTCGAAATTCGATTGGCTCAAATAGTAACAGTGATTTTAGCTCAGAACAGGTTTTCAGTTTAATCGTGCACGATGATGTTGCTCAAATCAAGGCACTGGTCGAATCAGGCTACAACTTTACTATATTTGACGCCTCTTCTAGAACGCCATTGATTGCGGCGTTACTGGCTGAACATAAAGAAATATCAGATTTGTTGTTGCCTGTGACAAGGAATCCGTCTCATGCTGATCATGATAAGAATCAGGCTATTCATATTGCAGCAGGCAACGGATATACCGATATCGTGAAAAAGTTGTTAGACAGGAAGGTCAATATTAATGCTCGTGACAACCTGGGGAATACCCCTCTGGTGATCGCTGTGAGGCATGATGATCCTAAAATGACCGCCCTGTTGTTAAATAACAATGCAGACTATCAAATTAATAATAAGCGAGAAGTTAACGCAGTAGATCTAGCTCAGACCCGAGCCGAACCCTCCGTGCTTAAAGTCTTCAGAGATAAAGGCATAACGATTTCGAAAGAACAGAAGTTATCGACCAATGTCAGTATTAAGGACTTTGAAAAATCGATACGCCAGTCATCGTCCCTTTATAAGGGTTGGCCTATCCTGAGTATTGCCTGCCTGTTAGGGGAAGATGATATTGCACGTCAGTTAATCAGGCAGGGCGCAAAAGTTAACGCGACTGATAGTTCAGGTTATACAGCGTTACATCGGGCCAGTGCAAAAGACCAGGTTAAAACAGCAGAGCTGCTTCTGGGTGCTGGCGCAGATATCAATGCAAAAAATGAAAAGGGCGAGACTGCCTTATATCTCGCTGCTGAAGCGGGTGGTGTCAAAACAGTCAGGTTGCTGCTGAATAGAGGTGCAGATACAGCGAGCCTGTCCTCTAATAAGTCCAGTGCTTTATCGGTTGCAATTGCGAATCAACGAGAGGAAGCGGCCAGCTTACTGGCAGATCAGAAACTTGATAGTGCTTCCATTCATCAGGCGGTTTATCTGGCAATCCAGAAGGGTATGGAAGGCGTTAGTGTCAAATTGATCAAACGTGATAAATTAATTAATGAACTCGATAAAAATAAACGCAGTATCCTCTGGTTCAGTGCAGATAAAGGACTGGAAAAATCCACGTCGGCGATCCTGTTGAATAAATCGGTGAGTATTGATCAGAAAGATGCGAAAGGATATACCCCCCTGGCGCGGGCTGTTTTAAAGGGTCATAGTACTATTTCGAATCTACTGATTGGGTTAGGAGCGGATTTGAAAACTCAAACCAGTGAAAAAAATACCTTATTGATGCAGGCTGTGCTGTCCGGAAAAAAGGAAATGACTCAGTTATTAATCAATAAGAAAATTGATATCAACCTGAAAAACAATTCTGGCGAGACGGCATTAATGCTGGCCGCTGCTGCTGGTGATAATGATCAGGTTGAGATGCTGATTGAAGCAGGTGCTGATATTCAGACCAGGAATCAGGATGATTTAAGTGCCTACGAAATCGCGTTAAATGCGGGCAAAAAGGATACCGCTGAATTGATTCGCAATAAAAGTGGCAGACTTTTTAAACTGTTTAACTAGCCATCTGATGATGAGCCGTTTTATTGTTGATTCTATCCATTGCATATAATGGCAGGCATTGCAATTAACGAGAGCAATCATCGTCGTCTTTTGCGGCGGTTGTTTAAGCTTTCGGTTTTAGCAGCATGTCTGTTAATCCTGCTAGTCTTCATCGATTTTTCATTTAATCAGGCGAAGATCGACAGGGACTATCGATTTGAAATACCGCAAATGCCATTAAACAGGCCTGTGATATTAAAACAGGACGCTATGATTATTGTGCTTGCCCATTATAATGATGCATTCCGGAACAGCTTGTATGCTCCCACAGGAGAAGACGATAATTTACCACCGCGTATCGATGAGGATGGCTATTTCGTGGCACTGGCTTATGGCGCTGATATGGGATGTCCTGTGCGCGTGCAGGGTGAGTTGCTGCAAGAGTCCTGCAGTCCTGCGCAATATGATTTATTAGGCCGGTCGCTTGACCCTGGGTCATACGGAGATCTGGAAATACCGCGTTATCGCTGGAATAAAAACTTTACTGCCTTAACTATTTATCAGGAGTAACCATGCCCTCATTTGATACCGTATCTGAAATTGATCATCACGAGTTAACCAACGCTATCGACCAGGCTAATCGTGAGATTAGTACGCGTTACGATTTTAAGGGCTCGAATGCGAAAATCGAGTTTTCTGGTAATGAGGTTATGTTTCATGCTGAAACGCGTTTTCAGCTCCAGCAAATGTTCCCGGTGTTGCTTTCAAAAATGGGCAAACGAGGTCTGGATATTGACTGTTTGAAACCTGGTGATGTGGTCGAGGCGGCGAAAACAGCGCGCCAGCCGATCTCCATTCAGGAAGGTATTGATAAGGAAATTGGTAAGAAAATTGTCAAAATCATTAAAGAATCGAAAATAAAAGTTCAGGCGGCTATCCAGGGCGAGCAGGTTAGAGTGACTGGCAAAAGTCGCGACGATTTACAACAAACTATGAAGCTCCTGAAAGAGAGCGATTTAGGTATTCCGCTGCAGTTTAATAATTTTCGCGATTAATCACTGACTGCTGGACGGGTCCAGATAAACGTCAAAACGTATGGTTTTCTCTTTATAACTGATATCAGGCTTTAGCTCATCTAGAAAAGGTGCGTGTAGTGGGCGTTTAACGACTACGCGTTGCGCTTGTTTTGTTAACGCCAGCTGGAATACCTGCTCAATCGACTGGTTGTGGGTCAGTTGTTGCAACATCTGCAGGTCTTTGCCTGGACGGGCGTTGGATTTGTGCGCTGGAAACATTGGGTCCAGGTAAAAACAGTCAACATGATGCAGGCTTTCCTGCATCAAAAAACTGTGGCTATCCATATGCTGTAGCGATAGTTGATGAATTGCCTGTTGAGTGCTTTCCTGTTTAGCGGTAGTTAACAGATAGCTCAGGCAATGATAGACCAGTGGATGATATTCCAGCATCAGAATTTTCCTGCCCTGGCAAGCTAGCAGGTAGCTGTCCTTGCCCCAGCCTGCTGTCAGGTCGACCACGTTCATAATGGAATTTTTCCTGTTACTGCATGCCTTAATCAATCCCTGGTTTTTCTGCTGAGCTCTCCTGTCCAGTTTAGGGTCCAGAAAGGAGTGGGTAAAGCAGGCGGATTGCCCATTTAAGCTGCTACACAGGGTGATCGCTGCATCATCAATTTGTACCGTAAAGTCCTGTTCAAGCAGAAGTGGTTGTAGAGCTTCTACTAACTCCCTGGCCTGTGCTTTGTAATAGTGGGCCTGATTCGAGATTTTTAGCATGCTGCGATCAATAATGCGGAGGCTTTTCGTCTAGTGTTGTTTCACCCTCGGGTATCATCTTTTTTATTTCCCTGATCTGAGCCTTTAAAAGATCCACCTGCTGAAGCAATATGCTAATCTCCCGATCCTGTCGGGTGATCACGGTATTCAGTGTTTCAATGGTGTGCTCCTGTTCTGAAAACAGGATCTCCAGATTACTGATACGAGTATTGTGATCGACTGTAGTCATATAGGTTTCCATCTGAAATAATGCCTGCGGAAAAAACACGGGTAGTTTAATCTAGAAATTTAAATTGTATCAAAACTGGTTCAGTATAGTGTTCTCTTGATGACCGAATTAGTATTTATTTTACTGCTGCTCGGCTTGCTCTGGTTATGGCGAGACAGCACCAGTGCGCGCGAAAAAGCGACCAGGTCAGCTCGTGCTGCCTGCCAGCAGATTAATGCCCAGTTTCTTGATGAAACTGTGATGATGGTCAAGCTTCGTTTATGTCGCAGGAACACGGGAACTGTGGCATTATGCCGCCTGTATAATTTCGATTTCACACTGGACGGGGAGCAGCGTAGATCCGGAGTTATACTGATGAAAGCTCAGGTCATCGAGGATATATTGCTCGATATTGATCAGGCTAGGGCCTGCTAACAGGCCTCCATTACAATAGACATAAACGTTTGAGGGTTAAAATGTCAGAGTCGCAGATTCAAACTATTAAAGAAGTTGCAAAAAAACTTGAGAAGGAGGATGACCGCCGGGTTCGAGTTTCGCACACTATTAATGAGCTCCTCTCCGAACGCCAGGAAGTACTCACCTGTTTTTGTGAGCTGGCTGCTTTAGAAGCTTCCGGTGCTCCGCTGGTTGAAATACTGGAGAAGTTAAAAAGATTTAATCAAATGCTGGTTGATTACGCGGCGTTGGGACATTTTGAAATCTATCAACGCATCATGGATGGCAAGGAAAGACGCGGTGCAATCAATGCGATTGCCAACGAAACCTATCCAACTATTGTTAGAACTACGGACTTTTTCGTTGAGTTTAATGATAAGTACGATGGTGCCGATGATGCCGATAGCATTATTCCATTGGCGGATGATTTATCTCTTATCGGCGAGGCGATGGCTTCTCGTATCGAGAAAGAAGATAAACTGCTCAGGGAAATGGGCAATCAAATTCTGTTACGCAATAACTAGGGAGCTTTGTTGATGGCCTGATTTTTTATTACGGCCATCATCCAGCTAAACCAGCCGATCAAAAATGCCAGCCCTCCAAATGGGGTGATAATCCCGAATCGAGACTGTCCGGTCAGGACTAGTGTATAAAGGCTGGCGCAGAATAGCAGGATACCCGCGATAAAACAGATTGCGGCAGCACGCATCCATCCATTAAGTGCCTTATCTTCGACCCATAAACCGAGTCCAATTAGGCCGAGCGCATGATAAACCTGATATTGTGCCGCTGTTTTCCAGGTTTGCAGCAGTTGTTCCGAAACAATGCTCTGTAGTCCGTGGGCACCAAAAGCGCCTAATGCGACCGCCAGCATCATAAAGACTATGCCTGTAATGAGTATCTGGCGCGCATTCATAGATATAGCGATTGAATCTGGCCTGGTTGGTCGAGTTGTCCGTCCAGGTAGGCGGTAATATTATCTGCGGTACGATCAACCAGTCTTTGCCGAGCTTCTACTGCGCCCCAGGCGTTGTGGGGCGTGATGATGAGTTGAGGTAGTTGCTGTTGAAGCATTGGGTCTGTCGGGCAGGGCGGTTCCTGCTGAATGCTGTCGATACCTGCACCGGCAATTTCACCGTTAATCAGGGCTTCAATCAAATCCTGTTCGTTTACGATGCCACCTCGAGCCGTATTAATCAGGATCGCTGTGCTTTTCATCTGCTTAAATTGGGCTGCAGCAATCAGGTTTCGGCTCAAGTCCGTCAATGGGCAGTGTATGCTGATCACATCTGACTGCTTGAGGATTTTGGATAATGGCAGTCTGTCAGCTGATTGCTGAGCAGCGCCGGTCAGGCTTTGTGCAATGTACACCTGCATTTCAAACGCCAGCGCGATTTTTTGCACCGCTTTGGCAATGTGCCCATAGCCAATTATGCCCAGAGTTTTGCCTTTTAACTCGTGTATAGGGTGGTTTAGCAAACAGAATTGATCCTGTGCCTGCCACTTGCCCCGCCTGATATCCTGCTGGTAGCTGAGAAAATGGGTATACAGCGCGAGTATCAACATGAAAACATGCTGGCTGACCGCAGCTGCAGAGTAGTCCTTAACATTGCAGACCTTGATGCCCAGTTCATTTGCGACCTTCAGGTCAACGTTATTGGTGCCGGTCGCTATCACGCAGATTAACTTAAGCCTGTGCAGCTGGCGCAGTGTGTTTTCAGCCAGTATGACCTTATTCACGATGATAATTTCGGCATCTCGGGCATGCTCCAGGACCTGCTCCTGGGTGCTGCTGTCGTAGCTCCTGAATTGTGTTAACCGCTGAAGGGGTGAGAGATCCAGATCTTGTAAATCCAGGCTCAAACGATCCAGAAACACGCAGACCGGGCTTTGATCAGTTGCCATTTCGAATCGGATTATTTCGGGTTAAATTCAACTTTGGATTTATCGTGCAAAGTTTTCATCATGTTACGGATACTTTCAGCAGCAATCGTCGTGCGGATTTGTTCCTTCACAGTATCAAAAGCCGGAGGCTCTGTTTTACGTGTTTCATTTAGCAGGATGACATGCCAGCCGAACTGGGTCTGCACTGGATCAGTGGAGTGATTTCCGGGTGTTAATTGCTGTGTCGCGGTAGAAAATTCCTCAACCATGTCAGCAGGCTGAAACCAGCCCAGGGCGCCACCGTTTTTACCACTGGGACCGGTAGATTTTTCTTTTGCCAGGGTAGTAAAGTCAGCACCCTTATCCAGTTGTTTGATCAATTCCCTGGCTTCTGCTTCTGTCTCTACCAAAATATGGTTGGCGTTGTATTCCAGACCCTGATCAGCCGCTTTATATTGCTCGTCATAACGCTTGAGCAACTCTTCGTCGGTGATTTCCAGCTGGGACAGAAAGTTGTTCAGATAGTGAGATGCGATCAGGCCTGACGTATTACGTTTGATTTCTAACGCTAACTCCTGGTCCTCCATCATGCCTTCATTTTTAGCTGCCTGGGCTAACAGTTCAACATTCACCATTTCCATTAAAGCCTGTTGCGGGGATACCTGCTTGTTTTGTTGCTGGATGAAGTGCCTGACCTCCTGCATCGAAATATCAACCCCATTGACTCTGGCTAAAATTGGGTTTTCAACCTTTTGTTCTGTCTCTGCTGCGAATAAAGAACTGAAGGATAGGGTGGATATCAGAATCAGGCTTTGTAATAAATGTTTCATGTTGGGTCTCTTTATAATGAGGGGATGCATAGATGGACTAGAGTGTTTATGGTTTCAGGGTAGTGCCTGTATATAAGGTTTAACTTCAACCGACTGGTACACAGATGCCTGGATATAGGGATCTTCGCTTGCCCATTGCTGAGCCTGTTCCAGCGAATCAAACTCAGCGATGATCAGACTGCCGCTGAAACCCGCTTCACCTGGGTCAGCGCTATCGATCGCGGGGTTTGGGCCAGCTATGATCAAACGTCCTTCCGACTGCAACTGTTTGAGTCGCTTAACATGGTCAGGCCTTACAGCCATCCGTTTTTCCAGACTGTCAGGATAATCGGTGCCTACGATGGTGTATAACATAATCAGCTGTCCTCTTTCTCTGTGGTTTTGCTGCTGGTTTCACTGGGGATGTATTTGGCAAGGTAAAAGGCCTGACCAACAACAAATAACAAGGTTAACCCCATTAAGCCAAATAATTTGAAATCAACCCAGATATCTTCGCTGAAATTAAAAGCGACCAGCAGATTAGCAATGCCGGAAAAGATAAAGAAATAAACCCAGGCCAGGTTAAGGCGTTTCCAGACCGCTGTATCGGGTATGTCGAGGGCATGACTCATCATACGTTGAACGAGTGGTTTTTGACCGATGAACTGACTTCCCAGGAAAACCACGGCAAACAACCAGTTGATTGCTGTGGGTTTCCACTTGATAAACACAGGGTCCTTTAATAATAAGGTTGCACCCCCGAAAACGATTAACAGAAGCAGGGTAATAATGTGCATTTTTTCAACTCGCTTGCTGATGATGGCCGTGAGAGCGACTTGTACGAAAGTGGCCACAATGGCTGTGAGCGTGGCGAGATAGATGGCGTGTTTGGACTCGCCCGGTTCCAGCCCCATGAATGGGAATAGCGAGTTGATGGACAGTACCAGTTCATCAGGTAAATCGAGGTAGAACTTGTAGATAATAAAAAACAGCAGAATTGGGAAAAAATCGAAAAGTTGTTTCATGGGTGTTTAGTGATCAAGATGGACGCGGAAGCATACCACATAATTTCCGCAGGTTTGATGACTGTCTGCAACACACGATTTTTGCGCCAAATTCTACTGAATATCTACTGCTTTAATACCCCCTTAGGTAGAATTCAAAGTAAATTTTCCAGCCTATCAAGAGCATAGCAATGATTTAATTGTGGTTTTTATGTCGTATGTTCGATGCGAAAACTACAAAATAATCACCCTTAGTGCTAAATACTGTTGTTATTTAGCAACTGATTTGGATTTTTCCGGCCTGATATCGGAATAAAAACGAACCAGTTCACATGAAATGTTGTTTTTTTGTATATTGGGTGTTGCAAAAAACAAAACATTGTGTATAGTCACGCCTGTCGGTTGGTTTTGATGCCAACACGAAAGTAAATATATTTATTTTTTTCCAATAATATTGAGGGTATTTCTTCATGAAAAAATTAGTAATCGCTACTGCTGTTGCTTCTGCTTTAATGGCTGGTGCAGCTGCTGCTGACACTACTGTTTATGGTCGTCTGAACATCTCTTACACTATGGATGATGACGGTGCAGGCACTGAAACTGCTGGTCTGCAAAACGAAGCTTCTCGCTTTGGTATGAAAGGTTCTGAAGATCTGGGTAATGGCATGTCAGCTGTATACCAGATCGAATATGGTGTTTCTGCTGAAACTCAAGGTTCAAATGCTAGCCTGCGTGTTGGTATGGTTGGTCTGAAAGGTGATTTCGGTACTTTCGCAATGGGTACTATGTGGACTCCTTCTTACCTGCTGGTTCGTGGCAATGCTGATCCTTTCAACGCTATCGGCGCTAACGTATACGCTGGTAACTTCCCAGCTGCTACTCGTGCTCCAGATGCGGTTGCATACATCAACAAATTCGGTGATGTTGATTTTGCTGCTGCAATTGTTACTTCTGATGCAACTGATGATGCCCAAGACGCTTTCGATATTGCTGTAAGTATCCCAGTAGGTCCAGTTACAGTTGGTATAGCTGCTGCCGATATCAAAGATAAGCTGGCAACAGCTTTAGGTACTGCAGAGCATTCTCCTACTGCAGTAAGCGTAAAATATGCTGGTGGTGCGTTCTCTGCTTCAGCAGTAATGCTTGACACAGATAATGCTGCTGGTGATACATGGACTTCTGTTACTGTTGCTTTCGACATGACTGCCAAGAACACTATCACTCTGCAAATGGAAGATGACGAAAACGATACTGGCACTAACGTAGGTATCTCTCACGCTCTGAGCAAGCGCACTACTGCTTTCCTGGAAATCCAATCTGGCGATCTGGACGGCGACGAGACTGCAATTTCTCTGAAGCACAACTTCTAATTTAAGTTTCACTTAAATAGCAAGTTAAGAGGGCACCCATTGGGTGCCCTTTTTAGTGAAAGAACATAAAATAAATTCTGAAATTAGACTCCATTTAAATATCATTAGCTTGCACTCAAAATATGGCTCAATTTTTCGAAATCCACCCACAAAATCCGCAGAAAAGATTAATCCAGCAAACCGTGCGGATTATCGACGAGGGTGGTTTGATTATCTACCCCACGGATTCCAGTTATGCACTGGGTTGTCATATCGGAGATAAGTCCGCCATGGAGAGGATTCAGCGGATACGCAAGCTGGATAGCAAGCACCATTTCACTTTGGTCTGTAGCGACCTGTCTGAGATAGGTACCTATGCGAAGGTTGATAACTCTTCGTATCGATTGATGAAGACCCTGGCACCTGGGCCTTATACCTTTTTACTCAAGGCCACTTCAGAGGTGCCGCGTCGACTGATGAACCCAAAACGTAAAACCATCGGTGTGCGAGTTCCTGACAACATTATTACGCGAGCTATCCTGGAGGAACTCGGGCAGCCCATTATGAGCAGCACACTCATTGAGCCAGGTGCTAAAGATGCCATGGACGATGCCGAGGCCATTCGTGATCGATTTGAAAAGCATGTCGATTTGATCATCGATGGGGGAGCCTGTGGAATTGAACCCACGACGGTCATTAACCTGATCGACGGTAACCCCGAGGTATTAAGATATGGCAAAGGCGATGCTGAATTCCTGGACTATTGATCCACAAAATATCTAACCACAGAGGGCACAGAGGGAAAAGCATTTTATCTATTTTTTTCTTCTCTGTGTGCTCTGTGCTCTCTGTGGTTAATGTTTTTTGCGTTAATCGTTTTCAGTTAAGTCGATATTTACTAGCTAGATGCTTATAATGCCGACTGTTTATAACCTTCAGGAAAATCTTTTTGAACACCTCAGTTAGTCAGAATCAACGTGTGCTTTCGGGCATGCGTCCTACCGGTTTATTGCATCTTGGTCATTATCATGGCGTGCTAAAAAACTGGATTGAATTGCAGCACAGTTATGAATGCTTCTTTTTTGTGGCTGACTGGCATGCATTAACAACCCACTATGAGAACCCATCCAACATCGCTCAAAGCAGTATCGATCTGGTTATTGACTGGTTGGCTGCGGGCGTAAACCCAGGAAGCTCTACTATTTTTATCCAGTCGCGGGTTCCCGAGCATGCTGAACTGCATACCCTGTTATCAATGATCACTCCTTTAGGCTGGCTTGAGCGGGTTCCCAGTTATAAGGATCAACAGGAACGATTAAAGGATCGAGATCTCAGCACCTATGGCTTTCTGGGTTACCCACTATTGCAGAGCGCTGATATCCTGATGTACCGCGCCGGACATGTACCGGTGGGTGAAGATCAGGTTGCCCATGTCGAACTGACTCGCGAGGTTGCCAGGCGTTTTAATCACCTCTACGGCAAGGAAGCTGATTTTGAAGAGAAGGCTCAAACCGCAATCAAAAAGATGGGAAAGAAAAATGCCAAAATCTACAATGATTTGCTGAAACGCTATCAGGAGCAGGGTGACGCGGAAGCGCTATCAATAGGGCAGGCGCTTCTCGATTCACAGCAGAACATCAGTATCGGCGACAAAGAGCGTTTACAGGGCTACCTTGAAGGTGGTGGCCGTATCATTTTGCCTGAGCCACAGGCATTATTAACACGGGCATCCAAAATGCCGGGGCTGGACGGGCAGAAGATGTCCAAATCCTATAATAATACGATTGCGTTACGCGAATCGCCTGAGCAGATCGAAAAGAAAGTAAAAACCATGCCCACTGATCCGGCGCGTGTTCGACGTACCGATGCAGGGAATCCAGAAAAATGTCCAGTCTGGGAATTACACCAGGTGTATTCTTCAGAAGATTTAAAAGCGTCTGTCGTTGAAGGCTGTACGACGGCGAATATTGGTTGTATAGATTGCAAGCAGCATATTATCGACAGCATCAAGGCTGAATTAATGCCTATGCAAAAGCGCGCTCTGGATTACCTGGATGATATTACCAGTGTAGAGAATATCATCAATGAAGGCTGTGAAGCCGCCAGAGATGTTGCGCGCGATACTATGGAAGAGGTGCGTAAATCAATGGGTTTAACCTTGCGTTAGTGCATGAGTAAAACCGCTAAATTCCATGGGAAAACATGAGCGATCTATTTCAGGAAAATCAGTCTAATCAATCCGAAATGCCGTTTGCACTGGTGCAGGGTGAACCATTGACGTTGATACCGCAGGATCTGTATATCCCGCCGGATGCATTACAGGTTTTTCTGGAAGCCTTTGAAGGGCCACTTGATTTACTGCTGTACCTGATCAAACGTCAGAACATCGATATTTTAAATATTCCGATTGCCGATATCACTCGTCAGTATATGGAATATATAGAGTTGATGGAGCACCTGGAGCTGGAACTGGCTGCAGAGTATCTGGTGATGGCCTCCATGCTGGCTGAGATTAAGTCGCGAATGCTGTTGCCGCGCCCAACCAGTGAGGATGATGAAAACGATCCGCGTGCGGAGCTAATCAGGCGCCTGCAGGAATACGAGCAGTTTAAGAAAGCGGCAGAAGATCTTGATGCATTACCGCGCGAAGAAAGAGACATTTTTATGCCGCGAGCAGAAATGCCTGCGATTAGCAGTGAGATCCCCTTGCCGGATGTCTCAATCAAGGATTTGCTGGCGGCATTTCGTGATGTGGTTAACCGGGCCGAGCAGTTTGCAAGCCATCATATTGAACGTGAGCCGCTATCCGTTCGCGAAAGAATGACCATAGTATTAAGCCGATTAAAGTCTAGCGGTTATACCGAATTCAAGGATTTTTTTAATGTAGAAGAAGGCCGCATGGGTGTGGTGGTCAGCTTCCTGGCTATCCTGGAGCTGGTCAAGGAATCGATGATTGATCTGGTGCAAAATGAGCCCTATGCGCCGATCTATGTTAGGCCGCGCGCTTAGTATTTACCCTTGTATAGATAAATTTAAGTACATGACTCCTGAAAAACTAAAACCGATTATTGAAGCTGTTTTAAGTGCATCTGATCACCCCTTAAGTATTGATCAGATTTTCAACCTGTTTCATGGGGATATTGACCAACCCGGTAAAGATGAAATTCGTCAGGTGCTGCATGAGCTGGTAGACGACTATCAGAATCGCGGATTACAGATCAAGCAGGTTGCCAGTGGGTTTCGTTTCCAGGCCAGTCCAGACTATGCCAACTGGATTTCTCGGCTCTGGGAGCAGAAGCCACCTCGCTATTCGCGGGCACTGCTGGAAACCCTGGCGCTGATCGCGTATCGGCAGCCAATCACGCGCGGAGAGATAGAGGCTATTCGAGGTGTCAGTGTCAGTTCTAATATCATCAAGACGCTGCAGGAAAGAGAGTGGGTAAAAACGCTTGGGCACAAAGACGTGCCAGGGAAACCTAGTCTATATGGCACGACCAGCACGTTTCTGGATTATTTCAATCTGAAGTCATTGAATGAACTGCCAACACTGTCCGAATTAAAGGATCTGGACAGTTTTCACCCTGAACTGGCATTTAATGAAGACAATATACAGCAGGAAGCAGAAGACACGGATAGCGACGAAACGGATATCGATGAAGCTACTGCGGATGACGTGTTCGAATCAGATATTGATTTATCACAGGATGATGCTGACGAACTGGATGAGGACGAAACCCCTACATTGCAATGATAGCCATTACGCCTCTTTATAGAATTCTGCTTTTTCTGTCCTTTGCGGGATTGCTGTCGTGTACCGATCACGGAAAGGAAATTAAGCGCTGGGTTCACGAGGATACAGGTTCCTATGGTGCTGCGATTAGCGATGATTATCATTACCTGTTGACCGGCTCTATCGGGGGCTACGGTCGTGTATGGGACGTAGAGCAGGGAAAGGTTTTATACAGTGTTCAACATGAAGAGAGTGACGAAGGCGGCATCATAGGCGCTGACTTTTCAGCAGATGGCAGATACCTGGTCACCATCGAACAGCAATCTATCGCACGTTGGCGCGTAGCTGACGGACATCTGGTTGGCTTCTGGTCCTGGCCTGATCTACGCGATGTTGCGATATCTTCTACTGGACGTTATGCGTTGATTGGTATGAAGGCGAAGCAAGCGATCTATTTTGATATGCAGGAAGGAAAAATGGTGTACGTATTTCCGCACCATGAAAAAATCAACTCAGTCGCTTTGTCCAGAGATGGCCGATTTGCCCTGACTGGCTCAGATGACTGGCATGCAAGCCTGTGGAGTCTGGAGAATGGTGAGTTTATCTGGGCAAAAAATATGCAATACAAAATAGCCCAGGTTGAGTTGTCGGATGATGGGGCACTTGCTTTCGCCAATGCTTCGGGTGGACAGGCGAGAATTTATTCTACCAACCGTGAAGGAGCTTTGGTGAGCGAGCTGGATATTAAATCTCGTGGCCTGACGGTCGTATCAGCGGATTTTTCTGACGATGGATCTATCCTGGCGACTGGTCGGGCTTCTAAGGGCATAGATATCTGGAATGTGAGTACCGGAAAAATCATCAAAACCTGGCAGCCAGAAGTGAAACATCTGGTGCAACCTGACTCGGCTACAATTCTGGATTTAAAAATCAGCCCCGACAAGTCTCAACTGTTATCAGAGTCCTCCACCGGTATTGGTCAACTCTGGTCTCTACAATAATTTTCGCTTTCCTAAGGTAAGCCATGCAACGCATACAAAAATTGCTCGCCCATAATGGGATAGGTTCTCGCCGTGAAATCGATCGTTTTTTACAGGAAGGACGTATCAAGGTTAATGGCAAGCTGGCAACGCCTGGGGATCAGGTCAGTGGTAATGAAAAAATCACCCTGGATGATAAACCGGTACGCCTGTCCAGGCATGAGATCAAACCAAAAATTTTAATGTACCATAAACCGGTTGGTCTGGTGTGTACTCGCTCCGACCCGGAAGGTCGGCAGGATGTCTATTCTCAGCTTCCTCGTTTGCAGCAGGGCCGCTGGATCGGTATTGGCAGGCTGGATATCAATACCTCCGGGCTACTGCTATTTACTAATCATGGTGAGTTGGCCAATCGCATGATGCACCCCTCGTTTGAACTAGAACGGGAATATGCATCGCGTGTGCGGGGAGAGGTTACACCGGAGATCATCCAGCAACTGACTACAGGGATTGAGCTGGAGGATGGAACGGCGAAATTCGATTCGGTTACCGATGGAGGAGGTCAGGGCACAAACCACTGGTATCACGTGGTCATTCGCGAGGGACGTAATCGCGAGGTGCGCCGGCTGTGGGAGGCTGTGGGCGTCGAAGTGAGTCGTCTGGTGCGAGTGCGCTACCATCAATTTACCCTGCCCAAATGGTTGAAGCCAGGTAAGAGTCGATTTCTGGAAGATACCACGGTCAAGAAGTTATTTGATTCTCTGCAGCTGGATTATCAGCATAAGGTTCAGCTTGCGGATACTAAACGTCGGCATGGACGAAAAAAATAATCCGTTTTATCAAGTCTACTTCAGATTACGAGAACATTACGGGCATCAACAGTGGTGGCCAGCCGAAGATGAATTCGAGGTGATGATTGGCGCGATTCTGACCCAGAATACCAACTGGAGCAATGTGGAAAAAGCCATCCATAATTTAAAGCAGCATGATTGCTGCAACGCTGAAAGCCTGGCGGCTATCAAGGTTGATACACTGGCTCAAATGATTCGAAGTTCGGGATATTTCAATCAAAAGGCTCAACGTCTAAAGCATTTTACAGACTGGTACCTTGCTGAGGGCGGATATAGTTGCCTCGTTCATCTAAGGCCTGATGAATTGAGACGACAATTGCTGAAGCTGAAGGGTATCGGTGATGAAACAGCAGACGATATCTGTTTATATGCCTTTCATCACCCATGCTTTGTTATTGATAATTATACGCGACGTATTTTCTCGCGCCTTGGGTTAATTAATTCGAGTCAGAAATATCGAGATTTACAGACTGTATTTCACGCTCATCTGACTACTGACACGAAGCTATTTCAACAGTATCATGCATTGATTGTTGAACATGCAAAACAACATTGTCAGAAGAAACCAAAATGTAATGCCTGTCCGCTAATGGAAATCTGTCAACATGAGCAAGATGAAAACTGATAAATCAGGAACTCGGACAGCTGCTAAAGCTAAAAGCTCACCCACCGCTGTTGCTCAGTTATTTGGAAAAATATTACCGCAGAATTATCGTTCCAGAGCCGCACTGATTAACCAGTATCAACATTTTTTTAATGCGCTGGAGTCAGATGCTGTATTCCAGATGGTAAAGGTTATCAATGTGGAAGAAAATGTGTTGACCCTGTCGTTACCCTCAGCTGCGCTGATGAATTACCTGCGTCTACATAGTCAGCAGATAAGCAGTCAGATTGAAGAACAGTTTGGACAGCTTATGCAGTTAAAATTAACGACCAGTCCTGCTGGTGCGCAAAATGAACAGGCGCATGTTCGGTTAAAACCCGCCGCTCATTTTTCTGAGCAGGTCAGCGAACAAATCAAACGTTCGGCGAAAGATGTAGATGATGAAGAACTCATGCAATCTCTGGTCAATCTCGCTGATGCGATCAGTCGTAAAGATACCTGAACCGACTTAAGTTTCTTTATATAAATCCGAGATCCTGCGGTCATTGTAAATATCGGAGTAAAGGTTTTTCTGAATGATCTTGATTGCAGCCATAGCAGGTATTGCCAGTATTACACCGATAGTACCGAAAAGATTACCAAAAATAATCAAACCAAAAATCGCCAGTACAGGGTGCAGGTTGACTGCGTTTGCTATGACCGATGGTATAACCACGACGTTATCTACAATCTGGGCAACGACAACGACGCCGATAGCCATATAAATTAAGCCTGGATCAAATGGCGTGACGGCTGAAGCTACCAGTGTGGCAAGGAACATTGAAATCAGTGGGCCAATATAGGGGATCAGGTTTAATAGACCCGTAATAACACCTAATAGAACAGGTATATCCAGTCCGATAATCAGATAGCCTAAAGTTGCCACGCAGGCCATGATGGATGACTGAATAATCACACCACGAGTATAAGTGACTAACTGTCGGGTGACCCTGTGATAGATTAACCAGCCTAGCTCAAAACTGGAGTTAGGTAACCAGTTGAGCATCTTGTTGCGCACATTCTTGAAGTCCTTAAGGATGAAATAGGTTAACAGGGGAACCAGGATCATGCTCAGGGTGATGGCAAAAACCTGTTCCGATATGTTGACCAGTAAGGTGTTACCAAGTGAAGAAGATTGGGACAGAAAAGAGACAACAATATCTGATACATTGATTTCCACACCGAAAAAGGAAGCGATCTTTTCACTGTAAACTGTAATTAATGACTCCAGGTGGGTGAATATACCGGGAAGTTTGTCTTTCAAAAATGCGGCCTGTCCAATTAATTGGGGCAGAGCGAAACTAATCGCCAGTATACTGAAAAAAAGCATGGCGATTAGCATGAAAATAATGGCAGCTGAATGATTGATGTTTCTGCGAACCAGGTAATTAGTAAATGGTTCGATAATGGCATATAAGGCAAAAGAAATAATAATGGGGAGTAATACGGAGGCGAGTAAATAAAACGCCAGTAAAAAAAACGCACCCAGAATCGCCAGTAACTTGAACGTATCAAGATAGGCTGAACTGGCTTTATTGGTTCTCTGATGTAAGCTCATTTCAATCTCTGGCTTCTTTAGCCAGTAGCAGATTGGCCTGATGCAGGCGTTGCGCCAGTGTGGATGCGAGGTTTTTCAGGAAAATAATGCCCAGTCGATGCTCGACCTCAATCCATTCTTCCAGATCCTGTTTCAGAAAAAATACCAGTCGACAGGGTTTGTTGCAGACCGCATCCGCTGTACGCTTGTCGTTTTCGGCAAGAGCGATCTCACCAAAAAAATCACCCTGTTCCAGAATGGATATCGGCGTTTTCTGTGCCATGATTCTAACCTGGCCCTCAAGTACCAGTATGCTGCCAGCGCCCTGGTCTCCTTCGCGAAAAACCACCTCATCCTGCTGATAGTTGCGGATGTGCATATTTTCACTAAGTGCCGTGATATGACGCAGTGGAATATCCTTGAATAAAGGGCTGTTGCTCCACATTTCGGCAATGGTGTTGATATCATTGTCCTGATGTTTGAATAGATTGGACCAGAAAAAATTATTCATCAATAGCTACCGACTAAAAATAGTGTTCAGCATAGCAAAGCGCAAATCTGATTAACAATAAAGAGTGGGCAGGATAAGAGATTTTAACCCACGACACACTGAAGGTGAGTCGTGGGTTTAGAGATGGCTCCCCGGCCCGGGCTCGAACCAGGGACCCAATGATTAACAGTCATTTGCTCTACCAACTGAGCTACCGGGGAATTGCGGAGCGTATGGTAATGGAAATTAAACCAATCAGCAATAGTGATTCCGATTTTTCCTGTAAAAATTTCAGGGATGCAATATTACAGCGATCAGGGGTATGTCCTGGTGGCCAAATCTCCTGCTTTTAGTAGATGTCAGACTGATTTTCACGGCTGGGATCATTGCGCAATGCGTTAAGACACTGCTCCTGAAACCGGTTCCAGGTAGGGCTGGTTTCGATTCAACGATGGGCTTAACCCGCGGCAATTATATTCGCTCTAGTGTGTCGACATGACTAAGCCTCCTTTTATCGATCGCAGACAATGCACTGCAGAAGCCTTTGCTGGCTTGTATGGGTCAGGGTTAAAATAGTGATGTAATAGAAACGACTTTGTTAGACATCAGTGCAGTGTGTTGACGTTCAATCGCCAGGGCTTAAAGCCTCAACCCAAATATTTTTCAGGTTGGTCACTTGCAATGCGCTGTATAACTGATGATAAAGTGGCTCAAATTTCCAGCTAAAGCGACCGTAAAAGCATGTCCAAATCATTTCAGTTAGTAACCGACTATCAACCCGCTGGTGATCAACCTCAGGCAATTGCAGAGCTGGTCGAAGGCGTGAGTGATGGTTTGATGCACCAGACACTACTCGGCGTTACCGGCTCAGGTAAGACATTTACCATGGCTAATGTGATTGCGAATCTACAGCGTCCGGCAATTATTATGGCGCACAACAAGACACTGGCGGCGCAACTCTACGGCGAAATGAAAGAGTTTTTCCCCAATAACTCCGTGCAATATTTTGTCTCCTACTATGACTATTATCAGCCAGAGGCCTATGTACCGGCATCAGATACCTTCATAGAAAAGGATGCGTCAATTAATGATCATATCGAACAAATGCGGCTATCGGCGACCAAATCCCTGTTTGAGCGCAAGGATACGGTCATCGTGGCTTCGGTATCAGCGATCTATGGCCTTGGAGATCCTGAATCCTATCTAAAAATGCTATTACATGTGGTGCAGGGTGACCAGATAGACCAGCGTAGAATTTTGAGGAGGCTGGCCGAGTTGCAGTACACCCGTAACGATATTGAGCTAAAACGGGGTACCTATCGGGTCCGTGGTGATGTGATTGAAATACACCCCGCTGACAGTGAGAGAGAAGCGGTTCGCATCGAGCTGTTTGATGATGAAGTGGAACAGTTAAGCTTATTCGACCCGCTCACTGGTGAGATCCTGGATCGTGTAAAACGAATCACAGTCTACCCGAAAACCCATTATGTCACTCCGCGTGAAACGATTTTGGCAGCGCTTGAAGATATTAAGGTTGAGCTGCAACAACGCCTCGCACAGCTAAAGGAGTTGAATAAACTGGTCGAGGCGCAGCGACTGGAACAACGAGTGAATTACGATATCGAGATGATGCTGGAGCTTGGCTATTGTAGTGGCATAGAAAATTACTCGCGCTATTTATCTGGAAGGCAGCCAGGCGAGCCACCTCCAACATTATTTGACTACCTGCCTGCTGATTGCCTGTTGTTTATCGATGAAAGCCATGTCAGCGTTCCGCAGATAGGCGGTATGTACAAAGGTGATCGATCGCGCAAGGAAACCCTGGTGGAGTACGGGTTTCGTCTGCCATCTGCGCTGGATAACCGCCCACTGCGTTTTGAAGAGTTTGAGCGCATGTCGCCACAGACCGTTTTTGTTTCAGCAACTCCAGGGAAATATGAAGATGAACATGCCGCTGCTGTTGTCGAGCAAGTCGTACGTCCTACGGGCCTGGTTGATCCCGTGATTGAGGTTAAACCTGCGACTTCACAGGTGGATGACCTGTTATCTGAAATTAACTTACGGGTAGAGCAGGCCGAACGCGTACTGGTAACCACGCTGACCAAGCGTATGGCAGAAGATTTAACCGAATATCTGAGCGAGCATGGCGTAAAGGTGCGCTATCTGCATTCAGACATTGATACAGTTGAGCGTATGGAGATTATTCGAGATCTGCGCCTGGGGGAATTTGATGTCCTGGTAGGTATCAACCTGCTAAGGGAAGGTCTGGATATGCCCGAGGTGTCGTTGGTCGCGATTCTGGATGCTGATAAGGAGGGTTTTTTGCGTTCAGATCGCTCGCTTATACAAACTATCGGGCGCGCAGCCAGGAATCTCAGTGGTAAGGCTATCTTGTATGCGGATCGGGTTACCGGGTCTATGCAGCGTGCAATTGACGAAACCCAAAGACGTCGGGATAAACAGCTGGCATACAATAAAAAGCACAACATCACTCCAGTTGGAATTAGTAAGCAAATTACCGATGTTATGGATATGGGGCAGGGAAGCGCCGCACCCCGCAACAGGAAGGTGGCCGAAAAGCCTGCCGAGTATCATCACTCAATGACCGCAATCGAATTGAAAAAGCGATTGACTCAGCTCGAGAAGCAGATGTACGAACATGCGGCAAACCTGGAATTTGAGCAGGCTGCACAGCTCAGAGATGAAATGGAAGCGCTTAAAAATAAACATTTTATCGCCGAGGCCTGAACCTGATACCAGGAAAGATATTGTGATAAAAAAGCTTGTTGCTTGCTCTGCGTCAGTTAAGCATTAAAAAATAACTAAAAATTCAAATTCATTCGTTAATTCTGCTGGTTATAAGCAGGGTAAATATAGATAAAATAAAATAAATGGATTAGTATTCGCGCCGATAAGTTAAGAAATCTCTGCATATTTGATTATCCGGTGAGTAGTTGATAGAGATTTATGCAAAGGTTTCTTGAGAAAGCCAATAATCAAAATCATCAATTTTAGGAGAACCTTATGGCTCATATAGTTGTACTGGGTGCTGGAACGGGTGGAATGCCCTGCGCTTACGAACTCAAAAATGAACTGGGCAAAAAGCACCAGGTCACAGTCATCAATTCTAATGAATACTTTCAGTTCACACCGTCTAACCCCTGGGTTGCTGTGGGTTGGAGAGATCGCAAATCCATTACTTTCCCGATCAAGCCCTATCTCGACCGTAAGGGAATTGGCTTTATCTGCGATACCGTTACCAAAATAGACGCCTCGGCCAATAAGCTGGAAACTTCCAAGGGAGAGACCGTAGATTATGACTATCTGGTGATTATCACCGGTCCTCGTCTAGCTTTTGAGGAAGTTGAAGGTTCAGGTCCTGAGAACCATACACACTCTATCTGTACTGTTGATCATGCAGAAAAAGCATACGAGGATTATAAAGCCCTGTTAAAAGAGCCCGGTCCGATTGTCATCGGCGCTATGCCATTTGCCAGTTGCTTTGGCCCGGCTTACGAATTTGCCTTTATCGTAGACGCTGATCTGAGAAAACGTAAAGTGCGCGATAAGTTCCCCATGACCTTTGTTACATCAGAGCCATATATCGGGCATCTGGGTCTGGGTGGAGTCGGTGATTCTAAAGGTATGCTTGAGTCTGAGCTGCGCAGTCACCACATTAACTGGATTACAAACGCCAAAACCACCAAAGTAGAGGATGGAAAACTATTTGTCGACGAACTGGATGCCTCTGGCGAAGTCGTCAAACAACATGAAGTCAATTATAAATTCGGCATGATGTTGCCTGCGTTTAAAGGGGTAGACGCGGTTGCAAATGTTGAGGGTCTATGTAACCCACGTGGCTTTGTGATGGTTGATGATTTACACCGTAACCCGACCTATAAAAATATCTACTCGGCTGGCGTTTGTATTGCTATTCCTCCTGTTGAAGCAACACCTGTTCCTACAGGTACACCGAAGACAGGTTATATGATTGAATCCATGGTGACTTCCATCGTCCACAATATTGCTGATGAACTGGCCGGTAAAGAGCCGACCACAGGAGCTACCTGGAATGCGATCTGTCTTGCGGATATGGGTGATACAGGTGCGGCATTTGTTGCTATACCTCAGATCCCACCACGCAATGTCGCCTGGTTTAAGAAAGGCAAGTGGGTGCATATGGCCAAGATTGCTTTTGAAAAGTACTTTATGCGTAAGATGAAAAAAGGTACATCTGAGCCATTGTATGAAAAGTATATCCTGAAGATGATGGGTATTCAGAAACTGGATGATTAATATCTAGAATCAACAGATAAAAAAGCCCCATTTATGGGGCTTTTTTTATTTCCTAAATCATGTAGTTGGTGATTGATTATTTATCGATGTGATGTAGAATACCCGACCTGATTTACAGGCGCGTAGCTCAGTTGGTTAGAGCACCACCTTGACATGGTGGGGGTCGGTGGTTCGAATCCACTCGCGCCTACCAGATTTTTCTGGTAGTCACTGCATGATATATAAGCAGATACAGGTTTTCTTAAACTTGAACCTTATATATTCCATAAGTTAGTTTATCTCTTTTGATTAACACGTGGCCTTTGGTAGGGGTCACCACTGAAACAGGATCAACATGCCACAAGTTACACTTCCCGACGGTTCTATTCGTTCATTTGACAATGCGGTATCTGTGCTGGATGTCGCCGCTGACATCGGTCCCGGGTTGGCTAAAGCCACCCTCGCAGGTAAGGTTAACGGAAATCTGGTTGATGCCTCGTATTTAATTACGGGTGATGCTGATGTTGCAATAATCACGAACCGTGACGAAGAATCCCTTGAATTGATCCGGCATGACGCGGCGCACGTGATGGCGCAGGCTGTTCAGGAGTTATATCCCGGCACACAGGTAACCATAGGCCCGGCTATTGAAGATGGCTTTTATTATGACTTTTATCGTGAGCAGGCTTTTACTCCTGATGATTTGAGTCTGATTGAGGCGCGTATGCATGAGATCGTTAAACGGGATTTGCCCATCGAGCGTGAAGTGCTTGATAGAAACGATGCCATTAGGACTTTTGCAGATCTTGGCGAAGATTATAAGGTTGAGATTATCAAGGATATTATTCCTGAGGGTGAAGAGGTTTCAATTTATCGTCAGGGTGACTGGTTTGACGTTTGTCGAGGACCGCATCTCCCTTCAACGGGCAAGCTGGGTCAAGGGTTTAAGTTAATGAAACTGGCTGGCGCCTATTGGCGTGGTGACTCCAACAACGTGATGCTGCAGCGTATCTATGGCACTGCCTGGCATGATAAAAAGCAGTTAAAAGCCTACCTACATAGACTTGAAGAAGCCGAAAAGCGTGATCATCGTCGTATCGGTAAAAAACTGGATTTGTTCCATATTCAGGAAGAGGCACCTGGTGAAGTTTTCTGGCATGAGAAGGGCTGGTCTATCTATCAGGTAGTTCAACAGTATATGCGCAAGAAGCAGCTGCAATATGGATACAAGGAAATTAATACACCACAGATGGTAGATTTCTCGCTGTGGGAAAAATCTGGTCACGCGGCGAAATTCAGTGCAGATATGTTTACGCTGGAAGCAGAGGGAAGACAGTTTGCCATTAAACCGATGAATTGCCCCTGTCACATCCAGGTGTTCAATCAGGGACTAAAGAGTTATCGCGATCTCCCGCTGAGGCTGGCTGAGTTTGGTTCCTGCCACCGAAATGAAATGTCTGGTGCGTTACACGGCCTGATGCGCGTAAGGGCCTTCGTACAGGATGATGCGCATATCTTCTGTACCGAAAAGCAGATTCAATCTGAGGTCGCTGACTTTATAGATTTTCTGCACGAAGTGTACAGGGACTTCGGGTTTAATGAAGTGATCTATCGGCTTTCCACTCGCCCTGAAAACAGAGTTGGCAGTGATGAAGTGTGGGATAAGGCAGAGAAGGCGTTAGCTGAAGCTATGGATGCGAAAAATCTGGCATGGGAAGAGCTGCCCGGTGAGGGCGCTTTTTACGGACCCAAGATTGAGTTCACACTGAAAGACTGCATTGGGCGTGAATGGCAATGCGGAACCATTCAGGTGGATTTTTCAATGCCAGGCAGGCTCAACGCGCAGTATGTGGATGAGGATGGTTCGCGCCAGACTCCCGTCATGTTACATCGCGCGATTCTTGGCTCATTTGAACGATTTATTGGTATTCTGATTGAGCAACATGAAGGAAAAATGCCGCTTTGGCTGTCGCCGGTGCAGGCGGTATTGATGAATATCACAGATAAACAGGCGAGTTACCTGCAGGAAGTTGAAAAAAGTCTTAAAAATCAGGGTTTCAGAGTCATTTCAGACTTGAGAAACGAGAAGATCGGCTTTAAAATTCGCGAGCACACAATGCAGCGCGTCCCATACCTCCTTGTGGTTGGTGATCGTGAGATGGAGCAGGGGGAAATCGCAGTACGTACTCGGGCGGGTGAAGACTTGGGTAGCATGAAGGTGGAAGCCTTTATCTCTCAACTCAATTCCGAGGTTCTGAATTACGCATAGCGGTAGAGTTTTTTAATAATTGCGAGGAATAATCAAATCGCTGATGATAAACAAACTCGTTTAAACGACGAGATTACGGTTCCTGAAGTCAGATTAATCGATCAGGATGGTGAACAAAAAGGTATTGTTTCAATACAGGAAGCTTTACAGGCGGCAGCAGATGCCGAACTCGATCTGGTAGAAATTGTACCGAATAGTAAACCTCCTGTTTGCCGCCTGATGGATTTCGGTAAATTCAGGTTTCAACAAAAGAAAAAGCTGCACGAGCAACGCAAGAAACAGCGCCAGATACAGATTAAGGAAATCAAATTCCGTCCTGGCACTGAATTGGGTGACTATCAGGTTAAGCTAAGAAAACTAACAGAGTTTATCGAGGCGGGTGATCGCGCAAAGGTAACAGTTCGGTTCCGTGGGCGTGAAATGGCGCATATGGAGCTGGGTAGAGATTTACTCAAACGTATCGAAGAAGATATGAGTGAGGTGGCGACCGTGGATCAGTATCCACAGTCGGAAGGGCGTCAGATGACAATGTTACTGGTGCCGAAAAAGAAATAATCAGCATTATTGCCTGTGCAGTAATCGGTTATACAGTCGAAAGACTAAATGTTTGCCCGAACACGCAGACTCCGGCGTGCAGGGTTTTGTTTACTATTTATCGAACGGGAGTTTGAAATGCCTAAAATCAAATCGAGTCGGGGCGCTGCCAAGCGCTTCAAACGTAATGCGGCGGGAAACTATAAACGTGGACAGTCTCATTTACGTCATATCCTCACCAAAAAGAGCAGTAAGCGTAAGCGTCATCTAGGCGATATGCTTGAAGTTAATGCGAATGATGTACGTGAAGTACGTCGTCTTTTACCCTATACATAGGAAGGTGAGAAATGCCTAGAGTTAAACGCGGTGTAACCGCTCACGCACGTCATAAAAAGATTCTTGATAAAGCCAAAGGTTACCGTGGTGCACGTAGTAAGGTGTTTCGTGTCGCCAAGCAGGCTGTAACCAAAGCGGGTCAATACGCCTATCGTGACCGTAAGCAGAGAAAACGTCAGTTCCGTGCATTATGGATTGCGCGTATTAATGCAGCGGCTCGTGAAAACGGAATGTCTTATAGCGTTTTCATGAATGGTCTGAAAAAAGCAGCGATTGAAGTGGATCGTAAGGTGTTAGCGGACATAGCGGTTTTTGATAAGCCTGCCTTTACAGCTCTGGTGGAAAAAGCCAAAGCTGGTCTTCAAGTAGAAGCTTAATTTTTACCTGATAGCGGACACCTTTGGTGTCCGCTATAACTAAATCCAAATATCGTGTCCGATCTCAATCAGTTATTAAAATCTGCAATCGCGGCTATAGAAGCCTCCGACAATCTCAAAGACCTGGATAATCTGCGGGTGCACTATCTGGGTAAGAAAGGCGAAATAACCGAACAGTTAAAAAACCTGGGCCAGTTACCGGCGGATCAACGTCGTGAAGCGGGACAGGAAATCAACAAAGCCAAGCAAGCGATCCAGCAACAACTGGAGGCTCGCAAAGAAACGCTTAGTGAATTACAGATCAATCAAAAATTAGCTGCCGAGACCATCGATATTACCCTCCCCGGTCGCGCTGTTGAAAAGGGTGGTCTGCATCCAGTTACCTTAACCATGAATCGAATTCAGCAAATGTTTGGCAAGCTGGGTTTCGATGTGGCAGAGGGCCCTGAAGTAGAAGATGATTTCCACAATTTCGAAGCACTAAATATCCCTGAGCATCATCCGGCAAGGGCGATGCACGATACTTTTTATTTCGATGCTAGAACGCTATTGCGCACACATACCTCGCCAGTTCAAATCAGGGTGCTAGAGCATCAGGCACCTCCCGTTAGAATAATTGCGCCAGGTAGAGTCTATCGTTGCGACTCGGATTTAACTCATACCCCTATGTTCCATCAGGTAGAGGGATTGTTGGTCGATGAAAACATTTCCTTTGCGAACCTGAAAGGGATGTTGCACGAGTTCCTTAAGCTGTTTTTTGAGCAGGAAGACCTGAAAACCCGGTTTCGCCCTTCCTATTTTCCTTTCACCGAACCGTCCATGGAAGTTGATATTAGCTGTGTAATCTGTGCCGGTGAAGGTTGTCGTGTCTGTGGGCAATCCGGCTGGATTGAAATTCTAGGCTGCGGCATGGTGCATCCAGAAGTTTTCAGGCATACGGGTATAGATCCTGAAAAATTCACTGCCTACGCGTTTGGTCTGGGTGTCGAAAGAATGTCTATGTTGCGCTATGGCGTTAACGATCTGCGACTGTTCTTCGAAAACGATTTACGCTTCCTGCAACAATTTGCCTGATAATCGGTAGCACGCATGAAAATAAGTGAAAATTGGCTTAGAGAATGGGCTAACCCCGCATTAACCAGCGAGCAACTGGTTGCTCAGTTAACCATGGCAGGTCTGGAAGTTGATGCTGTAGAGCCTGCTGCTCCTGCGCTTGATAAAGTTGTGGTGGCTGAAGTACTAACTTGTACACAGCACCCTGATGCGGACCGGTTAAACCTTTGTACGGTGAATGATGGTTCTGCTGAGCCGGTGCAAGTCGTCTGTGGTGCTAAAAACGTTAAACAGGGATTGAAGGTGGTGTTTGCCCAGGTTGGTGCAGAACTACCGGGTTTTAAGATCAAGAAGGCTAAGCTGCGTGGTGTTGAATCAAATGGAATGATCTGCTCTGAGTCAGAGCTGAAAATGGCGGATTCTTCCGATGGTATTCTGGTATTGCCGCAAGATGCGCCTGTTGGCTGCAGTATTGTCGAGTATCTGAACCTGAATGATACCCTGATTGAGATTGACCTGACTCCAAACCGGGGCGATTGCCTGAGTATCGCAGGCGTTGCGAGGGAAGTGAAAGCGAATAACGGGATTTCTATGACGCCTCCCGCGATTGAAACCGTGGATACCATGATTCAGGATACGTTCCCGCTTGAGTTGCTAAATCCAGAGGCCTGTCCACATTATGTCGGTCGGATTATACGTGGCGTTAACGCGAATGCAGAGTCACCTCTATGGATGAAAGAAAAGCTACGGCGCTGTGGATTACGTTCGATTAGTCCCGTAGTAGACGTGACCAATTACATCCTGATGGAATTAGGTCAGCCAATGCATGGGTTTGATCTGAATAAATTGAAAGGTGGCATACGTGTGCGTAATGCCCATGCAGGCGAAAAATTTGAATTGCTTGATGGTTCAGAGGTCGTGTGCCGGGAAGATACCCTGGTCATCGCTGATCACGAGAAAGCGGTTGCGCTTGCCGGTATTATGGGCGGGCAATCCACTTCGGTTCAGGAAAACACTACAGATATATTGCTGGAGTCAGCTTTTTTTACACCCCGGTATATTGCCGGCAAAGCGCGCAGTTACGGATTACATACCGACTCGTCGCATCGTTTCGAAAGAGGTGTTGACCCCGAGCTTCAGGTAACGGCAATCAATCGCGCAACCCGACTGTTGGTCGATATTGTAGGTGGAGAAGCTGGTCCTGTGTTTGAGCAAACTGTGGCTGAACACATGCCCGCTAAACCCAGTATTCTATTACGGCACGCACGTGTTGAACGTTTACTCGGTATTCCTGTTTCTCATCAGCAGGTTGAAAAAATCCTGCAGGATCTCGACATGACTTTCGTATCTGAGGCAGAAGGCTGGATGGTCACGGCGCCCAGTTATCGCTTTGATATTAATATCGAAGCAGACTTAATCGAGGAAGTAGGGCGTATCATCGGATATGACAATATTCCGGGTACACAGGAAGCTGTGCATGCGGCCATGAGTGACTTTTCAGAGTCACGCGTAGAAGTCAACCGCATGCGAAATTTACTGGTGGATAGAGGTTATTTTGAAGCTGTCACCTATTCCTTTGTGTCCCCCGAGCTGCAACAGATTCTGCATCCCGGTCAGTCAACACTGACACTCAGCAACCCGATATCGTCGGATATGTCAGAGATGCGTACACGATTGTTACCAGGGCTGATCCAGGCTGCGCGGCATAACCTGAATCGGCAGCAGTCTCGCATCAGATTGTTTGAAACGGGCTTATGCTTTATTCCTCATGGGGATGATCTGATTCAGAAACCGCATATCGCTGCTGTAATTGCCGGGAGTCGTCAAGCTGAAAGCTGGGCAGACGAAAAAAATAACGTAGATTTCTATGACATCAAAGGCGATTTACAGTGTCTGTTGGCCCTGTCTAAAGTGGAAGACCTGGAATTCAGGAAGACGGAAAATGAAATCATGCATCCGGGGCAGGCTGCTGATATTTATCATAATGGGAAACTGGTTGGCTTTGTTGGAGCACTGCACCCAAATGTGCTGAGGGCACTCGATATTGACCAGAAACTGTTTGTTTTTGAGATTGAGCTGGAAGCAATTCAATCACGCAAAATTGCTAGCTTTAGCGAGTTATCCAGGTTCCCCTCGATACGGCGAGACCTTGCGCTTATGGTTGATGAAACTGTGACCGCTCAACAGCTGATAGACAGTATAAATTCCCTTCAGTCTAAAATAATACAAGACGTTTTCGTATTTGATGTCTATACTGGTAAGGAAGTTATAAATTTTCGAAAAAGTGTCGCTTTAGGCTTGATTTTACAGGACTTTTCACGCACTCTAACGGATCAGGATGTTGAAAAAACAGTAGCAGATGTCCTGCAAATACTCGAAAAACAACAAAATGCAGTCTTGAGGTAGCAAATTCATGTCTTTGACCAAAGCTGATATGGCCGAAATGCTGTTTGATGAGCTTGGTCTCAATAAACGCGAAGCCAAAGAGATAGTTGAACATTTTTTCGAAGAAGTAAAAGTAGCGTTGGAGACTGGGCATCAGGTCAAACTTTCCGGGTTTGGTAATTTTCTTACTCGGTCGAAAGCGGAGCGACCAGGGCGTAATCCAAAAACAGGTGAAGAGATCCCGATCTCTGCCAGGAAAGTGGTCACGTTTAGACCTGGACAAAAGTTAAAAATCAGAGTCGAAGCATATGCTGGAAGCGAGTAACAATAACGAATTACCAGTCATACCTGGTAAGCGTTACTTCACCATCGGTGAAGTCGCAGAATTATGTGATGTTAAACCACATGTTCTACGTTATTGGGAACAGGAATTTCCACAACTTAAACCGGTAAAGCGTAGAGGTAATCGACGCTACTATCAACGTCATGATGTGCTTTTGATTCGCCAGATCCGTTCATTGCTTTACGATGAAGGATTTACTATTGGCGGAGCGAGACAAAGACTTGAAGGTGTCGACGCGAAAGAAGATAATAACCAGAGTCAGCAGATCATCAAACAAACATTGATTGAACTAGAAGAATTACTCCACATTCTTAAGCGGTAGATTCGATCAGAAAATAATTCATTATTTCGGGGCGTAGCGCAGCCTGGTAGCGTACCTGCATGGGGTGCAGGTGGTCGGAGGTTCAAATCCTCTCGCCCCGACCAATTCCAACATCTCGCTTTCACAAAGTTCTCGCTGAAGAACGAAGTGCAGGCGAGAGGTTTTGAACCGTTAGAGGTTCATAAAATCGCCGGGAGCGATTTTAAACAGCCGCAGGCTGGCCCGAAAGGGCGGAGGGCAGGATGCCCGTAGTAAATCCTCTCGCCCCGACCAATTTGAAAAAGCTCAGCAGAATATTTGCTGAGCTTTTTTTCACTCCTCGAATTGTTTTGAGCTATTTCCGGCCTGTTTTCTGTCGGGTGGCGCTGGGCGATGTGCCAAAATAATCCTTATAACAGTTACTGAAGTGACTACTGCTCACGAAACCGCAGGCGATTGCAATATGCGTAATGCTTTCGTTGCTCTGTAGTAAAAGCCTTCTCGCATGGGTTATGCGCAGCTCCAGATAATAGCGCGATGGCGTGGTTTCCAGGTGGGTCTGGAACAGACGTTCTATCTGCCTTCGTGATATGCCTATGTGGCTCGAAAGCTCTTCCAGTGTTAGTGGCTCTTCTATATTTGACTGCATTAACTCAAGTAATTGCCGCAGTGGTTCAGGTAAGGCGGGGTGATCACCTGTTTTCAGGTTCATGATGCCACCGCTTTCTGCAACCTGGTCACAGCTTAATATTTCTCTGATGGCGCGAACAATATTTTTCCCATAACACTGTTGCGTGAGCTTCAGCATCATTTCCAGCGCGCTCACGGGCCCTGCGCAGGTCGCGCGCCTGGTGCCGATTACCATAGGTCGCTCCGATAGCTGCACAGAGAGGAATTTTTCTTTCATGATGGCATGGTTATCAGGGTGTACTGCACATTGCTGGTTATTTAGCAATCCAGCATATGCCAACGCGATTGCACCATTCCACAGCCCGCCTATTATCAGCCCCTGTTTGTCCGCAGATTTGAGTGTACTGACGAGTACAGGGTTCTGCTCTAAAGAGCAGCGGAAACCACCACATACAATGAGTACATCGATAGTGCCTCTATGAGTTATGTTGAATTGTTCAAGAGTGGAGTCGGTAGTGATTTCAATATGTAAATCGCTCAGGACCTTGCGTGAGTTGATGCCGAAGGTGAGGCTCTCAAACAGTGGTGAAGTACAAAGCAGGTTAGCGGTTACCAGTGTGTCCAGTGCCGCTGTAAAGGCCATCATGGAGAAATGTTCCTGCAATATAAAGCCGACCTTAAGTGGCTTTTCTGGTGCAGTATCAGCATTCAGAAAAGCGCTATTGCTCGGGCGCATCACTGAGCTGAAATCTCTTTTAGGTGTGTTAGAGTCTGCCATTTAATATTCCAGAAAACATTTTATTGTCAGGGAAGCTTCGCACTATCTTTGTTTTAACAGTGCGTTCAGGTTGTTGGTGATTTTTTTAAATTGAGCCTGACTGGATTGTACCATTCTATAGTTTTGATCATTGTCGTAAATACGCATCTGGGAGGCGTTTTTCCGCATAGAACCCGTTAACAGGCGCGATATATTAAACAGCAGAATGACTATTAACCCATGTTTTATGGTTTCCCTGGTTAATCAACTCCAGGGCCTCTATTTAACGTCGAATCTGATCTACTTACGAGCAGTCCTGTACGACAGGCTGCCCTAATTCAGGAGCTGAAAATGCAGCAATATTCAGGTTTCGGATTGTTCAAGCATAGCTTGAGCCATCATGAAAACTGGCAACGTGCCTGGCGTAATCCTACGCCAAAAAAGAAGTACGATGTCATTGTTATTGGCGGTGGTGGCCATGGTCTGGCTACCGCTTATTATCTGGCTAAAGAGCATAACGTCACTAATGTTGCAGTGATCGAGAAAGGTTATCTGGGTGGTGGCAATACTGCACGTAATACAACCATCGTGCGTTCAAATTATCTGTGGGATGAGGCGGCACATCTATACGAACATGCGATGAAGTTATGGGAGGGTCTATCGCAGGACCTGAATTATAACGTGATGTTTTCGCAGCGCGGTGTATTAAATCTCGGCCACACGCTACAGGATATGCGGGATATCCAGCGTCGGGTTAACGCCAATCGTCTAAATGGGATCGATGGTGAGGTATTAGACCCGCAGCAAATCAAGGAAATTGTGCCGCATCTGGATTGCTCTCAAAATACCCGTTACCCGGTGCTGGGCGCTTCCTGGCAACCCCGTGGCGGTGTCGCCAGGCACGATGCAGTGGCCTGGGGGTTTGCGCGTGGGGCAGATGCCCTGGGTGTAGACCTGATCCAGCAAACTGAAGTTGTCGATTTACTGATCGAAGATAACACCATTGTCGGCGTCAAAACCAATCGATTCGGTGAGATCAGAGCAGATCGCGTTGGATGCGTAGTCGCTGGTAATTCAGGTGTGCTGGCAAGAATGGCTGGGTTTGAACTACCACTTGAATCCCATCCTTTACAGGCTCTGGTTTCCGAACCGATCAAACCTATTCTGGATACTGTCGTGATGTCGAATCAGGTGCATGGTTATATCAGCCAGTCCGATAAGGGCGATCTGGTCATTGGTGCGGGAATAGATAGCTACAACGGCTACGGGCAGCGAGGTTCTTACCCAACTATTGAGCATACTATCCAGGCTATTGTTGAGTTGTTTCCTATCTTCAGTCGGGTTCGCATGAACCGACAGTGGGGCGGAATCGTCGACACCTGTCCCGATGCCTGTCCGATTATGAGTAAAACACCGGTTAATAACCTGTTCTTTAATTGTGGTTGGGGTACGGGTGGTTTTAAGGCGACTCCAGGTTCAGGTAATGTGTTTGCCTCCTGTTTGGCAAAGGGTGAGATGCACCCGCTGGCAGAGCCTTTTTCCATGTTCCGTTTCCACAGCGGTGCACTCATCGATGAACACGGCGCAGCCGGTGTCGCTCACTAACTGAGGGTCATTTAATGTTTTATATCTATTGCCCGTATTGTGCGGAATATCGCGAAGAAGAAGAGTTTCACGTGGCAGGACAGGCTCATATCGCGCGTCCGCTGGATCCTGACTCCTGTTCTGATAAGGAGTGGGGCGAATTCCTGTATTTTCGTAAAAACCCACGTGGGTTGCATCATGAACTATGGGTGCATGCCGCTGGATGCCGCAAGTTTTTTAATATGACACGTGATACCCAGAGTTATGAAATTAAGGAAATCTACCGACTGGGTGAACAGCCCTCAGTCGTTGCAGATTAGAGGAGCCAGACTATGAACCAACAGAATCGTCTACAGTCGGGTGGCCGTGTTAATCGCAGCAAACCACTATCGTTTACCTTTAATGGCAAGCAGTACCCGGGGTTTGAGGGTGATACTCTGGCATCCGCCTTACTGGCAAATGGCATTGACATCGTCGGTCGCAGTTTTAAATACAGCAGGCCCCGAGGCATAGTCAGCTGTGGTGCGGATGAACCCAATGCGGTGTTACAGCTGGGTGCGACTGAAGCAACTCAGGTGCCCAATGTGCGCGCGACGCAGCAGGAGCTATTTGATGGGCTGGTTGCTGCTACTACTAACGGCTGGCCCAGTGTTGAAAATGATTTAATGGGTATGGTCGGTAAGGTCGCTGGACATATGATGCCACCAGGTTTCTATTACAAGACTTTTATGTATCCTCAAAGCCTGTGGCATACCTACGAATCCATGATCAGGAAAGCTGCAGGTCTGGGCAGGTCTCCACTGGCAAATGATCCTGATCGATACGAAACTATTAATCAACACTGCGATATTTTAATCGTTGGTGCAGGCCCGGCCGGTCTGGCTGCAGCTCTCACTGCTGCACGCGGTGGCGCTCGCGTCATTATTGCTGATGAGCAGAATGAGTTCGGTGGCAGCCTGCTAAATAGCAGGCAACTACTGAATGGGCAATCAGCATCAAACTGGATCAATGCGGTGGTTGAAGAGTTGCAGGGGTATCCGGATGTGATGCTGCTGCCACGTTCTACAGTGAATGGATACCATGACCATAACTTTGTGACAATCCATCAGCGCTGTACCGATCACGAGGCTGACAGAGCGCCAACAAATCAGGTGCGTCAGCGTATGCATCGTGTGAGGGCCAAATGGGTTATTCTGGCGACAGGGGCGCATGAGCGACCTTTGGTATATGCCAATAACGATGTTCCCGGATGCATGGTCGCCGGCGCCGTATCTGCCTACATCAATCGTTATGCGGTGGTGCCGGGTAAGGAACTCGTGCTGATGACGACCAATGATTATGGTTATCAGGCTGCGCTGGACTGGGCCGACGCCGGGCGCAAGGTGGTGGCTATTGTGGATACGCGCAAAGATAGCTCAGGGGATCTGGTGCAGCAAGCCCGTGACCGCGGACTCAGGATAATTGCTGGTTCCGCCGTGATCGAGGTTCAGGGTGGTAAACGTGTTACGAGTGTAGATGTCGCTGCTATCAATGAGGATGGAACACAGGTCGTCGGCACAGTAAATCGGGTGCAGGCTGATACAGTGGCAACGTCCGGGGGCTGGAGTCCGGTGATTCATCTATCCTGTCATACCGGTAGCCGTCCTGTATGGGATGATGCCGCGGCTGGCTTTCTACCTGGAGCAACCCCGCAAAAGCAACTGACTGCTGGCGGAATCAATGCGCAGTATGAAACTTCTGCAGTATTGCGCGAAGGGTTTGAAGCGGCTCAGAGTGCACTCTCTGAACTGGGCCTGAGTGCTAGCCCGGTCGAGTTACCATCGGTGGAAGCGCTGACAATAGGTCAGGCTATGACGCTTTTTCATATCCCGCATACCAAACCGACCTCACAGGCCCCTAAACAGTTTGTTGACTACCAGACCGATGTGACGGCAGCAGGAATAGAAATAGCCTGCCGAGAAGGTTATGAATCGATCGAGCATGTAAAACGCTACACGGCTATGGGTTTTGGTACCGATCAGGGCAAGCTTGGCAATATTAATGGTATGGCGGTGGCCGCAAAGGCGTTAAATAAAACGATACCAGAAACTGGCACCACGATCTTCCGCCCGAATTATACCCCGGTTACCTTTGGAGTAATCGCAGGGCGTAACTGTAGAGAGCTGTTTGAACCCAAGCGCTATACCGCTATGCATCAGTGGCATTTAAAACAGGGTGCTGAATTTGAAAATGTCGGACAGTGGAAACGACCCTGGTATTTCCCCAAGCCTGGGGAGACGATGCAACAGGCGGTTGATCGCGAGTGTGTTGCGGTACGCAACAGCATTGGTCTACTGGATGCCTCTACGCTGGGTAAAATCGATATTCAGGGTAAAGATGCACGTGAATTCCTGGGGCGTGTGTACACCAATGCCTGGGCGAAGCTGGCGGTTGGAAAATGTCGCTATGGCCTGATGTGCGGGGAGGATGGCATGGTGTTCGATGATGGTGTCACGGCCTGCCTGGGTGAAAATCATTTCCTGATGACCACAACAACTGGTGGCGCCGCGCGCGTTTACGAGTGGCTGGAGTTATACCATCAGACCGAATGGCCTGAGCTTGAGGTCTATTTCAATACAGTGACTGACCATTGGGCTACGCTCACCATCACCGGACCTAATAGCCGAAAGCTGCTGGAAGAATTGACCGATTTTGATATCAGCAATGAAAACTTCAGTTTTATGGACTGGAAACAAATGAAGGTGGCTGGTGTGCCAGCGCGCGTGTTCCGGATTTCTTTTACGGGTGAATTAACCTTTGAAATCAATGTTCAGGCGAATTACGCCATGCATGTGTGGGAACAACTCATCGCTAGCGGTGAAAAATACGATATTACGCCGTATGGCACCGAAACCATGCATGTGCTGCGCGCAGAGAAGGGCTTCATTATTACCGGCCAGGATACCGATGGTTCATTGCATCCCTATGATCTGGGTATGGGCTGGTGTGTATCAAACCAGAAACCCTTTAGCTTTATTGGTAAACGGGGCATGCAGAGAGAGGATTGTGTCAGGTCCAATCGCAAACAGCTGGTTGGTATAAAGACGATAGATCCGAAAGTTGTACTACCAGAAGGTGCACAGGCAGTAATCGATCCCGCAGCGCCTGTTCCGGTTCCCATGGAGGGGCATATTACCTCCAGCTACTGGAGCGCGAATCTAGGACGATCCATCGCAATGGGATTAATCAAGGGAGGACTGGAGAAAATGGGTGAGAGAGTCTTTTACCCACTCACCGACGGCAGGGTGATTGAGGCTGAAATCTGTAGTCCCGTGTTTTATGACCCAGAGGGGGAACGCCAAAATGTCTGAACTCAATACAATGACCGCACAACAGAATGCCGCTACTAAAGCTGCATTAATGGATCAATTACCCACTGCTGAGATACCGGGTCAATCTCCGCTGCATCATGTCGAATTCGAGTCGCTGGCTCGACTGTCGCCTGAGCATGCAGGGGTTCACCTGAAAGAACTTAAATTGCTGGGGCATTTAACCCTGCGTTGTAACCCGGAAAATAGCGATCAGCTGACAGCCGTAGAAAAGGTGCTGGGCATCGGTCTGCCAGTGAAACCGTTGACCTCGGTTGAAAAAGGGGATTATTCCATTCGCTGGTTATCTCCCGATGAATGGCTGATCCTGGTTCCTGGAGCAGAAACCTTTGATATAGAGACCCGCTTCCGGGACGAGATGCCCGGACATTACTCTCTGGTCAATAGTAGTGGTGGGTCTACGGTACTCCAGCTGTCAGGAGACTGTGTGGTTGAGCTACTCAAGAAATGTACCCCGGTTGATTTACATATTAAGCACTTTCCAGTAGGCAAGGTTGTGTCGACAGTTTTTGGCAAAAGTGGGGCGGTTATCCGTCGTACTGGCGATCTGAGTTTTGAACTGGTGATCAGACGAACTTTTGCCGATTATCTTTGGCTCTGGATTCAGGATGCCAGCCAGGAGTTTGGTCTGGCTATAGAGGTCTGAGCAGCTGGACAGAATCAACACAATGAAGGGTTTTTGGAGCGCAGTTATCGACACAGTAGAATAAAAAAATGCCAGATAACTGAAATCCGGGCTTGAAAAGTTAACTTAAGTTAACTATTATTCAAGTGCTTAATCTACTTAAGTTGATGGATTTGTTTATTGCCGTAGTGCTTGCGCTACGGCTTTTTTTTATCCATATAAAATAAAAGCCAGTGCAATGGCTGCCATTAAACCAAGAATGATAATAATCCAGTCCGAAGCCGAATAAGACTTGCTGGTGCTAATCTCCCCGGTATCCTGATAGATTTTCATGAAATTGGATAAATCTTCATGGCTTACCTGTCCTTTGCGAGCCAGTTTTTTGAGTAACTCTGATCTGACCTGAAGGTACTGATCTCGAGTTAACAGACCACTATCGTAACTTTTGATCAACAGGCGCAGGGGTGAAGTATTCGCTTCTCGTTCGTCATCCATCAGTGTGCGTTCTGTGCATTGATCTGTTTATTCAAGCTCTGCAGGCGGGGGTGATCAGGGAAAAATCTCAGACCCGTTTGTATATATTCGGAAGCGAGTTTGAAATCGCTTTTTGCCAGGCTCTTTTCCGCTTCAGACAGGTACAGTTCGGCTAGCTTCTGGTCCTTGAGCAGGTAATGTTTGGGGTCGACGCGTTTTAACAGGGGGAGTACGGTGGTTAAATCCTCACCCGTTTCTGACTTGATCAGTTTTCTATTCTTAACATAGCGATTATAGAGGGCTATCAAACTGCTCATTAAACGGTCTTTCTGTTCTTTAATACTATCTTCAATAGTTGAAAGGGCGACGGAATCAGGATAATGCTGCTTGGCCTGAGCCAGCAGGCTCATAGCCTGAGGGTAGTCGTATAAACCTTCTTTAGGCCTGAACACGGTTTTTATTCGGTCCTGATAAAAGGTAATGATTTCGCGTCTCAGGCCTACTGATAATATCTGTTGCAGTTCAGGGCTCATCTGGTCCAGTCCCCAGATGGTTTCAATCATGAGAGCTTTGTCACCATTTTTGATACGCTCAATCTTTTCGTAGATATCCTGTTCTTCTTTCAACGCCATCAACGGTTCATATCCCGCGCCACCAGCAATAATGGCTAAGAACAATGCACCCAGAACGATCTGTTTACTGTGGGATTTCCTCAGCCGAATACCTTCCTGGAATTTCCCCACCGTCGGAATTCTGTCCTCTCGGTTGACCGATAACGCTTTGACCAGGGTGCGCTGCTGGCGTCTATCCAGGCCTTTGATGGGCTTCGGTTTGATACCCAGTTCCTTAATCTTGGGTGAGGCTACCTTGTTGTAGGGGTGTTTTCCGCCTGCGAGCAACTGGTAGGCAACGCAGGCCAGACCATATATATCATCTCTCGGGTCAGGACTCATACCCGCAAACATTTCAGGTGTCGCGTAAGCAGGAGTTACCGCGCTCAGTTTGCCGGGATCAAACATGGTTTGTTCTTTTTCTTCCCCAGCAATGGTACCGGCACGTGCGATACCAAAGTCGAGTAACTTGACCGTACCATCGTTCAGTAAAAAACAGTTGCCGGGTTTAAAATCTGAATGGATCAGGTTCTTTTCGTGGGCGTAAGCAAGTCCCATGCAGAGCTGATCGATAATATGCAGTGCCTGCTGGATTTTTAATGGCTTTTTGGGCAAATCCTTGATCAGTCGATTAAGCGGCTTACCCTGCAAATACTCCATTGTCATGAATACGGTATCACCGTCACGATCAAAATCGTAAACCGTTGCAATATTCGGATGTGCCAGACGCTGAGCTTTACTGGCTTCACGCTGTAATGCAATAAAAGAACCTGAGTACTTTTTAAAGGCATCCGTCAAAACTTTTATAGCAACATAAGGATCTTTATCCTTGGCCTCCACCTTGAGCAGGTCTTTGGCCTTAAAAACAACACCCATGCCGCCCTGACCCAGCCGTTCAAGTAGAACGAAGCGGCCTTTCAAGGTGACACCAGGGCCAAGATTTTCATGCTTGACAGGTGTTTGAGGATAGGTTGGTGATGTGTTTGTTGGATGACTCGCAGATATATCCGGGTCTATACTAAAATCGCCACTGATATCGACGTCGGAGGCTGAAGCTTTTTGATTGACCGGCATGGCCGTGTCCGTTCGAATGATGACGGTTTGATCAGCATTGGCATCGGTTTCAATATGGTTGTCGGGTACATCAGTCAGGTGCAGGGTTTTGTCTTCGTTAAAATACGATAAATCAGTGGATGCCTGACTGTTGGAAAGGGTTGCCTGAATACTTAGCTGGGAAACAGTTTCAGAAAGAAACTTGAATTGCTCATCATTGATTTTGTCTGAAGTGTACAGATTTTTCAGGTAAACAAGCGTTTGCGGGCTGCTGCTGTGCGAAGCATGGAATATAGAGGTTAATCCTTCTTCCATATCCTTCCGACTTAAGCTTCCTGACAGGAAGTCGTTGATGATTGTTTCACAAATTTCAGACATCTTTTTCTTCGATTTTAGCTTTCACCAGCACTATCGTGCAATTATCACTACCGCCCATCTCCAGAGCTGCTTCTATCAACTTTTGACTGGTTTGTTCAAGCGTTGAATCGGCATTATCTAGAATCTGAATAATTTTTTCATCGTTTAAATCTTTATACAGGCCGTCTGAACAAATTAGAAATAGATCATTGTCGAGAATTTCAAAATAATCCATATCTACCGTAAGCTCGGCCTCTATGCCTACTGCGTTTAATACGACATTCGCAGCAGGATGAGATTCAGCCTCTGAAGCGTCAATCTTACCCATCCTTACTAGTTCTTCAACAAAACTGTGATCTTCGGTCAATCTTTGTAGTGAATGATCGCGGAACCGATAAACGCGGCTATCGCCAGCCCACAGAACGAATGACAGGTTCTTCCAGCTGTAAAGGCAGGCAACGGTACTGCCGATTGTCGATTGTTTACCCAGTTTTTGTGCTTTTTCCTGGATCAGACGGTTGCTATGCAGCAGGTTTTCTTCCAGTAACAGGATTGAGGCGTCCAGCGTGGGTTGCTGTATATATTTGGCGGCCTGCTCAGTAATAGTCGAGCTGGCAAAGTCTCCCGAGTCATGCCCACCCATTCCATCGGCGACTAACCACAGGTTTTGCTCGGGAAGGCAAATATAACTGTCTTCATTGCGTTCTCTAACTAATCCGGTATGCGTAATTCCCGAATACGTAAAGGTAAAATTTGCCTGGTCTGGTGATTTAACGTTATACAGTGACAAGTCGCGCCCTAATTTTCTAAGTATATCCTGAACAGGATCTTATCATGACTAAACTGAGAACGAGTTAAAAAAAGCGCGCACAGTTTTCTCTGAAACTGTATCAAACCTAACTATAATCACCAAAACAATCAAATAAAATCGGAGACCTTATGAAATTTGCAGCAACTATTGCCGGGCTGGCATTAATAGCTACGACATCGGCGCAGGCCGTGGATCTGGGTGTAGGTGTTAAAGCAGGTACTATGGGTACAGGTGTAGATTTGAGTATTGCCATTACTCAGACGATTAATGCGCGTATTGCGCTAACCAGTGTGAGTGCCGACTTTGATGAAACTCTGGATATTAGCGATGCTTCAAACAATGCGACCATTGATGCAAATCTGGATCTGGATTTTGGCGCGAATGCATTGCTGTTCGACTGGTATGTGTTCGACGGTACTTTCCACGTCACCGCGGGCATGATGAAAAATAACAGCAGTATTGATTTATTGGGAACCATAACCAGTTCAACCGTGACTTTTGACGGTACAACCTATGATGTTTCCAGTGAAATCGCTGATCCCACTATGACAGGTAAAATCAAAATGGGATCATCTTATGAACCCTATCTGGGGATAGGCTGGGGCAGAAAAGCAGATGATAACCCAGGCCTGTCGCTATCAGTAGAAATCGGTGTGGTACTGATGGATCCCTCTGTAGAGCTGAATGCGCCTACACTGGTAAATTCAGCTAATCAGGCTCAGATTGATCAGGATGTTAAAGCCGCTGAATCAACTGCTGCAGATGAACTCACAAAACTGGAAGCCTGGCCGGTACTGTCGGTAGGACTAAATTATGCGTTCTGATTTATATAAATAAATGCTAATATAGCGGCTGTTTTTATCAGCCGCTTTTTTTTGAGTTTAAGTTATGTCTAGAATGGTAATGTGTAGTGTCTTAAAGCGTGAAGCCCCTGCGCTTGAACGTGTTCCTTATCCAGGTGATTTGGGTCAGAGGATTTTTAATTCGGTATCCGCTGAAGGCTGGCAGCAATGGATTGAACAGCAAACTATGATTATCAATGAGAATGGGTTGTCCACTATGGACCCGACCAGCCTTCAGTTACTGGAAAAGCATATGTTAAGCTTTCTGTTTCAGGAAGGAGAACTGGCTAACCAGCCTTTCAAACCACCCGCAGCAAAAAAATAGTCGTATTTGCCTGCATTTATCCTGCCGTTAAATCCCACTTTTCGGAAGTGATAAATGTAAGCGCCTGATGGGCTTGTTTGAGTGCGTTATAGGTTGCTTCAAAATTAGGGGCCTGAGCAAATATAAAACCCAGATAACTTGATCCTCTGGGTAAAGGTATAAGTTCGTAGCCGGGTTGAATATGGATTTCAATATGACTGACGTATTCAACCTGTTGCGCTCTTGTCATACCTTCCACGCGTTTTAGCACACCAGCTTTCCTGATAGGGATCATCAGCACTCCTGCATAGGAATTTGATCGATCCAGCGTAACGGAATCTTCACAGGCTAACTTGATGATGATTTCTTCAAGACGCATACCCAGTACATATTCAATGGTTTGTGCGCACTGGCCACCAATGGTTCTGGATGCCATTTCTATCAGCACAGGGCCCTGTTCGGTAATTCTAAGCTCAGCATGGATGGGGCCATGACGGAGCTGGTAAGCCTCACAGCATTTTGTAATTTCATCGATGATCAGCTGTTGAGTCGGGTCGGGTAACTGGCTGGGTGTAATGTAATAACTCTCTTCAAAATAAGGGCCATTCAGGGGCTCTGGCTTGTCGAACAGTGCCAGTGGTATTAAGCGGCCCTGCTTTATAAATCCATCAAAGGCAATTTCCTTGCCCGACAAAAATGACTCAACCAGAAAATGACTCTTTTCAAAGTCATTACCCGTCTCAAGTTGCAGGATTTGCTGAATCTTATTCGCTGCCTGTATAAACTCCATCGCGTTGTCAGCTCGGATCACGCCACGGCTGCCGGATAGCATCAATGGCTTGAGAACAACAGGATATTGTATTGATGGTGCAGTAGATTCTGCTGCTGAAAGTTCACACACCTGGAAATCCGGTACACGACAGCCTGTCGTCCGCAGCCGTTCGCGCGCCAGGTCTTTGCGATAGGTTAATATGGACGATGCGGGATCGTTATGCGGTAGTTTGAGTGATTCTGCGATTCGACTGGCAATGGTCACCACAGAATCATCGGTACAGATGATCGTTTTGATTTCAAGATGCCTGACCGCGTCCAGGATGATTTGAATCGTTGCTTCAGGCTGTGAAAAGTCGACAGTAATACCGCTGGCGATCTGCGAAATAAGCGAGTGCTTACTGTTGGAAACCACCAGCAGCTGGTAGTTTAACTTTTTAACTGCATTGATGTAGCTGGAAACCCGATAGCTCAGTGCGGGGGCGATTAATAAGACAAACCCTGAGTTTGGGTCAGGGTTCGTCATACAGCAGGGTATAAAAGGTAGTGCTGGGGTGAAATATCAGGCGCAGCCGCCACCTGCAGCACCACAGGCTCCACAGGTACCTGAGCCGCCGGTCTGTGCAAATACGTTATTGAATACAAAACGCTCACGACCGACTTCTTCGATATAGTCAATCTGTGCACCACGCAGGTAATTCAGCGCAACCACATCAACCAGGACCTTAAAGCCATCGAATTCCTGTACCGTATCGAATGCAGTGATTTCATCGGTAAAGGTCATACCGTATGACATCCCGCCACAGCCGCCGCCGCCAACGTAGATACGAATACCTTCGACTTCTTCGTCTGACTGGCTCACGATTTCTGCAAGTTTGGATTGCGCCGATGCGGTGACTTCGAGATCGCTTTCATTTAGCTGGCTGTTGAAGATATCCGAGATAGAAGCTTCGGATGAAGTGCTGGCTGCAGTGGGGGTATAGATTCCAACTTCGGACATAATATTTTACCTAACTGTATGTGTTTGAACGAATATTAGCATATCAAAGCAGATGAATGACAATGCTATCACAGGGTTTATTGTATCGATTTTTGCTCTTGGTATTCCCTGAAAACTGTATTGATAGTCTATGTTGGGGAAGAATTTGTGTTTTCAAGCCGGGTTGCAGCCCTGCGCTATAGTGCAATGGCGGGATCTGTTCTACAATACGGCGCTTTCTCAACCGTGGCCATGATGATTTTGAAATGCAATCAGGCCCTCTGCTGACCCGATAACTGATACTACATTATGAAATGCCCATTTTGCGGCACACCTGACACCCGTGTAGTCGACTCGCGCCTGGCACATGAATCCAACCAGGTTCGGCGTCGACGTGAATGTGTCTCCTGTGAAGCGCGCTTTACTACCTATGAATCACCCATGTTGAATATGCCCATGGTGATCAAAAATGATGGTAGCCGAGATACCTTCGATGAGCAGCGGGTACGCAACGGTATGCTGCGAGCACTGGAAAAACGCCCGGTTTCAGCCGAACAGATTGAAGACGCAATGAGTCATATTAAAAGGCAACTGGCAGCACTGGATGCCAGGGAAATTGCTTCACGTAAGATTGGTGAACTGGTTATGCATGAACTACAGGCGCTGGATCATGTTGCCTATATCCGCTTTGCCTCGGTTTACCTGAGTTTTGAAGATATCACAGCTTTTGAAGAAGTGATAAAAAGGCTGGCTTCAGAGCCCACCCCGGAAATGCAGAAACGTCAGGTACCCTTAATTGATGATGGCGATTTTTAAACCATGTCGATGCTATTTTCTCATCAACACTGGATGGCTTTAGCGATCCAGCAGGCCGAAAAAGGACGCTATTCTACTCACCCCAATCCGCGCGTTGGATGCGTGATTGTCAAACAGAATCAACTGCTGGCGACGGGTTTCCACGAATACGCTGGTGGCCCGCATGCCGAGATCAATGCGCTATCCCAATTAGATGAGGACGCCCGAGGCTGTACCGTATATGTCACGCTCGAACCTTGCTCACATACCGGCAGGACACCTCCCTGTGCCGATGCGCTGGTGCAGGCGGGCCCTGATAGCGTCGTAATCGCGATGCAGGATCCCAATCCACTGGTTGCGGGAAATGGCGTAAAAAAGCTCGAGCAGGCAGGTATCAACGTCATTAGCGGCATACTGGAAACGCAATCCAGGCAACTTAACCGCGGCTTTATTAAACGTATGCTGCAAAAAAGGCCCTGGTTACGCGTCAAGATGGCATCCAGCCTGGATGGTCGAAGCGCGCTTTCCAATGGGGTCAGCCAATGGGTAACTGGCCCGGATGCACGCAGGGATGTGCAGAAATTACGTGCACAGAGTTCTGCTATTTTATCCACCGCCAGAACTGTAATTGCGGACGATGCCTCACTCAATGTGCGACTGGAGCGTCAGGCTCTGGCACAGCAGGTTGAGGTCAGGCAACCGGTTCGACTCATACTGGATGAAGGATTGCTGCTCACTGGTAAGGAGAGTCTTTTTACCATCGAGTCTCCTTTATGGATATTCACAGCGCAATCGGATCAGACCTATACTCAACGATTTTCGCGCCTGCCGCATGTCAGGGTTATTGAATTGCAACCGCAAGCGCAGGGCTTTATAGATCTGGCTGAGTTAATGGATTATCTGGCACAGCAGGAAATTAATGAAATTCACACTGAATGTGGTGCGGCGCTGGCGGGTGCCTTGCTCAAGCAGGAGTTGGTAGATGAACTGGTGCTATATATGGCCCCGAGCCTGTTGGGTACCCAGTCGCGAGGTCTGTTCGATCTGGGCGAAATCAGCATCATGTCAGATAAATTGAATCTGAAAATAGAGGATGTGCGCCGCATAGGCGATGACATCAAAATTACTGCGATTCCGGAGTCTTCATGTCTACTATTGTAGTGGCACAGAAAAACGATATTGTTTGCATTGCGGCAGATAGCCTGACCAGTTTTGGCGATACCAAGCAGTCTGCTGAGTTTGTCACTGATGCCAGTAAAATTATCCAGTTTGGCGATTTTTATCTGGGCGTAGTTGGTAGTGCTGCTCATCAACTGGTGCTGAAATCCCTTCTATTGCACCATGCGGATAAAATTGACTTCAGTAGCCAGATGGCCATTTTTGAAAGCCTCAAAAACATACATCCCATCCTGAAGGATGAGTATTACCTGAACAGTAAGGATGAGGATGAAGACGCCTACGAAACATCGCGTATCGATGCCTTATTGATCAATCCGCAGGGAATGTTTGGTATTTATTCGCTGCGCGAAGTTGATCAGTACACACGCTTCTGGGCTGTGGGTTCCGGGGCTGAGTACGCACTGGGCGCAATGTATGCAATCTACGATCACTGTGAAACGGCAGAGCAGGTTGCTGAGGCGGGTGTAAAAGCAGGTGCTACTTTTGACAATGCATCCGCATTACCTATGCAAAGCCTGACGCTTAAATTGAAAGATAAATCTTAGCGAGATCATTATGTTTACTGGAATAATTCAATCCATTGGCAGTATTCAGGCGATACAGCAGAAAGGTGGTGATGTACGCCTGACGCTGGATGCCAATGGACTCGAGCTAAACGATTCTGACCTGGGCGACAGCATTGCCGTTAATGGCGTATGCCTGACTGCTGTTGAATATACCGATAACGGTTTTTGTGCCGATGTATCACGCGAAACCCTGAACCTGACCAGCCTGGGTTTCCTGAAACAGGGTAGCCGGGTAAATCTGGAGAAAGCGCTGACCCTGAATACCGCGCTGGGTGGGCACATTGTCAGTGGTCATGTCGATGGACTCGGTACCCTGGTTAGCGAACGCAACGATGGACGTTCGATTCGCTATGAATTTACCGTACCACAGCATCTGGCACACTATATTGCCGAAAAAGGCTCAGTTACTATCGATGGCACCAGCCTGACTGTGAATCATGTGGAGGGTAATCGTTTTGGTGTCAATATAGTCCCGCATACCCGGCAAAACACGGTTTTTCAGTTTTATGAAATCAATACGCAGGTCAACATAGAAGTTGATATAATCGCGCGCTACCTGGAACGACTGCTTACCGGGCAGTCAACACAACAGGGCGATAATCAACTGCTGGCAAAACTGGCAGAATCTGGGTTTATTAAATCCTGAACCGATATTTAGAGAAACAGAAAGAATGACATTCAATTCAACAGAAGAAATTATTGAAGATATTAAAGCCGGCAAGATGGTCATCATCGTGGACGATGAGGATCGTGAAAATGAAGGCGACCTGTTGATGGCGGCCGAAGCTGTGAGGCCGGAAGATATCAATTTTATGGCTCGCTATGGCCGCGGCCTAATCTGTCTGACATTGTCTCAACAGCGTTGTCAGCAGTTACGCCTGCCGCTGATGGTTAGCGATAATACAGAAGCGATGGAAACCAATTTCACAGTCTCGATAGAAGCGGCTGAGGGTGTCACAACCGGTATTTCGGCAGCCGATCGTGCTGTGACTGTGCAGGCCGCGGTGAAGGCGGACGCAGTCCCCGCTGATCTGGTTCAACCCGGCCATGTGTTCCCGCTGATGGCACGCAGTGGTGGCGTACTGACCCGCGCAGGTCATACCGAAGCTGGCTGTGATCTTGCCGGTCTGGCTGGATTTGAACCTGCCGCCGTGATTGTGGAAATCCTGAATGAAGATGGCAGTATGGCCAGACGTCCTGATCTGGAGAAGTTTGCGCAGGAGCACAATTTGAAAATTGGTACGATTGAGGATTTGATTCGCTACCGTATAGAAAACGAAAAAACCCTGGAACGTATTGTAGAGACACATTTTCCGACAGACTTTGGTGATTTCAGACTGGTCGCATATGAGGACGCCATAGATCAGGAGTTACATCTTGCCCTGGTTAAGGGAGAGGTGAAACCTGATGAGGTCACTCCGGTGCGGGTGCATGTACAGAATACCCTGCACGATTCGTTAGCTGGCACCAGTGGTCGCGGCTGGCCACTGCGTAATGTAATGGAAAAGATCGACGATCTGGGTAATGGTGTGATTGTATTTTTACGCCAGTCAGAAACCCCACGTCAAATGGTGCAGAATATAGAAGCGATAATCCGCGAGGAGCAGGGCAGGCAGGAAGACAATCCCGGTACCGATCTGAGAACCTACGGTATCGGTGCACAGATTTTAGCAGATCTGGGGGTGCATAAGATGCGCCTGTTGAGTGCACCGAAAAAATTCCATGCGCTGGCTGGCTTCGGACTCGAGGTTGTCGAGTATATTTCTGACTAATACGTAACTCCTGAATTATTTAAAGAGAAAAAGATTATGACTCAAGTAAATACTATTAACGGTGATATCAGCGTTAGTAACGCTAAAATTGCCATCGTCGTCGGCCGTTTTAATGGCTTTATTGTTGACAGTTTACTGACAGGCGCCCTGGATACTCTAAACCGTTCAGGTGTGGCAGCTTCTGATATTACCGTCAGTCATGTACCTGGCGCATTTGAGATGCCACTGGTGATTCAGAAGTTTGCCGAATCAGGTCAGTTTGATGCGATTATCGCACTAGGTGCGGTGATTCGTGGATCTACCCCGCATTTTGACTTTGTCGCTGGAGAGAATGCCAAGGCTCTGGCCAGTCTGGCACTGAAATTTAACCTGCCTGTGATTAATGGTGTACTCACCACAGATACCATTGAGCAGGCGATTGAGCGTGCAGGGACCAAGGCGGGCAATAAAGGCGCCGAAGCAGCGATGGCTGCAATGGAAATGATTAGTCTACTTAGCAAGATCGGCGCTTAAAGCTTATGTCAAAAATAAACACGCCCGAGCAACAGCAACGGGCGCGTGCAATCAAAAAGCGCAAACATGCGCGAGATAAGGTATTGCAGGCTCTGTACCAGTGGCAGATCTCGGGTGAAGACCTGGACTGGATTCGGGATATGTATCTGCAGGAACAGGGCGTTTACGCTGGTGATGAAGCGTATTTTCTCGAACTACTGTATAAGATTCCTTCTGCGGTGGCAGAACTTGATGCACTGTACAGCCAGTATATTGAAAAATTCAAGGATCACGTTGACCCCATAGAAGCCAATATCTTGCGTATCGCAACCTATGAATTTCAACAGCATCTGGAGATTCCCTATAAGGTGGTGATAAACGAAGCGGTAAATCTGGCCAAGACCTACGGAGCTGACGATAGTCATAAGTTTGTCAATGGAGTGCTTGATCCTTTGGCTCAGCAAATGCGCGCACTGGAAACACAGGCAGCAGCTAAGTCCTGACCTGGTGGTTTATGGCGCAGGGTGAATTTTCACTGATTCAGCAATACTTTACCCGGCCTGCTACAACACAGTCTGGTGATTCTGTAGTGTTAGGAATTGGGGATGATGCGGCGCTCACTCGAATTCCAGCCAACCATTTGCTGGTTCAAACCATAGATACCCTTATTGCGGGCAGACATTTCCCTGAAGAGACCTCTGCTCGCGATATCGCTTATAAAAGTCTGGCCGTAAATGTTAGCGATCTTGCGGCCATGGCGGCAACGCCCTGGACTTTTTTACTCTCGCTGACGCTACCCAACATTGACGATAAGTTTCTTGCAGAGTTTTCGGAATCATTGTTCGATACTGCTGACCAGTATGGCATCCAGTTGATCGGTGGCGATACCTGCCGGGGGCCACTGGCGATCACGATTCAGGCGAATGGCTGTGTACCTGATGATGGTTACGTGACGCGCGCTGGTGCCAGACCGGGTGATCACATTATGTTGAGCGGGAAAATAGGTTCTGCAGCTCTGGGCCTCGCCAGTATGCAGGGAAAGCTTGAGCTTGATAAGGCGACGCATGCGTTATGTACACAGGCATTAAATCGTCCGCTGCCGCGTGTAGATTTGATCCCCTTGCTGAGACGATACGCCAGTTCGGCGATTGATATCTCGGATGGGCTGGCGAGCGATCTTGGTCATATACTGGACCAGAGTGGGGTAGGAGCCCTGCTTCATCAGGGTGCACTACCTGTTATTGACTGGGTTTCACAGCACGATAAGTATGAATACGCGTTGGCGGGTGGCGATGATTATCAGATCGTGTTTACCGTTGCGCCGACGCGCTATGATTCATTTATGACCGAAGTACGCTTAAATGACCTCGATATCACTGAAATTGGTGTAATAACACCACAGGGCTTCTGCCTGCAAACAGCTGCGGGAAAGCAGGATTTGAACAGTTATCAGGGGTTTGATCATTTTGGCAAATAAAACAATTCCCCCTTCTTATTTAAAGAACCCGCTTCATTTCCTGTCTCTGGGGTTCGGTAGTGGCCTGGCTCCTGTAGCACCTGGTACCTTTGGTACGCTGGCAGCGATACCGCTTTTCTGGTGGGCCAGCGATTTACCCCTGATTGCGTTTCTGCTGTTGATCGTTGCTGGATTTGCGTTAGGGGTTTATCTGTGCGGTTATACCTCCAGGTCGTTAGGCGTACATGACCATTCAGGTATCGTATGGGATGAAATCGTGGGCTATTTCATCACCATGATTGCGGTACCACTGGACTGGCGCTGGGTGATTGCCGGATTCGTGCTATTTCGTTTTTTTGATATTGTAAAACCCTGGCCTATACGCTGGGTAGACAAGCATTTGCAGGGTGGTTTCGGTATCATGTTTGATGACGTGCTGGCAGGTATTTTTGCGCTGAGTGGACTACACTTTTTAATCTACTGGATTGAAAACCTGTGATGAAAACCCTGTTGTGGACAATTTGCACGATGATTTTTTTACTGAATGGAGCCTATGCGCAACAGGATTCAGTTAAGGTCATTGCTCTGTTTAATGGCAAAGCGCTGTTGATGGTGAACGGCGAACAAAAGATCGTGCAAAAAGGAGAAACCTATAACGGCATCAAATTACTTTCATCTTCCTCGCATGGGGCCACGGTGGAATTCTCCGATGGCCAGCAAAAGCTGCTGAATATCAATCAAAGCATCAGTCATGGTTTTGCTCAGCGCGATAAAAGTAAGGTCACCGTGTACGCTAACCCCTCAGGTATGTTTATGCTGAGTGGCAAAATCAATGGTAAATCGACCCGATTCCTGCTGGATACAGGGGCGAGTTCTGTTGCGTTGAGTCAGACCGAAGCCGACCGCCTGGGTTTACCTTATGAATCCTCGCCACGTTCCTATGTAAATACCGCCAATGCCGTGGTGCCGGTATGGAATATCAAACTGGGGCAGGTCAAGGTGGGTGACATCAGTGTTTCCAATGTCGATGCCTTTGTACTTGAAGGTAGCAAGCCTGATAATCCTTTACTGGGCATGTCATTCCTGCAACATTTCAAGTTAAACCGCAGCGGTGCGGTGATGACACTGGAACAGAAATACTAGGATCTGTTCCTAAGCGGGTGAAGCCCACCCTGCGGGTGCGTAGAAATATTTAAGCAGCTAAATGCATTCTCTACCTTCTATCGTGTAGTGGTTTTGATAGAATAGCGCGCTTTTCCTAATTTGCCTCGAGTATTCCACATGATCAGAACACGTTTTGCGCCCAGTCCCACCGGTTACCTCCACATTGGTGGTGCCAGAACCGCATTATTTTGCTGGCTGTTCAGCAAGAAAATGGGTGGGAAGTTTGTGTTGCGTATTGAAGACACCGATCTTGAGCGCTCTACTGAGGCTTCGGTACAGGCCATTCTGCAGTCTATGCAATGGCTGGGACTGGATTATGATGAAGGCCCGTTCTATCAGACGCATCGATTTGACCGATACCGAGAAGTGATCAATCAGTTGCTGGATGACGGACATGCTTATTATTGCGCCTGCTCAAAGCAACGCCTGGAAGATTTACGCGCCGAACAAATGGCGAATAAACAAAAGCCCAGATATGACGGATGCTGTAGAGACAAGGGGTTGCCAGCCGCTGAAAACCATGTAATTCGTTTTAAAAATCCACAGTCTGGTAGTGTGGTGATCAAGGATCTGGTTAAAGGGGATATTGAGGTGAGTAACCAGGAACTTGATGATCTGATCATAGCCCGGTCAGATGGCTCGCCGACCTATAACCTGACTGTGGTGGTGGATGATATGGATATGCAGATCTCGCATGTCGTGCGAGGAGATGATCATGTCAATAATACCCCCAGGCAGATCAATATCCTGAAGGCTCTGGGCGCAGAACTGCCTCAGTATGCTCATGTGCCCATGATTCTGGGCGGGGATGGCAAACGGCTTTCCAAGCGCCATGGTGCGGTCAGCGTAATGCAATACCACGAAGAAGGGTACCTGCCAGAAGCCTTACTGAATTATCTGGTACGCCTGGGCTGGTCGCATGGCGATCAGGAAATCTTCACTCGCGATGAAATGATTGAGTCCTTTTCTCTGGAAGGTATCAACAGAGCTGCCAGTACCTTTAACCCGGAAAAACTGGACTGGATAAACCAGCAGTATCTCAAATCTACTGATCTTGACGTCATAGTCGAACTGGTAAAGGAAAAGTTGTCGCAGTCTGGCGTGAATATGGAGCAGGGGGTGGATATTTCATCTATAGTAGATCTATATCGCGAACGCTCGAAAACCATAAAAGAGCTGGCAGAGGGAATTTTGTATTTCTTCCAGGACTTTACAGAGTATGATGCGAAGGCTGCAAAAAAGAATTTGAATCAGCCAGCACTGGAACCTTTACAATTGTTGCTGAGCAGGTTTGAATCTCTGAATGACTGGACAGGTCCTGCAATTCATCAGGTTGTCGCTGATGTAACTGAGCAATTGGGCATCGGAATGGGCAAGGTAGGGCAACCATTGCGGGTTGCGGTTACTGGTGGATCTTTCTCACCCCCTATAGATCAGACGGTGGAATTTATTGGGCAGAGAAATACTCTCAATAGAATTCAGCAGGCGATTGATTTTATTAATCAAAATAATGACTAGTTTGCATTAAAATTAGACCAGGAAAATGCTATAACACTGGTTTTATAGAATAATTACAGGGTACAGGAAAAAAACCGGATGGCGGGTAAGTCTCTTCAATGTATTGTCATGTTTGCGGATGTAGCAGGCAGTACTGCAATCTATGAAAACCTCGGTGATGTAGATGCGAGGGAGAGAATTTCTAAGGCACTAAATACCCTGATCTCAATCTGTAAACGTCATAAAGGTGTGCTGGTAAAGACTATTGGCGATGAGATTCTGGTTTATTTCCATGACGTTGATCTTGCCATACTGGCAGCCTCTGCGATCCAGGAAACTATGGAGGATGATCGTTCTCCCGAAACGGTAGGTATATCGATTCGAATTGGTATGCACTATGGCTCTGTTATCTATGAAGATAATGACATTTTTGGCGATACGGTAAATGTGGCTGCCCGCGTTGTTGCCATGACCAAGGCGCGCCAGATTCTATTTACCAGTGAACTGGCAAACCGGATCAGTTCCTCGGACCTGAGTTATAAAACTCGCCAATATGACCGCATTCGCGTAAAAGGAAAGGAAGAATCACTGGATGTTTATCTCTACTCCTGGGAAGAGGAGTCGGATATCACTAATATGGCGACCGCCAGCAATTTCACCAACCCTTCAAGATTGCAGCAGGCAGAGGGCTTGACGCTAAGTTATGCAGGCAGGTCCATCAAAATGGATTTCAAAAGTCCTTCCATTAATATCGGTCGTGGCAAGGATTGTGACCTGATAGTTAGTGGCGATTTAATATCACGCTTTCATGCCAAGATTGAAGTCAGGCGTGGCAAATTTGTACTGATAGACCAAAGTACCAATGGCACCTACTTGCGTACCCGGGATGGGCAGAACTTTTTTGTTCGGCAGGAAGACCTGGCATTGTTTGGCAGTGGTGTGATCAGTTTTGGTAAAAATATTGATAAGGGGCAGGGTAATCTAGTCGCTTATAGTTGCGATTAATTCATTTTACTTTTTTGCAACATCACCCACATTCAGGAAACTATCTGCTAAAGCCCGGTATAGCGGCCTGGGGCAGATTAACGAAGAAACCCCGGACCCGAGAAACGCTGTGATCATCAGCGGAAAAATCATATTCTGATTAGAAGTCATCTCCAGCACGATTACCATGGATGTAATGGGTGCCTGGATAACACCCGAAAAGTAGGCGACCATTCCTATCAAAACCATAAATGAGGCGGGGGCAAGAGGGATGAAATGCGCCAGATTCTGTCCGATACCCGCTCCTGTTGCCAGTGACGGGGCGAAAATTCCTCCCGGAATTCCGGTAAAATAAGAACCCAGTGTGGCCAGAAACTTGTATACAGGAAACATCTGGTCGACCTCTCCTTCGCCCGACACAATTTGATAGGCGGCACTGTAACCGGTGCCGAAGCTGGTATGTCCTGATAAATGTCCAATATAGGCAATGAATAAACCCAGCACAAAGGTGATACGCATCGGATAGCGTTTTATCCAGGGCTGGATCAGTCGGCTTCCTGTGATCAGGGTCTGGCTGAATACACCGCCAAGAAAACCGCCCGTTACACCACAGATGATCATGCTCAAAATGAGAGACAAATCCATGTTGAAACTGGCCTGACTGACGCCGAAATAGGAATAATTACCTGTCAGGGCGATAGCGGTCATACCGGCAAAAATGACAGCGGTCAGGATAATGCCATTGGTTTTTTGTTGCATCGATTTACTGATTTCTTCGAGTGCAAACACGATTCCTGCAAGGGGTGTATTAAAAGCGGCCGCGATGCCTGCGGCACCCCCTGCGGCGATCATGCCATGCTGATAGTAATGTGCAGGAAATTTGGCAAATCTTCCAAGCGAATACATGATGGACGCGCCGATATGTACGGTTGGCCCTTCACGGCCAATGGATGCCCCTGAAAATAATCCCATAGAGGTTAAGATCAATTTACCTATGGCTATGCGAAACGACAGTACTGACTCTTTATTTTTAAGCTCCAATGCTGCTATGGTTTGAGGGATACCACTCCCATTGGCACCAGGGAAAAATCTTCGTGTAAGCCAGGAAATGAGCATCAGACCTGCAGGTGTTAAAATAAATGGCAGGTAAGGGTAGTCATCAAGCAGGCGTGTAAAACTATGGTCTGCAATGTCAGCCATGCGCGCGAAAATCACTGCAACCAGACCTACCACCAGCGCACCTGACCAGAACACCACCCTCAGACGCCAGGCCTTGAAGGAGAATAAGCGACGACTGGAACGACGAATATGTTTACGCATAAAGTCCTGCCAATAAAAGCTTACCGGTATAATGATGATTCAACATTTTACGGGTAAGGTTTATGAACAAAGACGGCACCACTAGGCCAGTAATAATGAGCATCATCGAGTTAGGTGGATATCCGGATTTTAGTCATCTATACAAGAGTCTCGGTTTTCAGGTCGTTGTTATGCCTTCAATGCGTAAGGCAATTAAGTATTTAAAAAATAACAGCGTCGATATCATCATAGCTGAATTCAATTTTCAATCTGATTTTAGAGACCGAAGTTCTCAACTTGAAAGCCTGATGGCAAGTATCGCACAGATACCCCATGTTGAAGTGATAGTCTTTTACGATCAAGAGCAGTCGCATCAATTACTCAAGGTAACGAATACGTTTAATTTTTTAGATACGCTGGCTTATCCTGTTGAAGTGAATCAACTTAAACAGGCCCTGGAAAGAGCAAAGGCTAAATTTTCCCCATTGTGAACTTGGTGCCTGGAGGCCTGTGCGCTCTTATTTTCTGTCCACTTAATGCCAGAATACGATGCTGGTCAAGTAGAAGCTGATACAGGAACATAAGTTCTTCCTGGGCTTCGACGGGGAAACCCTGTCTGCGCTTCCCACCTTCGACCAGAATCAGTTCTTCCAGATACTTCTGACCTTCGCTGTATCTCCATAAACCCGTAATAGTTTTGATTACCCGAGGGAATGACTCAAGCGCAGCAGGTTTACCGGCGCGCACGCGCTTTAACTGCTCGCTCTTTTTGAACAATTGGCGAGCAATCTCAGGGCTAATCACTCTATTATTGATGGACATACCGGTCAGGGACTCTTAATGGTTAAAGGTGTAGCATTATATTTAGCGTTGAATCGTATATTACCACGCTTTTTAGAATTGAGAATATGCTCTCAAATAACGAATCGTAACCTGAAATCACTAAAATAAACTCAGCTTTATCGCAAATAATCATAGCATTAACCTTAATTTATAGTAAAACACTTGATAAAGGTTTCATAAGTTATTGAGTTAAAATGATTTGTTTGTAAAAAATGGTAGGGTGAACGGCGCGGAGATGTATTCATTGGCGCAGCTACAACAGGCATAGATAAAAGCTGTAGTCTATTTGTGATAATAGCCCGTAGCTTTGCACAGCAACTCTGATAACTGTTTGATTAATTGAAGAATACCGATAATTAGTATATCAGCCAAAAATATTAGAGCAGTTAGCGGGCTGTTGTTAAGATTTTAAATAATCAGATGCGATGATTCCGCCTCTGCCAATGCCTTAGCGATGGGATGAATCGCATAACCTTCGGAATAACTACCCAAAAATGAAACCATCCAGTAAATATGCAGATTTTTTACAACAATCCGGATTTTATCAGGACCCGGCCCAGCAACAGGCCATTTTATTACTGGATAAGCTACAGGCGCAATTACAGGCAGTAGAGACGACTGGATTCGAAAAGCTACGAAACCTGTTTTCTCGCACCAATGTGAGTGCTCCAAAGACCCGAGGTCTTTACTTCTGGGGTGGAGTTGGCAGAGGCAAAACCTTTCTTATGGATATTTTTTTCGAGACCCTAGCGTTAAAAGCGAAGAAAAGAATACATTTCCATAAATTTATGAAGCAGATTCATGACCAGTTAGCGCTGGAAAAGAACGGCCTGGATCCATTGAAGCGGATTGCCAGTAAAGTTACCGATAATAGTAAGGTGTTATGTCTGGATGAGTTTGTCGTCACCGATATAGGCGATGCCATGCTGGTAGGGCGGCTGTTATCTTTTCTGTTTGATCAGGGAACAATTTTGGTCACCACCTCAAACACTCCTCCGCAGGACCTGTATAAAGACGGTTTGCAGCGTGCTAATTTCCTCCCTGCTATTGATTTGATCATTAAGCACTGCGAGATCTGCAATCTTGATGGCGGTAAGGATTATAGGATGCTAGGTTTAAGTGACACGGATCTGTATCATTTTCCACATGACCAGACTGCTGTTTCAAATATCAACCAATATATCAAGATGCATCTGGTGTCCGGGCAATACAGGCAGAGCATCGAGATCAATGGCAGGCAGATACCTTTTGAGTATTGTGGCGAAGACACCATCTGGTTTAGCTTTGAGGCACTTTGTAAAACTGCGCGTAGTCGGATGGATTTTCTGGAAATCGCGCAACTGTTTGGAACGGTGATACTAACGGGAATCGAACAGATGGGTGCTCAGCAGAGTGACGCGGCAAGGCGATTTATTTCCCTGATCGATGTGTTATATGATCATCGCGTAAAACTCATTTGTACTGCTGAGGTAGCGCATCATGAGCTGTATACTGATGGAGCCCTCGCTTTTGAATTTCAACGTACGGTGAGTCGATTACAGGAAATGCAGAGTCAGGGTTATATGCATCAACGCCATATGATTTGACGTTTTAAGGTAAAAGCCTGAGCAGGGCTTTCAACGCGGCATGATCAGAAATTTTAAAATCGATGCCTTCGAAATTAATATACTCCAGACGGTAATTGGCTGTGTCGCCGATCAATAAATAATCCAGTTGCTGCTTATGGGTTTTATACAGGTAGGAATAACGAGATTTTTTGGGTATTGATTGGGTAAGGTCAATCAGATCCCTCTGAATGAAATCTTTACTCTTCCATTTAGGCCGTTTTTGATCTGGCTGTCCTCGGATGATACCGACAACATCAACAAATTTATCTGCATGGGGCAAAGCGTTAAAATCACCGATCAGGATGATTCTTCGGGATGGATTTTCTATTTGAAATCGATTAATCCATTTTGCTAGTGCCTCGGCCTGGTGCCTTCTTTTTAAGGCGACGCGCTGTCCTGTTTTTTTATGGCTTAGCTGGCGCATAGAACGAAGATGCAGGTTTATTATGGTAACGCATTCAGTCCGGCACACTTCGATTAACAGAGGTGGTCGTGCGAACAGAAAGGCTTCTGTATGCGATATCGTGTTGCTGGCAAATAACTGTTGCTGTTTTGTCACCCGATAGCGGGAGTTGACCAGATAGCCCACATCGATACCTGATACATCGTTTCCCTCCTGTAATACCGCCTGATAATTCAATCCATAGGACTTCAGTCGACGCACAAGATCTCGCAGGATCCCTATGTTCTCAATTTCCTGGAGTGCCAGTACGTCAGGGCGGGCAAAACCATTAACAATTTTGTCGATGAGATTATTTATTTTGTTTTCGTAAGCTTTGTGGGTGAGCACCTGAGCCTTATTTCCATCATCTCTGGTATCAAACAGACGGTTGGTGTTTAAGGAGACCAGCGATAAGTGCTGTTCAGCATAGACCGGCAGAATGCCGACGATCGCCATCAGCAAAAAAATGATTACCGAAGAAGAGGATTTGTTAATCATTGAATATATAAGTAAATGCTAATATACTGGTTCGAATTCAGGACATAACTTGGGGATCAAGATGCTAAAACAGCTACAACAAACGGGCTCATCTACCGCGGGGCTACTCACTGCCTCTGCAATTTTTATTGCACTTCTGGTTTATACCAACCAGTATGCGTTCAACAATAGTAATCAGGGGAAATTCTCCTCGCTATTCAGTTCCGACGCTAAGCCAGAGATAAATACCGCGCAAACCGCTGACACAGATGGTGATACTGGTACAATTCAACCCTCACATCAAGGTATCTTTGAGACACCTACATTAGCAGAAAATAATAGCCAGCAGACAACCAGTGAAGTCATCCAGCCCATTGTATCTGTCGCCAGCAAGGACAATAGCGCAACTTCGAACGAAGAAGCCTCTATGGGTGAACCCAAGGTGCCGTCTGTAGCTCAGGCTAGAGCTGTGCCAGCGAGTTATGTGCCACAGCCGTCGCTGGACCAGACCGCTATGTATGTGAATCAGGGTTATTACACGGGGCTGAATGGCAATCAGTTTTATACCACCGATGCAAGGTCAAACGGGCAGGGGCGTGGTCGAGGATCTATGAACAGCGATGGTGAGTTTAACTTCAGTATGAAATTTAAATCGCGCGCACGCATGGATGCAGATACCGATATGAATGCCGATAGTAGTATCTATGGAAATGCATACCAGCAGCATTTATATAATCAGAACACAGCGGCCTATCCTGTATATGGCTATCACTATTACCGTTATTAGATAATATCCTTCAGGTAGTCGAGCCAGTGTTGATGTAGCTGTTCATCGCTGGCTGCGATTACGGGGCGCGGGTTAAGTGTGCCGTTGAAAATTTCTTCACCCCCTGTTGAGCAACTGATGCCGCCTGCGGATCTCAGGATCAGGGTTCCTGCGGCGTAATCCCAAACCTTTTCTCCTCCATGAAGTAACAATTGTATCCTGCCTGCGGCCAGCCAGGCCCACTCCAGTGCGCAACTGCCGATGTTTCGTTGAGACTTAAATGGCATGGAAGCGACCAGGGTTTTGCGTATTTCTGGATCCAGTCTTTTAAAGTCAATGCTGGCCAGGCATTTGCCAAGTGTTGCGGGTTGAGCAGGCCGTTGTAGAGGCGAGCCATTGAGGGTGAGCGGGCCTCCTTTGACTGCACTGAAGCATTCTTTTCTTACCGGATCATAAATAATCCCCAGTACCACTTCGCCTTCTTTTACCAAAGCGAGGGAGACTGAATAAAGCGGCACTGCATGATAGAAATTGTTCGTGCCATCGATGGGGTCCAGGCACCAATAGCTGTCATCCGATTGAATAATCCTGAGCTGATCGGCCGGCAGCATCTCTTCTCCAAGCATTTTTACCTCTGGCATGATTTGATTTAATTCTGCAGACAGTTGCATTTGCATCTGGGTATCAATTTCTGTGACCAGGCTACCGTCAGATTTAATATCGGCGCTGACATTTCCAGATGCGGGGGTAATTAACCTGTCGGCACAATGGCGGACAATATTGATGACCTCTGGAACGCTATTAGTTAGTTGGTTCATGTCTTTTGGTCTTTTCCTGGTTCAAATACTTCTGGTGTCTAGATTATATTGCTATAGTAAAAAATCACCTTACCATCATTGAGTAATTTAGCATTACATATGAACGCCGTTGTGTCCTATTCCAGCCAATATTTTGTCACCCGGCACAGTGCCAATTTAATGGAAGAGCTGCAAAGACGTGTTTCTTCTACTGCATCAACCTCCCTGATCTATGGCGTCCAGGGCATAGGTAAAACGCGTTTGATCCAGCAGTTTACATCAACCCGACTTTTTGACAGCAAGGTGACTTTCTGCTCGATGACTTTGACGGGGTATCAACTCAATAACCATGATCTGGTTCATGATTTTAAAAACTTTCAGGTCTTTCTGCAGGAACTGAGCTCAAACGGTGGTATCTGTATTGTCGATCAACTGGAACAGGCTCCGGAATTTATCATCCTGCAACTACTGCAATTCTGTTCAAATGTTGCAGAGGCATCTAGTGTATCCCTGATATTGTTATGTAGATCGAGTGCGTTAACGACTGTTTACACCCTCTCAGGACAATTAAACTTCAAGATTCCCAGTGTTGAGATGAAACCGCTCTCGATGCGGGAGAGTATGCAGTACCTGTCGGCCCAGCTCTGCCCTGATCAGGACCTGCTTCCCGTACTAAATCGAGACTTAAAGCGCCAGCTTAAAATTGCAGCCGGTGTCCCGGGGTTACTGGATCAGATCATTCAGCAGAATGCAGGGAGAATGCTTTGCCGAAAATCGGCATCAAAACTTCGGCGATTCGGGATGTTGGGTGTCTTCATGTTACTGGCGACTGTCCTGGTGGGGGGCTTCAAGCTAAATCAACTTAGTTTTAATCGCAGCGAAATTGCGTCTGTTGAAGAATCACCGGTTAAGGCGGAGCCCGATATTCAACTTAATCAAGACAGCACTCTGGATACGTCTGAAGATGAACAGCCTGATGAAACGAGTGCGAGCATTACTAGCGACCCTGACAGTAAATTAATAGATCCAGATCCCGTTCCACAAATCAATAGCCCCATTTTACAGAAGGATGTAGTAGCTGATTTGAATAAGGCGCAGGAGACTGTAGAGGTTGCTGGAGAAGACAATTTGTTCCAGCAGCGTCTATCTGCGACTCGTTCCTGGCTGGAAAACTCGTCTGATAAAACTTCAACAATACAAATAATGAGTCTGAGCCAGGTCAACAAAGCGTTACAACCGCTAGAGAGTTTCATAGACAACCTGGCCGCGAAAGGATTAGATCCGCAAAAGACCTATATTTATCAGCTGGATAAACCCACCAATCCTATCTATGTCGTGTTATATGGAAGTTTTGCCTCAAGGGCAGAGGCCAGGAAAAAAATTGACTCCTTACCTCCCTCGCTTAAGGCAAACTCTCCCATAATTCGAACTGTTGTTGGGATTAAAAATGAGATAAATCGAAAACTTTAGGGCCCTGTTTGAGTGATTAACTTCCTTCCTTAAAAATGAAGCCTGGATCGAGTAATGATTGATGTGCATCAATAACTACCAATTAAAGTGACGAAGTGGTTTATTAGTGTTTCATTATATAGCATAATCACCAAACCACTTAACTATTGAAGGGGACTAGAATGTTTAACTATATAAAAGCTTTATTTGTCGGACTCATGCTGATGTTTACCTATTCAGCCAATGCTGATTTTTTCAGTAGCAACGATTGCCCACCCTGGGCATACGATTGTAATGACTGGCCAGAATGGACTCCCATGTACTGGATGGAAGAGATGAGTAACGAATTCGACGATAACAACGATTACTACTATGGCGGAATGCCTTATGGTGCTCCAATGCCATATGGTGGACCAGCGCCATATTATGGTGCTCCAATGCCTTACGGCGGTCCAGCCCCTTATGGTGCCCCAGCTCCTTATGGTGCCCCAATGCCTCCACAGGGTGCACCTATGCCATATGGTCGTCCAATGCCTTATGGTATGCCTCCACAGGGCGCTCCATTTGGTGGTCCAGTGCCTCCTTACGGCGGACCTGCTCCACAAAACGCACCTGCCAACTAAAAAAGGCAAATGCTATCGATGGTTTACCCTGCTAGCACTGCTCCCAGGGTAGGCCATCAAATCTCCATCCTGCAATAGAACTACGGTGATGAGAATCATCCAGTTCACCCTCGAATCCTGTATCAATATTGAAAACACGGTTAAAGCCGGCATCAATAAGAACCTGACCCGCTTCGGCAGAACGCTTCCCGCTCCTGCAGATTAATACGACCGGTGCACATTGATGATCTTCTGTGCAGATTACGCCCCCCAGGATCAATTTACGTATATCTCTCACAAAGTGAGGGTTAATTTCCCAGTCGGGTTCTTCTATCCAGGGAATATTGACCGATCCAACCGGGTGACCAATAAATAGATACTCCATCTCAGATCGCACGTCTACAAATATCATATTCGGTTCTTCGGCCAACATTTCTGCAGCCTGTGTGGGAGAAATATGGACTAATTCTGGTTTACTCATGGTGCTCGTCTCCTGTTTTTTATTTTATAACTTAAATTAATTTTGAGTGATACGAACAAAATATTACAAGTTTATAAATACCGGCTTACTGGCAGGAAGATGATGAGTAAAACCAGTTCCAGTCGCATCCAGTAAACTGTTGCAAAGACAGGATGAAATGTTCGGAAGGAATAGCTTCTTTGGGAAAAATAGCGCTAACCTCAATGAAGGTATCAGCATAGGCCGCACTCTTTCGCCAGTTGATGTCTTTTATTAGACCAGAATTTCCACACTGTTCGCAGCGCCAATGGCTGTCGGGTGTTGAGGCGAGCAAGGTTTGTGGGGCCGATATTGGGTGTTTGCATTCAGGGAAACGCAGGGTTTCAATCGATTTGCCGCCCATTCCAGTTAAGGTATCAAACAGGTGCAGGTGGATTCCACTCTCGCTACCACCGCTGGAAAGGGCAGGTGAACAGCCCAGGTAAGTGATGTGTTCCATCAATCTGGGGCCTGCTATTAAAGTCCCGGCACTATCAGAGATAGTGGCACATTGAAGCTGTTGTAGAAAGTCCGTGAGGGTTTTTCTATCCATACTCCGGTGAGAGCCTAAGGGGTACAGATAGAGTGAATAGCCCATGTTAAACGTCGCTGCGATGCTGGCTCTCGATTAACAGTTCCAGACCCCGTTTCAGGCTGGTTTCAGCAACAACGCCCAACGCGTCATTCATTTTTTTAGTAATTGCCAGCGAATGCTGTATATCACCCTCGCGCGGATGATCATGGCTAATCTCTGGCTGGTTGCCAGTAATTTCTGATAATACAGCAATTAGGTCTAACAACGATGTACTGACTCCTGTGGCAATATTGCAGGCCCCTTGTGTGTCAGTTTGCAGGGCTGCAACATTTGCTCTGGCGACATCACCAACATAAATAAAATCCCTGGTCTGTTCACCATCTCCGTAGATGGTTAAGGGCAGACCCGCTGAGATTCGATCTACGAATAAGGCAATGACACCAGCATAGGGTGACTTCGGGTCCTGGCGAGGGCCAAATACATTGAAAAAACGTTGGCCGAGGGAAGCGGTTTGATACAGCGTCTGATAAAGCTGGGCGTATTGTTCATTTACCTGTTTTTCCAGTCCGTAAGGTGAGAGCTGGGTTTTTGAGGCATTTTCTGGTAGCGGGATTTCACTGGGTTCTCCATACACGGCAGCGGAAGAGGCATAAACCAGCTTTTTAACCTGATGGTTTTTAACCGCATCAAGCACGTTCAGAAAACCGATAATATTCTGTTGCGCTGAAAATTCAGGATCTTCTAGCGAAGCAACTACTGAGACCTGCGCTGCGAGATGGAGGCAGTGAGACACATCCTGCATGCATTCATTGACTAATGCTTTATCACGGATATCACCTTCAATAAATTCAAGCAGGTCGTGCGAAGAGGGCAGATTGTGTCGAAACCCTGATGTCAGGTTATCCAGAACCTTAACGGCAATGCCCTGAGAAATTAACAGGTCTGCGGTGTGTGATCCGATAAATCCAGCTCCGCCAGTGATAAGTACTTTCTTCATTTACAGCTCCAAAGTTTAGGTCAGCATGATAGCAGTGATTGAGAAGAATTTTGTGGCCCAATTAATAAATTTGAAAACTGAAAAAACAAGCGGATTTTTGCTTGACAGTTGCTGATCTCGCCATTAAAGTACGCGCTCTCTCGAGGGGCCATAGCTCAGCTGGGAGAGCGCAACACTGGCAGTGTTGAGGTCGGCGGTTCGATCCCGCCTGGCTCCACCAAACAAGCTTTGGCTTGAGAATCAGTGTCCCCATCGTCTAGTCGGCCTAGGACACCGCCCTTTCACGGCGGTAACAGGGGTTCGAATCCCCTTGGGGACGCCACTTATAAAGAAAAAGAGACTATCCAGTCTCTTTTTTTTTGTCTGCAATTTGTCACTAATCTGTTTAACCGAAATATGTTAATGTCTGATGATGCGCGTTTTGTATACGCCGTTAGAGCATGTACAATCTTCTGTTTTTACCTTAATTAATTCCAGGCCTTAGCGAAAGCATGTTTTCAGGAAGTATGAATAAGTATATCGGTGATCGACGAGTCATATTTTCTACGACTCTGTTACTGATGGCTTTTGCGGGTTATCAGATGTCTCTGGTCGTGTGGAAATTGATTCCGCAGCCAGTGATTAACAATCTCGCAAGCATGGCACTGCCAACGATCACACAAAATAATGAAAAGGGTTTAACCGCTCGCCAGAAGGTGAGCGACATCACCAGTAAAAACCTGTACGGTAAAGCTCAGAAACAGGTAGCCCCGAATGTTGTGGTTGAAGATGCGCCAAAAAGCTCACTCAACTACAAAATTCGCGGAATTTATTATTCCGAAGATGCCTCTTTAGCTTCTATTATTCTGCAAAAAAATAGTAATACGACCCAGTACTATCGTTTGGGTGATGAAATCGATAATCAAATATTTATACATCAAATCCGGCCGGATCATGTGATAATTTCCCGCTTAGGGAAACTTGAGAAGCTGGTACTCGAAAAACCCGAACTGGATATGAATCAGACCGCGGCCGCAGACAGGGCTGCATTAGAACAATTGCCTGGCAACGCTTCCAGTCAGGTTTTGCAGAGTTATCGGCGCAGGTATTCCAATAATCCGATGGCACTGGCGCGGCGCTTTCAGGCGATACCTGTGCAGGAAAACGGCGAGAATGTAGGTTACAAACTGAAAGCCTTACGCGGTGAGCAATTGCTACAGAAACTCAATTTACAGGAAGATGACGTTTTCGTTGAGATCAATGGAATTGGTCTGAATAAACCATTTCAGGCTTTAGATGCGCTGAAATCTCTAACAACCGCTGACAATGTTTCACTTACTGTAATACGAAACGGTAACAGAGAGACACTGGATTTTAATTTATAATGATCAGGGAAATTATGTCGGTCAAACCGGTTTTACCTATGCTTTTACGAAGTCTTGTTTTTTATCTCGCGCTGCTTGTGTCCACTATTTCATATGCTGAAGAGGTTACGCTGAATTTTAGCGATGCGGATCTAAGTGCAGTAGTGAACAGCGTTTCTCAAATCACCGGGAAAAATTTTATTATCGACCCGCGGGTAAAAGGCAAGGTCACAGTAATATCATCCAAGCCGTTGAATGAGGATGAGGTTTACAACGTTTTCCTCTCCATTCTCTCTGTGCATGGTTTTGCAACCGTTCCGACTAAAAATGCGATCAAGATCATTCCAGATGCAGCTGCAAAACAGGACTCTGCCCCGTTCGTAAATTCCAGCTACCCGGATAATGACCAGTTAGTTACCCAGGTGATCGCGGTAAACAACGTTAATGCGACTCAACTGGTTCCCATTTTGAGACCGCTGGTTGCGCAACAGGGGCATCTTGCCGCTTACGCTGAAACCAACGTACTGATCGTTTCTGATCGTGCTTCAAATATCAAGCGTGTGATTCAGATTATTCATCAGGTGGATAAAAAGACTGATGAAGAACTCGAATTTGTAAAGTTAGAACATGCTTTTGCGACAGAGGTAGTGAGGTTATTGAGTGGATTAAGCAGTGACGCGAGTGCGCAGAACAAGGGAGCATCACCCTCTATTAAATTCAGTGCCGATGAACGCACCAATAGTATTTTATTAAGTGGCGAGAAAAATCTTCGACTCAAGTATCGATCTATTATTTCGCAGTTAGATCAACCGGTCGAGTCCAGTGGCAATATCCATGTTGTCTATCTGCGCTATGCCAGTGCGGAAAACATTGCCAAGATTCTGGGCAGTGTGGGTAAGGATGTGCTCAATTCACAGAAGAAAAATGCCGATGTATCGAAAGCCTCCGGTGATACAGTGTTAAACATTCAGGCAGACGATGTATCTAATGCTCTAGTGATTACAGCGCCAATGTCTATTTTCAGGTCGTTGCGCACGGTCATCCAGCAGCTTGATATACCGCGCGCCCAGGTGCATATAGAGGCGATCATCGCTGAAGTATCACTGAATGCATCGAATGAGCTGGGTGTTCAATGGCTGATTGATGATACTTCGTCAAATGGACCTGCACTGGCAACCAATTTTGGTACGGGCTCCAGCCTTGCTTCCATCGCGGGTGGGATAGCAGCTGGGACTGCTCCTAGCCTCGGCGAAGGACTCTCGCTGGCCCTTGGTCAGATTGGCGAGTCTTCTGTCGATTTCGTTACCCTGATCAGGGCGCTTTCGGGTGATTCCGATAACAACCTGTTGTCTACCCCTTCTATTGTGACGCTGGATAATCAGGAAGCTGAAATTATTGTTGGTGAAAATGTCCCTTTCATCACGGGCGAATACACAACCTCGACTACGGGGACAACCGCTAATCCTTTTAGGACGGTAGAAAGAAAAGATGTGGGTATCAGCCTGAAGGTTAAACCACAGATCAATGAAGGCGACACCATTACCATGGAGATTCAACAGGAGGTTTCCAATCTGAATGGCGCCAGCACCGGGGTGGATGTGATTACCAGCAAGCGATCATTAAAAACAATGGTGCAATTGCAGGATGGGGAGTTGCTGGTGTTGGGCGGATTGATAGACGATATCCTGGTTGAGAAGCAACAGAAAGTACCTGGGCTAGGTGATATTCCCGTGTTGGGCGCATTATTTCGTTCCTCCACAATGGAAAAGACTAAACGAAATTTAATGATATTTTTGCGTGCGCGTATCATCAAGGATCCTGACAAGGCTCGACTGTTTAGTAACAAAAAATACAATGCGCTGAGAGATTATCAGCTCCAGAGGGCAGAAGAGAATACGAATAACCCCCCTGTTTTAGAGCAGCTGGAGTTGTTTAATGATTAAGCTGGTTAGTCTCCCTGGAGCGGACGGCAGGAGTTGATCAGTATGGACGAGAAACCCTTAACCCTATCGTATGCATTTTCAAAAAAATTTGGTGTATTAATACGCTCCCGTAACGAGACAGGCGCTGAAGCAGGCTTGACGCTTTCATTAAAAAAAGAAACCCCACTGGCCGCCTTCATTGAAGCGCAAAGGGTTCATGGGTTGGTCAGCAAGCTGTCACTGATCTCTGACCAGGAGTTCAACGACGAGATGAGCCGGCAGTTTGAGCTTTCATCCAATAATTCGATTTTGGCGAATGAGCAGTTGGGTGGCGAATTAAACCTGCAGGATGTTGCACGCGAGCTTTCCGAACCTGAAGACCTGCTGGAAAGTGATGACGATGCGCCTATCATCCGCCTGATTACTGAAGCGATCAAGGAAAATGCCTCTGATATTTATCAAGAGCCCTACGAAACCCGTTTATCTTCCAATTTCTTATTGAAGGGGGGGGCGGGAAGTTATATAGCACCTCATGCAAGTTTCTGCGCTGCTGATCGGCGCAAGTAAGAATTTGGACCTGATAGATTCTTACGCATCGCTCCACTACGAGATAGAAGGTTTTCTAAGTCGAAAATCCATGATCATAGTAATTAGCATTTTTCCCAATTTGATGTAGCTTTTTCGACTCTGAAAACCGAAAAAAGACCAATTCTGCTGAAGGGCAGTTTAAATCTAAAATCTGATTTCATCTGTAATACATTGACATGAGTTGCAATTTTACACTTTTTTAGTTGTAACCCGACATTAGTGTATCTATATAAGAGTTTATTTCTTACAATTTGTACGAGGACTTATATCAGGTCCAGTTATCCTTAGGTAGATTAAGATTGGAAATTATTTTTCTCCACTTACTTATTATCATGTGCCATTTGTTTTTCCTGGCTATCATTTTTTTCAGGGGGATAAAAACAGATTATGTGTTTTTATTAGCCATTCTATTCACTTTAATCTGGCAAGTTCAATCTATCGTTAATAATTACGCTAGCGATAATTATTATCCTAATTTTTACAGTATTGTTCTAAGTTTATTCGGCTGGGCAATATATATTCAGTCAGTTTACCTTAAAATTCCTGGTATCAAGCCGATAAAATTTGTTTCAGTTTATGGTGTAAATATACTTCTAATCTTGATTTTTGCTTTTGGATACCATATTGATGAAATAGCACAATCTATGCCTTTTGATGAAGGTACGTTGTATTTAGCCGGGCTATTAATTGCTATGGCAATGATGTATTACCTGGAAAATATTATACGATGTCTGAAATCTGAATATCGATTTGTTTATAAACATATGATTTTCTGGCTGGCTATAATTGCAGGGGTAAACTTACTCACCCTTTATCAATTATTACTACAAGAAGAACTGAGTTTATTTCTCCACTATCTATCTCTATTAGTGTACGTCCCCTTGCCACTTTTTTTGTTTATTTCGATTAATCGATCATCTAAGGCAATGACAAGTCATTTTAATCAAGATAACACAAATCAATTACAGTATTTCCTGATTCTGGCTGGAATAGTTTTAATTATTGCAGGTATCCTCAGGATGATCGATCTCTATTTCAGTCAAGTTCTCAGTGAGTTTTATCAAGCTATATTTTTCATTATATTGTTGACAATTGGAGGAGCCCTTTTCCTGTCAAATTTCCTGAGGTCAGAATTATCTCTTTTTCTGAGATCTTATTTCTATGGGGACCCAAATGACTATAAAAAAGAATGGGATAATGTCAGTCGAATCACTCGAAATGAGGCAGGGATTTATCTGCGCATACTGGATTATTACCAACAGCGAGTGAATGCACATCAGTCTGCCCTTTATCTGTATCAACAAGGCAGGATGAGCAAAATGGTATCAACCGATAATGGTTTTGCTGATAGTTTAGATGATCTGGATACAATATTGAATGAGGCAACCCAGATTTCAAACGGTATCTTCGCCAGTATTGGAGCTTCTCCTGAAGATAATGACCTTTATATTACGTTAAATGTCGAAGGTGACCTGATTGGAGTGTGCTGGTTGAGGTTGAATACTAAAACTATCAATCTGGATGAAGCCTCCATACAGTTGTATCAAACTGTCAGTGCTGAATTCGCAATACGCCTTTGGGAGATTAGACATAAAACTGAGAATCAACGTAAGGAGAAGTTAGCGGCATTCAATAAAACGGTAGCTTTCCTGGCACATGATTTAAAAAATATTGTCGCTCAGCAGCAACTTGCGTATGAAAATTTTAATAAGTATAAGAGTGATCCTGACTTTTTAGATGATTTTCACGAAACCATTGGGCATTCCACTCAAAGGTTAGTGAATCTAATTTCTCAACTTAGATACAAATCACTAAATCCCACAAAAAATTCTGCTAGTTTTGACAAATTAGTTGACTTCATTGAACAACAAGTCCGGTTAGCAAAAGGTCGTATAATTTTTATATATGAAAACCCTGAAAATAAAAACCCCACCCTGGATACCAATGTAACGGTAGTCGTTGAAAATTTATTGAAAAATGCAGTCGAAGCCTCTCAGCCTGAGCAGGTGGTAGAAATTTCTGTTGTATTAAATCAGGATTTACACATTGATGTGAATGACAGCGGTGAAGGAATGAAGCAAACATTCATTGAGAATAAATTATTTGAACCATTTTCCAGTAGTAGACGGGATCATGGCCTTGGAGTAGGTATGTATCATGTAAAAACAATATTAGATGAGATGAATGGTAAAATTGATATTTCATCCGTACCTGGAGAAGGGACTCAGGTTCGTGTGGTTATACCGATATAATTTATGACGTCGAATAAAACTATCCTTCTCGTTGAAGATGATCCAGGGCTTCAAAAGCAACTAAAGTGGGCGTTGAAGTCGGATTATGAGGTCCTTATCGCAAGCAATCGTAAGAGCGCGCAAAAACTTTTTAAAGAAACAATTCCTGCAGTAGTAGTTCATGATTTGGGCTTACCCCCTGATGAGCGAGGTGTTAGTGAGGGGAAAGCATCAGTAAAACAAATCTTAAAGGCCTATCCAAATACGCGCATCATAGTGATGACTGGACAGGGGGATGAAAAGGATGCGATAGAGTTGGTTAGTCTTGGCGCTCACGATTTCTTTAGCAAACCTGTCGAAGTAGAAACATTAAAAATGATTATTGAGAGAGCTTTTTTTCTACATGGGCTGGAGTCTCAAAATAATAATCACCAACGGGAAAGGTCTTTTGATCAATCTCTGTTTGTACTTCCTGGTGTAGTAGGTCAGTCCACTATCATGCAAGAAATTGCGCGACGAGTTAAGAAAGTAGCTAAAACATCTGCGACGACCTATATACACGGTGCTAGTGGTACGGGAAAGGAGCTTATAGCACGCGCAATTCACATTTTAAGCGATAGAAAAGAGAAACCGTTTGTTGCGATTAACTGTGCAGCCATTCCTGAGGCTTTACTCGAAAGTGAATTGTTTGGATATGAAAAGGGCGCTTTTACAGGTGCTAATAAAAAAACTATAGGAAAGATTGAACAAGCGAATGCGGGAACACTCTTTCTAGACGAAATTGGTGATATGGCGTATGACCTACAATCAAAGATTTTGCGTTTTCTTCAGGAAAGATCTATTCAAAGATTAGGAGGTAAACATGATATTTCTGTCGATGTTCGAATTATTTCTGCCACACATCAAGATCTAGATGAATTAATTGCCAGGCAACAATTTAGGGAAGATTTATTGTATAGAATCAATGAAATTGAAATTAATTTGCCAGAAATAAGTGAAAGAGGTGATGATATTGAGCTCATTTCGATACATTTATTGGGAAAATTCGCAGCATCTCATGGTAAGCACAATCTTAAATTTACCGATTCGGCTTTATCTGCCATTAAGCGAGCAAGCTGGAAAGGTAATGTCCGGCAATTATCCAATCAGATAAATCGAGCTGTTATCTTGTCTGATTCGGATTATATTTCACTAGATGATCTTGAGCTAAAAACTGACAAACATATTTTTAACGAGGAAGAAACTTGTGATGATATTCCTACTCTTAAACAGGCAAAAGATAATGCGGAAATCAAGACCGTTTTAAAAGCGTTGAAAGCAAATAATAACAATGTTTTGGAAACAGCAAAGCTTTTGGGTATCTCTCGTCAAAGAGTTTATGAATTGCTTAAAAAGCATAAAATAAGTGGCTAAATATTTTATGAAAACCTTTTCTATTATTTTTATCTCCTGCCTTATTTTATTGTCAGGCTGTGATAAACCAACATCAAAATCATTGGATAATATTGACTTAGCAAAGTTCTATGCAGAAAACGGGTCATATTCTCAATCTATTATAACGCTTCAAAATGAAATAAAAAAAAATCAGAGTAATAAAGATGCGCATTATTTGCTAGCCAAGATATATTTTGATCTGGAATACCTATCTGAAGCTGAAGAAAATATTAGGCAAGCACGAGCACTGGGATGTGATTCAAGTGAGTGCAAACTGTTATTGCTTGATATTTTAATTGCCAACAAAAAAATAGATAAAGCAGCAGCAATTATTCCTGATGTGTTTGTGGCAGATTCTGATAAAAAATTACTGAGAAAGATACAGATAGAATATTTGAGAGACCATGATCTTGAAGAGTTGAAATCCAGAATAGGAGCCTTGAAATCAATTCAAGCCAGAGAATTTTTGTTAAAGGCTCAATATGAAAATAAGAAATATATTGAATTATATGAAGCATATCATCAAGGAGGTGATTTTTCTGTAGATGAGCTGCTTATTTTTGCGAAAGTTTTATATGTTCTGAACAAGTATCAAGATGCAGAAAAAGTGCTTCTTGAGGTGCGACTTAAAGATAAATCCGATATGATTTCGCGAAGAAAAATTGAGACTGTTGAAATATTGGTTCGGGTTGATGTGGCCCTTGGTAAATTCGCGGAGGCGGATGCTATAAACCAGGCATTCTTAAAAAATCATGAGGGTAGTGGATACGCCGTTTTTAAGAATACTATCAATGACTTGAAAACAGCCAATTATAAAGCAGCAATAAAAAGCATAGAAGGTATGGTGAAGGCAAATCCCGATAATCTTCAGTCTAATCTTTTGCTTGCCTTCGCTTACTTTGGACAAAGAGATTATCAATCCGTGATCTCTACATTAAATAAATTTAAAGAAAATCTTGATCCTAGATATAAGCTTTTGTTGGCAACTTCCTATTTTAATACCGGAAATCCCAAAGCGGTTGTTGATTACCTGGCAGAAGATACGAATGATAATTTGTCCAGGTTGCTTTTGGCGAAAGCCACTATATCGACAGGTGATAAAGAAAAAGCACGTAAACTAATAAGCGGTATCTCACTTGATGATCAGAGTTTTCAGATTAGTCAAAAAGAGGATTATGCAGAAATACTTTATAAATTAAGGCAGTTTGATCGACTTATTCAAGATTTCAGTAAAAAAAACGATAACTCACCTAAGTTGAATCGATTAATTATTAATAGCTATTTGGAAAATGGTGATTCAGAGAGGGCGGAACAATTCCTGGTTTCTTTAAATGATACTGTTTTACAAAGAGAATTATCAGCTCAGATTTTATTAAAGAAAAACGATTTGGAAGGAGCAATATCTGAATATAAGGAGGTTGTTAAAGACCGCGGAAATAAGGCGGACTATTCTACGCTAGCGCGTCTATATATCGCGAACAAACAGATTAAGAAAGGTTTCGATTGTTTGATTAACGCACTCAATCAGGAAGGAGATAATACGAAGATTCTTGCTTTGATTTATCAGTTTTTAGCAACCAATTCAGACATCGAATTTTTTAGTAGGTTAGAACAAATCCCAGATGATCATCAAGATTATAGTGCAGTACAGTTGTTATTGGCCTCTATTGATTTCAGATCCGGACAGCTTGAGAAGTCGGCTCAACGTTTACAACAGTTTGATCAGGTGAACGATAGCAGAGTAATTTTATTAAAAGCTTTAAGTGAAAATCAGGGAGCTCCTGAAGAGAGTGTTAAACAAATAGAAGATTTATTTCAACATGAATACTCATTGCAAATTGCACAAATTTTGTTTACGTATTATCAGCAGTTCAATAAGTCTGGGCAATTAAAAAATCTATTGGAAAGAGTCAGAAAAGAGGACGGTGTGAGCCTGTTAACAGCGCCAATGATTGCTAAAGGCAGCCTTTCATTAAAGCAATTTAAACAAGCAAATGAGATGGCGGCTTTCCTGAAGAAAAATGGTCGGGAGTTTTTAGCGAATGACATTTTTGCAGATGTTGCGTTTCTGAATCGTGAGTATTCTGAAGCGGTTAAGCTATATAAGCAAAACGTTCTGAATTCGCCTAATGAATCTACACTTATCAAACTCTATCGAAGTAAGTTAATGGAAAGACATTTTATTTCTGATCGTGAATTGACTGAGGCTGATGGATGGTTAGATAAATTTCCTGAAATGTGGCTGTTTAGACGCTTTGTTGCTAACCAGTATATACCTAAAGATATAAAGTTAGCGGCAGATCACTTTTCAAAACTAATTATCCATTACCCTGATGATAAAGAAATTTTAAACAATTATGCATGGTGTTTGCTGGATATAGACTTGGAAAAATCCTTGAAGTACGCACAGAAAGCTCATCAGCTTTATCCAGATAGCGCTGAAGTTATTGATACTTTATCAGTTGCTTTATACAAAAATGATCAACATGACGCTGCTGTCTTGCTTTTAAAGGATGCAATTAAAAATATTCCAGACAAGTTGCTCAAAGAAAGGCTGTCTGAATTTGAGTCGTAGTATTTGGTTGGGTGTAAGAATAAATTTACATGCTCTGATCAAAAGTCTGATAAATCTTACAAGACGAGTTATCTATAAAATTATTTATTCCTTTAACTGGTTGATTAATAAAGAAATATTATTATTGGAGTGATATGTGTATTAAATTTACTACTTTAAACTAGAGAGATGGACTGGAAAATGAAAAAGGTAACACTTTTTGCAACACTTTTATTGCTAGGTAGCTTTGTTACAGCAAATGCAGGCATGATTCCAATGACCTGGACAGATACTTATGATCCTGCAGATATTCGATTAAGTAGCAGTAGGTATGCGACTCATTCTATCGGTTGGGACTTTGATATCACTCAAGACGGTTATAACCCTGCAACTGATGCAATCTGGAATTACGGTATATCATTAGGTGTGACTGATGATAATGGCGGTGACTGGAAAGCTGAGTGGGCTTATTTTGATCAAGCTGGTTTAACTGGCGATAGTCTATTTGAGATAGATTTTAGTGACGTGAATATTGGGGCAAGCTTTTCTGGTTGGGTAGACCTTTCACTGGATGGTATAATGAGCGTTTCCCTGACTGCGTTAAGCGGTGACTTTATTTTCCAGGATGCTACTCTAACTGCTAAAGGGATTTCTGCACCAGAACCTGCGTTGATGGGTTTGTTCGGGGCAGGTCTGATTGGCTTAGGTTTTGCCCGACGCTTAAGAAAAGCTTAATTTTTATTAAGTCGTTACGATTACTAAAGCCCCTTATATAGGGGCTTTTTTTTGCAATTTCATATGCGTGTTGGTTTTCGTGTTGAATGATTTGAGGACTAGATTATTATTGCAAGTTCAAAACTTGAGCAATCGATGTAACCGTAAAATTAAAATATAGGACTATCTGAAGTAAAATTTAAAAATAGTTGATTGTAAAAACCTTAAGAATAGTGACTTGTTAAATTAAATATATGGATAATAACTCCGCAGATCTTAAATCACTCAAGTTTGTACAATACTATTATTTTATTGGCACGTTGTGCTTAATTTTTTTGCTTGATTTTAAAGATTTCAATACGATTTTTACCCAATCATTTTCTGATGGAGCATATATATCTAAAGATACCGGAATATGGGCTATCGCCTTATTTATATTTTTTCGCTCTTTAGATTTAGGGGTGATCACATCTAAAAGTACCAATATTTTTGATGCGTTATTTTTATTCGTAATTATTTGTTGTCTATTTTTTCTCAAAACAGACCATTCCGTATTCATCCCAATTTTATTGCTGGGTTCCATATGGTTTTATTCAGCAGGACCAGGTATTCTTCCTACTCTTGCTATTACCTGTTTATATTTACTGCTGTCATTGCCTTTTCCATATTATTCTTTGCTCATTCCTTCTCTTCAATCTGCAGCAATATTTGCGCTTGAAGGCTTAATAAGCCTTTTTAATATCCCTGTTTTAGTGCAGGAAAATTCCTTTGCTATTCCAAGAGGGCAGTTTGTAATTGAAGAGGGCTGTAGTGGGTTTAAATTTCTATCAGTAAATTTAGTACTCTTGTTTCTATATAGTTTGCTAAGTAAATTTAATTTCAGGCAGATATTTTTTGCATTTATAACCACAATTTCTATTTCGTTGCTTACGAATTGGGTGCGAATTTTTATCATAGTCATAGTTGCTCACAATTGGGGTTTTGAAGTTCCATATTTAGTAAAGGACCATGGTAATTTTGGATGGGTTGTTTATACTGGCTTTTTAGTGCCTATGTTTTATTTCTATCTTAAGATCGATAAGATGTTTCAGGAGCCTTATGCTTTCATTGATAGGGGTAGAAAACTCACTATAAAAGTACCTTCAATATTGATGCTTTTTCCAATATTTATCTATTCCATAGTATAGTTAACTTGTAAATTTATGCCGGATTCTAAAATTCTTCCCTACGTGTTTTCAAAAAGACACGGTGTTCTGATTTCAGAAAACAATGCAGATGGAATTGACCTTTATGTACGTAAAGGTACCGAAATTACAAGTATCATTGAAGCTCAGCGTGTTTACGGGGCTGTTCTTTCAGTAACCGAGTTAAATGACGAATCTTTCGACCAGCATATGCGGCAGCAGTTCGAGAGTCAGCAAGAAAAAAATATGTTTGACGTTGATAAGTTAGGAGGAGATTTGGCACTTGAGGATGTTGCAAAAGCGCTTTCCGAGCCTGCGGACCTGCTGGAAAGTGATGACGATGCGCCTATCATCCGCCTGATTAACGCCCTGATTACTGAAGCGATCAAGGAAAATGCCTCCGATATTCATGTCGAACCCTTTGAAACTCGACTGTCCATCCGCTTTCGTGTTGATGGTGTGCTGCGTGAAGTGATCCAACCTCCGCGTCAGGTGTCCGCGCTGCTGGTTTCTCGTATCAAGGTAATGGCAAAGCTGGATATTGCGGAGAAACGTTTGCCTCAGGATGGTCGTATTGCGCTTCGTATTGCGGGGCGTCCGGTTGATATTCGGGTTTCTACGTTACCTTCCGGACATGGCGAGCGCGTCGTTATGCGTTTGCTTGATAAACAGGCGGGGCGTTTAAACCTGCAGCATCTGGGTATGAATAGTGATGATGAAAAACGCCTGAGAAAAATGATTCAAAAACCTCACGGTATTATTCTGGTTACCGGACCTACGGGCTCGGGTAAAACGACGACTTTATATGCAGTGTTGAGTGCCCTGAACAACAATAAACGTAATATCCTGACCGTGGAAGACCCGATTGAGTATGATCTTGATGGAATAGGTCAGACTCCCGTTAATACCAAGGTTGATATGACTTTTGCAAAGGGACTCCGGGCGATATTGCGCCAGGATCCTGATGTGGTGATGGTGGGTGAGATTCGCGATAGTGAAACTGCCCAGATCGCAGTGCAGGCGAGTTTAACCGGTCATCTTGTTCTGTCTACATTGCATACCAATTCGGCCGTGGGTGCGATAACCCGTCTACAGGATATGGGCATAGAACCGTTTCTTTTATCATCCAGCTTACTGGGAATCATGTCGCAGCGACTGGTGCGAAATCTTTGCCCTGAATGCAAACAGCCATTAGACCTGTCTGCGCAGGAGCGGGAGAAATACGGTTTTACTGATTCACAGACGATCTATCAGGCAGTCGGATGTAATAGCTGTGTACAGCTAGGTTATAAAGGCCGTTCCGGCATTTATGAACTGATCGATATTGATGCTCAGCTGGCAAGCATGATTCACGATCAGGAGTCTCAACAGAAGATTGAAAACTATTGCCGAACCCAGTCAAAAGGTATTACTGACGATGGATTACGCAAGGTGAAAGAAGGGATCACCTCGCTGGATGAAGTTTTCCGTGTCACACGTGAATCGTAAAAGCAGGGATTGGAATCTTGGCAGCCTACGAATATCTGGCATATGACCTTAAAGGCACTCGGAAGAAAGGGCTGATTGAGGCTGACACTGCGAAACAGGCACGGCAGCAATTGCGCGGTATGGGGCTGTCGCCCGTGGAGTTGGAGATTGTATCCGAGCAACAGGATAGCAAGCCTGGAAAAGCCCGGCGCGATAAGATCTCGGTTGCCACACTATCGCTGATTACTCGACAGTTATCCACGCTAATTAGTGCGGGCCAGCCGATTGAGTCTGCACTGCACGCAGTCTCCAGACAGACCAATAAAGCCCAGGCTAGTAAAGTGCTGCTGTCAATCCGCTCACGTGTGCTGGAAGGCTATGCGCTGTCCGATGCTTTACGCGATTTCCCAAGAGTCTTTGACGCCATGTACTGCGCTTCGGTGCATGCCGGTGAGCAGTCAGGCTTGCTGGATGTGGTGATGGAGCGTCTGGCTGATTTCATGGAGTCTCGTCAGTCACTGCAACAGAAAACCAAACTGGCATTGATTTATCCTGTATTACTGACTGTGGTATCACTTTTACTGGTAAGCGGGTTATTAACCTTTGTCGTGCCTCAGATCATCCAGGTTTTTGAAGGCTTTGATCAGGAATTGCCAATAATTACCCAGGGATTGATTAAGGTTTCGGACTTCTTTAAAGCCTATGGACTGCAGTTGATTGTATCGATCCTGCTATTTGCCGTGGTTTATTCACGACTCATGCAAATTCGAGTTTTAAGTGAACTCAGGGATCGTTTTTATCTCAAATTACCGATGATTAGTTATCTGGTTCGGCTATCGAATACCTCTCGTTTTACACGAACCATGAGTATTCTGGTATCTAGTGGCGTCCCAGCACTGGACGCAATGAATATTTCAACTGAGGTGTTAAATAACAGCCGCATTAACCAGAGCGTGCAACAGGCGGCTGAAAGCGTGCGGGAAGGTGCGAGTATCTCAGAGGCTCTCACCAGAACCGGATACTTTAGCCCGCTGGTTATCCAGCTGGTTTCCAATGGTGAGGCTAGCGGAAAACTGGGTGAGATGCTTGAACGCTCAGCTAAAGCTGAGGAAAGCGAGTTTGAAGGTGTCACTGCGGTATTTCTGGGTATATTTGAACCAGCAATGATTCTGGTGATGGGGCTGGTAGTGTTGATTATCGTGCTGGCCATCCTGTTACCGATTTTTGACATGAACGACCTGATTCAGTAAGTATGTCATCGCGTATGCTGCAGTGGCGTCCGGTGGTAGTTTTAATACTGTTGATGCTGGTTTTTCAGTTGGTGGGGCCAGAGTTATTACGATACCAGACGGTATTGATACACCAGCATCAATGGTGGCGCTTTCTAAGCGGGCATTGGGTGCATGCTAACTGGGTACACTTTGCGCTCAATATGGCGGGTTTTATGTTATGCGTGGCATTAACTGAGCCTGGCTGGAAACTGCTGCAATGGCTGTGGCGTATCATTGCGTTAAGCGTAGGTATCTCTGCTGCTTTCTGGTGGTTGCAGCCTCAAATCGGCTGGTATGTCGGGTTTTCAGGTGTTTTATTTGGGGTGTATGTACTGGCTGCGATCCATTCATGGCCACAACAGCGCTTGATGTCTTCGCTATTATTGGCGGTAGTTGTGTTAAAAATAATTTTAGATTCATGGTCATCTGTTAAAATTACCTCTACCGATCTGATTGGTGTACCCGTGCTGGTCGAAGCACACCTTTATGGAGTGATTACTGCTTTAGTCATCGCTCTGATGGATAAAACGATTAAATTGCTACCTTTAAATAAACAGACAGGAATTTCATGATTAAGCGTCAATCTGGTTTTACTCTTTTGGAAATTATTGTGGTAATCACGATCATCGCCATTCTGGCAGCCTACATCGCACCCAAAGTCGCCGGACGGGCCGATGATGCGCGTATCAGCAAGGTGAAGAATGATATTCAGGTGCTGGAGTCAGCGCTTGAACTGTATCGTCTGGACAATTTCACCTACCCTACTACCGAACAGGGGTTACAGGCATTAGTGACCCAGCCCAGTGAAGAGGTTAAAAACTGGAAATCAGGTGGCTATGTTAAAAAATTACGTAAGGATCCCTGGGGTAACGACTACCAGTACGCAAAACCAGGTAGAGACGGGGCCGAGATAGAAATCTTTTCCTATGGTGCGGATGGGCAGGAAGGTGGTACCGGGTCTGATGCGGATATTGGTAGCTGGAATATCGATACCCTCTAAGATGCCGTCATGAATTCTCAACGCGGTTTCACTATTCTGGAAATCCTGGTAGTGGTTGCCGTAATCTCGATTATCACGTCGACGATATTGTTGAATACCAATTTAAATCGTCCGCAGGAACTGTTGAAAAAGCATACCACTCGGGTTGCGAAAACGCTTAAGCTGCTCATGCAGGAAGCGATTTTGAATGACAATAATTATGCCCTGTCACTTGCTCCGGGTGGATATGTCGTGCTGGTATATAACGGTGAGGACTGGTTACCCAGCGATGATAAGTTTCTACTGTCTCTGAATAGCCAATACCCATTTCGCGATGAATTGATTATTGATAATCAGATTGTAAAGATCGAGAAAAAAGATAAGCCGGATCCGCATATTCTCATTTTATCCAGTGGAGAAATGACTCCGTTTGAGTGGCATATAGACGACCCTGAAAATGAAATGAGCGCAGTCATCAAGGGCAATTTGCTGGGCGATATCAGTAGTGAAGGCCCTGCGTTGGTGGTCCAGTGATCGCTGCGCACAAAAAGGGTTTTACGTTGATAGAGATCATGGTTGCACTGGCCATCATTACCATTGCGCTGGGTGCGATTGTCGAAAATACGACCGCATCTAATTTGAATGCACAGTATTTGAGAGATAAAACTGTGGCTGGCTGGATTGCCATGAATCAGCTCGCCCTGGTACGTGCAAAACACCAGTGGTCAAGCTCCTCCAACAAACAGGGCGAGGTTGAGATGGCAGGGCAGCAGTGGCAATGGAAGATTGACTTTATCAAAACCGATGATGTCAATATGAAACGGCTGAATGTGCAGGTTTCCCGGCTTGATGAAGAAAAACCCCTGGTGACACTGTCGGGGTTTATGGGGAACCTGTGATCAAAAAGCCCGCCTCTATTTATGGTTTTACGTTATTTGAGGTATTGATTGCGGTCAGTATCTTTGCGGTGATTGGCACAATCGCGATGACCAACCTGATCCAGGTCGGACGCGCGGGAGAGCGTATCAGCAACGCTCAGCAGCGTCTGTCGGATATCCAGTTTGCGCTGGGTTATATGGGAAAAGATCTCTCTCAGTTAATCAATAGAAAAGTACGTGATCAATACGGTGATGAGCAGGAGCAGTTTATGCTAAACGACAATGTCCTGCAGTTTACCCATAATGGCTGGGCCAATCTGCTACAGCAGACGCGCAGCCAGTTACAGCGCGTGGCGTACCGGCTGGATGATAAGAAATTGATGAGAGAATACACGCTGCAACTGGATCAGGGGTATAGCGAACAGCAGGTAAAACAGGCATTACTGGACGATGTGGAAGATTTTGAAGTTCGATTGGTGACTACAGATACCGAAAAAATGGATGCCTGGCCGGTCGATGATGGCACTACAACCAGCTTGATTCCTGTCGCGGTGGAAGTCTCCCTGAACGTCAAAGGGTTCGGTCTCGTCACAAGAGTGTTTGAGGTACCTAATGTTTTTGAGTAATGCGCAAAAACAAAGTGGTATCGCACTGATTATGGCGATGCTGGTCGTGGCGATAGCCACAGTGACGGCAGTGTCCCTGGTGCATGAACAGTCTTTTAGTGTACGTAAAACCGCTAATCTACAGCAATATGATGCGGGTTTACTTTATGGCGTCGGTCTGGAAGATTATGCCCGGTTGTTTTTAAACAAGGATGCTCGGGATTCCAAGATTGACCACCTGCAGGAGGACTGGGCAATTGGAATTCCAGCCCTTCCGATCGAGGGCGGCTATCTGTCTGGCGCTATCCAGGACGGGCAGGGGCTTTTGAATGTGAATAACCTGTTAACCTTTGAGGCGACCAAGGCACAGTTAACTCGGCTGTGTAAGGATCTGGAAGTCAATGCTGAATTTATTCCTGCATTAATCGACTGGATTGATCAAAATACCGAACCAACGGTTCCCGACGGCGCTGAAGATGATTATTATACGGCTCTTGAAATTCCCTACCGTGCCGCCAACCGTTTAATGGCGGATATCAGTGAACTGAAACTGGTTAAGGGGATCGATGATGAGATGTATATAAAACTGAAACCGTTTCTAACCGCACTTCCAGAAGGCACGGCTTTAAATTTGAATACCATGCCAGCTCAGATATTCGAGACACTGGAGCTGGGTAAGACGGGGCAGGAGTTTATCGATGAAAGAGATAAGGATGCCTTTAGCAGTGTGGATGATTTTGCAACGCGCATGCAAATCGTGCTGGATGAAAAACAAAAAGACTATCTTTCGGTGGCTACATCCTACTTTCTGGCAACAGGTGTTGTGACTCGCTACGAAAAATCGGTAACGCTTAATTCAATGATATATCGTGATGGAAATGGACGTTCTAAGGTGCTAACGAGAAGTTTGGGAAGTTTTTTATGAACATAAACCGGATACTTTTTCACGATGCAAGTCTGCAGCGCTTCGACTGGTGCCGGTATAATTCAGAGACTGAGACGCTGGAAACCGGTCATGCTGAGATTGAACAGCTCAGTCGGACCTTCGCCGCTGGAACGGCGGTTTCGGTTTATATTCCGCAGCAAATGTTATTCATCACCTCTGTTCAAATGCCTCCGCGTGCATCCAAGCAGCAGTTGAATGCCATCGCCTATGCGATTGAGGATCAACTGGCGGAAGATATTGAGGATTGCTTTTTCGCCATCATGCCTCAACAGGCAGATGACTCGGTACCTGTCGCAGTCATCAATCAACAGAAAATGAACGACCTCAGCATGCTGCTGGCGGAGCATCATATCCAGGTGAGGATGATTTTGCCTCAGGTCTATCTGTGCCCCTGGCGTAATGAGGGTACAGATATTGCTGCTATCTGTAAGTCGCGTAATGGGTATCTGGTTCGAACTGCGCAACATGAAGGCCTGTATTGCGAATCGCCTGCATTAAACTCGGTAATCTCTTTAATTTCGAAACATTCAGATCAGAAACAACAAACTGTTGTCGTTTATGGCTTAGATAGTGAAGCGTTGAGTATCAGCAATGTAGAAGTGGTGCCTCAACCGGATATCGAGTTACTGTCACAGCAGGTTAATGAATCTCAGTGCCTAAACCTGAAGCAGAAGCAATATCAGAGCTCTCATCAATGGCTTAGTGTTTTACAGCGTTGGAAGTGGCCCGCCGCGGCATTGGCCTTGCTGCTCCTCGTACTTATCTCAGATACGGTGATCAGTGTGTGGCAGCAGACGAATAAGCTGAATAATCTGCTGCAACAGCAGCGCGAATTGTTACAAAAATATCAACCCGAACTGGCAGAGTCAGACAATCCCCGACTTGCGCTAACGCGGTTTCTTGCCGATAACCAGCAAGGAGCCCAGCAAACCGGCTTTCTTGACCAACTATACGAATTTGTACGTTTGAAACAGGGAATAAGCGAGTTGAAGCTAGGAAAAATTCAATTCCAGAAATCCAGTCTGATCGTTGATCTGGAAAGTAAGGATTTGAAATCTCTGGAGACCTTGAGGAGCAAGTTGCCTCAATCGAGCTTTAAAGCGCGCATCGATAACGTCAATATTAACCCGGAAAAAACGACAGGCCGCCTCATTATGGAGTCAGACGCATGAAAACCTGGTGGGATGGAATCAGTCTGCGCGAACGTTTGATCGTCGTGATTGCCGGCATTGTGCTGCTGTACGTATTGCTGGATATTATCCTGATCCAGCCACTACTCAGCCACACGCAACAGATTTCTGAAGATACGGTGCAGGCACAGGAAGATTTAAACTGGATGCAACAGGCCATTGCGCGCTTGCCGAGAGGGGGTTCTGGCGCAGTCAGGGCGATAAAAGGCAGTATCGCAACCTATATAGACGGCCAGATTACGCGCGCAGGATTGAAAAAAAACCTGCAGCAGATGACTCCTATTCTCAAACATTCAGTGCGTGTGCGCTTATCTGATGTAGACTTTAACCAGCTACTGAACTTCCTGGTTGCTCTGGAGTCATCGATTGTGATTGAGGAAGTGCGGATTCTACCGCAATCGGACAATGGTGTTGTGAATGCAAGCCTCATCCTGAGAAATAGCAGGGAAACTTCATGAGCGCTAAACAAATCACCCTGGTCACGACAACATTTTTGTTAGCATTTTTATTCGGTGCTTTGCTAAATGTCCCTGCGATCCAGCTGTTTCATTTTATTCAGTTACCACAGAATGTAGCTGTGGCAGGGGTAGAGGGGAGCCTTAGCAAAGGGAGGGTAAGCAGGCTTGAAGTGCAGGGATATCCAGTATCTGACCTGACTTTCGAACTAAAGCCGACATGTTTTATAAAGCTTGCGATTTGTTATCAGGCAATATCTGACGAAGATGGGATTTATCTTAATCTGGAACGTTCGCTCCTGAGCGCTTCTTTGCAAATCTATGATAGCCAGGTTGATATTCCAAATACTGTTTTTACGCAGATACCTAATCTTCTGGTAAAACCTGGTGGCACCTTTAGCGTAAAAATTGCGCAACTTGAATTAAACGCTGCGCAGAAATTAGAAGCGCTGTCAGCAACAGTTGACTGGAATAAAGCGCGTATAGAGGGCGAGAAGCAGGTGATTGGGAACTATGCCGCTGAAGTAAACAGCAGCAGTAACGGCCTGGATATTAAAATCAGCGACCGAGACAGTCTTTTAGGCATACAGGGCAGTGTGAATGTGAGCTGGAAAGGTCAATACGAAACTGATCTTGATCTGGAGCATAAACCAGGACTAAATCCTGCCCTGGTTAGTGTGCTGGACATGTCTGCACAAAAATCAGGGTTAAACCAGTTCAGAATCAGGAAAAAAGGCGTTCTCCCTTCCAATGTTTTGAGTCGAATTGGGAGATTTTTACCAAACAGTAAGAGGTAATAGTTGCCCTCCCTTTGTGAGTTATTTCACATCTAACCTGATATTTGGTGATATAGTAAGCGGCTAAATAAACAGCTTGCTTTTAATGTGAGCTGCTTAACAGAAAGCTTGGCAGCCAGGACTAAAATGCTGTCAAAACAATCTATAGTGGATATGGAATATGTCACCTTCAATCATTAGTAAATCAAGTTTGGGATCTAGACTGGCTGATCTGGCTGTACTCAGTGTGTCTTTTTTGTTGTTTGTGGGGCTTATGGATATTCGCCTGACGACTCAGGTCTTGTTTGATCTATTTGCTTATGTACTCGTTGTATTTGTCTGTTTGCGTTTGGCTAGACGTTTAATTTTTGACAATATGCACTATACAAAAAGAATTTTTAAAATTTTATTGGGTAATGTTTCTGGTCTTGTTGCTGGTGCAGTAATATTGCTGCTGGCAGGACATTTCATACCATTTGTTTCACAGAGTTTTATAATCGTGATCCTTGCCTCAGTTCTGGCATTTTTTATCCTTGGAACCTTATCTCCTCTGATTAAATCCTCGAATCATGATAGAATTATTCACTAGATAGAATAACTTTAAATCATTTTTCAAGGGTTGCCCCGGCATGACGTCAGTTCGGGTTTTCAGATCATATCTAAAAACACCATTTCTAATTTTATTATCGGTTGAAGTTTGCCTGATCTTTTTTTCAGTCTATATTTCAAGTTATCTGAGATACATTAATTCGACCGATACTTTCTTAAGCATGGCTGATGGCCTGTGGATGCAGGCATCAATCCTTGCGGTAATAACGCCCATTGTTATGCTTGCCACAGGATTGTATCAGGGTCATATACGGGAAGGGATGTCAGGGATACTGCTCAGGCTGTTAATCAGTCTGATTGCATCCAGTATTTTCGTGGTTCTACTGTTCTATATCTTCCCTGATTTGTATGTTGGTAGAGGTATCATGGTTCTGGCAGGTGTTTTATCCTTTTTTACGATTGGGACACTTCGCGCAATTTTTCTGGAACTGGTCGATAGCGAGACATTTAAGAAAAATATTCTGGTGTATGGTGCCGGTGAGACTGCACATATTATTGAGTCTCGTTTAAGGAGAAAGTCTGATCGAAGATCTTTTACAATTATGGGGTATGTTTTACTTGAACATCAAAAACAACTTCAGGTGATTGATGATAGTAAGCTGATAAAACTTCCTGGTAGCATGTTTGAGTATGCTACCAGTAATGGAGTGGATGAAATTGTTGTTGCCACCTCTGATGTACATGCCCGGATACCGGTTGACGATCTGGTTGAATGCAAATTAAATGGTATTGAAGTTGTAGACATCGTTAGTTTTTTTGAGAGAGAAGTCGGGCAGATACGGGTGGATATATTAGATCCCAGGTGGTTGATTTTTTCTGAAGGATTTAAACAGTCAGAGATGAACGACTATATCAAAAGATTATTTGATCTGGTGGCCAGTTTTATCTTAATGATGGTAGCAACACCGTTTATGATTTTGACCATTATAGCTATCAAAATTGAAGAAGGGATATCTGCCCCTGTTTTTTACCACCAGGTCAGGGTGGGGAAAAATGGGCAGCACTACAAAGTGTATAAATTCAGGAGCATGCGCACCGATGCCGAAACGGGTGGTAAAGCTGTCTGGGCGAGTAAAACTGATAACCGGGTAACTAAAGTCGGTGCGTTTATTCGTAAAACTCGCATTGATGAATTGCCTCAGATATACAATGCATTGAATGGAACGATGAGCTTTGTTGGACCACGACCAGAACGTCCGGAGTTTGTTGAAGCTTTAGCAAAAGAGATTCCCTATTATCATGATCGTCATCTCGTTAAACCAGGTATTACGGGCTGGGCACAATTAATGTATCCCTACGGCGCTTCGGTTAAGGATTCTTATCAGAAACAGCTCTATGACCTTTATTACATC
>JBNKDE010000009.1:0-236789 GCA_050288105.1 Gammaproteobacteria bacterium
GAGCTGTTACCGAGGGATGCCCGATAAGGATCGTCGAGCTCAAGGGCATGGATGCCCGCAGGTAGAATAATGCAGGACGCCTATATGGACATAGGTGTTAGGGCGAAGCAGGAAGCCAGAGCCGAGCTATTGGCGGAACACACGGAGGACACAGAGAAAAAACCTTACTCCTCTTCGTGACCTTCGTGTGCTTCGTGGTTAACATCAAAAACCTCTGTGTCCTCTGTGTTCTCAGTGGTTTATGCTTTTCATATTGGCGTGGATTAATTAACGATGAATCAGCGTTGGGTCATCGGGTCGATGCGATGGGCCTGAAAGCCATCCGCCAGTCGGGTCAGCCTGATGTCCGACACCAGACCTCCTCTGGCAAAAGGATCACCCTCGGCAAAGGCCATGGCTTTTGCTTTACTATCGGCCTCCAGTATCCCGAAGTTGCCGAGCGGTGCACCATTATCCTTCTGCGTTGCACTACCAACGAGTACCCTGGCAAGGCCTTCGCCGCCGGATGCCACCCAGGCGCGATGCTCCGTGCGTAGCTGCTCGCGCCTGCTATCCATGTCAGGATAATGGGTACATTGCATCAGAAAAAACATTTGAGGTCCTCGCTCTTAAGTACTAATGGTTGATACGGGATGATTCGTTGACCTTGAAGGAGGCATGAGATTTTATAGCTGGCATCAACTGCTCTCAGTCAGGAACGGGACCAGCTCAGCAGCTGTGGCTTCTGGCCGTTCCACAGGGGCAAAGTGACCCGCATTCTCGATCACGACCAGTCGTGCATCGGGCAACAGATTCAGCATATCCTGGTGCTGAGAGAGTGGGCTCCATGCATCCTGCCGACCAACCATCAGCAACACCGGGCAGGTAATGCCAGGCAGATAGGCCGCAGCGTCAGGTCGGTTTACAAGGGCATTTATCTGCCGCGCGTGAATATCAGCTGTCTGGCGCAGGACCATGGCGTTCAGTGAATTCATCAACTCAGCATCCTGGTGTCGATCCGGGTGCACCATGCCGGGCAACCAGCGGTCTGACAGTTCCTGCATGCCATTGGAATAGGCAAATTCCACGATCTCGTCCCGTTTGGCGCGTTCTCCCTCTTTCAGCGGATGGATGCCGGTATCCAGCAAAGCCAGGCGCTCGATGCGCTCAGGCGCAAGGCGCGCCATCTCCAGCGCAACCCGTGCCCCCATGGAATGCCCCGCAACCCGCAAATTACCATCGGACAGGGCAAGACAATCGCGGGCCATGTCGGTTAGGTCGTTCTGAGTGGTCAGGTCGGCAATAAAAGTTTGTTCGCCTAGCTGATCTAGAATCGGTTCCCAAACGACGCCATCACAGATCAGGCCTGGTATCAAGATAGTGGTATGATCGGTCAAGCTCGCTTCCTCCCCATGTTATAAATACGAATCACAGCATCATTTTCCGAGTACAGAGTTTCGACCATTTCAGGACGATGGCGCAACACAGCGCGCTGGTTTACAGATCCTTTATCCGTAACCTCGCCCGCATCAAAGGATAATGGTGTATCAAGGACCAGCGCTCGCATAACTCGACTGGCGGATCCTGTGGCCTTTGCTGCAAGGGTTTGCAACATGTCGCTCAAACGGCTGATTAGCTCCGGGTGAGTGTATAACGTCGCATCATCCATGTCTGCTCCTCCATCCACCAGCGCCTCGACCGCAGGACGGAAAGGAACCAGCAGTGCGCCGAGTTCGGCTTGATCTTCGCCCGCGATCACTGCGTCGCGTATCAGACCACCCAGGGCATCGATCAATGCCGTGCGCAATGCGCCTACTGCAACCCAGGTGCCGGTGCGTAGCTTGAAGTTCTCTGCGGTGCGCCCGTCAAACAGGAAACCGCGTGCCGCATCGCCCGGCACCGCGAACCGCATCGCATCACCCATGCGATAAAAGCCCTCATCGTCAAAGGCCTGTGCGCTGAGTTCAGGGTCGCGCCAGTAACCAGGGGTTACGTTGGGTCCCTTGAAGCGCACCTCCATCTTATCGCCGTCGGGGACGAGTTTCATAGTGACTCCCGGTGCGGGAACGCCACAGTTACCCGGCGCATTCTGTGGTTCTGTGCAAAAGATAGCGAAGGGCGCGGTTTCGGTAGATCCCAGGCCTGTCGCCAGTAGCACACGCTGACCAATGGCGGCGACCGATAGGGCCTGTAAGCGATCCCAGGTGTTGATTGCCATACCCGCACCTGCGTACATGATGAGCTTGACCTTGCTAAAGAAGGTGTCGCGCAGGGCTTGGTCGCGCTCCATTTCGGTGACCAGACGCTCGAAACCCGCAGGGACGTTGAAATACCAGGTCGGAGAAATTTCATGCAGATTACGGAGGGTTTCCTGCATACCGTCGGGGGTCGGTTTACCTGCATCAATGTAGTAGGTACCGCCGTTGTAAAGCGCCATATTGAACACCTTGTTACCAGATGCCACGTGGTTCCACGGTGCCCAATCTACCAGCACTGGCGGTTCATCACGCATATAGGCAAAGCAATTCTGTATCATTTGCTGGTTAGAGCACAGCATACGTTGCGTCTGGATGACTGCTTTTGGTGATCCCGTGGTACCCGAGGTGAAGAGGAATTTTGCTACCGTATCGGGACCGGTCGATAGACGCGCGTCCTCGGCCTGGTCCGAAGGGGTAGTAGCGATTACCTCCGCCCAGTTTAGGACCTGTCTGTCTGGTAGCGATCCGCTCACAGCGATCACGGGAATATCGCTATCGAACACGCAGCTGATTGCATCGGCAAAGGTACTGGCATCCTGCACGAAGATCGCACCCGGTGTGATTTGAGCATCAATTCCGCGTAGCTTTTCAAAGTCACTACTAACCAATGCGTAGGCCGGAGCAACAGCAGCCGAGGGTATACCCACATATTGCGCCGACAGGGCCGCAATTGCGTGCTCCAGGCTATTACCAGATAGAATCAACAATGGACGATCGACCGACAGTCCATTATCCAATAGCGCAGTCCCAACACGAGGCATAAGATCGGCCAGTTCGCCATAACTAACCTTGATCCAGTCACCCCTGGCGTCGCGTTCCGCCATCCAGGTCTGGTCTGGTCGTACATCGGCCCAGTGCAGGATCCGGTCAGATAATCTTTCAGGATAATCACCCAGCGCGTCGTCGCGCCAGACCAGTAAACTGCCATCTGAGCGAGCTTCGCTCATCACTTTGGGCTGCCATAACGCCACCTCACGCATGGCTGCTTTTATTATGTCGGTCATCGCTCCTCCGCTATGCTTATTATTAATTTGCGAGAAATTAGTTTACGTGGAAACTATTTACACGTAAACTAATTTCAAATTCAAAATGGGATAAACATCATGAGTAACAGCACCAAAACCGAACAGGTGACCTTTGAAATGCGTGGTAACGTGGCCCTTGTCGGACTGAATCGCCCGCACAAGCGCAACGCAATTAGCGACAGCTTTGTGCGTGAGATCGAGATCAATGTTCGCCGCGCCCGTGACGAAGCGAGCGCCGCTGTGCTGTTCGGTCATGGCGACCATTTCTGCGCAGGTCTGGACCTGGCCGAGCACGTCAAAAAAACGCCGATGCAGGGCGTTGAAGCCAGTCGTAAATGGCATGAAGTGTTCGCTCAGATCGAATTCGGCCCGATCCCCTGGGTTGCGGCGCTGCATGGCGCAGTAGTCGGTGGTGGTCTGGAACTCGCCGCCTCTGTACAGGTACGTGTGGCCGACGAGACGACATACTTTGCCCTGCCTGAAGGACAACGCGGTATCTTCGTCGGTGGTGGCGGCTCGGTGCGAATTGCGCGACTGACCGGTGTCGCGCGCATGACGGATATGATGCTGATGGGGCGCTCGGTTGACGCCGTAACCGCCGAACGCTGGAACATGGTACAATACGTAGTGCCAGAGGGTGAAGCACTGGAGTCCTCAATCAAACTGGCCGCAACAGCAGCAACAAACTCAACATTCTCGAACTACGCAGTAATCAACGCTTTGCCGCGCATTAACCAGATGGGCGCAGATGACGGGCTGTTTATGGAAAGCTTTGTCTCCTCGTTTTCTGCCACCACACCAGAAGCTGAGGCACGCTTGAACGACTTCCTGCAGCGTGGTGCAGGCAAGGTCAAAGCACCGGTGCAATCATGGTAAACGAACAGGGTGAAAATCCGCTACTCAGTGACGATCAGGAAATCAACATCGGTGAACTGGCAGATTCGCTTGGATTCCTGATGCGTATCGCGCAGGTGCGCGTCTACGACAGGTTTTTCGAACGCTTCGCCGACAGCGGGCTGCGACCGGGAGAATTCTCTATCCTCTGGGTAATTCACTTGAACCCGGGCATTAGACAGGGGCGCCTGGCACAAACCTTAAACATCAAACCCGCCCATATGACCAAAACCATTCGGCGGCTTGAACAGGCAAACATGGTCACTCGCGAAGTGCCCGACCTGGACCGTCGCTCGGTACGCCTACGTCTGACGACTGCGGGAGAAAGCTTTATTGCGGATAATCAGGCCCATTTCTTTGGCGAGAAAACCTACCACGACAACGACCTGAGCGCTGAGGAAACCCGGCAACTGGCAAAGTTGCTGAAGAAATATTGTGGCTTCATGCAAAAGTAGAAGGCATAAAAATGGGCGCTATCAGAACCGTTTACGTTCTATGCAGCAGTAGGGTCATGACCTGTAAAACCTGACCAGTCAAATCGTCTATAATCCTGCAACATGTTATATGAATTAGAAAACAGGTTGTGGGAACTGCTGCAGTTGCACCCGGCGGGCCTCAGTGAGTACGAAATCCTCAGGATTTTGCAGCGCGACCAGAGTAATGAATTCGGCCCCGATTTATTCCGCGATGATCTGCAAATGTATCGTGCCCATTTTTTACTGTTTCATGCATTGTATCGACTGTCAGATTACCTGCTTGACCAGCAGGCAGGCAGGCTGGACATTCATGCGCTGAAAATCCTGCTGCGACCCTACTCAAACGCTAGCGATGCTGCACTTGCGCATCCTGATCCATTACGTGAGCATTATCTCAACCTGGATAACCTTAAGGACACAACAGTGGAGGATGTTCAGAATCTTCTCGGTCAGTTCTGGACACGTTACTTCGCCAATGAAAAACAACACCAGGCGCTACAGGTCATGGGGTTAGATCTGCCGGTTACACTGAGCGAAATCGAAAATCGTTACCGTAAACTGGCGATGCAGCACCACCCCGACCGGGGCGGCGACAAACAACAATTTATCGCTTTGCAGCAGGCCGTCGTGGTGTTACGACAATGTGGGTTCAGAGATTAGGAGCGCTTAACTCTGAGGAAAAACACGACTCAAATGCTGTAACCACTGCTTTTCAGATAAGGCATAATCTGGTGCCGACACGACATTATGCACAGAGAAACTGGGCAGCGGCTGCATCCCCACGTATCGATTCGATTGATGCATGGCGATTAGCGCTTCATCCACACTACGCCCCTGATAAAACGCGGTGACATCACCAAAGGTAGACTCTGGTGCATTCCAGGTGCTAGATAACAGATACTGCTTACCTTTCAGCAAGCCCCCTGTGCCATAAGGTAGTTTACGTTCAAAAAACACACCGCGTTGGTACACCTGATCGAGGTATTTTTTCATTGACGATGGGCAATGAAACCAGAATACCGGAAACTGGAAGATCACCGCCTGCGCACGAAAGAACTTCTCCTGCTCGTGTTTAATATCATAACCATCGGCAATATAGGTAACATCAACACTGTGATGTTCAGCCAGCTGATTTTCAGCAGCCTCGGTCAGAGAACGATTAAAGCGACCTTCGGAATTACCGCATTCCTCGGCACCACAGATGATGAGTATGTTTTTCATGAAAGTCCCGTGTTAACTGAAAACATTATTAACCCTGCAATAATAGATAATTTGAGATCAAAAATCTTGCTGCAGATTCATTGCCGAAGGTATCGAAGATTAGCTGGAATCAGGCAGTTAAAAAGTCGCGGCACCCACATGGCGACTATCCCTGCTGTTAATGGCGCTCATCTGGACCTTTGACCCAATGTTTAAACCCTGGTCTAACATCCATACTCCAGCCATTCTCCACTAGCTCACAATATAGGGGCCTGAGTAAAACCAATACAGACCTGCATTTATAGATCATCAAATTATGTCGCAAATGCGGTCGAATTCAACAGCTTCACCTGACAGGGTTATGACAGAAGATTAAGTCAAAAATTCAACCTGACAGTTAACGAAAAAATATTTCAAAAAAGCCTTTTCTACATTGAACTTTAATCACTCTAAATCAATCAATACAGTTTATCTTAAACTGGTAAGAAACTAGCAATACAAAAGGCTAGCTTCGGGAGATAAATCATGACTGAAGAAAAGACAAATCACTCAAAACCGGTTTTGCTTTCAGCACTCATGGTCTTACTGATCGCAGTCGCCGGATTTCAAACCTGGTATATGATGGATATGAAACACAAGCTGGATACCATCACGAGTAAAAACGATATTTCAATTGATAACACAAATGTTGCACAGGCTGACTCATCAAAGGATGATCAGACAGCCTCCTTGATAGCCGGACAGGATCCGATTACCCAAATACCAGATCCTCAACAGCCAGCTACAAAACCTGATCACCCGGCCCTAACCCTGAACGATAATTTCTTTAATCAACCGTTTGGCAGTAGCAACTGGGATCCTTATCAGGAAATTCAGCGTATGCAGCAGGAAATGGACAGGGTTTTTAGTAGCGCCTTTAATGACTTTGGCACCGTTCCCTCCCTACATAGCCCATTTGCTGACAAAACAGCAATCGCAGCAATGGATTTAAAAGAAGATCAATCCAGATATATTGTCACCATGGATATCCCGGGGACTAATGACAGCAACATCTCAGTCAACCTGGATGGTCAGCAGTTGACCGTCAGCGGAGAACAGGATTTCAATCAGCAAAAACAGGGTGATCAGGGCAATGTGATCCTACAGGAGCACCGTTCAGGAAAGTTTCAACGTAGTATCACACTACCTCAACCAGTGAAGCAAAGCAGCCTGACAACTCAGGTAGATCATGGCGTGTTGACCATTACCGTGAGTAAACTGAGTTAGTATTTGACTAACCAGGTCCTGTAAAGCCATACATGGTGTTTACAGGACCTGATTCGGTGTCTGTATATCACAAAAAAATCAGCTTATTTTTTTTGTTGCTGAAGCGATTGATTAGCTAGACGCTCAACATCGACCAGCCGGGTACCGGCACGCTTCAAAAAATCCTCGCTGAAAGCCGACTCACCATTACTTTTTCGACTTGCCCAGTATTTACCTTTGATGCGACATACCTTTGCCAGCCTACCTAAGCCCAGATCTTCAAGTTCAAATCCGAGGGCTGTCCAGAGCTTCGCGATCTCTTCTTCCTTAGACCTGGACTGCGATTTGCCATCACCTAAGTCTGTCAAATAGCGCTCGGTTGTTCTGGCGGCCAGTACTACCGTACGCAATGCCTTAATCGACTGCTGTTTTCTCTCCTGTCAGGCTCTATCCAGATTGCCAGGCCAAGCATCAAAAAGACGTTTCATTCAAATGCCCGCCCCTGATTTCAGTTTCATTTAAGATATATTTTCTAATATATGTCGATTAAGCATAAATTTTTATTTAACCGACTTTCAATTCCATAGCAGGGAAAATGACTACAGCCACACTAGCCATCATTATTTTTGTAGCAATAGTTGCCCAGCTAGGCGTTTTTATTTTGCTTCATTTATACCGGGCCAATCGAAATCTATCTCAAGGCGCTAAGCAAACCGAGAATGTACCGGCAGCTGGTCATATCGCAACACAAAACCAGACGCGCGAACCTTCACTAGCGAATCAGTGGATGGAATGCATGGTTCAACGTCGAGAGTACGAAAACGAGGATCACAGCATCTGTTCCTACTACCTGGCAGCCGTTGATGGAAAACCCCTGCCCGATTTTTTACCCGGCCAGTATCTAACCTTTAAACTCAATATTGATGATGCGCGCGCGCAGCAGAAAAAAGCAATCATTCGCTGCTATTCACTGTCCGACGCACCTCGAGCTGACTATTACCGGGTATCAATCAAGCGCGTAAGCGCTCCTGCAGACCAACCGGAACTGCCTGACGGAATGGCGTCCAGCTACTTTCATGATGTTATCCAGACTGGTAGCAGGCTACTGATTAAACCGCCTTGCGGGCAGTTCCATCTACAGTCAGAACAGACGCTACCTGTTGTACTGATTGGCGGTGGTATCGGTATCACACCTATGCTTAGTATTGTGAACACCCTGTTACAGCAAGGCAGTGAAAGAGAGATCTGGCTGTTCTATGGCGTGCAGGACAGCCAAAGCCACGTCATGAAGCAATACCTCTCCACATTGGCAGAAAGCCATGCAAATTTTCATTTACATGTCTGCTACAGTAACCCCGGAGAAAATGATCAACTGGGGGTTGATTACCAACATCAGGGTCGCGTTGATGTTGCATTGTTGCGAAACACGCTCAACATGACGCGTTATCAGTTCTATATCTGTGGGCCAGCCGGTATGATGCAAAGCATCGTATCCGGGTTACAGGACTGGGGCATACCGGATAAGGATATTTTCTATGAATCTTTCGGGCCATCCAGTATTAAACAGGTAAAAAAAACCGCCATTAAAAAATCTGAGCAGATACCCGGTAGTGTTACCTTCAAAAAATCGGGTAAATGCCTGAGCTGGGATTCTTCATACGAGTCGCTGCTGGAGTTTGCCGAAGACAATCAAATTGAAATAGAGTCTGGCTGCCGCAGCGGGAGCTGTGGAGCCTGCCAGACCCCAGTGCAATCAGGTGAGCTGGATTTAATACAGGAGCCTGATTTTGATATTCCTCCGGGTCACTGCCTGATGTGCATATCTACTCCCCGAGGCAACCTGACATTAGACGCATAATAGAGCTATGGAACGATCACTAGTACGCAAAGAAATCATGCCTTTCCTGATGATGTTTGGCTCACTCATACTGGCCACCATCATCACCGATGCGGTATTGCATTTACTCGACATGACCTGGGTGGGGCGATGGCTGGGTATTCCTGGCACATTGTTAATTTTGCTTTCGTTCTTTTACTCCCTGCGTAAACGCAAAATGATCAATTTTGGTAAACCCAAAACCCTGCTTTTTTTGCATGAAACACTCACCTGGACAGGATCGTTGTTTATTCTGGTGCATGCAGGTATCCATATTTATGACATACTGCCCTGGCTCGCCATACTCGCCATGTTGATCAATATCATCAGTGGCCTCACCGGCAAATACCTGCTGGATAGATCGCGTCGACATATCGCTGACAAAAAACAATACTACGCCGAACAGGGCTTGCCTGAAGAAGAAATCGAAAGGAATTTATTCTGGGATGCGAGCACCTTTGATCTGATGAAAAAATGGCGCGTTATCCATCTACCGATCACATTGGGGTTTGGAGTGCTTGCTCTGGTTCACATCATCAGCATCCTGATGTTCTGGGAATGGAGATAACGATGAAAAAGAACGTTCCCCTGTTAATCATAGCGGCCAACCTCGTCTTACTGATTGTACTGACTTTCTGGGTTCCGGAACTGATGATCTCACCAGGAAAAACCATTGATGCCCACGCCGAGATATCAAACGACTGCTTTGCCTGTCACACCGTTTTTATAGGCAGCCCTTCCGAGAAATGTATCAGCTGTCATCTGGTGGAAGAAATCGGCCTGAAAACCACTAAGGGATTAGCCATAGCTAAAGAAAACAAAAACGTCGCCTTCCATCAACAGCTCATTGAAGAAGACTGTACAAGCTGCCATAGCGACCATAATGGCGTTAAAGCCTTCAGGCCAATCAGCCAGTTTTCACATGAGTTACTTGAGCCTGAGTTACGGGACCAGTGCGATAGCTGCCATCAAAACCCCGATGACAGACTACATAAAAAGATTAGCGGAAACTGTAAACAGTGCCATAGTCAGGATAGCTGGACACCCGCAACCTTTGATCATGACGAATACTTCCGTTTCGACCGCCATCATGATACCGAATGCGAAACCTGTCATATGCAGAACGATTACAGTGAATACACCTGTTACGGATGTCATGAGCATTCACGCTCAAAAATCCGCGAAGAACATTATGAAGAAGGCATACGGGATTATGAAAACTGTGCCGAGTGTCATCGTAGCGGCGACGAGGATGAAGCAAAACGTATTTGGCGTTCAAAACGCTACCAGAACTCGACCTCAAACTCTGGTAGTTCCAGTTATAATGACTATCGAAAATACAAACATGATGACGACGATTAAGCCGTCAAATCAGTAATCGTTAAAAACGCGGCCACGTATCCCTACTTAAGGATTCAACCAGGGGGAGCGCAGCCTGAGACTGGACTCGAGCGGTAAAACACTGAACCACTCGATGGTGACCCGACGGTTTTGTGCATTTTGTTCCTGCGTCGTCGCATCCGGGATCAACGGATTCAATTCCCCTTCACCGCTGGCTTCAATAACCGAGGCATCGACACCCCGGTCTATCAGTGCCTGGCGTACCGTCGTAGCCCGCTGTTCAGATAGTCTCTGGTTATGTTGTTCGCTACCGGACACATCGGTATGACCAGTAACCCAGACAATCGCTGGCCTCGCCAGCCTGATCCAAATCACCATAGAGTCTAGTTGCGCCGCTGCTGTTGATGGTAGCGAGCTCTGGTTGAGTACGAAATGGTCAATGTTGCGTTCATGCAAACTCCGCAAAGAGGGTTGCGGGGTCAGGCTGGGGTCAGTTGTCGGCACCTGCCCTGGCAATGTCGGCGGGGTCAAGCTGGGAATTAATGGCGGAGTTGATTGCCCGGGTATGGGGAATTGTGGCAGCGGTGCCTGTGGTTGCGATGACCCGCGACGAAGTAAACGCGGTATGTCGCGGGTACCATAAAAATCGGTACTGCCACCCAGATTGGGGAAAACACCGACATCAAATCGCCCATCGCTATACTGTAATCCGACACCCCGGTTCAACAAAAAACCAGGAATAGGCAACTGTTGGGTAGGTGCAAAAAAATTGGCCTCCGGTCCACTTGGGCTGGGCGCCCGCATTGGCCCAAATCCCAACTGGAATTTCCAGTCACTTGTCCTGCGTGGCGGCCTGTGCTGCTCTTCATCGTCGTCATCCTGCTTTTGAATTCGGTCACTTTCGACATGGCTCAGGCGGGGTGTATCTGCCGACCCCTTGCCCTGTTGTATCGTATGGGCCAGCTCATGGGCAATTAAGCGCCGACCTTCCCGGCTGTCGGGTTGATATTGCCCACCAGCAAAAACAACATCCTGCCCCAGCGTAAACGCCCTGGCGTTAATACTGCTGGCCAGGCTGGCAGCATGACTATCAGTATGGATTCTTACCTGGTTGAATTGATGCCCGAAACGCGGCTCAAAATAGCTGCGCGTCGCGTCGGACATCGGCTGTCCGTTACCGCGTAGGGACTGGATACCACTGGAGAGACCAGGCGTAACCGTTGCTGTAGCATTGGATGATGTCTTTGCCTGTAACGTGCTGTCCTCTTCCAGTTTTTGCTGGCACCCGTCGCAACGGCGCTGGATAGAATGCCCAGCAGGCAAACCGGATATCGGTGAGCTGGAACCAGTCGCCTGCCTATCCGGCATACGCATCACCTGGTCCGCGACCCGGTCAGCTTCCTGTTCGTATCGATCATGGGAAGCGCCAATCTTCAATTTGGGCTGGATCAGTTGAGTCGTAGTGAGTCGCGACTGTGTTTGTCTGGCGGATACTAAGGGAACGGCAGGGATTGGGTTTAGCGCTGCTCGATTTTTGACCTGCGTGGGGCGTTTCGATTCAGGAACTGCTGATGTAAATGGCATAGCTTTATCCTCCATAGATAAGGTGCTGAATACCAGGTAACGGCGGAATAAAAATCCCACCCGACGATTCCTGTCATCGGATTATATTCCTGATTACAACCGGTTTCGAGCCCATCCCTCTCACCGGCCAGGGAAAACTTGAGACAGGCCAGCAATTGAGCGGCCCTTTGCTTTACCGCATTTAACGAGGAGCGCCACTGTGGCCGCCCCAGTGTCCTTGCAGCGAAAGCCCGATAATCCAGCCATCAGGGCGCTGCTGTTCCAAAGCAAAGTCAAACATTCGCATCAGGTCGAGATTGATACTGGCTCCTGCACTCTCGGTTCCCAATCGAAGTCCGGCCGAGCCACGTACCAGCGACCCGACACTGGCCGTCTCACTGCGCCGGAACACGGACCCGATTCCGGCGCCCAGATCAAAAACACCTGCCACGGGACCAGAGCCAGTTACCACTCTTAGCCCAATCTCGCCGCCGACATAGGCGCGGGGTTGCTCGGCATCCGGGTGGGTCGCATCGACCGTACCAAGCCCTGGCATCCAGAGCCCGACTGCGCCGGGGGTTATGAAGTGCAGGCCACGCCCAAGGGGCGTAAATGCCAGGCGTGCTGCAGCTACCGGTTCGACATTCCCCCCTCCCAGCATAAGTCCGGCGCCAAGGTTCAATGCTGGAATAAAGCGGGCTGCATTTCCTTCCGGGGCCCAGTCCGATGCGCTTAATGAGCTAATCAGGTGGGCATAAGAATCGGCATTGCGTAACGGCTCTGCTGATGGATAACGTTGAAACCTGGGGTCATCGGACTCTGCTCCCAGTGGATGATAGTAGGTTTCAAACTCGCCTCGCTCTACTTGCTGCGGTGTCGCGTTTTCGCCAAAAGTTGGCAGTAAAGCTGCCCCGGAAGCATGGAATAGCTCGTGCAGGATCGTATCCCAATCGAACATTGGGGTGCCAGCTCCCATGCACACGGTGATATCACTATCCTCACCAGCCCTGGCCAACTCTTCCCCTGTGCAACCGAACTCGTTAGACAGCGGACGACATAGAAAAGTGTGGTTGTCCCGAAAGTTCTCCGCTACCGTTAAGGTGTGTCGAATATTGTTCAATATGGCATCGCGCTGGGCAGGCCCAGATTCACCAAAATGCCGTCGCAACAAGCCATCAATCGCAGCACCTGAAGACATCCTTTCGATGGCAACTCGCATTGCATCAATAGACTGTTGCAGCATACCGTCGAGACTTTCCAGAATATTTTCTGCACAACAACTCCGACTTTCATCAAAGCTATCTACGCTCATCTCCAGAAGTCCACAGCTAAACCCCATTGAAGGTTCGTCATCCTCACCGACTCTCTGGATCCGCGGGGGCGATCCGGTAGTTTTCGAAGCTGATGTCTGCTGGATAACATGCGTCAATTCATGCGCAATCAAACGTCGCCCGGTGTCGCTATCGGGACGGTACTGACCACTTGCGAACACGACATTCGAACCCAGGGTAAAAGCCCGTGCATTAATACCTTGCGCCAGCCCGGCAGCATGGCGGTCGGAATGAATCCTGACCCGACTGAAATCATGTCCGAAGCGCGCTTCGAAAAAATTGCGGCTGGAATCGCGCAATGGCTGCCCCCCATGCAGGGACTGGATACCACCCGCGATACCTGAGGCTGCTTCAGCGGCAGGGCCGGGGAGTCTCTTAGCTTGGATAGATATTTCTTTATCTCGATCAGCTCGACATTTCGCACATAATCGCTGGATAGATTTACCCTGTGCTGTTCCCGTAACTGGCGAACAGCTACCAGCAACCTGTGCAGCAGGTATTCGCATCACCTGGTCGGCAACCCGATCCGCTTCCTGCTCGTATTTATCATTCGGTGCACCGATTTTAAGTTTGGGCTGGATCAGGGGTTTTGTTGTAGATAAGAGAGCCTGTCGCCCAGGTACTAACCGCGCTCGCGTCCCGGATTTAATCACGTTACGACTTGCGGTCTCTGGCTCTGACCCGTTTTGCGTAGTTAGCGCCCTGGCACTCATTACTTACTCATCCCTTTTGCATATTTGAAATCACATCCGTAACAGCTCAGGGTCTCGCCCATCCGCACGGTACTCGCGCCGGTAGGTCCGATAGAAACCACGATTGCCCTGATACATCGTGAACCAGGGTTCAAAGTGCTGGAATGCTGCATTGACTTCGGATGTCACTACGGTGGTGTTGTCCCTGGCAACTACTGTCGCAACATGAAAATTGGTTAAACTTTTTCTTACCGTATCGGTATGGTTCCACGGCGCCAGCACATCCTCGGCCACCGCTTCACCGCCGCTGGAAACCGGTCGGATAAAATACGCCTCTCCCGGTTGCAGTCCAGCGGCAGGGCGCAGCGCAATTCCAGGCTGGCTGATGCTTCTCATGTTAGGCGTGCGCCCGGCGAGGCCGATTAAATGCCTGGCGTACTGACCACAGTCGTTGGCCAGGTTGCCCAGTATCTGGTTCAGGTCCAGGCTGTTTTCCCATTTTTGCGGGTAACCGGTATAGGTTGTGCTTTGTTGATTGAAAGCGCTGGCGGGAACCAGGCCTGGCGCACTTTGCATGCCATACAGTTTCGATGCATCGCGTTGGCTATAGCCATATAAGAGTCGCGAAGAATAGCGCACGTCAGGCAGGTAACGAGACAGTAGCCTCAGGCTTCTCAGCGCACGCGCATATTCAGCAGCCGTTAAATCACTGCGCAAATCGGCCATCAGATCGCCATATTTGCGCCGGTATGCTGCCTCCAGAGCACGTATTGCACTGATATCGCTACCCAGCCCTTCCAGTACCCGAAACACCGTCGCTTCGTCAGTGCCTATGCCCGTCATCGCTAGATACAGCTCATCCTCTGGTGCTAACATGCCCTGGTTGAGCAGGCGTAGCGCTTCGGTCAATTCCGAGCCGCTGAATTCGCTACGTATATCGGCTTCCAGGTCTCGTCCGGTCAGGCGCTGGTAGGCAGCCTTGATCGCCTGGCGTTCGGCAACGGTCCTGCCGGTAAGCGCCGCATAAACCGATTCTTCATCGGTGCCGATTCGATCCATCGCCTGGTTGAGCTGATAGGCGATCATATCCGCCAGGCTGCGCGAAGGTTCCACGCCTTCCTGCGTCGAGACCGTGGGTGAGAAAATAGCAAGATGCTGCATCTCGGCATCGGTGAGTTCGTCTCTCAGATCGTCTATCAGCGATCTCTGGAACATCTCCTGGTAAACCCGCGCAATGGCATCTACCTGTTCCTGCGTGCGGCCTGAAAACGAAGAGTAAATCGCTTCTTCATCCGTACCCCACCCTGCCATCGCCTCTCTCAAACGGCGTGCAATCTGTCGCAGCATGTCCTGGTTAAGCCCACCGTCTGCAGGCGCTGTCGAGGGCGGTACTTTTCGTTGTACCAGGGATCTATCGACTGACGCCCCAGACTGCTGCATAACATGCGTCAGCTCATGTGCAATCAATCGCCTGCCCTCAACGCTATCAGGCTGGTACTGCCCGGCACCGAAAACAATGTCTGATCCCAGGGTAAACGCGCGAGCGTTAATTTCAGTGGCAAGACTGGAAGCGCGGGTATCCGAGTGTATGCGCACAGTGCTGAAGTCATAGCCAATACGCGGTTCGAAAAAATGACGTGCTGATAGGGGTAGCGAATGCCCACCTCCGCGCAGCGACTGTAAGCCGCTGGTGAAATGCGTTGTTACTGCCGATGTGTGACCAGAGGCTTTTGCCTGCACAGGTAGTTCCATGTCTTCCTCTTCATCTGCCTCTTCCTGTCTTAGCACCGTTTCACCGGGGGCATTCGCTAGCGCCATGGGTCTCAGTGGAAGGAGCTGTGACTGATGCTGTAATCCTCCCGCATTTTGCAGGGGCATACGCTGGATTTGCATGGCTCCCGTTTCCGGCATGCTCATGACCTGGTCCGCAACCCGGTCCGCTTCCTGTTCGTAGCTGTCGTTGGGGCCTGCGACCCTAAGTTTAGGCTGGACCAGGGGTTTTGTAGTCGTGCTGGAAAATGTCTTTAATCCTGCTGCCAGACGAATTTTCTGACTACGGCCCAGATTTCTATGATGGACTGTATCTGCCGAGGGTTGTGGTTTAGCTGCTAATAGCTTACTGGTCATGTCTTATATATCCCTCATGCTCAATCAAGTTTGAGCTCGCACTAGTGATCCTTGCTGCCTTTTCCTCGAATCGTCCCGTTTTAATTGACCAACACTTCGCCAAACCGGGTTCGGTCAGCGGCGGACTGTAAATGGATGCGCGTGGTAGGCTGGACTGCAGCCGGGTCACGTATATTCGGGTTAAATCCCCACACGGCGGGCCAGCGAAAACGATCTCCAAAATATCGGGTCACAGTGGCCTCAAGGCCATTTTCCATCGCGGCGACTTCACGCGCACGCAGCCATACCTGGGTTCCAGCGTTAATGGTGGTACTCGCCGCCAGTTCTGGATTCAGACGTTTTAAGTCTGCTTCACTAATACTCTGCGCAGCCAGGTTATTCGCCTGGATAACCTGTGCCCAGGTGCTGTTGCTGCTGACACGAATAAATACCCTGGGTCCCGGTGGACAGCTAGCTGGTGCGCTTAGCGATGCATTCGCGGCTGGCGGGTTACCGGTGGTAGCGAGCGCTTCAAACCAGGCATAAACCAGTGGATAACGATTACAGACAAAAAACGGGTCAGTATGGTAGAGCGCGAAAAATTCAGGCAGTCTTTCGCTGGTGCCACTGGCTGCATACCAGGTTGGCGCAGCCTGCGGATGTTGCGCAAGCCAGGCGGTGAATGCGGTTTCGATGCCTGCGTCATAACCGGCGGCATGCCCCAGTTCATGGAGTATTCCCATGGTCACTTCCGGCAGCGCACCGGCAGCGGTACTGCCACGGAAAAGACTTTGGTTATTCGCATATAGTGACTGGAAGAACAGCGTGGTACGTTCCATAGTCCCCCCTGTACTATCCATCAGGGTTAGTCCGTACTGTCCCGCGCCACCGGCCTGGTAATTTGCCCCATTTCGGGTAATGCTTGCGGTCTTACGACCCAGTTTTACACCATTCAGGTGAGCCAGCTCGTCGTCCGATAAGGTTTGCAACGAAAGCTCCAGCATACGCAGGTCTGTGGGCGTGAAATCAATCGTATCAGTGACTATATTGGCAGGCGCATTATGCGCTGTCTGCAGGCGATTCGCAGTACCCTGGGCATCCAGTACTTCAATATGGTAATTCTGGTCAAACCAGTTTCGATTGCGGATACCGGCGGTAATCAAGCGGTTCATATCGCTGATCAGCGCCGTCGAGGAGATTGGCTGAGCAGCGGGTTGACCTGGGGCCGCGGCAGGAGGATCAGGCGTCAATGCCCCACCATGTGGGTAGCGAGCTGACCACCAGGTACGCAGTGCAGCAGGGGTTGCGCTATTACCGGGAAACCCTCGCACACGGCTTACATCGATGCGCTGGGTGTCCACCTGCCCTGTTGCACTTCCTGATTCGCCGATGCGTATTGCGGTAACCTCGTTGTTCACCCCAAAAATGAAGGTATAAAGCACACTGCGCGAACCGGTGCCTACCGGGACGATTGCATCCACCTCGGTATTGCGGGCCTGCCCTGAATCAAAGTATTGCCAGATGGAATATTTGACCGCAAGGCGTTCATCTGCTACCAGCCCTGCTGGCATCACAATCGTGCCCAGTCGATCTGCTGCGGCACGGCTGCTGTCACGTAATCTTTCGAGTTCCAGGTCACCCATATCCCGATCACGATAATCGGCTGGTACAACCTGCCTGCTGGCAACCCCCTGCTGGCTGACCAGGTTGAGACTCAGGCTACTGATGGTGGTCCCGCTATGGGAGCCGCTCACATGGAATAATGTCTGGTGGGTGACATTACCCTGCTGCCTTGTCACCGTGGTGATAACCTGATCAAAGCTTGCCGGGGCCTGTGTTTCTATCCACTGGAACAGGGCACGGTGCTCATCGGGATGCGCCTGCCAGTAGGCGCCAGGCTGGCTCCCACCGCTGGGAAATCCCTGGAACGACAATGCAGGCTGGCTCGGATGATAAGTGGCTGGTGCTGACGGGGCTTCAATCGGTGTGCTACCGGACCCACTGGCAATAAAACTGATTTCCAGGCGTGGCCTGGCATCTCCCGGTGCTGGCGGGTCGAAGCTAAACCGGTAAAGCAGTTCAGATGCCTGCGTGCTCGCTCCTCCCCCGGATGAAGGCACGGTGCGCGCGGCAATCGGTACGATCATCTCTCGATGACTTGTTACCGTGGTCGGAGGAGACATTCCCCATAGCGTTGAAAAAACAGCATCACGCTCCTCAGCGTTGGAAGAGAGACGTGTGGTAGCCAATGTGGTGTTATAGGCCTGGAAGGTGCGCTGCTCCCAGTAGCTCTGCCCTGCCATGGTCGTTATCTGGGTACGGCTAAGTGCAATACCCCGTGTTTCATAAGGTTCGCGCCGAATATGGTGGCGGTCCTGTTGCAGTACATGCGTTAGCTCATGTGCCAGCAATCTCTGCCCCGCACGGTTGCCAGGCTGGAACTGGCCCGGCCCAAATACGATATCGCGACCAAAGGTAAAAGCCTTTGCATTTATTCGGCTGGCCATATCAGCAGCATAGCTACCGTTGTGTATTCGGACCTGGCTCAGGTCATGACCAAAACGCGGTTCAAAATAATCACGATCAGCCTCTGACAACTTTTGACCATCACCGTTAAGCGAGCGGATTCCACTGGCGATATCTGGTGTTACTGCCGGTACCTGTGCGCTTTCGCTGCTGTGGAAGGCATGACTACGCTGGACCAGGCCGCTCGGCGAATTACCTTTGGGATCTGAAGGGGCTGCAGGCCCGGACATGCCAAAGCGGGGCTCAGGCATTCGCAACACCTGTTCGGCGACCCGGTCGGCTTCCTGCTCATATTGATCGCCGGGCGCTGCGATTTTGAGTTTGGGCTGGGCCAGCGGCTTTGCCAGATTTGAGTCGGGTTGCAAGCGGCTCACCAGGGGTTGATGATTAGCGGGCAAAAATGTCGAGGACGTATGAGGATCAGATGCTCTGGTTTTCAGCGCACTATAGGTGTTATTGTTCTCCTGTGACGTAACAGAAGATTTGCTCATCTTTTAATTCGTCCGATTAGCATTTCATATGGGTTATGCGCTGGTTTTGCAGCTCAACGCTTCGATTTATCCTTACCAAAACAGTAAGCACAATAGTCATAACCCAACGCCAGCGCTTCTTTCTGGGTCTTGAAATTGATGCGGTGATCGACCCGGATTTCATCAATCTTGCAGGCTGGTTTCTGGTTATTCAGGTCGTGTAGTTCGCGTGTGCCGGAATTACCCAGGTAACGGGTTGCTGCCACCTGGTCCAGCTCCGCATCATCCAGCACGATCTCCAGGTACTGGGTCTGCCCAGGCCCAATTGCCAGGGGTCTTTTGTCGCGATGCAGGATGACGCCATTGGTATCCAGCACGTACAGGAAGCCTGCGGTTACCGCTTTGCTGTTATCTGTGCCAGCATTGGCGTTAGTCGTCACATTGGTTGAGATAAAGGCTCGAGTCTCAGCGGCTGCTTTTAATTTTAACTCGCTGGTCGCCAGTGTGGCGCGGGCGACATCCTTTATTGTCAGGCTAAAGTAGCCGCTGCGGTCTGTGATATCACTGCCAACACTAGCTATCGGGGAGTCACTGCGATCATAAACAGCTGTTTTCAGCCCCCTGATCGGTTCCAGTTTGGTGTTCAATACCCGACCATGTACCAGCCAGTTATTCGCTTCCACCTGTGGGTTCACGATCTTCGCACGCACTGACTCCGCGTTGAGATTACGTGTGAGCTGATTATTGGTATCGATACCGGCCTTGAGCGTCATGACTCTGGGATGCTTATCGCCCAGTTTTACACTCAGTCGCATAAGCTCGCGTTGCTGGTTTTTGGTTTTTACGCTGCGTAGACGTTGTAGTTTCTGCAGCGATTCCGCGCGTAGCGGATCGGCCAATTTAATCACCTGCTCAAGTTCGCTCTCGACCTGCTCCGGCTGGATGTTAGGTGTTTTCAGCGTAGCCATAACTATTCTCCCTCAAGATTTCTGAACCGCTCGCAAAAGTTGGTGGCGTTCGGGTCTATGAAGACGATATTGTGATTGCGGTTGGTGCGATTGGGTAGTATCGCTTCGCGGATAATCAGGCAGTGGGTTGCCTGGTTATCGGTTCCGGTATTCATAAACAGCCCCCAACTGAACGCGGAGAGAAATGCATTCAACAGGCCTTCTTTCAGGCGGTTGTCCGACATGCGTACCGACAGCCCGAATACCAGCACCGGGAACATGACAAAATCATAACCGCTGACCAGATCAAGACTGCAGTCGCACTGGTTATTGTTGAACGCAATATCATCCAGGCTGATGACCATCACCGAACTGGTAACCACATGAGTCACCGGGGTACCCAGCAGATCGCACACAATCTGGTTGTCGGCGACCAGCACATTTCCACTGGTCAGCGACCTGCCCAGCACACGGTCATCAAGGCCTTCGCGGGCAACTGCCAGTGTGGTAAAGGCTGACTCATAAGTTGTCTGCCCCTGACTGATGGCGCTAAAGGTCATCAATTGCTGCAGGTAGAGTTCGTCGGAAAGCCCCAGGTTGACAATGGAAACCGTGGATATGCCGGAGACCAGCGAGCGCGCATTGGATACCACACCACGACTGGTTAACTGGTTATCGGTCACCGAGACCGGCCCCAACGCAGTCAGCGCTAATGCCCTGCCCAAAGGCTGCACCACGACATTGTTGTGTAATGTGAATGCGGGCACACCGTTTTGCCTGGGGATCGGTAATTTACCATTCCCCAGATCGGTGGTCGGTGCAATGGCATATTCGATATAAACACCTGCACGGGGTCCGGGAGAGGATTCCTGCTGCACTCGCTGTCCGTTGTTGAGGATGCGGTTATCGCTAATCCCCGCGCCCTCAGCGTGCAGTACATAGATGCCGCATACCGGCTCGCGCTCGCGTGCTACGCCATTTTTCTCGATCACATTGTGCTGGATAGTAAGCATTTCCACATCGGCCAGCGCTATGCCACCGTAGCCTTTACTGCCCACCCTATTTTGCGCGATCGGCAGTAGCGGTCGATTTAAACAACCGCGGATTTGGTTCGCCGTTATCGCCAGCCCCACTACCGAAATTAATTCATCGGCCCCATCCAGATCGAAAAATGCCGCCACACCGATACCGTTTAATCCCATATCCAGGATACGGTTACGTTCGATACGAATATCGTAAAGCATACCGATAGATTCATATTGCCCAACACCGGGATCATCTACCCAGCCGACCCACTGCCCGACGCCTGTTTCGCCATCAACATCGACCGCAGTCAGGCTGCCCAGGGTAACACCGTTACCGATACCACCCTGGATCAGGTTATCGATGACCTGCACCTCATCCGAAGTGTTTCCGATCTGCAGACCACCGCGTCCCTGACTGATTAAAGTATTGCCCGCAGCATCCTGGCCGGGGCTGACGGTGATCGTATTCTGCTTGATCAATACGCGGTCTGCGACGACAAACATACCCGGCCACTCGGTAGCCTGGTCCTGCATATTTATATTGCAATCCTGAATCACGATATCACTGCCCAGACGCAGCTCGATGGCGCTACGCGTCGCGGCCGTGATGTCCAGGTCCTGTAGTTCGATATCATGCGTGGCGCCGTTGACGATTTCCTCGACCAGCACCCCGTTGGCAAAATCGCTGGCCTCTATTTGCAGCGCCGCAATACGTATCGAACTGGAGTCAGTTACCCGGAACACCGGGTTGATTGACGCCCCGCCATCGGCAGGGACCGGTGCAATCACCCGCGAGCGCGTACCACAGCCCTCGATGGTGATGTCGTGCAGGCCATTAATGACGATATTGTCCTCGTGGTACTCTCCCGGCAATACGCATACCTTGCCACCACTGGTCGGCAGGCTATTCAGCGCGGCCTGGATACTCTGGTAATCGCCATGACTATGTACCTCGTCACCCACGGTCACGCTGCAACAGCACTGGTCATTGAACTGTGGCGGCCAGTGAATGCGACAATCCTCAACCCCGCTGGCGGAAACTATAGCCAGGCGCGCGTAATGGTGATGTATACCCAGCGGCGGTGCGCGGTCCAGCAGCTCGAGCGAGGCATCGACAGTGCGTGCAGCAAACAACCAGTAATCGCCGGATTTGAATTCTCCAGTACCCGGATCAAGGTCGAAATTGACGGTAATGCCGTCTTCCAGCACCACCGATATACTGGCTGGCTGGATATCGATCAGGCCATCGGCGCTGGAAGCCAGGTTGATGATCTCAGCACCGGTGGTATCCCTGACCACACCCGACTGGTCCCACTTACGAATACGCGTACGCCGTGTCGGGTCTGTTGCATGATCGACACCGCTGGTGGGAAAGTCCCCGGACAATACCCCGGTTAATGTAATTCTGTTGGTGGAATAATCCACATCATCGACCCTGGCCATTTCACCTGGCAACCCGGCGAACTCGAGTTTGTTATCGCTGATCTCAACCCAGTCCCCTACTTCGAAACGGCGGAATTCATCCCACTGGGATTGATCTACCGTCAACTCGCTGCCATCAATGTGGGATACCGCAGTAGCCACTGCCCCGTTATGCCGTGCCCACTTGAAACTGGCTGTACCAAGTGGACCACCCTGGTGTACTTCAACCCGGTAAAGCCGGTTTTCCAGCCCCCGGTATCCCGCGCCAGGCGGTATCAGGCAGGGATCAGGGTTGGTATTCACTGCGACCGTGCCGGTGGTCAGGCGCGCGGCCGAGGGTGCAATCAAACTCTCCCATTCCGCGAGGGCATCCGGGCATTGCGGATCATTGCTGGAGCTGATGCCCTGAGTCCTGACCTGCCATACGGTTTGCATGCGTGTCGTGGTATCGAAACCCACCGCCTTTTCCACGATATCGGGAACTTTCAGCAGCGTGACTTCGCGTTGCCAGACATCGAGGTAAACCAGGAACGGAGTAGCTGGCAAAGCCTCGTCACCGGCATCAAATATGCGGTAAGGCTGATTGGCGTAGGAATAGGGTTCGTTGGTCCTGGTCTCATCCAGCTTTGCATCAAATACCCTGGCAAAGGGATTCCCGCTATCATCGACCAGTCTGCCCCGGTTTTCCGCCAGCAAACCGTCCACGTACATACGCCCGGGATGAATCAGCAGCCCGCTGCCACCATCGGGCGTGATCAGGAAACCATCCGCAGTTTCCCAGGGCACCACCGCGCGCCCAATGGTATCAATGGTCTGCGCGCGTTTGCGCCGGAACTGGATAGCCGTTTGCTCGTTCCAGTCAGAGTCCAGCTGGACCTTGCCCTGCTGCATTAAAACATCGCTAAAAAGGTTGTCAGCCTTGAATGCGTACTTACTGTAATCACCACCCATAGTATCTTTCCCTTGGTATCAGTTTACGTAAAAGATACCGGCTTGCAGGCCATACCTGAGGTATTCATCAAGCCGTACCTGTAAATCGGTTTCACGTTGTGGTTGGTATAAATCATGAAACGCGCCCATCTCCGATTCATCGTCGGCGCCACGCGAAATCTCCCGTGGGCACGACAGCGCGAGCTGGACGTAGGCCGGATTGCCATAACGTCGGGCGCTAAATTCCGGCACAATCTTTTTCTGCACCCAGTCAGCAATTTCCTGTTTTTGGGCGTCACTCAACGACACCCCGTTCTGTTCCGCGTCCTTGATAGCGCTGGTAATGGCCAGGTCTGGCTGGCAACGATAGCGCCGCGGGACCCTTGAGCCAGGCGGTACATAACTGAATCGAACACAACCAGCCTGTGTTTGTTCAGCGTGTAGCGGCGCTGTCCAGCCATCCCCCGCCTCCAGCTCAGCATAGAAAATGCTATTTGACGCCAGTTGCAGAATGCGCGTATGCAACTTGCCGATAACGGTACTGTTAACAATCTCGAGTACGCCACCGGCCGCAGCGCCATCCAGCGCGGCATAGGCAACACTGGTCTCACTGCATGCGTCGATAATGCTATTGCTGACTTTTACCAGCGCGCCCTCGACCACACGCAGGCTACCCAGGATGCAGCTATCGATTTCCACCGTGACATCGGGCGACTCTATGACCAGGCTGGGCAAGCTGGGTGAAACCGGTTCACCCTCGATATCCAGGCTGCGACCGGGCACCAGCGTGCAATGACGCAGGTGCAGATGTTCCAGCTCGGTATCGGCCGGGACGCGTAGCTGATTGCCGGTAATAAGCAGGCCATTCAACGACGCGCTTGAGTTGCTACCGCCGGTTACCAGCAGTTCGCCAGTCAATACCAGCGTCGGGCGGCTCTCATTAGCAGCGCGCAACTCTATATGAGCATCCGCATTGACTGAGATATTTGATGCCGCCGCAGCAGCACTATAACGCGCGCTGTCTTCCACCTCGACGGCACCGGCGCCAGTCAGTGCATCGAGAGCATCCTGGATGGAATTCGGCGCATGAACACTACTTGCCGATGGCAGCGTGACATCGAAACTCTCAGCACGTTCATATTCGCCGCCTCCCATATCCGCGCTAAAACCGTAGTGATACAACACCTCAACCAAGGCATCCGTCGAATAATCGTCTCCCAGCACCAGGCGGCCAAGTACGGGATCTATCGCGATATGGTCACCCGCGAGCGGTGTATGCGCCCAGTTGCCGCCGGGCAATACCGTGGACAGGTTGCAAACCCGGATCAGTGAGATATCGATTTCGATACCATCAACCCGCAGGTAAAGGCTCCGACCATCCCCATAGTAGAGATCAAGATACCGGTCCAGCACGCGTCGACTGATCGGCATGGGCACATTGATGGGTTCGGCGAGATGGGTAATGCTGTCTTCGGGTACCGGATCGGTGAACAAAGGCGTATTGTTACCCAGCGGGCTGAACATAAAACGCCGGTCGCCAAAAAGCGCAACGGCAGGCGACCATTGCAGCGGATAAGCCCCCAGCCGCCACAGGAAGATGCCGATATTGGGGATATTGTAACGTCCGCTATCCGTTGCGATACGCCGCACCTCCAGCGTGTGCGCCACCGTGTCGAAGGCCGTATCCAGCCGTTCCAGGGTTTCCCACTGGCGCAGGTCAGGCGCGTATTGGTTTTGCGGACGCAGGTGATTCATAAACTGGGTGGTGGCGAGTAACTGGAAGAACTCTACCACCCGCGCTGGCCAGCCGGTCACGTCGCGCGCCAGTTGCTCCAGCATGGTTGCGGTACCCTTGCGGCGACGATAGGCGATGGTATTAGCGACTTCTGCGCGCCGACTGGTGACCTTGGGTGCGACACCATGCAGCGTGCGATTACCGATCAGGTCACCGATATACGGCACCACCCATTCCGCACAGGTTTCGATAAACTGGTCGTCATAAAACTGGTCCAGGTTTTCTTCCAGCACAGCAGTCTGTTCGGCGATGACCGACAACAGGGCCTTAAGTGGTTCACCCTGCTCCGCGTCACGAATCCGATACACTGCGGGCAACAATTCGTATAAGTGATCCACGTCGAATTTCATGATTTCACTCCCAGATCGTTGAGCGGCGCGGCATCCAGTACCAGTAATTCAGTACCCAGAAATTTACCAGTGACCAGGTCGTTTTCCGGTGATGCGGCGTTGAGCCGAGTATCCGGGGGAACCGATCCGGTTTCATCCGCCCGATACAGTTTGTCGATATCCACAGCGATGACACCATCCACGTCCTGTATCACTGCATAGACATCGCTGAGAGTCACAGGCAGTCCGAATTCCCGCAGCTCGAAACTGAAGGCTTCGCGCAACGCAAGGTCGACAGCATCCAGCACATCCTGTTTAACATAAGCCGCATCGACGATAATGGTGCCCGCCAGGCGGAATGGTGCCGAGCGATAGGACAGTAGCCGGAAATCAACCAGCGGATCACCGGCTTTAAGCAATGCCTCTGACAGGTCATCGTAGGTTTTACTGCCTTCGTCAACGCTGGCCCCTTCTGGTCCGGCAACCGTAATCAGGATACGTCTTTTGCCAGCATCCCAGCTTTCTATGGCCCGGGCCTTGGCGATACCGGCGAAGGCGCGACTGAAATCCTCGTAATCCTGTAACGAGACTGCACGATCCAGGGTTAATACGGTAAGCGGGGCATTATCGCGCGCGTCGGCCAGTTTTTCGGGATCATCAGCACCGCTAGTGGCCAGTGGGTTTATTGCCGATTTGAGTCCCAGCGGTCTGGTGATGAGTTGATTAATCTGCCTGGCCCGGACCAGCCCGCCAAGGCCAGTGCCCTTGCGATAGGTGGCGCGCACATTGTTTTGCCCACTGCTCAGTCTTGCACCGTTAATACCATCACCGAATTGCACCGTGACCTTGCCGTCATCGTCCAGCGCGGTGGTGTAAATATGCTCATCGGCTTCACGCCTGTACAGGCTCGGTACTTCATCCCACAGGATGTTATCGACGCGGATCTCCAGGGTGGATTTCACGCCACCGGCTGATGCGGCGCTCACATAGGTCAAAGGGGTTTGTTTTAATACAAATTTCTGGTTCGACTGCGCGGCATCACCGCTACCCAGCAACTCAGACACGGTTTCACCGTGGGTAGCCAGCGCGACATTGGCGTTGATAGTCACCGAGCTGCGGATATAGCTATATTTCAGTGCATTCTCAAACACCAGCACGGTAAAACCTTTATGCAGCAACACTTCCTTGAGCGTGACCACTTCGCTGGCGCTAACCCCATCCAGGTCAGTGCGTGCGCCGCTAAGAATCACGTTCTGGCCAGAGCGAAGATACAGGTAAGCGCCGTCCAGCGTCATACTGTCGCCCTGAATCTCGTCCTCGACAGGCACCTGGGCCACAGTGAGCTGTTCGCTTTGGGCGAGGACGCTGGTCTGCCTGACAATGTCGAAGCTAAAATGCCCCGGCATAATCCACGGTGTATCTAGCAGGAGCCTGGTGGTTTTACCACTGGTTCCATAAGCAGTATGCGGCAGGGTAGAAACGCTGCTGGCAACCGCGATGACTTCGGCGGGGATATACGGATAACTACCATGCGCTCCATGAGCAAAAGGTCTTTTTATGATCAAATAACTGCCGGGGACGATTTCTTTGTAACTGTTATCCAGAAAAAGCGTATTTTCGCTTTCCCCATCAGTGGTCCACTCACGGGTCACTAATTCATTGCTTGAATTTACCTGGGGCGAACCATCCGAGTCATACAGTTGCTTTTTGATGGCATTGTTGCCAAAAACCGCAGCCTGCTGGCGAAAGGCATATACACCTTCACTAGTACTGCTGGTAGCGGATTCAATGAGCGTATTGATATTTTCCACCACACTATCGAAATCCCAGTCTTTCAGCTCTGCCAGTGCAACGATATCCTCAACCTTCCAGCAGCCATCAATGATGTTTTTGATGGTATCGCCGAGATCTGCTTCCACTTCGTCGATCAAATCGTCCATGCTGCCCGCAGCCGCCACACTACAGCCCGTTGCATACGAAGAGGGTGACAGTGCCGGGATTCCATCAAAGTCCACGCGCGTGGTGTTGGCCTTATCGTCGGTTGAAACCTTACTGACCTGCCGGGTGTTCATGCTAGCGCTTCTGACCAGCAGGGTATCGCCCGGTTTGACACGGGTATTGGTACCCTCGAAAACAATGCTGCTCATAGTTGATGAAAGTAGCTGTGGCTGGTACAGGCGTGGGCGCATCTGGTTCCACTCCACGCGCGCCTCAACCTGCTCTACGGTCTCGTAAACCTGCGGGTCTTCATCCGGCCCTGGCGTGCTCTGTACCTTGACGCCGCTTTCAATGATAATCTGCTTAACCGCCTGGTCCGGCGCGCCAGGAGGATCTTCCAGGGTAAATGCCAGGTAGGTGCTGGCAGCGACACCTGGGCTAAGCTGGTAACCGATCAGGCGTGCCTGCTCCAGCACCGACAGGCGTTCGGTAGCCGTGCGCAGATAGGATTCGTTGATGAATCGTTCCTGGTAAAAGGTCAGCACATCCGACACTACAGACCAGGCATCCAGCAGCGCTATAGTAAAATCATCATCGTCGCGACTGCGCAATCCCGCCAGCGCAGCCTGGTCGGAAGCCGACAGCCGTGCCTGCATACCGGATTTAAAATCAGTGAAGCTGCCGACCCGGTAAGCGATCACAGACAGGCCGGGGCGATTGTAAAGCTCAATCGGTGTACGCGCCTGCTGTCCTTCGCAGCAACCGCACTGGCTTTGTGAACTGGCTGACAGGTTGCTCATTTACCACCTCCCATTTGCAGCTTGAATACCCCGCGCTCGGGGAAATTGGGGTTATTGTCCAGGCGCGAAATTTCCAGGCGATCCATTTCCAGCATGCCGTCATCCAGCGGTGCGGGATCGGTGATTTCATTCTGGCGCTGGAAGTTGGTAATCTGTACCGACTGCACACCCGGCACCTTCATGGCGGCGGCGTATAGCGGGCTCAGGTAAAAAGTCTGGCCGAAGCTGAAGTTGTCGGGATGGAAAACTCCCAGTTGACCATCGCCTGTGATGCCATTACTGAATACATCCAGCAGATGCTGTTTTACATCGCTGCGGAAGTAATCCGGCTTAACGCAGACATGCATCTCGATTTGCAGCGGCACATAGCGCGGGCCATCCACGTTGAGGTCATAACCGGCCATGCGGTAACGCTCGACATGGTCCACCATCTCTTCCTTATACGCATCGTCCACCTCGAGACCACCCTCGCGATCCACGGTCATAAATACCGTATACCAGCTACCGGTCCAGCGGAAGGTGGCTTCCGCATCCTGTACCTCGGGTTTGCGTTCAGCCACTTCGGCATAGTCTTCGCGCGTCACTGCACGCTCCTGGGTACGAAACGCCTGCGGGGCATTTTTTCGCACCTGTTCCATCGACTCGGGCTCGATACCACCGTTTGCCGGCAGCAAATTTCGCAGCGCAGTGATATTGCCCTGGTTGGTCACGATATGCACCAGGCTATCAACACCGATGTTGCCGGAAACACCATTACCTATCCGATAATGCGCGACAAATTCATGCGGGGTGGCATCACTACCCGGGTCGGGTTGCAGCCCATGCAGGTCATCGCCAAAACGGACCTGTGCGCTACCGTCATTCTCGGTTTCCAGCACGAAGTCTGCGTCAAATTTGCCACTTTGCAGCAAATCCCGTTTAACACTCCATTCGGTGGTATCCAGATCCAGGGTGCTGGTCAGGCTGACCTGCGGGGTAACATCGCGCATCGACCAGGTCATCGCTGCGGTCGCTGCTGCAGCACTATCACAATCCCCTGCCTGTGTGACCGGCCCCTGCGCCAGGCGTGGTCGAAAACGCGGTGTCAGCGGCAGGCGCTGGCGTTCTTCGCAATAAGCGGTTTTATCGCGTGGTACCGAATACAGCGATGCTGCGGGCACTGTTCCGATATTTTCGTTTTCAATACTCAGGCCGTGGTCGGCCAATACGATATTGCCGCGTACAACACTAACGTTATCGATGTACTGCTGATCGTGTTCGACATCGGTTATGGATGAAATACACAGCGGGAAAGGCAGTGCATCCTGCTTCATCCATTCGATGCAGGTGATTTGCTGCGCCGGGAACAACGGATCAACCAATGGACTACCGGACTCGCTATGCACAACTTCCAGTAGTCGAACGGGGTGGCGTTTTGTCGGATCAGCATCACCGGCCGCCCCGGTACGAGGCCCCTTGACCTCCTCGAATACCAGTACATCCCCAACATGAAGGTTGGGATGATGGCCGATCAGCGTGGCGCGGGTTGCGCCGCGTGGAAGACAGCACTCCTGATCGCCCCAGGTATAAAAATACATTTCGTTATGGTCCTGGTATAACTCCGCATCCTGCATTAACTCGAAAACCAGCGCGCCGGATACCAGCGCTTGCTGGTAGTCGCGCGATTCCGGTTCCACCACCGTTAGCAGATTCGGCATGCCGGTTAGCAACTTGGTGGTCTGTTCCCTGCCGTTGAAATTGATCCGTCTCAGCAAGCTCAGATGTGCGCTATCCACCTGTACCTGTACCCAGGTGCGCGCGTTACACCCATCATGCATGTAGTAATCCACCAGCCGCGCATGCCTTCGTACTGAGATACGACTACGCGCTGTGCCCAGATAAGCCTCGGTCGCTACCGCGTCCTGCTGGTAACTCAGGCGGTCACCGACATAGGCCAGCAACTCGATCAGGGCTATACCCATATCCGCCGCATTACGTTCCTGCCATTGCGGCATTAGCAATGCCATGCGGTCGATCATCAGTCGACGGAAACTGGCATAGTCCCTGGCAAGATAATTAATCGCTGGTGCCAGTGGCGCTTGCGGAGGACATACCGGCTCCTGTTTGCAATCGAAATTGCTGGGGCAGCGTACCTTGAAGGAAAAGTCCACCGCAGCCAGTACCGGATCGATACCCGGCGGTGGCGATGGATCAGTATCGGAAACGACCAGGCGTAGCGTGTAGGTGGAATAATCGCCAGCCGTATTGACTTCCAGCTCAAGCCGGTTGCCACTGGTGATGGGACCGGGCAGGACCTTGATATTACGTATACGTTCACCACCTTCGATGCTGATATTGTCGGCACTAAAAGTCGCAGCGATCGGGTTGATGAAATAAACGTACAGTGTACGCTGGCGGTCGGCGATGGGCTGTGACGCTTCGTCCAGCACTTCCAGGTAATCAATGCCGTTTAATGCGCTGCCCGCCACCGCATTGCGCCGGTTTTCATCGCAGCAGGCATAAATGATTCTGTTCCCGTTAGCCATGTCGTTTTCCGTTTACAGTTGCCGGTTAAAGCTGGCGGTCTGCCGTGTTTGATCACGACGTATGATGTATTCGACGGTAACCCGCAGCGTACTTTCCTCGCTCTGCGTGAGCACCGATTCGACCTGGATTAAATCCCCCAGCCATTCCTGTAACGCACCCTGTACCAGAAACTGGGTGGTACCTGCCAGTTCATCGCTATTTGGAGCGAACAACAGTTGTAACAACCCACTGCCGAACGTCGGCCGATTGACCCGCTCCCCCGGTGAGGTAAACAGCAGCTGTTCAATCATGTCCCGTATGTGGTCTTCATAATCAGTTTCGGCGGTACGCCCGCGGTGGTCAAACTGGTAGGGGAAGTCGATACTCATGATCACATTCCGGTTACACGCACTTGCGTGGCACTGATTATTAAAGGAGTACCGTTGGGTACGCAGGTGGCCTGGCTGTCGAGTAATAAAACCGGCATGCCGTTTGATGTGACGCGCGTGGCGGCGGTGGTCCATTGCCCGGTCACGCAGGGTACCGGTGAGCCGGAGACATTAAACGGACAGCCAGCAACCACGTAGGGTGCAGGTAACGTGGTAATGGGTTGCCCGCTCACGGTAACCCGCGGATTGACCACCGTCGGTTGCGCCTGCCCACCGTGCGCGCACATCACGGTAGCGCCTAAATGAAGCAAAAATCCTGGCATACGTTCCTCTGGTTCATTGTTCTCTCAGGTAATGGTCAGCGCACCGGCATTGATATCCACCGGCGTGCCCACAATGCTAATCGTGGTGCCGGTCATATTGATGGTCGCGCCTTTGCCGTTGGTGATAGTGATGCCGACATCGCTCACCGATATCATGGCCCCCGTAGCTGTCTTTAATAAAATGCCCCCTGTTGGACCGGGCAGGTCGCTTAACGACAGCGAATGCTGAGTCAGGGTCTGAAATACAATGTTGGGTGAAGTTGGCAGGCCCAGATGGGAAATGGGGGGGATATCGGATTGCGATCCCCAGCGGCAACCCGCCCAGATCGGATAGTCCAGGTTCCCACCCTCGAATTCCACCCATACACCGGTGCCGATTGGCGGTACCATGTAAACACCCATAGGTGGGCCGGTAGGACCCGCCAGCGGTACACAGGGCTCGGCCCAGCTTGAAATGGACGGTCCCAGCACATCGGGCACCATGACCTGCAGCCTGCCGCGCATTTCCGGATCGACATTGTTGATTACCGTGCCACGGTGTTTACCCCAGTATCTGGACTCTTCGCTCATGGCAAAACCACCGGTGTATTGGTGATCAAACCATCGCGCGAAAGCGTGAAGTTCTGCTTGTACTCACCCTTTTTAATGTTGTGCGTGACGCTGTCGACGTAATACATACCGTCGTAAGCCAGTCCGCCACCGCGTACACCAACCAGCATACGCGCATGCAGTAATTTGCCGTAGCGACTGACATCCAGCGAGCCATTGGCACTGATCGCTGCGGAGTTATTCATCAGGAATCCGATAATGTCCCTGGCGACATCGTCGGGCGCTTTTCTGGCGGATTCCCTGTCGAACTCTATCCTCGACGGTGCGGTTGGTCGCAGCCCAAGCGGCGGCTTGAATGCGTTAACGTTAGGTAGCGGGATCGGTATAGGAATTTTGCGCGTTATCGGATCCATGATGGTGTAAACACGAATTTTCTTGGCCATACCATCCAGCGAAAAGCTCATGGATTCCACGTTTGTTGCCGCGTCCATGTTTACCGACAGCGCAGACTGCGGCACCGGTAAACTTGCATCGGGACCGAAATAGGCAATACTTTGACCGGGTAACGGGCCGGGCCGCACAAAGAAGATATATCCACAACGCCGCGCCAGCGCCTTGATATAAGCCCTGTCGGTCATCATCTGGGTTTCGTATCCCTGGGTTGGTATTTTTATCGGATCGACAATGGGTGGTATGACCAGCGGCACAACTCCCAATGCGGCATAAGGTGCCAAAGCCAGGTTAACCTTGGCGACATCCGGCATCGCCGGTAGCGGTTTGACCAGCTCGACCAGATCCATAGCCAGGCTGACATCTTCCCCCGTGATAGAAATGGTGGACTGTCCTGCCTGGTTACTCGGCGAAATTTCCTGCCGGGTGATGAAGCCATCCATGATGACATTGGGAATGGCATTTAATGTAACGATGATAATAACCCGGGTCACTATAGGGTCCAGGTAGCCGGCAGGCAGCATGACATTTAACAGCGGCGACAATTTGCCGACCGCAAAACTGATCTGGAACCCGGTACGATCTGCACCGCTATTCACCTGGATGCTGTCGATGCTGTCGACTACGGTTTTGGGCGCCGGTACCGCGACTCCCGGTCCAATCAGCAATGTCAGGTGGACTCCACTTAGCATAGCCTTACCCCGGAATTCCCCTGGGCAGGGTAATACGCAGTTTCCCACCCACGTTTTCGGTTAGCTCGTCCGGGCGCACGGCGCCATTGGCATCGCACAATTGCCAGTATTGCTCCGGGTCACCCAGGTAGCGACTGGCAAGATTATCCAGCCGGTCATTCTGTTCAATCCTGTGTTCCTGTTGCAGGGTAAACTCTTCTGGAGGTGGTACGAAACGTCGACGTAAATGTACCACAGTCCTGCCATCGGCAGTTTCGTATGTCACGGTGTTGATGCTGTAGTAACGGCTGCCTGGTGTGAACAGCGTAGTGTTAATCTCCCTGGCTTCAAGCAGGGCCTGTAGTGGATCTTTCATAAAACGCCTCCTATACCGAATGTACTCAGGACTCCGCCTTTGTCCTTGCGCATTAACTGTTCTTTTCCCTGCAGGTAATTCATGAATAAACTGTTACCTGCGCGCAACATGCCAAAGTCATCCACAGTTAATACGCGCATGCCCAGACTGACTTTGGCACGAATTGGATTCAGCGCCGGGTCGAATGCCTCTTCGGTGATACTGAATTCGGTAATACGTACCGGCAGGATGCGGTTCTTGCTCCAGATAAAAAGACTCAGCGCTGTTTCCATCGGTAGTATCTCCACGGTGCCGATATTGGAAAGAATACTGTTTGCCAGCAGGCTGGCGCTACTGGGGTGGATCAGGGTTTCCAGCGCGGCAAGCTGGGGATGGATACCGTATACGGTGGTATCAGGATTATCGTCGGGAAATTCCAACTGGTCGGTGGCATCGATTTCCACATCCAGCTTAAGTGTCTCGATCGACGGTCCGGTCAGGCGCAATGCCTCGGAACGTGCTCCGCCTTCACTGCCTGCACCCTGGATCTGGAAACTGCGGGTCAGTGTCTCCGGGTTGTATTGCAGGGTAATGATTCGCTGCACCGAAGCGACAATGGGATCGACGAGTACTATGCCCCCTTTGATTAACTTTGGTGAGTTAGGAAAACTGGTCATAATAGTTACCCGATACTGTTACCTTTTTGTGTGTCGCCAGCCGAAGCTGTGCGCCTCGATGGTTCACCTGAAACGCTAGCGTATACCGCCTGCGCCACCTGCCTACCGATGGTTTCCGCATGGTCTCCCTGCTGTAGCTGTATGGCACCGGCATCCAGGCGCGGGGCATGACCCTGCTGCAGCAAACCCTGCGCAAGGCCCTGCTCGCTTAATTGCCTGAGTAATTCCTGCTGTAGCGCTTCGCCGATACGGTAACGATCACCACGCTCAAAGCCATACAACACCAGTTCATTGATGTGCAGCTCGATATTGGCGGTATTTTTGTTTGAGTTCATACCCAGCCCCTGGTTTCACTGCTACTTAAGGGCTTTTCCAGCTTGGCATATTCATCACGCACCGCCTGTAACACATGCGCCATACCTACCGGCTCATCGGCATCGGCTGCCAGGAATGCAGCATTTAGTGCGACGTTGCGGATATTGCCGCCCGCCACATTGAGTTGCGCCAGCTTGTCCAGTTGCAGCCCCTCTACCGGGGTCTCCGCTGGGAAAATGCAGCTCCATATCGCTGTGCGCTGCTCGATGTCAGGAAATGGAAATTGAACACAAAAGCGGATGCGACGCAGGAAGGCTTTATCCAGCGCTTTTTTCATATTGGTGGTCAGTATCGCAAGCCCGCTATATTCCTCCATGCGTTGCAGCAGGTAACTCACCTCGATATTGGCATGGCGGTCATGGCTGTCCTTGACTTCGCTGCGCTTGCCAAACAGTGCATCGGCTTCATCAAACAGCAACACCGCCCCCCCGCGTTCGGCGACATCGAACACTCGGCGCAGGTTCTTTTCCGTTTCACCGATGTATTTGCTAACCACCTGGCTCAGGTCGATGCGGTACAGGTCCAGATTCAATTCATTGGCCAGCACCTCCGACGCCAGGGTTTTGCCAGTGCCGCTGCTGCCGGTAAACAATGCGCTAATACCCAGCCCGCGTGCCGACCTGGCGCGGAATCCCCAACTATCGTAAACCCGCGCGCGCTGGCGCACATGGGCCACGATATGATGTAGCGTTTGCATCTGGGCCTCGGGTAATATCAGGTCGTCCCAGGTCGCCATCGGTTGTATGCGTTGGGCCAGTTCGTCCAGGTGCTGGCGGGAGCTGGAGCGGCAGATATTCCACAGGCGGGTCGCCATATCCTTTGCATCGGGTTGATCATCATGTCCCAGCGCTTGGGCGCTGACGGAATAGATAGCTTCCGCGCCGAGATTGAACTGGGACACCAGATGTTGTAACTGTCCGTTCAGGGCTTGCGCAGTTGTGCCCAGCGCCTGGTGCCAAAGTGTAACCTGTTCCGCTGAACTGGCCTGTGGCACATCCAGCAACAATATATTCTGGTTTTGCAATGGCAGGGGATCACGAGTCGATAACAGGATCGACACGGACAGGTTGGAGGCAAACGAAATCACATTTGGCGTATGCGAAGCATCATCACACTCCAGCAGCAATAACACATTACCCAGTACCGCTTCACGTTCCCATAGCCTGGACAGGGCTTCCCGCTCCGTGGCATTGGCCGGGATATCTCTTGCTTCAATAGAAAACAGCGCCAACCCGGTCTGGTTACAGGTTTGTGCGGCCAGCGCCCGGATATCGCCCCTGTCCCTGCTACACAATTGAATCACCGGACCTTGCCGCACCTGTCGCTCACCAGACAGCGCAAGCACCATACGTTCTACAATAGCGTAATGCGAGGCTGGAATGTCCGGGATCAGCGACACCGGCCGGGTCAGGCCCGCGATGCGTGCATCCATCTGCGAGACGCCTGTCAGGTAATGCAGTACACGCTCGTCGATACTCATGGGGCTGGTGGAAAAACTATTTCCGATGCCCAGCTCAACCATACGCCAGCGACGTAACGGCGCATTCGGCGTGAGCGCGCTCCAATGGGCATCCGGAAGCAGGGAAAGCGCCAGGCTAAAGCTCGGGCTGGTTGACCGCAAGTCACCCTGCAACGCAGCGATCAATCCGGCAAATCGGCTATCCAGCTCCAGCCCCGCACACAGCAACAGGATATCGCGTTCAAATTCGGTCAGCGCAAAAACACTGCACAGGGTTTGCAAAGTGGGAGGAGGATCCATCTCAACCTTGCGCAGGCTGCGTTGTGGCAGGTCGACAGGATTTTGCCCCAACTGCTGCGCATCCGATGCACGCTGCTCAAGATACTGGTAAAGCTCAACAATAGCAGCATGCAGGTACTGCTGGTTGGCCTCTATCCATTCGTGATAAGCCAGGGTCTTCATGCCGGTACATCTATGGTTTGAGTGGGATCAAATGCCGACGGGTTTGCCGACCTGTCCACCAGCCAGCTTTCCGCCCCGTCGATACGCAGGCGCACTGGATAACTGCCTGCTGCAATACCGTCGAACACAAAGGTCAGCGTATCGGTTTGCGCAGGATGGGGGCTGGCAAAAGCTTCCTGTTGCCCAAGGATTAACGACGCTGGCTGGTTTGGCCTGATCTCAGGACTGCATCCGACCACGACGGTCACCTGCGACCCCGCCCGCACTACCGATGCCGGTGGGTTTGGCGGTAATGTCAGGGTCGGTGCCAGTACCACTGGCAACGGATTGCTCTGCCGGATATAGGTTTCACCTGGGTTCTGCAGGCGTAGCTGCATTGAGTAAATACCCGCCGCCCAGTTGGTCGCGTCATTGGGTATCTGCACGCTGAGTTGGGTGTCACTGACCACAGCCGCTGCCACCGCGACGACCTGTGGCGGTTCGTCCAGCCTGCCGTGCGAAAACACCAGCTCGACATTGTTGCCTGCCAGGTGATGGCCGTGAATCGTGATGGTCGAATTCAGGTTTGCACTGAGTTGTTGAGCCGGATATTCAATAGCCGTGATCGTTGGGACCGGTGGAACCAGGTTTGCCTGCACCACTGGCCCGGCGTCGTTTTGTCCGCGCCTGAGCACCGGCAGCGCGGAATGGCTGGGCCGCTCATCCTGGATCAATACGACGGTTGCCTGGTAGACGACGGAAGGCCGGTAGTTAGACTGGATGGCAGACCACAGTTTGGACATTTCTTCTGAATTGAGCGGTTGCGGGGTAATCTTGATTTGCTCAACCTGGTCGGCCAGGCCGCAACCCTGTAGATCACTGCTGAGCGTGGTTAATGCCGCAGCAATGGTGCTGCGATCCAGCCCCGGCATTTCATGCAGCAAATGCATGGCCCCTCCCAACAACATTTCGGCGTGTAAATCATCCTCTGCATAGGCGCTCAGGATATAGTGGATATCAAGCGCCATCGGCGGGTTGCTCAAACGGTTGCCGAGAGAATTACGTGAAGCCAGATCTACATTGCGCCAACCGGGGTTGGGAGTTACCTGGTATAAAAATATGTTAAGCGTGGGATTACTCAGGCTGCCGTTGGTCATCACCAGGTCCGGGGCGACTGCCCTGACATCTACCGTGCCGCCCACCGCAGCGGTAATACCGTGGTTGACCAGGCCATTGCTGATCACATCCTGCAAGGTTGCGGTGAGTCCGGCAATGGCAAACGGTGTACTCATCAATTCCCCCCCGCCCGTTGTTTGAGATAGTCATCGAGCGATAATGAGGGCTGTGTTTTTTTTCGTTGTTGTGGCGCTTGCGCTGGCGGAGCGGTCATGGCCCGCACTTCGATGCGACCGATGGTCACCTTGATCGTCGGCTGCTCGACTTGGCTGTTAATAAGTTGCTGCGGTAACTGCTCCACCACCTGCCTCGATGAAACAGGCGGCTCGCTTAAAATCGGTGGACGCAGCAGGGATTCTACGCGTATCTGTTCAGGAGATTCTGGGAATGCCTGCCGTGCAGAAAACATATCCACCGCCTTTGGCCTCTGTTCGTCGCGTGGGGAAAGGCTATCGCTAGCACGCGGGGCCTGCGGGGTAACGGGAGAGGGTAGAGTTGCTGGACGTGGTTCGGGTTCTACAGCGGCTGACTCACTCAATATGACCGGACTGGCGCGCAGCGTGGAAGAGTCGGCAGGCTCACTGGTTTTTACTGGCAGGCTTTGCGCTGCCAGATTATCCCCTGAAAATTCTCTCTGCAACTGTTGCTCCGCAGGTTGTAGCGGTGAGCTCGAGCCTTTCTCCTGCCTCACCTGGTTGCTAACGGAATGCGTAAATTCACTAGAGTTTTGGGCGGCGGTCGGGTGCATTGCCTGTGCACCGCTGATGATATCAGCATAGGCAAATCCGCTAGCCTCACGTCCACGATCCTGTTCGAGCCCGGCAGGCGCAGCAGCAAAAATGGGTGAACGCACCGGTTCGATGACAGGACCTGCCCCCATTGCGCGATCAACCAGCCTGCTCAGCAGATGACTCATGTCATCACCATTTCCAGGTACCAGCGCCTGCGCTGCGGGGTAAGTGCAAGAATATCCCGCTCACTCCAATGGTAGACCCGTGCCAGCAGGTAGATTTCATTGAGTAAGCGTTTGGCATGGGTTTCCAGCTCGATCCAGAAAAACGCTGCAATATCGAACAGGGACTGCCACTCATGCTGGCATTCTGCGCAACGCAGATTCAACAATACCTCGGCCTGGGGATCTTTCTCTGCAATCTGAGCAGCCAGTGCGGTGACAAATTCAGGACTAAAGGTATTAACGGATTTTTCCAGCACCGGCTGTTCCCTGCTGTTTTGTATATCGAGTATGCAGCGTTGCAGCAGGAGGCTGCGGGCATTCTCAATATTGGTGCAGGCGGCAACAGCCTGCATATCAGTGCTGTCGGGAAGTCGGTACTGCACCATCAGGTCACCGATGACGGTAGAAAACTCGTTACCGGTCCCACGATCCTCGTGCAGTAAGGGAGTGCGCAGCGTGGTCGTAGTCAGGTGCAGTTCGAGTTCCTGCTGGCAGTTGGGGCAGTTGGTAAAGATATCCAGAGCGGTACCTAAGGTATGTTCCCGAATACCCAGCAAGCGGGCATCGCGCTCACCCACGCTAAGTGCTGCTAGCTGTTGCCAGCTCATTTCGGGGTAAGCTGTGCTGAGTATCAACAGGGCTCGCTCCACCGCTGAGCGATGCAGGCCCGACTCGCGCAGGTTCAGCACGTCATTATCGCTCAGACACACACCCACAATGATTAACCCGCCGGTTCGGTGAAGGATGGCTCGCTAGGCTCGGTTACACTGTAGTCGCGCTCCCAGCCTTCGTTTTCCAGTTTGAGCGTCTGGATGGCCACCGCATTGCCGCTGGCATCGAGTTCCGGCAGGGCCTGGTATTCCGAGACCCAGCAACGATAGACGTTATAGGCAATCGCCAGTTGCCCGGCTTCGTTATAAAACTCGATAGTGAGATTTTTGCGGAAGTCTGCCAGCGATACCTCGTTGCCCAGGCCTGAATTAAAATTCCATACCTTGTTGGCCCATTTTTCGAATTCTGGGTCGTGGGTAACACCTCGCTCCAGGGTTATCGCCTCATACTTGGTCTGGGCCGGGGATTTTCGCACCATACTGGGATCACCGCCGACCCGATGATCCACTACGTCGGTGGTACGTTTGAGTGCGCCAACCTTACTGACTCCGGCGACGTAACGACCATCCCATTTGACCCGAAACTTGAAATTCTTGTAGGGGTCAAATCGCTCTGCATTTACACTGAATTGAGCCATAGCTTTCTCCTTATACCTCGACCTGACCGGCCAGTTGCTGAATCTTGATCATGACAAACTCGGCCGGTTTTAATGGCGCAAAGCCGACAATGATGTTGACGACGCCCTGATTGATATCGTTTTGCGTGGTGGTCTCAGCGTCACATTTGACCAGGTAAGCTTCTTTCGGGCTTGAGCCCTGGAAAGCGCCCTGACGAAACAGGTTGTGCATGAAGGCGCCAATATTGAGTCGAATCTGAGCCCATAAGGGTTCGTCATTGGGTTCGAATACCACCCATTGGGTACCTCGGTAGAGACTCACACGTAGCATGATCGCCATGCGTCGTACCGGTACATAACGATACTCGGCATCGCTGCTAATGGTCCTGGCGCCCCAGATCACCCGCCCAGCATTCTTGAACTGGCGGATAACGTTAACGTTGTACGGGGCCTGGTTCAGGTCACCGTGCTGGGCATCGGTGAGATTAGCTACCAGCCCAGAAGCCCCGGCCAGTGCGGTCTCGATACCGGCGGGTGCTTTCCATACACCTCGATTGGCATCGGTTTTGGCGTACATTCCGGCCACAAAACCCGAAGGTGGAATGGGGATATGTGCGCTGGAAATCCCTGTCGGATCTGGACCCAGTAACCAGGGCATATAAACTGCACCATAGGAATTCTTGGGCGAGATGCCGCCAGCAAAAGCCTGTGCGGCGGGTACATCATCGTCATCCGGCGCCATATCGCCGATAAAGAAACAATCACTCAGGGAGCGGTTGGCGCAGTAATTCAGGCCCTCGTTAACCACCTGCAGAGAACCGCGACCGGGTACCGCGAGCAAGCTGACATCATCAATGTTATCCAGTGTGCTAAAGGCATTGGTGAACTCAGTGTCTGAGGCGATCAGCGGGGTGCCGTCATCGCCTGCGGTCACACTATCCACTGCATTATCAGGTAAGGTATGGCTACCGACCAGATAGCTGGTATTGACCACGGGTCGCAGTACCGCGCTACCAAAGGCTTCAGTACCGTTATTCGATCTACCCAGTCGCAATGCCCAACTGATGTCCTGGCTGATATTCGCAGCCGGCATCACCTGTACGGAAGAGGCAACGCCAGGCGCACCAGAAGTCAAAGTCAGTACACCGGCTGCCTGACTCGCGGTGAACGCGGTAAAAATCACATTACTGGGTGTAGCTACGAGCTGTTTCTGTAAACCGGGTAAACTGCCCTGCCCGGTAACCACGGCCTGTATCGCGCTGGCGACATTGGCGGCGGTGGACAGATCGGCCACGATAGTTGCATCGACAGCATCCTGCAGATTGATCTCCTGATAACCATCGCCATTGATATTAATGCGTAACCGGGTCTGCTCCGCGGCAAGCCCGAGCAGATTCACTGCAGCCTGTCCGACACTGGTGCCACTGATGGCGTTAGCGTTGGTGTTGGAGGTATCGACGGTGACTTCGATATATTGCGAAGTGTTGTTAACGCTCTCGGCATAATTGACACGCCCTGGAATCATGCCCAGATTGGCGAAACTCTCGCGCGGTGTCGGCTCGCCGCCCACATAGACATCGAGATTGAATTCATTGGTCGTGTCGTTGCTGCCGTTGCTGATGGCGATAATCAGGCCATTGCCCCAGGTGCCCGGACTGTTGGCCGCGATAGTCAGGCTCGGCTGTCTTGACGCGATGGTGGCATGGCGGTCAGTGAGGGTAATATCCGCCGTCGCCTCCCCTTCAGCAACCCTGACAATATAACAGGACCCGCCTCCATTATTAAAAAACTGTAATACCGAGTGCGCCAGGTAGGCACCGGAGAGAAAGTCCCCATACTGGTCCTGGAATTCGGTGAAGTTATAAACCTTTACCGGTACGCCGATTAATCCTTTCTGCGCCTGACCGATAAAGGCCGCGGTTGACGTGCTGGCGGCCGTTATTGGCCTCACGCCGCTGGATACTTCTTCTACATATACACCTGGGTAAGTGGGCTGAACCATTTGTGGCCTCCATTTTCCAAACTAGATAGGTTTGTGTGTTGCATGATTAATTGATGGCGTGACCTTCATGAAGATGACTTCTTTGAAGAAGTTTTCCTGGAACTGCTCGTCTTCGCGGATTTCGCCCCCGCACTGTCGGATTTGCCTGGAGCCGTTTTAGCGCTGGATGAATGGGACACTTCCCGGGTCCTGATCAACTTGCGTGCGATTAACTTGCTGACCGACGGGTTTTCGCTGATCTCCTGTTCTGGCACTTCATACTTTCCGCCAGGCGGCAGGTGGCAGGTTTTACCGCTGTTGCAATGGATCGACACCAGCCTTCTGGTTACATTGTGAATCTCGTAGTTCATTAACCTTTCTCCTGAAAAATGTATGAATCAATCATTCCGGTGCCCTTATTTAAAGCAGTAAATCCGGTTGACCACAGCTGACAAGCCGACTGGAACTGGAGGATTGAACAGACTTAACAAGATCCTCCACTTTTTTCGTTTACCATTCCGTTGAATGCTTTGACCCTGTGGTATTTAAACTGTAGATCGCATTCTGGCTGGTATTCATCGTCTTCGAAATTTTTCCTTCACTGATCAGCTTTTCAAGCGCCTGCTCAACCTTGCTGATATTTTTCACTATCGCCTGTTGCACTAACCACCAGTTCGAAATGCCATCGAGCGAATCAGATGCCATTGGGCGTTTCTCAAGATACGCCATAATTTCTCCCGCAATAGTGTTTACCTCATCGACCTTGCACACGAATCCAGCCTCTCAACCTTTAGTGTCATGCAGTAGCTTTGCATCAGTCGTGCCATAAACATTTATGCTTTATTTCTATTCAACGACCGTGTTTCTATTCATGCTTAGCTGTCCTGCTAAAAGCATCATTTAATCCTTAAGTATCAACACTTTACTGGCATTTAACTGTGACATATTTTTTTCCCGCCATGTTGATTAAAAACATTCCCATAAAAACTCAAGATAGAAACTCAAAAAGTCTTTAGGGCAAAATTGCCCCAGTGCCAATAAAGGTAGACGAGCCAGATCACAGAGGAATAAAGCATTTTATTTGACAGGCTTGATATCACCTGGGGCAAATTTACCTCATTTAAAAAAACAAAAAAAATCGGCGCGAAGCCGATTAATGCTGAGGAGTAGCGCACAGGGATTTTCTTTCACATTCTCAAAATGTCATATTTTTCCATCAGTCGGGTAAATGAGCGGCGCTCCTTGCCCGCAATACGAGCCGCTTCAGAAATATTTCCGTTAGCCTTTTCCAGTGCACTCGCGAGGTAATGTTGTTCGAATTCTTCAATCACGCTGTTCTTGGCTTGAACCATGGTCTGCGACATCAAGTCCTGCAAGCGGCGGTCACTGTAAAATGCGCGTCGCTCGCGCTTTTTCTGCTGCAGGTCATCGATATAAACATAGCGACCTTCGGCCATTACAAACTCACGATGCAGGGTGTTCTCAAGTTCCCGCACATTACCCGGCCAGTCATGGTAGGCAAGGGCCCTGAGCGTGTCTGGATGCAGCACTCTATCGGGTTGGTCATACTGAGACTGTAGTTGACGGATGAAATGTTCGGCTAGAAGCTGGATATCACTGCCTCGCTCACGTAGCGGCGGCAGTACAATATTGATCAGGTTGATTCGATAAAAAAGGTCCTTGCGAAACACCCCCTGCTGCACCATATCGGCAATGCTTTCATTGGTGGCTGCCACGACCCTGACATTCGCATTTTTTGCAGCTTTGCTTCCTAACGGGCGATACGTCAGGTTTTCCAGAAAGCGCAACAGCACGACCTGTCCACGCGCAGACAGGGTTTCAATCTCATCCAGAAACAGCGTTCCTCCCTCGGCCTGCGCCACCAGGCCTTCGCTACTGGCCGAGGCATCGGTAAATGCACCTTTTTCATGTCCAAACAGCTCATTCTCAATCAACTGGTCAGGTAAGGCACCACAGTTAGCCGCGATAAAAGGATGATCTTTGCGGCGTCCCAGATAATGGATCGCGCGCGCGACCACTTCCTTACCAGTACCAGTTTCACCATCAATATAAACCGGCGCATCGCAGTGCATAATTTTGTGGATTTTTTTTAATACCTGCTGAAAAGCGCTGGAGTTCCCAATCAATTTCATTTTTCTAAACACATCAATATCGACTGGTTCAGCAGAAAATTCACGACCTATCAAACGACCCAGGCGGAAGTTAAGGTCATGTTCGCTACAGGGAAAGGTTTCTATATCGTTACAGGCCTTAACGATAGCCGGAGTAAACAATGCGCTTTTTTCACTGAACAGGCCCAGCACGGGAAGCACTGGCTGTAGTGCGAGGATTTGAGTGACTTCAGACTGGCAGCCAGCATTTCCAGTAAGCATCAGGATCAGCGCCACAATATCATCCTGTGCTAGCAGTTGCCTTAGCTGTATGCGGTTTTTAACCAGCAGGTGGTTGGGGTAGCCGGCATTGCTCAGTGACAATGAAAGCTGATGTTCGTGCACTGAACTGGCATTTGAATATATTATTATTTTTTCAGTCCTGCCATCCATAGAACCTCTCCTTATTTTAAATGATAAATACTCTGTGCGTTATCTATCCTTTAACGAGACTTCACTGGAAAATCAGAAATGAGTGCACAACGGGATCAGTCTAAACAAAAAAAATCTGGATACAATTAAATATTGCAAATCAAAAACATTAAAACCATCAAAGTAATTTATAAATTGCCGGTTTTTATTTTTTTACTTTCGCTAAGCTGCTGTTTTATTTAAAAAGTATCCGAGTCAATAAAGGAATCTAATCTGTCCTCTATTAAATCTTTGAATGTGAAATAGTTAACAACATAACCAAAAGCGGCACAAGTTATACCCCTGGTTTTATAGGGTCATAGTCAGATATGAGTACAGTAATAGCACAATCACTGCTGATATTGACTTTTACTGGTATCGATCACATCAGCAATAGCAGAATCAGGATTAGACCTGTTACAAAAAACACCGGATGTCTTAGCAATATAAGCAAACGCTGAATCTGCCCAGGTTTATTATGCGCATAACCGTGTTCCAGTAATTCCTTCATGCGTTGATACTCTTCGCTTTCTTCTAAAGCATCTTCTGACGTAGAGCCATCCTCAAGTTTACTCAGGGTACTCTTGATTCGATTTAAGGTTCTTCTGGCTTCTTTTTGTCGGGCTTTCTCTTCATCCATAGCAGAGTCGCTGTACTGATTAACATTTCTACTGTATTCACTATAGCCTGTTTTTTAACCCGATAAACCCTTCAGGCAGCCTGTGAAGCTTCCGCATCTGAGGCTTTCTGTTTCATCAGCTCAAACATGGCATACACGCCTACATGCCTGTTCGGTGATAGATGATCATACAGGCTAAGGCGTTGAAAGATTTCGTCCATATCAATCTGTTGAATCTGCTGCGCCGTTTTTCCCTGACACAGGCTGATCAACAGCGCGAGCACACCTTTGATGACACTGGTATCGCAATCACCCTGTATATGGATACCTGCACCTTTCTGCTGCATGTAAATCCATACTTTGCTCATACAGGCTTTGACCCGATTATCTTCGGTTTTTAAATCTTGCGGCATTTCAGGTAGCTGCTCACCCAGTTCTACCAGGTACTCATAGCGCTGATCCCAGTCATCCAGTAATTCGAAGGTATCTACTATTTCGTCCAGCTTGGTCATAACCGTATCCTTATTGACTTTTATCGATCAAACGGTAAAGGATTCGCCACAGCCGCAGCTATCCTTCACATTAGGGTTAATAAACTCAAACCCTTCATTAAGCGCATTCATCCTCACATAGTCTACGGTAGTGCCATCAATCAATTTCAGGCTTTCCTGATCAACCAGCACTTTGACACCCTGCGTGTCCAGCACAGCATCGTCATCTTTAACTTCATCCGCATAATCCACCACATACCCAAAACCACTGCAGCCATACTGTTTGGTAGAAAGCCGCAATCCTATACCATGCCCGCGCTTCTCAAGCATGCTACTGATATGTCGAACCGCATTGTCGGTCAATTTTATATTCATACTCTTACTCCAGTTCAAGATTACAGCAGGCCTAACTCGAGCCTGACTTCATCGCTCAAACAATCGGGATTCCAGGGTGGATCCCAGGTGAGCTCAACCTCAACCTCATCGATTTCGTCCAGCGCGCGAACCACGCTGGCAACCTGGTCTGGCATTGAATCGGCCACCGGGCAGTTGGGCGTGGTTAAGGTCATTAGTATTTTCGCCTGCAATCCGTCGACCTGAATATCGTAAATCAATCCCAGATCGTAAATATTCACCGGAATCTCCGGGTCGTATATGAGCCGCAGCTGATGAACGATTTTTTCTAGCAGCGGATTACCCGCGCTATCGATGCCTGGGCGATTAGCCTGCAACTGAGGAATATCTGAATGTACAGGGACAGAGTGGCTCATACCTGGGATGCCTCCACCTGCAATACAGTATTTACCTGATTTTCAACATATTGCTTCAACTCAGCTTGCTGCAGGTTTTGTATGATCTGGCTGGCAAAACCCTGGCATAGCAGGCGCACAGCCTGCTGCCGACTAAGCCCTCGAGACTGGCAATAGAAGAGTTGCTCCGGGTCTATGCTACCTACGGTTGCACCATGGCTACATTTAACATCATCTGCATAGATTTCCAGCACAGGTTTGGTATCGATGTCTGCCTGTTCGCTCAGCATCAGGTTGTGATTGCTCATTTGCGCATCGGTTTTCTGCGCTAGCTGATCGACCAGTATGCGCCCATCAAAAACACCACGACCTGCGCCCAGTAAAATACCATTGAATCTCAGTTCGCTTTTACAGTGAGCTGCCAGATGACTGACATCCAGATGCACGTCATTGTATTGTTCATCGGCAACCGTATACAGGCCCCGTATCTGACAATCAGCATTTTCGCCCTGAAGTTTGACATGTATATCACTACGCGCCCATTTTGAACCGGTGGCAATATTCATCAGCTGATAACGACTGTCGCGTAGCTGATTGATCAGTACTCGACTTAAGTGATGAGCTTTTGAATTTTCCTGCAGCATGCGCACATGATGTAACTGAGCATTCTCCGTTAACTGGATACGCAGCAGGGTATTATGAAAGTAGTTCGCATCTGTAACCCCAATAAAACGCTCGACGAGATGCAGTTCAGCCGATGGCTCGAGCAATATCACGCTACGCGCCTGTGCCAGCAACGACTGGTCACCCGGTGTGACCAGATGCACAACCTCTAACGGCCGTTGCAACTGAGTCTGCTTCGCCAGCTGTATCAGATAACCATCCTGAAATAAGGATCGATTAACCACATCAAATACATCATCGCTAAACGCATTTTCTTCAGCCAGGTAAGCGCTGACCTGCGCGCGCTGCACCTCAGTGATTTCATTTAAGCCGCTGATAGTCAGACCCTCGCTAGATTCGGGCAGACTGGACAGCTCAGCATTAAACCGACCATTTAACATCACCAGTCTATAGCTCTGTGTATTGCTATAAATCCAGTCATCAAACACCCCGGCCTGGGGTGTAGCGGTTTTCACCTCAGGGCTGATAAAGCGTTCATGATATAAGGTTTTCAGATCGGTATAGCGCCAGGTTTCCTGTTTGCGCTGGGGTATGATGACCGAGCCAAGCCTGGATTGCGCCCGCTTCTGCATATCTGAATAATGCTCATGGGCTATCGCTTTGGCGACGGCACTGTTGTCAGTCACCAGACCATTGAACCATGCCTGTGCAGTTTGCAGATTATTCATGCCGCATTAGCCTCCTGCAGCCAGGCGTAGCCTCTATCTTCCAGTTGCTGCGCCAGCTCCTGGTCACCGGATTTAACAATTCGGCCATCCATCATCACATGCACCCGATCTGGCACAATGTAATCCAGCAGGCGCTGGTAATGGGTGATCACAATCATCGCATGCACCGTGTCACGCATTTTGTTCACCCCTCCGGCAATGACTCGTAGTGCATCAATATCGAGACCAGAATCCGTTTCATCAAGGATGGCAAGAAGGGGTTCGAGTAATGCCATTTGCAGGATTTCATTACGCTTCTTTTCACCACCGGAAAAACCGCTATTGATATCGCGTTTTAATAATCGATCAGGCAACTCGACCAGCTCAGCCTTGCTGCGCACCAGCTTCATAAATTCCGGCGCACTCAGCTGGGGTTTCTCATTCGCTCTACGTTTACTATTCACTGCCTCGCGCAGAAAGGTCAGGTTATTCACACCGGGTAACTCAACCGGGTATTGCATACCCAGAAAGATTCCCTGATGTGCTCGTTGTTCCGTCGACAGTGCAAGCAAATCCTTTCCCAGGTACTGGATCGATCCACTCTCAACGTGATAGCCTTCTCGTCCGGCCAGCACATGCGCAAGCGTGCTCTTACCAGAACCATTAGGCCCCATGATCGCATGCACCTCTCCAGTCCTGATCTCAAAATTCAGATTATTAAGTATGACCTTATCCTGTACAGACACGGTTAGATTACTGATTTTCAGCATAATGAATGGTCTCCTATCCGACTGCGCCTTCCAGCGTGATGTTTAAAAGTTTGCGCGCTTCTACTGCGAACTCCATAGGCAATTCGCTGAACACTTCCTTACAGAAACCATTCACAATCATGGCTATCGCATCCTCCTCGCTGAGACCGCGCTGACGACAGTAAAACAACTGGTCCTCACTGATACGCGAGGTAGTGGCTTCATGCTCGACATGAGCGTCTGGATGACTGGCTTCTATATACGGAAAGGTATGCGCACCGCAGCGATTTCCGAATAACAGTGAATCGCACTGGCTGTGGTTTCTGGCATTGCGCGCACGACGCCCCATACGCACCAGCCCGCGATAACTATTCTGTGCTTCGCCTGCGGATATACCCTTGGAGACTATGGTGCTGCTCGTGTGCTCGCCTAGATGAATCATCTTGCTACCCGTATCCGCCTGCTGCCTGCCACGAGTGACTGCGACGGAATAAAACTCGCCGGTAGAATACTTACCTTTCAGGATACAGCTGGGATATTTCCAGGTAATCGCTGATCCGGTTTCAACCTGGGTCCAGGAGATATGCGAACGATCCCCCTTGCACAGTCCACGCTTGGTGACAAAGTTATAAATTCCACCTTTCCCTTGCGCATCACCAGGGTACCAGTTCTGCACAGTAGAATACTTAATACTGGCATCTTCCATCGCAACCAGTTCCACCACCGCGGCATGCAGCTGGTTCTCATCGCGCATAGGGGCGGTACAACCTTCCAGGTAGCTCACATAGCTACCTTTTTCGGCTACGATCAGGGTGCGCTCGAACTGGCCGGTATTGGCGGCATTGATACGGAAATAGGTCGACAGCTCCATCGGACAGCGCACACCTTCAGGGATATACACAAAGGTGCCATCGCTAAATACGGCTGCGTTCAACGCAGCAAAATAATTATCAGTATGTGGTACAACGCTACCGAGGTATTTTTGAATCAGCTCAGGATGTTCGCGCACCGCTTCAGATATCGAGCAGAAGATAACGCCGGCATCGGCAAGCTTTTCTCGAAACGTTGTCGCCACCGAAACACTGTCGAACACCGCGTCTACCGCCACACCGGCCAGCGCCATTTGCTCATGCAATGGGATCCCCAGTTTGTTATAGGTTTCAATAATTTCAGGATCGACATCATCCAGGCTCTGCGGGCCATTCTTTTTATTTTTAGGCGCAGAGTAATAACTGATGGACTGGAAATCGATTTCAGGTAACTTGAGGTGCGCCCAGTTCGGTTGGCGCATACTAAGCCAGTGACGAAAAGCCTGAAGCCGTAGCTCGGTCATCCATTGCGGCTCCTGTTTTTTCGCTGAAATCGCCAGAATCACCGATTCATCCAGGCCTGGCGGCAAGGTATCCGTATCGATCTGGGTGAAAAAACCCGCCTGATACTCCGGGTTAATCAGTTGTTCAACATTCTGTTGAGCATTGCTCATGATAGGTCAGCTCCAGCTAATTCCTTAGTAATTCAGTCAGGTATTAATCATGAGGGTGGTTTGTCTACGATTCAACCCTAAATAAAACATGGGCTTCAGCAGGCATTAATTTAATCGACTTTTTTTACCTAAAATTCAATTACTTAAAAATTTTTTATTCAAACGATCAGGATATAAAATTTTTCGATGATAAAAAATAAATCCCGCTTATGAGTAGCGATGAGACTGAAGTCGCGCTGTTAATGGTCCGCAGCAGAACGACCGATGAACGTCGACAGCAGCATATATAAATAAACAGCCAGCACAGATAAGGGATACACAGCCATCAAACTGCCCAGCGCAAGATAGGTAAGCGCGCTAAACAGTAACCACAGGGCCGCAGGTATAAAAAACAATACCGGCACCCGCAATGCCAGCATGAATGCGATTGTCATACAGGCAAGGGCATCGGGTGTTGCTGCATACATCGAAAGCGGGAATGCGTTCACTTTACTGGCATATTCAATCAGGGGTTGCCCGGCTAAAGCATGCAGGCAAAGTAATGCTGCTGATATCAATGTTTTACCACAGGGGTTGCGCGCCGGTAGATGCCTGCTCCTGAACAACCCTATAACGATCAGGCAGGACTGCAGCATAAATACCGCGATAAAGTACCCAGCCAGCCAGTTAATGGCTGCATAATAAAGCCACAGGTATCCATAGCTAGAAATCAACCAAAGCAACACCAGCGTCAAAAACAGAAACCGGATTAATGCGGGTCGTGAAACCAGCATCGCAAAAAAAGACAACAGGCCATACAGGTAGTACAACCACCGCATCGGACCCAGCCATGCGCTGTAAAGCTCAAACTGCCTGAGAAAACCCTGTTCTGAAAAAAGCAGCAGGTCCGATAGCTGATACGAGAGCAGGTCCTGCATCAGAGAGAGGCTACATATTGAATCATGCGTTGCCGTAGACTGCTATCGGGTAGTCGACCATGGCAGGCACCCATGTTTTCAATCATGTGGCTAACCCTGGAGGTAGCCGGTATCGCGCAGGTAACCGCCGGATGCGAGACGATGAACTTGAGAAAAAACTGTGCCCAGTTATGGCAGTCGAATTCCTCTGCCCAGCTGGGTAGTGGCGCACGCTGGTAGGTATTAAATAACCTGCCCCTGGCAAAAGGTCGGTTTACGATGACTGCGATACCTTTTTCCAGCGCCAGTGGTAACAGGCGATGTTCCACATCCCGGTTCTGCAGATGATAACTGAGCTGCACAAAGTCTATAGGCTGTGTGCTCATGATGTATTCCATATCACGATGGCGCCGCCCATGCGAGGTGGTAATACCGACATATTGCAACTTACCCTCAGCTTTCATCTGTAACAGGGTCTGCAGGTGATTCTCCCAGTTGACCAGATTATGCACCTGGTTCAGATTCAGGCGCTCAACACCCCATAGCGACTGAGAGTCCGCAATCTGTTGCCGTCCCTGCTCGGTACTCGGTGTCCACACCTTGTTCGCTGAGAACAAAGCTGCCGCAGCTGCTCCCAACTGTTGAATACAGTACCCCAGTACAGCTTCGGAAGAACCATACATGGGAGAAGAATCGACCAGTTGCCCGCCCTGCGCAAAAAAAGTGCGCAGGACTTCTACGCGTTGTTTCCTGAATTCCATATCATTACCCACATTAAAGGTAATATACGAACCCATTCCAATCACCGGCAATTGCTGACCGGAAGCGGGGATTTTGCGGGTAATAAGCGTTGTCGGGGTACCCGCTAATAAGGATTGCGGGCGGCCGCTTAGCAAACCCAACAGGGCGATTTTTTTTTAACCAGTCTCTACGTGATGTGGATAAAATATCGCCCATGGCCTGCTCCAGGCTAGATCATTAAAATGGCACCGGATACTGTTTGATGACGTCGTTTATTTGCGCCACAACCTGCTCGGAAAGAACCAGTTCATAGGCCTCAATATCTTCTTTCAACTGCTGCATAGACGTCGCGCCAATGATGGTGGAGGTCACTCCCTGAAAATGATAAATATACGCCAGAGACATCTGCGCCAATGAGAGTTGATGGCGTTGCGCAATCTGGTAAAAGGCTTCTATCGCTGCATGCGTATTTTCGGTGTCGCGAAACAGACCATTGCGTTGAGCCATGCTCCAGCGACAGCCTTCGGGCGTCGCCCCATTTCGGTACTTGCCAGACAGAGCACCGCCCGCCAGTGGCGACCAGGGCAGGTAAGCGACCTCGTTCAGCACACAGGTTTCAATCAGGTGCGGTGAATCAACCATCAGATGTATCAGGCTAAATTCATTCTGGATAGAAACCATCTTCGGCAGATTATGTATCTCAGCCAGCCTCAGGTATTCGTTGATACCCCAGGGCGTATCGTCAGAAAGTCCGCAATGCCTGATCTTGCCGGCCTTGATACAGTCATCCAGCGCGCTGAGTATATCCAGATGCTCTGCCCGCTCCTTCTCGACATCAACCTCCGCATAGTTAACATGCTGCGGCCAGTGTTTGGAGAAATGCGGGCTGGTGCGGTTGGGCCAGTGTAGCTGGTACAGATCAATATAGTCGGTGTTTAATCGCCGCAATGAATCATCCAGCGCCTGCTTGATGGTTTTGCCACTGATATTTGAACCGCCGCGAATCCAGGGCAGGCCATTACCAGCGATCTTGGACGCAATAATGACATCCTGTCTACGTGCAGGATTTTTACTGATCCAGCTTCCAATACAGGTTTCAGTCGTCCCATAGGTATCGGCAGTTGGCGGGACCGCATACATTTCAGCGGTATCGATAAAATTGATTCCCTGATCCAGTGCATACTCGATCTGCTGCGCTGCATCCTGTTCGGTATTCTGGCTACCCCAGGTCATGGACCCGAGACAAACCTCTGACACCTGCAAATCACTGCTACCTAGCTTTTTATATTTCATCTGTATCATTTTTGGCAATGGTTGAATTTATTCGGGCCTGTTAACCCTAGTGTAAACAGATAAAGAAAACAAACAACCCTTGAAGAATCAGGTGTTTTAGGGGGATTAACAGGGTACATTAGCGCCACCTTAGCTGACTCAGTGCTAACATAATCAAAGCAGGGAACCTAAATCCTCATATCAATTCTAATAGTTATGAACACGCTAAAACACTCACTTTTACCACTAGTCCTATTGGGTTTAGCCACCGTTACTGGCTGCAGTTCCAATGTCCCGCTGGCGATCAGCCAGGATGTCGCACAGGCACCCAGTTTTACCGAGGTGCAACAACATCCCGAAACCTATAACGGCCAGAGCCTGCGTTGGGGTGGCACGATACTGTCCACGGAGAATAAACAGGACGCAAGCTGGATCACTATCGTCGCCTTCCCGTTAAGCGATAGCGGGCGCCCGTTGGAGTCAGACCATAGCCCGGGACGCTTTATCGCGGTAGTTGACCAGTTTCTCGAGCCGCTGGTGTACAGCAAGGACCGTGAAATAACCGTTCGTGGTCAGCTAGCAGGCACCCAGACCCTCAAGGTGGGTAATTACCCTTACCCCTACCCGCTGCTAAAGGTAGATAGCTTTCACCTGTGGGAACCCAGGGTTGAAAGAATCGAAATGGATGCACCCTATTACTGGCCCTATCATCCCTATTACCCGACGCCCTTTTACAACCCCCGGTTATATTATTAGCAAGCTGCACACAGGAGATCCATGAAACACATACTGGTTATATTGTTGAGCACGATGATCCTGCTTACTGGATGTGCCAGCACCGCGCCATTTGATGCTGCCGAAGTAGATAAATCGCTGTTGCCACAGCATGTCATTGGCGGACTGGAAACTGCGCGCGGTAAAACAGTTTTATGGGGCGGTATTATTCTGGATACCAGAAACCTGGCCGACGCTACCCAGATTGAAGTACTCGCCTACCCGCTCGATCACAACGATGTCCCGTTACCGGATAACAGACCCCTGGGGAGATTTCTGATTTCGCACGAGGGTTTCCTGGAGCCTGCCAGCTATGCACAGGGACGTAAGCTTACTGTGCTCGGCAAGGTAGATGATCTGCAACAGGGGAAGGTTGGTGAGAGTGTTTACCACTACCCGGTGATTCAGGCTGAACAGCTGCAATTATGGCCAGAACAGTCTGGCAACAAGACCCGTTTCCATTTTGGCATCGGCATTGTGCTGTAACTCAGGCTTCCTTTTCCAGCAACCAGTGTGAAACCTGCTGCTGAATTTTTTCAAGCACAGCATCGTCCACGCTGCTGTGCTGCCATTGCGGGTTATGGCGCAGAGTTTTTACGACCTCGTCCCATTGTGCAGGTAACTGAGTGGCATCATCATTCACCAGCTTAATCCTGTTTTGTGCGGCATGGCCGCGATGCGTTAATGTATGCAGCAGTTTGCGCTGGCGCAGGTACAGTAGACTAACCGTATTGTCATCTACGCACAGCCACTGATGACCTTTCCATGCAGCCAGCAATTCCTGCTGGTAGCGCCTTGCGGTTGCCCAGCCGGCACCCAGTGCAGCCCCCAGTAAACTCGCAGCCCCCAGACTAAGCCCGCCTACCATCAGATCGATGCCTGCGCCTAGCGCCGCACCCGATAATGCGGAAGAGCCCAGATCCAGCCCAAACTCTTTCATGATCTGCGGCGAAAATATATCCAGCTCCCAACTGCCATCACTAACCGGTAACTGCTGCAAATCCATATCCAGCTGGGTAAAAGCAAAGATAGATTGCAGGTCGTTTAAAGCGCGCTGCTCGGCAGCACGCACAAAATCCTGCATGACAGCGACTTCGTCGTGCGAGATTTTAGCATCCTGTTTTGCTTTGCTACCTTTTGACCCTTTACTGGTCACTTCGACACGATAACAGGCAACCTCACGTATCAGTTGAAAGATGCGGTGCGCTGCTGCCTGTTTGAGGTTTTGCCAAACTGCATGGCGATAATCAATCAAATGCTGTAACGATTCATAGTATCGCTCGAGCAGGCTTTGTAGTTTCTGGTACAGGCGTTTTTCTGCTTCAAAGTCAAAAGCGACAGTATCAAACTCCAGTGCTGCATGCAGGTTAAACAATGCCATCTGCTCACGCCAGCGTGAGAGTGCCTGCGCATTGCCCTCGATAAAATTAAATACCGGTAGAATCGGTTTACCAGCCTTACTCAGGATCTCAACTTCATCATGATACTTGCCCAGTAGCGGCTCGCGCACATCGATCACATATAGCAGAACATCGCTATTGAGTGACTGTTTCAACACCTTGATCTCCTGATCAAAATCCGCATAGCTCTCCTTATGCGCTATAAACAGCTTCAGCAGTTCCGCTGCCTGTGTCGACTGCGAACGCGCAAGCTCATCCAGCGCATCCAGCAGGGCACTTGAATCCTCGAATCCCGGCGTATCGAAAAGCTCCAGTACAACTTCGTCATCGGCATAGATGGCAGTCTTTTCAACGCTACGCGTAGTCCCTGCGGTGTCTTCAATCTTTCCAAAATGATCGTCGCGCAGCAAGGTACGGATGAGCGAGGTTTTTCCAGCATTGGTATGCCCAACCACGGCCACCCTGATAACTGCTGTTTGTGTTGGATTGATACTGGACATCACTCATCTACACTCAGCTTAACCACATGCTCAGCGGGAATATCGCAGGCCTGGGCCAGTTGATACCAGTCCCCCAGGCGTCTGGATAATCGTTGCTGCTGACCGGATAGCTGTAACAGCACCAGCCAGCGCTCGGCAGTATCTGCCAGCAACGTTGAAATCGTACGCTGTATGCCACGGTCTGGTAAACGGGAGGCATCCACCACAACGGCCACCCCTTTAATCGACTGCTGTTTAATCTGCTGGCTTATGCTGGCCAGTGACTGGCGATCTAGCACCTGCCCCAGATTCTCGCTGGCATCAATGGTTGCGATTGGCCAGCTGAAATGACTACCCAGTTCAACCGCTACCCAGCGGGTATGTTCAGGTAAATCATGCGCTCCTGCATCTACTGCTCGTACACTGCTCGCCTGCTGCGGCCTGCTATCAGCGTCCACAATTTCACTCTGACTGGCTAACGGCATCAGGCGCTGTCGCAGGTTGATGTAATACGGCTGATAGAGATCCAGCGTAAACCGATTACGCGCCTGAATACTCATCAGGGAGCTAAACAGCAACAACAGTAATCGCGGCAACAGGCCAAAGCACAGCAGCGAACCCAGAATAAACTGGGCCCAGCTCGCACGCAGTTCGGCCGTGAGCTGAACATCGGCACCCATTCTTGATTGCTGCACCTGATCAGCGGACGGTGCAGAAAAACCGAACCATTCCAGCGGTCGACTCAATAATTCGGTTAATGAGACAAACGTGCCGTCGGATAATAAGGTCGTCCCCCACACAAAGTCATACTGCCGTACCATCAACAGCAATAATAGTGAGACCACACCAGCCAGCAAGTAAAGCAGCCATAACTGATGCGTGAGCTTGCTCAATTGCCACTTACCCACCGCACCCGTAAGGCAGCAATTCACCCAGGCACGGCCAGCTAAAGATCGCTGACTTGCAGCTTGCTGCTCAGCAACGCCGGATTTATTTTCAAACCTTGCTGGTAACCACCCGCTTAAGCGTGCTAACACGCTAGCAGAAAGCCCCCGCAGCTGTACACTGATACCAATTAACCACAGTACCATTGAAATAAAATTAAACCCCAGCAGAACCAGCAATAACCCGTAAATATTAATGCTCTGGCTGTCGGTGATTGCATACACAGTACCCAATGCACCAAACACCAGCGCCATTAACAGCGTCAGGATTTTAATATTGCGTGAAATACCCGCTGCATAACTTAACGCCGATGATAGATCATGCTGTTTGACCAGGCATTGCGCACGCAACCACAGACGCTGTTGAAAATCATAATGGCTGGACAAGTCGGAAAACTCATCCTCGTCATCACAACTCAGCGCAGATGCAGATTCTATATAGCGTATCTGTTCGATCAGTAAGGACTTGTCGAATTTGGAAATGGTCACTGTTTAAACATACACCCGCATTAAAACTCAGTCGGGCATTTTAGCGGGCTTTAACAGGTTTGTAACCCGAACACGAGATAAAGCTTATATCGCTTGCTTAAACACGGTGGTTGCCATGCGCTGATATTAAGCGATCAAGCATAAAAAAAGCCCGGCAAGGATCACTGTTTTGTTGCTACCAGTTCCGGCCGGGCCTTTTGGAGAGGAACCCCTCTCGTTAATTATTGTATAGCTCATAAATTCAGCATCGTCGAATAAAAATTCATCCTGATAGAGTTAAACCGACTTATGTCAAGCAGCATGGTAAAGACGCCCAACCCTCTTTGACTTTTTCTACCAGCAGGTCTATTAGTGGAAGTTACCCTGATCCAGTTTTTCAGGTAACGCTGCATCGATCTGATCAAATCGGAGTATTCTCACACCCTTATGATCCTTCATGAATTCCTTTGCATCCTCAAGTGTTTCCAGGGGAATCAACTCATGCCCCATGGGCCCGAGCACATCGGAACCAACAACAAAGTAGGCTTTATGGGCATCAATGAGAGACACACTGTAGTATTCGGTAACACCAATTAAGGCAATGTTTTTCAACTCATGGCCCGGTGCCCATTTAGGTAAATCATTTAGATACTTGAATAGATCCTTGGCACCATCAAAATGATGCGCATGGCCATCCTGATACAGGGCCGTAGCAACCCAGGCCGGATATTTCGCAACGAACATACCGCACACAGGGCAGGTATCCCTGGGGCCCGGTTTAGGTAAATCCAGAGTCTCTGCATTAACTGCAGTTGAGAAAACCAAGCTCAGGCACAACAACAGCCAGTTCATTCTTGAACACATCATCATATTCATTTGTTTACCCATTAAAAAAGATTCACCACAGAGGTCACAGAGTACACAGAGAAGAAAGCATGGTTTCTTCGCACCGTTTGCGATTAACACTCCAAAGCCTCTGTGCACTCAGTGTTCTCTGTGGTAATGCTTTAAGGAACCTCTGATTACCCCTGTTGCTTCATCTTCATCTGCATCATCTTTTTACGCTTTTCAGCACGATTTTTGCGAATCATCATGGTATTACTAGCCATCCCCAGGTAAGCCTGTTTCAGAGCTTCATCAAAATCACCCAGCTCACCGCCATTGACCGCCTGTGAAGCCTTCGCTTCGTCTACTGACGCAAATGCCATACTACTTTTCTTGCTCATGGTACCTTTAAGTTTGGAACCAATCAGATAGGTGGCTTTATCAACATTTACCAGCGGCTTAATCTTTTGTTTGGATGCAAAGTCTGGTGCATATATCGCGCTAGGACCACGGTCGATATTCAGGGAAAGACTAATCGCAAGACAATGTATTGAGCAGGTTCCATCGGCCACGCCATCATCATAGTGCACCAGGTGACGACTATGATTGAACATGGTTCTATTCATGCCGCAATAAGGGCAGGAGGGATACTTTTTAAGCTCATCTTCCAGCGGTTTATCGTCCGGTGCAGTCTTTGGAATAAACTGCAAAGGGGTTCCATCACCGTCACAGGACTGAGCCGATGCCACCACCCAGCCTTTGCCCGGGATCATTGCACCCACTTTATTGCTGGCTGCTGCAGTAAATGTAAAGCCACCCAGACCGATAGCTGCCAGTGTCTTCATCATGGTTCTACGTTCATTACTGAGGTTTTCTTTCATAATATCATCTCCTTGTTTAATAAATTTACGTTCAAAAAATGCATACATACTGCTCATAACAATGAAACCAACTGCTGCTCAAAACTAAGCACCGGGGTCTCACCTAAAAACCGGGTATTCAAATGACCTTCCCTGTCAACAATCAAAGCAGAAGGTAATGAGGTCACTGCATATTTTTTTGCTACGTCACCTTTTTTATCCTGCAGAATTTCGTAAGAAAGGTTTAAACCCTGGATAAAGTCTGAAATAGTCTGCTCATCCTGCTCGATATTGATGGCGACAACGACCAGTCCCTGTTGCTGATACTTCTGGTAAATACCCTGAAAATCCCGTAACTCCTTTTTACAGCTCGCACACCAGTCCGCCCAGAACCCGATCAGCACAACTTTATCTACAAAATCATGCGGCATACTGAGCTGCTTACCTGCCAGGTTAGACAGTTTGAACGCAGGCACCGGCTGGCCTTTGACCAGCTCCTGCGTCTGTTGGGTAAACGCCGATATCAGAACCAGCGCAACAATCACCAACAGCAATATAATTTGTGAGCGCTTCGTCATCTTCACCACCACACCGTCTGCATCGTCAGTGGCGACTGAATAACCCAATAGCTCACCATTGCATAAAACAGGCAAAACAATATCAGTGAAAAGTAGGTCACTCTCGGGGCATACATCGCTACCGCCGACTTCAGGCTGTTAATGTTTTTCCAGTGCGCAATAGTAGCGGCTACGAGCGCGCTTGCGGTTGCCAGAAACAGTGGTAAATACAGCGTGTAACCGGCATAATCGTGACCTGATTTGAGGATACAGAAAGGACAGTGATGATGAGGATGCTGATAGATATACAGTGAGACATAGGAAACTATGGAGCTCAAAGCAGCGATGAAGGCGATCATCGCAAACAGTGCAAAGACCTTGCCCCCTTTATTTCTGAACAGGCTAAAGGTTCCACTTAGCATTACCAGCAAGCCGGTCCCATATAGCATATAGACGGCTGTTGCAGGCGACAGGCTGGAGACCTCCGCCGCCACACCGTCTGCATCACTGGAAAATAAGGAGCCACAGCAGGAGGTAATCACATCGGGATTCATCTCCAGGAAATAACGCGACTGCGTATACAGCTCGCTTAGCACTAGCGGTAAGATCAGCAGCAGAAGCATATACTTCTTTCTAATCAGTGGATAATCATAGCCTTTGTTGTCCAGCTTATTCAGCGCCAGCCAGATACTACCCAGGAAAAATATTGCAATCTTCAGGAATAAAGTCGGCCAGCCCCAGCCATTAACGTTCAACACCCCGGTAGCGCACATGGCACCGACGAACTGCCCTGACATCGCTTCCGCGTTGTAAACAAATAACAATAATGAAATAAGCTCTGAAGCAAACGCCATACCTAACAATGTGGAGATCAGATAGGTACGTCGCTCCAGGCGTAGTTGCCATTCGCTACCACTGTTGATATCCCAGCACCTTAATACCTGCACGGCAAACACACTGGCTAAACACAGCATCAGGCTGATCACTACGGAGACCATAAACAACGCAATAATGGCAGGATTTAATAACATCATCCTTGCCCTGCTATCTCGCCATCTCGCATTTCAATCACCCGGTCAACAACCGTCGAATCAAATACATCAGCATCGTGACTGGTCATCAGGATCGTTTTACCGGACTGCCTTAATTCATCGATTAAACCCATTAATTCCTGCGACAGTTTCGAATCCAGATTTGCCGTGGGTTCATCGGCAATGACAATCTGCGGATTATTGATTAATGCCCTGCATATCGCCACACGTTGAGACTCACCGCCAGACAGCCACTCAACAGGATTGTTCGCAATACGCTGTAATCCGAAATGCGATATCAGTTGGTCAGCTGACTTCTTTAGTTCTGCATATTTAGGGCCTGCGGGATAAGCGGGCAGCATAATATTTTGCTGCACGCTGAGTCCCGCAATCAGATTGAATTTCTGGAAGATGAAACCAAAGGTATGACGCCTGATATCGGTCAGGAAACGCTCTGGTAATCCCGAAAGAATATCCCCGCCCAGCATGATGCGACCCGAGGTAGGTCGTGACAGACAGCCGATCATAGACAGCAGCGTTGTCTTACCCGAGCCACTGGCGCCTTTCAGGCAGGTCACCTTTGCATCCTCAAGTTCCAGAGACACATTCCTGATGGCATGAAACTCGTTATGCCGACCCTGATTAAAAACCTTATTGACGTGAGTTAGCGTAATCAACCAGGGCTACCTCATGATCGCATCGGGGTCAGTAACCGATGCCTGCCAGATGGGGATAATCGTCGCCACCAGATAAGGAAATACGGTAAAGAAGAACAGTGTCGCCAGTTGCAGACCATCCACTGCAGGCAATAGTTTGAATTGTGGATACAGCGTAGCCCAGCCCTTCAGAACAGGCTCGAACAGAACACCTTTACTGTAGAAAACATGCAGGTAGGCGAGCAGGTAACCAATAAAAAAAGCGCTCAGCGAAATAATAATCCCTTCCCAGAACTTCATACGTAGGATGTCCGCCGACTCCCAGCCTACGGCTTTCAGGATGCCTATTTCCTTTTTCTCTTCTGCTGATAATCCTGAAGCTTTATCCCAGGCGAAAATAACAAAGGCCAGTATGGCCCCTATTAGCAGAACAAAGACGATTCCCTGACGCCAGGCAAAGATGCTGTCATAGGTGCGCAGAATCTCTTCGCGCAAAACGGGTCGCACATCGGGTAATCGCTGTATTAACTTCTCGGCCACCTTGCGTACTTCGCGTGGGTTACCCACCGTCAAAACGATATCGGTATACTCGCCTTCGGCAATACCCGTGATGACTCGAAACGCCTTTTCGGATATTAAAACCATATCCGTTGTCAGCAATTCTGATTGCTGACTAAACAATGCCTTGATCTGAAAGGAGTAGGTATTATTGTTAGATTGAATGGTGAAGTAGTCGCCAACATCAACTGTCAATGCGCGCGCTATGCCTGCGCCTATAATGGCCTGAGTGGTATCCAGACCGCGCTCATCGGTTGCCATGACGGTATAATTTGCCCTGACTACCGGGTTATAAAAATAGCCCCACAGACGTGTTTTTTTTGAAGTCACGCCTCGCAGGCGGCCCATTTTCTCAACATAGTTCGCAGGGATTAATGCCTGCCGCCCAGCCTGCAGGCGTTGCACAATAATTTCGGGTGCTTGCTGCAGCAGTATCCCTGCCTCTTTTTTCAGGGCATGGGTAAACAACATAACCGTTGCCAGCATAAACACGATCAGGCTGTATACCAGGATCAGGCCAAAGTTTTTTCCCTTCCTGCGCAACAATGACGAGACAGTAAAATCGATCAGGTAGCCCTGTTTGCGCAAAAACTCCATCATGGCGTTAACTGCGCCGGTGGCGGGTATAGCGAGCCTGAGGGGAATTGATCCAGCGATGCCGGATTATTCTGAAATGCAGAATGTCGATCGGCCAGTGCCAGGTGGCGCGTATAGCGCGCTTCTGTAAACAATGCGAGATCTGAAAGACCCAGCTCCTGTACCAGTTTAGCGCGCGATTCTAATACATCCTGGGCATGGGACTGGCGAATATGGGCATCGATCAAGGTCAGCAGGATGGCGGCAAAGCCTGTCACAAAAAACAGCATTACGAGAAAAGGCTTGCGCATAGCGTGATAAAAACTCTGTCTTCCGGTGTACTCGGGACGCCAGATAGTATCGGCTGACCGGGTTAAGAGAAGTGACAAATTGTCGCAGGGGCTTGCCTAGTGAAGAGGCATTTGATTTAAAGCAACTGAATGAGTTTTAGAACGCTGTAAAGCGATGCATGGCTTGTGCAGAACGACCTTATCAAAGCCCCAACTAACAGATGACGATTAATCAGCATCGCTGACATCTGGCAGGCGCTGGATAAAAAAAGCTGCCAGCAAAGAAATCATAGCCAGCAGCAAAACAATCCCGGCCGCACCCAGTTTTTCGCCCAGCAGGCCAACCAGTCCGCTGATTAGCATCAGCACGCCGATTACCGTATTTGAGACAGCAACATAAGCTGCCCGATTGTCACCGCTGGCCATATCGACCAGATAAACCTTGCGCCCCAGTCTTACCCCACCATGCATGACATTAAGTAGCAAAAAAACTGCGGCCATGCCTGGCTCACTGGTCATCCATTGCCACTGAAGGATCACGGCAAGATAGGTCAATATTCCCAGCAATCCTGCGCCACTCACCGCCAGCACCATCACCTGTCGACTGGAGCGGTCGCCCAGATAACCCCAGAAAGGTGCTGATAAACTACTCGCCAGGCCATTCGCCACGATCAGGGAACCCAGACCTAGCAGACTGGTTCCTGCATAGGATTGCGCGATCAGTACATAAAACGGAGGTGCCAGTGCAACTGATAACAGTAAAGCCCGAGCAAACACAAATTGCTGGAAGGGTTTATCCTTCAGCAGCAGCGACAATTGTTGAAACGCAACGGTGATTGCATTACCCCCACCCTCGGTCGCGCCCGGCTGTTCGATAATCAACGCAAACACCAACATTGCCAGTATCCACAGCGCGGCACCCGCAAACAGCAGCCCGGCAAATAAGTGCGTACCGGAACTTTGCAGATCAATCAAGCCTATCCAGATACCCACCAGCAATATCGCAATACCTGACAGACTGGCACTCCAGCCCATCAGTGTCCCACGACGACTTTTGGAAACTGTTTTACCCAGCACATCCTTGGCGGAAACCGAACACAGACCGCGCGCCAGACTGAAGATGACGAGCATCAGAATGAACAATCCTCCCGCCGCGCTCCCACTCGCCGTCAATGCAGTCAGCCCCATACCCACCAGACTTAGCGCCGATAACAGGGCTCCCAGTAACCACACCCCCTTACGCACAGGCATATTCCTGACCACGGCAGCAACCAGCAATTGAGGGACCAATACACCCGCTTCACGGATAGGCACCAGAAAACCGGTAAACAATGTAGGAACACCCAGGCTGCCGAATAGCCACGGCAAAACCAGTCTGGCACTGGAGATTTCATCAGCAACCTTACCCAGAAGATTCGCCCATAAATAGGCAAAAAAGTTACGTGGTTGATCATCACAGGCTTGCTCGGGAATATCCTTACAGACCCTGGCATCCTCATCACCTGTAACCCGGTTGTATAAATCTTCCACAGTTTGCCCAGCCAGGGCTTTTAACTTGCTCAAGGTTAATCTCCTGAAAACTGCATGGCCGACAATCATCGGTTTTAACAATCAATCACATCAACACTAACGATTTTTATTATTACACACATTAATCCATCATGATTAACAGCAACAATTTTCCAACGGAGCCAAAATGTTGAAGAAGACAATCAGTTTTGCAGCCGTACATTTTACAGTGGCTTTTTCAGTCGCTTACCTGATGAGTGGTAGCTTATTGGTAGGTGGCGCAATCGCGTTGCTTGAACCAGCCATCAACAGTATCGCCTATTACTTTCATGAAAAGATGTGGTACATGAAAATGCCGTCTGCTCCCGCGCATTGAATACCAGCACCGAGGAACGGTTCGTTTTACCGTTTTAACGGCTATAGCTTGTCCTGAAATCCATGCCATATTGGACTATGCTCTAAGCTTAAGCTGCGCTTAAATGAATCAATTCACGCTAAAATTGAGCTTCAAGGTCAAATCTGCAGATTCTGCAGGCACAGCTGAAAGTGAACATGCGGCAGCGAAATAAAATATAAACATGCAAAAACTGCCGCAGACCAGCAAAATCTAAAGAGGATACAGGTATGAGTCATCTGGATGAATGGTTGCATTTGATTGCCAGCCAGCTGAGATCAGAAGCTGAGCGCGTCGTAGTACAGGCGAAAAGTGATTTATACGAAGACAGTGCAAGAGAGACTTTTGTGCGCGTCGCACTGAAACCTTTTCTACCCGACAGTTATAGAATCGGTTCTGGTAAAATTATCGATGCCGCCGGAAACATCTCTGATGTGCAGGATATCGTCATTTATCGCAGCGATTACCCCCAGTTTAATATGCCAGGCAAGCATACGGTTTTCATCTACGAAAGTGTGCTGGCAACCATCCAGGTACGTTCCAAACTGATCCTGAAAACCTTTTTTAGCGCTATGGATCAATGTGCTTCGCTGGCCAAACTCAACCCCACCATTGAAGCGACCACACGTCGCGCGATGGCTGCCAAAATGAAGCTGAGAATCGACAATAAGCAACAGTATATACACCCCGATCCATTACAGACCGGGCGCTTCGAGCTAATCGCCAGAGTGCCATCCTTTATTTATGGCTTTACCGGCTACCAGACCAGTGAAAAACAACTGGCAGAAAACCTGGGTAAATGGATCGATGACTACCATCAGCAGCACGACGCCCTGCAAATGAAATCGTTGCCTTCGGTGATCGCAACACAGGGCTGTTTTGGCTGGCGTAATAATGCCCCGTTCACGATTAAGTCACACGCCCTGATGGGGGTAGGTCAAGATTCGGCACCATTACGCCTGATCATGCTGCAAATTCTGCACGCACTGAATCGTCGACTACAGAATACTAGTGATGGCTATGGAATCAAATCAACCATTGCGCCTTATCTGGCGCATTTTACACCACCTAAGGTATCAGAGATGGTGGGCCGCGCAGTCAACCCGGGGGACGCCAAACCCGCACCAGAGCACAGACCAGGCGCTAAACCTGCAGCGGCTACCCGCGTTGTGTCAGGCTCAGGCGAAGCTTTGCCCTCTGCGACAGGTCGCCAGCCTGAGCAAAAAGCGACACCAACTCTAGCTGAGCAATCCACCTCAGCTCAGAGGACAATCGACGACGGCACTGCAATGCGCCCGGAAGACAGTAGCCCACTGCCAAAATCAGTGAATCCTTTATCGTTGTTTAATAATGAAAAAGAGGAAGTAGAGGAATATCAGTTCGATCCAATTGAGCCCGACAGACCCCAGCCGGAGGTGACGAAAGCTGAAGCCGACGCTGATTCCGACAATGATCCTTTTATGGATACTCTGGTAGAGACGCCAGAAGCAATGCAAAACATTAAATCTGAACCCACCACAAAAAAACCGGAATATGTATCAGAGTCACTGATATAGGGCAGTTTCCAGGGTAGCGCGAACAATCCTGAAGCGGTTATTCCGCACAGGCAAGCCCATCTTGCTCGGGGCTTGCCCTGCTACTGCTCATGGACCTTTATGATTATGATACTTTTTGCTGAACAACACTTCTTTCAGTGATGAAAAAAAACCGCCTTTAGGTAGATACAGTTTCTCACTTAACGGCAGACTTTTCAGATGCCGCTCCATCGCGCTGGCCTGGTTATTCAGGCGCTCGGCCTGGGAGACCAGCAGCTTAATCGAGCCATAAACCACATCCTGATTTTGCTCCAGAACGTCACCGTCCGAGGTTGCCCCGTCCAGTTTATCGAGGGTATTCTCCGACAGTGCTTTCGCCGTGATATTGATATCCGAAGCCGCTTCATTTATGTCATCGCTAAACTGCCACATAGCCAACCTAAGTTCGCTGGAATTAACCAGCATGCGCCTGATCGACTCATCCTTGGCATCCAGGTAACAACTGATCACCAGATCCATATCCAGATAGATAATTTTGCTGACTGACTGAATGATCGTTATCGCTTCTCTGCTATTACCGGCATAATGCTGGTAAATTTTCTCGATAAACTGGCACAGCATCTGATTGTAGCCACCAATGTACCAGTTTGGGGTCAGACCAATACGGGCATGCGCGCGGCCTATCCTTGAGGTTTTCTCATAATAAGCATTGTCATACTTACCCTTGAATAAGGTATCTACCCAATGCTGTTTCTGCGCGTTACGCGCATTTTGTAGGACAGACTCGTCTTCAAAAAGCGGTTTCAAGTCTGGTTCGTTAAGAATATGTGAATAGAGATTATCCAGCACCTCATCCATTACAGGCTCCAGAATATCCTTAGCCTTACGCAAATTAGCTATCGTTTTTTCATCGATATTGAGAAAGCCCAGACGTTCCTGCATCAACTGTTTATATGGCATATCACCCCCCTAATAAGCAATAACGACAGTTATAACATAACTAACGGCTCAAATTTCAAGATCTAGCGGATTATCTTTTATTCTGAACAGGCCTGCAGCCGTTAACTACAGCCTTGTTCTAGAGTTTTTATCTACAGATTATTTTTATGCGGTTTTAAGGGTCATCCTTTACCCTTAAAACATAACGGTTTTATTTTTTACAGTAAGGATTCGATGTTACTTTTGCAGGGTTTCGATATACGCGCTGACTGCATATACTTTTTCCAGCGTGAGTACTTCTTTTAACGGAGGCATCTTAATTTCTGCATCACCGGTTTTGTGCTGACCCAGCACCGCTGCCAGAACCTTTTTTGCTACACAGCTATTCTGGTTCAACACCGACAGATCAGCTGGCTTGACTTTCAACGCCGTAACCAGTTTGCCATCACCCTGCCCAGTATCGCCATGACAGTGCAAACAGCGATTGGTATACACCTGTTTTCCAGCGGCTATTAAAGTCGCGTCTGCTGCCGATAGCACAGGAACATAAGCGCACGCTGCCAATATCAGAAAAAATGAACTCACCTTAAATTTTATTCTCATAAACTCTACCTTTTTAACAGTTGCGGAATCTCTGAGTATTGCAGAGGCTCCTTTTTTTTATAATCCCCATCAGGGACTCCATAATAATAAAAAATCAAACCTGATCTATTTTAATCTTGATTAATCTTGATCTCCATCAACAGTGGCCGATTTCATGCACTAAACATGGAATTTCACGCACAATCTCGTTAAATTCTGCTACCGACCTTAACATTTCCTCCATACCAGAGCAGCGGTATGCAAATCCACCATGCCGCAAAGGCATACGGAAAAATCAGGCGCTAACAATCCAGGCTACATAAAAAATTGGTTCCAGAGCCAGGATCAGCACACGACAGAGACTTTAACGCATTAGCAAACAAGCGGAAGGTTCTCGACAAGCATTTTCATCAGGAACGGAAAATCAGCTCATTATCCAGCATACATTCGCCAAACCCTTGCCACCAGTATTCAATATTTATAGGGCCAGACTGTTTAACAGCGTTTCCGCATCACTGACTTCAAACTTGCCTGGCTGTTCGAGATTTAACTGAACAACCTTACCATCATCTATAATCATCGAGTAACGCTGAGACCTGATACCCATACCACTGTCACTACGATCAACCTCCAGCCCAACTGCACGCGTAAAATCACCGTTGCCGTCTGACACCATCAGGATTTTGTCCTCAACATGATTCACCTCGCCCCACTCATGCATGACATGAGGGTCATTGACCGAAAGGCAGACAATACGGTCTATCCCCCTGGCCAATATCTCATCAGCCTTTACCACGAAACCCGGCAAATGCGCTCTAGAGCAAATTGGTGTAAATGCTCCAGGCAATGCAAACAGGGCCACTTTTCGGTTGCCGAATAAATCTGATGTTGAAATACTGGATATCTCTCCATCAGCCTTGGTGAAAAGCATCACTGACGGAACCTGCTCACCTACCTGAATAGACATACTCCCCCTCTAAATTCACTTAGTTAACGTTCTCTTGGAATCGCAATAGTATCCCACCGAATTCCAAAGAAATCACTATTCATATTTTACCAGCACAGATTGCCAGCACCTGGCGGATGAGAAATACCTGATACTCCCTCTCGATACGCCTACTCTGAAAAACATTAGAGCCCCTTGCCCCCCCTTCAAAGGGACAACATCCCACTTAAAATAAAATCCAGTTAACAATATGATTTACAATTTATCAGTACACTTAGAAGTTAATACCCTCATTTAGCTTATGATTGTCGCTGATCAGGAACCGAATTGATTTTCACTGAAAACTCCAATATCCAGATAGATACAAACCTTCATCAGCGCTCAAGGATTGGCGTTATTATCTATGTTGTCGCCTGGTGTATTACGCTGTTTGCAACCGATATAAAAGCCATAAACCCGCTGGTAGTTTATAGCGCGGGCGCTTATTTAGTGTTTATGATGCTGTTGCGGATATATTTCTATCTGTCTTTTCCCGTTCTGTATGCTCGCTCCCGGCAGCGCTGGCGCACCCTGTTTTTTTTAGCATCTATTTTCTCTGCCATCCCTTTTAGCATTTATTCAGCCTGGTGTTTAGCCAATGTTGGTCTGGGAAAGGATGGGATGATCGTCATTCTCCCGGTTATCATGATCAGTGCGGGTAGTATTTTTGCCTTGACCCCCAGTAGACCCCTGTTTCTTACCATCTCACTGGGATATACCCTGCCCCAGATTTTCGCCCTGCTCTACCTGCAAACGCCAGATGCTGACTCAGTTGCCATCATGATGGTTATATTTCTGGGATTTGTTCTGGCTATAAGCCGCAATTCATCCAGCGATTATTTCTCTATGCTGTTGGCAAAAGAGAGTACCGAGCAACGAGCTATGGAGCTGGAACAGGAAAAAATAAAGGCCGAGGCTGCAAATCAGGTGAAGAGCAATTTCCTCGCCAACATGAGCCATGAAATCCGCACCCCAATGAATGCAATCATCGGCTGGTCACACCTCACCCAAAAGACCAGGCTTGATGAACAGCAGCGTAGCTATATTTCCAAGATTAGCACTTCAGCCAATTATCTATTACGTATCATCAACGATATCCTGGACTTTTCCAGAATAGAATCGGGTAAGCTCGAAATAGAAAACACTGTTTTTTCGATCAACGACGTAATTTCAAATGTAAAAAACATTCTTTACCTGAAGTGCGAATCAGAAAATAAACAGCTCAGCTTTGAGCTATCTCCCGATTTACCGAAGCATTTAATTGGAGACCCACTCAGACTCGGGCAAATCCTGATCAACCTGGGCAACAATGCCGTTAAGTTTACCCAGAAATACGGCAAGATAACGATTGGCGCGGAGGTTATCGATGAGTCGGACAAGCAGATTACGCTGGCATTCTGGGTAAACGATAATGGCATTGGTATTTCAGCCGAACACCAGAAAAACATGTTTCAATCTTTTACACAGGCTGATACCTCAACCACCAGGCAATACGGCGGTAGCGGCCTGGGCCTGGCTATCTGTAAAAACCTGATTGGTTTAATGGGCGGTGATATTCGCGTTGAGAGTGAAACCGGCGTAGGCAGCACTTTTTACTTTTCGGTGGTTTTGGGCAAGGTCGCCGATGATGTCAATGTAAAGCAGGCGCTTGAGCAATTAGACGAAATCACCATCAATAACAGGGAGGAAATCGCCCACAAACTCAATAACAGCCACATACTGCTGGTTGAAGACAATGATATCAATCTGGAATTAGCTTACGAACTGTTGACTTCCATTGGAATCCGGGTAGAAACCGCATGCAACGGTCAGGAAGCACTGGAACAGTTGGAAAAACACAGCTTCGATGCTGTTTTGATGGATTGCCAGATGCCGGTCATGGATGGCTATGAGGCAACACGAAAAATCAGGGCAATAGCGCGTTTTTCTGAGCTACCGATCATTGCGTTGACCGCAAACGTGATGAAGGATGACACCTCAAAAATCTTTGAAAGCGGCATGAACGACATCATCGGAAAGCCCATCAATCCGGATCACATGTTCATTACCCTGGCAAACTGGATTCATCCTGAATCATGATCAATACAGCAGATTCCCTTCAATTTCATCGGTTCAGTAGGTAATCGCTGCGCCTCTTTTAATACCGCAAAGCTCCTGCCGATTCATCATTTATTTAACGAAGCTCTACATTTTTCAGAGTCCTCCCCAAAACGACTTCAGGAGAGTTTCCCTGATTTGAATTTAGTATGCTAAAAGAACAAACTTGCTATGTATTTTTTCACTGAGCCAACGTTATGACGATCAAACCCATAGACAACGAGGACATTCAAAAGCAGCTGCAGGAATTTCTCCACGGCATAGATGCCCTGATGCTGGCAACGGTTAATGCCGAAGGATATCCAGAAGCAAGTTACACCCCCTTCATAGCGTACAATGGCTGTTATTACATCCTGATTAGTGAGCTGGCATCGCATACCAGAAACCTGAAACAATCAGCTGTGGCAAGTGTGATATTTATCGATCATAAAGCGGACTCGCATGCACACACCCGTCAGCGCCTGAGCTGTCATTGCGACGCGAAATTGATTGAGCGTAGTCATACTGACTATGAAGCCGTCATGCAATTAATGCAGAGGCAATTTGGCAAACTGATAGAAACCCTGCGTGGTCTAAATGATTTTCAGCTTTTCCAGCTGAAGCCTGTAAAAGGAAATTTTGTTGTCGGTTTCGGTCAAGCATTTGCTGTTGATTTCGCAGCAGCAGGGAAAGTTCGTCACAGAAATCCCGATTAAAACTCACTCGCTAACAGCGATACTCTCGCTCACTCGAGATTAGAAAAAACAGGCGACTGCACACCTGGACAGGAGGCTACAGGTGATACCAGTGATCGGCCTGTAGCACGCTTCATTTAAATTCGGAAAGCCGAAAAGACTTGCCACGAGTTATCTTAAATGAACCTCGAGCGGACTTCTTGAGCAGATCGATCGAGCGCTCCAGTGTATCCTCAGAGGTCAGCGGCTGTATGCTTCCATTATCTAGCTGAGCAGCGAAATCCTCTATTGACATGGTCTGCACCTTGATATTTTTCCCATTCAGGAAAACCAGTTTCCCGGTCGCTCGGCTCTTCCAGCCCAGTTTGGCATAGGTACTGGAACCATCATCAGACTTAAACTCAAACCAGTCACCAATCCCCAGGTTGGAATCGTCAACGTTATTCAATGTATCAGTGGGCAGTTTTGAATCAAACATGATTAGCTCCCTGTATTTTGGTATTTATATTCCATCATCTACTACAGCTGGATAACAAATAAGATTAGCAAAGGAATTACAAAATACAAATCTAAGAGAATTAATTTGCAGAATGTACAGCATGACTCACGCATAAGTAATTCTGTGCTTTGCTGCCGCTTTCAACCACCTATTCACAGGCAGGAGCCTAAGTAACCTCTGATTAAATTAGAGCTTCCTGCGGCACAGGGAGGTACCCGCAAATCAACAGCTTCGTAGGCAGGTGATATATCGTTTGGCTGAAAGCCGTGTTTTTTTAGGTTCTCTACATGAGAATTCAATCAAGGTTTTAGTGTTTTATTTGCCATAAATTATTTTCAAAATCCGGGGGGATAAAACAATGCGCTTCAGGCCTATTTTTAAAAGTACAACATCAAGCTTGAAACCAGCCTTTCCAGTATCCAGAGATAAGCGAAAAGGACGTCTGGACAGAAGAATTTACGACAGAAGGTCATCTACAGAACCCAACTTCTCCGAGCTATCACGACGTGTTGAATGTATCGACCGGCGAGTACGTCGGAATGCTGACCGTCGCCACTAGCAGGCCAGTTGCTGTTATATTTTCCTTTCTTCATTTCTGAATAACGATTGCGCGTGATCGTTTCCAGACAGAATATGGTCAATTATGGGTCGACCACTATAAGAACCATACCTTTTCGATTAAAAACCCCGCTCAGGCTGTTAAAACCACTAACAATTGATGCGTCTGCACCTTTCTTTGCACCCAATACAGCGTGACTGCTTACAGTTAATCCACTGTTTTTAATAAGTTTTTTAAAAAACCCAAAATAATGGATGTTTTTTTCAATAAAACCTGAAACCAGGGGACTTGATATCCCTGAACGTAAACTATAGACTTCGTTTTTTAATTGAACGTTCAATTAATAAAAATATGCCAAAAGTTGGAATCGAGCCTCTTCGCAAACAGCAACTGATAGATGCCACGCTAAAGTCTATCGAGTTCAATGGTTTGCAGAACACAACCATCATGACCATCAGTCGCTACGCCGGCATGTCGTCTGGCATCATTAGCCATTATTTCGGTGGCAAGCAGGGGCTCATCGAGGCTGCAGTACGTTATCTTCTGGAGCAATTGAAACAGGGATTGTTAAGCCGCCTCAATCAGATTGACGCAGCCTCCCCTCGCGAACGCCTGATGATGATCGTGGAAACCAACTTCTCCGGCTTTCAACAATCGTCAACCGCTACCAATGCCTGGCTTTCTTTCTGGACCCAGGCTATTCACGATGAAAACCTGGCGCGTTTACAGGCAGTTAACAGCAAGCGCCTGGAGAGTAACCTGTTGCACTCTTTTCGCCAGCTTATCCCCACACCGGACAAAGCTCGCGAATGCGCACGCATGACCGCAGCCATGATCGATGGCATGTGGCTGCGTAGCACTCTGACGGCACCCGAAAGCCGCGATTTCCAGCAATCGGAACGGCTTTGTAAAGAATTTATCACGCTCCAGATCGAGCGTTTTGGTACTCAGATATGAAGATCCTGCAAAACTTTGTCGACGGCGCGTTGTACGCCAATCACAGTGGCGAAACCTTTGATGTTTTTAACCCTGCAACTGGCGAACTTGCCTATCAGGTAGAAGTTGCCGACGAATCGGTGCGCGAAGCGGCAATGCGTAGCGCACTCAAAGGCTTTAAACAATGGTCAGCGATGAGTGGAATTGAACGAGGCCGAATCCTGATGAAAGCTGTTGCGCTGCTGCGCGAGCGCAATGACGAACTGGCAGCAATCGAAGTCATCGATACCGGAAAGCCCTGGCAGGAAGCCTCCGTGGTTGACGTCGTGACCGGCGCGGATTCAATCGAATTCTTTGCCGGACTGGCAGCAGCAATTGAGGGCAATCAGCAGGATCTGGGCGCTGACTTTTATTACACCCGCCGCGAGCCACTGGGCGTCTGTGCTGGCATCGGTGCGTGGAACTATCCGCTGCAGATCGCCTGCTGGAAAGCGGCCCCTGCACTCGCCTGCGGCAATGCAATGATCTTCAAACCTTCCGAAGAAACCCCTCACGGCGCAGTTAAACTGGCACAGATCCTGGTAGAAGCGGGGGTCCCGGCCGGGGTATTTAACGTGATCCATGGCGATGGACAGGTTGGCGCGTGGTTAACCCATCATCCGCAAATCGCCAAGGTTTCGTTTACTGGTGAAGTGGCGACCGGCAAGAAGGTCATGGCAGCTGCTGCCACAACACTGAAAGAAGTCACTATGGAGCTGGGTGGTAAATCGCCACTGATCATCTTCGACGACGCCGATGTTGACGAAGCGGTGTCGGCTGCGATGCTGGGCAACTTCTATACCCAGGGTGAAATATGCACCAACGGTACCCGTGTGTTCCTGCAACAGGGCATCCATGATGCCTTTATACAGCGTCTGCTGGAGCGCATTAATGGCAATATTATTGCTGGTGACCCGATGAATCCCGAGGTGAATTTTGGCGCCCTGATTTCGGCACGACACCAGCAGCTGGTACTCGACTATATCGAAAAGGGTAAAGCAGAAGGCGCCACGCTAATTGCAGGTGGTGCTGCGATGCAGCCCGCCGGGGCTGAAGGTGGCTACTTCGTGCAGCCCACCGTTTTTAGCGATTGCAGCGACGATATGACCATCGTGCGCGAAGAGATATTCGGCCCGGTGATGTCAATACTAAGCTTCGAGGATGAAGAGGAAGTCATCACCCGCGCCAACGACTGCGAAGTCGGTCTCGCGGCTGGCGTCATGACCAACGACATCCGTCGCGCGCATCGAGTCATACATCGCCTACATGCCGGGATCTGCTGGATCAACGCCTATGGCAACTCACCCGCAGAAATGCCGGTCGGCGGGTATAAACAATCCGGCCTGGGGCGCGAAAATGGTATCGAGACCCTGCGTCACTACACCCAGTTAAAAGCGGTGTATGTTGGTATGAATCCCATACAAAGTCCGTTTTAAGGAGAAATGATGCCATCCTACGATTACATCGTTGTTGGTGCTGGCTCAGCCGGATGCGTACTGGCTAACCGCTTAACCGAAGACGCTGACGTATCTGTGTTATTGATAGAAACTGGCGGCAGCGATCGCAGTATTTTCATCCAGATGCCTACAGCATTATCGATCCCGATGAACACCAGGAAATATGCCTGGCAGTTTGAAACGGCTCCGGAACCTTATCTTGACCAGCGTCGCATGCATTGCCCGCGCGGCAAGGTACTCGGTGGATCGTCATCGATCAACGGCATGGTTTATGTGCGAGGTCATGCTAGGGATTTTGATGAATGGGCAGAACTGGGCGCTGATGACTGGGATTATGCGCATTGCCTGCCCTATTTCCGCAAGGCTGAAACCTGGGCCTTTGGCGGTGACGAATATCGCGGGGATAGCGGCCCGCTCGCGACCAATAATGGTAACAACATGCAAAACCCCTTGTATAAGACCTTTATCAAGGCGGGTAAACAGGCAGGTTATGAAATAACCGACGATTACAATGGCCGACGCCAGGAAGGGTTCGGCCCGATGCATATGACCATCAAAAACGGCGTGCGCTGGTCAACCGCTAACGCCTATCTGCGCCCGGCTATGAAGCGACCAAACCTGAGCGTGATGACCCATGCCCAGGTTTTAAAACTCGTGATCGACAACAAACGGGTAAGCGCAGTGCAGCTACTGCACAAAGGTACCACCAGCGAGATTCAGGCGCGGCGCGAGGTTATACTCAGCGCCGGTCCCATAGGCTCGCCACATATTCTTCAACTTTCGGGTATAGGTGCTGCGGATGTGCTTACGCAGGCAGGTATCGAAATGAAGCATGAGCTACCCGGGGTTGGTGAAAACCTGCAGGATCATCTCGAATTCTATTTCCAGTTCAAATGCAAAAAACCGATAACGCTTAACGGTAAGCTCGATTTATGGAACAAATTTCTCATCGGCAGTCGCTGGTTTTTTACCCGCACAGGTCTCGGTGCGACTAATCACTTTGAATCCTGCGGATTCATTCGTTCCAAAGCCGGTGTCGAGTGGCCTGACCTGCAATATCACTTTTTACCAGCGGCTATGCGCTATGACGGTCGAAGCGCATTCGATGGTCATGGTTTTCAGGTCCACATCGGACACAATAAACCACAAAGTCGTGGTTATATCAGGGTGCAGGACTCTGACCCCATGCAAGCACCTGAAATCCAGTTTAATTACCTGCAGGCAGAAACCGACCGCGAAGGTTTTCGCGATTGCGTCAAACTAACCCGTGAAATTATTAATCAACCGGCATTCGATGAATACCGTGGCGATGAAATCCAGCCTGGTGCATCGATACAGACCGATGAACAGATCGACCAGTTTATTCGGGGCAATGTAGAAAGCGCCTACCACCCCTCCTGTTCCTGCAAAATGGGGACAGACCCGATGGCCGTGGTTGACCCGCAAACAAGGGTAATAGGCATCGATAATCTCCGCGTTGTCGACTCGTCTATTTTCCCGAGCATACCGAATGGCAATTTGAATGCGCCGACCATCATGCTGGCGGAACGGGCTGCAGATATTATCCGTGGCAAAGCACCGCTGGCTGCATCCGGCAGTGAGGTAGGCATGGACCCGCACTGGCGAGAACAGCAACGTAGCGGCGTTCCACTGCGTGGTGCGAAAAATTCTGAACATAATCTTTAATGGAGTAGTGTTGACAGGAAGCAGATAAAACCGCTTTAACAGCGGTGAATGAATAAACAACAACCAAGAGGAAACAAGCATGAACCACTTTAAGACACTGATGATCGCGGGGCTACTAACCGCAACCACCTCGCTTCAGGCTGCTGATTGCAACAGCGTACGCTTTTCAGATGTCGGCTGGACCGATATTACCGCGACCACTGCTCTCGCTTCGGTTGTGCTGGAAGGCCTGGGCTATAAACCGAAAACACAATTACTCTCTGTGCCTGTCACCTATAAGTCACTCGAAAACTCCGATATCGATGTTTTCCTCGGCAACTGGATGCCAACCATGGAGGCCGATATCAGGCCTTACCTGGACAATGGTAGCGTAGAGTCGTTAAAAACCAATCTGGTCGGCGCCAAATATACGCTGGCGGTACCAGAGTATGTTTATCAGGCGGGCGTCAAAAACTTTGCCGATATCGCCAAATTCGCCGACAAATTTGACAACAAGATTTATGGCATCGAGCCCGGTAACGACGGCAACCGCCTGATACAGGACATGATCGACAAGAACGCATTTGGTCTGAAGAATTTCAGTGTTGTTGAGTCGAGTGAGGCTGGCATGCTGTCGCAGGTGAAGCGTAAAACCCGACGTAATGACTGGATTGTTTTTCTTGGCTGGGAACCACACCCGATGAACAGCAATTTCAAACTATCTTATCTTGAAGGTGGTGATGATTACTTTGGCCCCAATCTTGGCGGCGCCAACGTGCTAACCAACGTCCGCAAAGGCTATACCACTGAATGCCCGAATGTCGGTGCTTTCCTGTATAATCTTGAATTCACCCTGGCTATGGAAAATGAAATCATGGGTGCGATTCTGGATGATGGCAAAAAGCCCGAGGCCGCCGCAAAATCCTGGTTAAAAGCACATCCAAAGGTACTTGAAAGCTGGCTTAAAGGCGTTAACACAAAGGATGGAAAGCCTGGCCTGAACGCTGTGAAAGCATCCTTATAACTAACCGGGGGCAGCGTCATGTCTGGGCATGACGCTGTAACTTTCTATGGAAAATTACAAGCTTCCTGTTGGCGAGTATATCGAACAGTTTTTCGACTGGCTGGTCGATCACGCATCCTGGCTTTTTGACGCGATATCCTATGTACTGGAAAAGGTCATTAACAGTTCAACCGATGCACTGCTGCTACTAAATCCCGCGATATTTATCCTGCTGGTAGCGGTTTTTGCCTACCGCCTGCACCGATCAATCGGCCTGCTGGTCTATGCGATTATCGCGCTCTTATCCATCTGGAACCTCGGATACTGGGAGGAGACCATGCAGACCCTGTCGCTTGTTTTATACGCGACGCTGTTCAGTATCCTGCTCGCGCTACCGCTAGGGATTTACGCGGCACACCATCCGCGCCTGTTTCTGTTCATGCGCCCCGTTCTTGATCTGATGCAGACAGTTCCATCTTTCGTCTACCTGATTCCGACTCTGACCCTGTTTGGGCTTGGCGTCGTACCCGGGTTGATTTCGACCATTATTTTCGCAATCGCTGCACCTATCCGACTAACTTATCTCGGGATTTCAGAAGTCCCCCGCGAAATCTACGAAGCCGGTCAGTCCTTCGGCGCCACACGCTCGCAGTTACTCTGGCGTATCGAGCTGCCAGCGGCAGCATCCAGCATTGCAGCCGGTGTCACCCAATGCATCATGCTGTCATTGTCGATGGTGGTTATTTCTGCACTGGTCGGTGCCGATGGTCTCGGTAAACCCGTCGTCAGGGCGCTGAATACCGTGGACATAGCCGCTGGCTTTGAGGCGGGCCTGGCAATCGTACTGTTAGCCATTCTGCTGGACCGGATCTTCAAACAACCCGAGGCGGTAACACAGCATGATTGAAATTAAAAACCTTGATGTTGTGTTCGGCACCAACCCCACAGCCGGCCTGGCGCTACTGGACCAGGGACTGGAACGCGAGGAAATCCGCCAGAAAACGGGTCTGGTTGTTGGCGTAAAAAATGCCTCGCTAACGGTAAACAGGGGGGAAATCTGTGTATTGATGGGCCTGTCAGGATCCGGCAAATCCAGCCTGCTTCGTTGTGTCAATGGCCTTAATCCCGTCGCGCGTGGTGAAGTCAAAATCGAACATGATGGCGCGATGGTTGATTTTGTCCGGGCCGATAAGGCGACCCGGCGCGATATCTGCCAGCGCCGAATATCCATGGTGTTCCAGAAATTCGCGCTCATGCCGTGGTTGACGGTTGAACGCAATGTCGCTATGCCACTGGAAATCCAGAAGATGGATAAAGCCGAGATCAAGCGTCGGGTCGATAAACAGCTGGAGCTAGTCGGTCTTAGCGAGTGGCGTCACCTCAAACCCAGTGAACTGTCGGGGGGCATGCAGCAACGTGTCGGCCTTGCCCGCGCTTTAGCGATGGAAACCGATGTACTGTTGATGGATGAACCTTTCTCTGCACTGGATCCCTTGATTCGCGCACAGCTACAGGATGAATTACTGCAGTTGCAGCACCAGTTGAAAAAAACCATCCTGTTCGTCAGTCATGATCTGGACGAGGCGCTCAAACTTGGCAATCACATTGCAATCATGAAAGACGGTGAAATCGTTCAGCATGGACGGCCTGAGGACATAGTACTGAATCCGCAAAATGATTACGTGCGTGAATTCGTTGCCCATACCAATCCACTGAACGTCCTGAAAGCTGGCTCTATCATGTGCCATCTGTCCAATCTTGAACAAAGCGAAAAGGGCTATTGCCTGAGCAGGCGACGCGATTACTGGCTGAGTACAAACCAGCAGACCGTCAGCGTAAAAGGTGAATCATTCTCGTTACAGCAATGGCAGCCGGAGCAGGATGTAGCCTCACTCAGCGCGCAGCCGATGTGTGTAGATATCGACACACCCATACGCGAGGTGATGCAAATCCGTTATCTCACTACGCATATGGTTTTGATTACCCAGCAGGGAAAAATCGTTGGCGTAATTCGTGACCGCGAACTCTACCACACGCTGCTGGGTAAAATGCTTGCCGAAGACTAAGCCGAAAATTTGGCGACAGACGAATTTACAAAGCACCCAGTCTCATCAGTCAAAACGCTATCCTGCAAAAAAGCCGCCCCTAAGGGGCGGCTTTTCATTGGCGTTCGCCTGCTTATTACCTTAATGATCTAGGCTTATTAGTGACAGGATTCCATCGCTATTATCATCCTTTATTTTTACCCGATCACCGGCGCTAATCGAGCCGAGGTCACCATTTTTAAACACTGTAGACAGGTCATGTTGAAAAGTAATCCCAAGCACTGAAATATCTGTCGCACCGACACTATCCACAGGCCCCTCCAGCTTGTAACTGCTGCAACCGCCCGAACCTTCGTATTCCAGATATCCGCCAATATAACCACCGGCACCATCACTACCTGCTTTGATTTTGACACAATCACCTGCAAGCAGTTGAGTCAGATCTGCAGGGGTAGATGAACTGTCGCCGGAGTACATAGCAACGTTCGGGGAACCCAGAAAATTAACGCTAACCGTATCGCTTGTATGACTGAATCCACATACCAGCGCACCTACCTTCGGCTGTAACAAATCTGGAACATCAATGCTGGTGATATCGCATTTAACTTCCAGCTCATCCCTCTCGTCCTCATCCTTGCAGTAACTTGCCGTCAAAATATGGCCTGTCTGGTCGTAGTTGCCTTTAACCTCAACGCGAGAACCAATCAGGCTTTCGCAGCTCGCGGCATTGCTAATATCCACAGTGGTATCGCGTATCGTGCATTCGGTTAACACGCTATCACAATTCAGTATCCCGGTGATCTCCGCTTCACCATCATGACTGAAATCATCAGAATCCTCAGATTGAATCTTGCTCGCAGTAAACGTTGTGCCATCAAAAGCTCCTTTAACCTCGACATAGTCTCCTTCTAGCGGGATGTAACCAGTCGATGAAGCATCTACACTCAGCACCGAACCATCTTTCAGGGTTAAATCAAACAGCGAACCTGAAATATTTCCGACAGTTCCCTTTGCTTCATAGCTGGAGTCAGTATCGGATTGCTTTTCGATATAATTCGCCTGCAACGTTGAATTTATCCACTCGCCACTAATTTCGACGTTAACCCCTTCCAGGTCTGCAGCAATAGCTGGAACGCTGGGAAAGTCCTTCCACTGGGTTGTTGCCGTGGTGATCACAGCGACACCGAATACGCTAAACTCAAAATCACCATCAGTGAGCACCACCCCGGTAGCAGGACCCTCGATGTCGTCATCATAACGAAGCGACTTGATCTTACCCATGTCATCAACACTGAAACTCACATACTGACCGACCGACAGGCTATCCTGGCAATTGCCGGAAATCTGAACATCGTCCAGTTCACAGGAGTCAATACTGCTTGAATCGTATCTATTACCGTTATCCAGGTAAATGCTACCAAATCCGACAATCTTGCCCGCAACCGTGGTAGACCCAGCAGTGCTACCACTACCACCACAAGATGCAACCGCTGCAGAAACTGTCGCAATCAGTAACAGCTTCAATATTCTCAATCTAACCATCACGCTATCCTCACTAATTTATATTTAACATAAGTTAATTTGAGTTCGACCTTAGCTAATATACATTAAATTCACTGGATATTTTGGGAATTATTTCCCATAATAATATTAATTTACAGATTTTGATGATTTAAGAGCCAGCTGTCTTCGACAGGATTTATTAAAAGTTGTATATTTTTTAATAGCTTGCGTCCTTGTCAGTAACAACGCAGATTGATCAGGCAACAGCCATTTCTGTGTCGATTTAACCTGCTTTGATGGCAAAAATGCGACACCACGCTGTCTGGCGAAACCTGCGAGGTCGTCAGGGCGCAGCGATAAGGGATGTGTTAAAAAACCTTTTAAGGCGTTAACATTTAGACAGTTTCATTACTTTTACCTCAGGGCGAATTTGAGGTCGCAATGTTTGGTGAACAAAATGAAATATACGGGATATAAAGATACCAACGGATCGCAAATTTATACTGAAGATACCCTTTTCAGTCCTGAATTTGGTGAATTCAAGGTCAAGTACCATGACGATTTAGGTGGGCTAATTATATGCCAGGCATCGCAGAGTGATGGTGAATACTCATTTGAATATGAAACCATTCATGAAATAAGCTACCTGGATGGACATAGCTTCTATGTGGTGGGGCGCGGCAACGATAGCCGGGCAGAAATTAACAAAAAAGTCGTCGCCATAATTTCCAGGCAATCGATAACCGCTTAACACCCTGCTAACTCAAACGCAAAACCAGAGCAGCTCGCTGACAACTACCGACCACTGGCGGAGTTACTCAGGCTATAAAACCCGAATACTCCGCGTGGTAATATCGAAGTGGCACAGGACTTTTATCGATAACGGTTATTCACTCAAAGCAACCCTGGCTGGAATCTAGCTCTCATCTTTATCGGGTTTAGCGGACATAAAATCATCGAACTCCTGCTGATCCTGACGGCGTTTTTTATTGTCTCGATAAGCCCTGAATGCTTCGGCGCGCTTACGAATTTCTTCTTTGATTTCCTGGATCCGGTCATATTGGGTCTGCTGGAAATCATTAAAAACGCTGTTGTCGCTATCACCATTAGCACCCGCAGAATGAGACCTGAAAACCTGATTCCACTTGCTGCGCACCCAGCCAGGCAACTCCTGAATCGGATGACCGAGAATAGTCCATGCCAGTACCGCTAAACCTATTGGTGGGAAAATAACAAAACCCAGAACCATTACGGCGATATTCGCCGCGCTCCAATGCCCTCTTCCACACATACGCATGCCGCAATGCGAATGATGCCCGCGTGGTTCCTCGGCAGTTGAATAATTTGTTGATGTCATAATGTTGATCCTCTCTTTAAATGAGAAACTAAAATAGGTGTTACTGATAATCACAGTCAAAGTTAACACTGTTCACATGAAATGTAATGGAATGAAAGTCGTTTTTCAAGGCTTCAAAAGAAAAAAGTTAACAACGTTTACATTAAGTGTTACAAATACCGCATGAAAAAAGACCGAACCCACTATCACCATGGACATCTGGCAGAGTCTCTGCTCGATGCAGTAGATGAAATTGCTTCTCAATTTGGCCTGGAGGCAGTAACTCTTAGGGGTTGCGCAAAACGCGTCGGCGTTTCACCAGCCGCAGCGTTTCGGCACTATACCGACAAGCGCGCACTGCTCACAGCTTTTGCCGCCCGAGCCGTTAATCAACTGGCCGATGCGATGGAAGCCGCAAAGTTCAGCGCGAATGAGCGCGGAGAGCGCGAATTGTTGGCAGTCGGTATGGCGTACATAGAATTTGCGCTGAGCAAACCCGCATTTTTTCGTGCCATGTGGCGTGAGGAAACCATTTATTGCCAGGATCAGGACTATCTTGCAGCTACTGATCGGCTGGCAGGCTACCTGAAGAGTGGATTTGTACAAACAATCGACGACGATGACCCGACCAATTTCAGCACCCAGGAATTATTAGCCTGGTCATCAGTTCATGGACTTGCCAATTTATTTGTCGATGGACCGATAGGCAAAGATAAAACTCATATGGAAAAAATGCTTTTAGCTAAAAGTGTTATTGATCAGCTGATGCCGATTTTTATGCCTTTAGATGACGTTACTGGTTGAGGAATCAGCGGAGATTTGCAGGCACTTGTGAGGTAGCCAGCCCCTTAATCCCTGCTCTCAAGCTGAGCAAATTTCGAAATACAATTTGACCAATACCCCTTGTAGCTAACTGGACTTGACCGCGCAAACTCAACTCACGCCTCTAAGATTCAAACAGAGCAGCGCCCTTTTCATGTAGCACCTTGCCTTTTGCAGGGATCTTCTTTCTCTATGCCCAACGCAGGCTGGATTGTCCTTGAATTTCAGGCGAATTCATTAAAAGCCCTTCCAGCTACAAAGTGAATTTCACCAGGTTTTACATTACATTATCAGCATTATGGATCCCTTAGCTCATACACTGGTCGGCGCGGTGCTGGCCGAAAGCGGTCTCAAGAGGTTTTCGCGCTATGCCACGACAACCTTACTGCTTGGCGTAAATCTGCCCGATATTGATGGCATAGCCAAGTTTTGGGGCCAGGATGCATCTTTGTATTTTCGCAGAGGCCTAAGCCATGGCATTGTTGCCATGGTTATGCTGCCACTACTGCTTTTTGGTTGTATCTATTTATGGCACAGGCTTCGGGGACATAGCGCGCAGCACAATCCCCCTTTTCGCCCCGGATGGATACTCGCTTTCGCCTACCTGTCAATGTTGACCCACCCCTTGCTTGACTGGATGAATACCTACGGTGTCCGTCTTTTAATGCCATTTAATCAACAGTGGTTTTACGGTGATACATTGTTCATTATTGACCCCTGGATCTGGTTAGTGCTGGCTGGCGGTATTGTTTTAGCCCGTAAAGTAAATCGGCTGGAGCTGGTTTTCTGGCTAGCGCTGGCAGCGCTATCAAGCCAGCTAATCCTCAATTCCGACATTGTCCCCAATTCAGTAAAAATCGCATGGATACTCGGCATAGCCCTGATCATGGGATTTCGATATTATCTGAAAAACAAAGCAGCAACCCCAAGATTTGCACAGACAGGCGTAGGGCTCACGATTGTTTACCTCTGCACGCTATACGGCGTTGCCCGTATTACTGAAAATACCATTGCCGCAAATCATCAACCACCACTGCAAAGCCAGGTGAACCCATTACCCGGGCTTCCCTTTAAATACCGCAGCATTCTGGTGTATGAGGATCACTACAAGGTTATTGATGCTGAAAACGTCGAGTTCAAGGTCGCAAGACAAAAACCCGACGCCATCGTGCAGGCTGCTATGCAAGCAGAAAGTATCCGAGGGTTCATTAACTGGACACGCTTTCCCTACTGGAAAGTCAGCAAAACTGAAAAAGGTTGGCTAGTACAGTTTAAGGATCTGCGATATCAGGGACCCGGCACGATCCACAAGGCATCGATCGGTTATGCCGAGGTAGTGGTACCCTTTGACGGACTACGGAACTAAAGGTTTTAATATTGATGCTTAGGAAGCTCTGATTAATTTAGTGAGTCCGATTGCAGACCTCATCAATCAACATTTGTCTGCCTCAACTAGCATGTTTATACTCTGATAACTCAATAAACCTAAACGAAGGACAACCAATGCAAACAGTCATTTTAAAAAGAATTGCTCTCTCTGCCTTGATCACAATTGCCGTCTCGGGTAATACCAGGGCCGCAGACAATAAGGAAATCAATTTCAACAATGACGAAGCAAAAGCAGCATATGGCATTGGTTACAATTTCGCTAAAAATCTGCAGCAACAGGCTAACGGCTTAAACCTGAGCCCAGATGTAATTATCAGGGGCGTGCTTGATGGAATGAATAATTCAGAAATGAAAGTTTCCAGCCAGGACGTTCAGACAGCTATCCAGGCGTTACAGAAGAAGCAAATGGAAATCGCCCAGTCTCAAGCAAAGAAAACAGCAGAGCTTGCTCACGCTAAAGGTAAAGCCTATCGAGATAAGAATGGAAAAAGAGCCGGTGTGACCACGACTCAATCTGGGCTCCAGTACGAAGTACTCAAGCGAGGTAACAGCAACAATCATCCATCTGCAGCATCAAAGGTTAGAGTACATTACCATGGAACACTAATCGACGGCTCGGTATTCGATAGCTCAGTTGAGCGCGGACAGCCTAGTGAATTTCCACTTAACGGAGTAATTGCAGGATGGACCGAAGGCGTTCAGTTAATGAGCCCCGGCGATAAATTTCGTTTTGTTATCCCTTCCGAACTAGCCTATGGCGACAGGCAGGCAAGCCCCAAAATCCCCCCAGGATCAACCTTGATATTTGATGTCGAATTACTGGATATTCTATAGCGTCAAATTATCGATCGGAGAGCATGGATAGCGACCGGGGCAAGATCTGCACTTGCCCCGTATGTGCAACACCGAAAAAATTATCAGCGGTCAGAATGAAAAGGGCTCCAGTATCAAGGTGGTGATAGATCAGAATCGCGCTATTGCATATTCTGTCCGATCCTGGAAGCTTTTCTGTTTCTTCCAGAACGGGGCAAGCCAATGGATAAGTTCGGACCTATGGTATACGGACATCATCTTCGCTAAATGAACCCGTTTCAGGTCTAGCATGACAGGCCTTACAATTACTGAGTGACCTGACCTTAGGATTTCCAGCCACATCAGCCTGTGATAACTCATCGTGTTTATTGATAATGTAGGGTGTTTTAGTTATCCGCAAAGGTGTATCACTATCTCTTAATGAACGCATGATTTTGACTGATCTCTTAAATCTGGAATGATCCGCCGCATTAGTGATTGCATATTGGGTCAGCTCGTTTAATGTCTCCGCATCCAGCTCAGCATTTTCTCCGAAATGCTCATCAAGACTCGACATTAACTTTTCCCATGATCGAGCGGGAAGTAACCCCGGCTGGTATGGAAAATGACAGCCCCCACATTCATCAATATAGGTCTGGTTTTCGACAGGAGCAACGCCTGGCGATCTTTCACCGTTAAACAAATCCCCAAAAAATCCCTCAGCATAAGTCATACTGGAAAATGTAATCATGATTAATCCTAGCGCGGCAGAATTCATCATTTTTCTTGATTTCATAAATATCCCCTGATCGGAAGTAAACAAATTTCTGCGCAAGTATATAGTACGAAGCTTAATTCAATCTGAAATTATCACTTCGTAGCATGTAGCCTGCTCAAGCAGAGTCAACATCGAATTGTTCAGCGTCAGCATCATTGGGTCGGTAGTACACGTGCCTGATTAAAATTAAGCCACTGACGTAAACCAGCTATAAATAAGTGCCACAGTAATAGCATTTACTTTAATTGATTTCATAGAGATTTCTCTTTTGTCCAACTCATTGAAAAATAGACCGTGTCTGGACATCCCCATCGGAAGCCAAAATAAATAGCAACCGACCAATCTATCGTTATTTTTGTTTGAGAAAATAAAGATGCGAGTCCTGCTGGCAAGACCTGGCTTTGTGTAGATTTTATTTAAAGCGTTCTAAACTTATAGGGGAAGGCTCACTTTGAAACCAGCATGTAGTGCTAACATAAAAAAAGAACCTGTGATCTGATCGGGGCTTTAGTTATTTTTCTGCTGACGCTCGATCCATGCATCATGAACGCCGAGGCGGACAACCACCTTATCGACAAATCCTCTGGCGGCCGTAATCGTTTCAAAATTGGGTACACTGATTCGAAAAAGCGGGCCTATATTATCGATCTCATCGATAACGACTGAGCGGTATCCAGCATCCCTCAGACGCCGATTCACTGCCGCGGTGACTTCGTACGAACGCCCTGAATTCAGGTACACATTATACACGGCATTCGTATCTTTAGGTTTAGCGGATTCGTCCGCATCCTCTGCTTTAACACGTGCCACAGCTTCCTGTGTTTTGGAAGTTTCGCCCAGGTCTATGCTGTTAGGGGAGTCCGTCGAAGCTTCTGTTTTTACAGGATCTTTCTCACCCTCAATTTTAGCGAGCACTACAGGAACCTGTGGTTTAGGCAAAACTTTCTGAACATCTGTTTTGGAGGATGCTTTGCGTTCTTCGGTTTTAGGACGCTGCGTCAGACGTTTTTCAATCCATGCATCATGGATATCGAGACTCGCAACCACCACCTTATCAACGAATCCCCTGGCGTCTGTAATCGTTGCAAAATTGGGCACGCTGATTCTAAAAAGCGGGCCTTGATTATCGATCTCGTCGATGACGACCGAGCTGTATCCGGCATCTGTCAAACGCCGATTCACCGCCGCTGTGGCTTCGTAAGAGCGGCTAGTGTGCAGGTACACATTGTACACAGCCGTTGTGTCTTTAATTTTAGAGGAATTGTCTGGAGTCTCTGATTTAGCGAGCGCTACAGGCACATCTGGTGCAGACGCTGCTTTCTGATCGCTCGTTTTGGACGATTCTTTTAAAGCTGTCTTGTCCAGCTTTTTTGGAGCTACAGTTTTAGCGAGCGCTACAGGGACTTCTGGTTTAATTGTTAGTTTTTTATCCTCTGTTTTGGAGGATGCTTTGCGTTCTTGCGTTTTAGCGCGTTGTGTCAGACTTTTTTCAATCCATGCATCATGAATACCGAGACTCACAACCACCACCTTATCAACGAATCCCCTGGCGGCTGTAATCGTTTCAAAATTGGGCACGCTGATTCGAAAAACGGGACCTTGATTATCGATCTCGTCGATGACGACTGAGCTGTATCCAGCATCAGTCAAACGCCGATTCACCGCCGCAGTGGCTTCGTAAGAGCGACTTTTATGCAGGTACACATTGTACACGGCATTCGTGTCTTTAATTTTCGAGAACTTGTCTGAGCCCTCTGCATTATCGAGTGCTATAGGTAACTTCGGTTTAGATAGTACTTGCTGAGCCTCTGATTTAGAGGATATGGTCTGCTGTTCTGTTATAGGAAGCTGTTTCGAATCGTCAATTTTAGCCAGCGCTATAGGAACTTCTGGTTTAGAAGATACTTTCGGATCCACCTTCTCAGGCGTTTCTTTTAAATCCTCTGTTTTAAGACTCTCTTTTGTGCCCTCTGTTTTTGACAATGCTATTGGAACTGCCGCGTTAGAAGATATATTCAGATCCACGGTGTTAGAGGGTTGGTTCAGGTCTTCTGGTTTAGCGCTTTCATTCGGGCCCTCGGCCTCAGACCGCGCTAAGGGAGCTGCTGATTCAGCAGGTACTTTCAGACCCACAGCCTTAGGAGGTTCTTTCAAATCCTTCATTTTAGCGAAAGCTTTCAGATCTTCCTTCGGAATAAAACGAGGTGTAGCACTTGGGGTAGATAACAGCTTGAAGATCCCACCATTAAAAAAACTGATTTCTGACCCTGGCTCATTAAGCGCTATCAACATTGAATTGGTTAAGTGCATGAGTTCGACCCGGCCCTTGACAAGCTGGATCTGGGATTCATCGTCATCAGACGACAGGCAAAGCTCTACTGGTTTTATAATGTTAATCGTTACTCGATAACCTACCTGAAATAGAACGGGTGAATCCATAAACTGATCAATTTCAATACAACTGGATCCATACTCCAGTTTGATCATTTTCTGGGCATTAGAGCTACCCTTCCTGTTCTTATTTTCATCAGAAACAATGATGACTTTACTGCTAGCACCGAGCTTTAAATTCATCTGCGACCACAGCCGAGTACCCAGTCGTCCTGTATCTGAAGTCGATAACAGGTCTCCGGAATAGACTTCAGATGAAGCATTCGCCTCGATGGATTCATCGCCTCGCTGAATCCATACCCGACCTTCAAGGGATTGAATTTGAGAAATAGATTCAGCCGCCAACACAGGCCCCGCAACAAACAGGGCTAGTATCGCCGTATAGTAAATAGAGTAATGAATACGCATAAAATTCTCTGAATTACCCTTAGCGATTTAATCAATCAGTTTCGAAATTGATAACATTATGCCCTAACCCGGGGTATGCGTCATTAATCTCCATAGTAGGATAAATCGTAGAACCTATAAGGCAAATTTGGCTGATTTAAAGTGATCAATGAGGCTATCTTCAGATTGTTGATACCGTTGAGCACCTTAACCCAAAAAAATCAATGATTTACCCTCAATTTGATCTCCTGGCAATGATGGCAATTATTTTTCAATTAATATCGTCCTGTTTGTCCGCACCACTACTACCAACGACAGAAAATTGATTGCCTTCCAGGTAGCTCATATCTCGAACTGTTTCATACTCAAAAGAATCCTCATCACTGTTCTTAGGCTTCTGGTACATTAACTGCCCCCCTAAATCATCACGGTGCTTAACACAAGCCAAGGACTGTACAGGGTGTCTACGATAAAAATATGTCGCCCATCTAGATCTTTGTATCCAGTGTCTTTCATCTCATTCACCTAATCATTGCGACCTCAACTTCGCCCGCAGGTAAATTGTTGGAATTGTTTCAGAAAGATATCGGGTCGCCCATTAGGCCGATCTAAATAACCTACTGTTTAAACGCCTATTCCATCGAAAAGCCACAGAGCTTTCAGGCTTAAGGCGTCGTATAAATCTTGCTTAAGGATTAAATATCCCGCCTAAGCTGACCCCCAACTTCGATCAGAGCCACGACTCCCTGCAAGATAACAAGATGAAGTTTATTTCTACAATCACAGAAAAAAATCTTATCCCTTTACATGATTTTTCCAAAGTTGTGACTATACTCGATTTAACCTTACCATCACTTAATGGAGTAAAACATGTCCGGGAAGACTTTTGGGTTAACTGCGCTACTCATCCTGCTACTTGGTCTATCACCTGTAGCATTCTCTCAAGATATCAAAATCGGAGTCCTTGCGCCCCGCGGCGAGCTGAAAGCGACCGTCAGATGGCAGGAATTTGGCAACTATTTATCAGATAAACTCGGCTCTGGTATCACAATCGTTCCTTTACCTCCTGCGCGTGTCATTGACGCAGCTTCACAGGGCAAAGTGGATTATTTGCTATCACATTCACCCCATACCGTGTACGCCCAGGAAAAACTTGGCGCGACGATACTGGCGACACTGAACACCATTGCCGGCCCACGCTTTGGCGGTGTTATTGTAGCCAAAAAGGGCAGCGGCATCACAACAGCCGAAGATCTGCGCGGCAAGAATGCCATGTCATTAAAGTTCAATGCGGCTGCCGGTGCTTACATATTTCAAACCTACCATTTATTACAGAAAGGTATAGACCCACACAAGGACTTCGCGTCGATTAAGCAGGGCAAAAAACAGGATGATCTGGTGCTTGCAGTGAAAAATGGATTAATCGATGCTGCATTTGTTCGCACGGGGTTACTCGAAAATATGCAGCGCGAAGGAAAAATCAAACTGGATGAATTTGAAATCGTCGATTCAGTTCATTCTGATGATTTCCCGCTACTGCGTACAACGGCGCTATACCCGGAATGGTGCTTGTCCGCCCTGCCCTCTGCGCAAGATGATCAAACCTCACAGCTTAAGACAGCCCTGTTTCAACTAAAACCAGATATGCCTGCTGCAAAAAAAGCCCGCATCGCAGGATTTGTTGAACCAGTAGAACTGGACGGTATCAAGAAAGCACTAAAAGCGCTGAAAATCGCACCGTATAACTAAGCAAAGAAATTTAACAAGAGCTAGGCGTCATAAAATCCATTAAGACTCCTTCTATTCATATAGTTAGATCATTAATCCCATGAAAGCGAACAAAGTATCTGATTTTTTTCGAACTCAGGGTTTTAGCGTATCACTCAAGCTGACGCTGGTGCTTGGCCTATTGCTCACGGTTCTCACTGCAATCTCTGCCAACATAATCGTCACGATGGAACGCCACGCCCTGGACGAAACCCTGGAGTCTTCGGTGGATGTGGTCAATCAAATCACCAGCGATCAGGTTGCACGCAGTAAGGCAACAGTCCAGTTCAACGCCGGGCAACTTAGCAAACTACTGGCGGCAATCGCACCGCAACCGATAGCTGAATTTGACCTTTCGCTACTATCCCAATTTGCCTCTATGGCAGTGGAAGACCCCGATATAGCGTATGTCGCTTTTCTCAATAACGACAACAAACCCTTTGCTGAAGCCGGTGATAGAGCTAAGGCCGCAAGCGAGAAAAGACAAAATGTTGTCACCGAAGACGTCACCCTGGGCCATGTTGTTGTCGGCTATAGCTTTCAACGTGCTGACGAACAGCAAAGTGCAATTAATGCAAAGAAAGAAGCCCGTTTATTAGAAATGAAACAAGCCCAGGATGCTGCACTCAATGAGTCAATAATGAGTTCGGTCGCACTATTTAGCACAAGCACGATTCTATCCATTCTGGGCGTGGTTCTTTTCGTTAAACTGGTCGTCACAAAGCCACTAGATCGTCTGGTATCTGCTGCGCGCGGTCTTGGTAGTGGTGATCTCACAACCCATATCGAAAATGTCGGATCGGATGATCTAGGTGTACTCGCTGGCGAGTTCAATGAGATGGCAGGGCGCTTTCGCAACATCATTACGAATCTAATTGAGGTTGTTTCAAACCTGACAATCTCGGCCGAGAATCTTTCCACGGTTACGGAGCAAACCCGTAAAGGCGTGATGCAGCAGCAGAAGGAAACTGGAATGGTAGCCTCGGCCATGACCGAAATGTCAGCGACCGTCTCGGAAGTCGCCAGTAACGCATCACAGACGGCCGCCCATGCCAGGGAAGCTAGTGACCAGGCAGCAGCGGGAAAACTTGTAGTTCAAAGTACCATCGATTCAATTGAAACAATGGCTGACAAAATCGAAAAAGCCGCAGTCGCCGTAACAGAGCTGGAACATCACTCGGTTAGCATTGGACAGGTTATTGACGTCATCAAGGGTATAGCTGAGCAGACTAATTTGCTGGCACTAAATGCTGCAATAGAAGCAGCCCGTGCAGGGGAGCAGGGACGAGGTTTTGCAGTTGTCGCCGATGAGGTACGCAACCTGGCGAAACGCACACAGGATTCTACTGCAGAGATTCAACAGATTATCGAAAGGGTCCAAAGTGGTGCTGAACATACGGTAAGCGTGATGAAAGAAGGCAAAGTCGCAGTTGATGAGAGTGTGGAAAAGGCTTCACAGGCTGGAGAATCTCTGGATAGCATCACTAATGCAGTAACCGCAATTACGCAAATGACCGTTCAGATTGCCAGCGCGGTGGATGAACAAAGCAGCGTCACCGATGAGATGAATCGAAATGTTGTCACCATCAGCAATGTCGCAACGGAAACCGCCCAGGGTTCAGAGCATATCGCTGACGAAAGTGAAAACCTGAAAACGCTTAGCCAAAAACTCGCCGAAGTGACCAGACAGTTCACGATTTAATATTCCGCAAAAAACCGACTTATCGAAACCAGGTCATCTTAAGTTGTTCCAGAACGAATCTTCACAAGGTTAAATATCATTAAAAAGCCTGGTCATAAATCAATGACCTGCCCCCCTCCAAAAAAAAAATCAGAATAACTTGCGTATCGGTGGTATTAAAGTTTGCGTAGCCTATTTGTCTAGCAAACTTTTCAGCTTGTCTTCAGCCTTTTGCTTTTGCTCTTGTTTGGCCGTATCGACCCGAGCTTCCAGTTTGGCTTTTTCTTCGTTAATTTTAGCCTGTGCGTTGGCTTTGAGTTTCGCAACCTCTTTGTCAGTAATCTTGCTCTTCACTTCTTTAATGGCATGATCAGTCAAACGTTGAATTATTTCCCGCGCCAGTTCTTCACCATTAGCGCCCTGGCTGCCACCCAGATTAGTCATATCCAGACTGGGGAGATTGAGAACAAACTCCTTGTTATCCAGTGCTGCTATGCGGCCCTGAATACTCCCATCAGCCAAGGTCAAATGGCGAATTATTAAACGTGGACCGGGCGAGCTACTTTGATCAGGAGCGCCTGATTGCTCAGACTTTGATGATGAAGATATACCCGACATAAGGCGATTTTTCAGTTCATTCAGATTAGTCTTGTTATCGCCATTGACTTCAACATATACCTCAGGATCGAGCACCGTGATTTCATTAATGACATAAGGCTCTTCCTTCAAGGATTTCAGGTCGATTCCTGCACGTATTTCACCCATCCAGAATACATTTGGAAACTCAAAGCCTTTGGGATTAGCAATCGACAAACCAGAAAACCCTGCAGCGCCATTGGCAAGATCAATCTTTACCTGATCAATCCCTACAGCTGTTTGTGTCGCTTCGCTGCCATGGGTTTCAATAGCCGTTTTAACCAGGCCATCGATGTTGGCATAAACATAGTAAACACCCGCAAAAATACCAATTATGGCAAGCAGGGTGACGCTGAGGATAATTTTTTTCATCTGAATCGATTTACCGATTGTTGTGTTTGATGAGTTAAACCTGGATCCGAGGTTCGAGGTTAAATTTCTTATGTGGATTTTACGCGATGTAGTGCCGCAGACAAGCAAGTTGAAGGGTATATATCGATGGAGTTAGGAAACCTTTAGATTTAGACAGAGAGGGGACCAATTGGTCTTCACTGCTCAGACTGGTTACCCCAAACAACCCTGTGCAAAAATCAGAGTTTTTTAGAGCAAGATTATCAATTCAGCATCCATTCAGTCTATCAATCATAAAGTCGTTTCCGAACGAACAACTGGAGATAACTATGAAATATTTTAACACTGTTTTTGTTTTACCCCTGGTAGCGGTGCTCTCAAACCCGGTAATGGCTCACGATGATCATAGTGGCTATTCAAAACTCAATGACCGAATAGAACGACAACATATGCGCATCAATAAAGGGGTTCGCATGGGTGAGTTGACAAAAAAAGAAACCCATGAGCTTCGCAAACAACACCAGCACATAAAAAAGCTGAGCAAGCAATTCAACAAGGATGGGTACTTAAATAGGTTTGAGCGAAAGACTCTGAAACGAGAGCTTAGTCTGGCTAGTCATCGCATCTATGATTTGAAGCATAATGCTAGCAACCAGAATAAAAGACAACATGATACTGGGAACCCTAATAAGAAACATTCAGACCATTTCAAACGAACACAATTTCATGATCAAGATCGGATAACACAAAAGTATTACAGAAATCATTTTTAGATTTGACTGCATTGGGATGCATGGAGGAACAGGTCGACTGGACATTTCCTCTAGTGCATCCCGAGTGGTGTGAAATTAAGTAAACCATCCCCGGGATTCCCTGCATGCATTAAATGAATTGTTAGTGAGTTTAGCTTGAGCCTTATCATAATTAACAGCCTTACGAGTGCCCAAAGCTCTGCGCAATATTTTTAAAAAAATTGATACAGTCTAGCCGGAAAGGCGGTGGACTAAATAGCCTGGTACCAATTCACACGAGCGCCAGCATGACCTATTGATTTTGAAGGTGTATGACCGCACAAGCGGTCGATTAGGAACCTTTGACACACCCTGACGGATTGACTACCAGCTGTAATCAGTCATTGAATTACACAAAACAATAGGCCACGTTGCACCATTCCCGGTCATCTCCAATGCGGTTAGGATTCCTGCATCAGAACTTGTTTTCGGATACTTCTCCAGCCCAGAATCAGCTAACCAGTCTTTGGAATTCTGATTTTCATGCAGAAATTTAATTAAGTCATGCAAGAAAAAAGGTAGTATGCAAGGACTGACACCATGGGTCCTGCTGATATGAATGTTACGAAGAGCCAGAAAATCGTTTCCTTATCTATATTCCTAATGGTTGCATTGGCAATGAGTGCCTGCGGTGGCGGTGGTGGCGATAAGCAGTCCCAACAGATGCTTGAGATTACTCCGCCTGCGCTTGATTTTTCCACAGTAATCATTGGACAGAGCGCTTCGCTCGATGTCACGATCACCAACAACGGTTCAGAACCTGTCAACGGGATTTCCGGTGGAATTCCCAGCAATGCTGTTTTTTCACTGGATGTCAGCACCTGTGATGCGCTCCTGCCCGGTCAAAGCTGTAGCTACACGTTCCGCTACACACCGGCCACCAGCGGTCAGGATTTTGCTACATCCATCTCGACTACCGATCTAGATAGCTTCGATATCGAACTTTCGGGGACAGCTGTCAGTCCCGGTTTGGCTATGGAACTGGATATTTCTCCTCCTTCGCTGGATTTTGGCACGCTGGTCATAGGAAATAGTGAATCGCTGGATGTTACGCTGACTAACATCGGATCGACTACAATTTCCGGGATTTCCGGCGGTGTTCCCGATAATAATCGCTTCACCCTGGTTACCGACAATTGCAGTGAGCTTCTGCCCACCCAAAGTTGTAGTTATTCCTTTGCCTACACACCGATTGTCAATGGCCAGGACGATGCGGTCTCGATTTCAACAACAACTTCCGAGTCATTCGAGATTCAGATGACCGGGTCAGGCGCGGATGGCGCCTTGTGGGTAACGCCTCTGGCACTGGATTTCGGGAAGGTCGGTATCGGTGATACCAGCACCACACAAGTTGTCACCATAACCAATCAATCTACCAGTGTATTATCCTCCTTCGCTGGCGGTGCGCCCTCCGATAGCCAGTTCGGTGCGTTTCAAAATTGTGCCGGGGGTGTCGCGGCAGGGGCAAGTTGTCAGTATAACTTTACGTTTTCTCCCACCTCTGAGGGCGTTCATTCAACTACTTCCAATTCCTCGACCAGTGCGGGTCCGTTCGTTATCGAACTGACTGGTACCGGTGTGGGACCTGAGCTGTGGGTGACACCAACCAGTATCGATTTTGGTCCGGTTGAGCAGGGCGATACCAGCGCTACGCAGACGGTTACCATCACCAACACAGGAATGGCTACCTTGACCAACTTCGCCGGAGGTGCACCGTCTGATAACCAGTTCAATGCTACGCAAAACTGTGCTGGGGGTGTCGCACCAGGCGCGAGTTGCCAATATTTCATTACATTTACTCCGGCAGGATTGGGAGACATGAGTAGCACATCGAACACAGGAACCAACGCTGGCGGTTTTGTCATCGAGCTGAATGGCACAGGTGTCGCTGCTGCTGGCCTGCCCCTGTCAGGACCCCAGGTTTCTGCCTCTCCACTGGCCATCGATTTCGGTCCCGTCGGTGTTGGCGACACGAGCCCTACGCAGATCGTCACCATTACCAACAATGGCGATTCAACCTTGACTTCATTCGCTGGCGGCGCACCCTTCGATAGCCAGTTCAGTGGCTCTCAAAATTGTGCTGGCGGTGTCGCTCCCGGAGCGAGTTGCCAATACAACTTTACGTTCTCACCCACCGCTGCAGGTATTCATTCAACCACTTCAAATTCTTCCACCAACGCAGGTCAATTTGTAATCGAACTGACTGGTACCGGTGTGGGACCTGAGCTATGGGTAACGCCGACTCACCTGAGCTTCGGCACTGTGGTATCCGGCGCAACCGCAGCCCAGCAGATAGTCACAATCAGTAATATCGGGCTTGCCCCTTTATCGAATTTTGCCGGTGGCGCACCACTCGACAATCAGTTCAATGCCACGCAAAACTGTGCCAGCGGTGTCGCAGCGGGTGCAAGCTGTAACTACTTCATCGACTTCACACCTACCGCAACACCCCCCGTTTTCCTTTCAACTACCTCATTGTCGTCAACCAACGCAGGTTCGATTGTAATTGAGCTGGAAGGGAGCTCGATCAGCCCCTGAAATCGAGTATAAGGTACCCGAAGTGCTCTAGTCGGTTGGGCCTGAGTAACTCTTTGATTCTGAATTTAAATATTTTTGAATAACCCTTCGATTTCAAATGGAACTGCTGGAATAGAGCAATCCAGATAAATTTCAATCGCCAAAGACTGGCCCACAGGGCGAACCTCAGCATCAGAAATTGTTGCGAGAAATTGGATCGGACCCACGTAACTAATTGAATTTACCGGCTTACTTTTAATATGACACTATGATTTAACCCTTAGCAGCCCCATTTATCAGGGGAAATAGTATCTTTAAGGAGAAAAACCATTTCTCTCGCAAACCGATACTTTCTACCCGGACATATCTGGCACATAACCCACCACTGCCACAAGAAACAAATTTCACTGAAGTTTTTTATAGATTACAAACATTGGATCTCAAGACTTAGCGGGTCTCGCTTTATTGCTTCTGAAAAGCATAGCCTTGTCATATCGCTGAACTCAGCAGTATCAGGTTGAAAGAGCTCTAGCATCGATGTTATAAAAAATTGAGACTTTCGTGACCCGCATGTGACCTCCATTGATTAAGGTACATCTGCACCTGAACGCCGCACCTGCGGTGCTTCCTGCGCAATAAAACAAACTTTACAAAGGAGATCTGAAATGCGTAAAACTTCAATAATGTTCGCCAGTTGTTTACTATCCGCTTCCATGCTGAGCGCATCTAGCGCCATAGCGCATGAAAATAAATCATTCATGTACAAAGTCACCATCACCAACCTCTCGCCGGGGCAACCACTCGCGCCCGTCATGGTCGCTACCCATCGCCCTGGAGTTTCGTTCTTCGAGGCCGGTGAAGCACCCAGCGACGAACTTGCTCATCTGGCGGAAGCCGGTGATGGCCAGCCCATGGCAGACAAGCTCGCGGCTATGCCAAATGTGGACGAAACAACCATATCCACCACAGGTTTGACCTTTCCTGGAAATTCCACCACGGTGATGATATCCGCCAACAAGCCGTTTTCACACATCAGCGTCGGCGCCATGCTTGGAGCGACCAACGATGCTTTCTTCGCCATCAAAGATGAAGCTTTGCCCTGGGGTAAAAATAAATTGACCTACATGGCCCCGGCCTATGATGCCGGCAGCGAAACCAACGACGAGCTCAGATCTACCGTTGCAGGACTGGGTGGTGAAGGCTATTCACCTTACGATAGCGGCGAAGGCTTCGTTCACATCCACAACGGCGTTCAAGGTATCGGCGACCTGTCACCTGGTATGGACTGGCGCAACCCGGTGGCCAAAATCACCATCGAGCGCGTAAAGTAGCAGGGTATGGCAAAGCGCAGTAAATATTAACTGGGCTCGTTGTTATGCCCAGTTAAGCTTTTCTGGATTAATCTTTAGCGTAAGCAGTAAGTAGCCATTATCTCTATAGACCTGATAAGAATTCCTTCTTCAAATTTAGGACAATATAAAAATAGGTGGCTCAAGCAACCTGTCACTGGTGATACCCCTAAAATAACTGAAGAGGGGGATGAGTCAAACAATCTAACCACCGACATAAAATTCTGTTCGATTCCAAGCACGATATTCGGCTAAGCAGTTTTTTTTGGGGAAACGTGGTGGTATTAAAATGGTGCCCAGGGGCGGAATCGAACCACCGACACGGGGATTTTCAGTCCCCTGCTCTACCGACTGAGCTACCTGGGCATTTTGACTGTATCGACGCGAATGTTCGATGCAGATTTTCGGAAAGCGCGTATTAAATAGAGTTGTGCGGCTCTAGTCAAGTCTGATCTTGACCTCGGCCGCACTTTCTGTGTTTCTGGCTATAAATCGCCTTCGGTTCCCGCTGTAATGATGGAGTAAATATTGTTTCTAACCGTCATACCCAGCCCCTGTAATTCCTTCGGCAACGAGGCATCGCCCATGGTTTTATCCATATTCAGGGTAATCAGCCAGGCCTGATCTTCATCATCCAGTACCAGTGAGATACGGCAGGGCAGGTAACCTGCAAACGCCATGCTGTACTTGACCATTTTGGCGGCGATGTTAGCATCGCAGAACTGGAAGATTTCCATGCGGTTGGATTCTCCACCGTTGGCTTTTACCTGCTCAGATAACGGCATATGGCCGACCAGTTTAAAATTCAGGAAGTTGGCACGCAGTTTCATGGAGTCGATAGCGTCATCGGCTGACACGTCTTCTGCCACCTTGCATTTGATCATGTTCATCACGTCTTCTTTACAGTTATCAGACAGCTGGAACATTTCCTGCGCCTGTGCATTTAGTGAAAACCCCAATAAAAACAGACCACTTAGCAGTATTTTTTTCATAAGACCTCGTTTATTTTATGTTTAATTTATGGTTATAGATGGCTATTATTGTCTATCCGTTGTAACGCGAACAAGTTTTCTGATTCTATGTTAGAGTCAGTTAGACAACTGACACGCCAACCCCCGGATTTATTCCATGCCTGATTCTTACCAGTTAATTGAAACCCGTCTGCAAACCCCATTGGACAACGGTGACACGGTCTGCAACCTGTGCCTGTGGCGCTGCCGCCTGCGCCATGGTCAGCGCGGCTTCTGCCAGTCGCATGTCAATCGTCACGGCACACTGTATAACCTGTCTTACGGGATTATTTCAGCCATCGATGTGGAAGCCATAGAGAATAAGCCGGTCTATCACTACCGCCCCGGCAGTAAGGTGATGTCTATCGGCAGCTATGGTTGCAATTTTCGCTGTAAGGGTTGCCATAACCTGGAGATTTCCTGGGGGGTCGAGGCACTGGATAAGCTGGCTCGAGGGGAGTCTACCGATGCCTGGGTCAAGCCCGAAGAGATTATCGAGCTGGCGCAAAAACATGGCGTGGAAGGCATAGCGTTTACCTATTCTGAACCTGCGGTATGGATGGAATACGTGATCGATGTTGGCAAGCTGGCGAAGCAGGCTGGCCTGTACACGGTTTATGTCTCGAACAGTTTTGTCACCAATGAAGCACTGCAAGAGGTGGCTCCATATATCGATGTGTTATGTTCGGATATCAAAAGCCTGTCGGATGAGTTTTACAAGGACATCTGCCCGGTGAGTGATGTGCGCCAGGTACTGGGCTCAATCAAAAAGGCGCAGGAGCTAGGTATCCACGTCGAAACCCGCACCAATGTGATTCCAGGCAAGAACGATGACCCTGCCGAACTGAAACGCATCGCGGAATGGATTCGCGATAACCTGGGTGCAGATAGCCCCTGGCATGTGACCAAGTTCTTTCCGGCGTACAAGCTGTCACATGTGCCGGAAACTCCACACGAAATCATTGAAATCGCCGCTGCGCAGGCGCGTGAAGCGGGTTTAAAGCATGTTTACGCGCATACCGATATCAGTTGTGACTGCGCCTCTGAGAACGCCACTGTGGATGACTGGCTAGGTAAATCTGCCGACGAGGTCAAGCAAATCAATAAATGTTCGGCCAGCTGCTGTGGGTCACAGGGAATCGTGCTAAAGAAATATGAGAAAGAAGCTGGGTTGATCGAGTAATCCGGTCAGCGTCGGTTTAACGCTCGCAGCACCAGCAACAGGCCAGCGATACTGCGTGATTCACTAAAATCATCGCGCTTGAGTAATGCATCAACTTGCTGCAGTGGATAAAGGATGACTTCTGGCTGTTCAGGTTCATCACCGCTTTCCAGTTTGTTTTCATACAGCTCGGTCGCCATCACCAGATCAGTCTCATGCTGAAAATACCCCGGTGATACGCGCAGGGTTTGCAACAGGGTCAGCTTATTTGCCGCATAGCCGGTTTCTTCCGCCAGCTCGCGGTTAGCTGCCGAAATACTCTCCTCGTCAGGTTCTACAATGCCTTTCGGCAGCTGCAGCTCGTAGCGTTCAGTACCTGCCGCATATTCGCGAACCAGAATAATTTCATGCTGCCCGGTAATTGCCGCAACCATCACGGCGCGACCAGCATTCGCCTTGATGCGCTCAAACTGCACCTGGGTCCCATTGGAGAATTCCAGATCCAGTTGCTGAATGGTAAACAGACGCGATTCTGCCAGATTACTCACGCGTTTAATCTCAGGTTTCTGCGACATAATATTGCACACTCAAAAAATTCGAATTAACAGCTTTAGTTATGCGATTATAACGCTTTCTTTACCCACCAACGATTATGCTTGACTGGACCCGTATCGACACGGTTTTGCTGGACATGGATGGCACCCTGCTGGACCTGAACTTTGATAATTACTTCTGGCTGGAGTACCTGCCCGAACGCTATGCGCAGGTGTTTGACCTGGATCCGGATGAAGCGCGTATCTCCATCAATGCCAAAACCCAGGCACTGGAAGGCACGTTGGAATGGTATAGCACCACCTACTGGACCGAAGCACTTGGAATCGATGTGGTGGCGCTCAAGCACGAGGTAAGGCACCGGGTGCAGGAAATGCCACACTGCCACGAATTTCTGGACCAGCTCAAAGCGGCTGAGAAAGATATTGTGATGGTGACCAATGCGCATCACGATAGCCTGAACCTGAAGATGGACAAGACCGGACTGGCGCATAAATTTGATCGCTTGATTACCGTGCATGAGTTTTCCCTGCCGAAGGAAAACATCGCCTGCTGGGATGAAGTGAATCGCATTCATCCATTTGATCGCAGGCGCACGTTGCTGGTCGATGACAATTTAAATGTTCTGAAATCTGCCGAGCAATACGGTATCGCGCACCTGCTGGCGATTTACCAGCCCGATTCTAAAGCGCCCAGAAAAGACGTTGAGCATTTCCAGGCCATTCACAATTTTTCAGAAATATTACCTGTAAGCAGAGCAATTAAAACATCATGAAAACCATTGGTCTCCTGGGCGGTATGAGCTGGCACAGCAGTGCACTATATTACCAACTGATAAACGAAGGCGTTCAAAAAAAACTGGGCGGCCTGCACAGCGCAAAAATTATAATGTCGAGTTTCGATTTTGCTGAAATCGCCGAGCTACAGCATAAAAACGCATGGCATCAGGCAGGAGAATTACTGGCCCAGCAATCACTCAAATTGCAGCAGGCCGGTGCCGATTTTTTAATCATCGGTACTAACACCATGCATATGTCAGTCCCCATTATTCGGCAGTATATTCGCATCCCTATCCTGCATATTGCAGATGCAACTGCAGATGTCATTATGCAGCAGCGCTTTCGCACAACAGGTTTACTCGGCACGCGTTTTACCATGCAGATGGACTACTATAAAACCCATCTTGAAGACAGGGGTATTGATGTTTTAATTCCTGATGACGCGGGTTGCCAGCGCGTCAACGATGTTATCTTTAACGAGCTTTGCCAGGGTGAAATCAATGCGCAGTCGCGCCAGGACTACCTCAGCATTATTGACCAGCTATCAGAAAAGGGGGCTGAGTGTATTATTGCTGGATGTACAGAGATCAGCATGCTAATCAAACAATCTGATACTAACATACCACTATTCGACACCACGGTTATCCATGCGCAGGCAGCGGTAGACTTTGCGCTCAAACAGGATTAAGTCCGGGCAAAAAAAAGCCCCCGTTCATACTCGATGAACGAGGGCCAGTTTTCAACTTAAAAGAATTAAGCCGCTTTGTCAGGGTGATGCACATCCATCTGCGGGTAAGGAATAGACACGCCATTAGCATCAAATTCCAGCTTCACAGCTTCAGTGAGATCCCACAATACAGCCCAGTAATCTGCCGTTTTAACCCAGGGACGGACCACAAAGTTAACTGAGGAATCAGCCAGTTCAGAGACCGCAATCACCGGCGCAGGATCAGCCAGAACGCGCTCATCAGAGGTAACCACCTTGTGCAGCAGCTCTTTGGCTTTTTTGATATCGTCGTCATAACCAATACCAAAAACCATGTCGACACGGCGTGTTTCGCGTGCAGAGTAATTAGTAATGGTACCGCCATAAATAGAACCATTAGGGATGATCACTTCACGGTTATCACCAGTTCTAAAGGTTGAACTGAAGATGCTAATGGTTTCAACAACACCAGCCACACCACCGGCTTCTACAAAATCGCCCGCCTTAAAAGGACGGAAGATAATCAGCATCACACCAGCAGCAAAGTTCTGCAGCGAGCCCTGCAGTGCCAGACCAACAGCCAGACCAGCAGCACCTAACAAGGCGATGAGCGATGTCGTATCCACACCGAGTCGATCTAATGCCGCAATGACAACAAATAACAACAGAATGGTTTTGAAAATAGACGCAACAAATTCAACAAGAATTGAATCCATCTTCGATTTTTTGAGGATCTTACGTAACAGGCTTGTGAGCATGCCCACAATAAATCGACCGACAATAAAGATAACCAATGCCAGTGCGATATTGATACCCCAGGGAATGACATAAGTTTCCGTCATTTTTGCTATATCGATTTGTTCAAACATGATGTCTCCTGATTATTTAAAAATAATTTTGTTTAGTCCCTAAGTTTTTTAGGGGATTAGCTGTAATGACCCATGAAAATGCAACTTAAAAAGTAATACGCAGGTTAAGCCGCTTTATAACTTTTTTTAAAATCGATTGCATTAGAAAGTTAAACGCGCTTTGTTAAAGATTGTTACAGATTAACTTTATCGATGCGAAACTGAGCGAATAATGGACTGTCGAGGAATGGAAACTGCTGGGTGGGCAAGTAGCCCGCTTACTGCGGGCTACCTGAAAAACAGAAATAATCAATGACCGTGGTGATGCCCATCCGGGCCATGCACGTGACCGTGCTCAATCTCAACCGCTTCGGCTTCACGGATACCCATCACTTCAACATCAAAATTTAACTCAATACCCGCCAGCGCGTGATTGGCATCAATCTTGACCGTATCTTCACCAACTTCAAGTACCGTGACAGTAATCAGCTCTCCATTCGGGCCTTCTGCATGAAACACCATGCCGGCTTGTACACCATCGCCTTCAGGAAACATTTCGCGCGGCACATCTTCGACCAGGGCTTCGTTACGCTGTCCATAACCCTCATCCGGAGACACCTTAACCTTTACCTGATCGCCGACTGACTTGCCGGTTAACTCTTTCTCCAATCCAGGAATGATGTTACTTGCACCATGCAGGTATACAAAACTACCATCATTCGCCTGATCAATTATTTCACCATCGTTATCGGTTAGCGTGTAATTCAGGGTAACGACGTGTTTGTCTGCAATATTCATAATTTAAGTCTGTGCTGATAAAAGAAGCCCCACACCATACAGAAAAAAAACTGTGGACGAAAGGGAAGCGGCTGGAAAAACTGGATAAACGATTAAACAACGCTTTTTTTGCTGCTTTACTGAAGCAATTTTTCGATTTCAGCAATTTTCTCGCGCGACTGTTTGATCAACTCGATACTTTGCGCAGGCCCCAGACCCAGCTTCTGCATCGCAGGCAGGCTATTAATCGGTGGCAGGGATTGCATCTGGGGCGTTCCCATTAGTGCATGGTACTGGGCGATCATCACCAGATCGCACAGATCAGCATCATCGGCGGGATTACGAAACCAGTCTTCGCACTCTTCAGCCACACGAATAATCTCTTCGGTGAAATTCCATTTCTGCATCAGCATACCGGTGATTTGAGGACGCATGGTATTGATAGTCTGATCCACTTCCTCTTCATCCGGTAAATCCTTGCTGTGCATATCCATGTAGTTCAGTACGACGATCACGCCCAGGTCATGGACCAGCCCGGCCAGCATGGCCTGTTCCGGGTCTACCTGTTTACTCGTCTCTGCCAGCACACGGCTAATCGCTGCAACCTTGCGGCAATGGGTAGACAAAGCCTGCATACGCTTCGCCACAGAATCAGAATGACTATGAAATAGCTCATTCATGGCGTAGGTCATGACCAGTTTATAGATAGTATCCATACCCAGCCTGACAACTGCTGCCTGCAGCGTATCGATAGCCGCAACACCCCGGTAAAGCGCACTGTTGGCGACTCGAATCAATTTCCCGGTCATTGCCGGATCGGTCAGCAATACCTGAGCAACCCTGTCCGCACTGACATCCTCGCTCTGAAACACCTGCTGGATCTTATGCGCCACCTCTGGCAGGCTTGGTAAGGCAATTTTATCCTCAACTAAATCCTGGTACAGGTGCATGGTCAGGCGATTAGTCTGTTCGTTGCCCTCAAACATATGCACGGAGAACTCTTCTACCTCTATACCCTGTTCTGTCTGCTGGGCAAACTGGGTAAGCAGGTTTTTGTCAATCCGGACATATTTCAGAGGACCTTTAGCCTCTACGTCATACATACAGGGGCGCAACTGTGCGACGGGATTCAGATCATCCTGATCCGTTATGCTTAAGGTCTGAACCTTGCCATCGCGTGCGGTTAGCGTGATCTCTCCCTCCAGCACAAATAAACTGTACTCATCACTACAGCCCAGCTGGATTAATTTTTCCTTTTTACGGGCCGTGTTAACTTGCAGCTGGTTGGCCAGCACCTGCAGCTGTTCGTCATTGAACTGGCTCAGCGGGCGTAAGCGTTTCAGCGTTGCGATATCAGGGGTCATGTAATCCATTAAGTAGTGTTTCCTGTTGGAGGTTACCTCTGTATGTATACGCTGAGGCAAAAAAGTCAATGTATCAATGCGTTACTTAATTTTCGAGCTGGCTTTTAACGGCTTCGATAAAAGCCGTTTCATACTGCCGGAGCATGGGCTGCCCCCACACCACTGCAGGCCAGTAGGGATCCTGCTTACGCCGGCCAACAACATGGATATGCATTTGTGACACCACATTTCCAATGCTTGCCACATTGACTTTATCGTATTCGAAATGCTCTTTGATGAGCTTACTGAGTCGATTTATCTGCTCATTCAATATCTGTTGCTGCGAGCTGGAAAGCTGGTAGTACTCAATAGCATCAGTATGTGGCACCAGGATAAACCACAGCACATCCGCATTATGGTGTAACAATACACTGATACCATCCTGCTCAGCTAACAGGCTGCAATCCGCTAATAATCGATCATCAATCTTAAAATCCATTCGATAAATAAACTCCGATACTGTCGGCATCCAGCCGGCTTGTACTATTGCTATATTCAATATTGGTTACTCTAGCCCCGATTTCAAAACCAGGTACCAGTTGGTATCCATATTGAAACACAAATCCTACTGCATTATCGAATTCTATATTCACCGGACTATGGCCCGCCACATTGTCACGGTAAGTCGGGTTAAAATGGACTGTGGGACCAATACCAAAGGTATGCGGCCCCGAATTCATTAAATACATCGCATCAAACGTGACGGTATCCATATCCGCATAGCCATTAGCGGCATCAACCGAGTCGCCCAGATATCCCAGAGCAAGACGGATAGACGTATAAGGGGACACGTAGTTTTGAGTACCTACTGCAAACTTTATACCCCCACCACTATAAAGGTTATCTCCACTGCTGGTTGCTACCAGCTCCTGCGAACCACTTTCTGCACCCAGCTCCATATATAAATCAGCATGCGCCAACGTGGTGCTAAATAAGGCAAATAAAATAATGGAAATTCTAGTTTTCATGGTTTTTCCCCTGTGCGAATTTACTGTAGTTTGCGACGCGCATGCTGAACCGGGAATGAACCAATCCTTATTCCAATTATTTACAGTTTCAAAATAAAACTATAGGATAGATGCAAACCATTATAATAAACCAACCAGCGGAGCTTAATATGAAGATGGAACGCTTTGACCCGCTCAACGGGTCCATTGCACATATTCTCGATGTTATCGGTGAAGGCTGGTCCATGCTGATAATCCGCGAAGCATTTTTTGGTATTCGCCGTTTTGAGGAGTTTCAACGCCATCTGGGCATCGCGCGCAACATCCTGACATCGCGCCTGAAAAAACTTTGTGACAACGAAATTCTCGAGCGCGTCCCGATCAAACAGGGTGCCAAACGTCATGAATATTTATTAACGACCAAAGGCAAGGAGTTAATGCCATTGCTCATCGCTCTGACCCAATGGGGTGATAAATGGATCTACGGCGAAGGTAATGAGCCCATTGTCTTTCGCGACCGCGAGTCAGGCCAGCCCATTAGCCACATCCATGTTCACGCCACTGATGGCCGAGAACTGAGACCCCGTGAGATATTGCCAACCGCAGGCCCTGGCGCGAATGAGCTAGCCAAAAGGCGCCTGCACGAGCTGGAGCAGCTAGCGCACGAACTGGATAAATCAGAAGACTAGCGTTTGCTTACTGGTTACTGACCAGGCGCTACCGACAGTGTTAAAATGCGCTGTCTTTCATGCACTAACGCTCACATGTCTGAAAAAACCAGCATTGCCCAATACGACCATTTTATCCCGGTCAGTACGCAACAACTTATCCAGCAACTCAGCAGCCTGGGCCTGGATGAAACACATCATCAGGTCATTCAGCAACTTCGACAGATATTATCGTTTGAGTTTTATCTCAGGCTGCAGCAGATTAAACACCACTATCAGCCGATCAATCCGGACAACGAGCTCTCTCACCTGAAAGCGGCAGACGATGATTACAGCAACAGTATAGACAGCATACGCAAGTTATTGATCCAGGCTAACTTCGAAGAACTGGATCAGCAGCAGATTGAATATGCGCTGGAAAAAATTTCTCCCTATGGACTAAACATAGAGATCAATTTCGATGCTTTTCAGCAGATGGTTTTATTTTACCGGGGCAAAACAAGAAAAGAGATACAGACTCGCGACTGGAAAAAATTATTCCTGAAAAAGAAAACGGAATCGCTGATCAGCTATGGTCGGCTTTTTCTTGTGATTCAATACAAAGACCAGAATAACAAACCGGGACTATACCTGAAGTTATTCAAGGATATATTACGCCCTGACCTGGAAATGCTGTTTCCGGAAAGCCGGGTTCGCATGAAGGTATTTGATAAAATTAAATTACTGTTAACAGGTGGCAGCGGTACCGCCGGCGGTTTGTTCGCCACCATTGGTAAAATCAGCGCAGCCATTACACCCTGGACCATCGTGATTGCGCTGGCCGGGTTTATCATGCTGCTCTGGCGCCAGATCAGCAAGGTATTCATCCAGAGAACGCACTATATGATGACTCTGGCACAAAATCTGTATTTTCATAATATGGACAATAACCTTGGCGCAATAACCTACCTGGTCGATCTCGCTCGACAGGAAGAAATCAAGGAAGTTATCCTTGCCTATGCGATGCTAAACATTCATCAGGTTAAGGACAGCGAACAACTGGATAACATTTGCGAAAAATGGTTTATGCAACAGTTTAATATTCAGATCGACTTTGATATTAACGATGCCATTAATAAGTTAAAGCGCTTTGATTTACTTGAAGACCGAAGTGATGCCTTGCGCTGCAAACCTCCAGCTGATAGTTCCGAGCAATTACAGAAGCGCTGGTTAGATTTTATCTAGCGCCTGCATGCAGGTAAAGTTGCAGTATTTTTTCTATGGGCGTGGGCAGCCCGTAATCAGCAAGGCTTGACAGCTCTATCCATCGCAAATCTCTCGACTCTGACACCCTGTTATCAGGCACTACTCCTGTTGCATCTGACATAGCCACGCGCGCTACCGACAGGCTCAGGTCAAAATGGGTAAACTTATGCAGCAGGGCTTTTTCATGAGTTAGTGTTATTTTGCAGGGCTGGCCCAGATACTGCTGCTGCCAGTCGCTAAGCTGTTGCAGGTCATCCACTTCGGGCAGTGACCATAAGCCACCCCAGATACCACTAGGAGGCCTGCGTTCAAGCAACACCTGATCTAAGGAATGGTGCAATAGCACCCAGCTATGTCGCTGTGGCCGTTTACGCGCTGGCTTTGATCCCGGATACTGCTGCTGCGTCCCCTGCTGATAACTCTGACAGATGGCAGTCAATGGACAGGCTACACATAGTGGCCTGCTACGCTTACATACGGTTGCTCCCAGATCCATCATTGCCTGGTTATACTGCGCCACGCGTTGATCCGGGGTTTGCTGTTCGGCTATGGCCCATAATTTTTTTAACGTCCCGGCCTGCCCGTACCAGCCTTCTACCTGGTAAGCACGAGCCAACACACGCTTCACATTGCCATCCAGTATCGCAGCCCTCTGCGCATAGGCCAGACTGAGAATAGCACCCGCTGTCGAGCGTCCAATCCCCGGCAGCGATTCCAGCTGTTCAAGCTGAGCAGGAAATTCACCCGCGTACTCATCTCGCACCATGATCGCTGTTTTATGCAGGTTACGTGCGCGCGCGTAATAGCCCAGCCCCGCCCAGTGTTGCAGTACGCTATCCAGGTCAGCCTGCGCCAGTGCCACAACATCGGGAAAGGATTCGACAAAGCGATTGAAATAGGGAATCACGGTAGCTACCTGGGTTTGCTGAAGCATTATTTCAGATAGCCACACGCGATATCCGTTGACCTTCTGCTGCCAGGGTAAATCCTTACGTCCATGCTGATCAAACCAGGGCAGTAAATACTGCGCGATTGATCCCATTAGAACAGTTTTTTCAACTTGTCTTCGAGTTTGCTTTTGGCCCTTTCCTGTTCAGCCTTTTTCTTCGCATCTAATTCAGCCTGCTGTTTCTGTTTTTCAGCTTCCAGCTTTGCTTTTTGCTCCGCCTCAATTAACTGCTGTTTTTTTGCCAGCGCTTCTTTTTCTGCTGCAATCTTCTTTTCCTCTGCGGCTTTTAGTTTAGCCTTTTCCTCAGCCAGTTTTGCCTGTAGTGCGGCTTTCTCTTTTGCTACTTCGGCAGCCACTTTTGCTTTTTCTGCATCAAATTTCTTTTTCAGAATATCATCCAGTTGAATATCAAGCTCAGGATTCAGCCAGGAACCGGTCACCTTAACCGGTACCAATAATCCTGTCAGATCATTCACACCACCTGCACCCTGCCCCTTGGTCGTACCTACCAGCTTGGCATTCACCAGGTAGTCCACAGATTCCTTTACCAGATCAACCGTACCTGCGCCACCCACCCGTAGCAGTGGCGCCTGCAGATCCAGGTCATCGGTTGCAAACACGCCATTATTTATGACACCACTCAGGGATAAGGCACTGAAATCAGTTTTCTGCACCTCACGGTTGGCGAGCTTTTCACCCTGCAGCCTGGCTTTGGCCTGGTCAATCTCTGCACGCAGGTTAAAACCACTGATTGCGCCATCCTGTATCGCCACAGCAACCTTGCCATCCAGGTTAGCTTTAAGCTGGCTCAACCAGTCGCCCTGTGTGGTGACATCAACTTCCATATTCGCCAGTCCACTAACAGGATCTTTTTGCATAAAATCCTTAAGAAACGCGCCGATATGGAAAGCCGATAGCTTTTTGTGCACGCTATACACGGGCTTTTCACCCTGAGCATTGATTTTGACCGAGCCATCAAAACTGCCATCGTATAAATCCAGTTTTATTGGGTTAAGATCAATCACACCATTTGCGGCTTTAACCTTGAGGAGCAGGTTTTGCATGCTCAGGCCTTGCGCCACCAGGGTACCGATACTCAGTTCGCCATCGATTTTTAAACTGCGCAGTAACTCCATTGGCAGTGCAATCTCTACATCCGCTGCTGGGCCAGTGGCAGGAGCGTCCACCGATGTTGGTGTTTCAACAGCTTGCGGACGTACCCAGCCGGTGAGCTTATCGACATCCAGGCTGTTTGAAGCCAGTTTAAAACTCAGCGCAGGCTGTGCATAATCCGCCACCTTAACAAAGCCTTCGAAGCGATTTTCATTCAGCATCAAGACCAGGTCCTGCAGGTCGATGCTGCGCTTATCCAGTTTCATATCCAGCTGTGCAGCGCTAAGAGCCACCCTCATTTTCTGGTTTGGTACAGACTCACCCGCCACATCGGCCGTTACATCCAGCACGGCGATAGTCAGCTGCTGCTGATTTAGGTCGAAACCCACTTCACCAGCCAGCTTCACTTCAGATGATGCAAGTACGCCACCTGTCGTATCGACCTGTGTACTCAAGCCCTTAACAGATAGCTGGCTACTATTTAATGCAAACTCTACATCCGCATTGAGCAACAGCTTCACTTCATCCACGGGGATGAGCTTACCATTGGCTCGGGCATTTAATTTAACGGCTGATAGTTTCAGCTTTTGATTCTTGAACAACACCTCGGTATCCAGCTGAATATCGCTATTCAACTGCTGCGCACTGGAAAGCGCGAGCTTCAGGGATAGAGGGAATGCCTTCTCTGGCTCTATCGCACCACTGACCAGTGACAGATCGGTAACACTATACTGGGCACCGGCCTGAGCATCCTTCCAGTTAATATTGGCATTGGTGATATTCAATCCACCAAAGGCGCCACCGATTTCCATCGGCTTGCTTTCAGCAGGCGTACTGCCTGTGGATGGCGTGGCGCCAGACTCGGGCTGAGCCTCTCCCTTCTTAACCAGATCATCCCAGTTGGTCACGCCATTGGCATTTTTCTGCAAATCGACATTCAGCCCATCCAGCACCAGCTGTGCCACCTGGGGCTTTAACGACAGAATGGATAAAACATCCACACTGGCACTGACCTTGTTCACCGACAGCATAGGTTGATTACCGAACCCGGCCGCATTAGACAGGGTCAGCGAGCCAAGCTTCATGCCCAGCGCCGGATACAGGGTTAAGCCTATATCGCCCTGAAAAGCCAGTTCGCGCCCGGTTTGCTCTCGTACCAGATCTGACAGCTCGGTCTTGTATTGATTAGCATCAAAAGTAGCCAGAAACACACCTACAATAATCACCACTAACAGAATAAGCGCGCCTATGGTTAGCATCAGGTATTTAAATATTTTCATCAATTGTCCTTGAAATTTGTCTTGTGTAGCAGCAGGTTAGATCTAGTTAGCGTCAGAGGTTCCTAAGTACAGGGATATCTGTTTTAATGAATGTACAAACTGTTGCACGAAAACTCTCAACATTCAAGATCATGAATACAACCAGTGAAAATCTAATGGACCGATTGAAAACAGGATTCAACAATTTCAAAAACAGCGAATACCCTCTGGGTTTTACCGGTGGTCTGATCGCTGCCATATTGGTATGTCTGCTATTGCTTGGGTGGTACTGGAGTCAGGAACCCGACAGTTTCGATGTGAAGCAAATCACTCAGCAGATGGCACCGCAGGATTCCCAGAATATCACGATTGGCAGTACAACCACCGCTACCGTCATCCACCTTATGGATACCTTGCTAACCAAACCTGGTGGCTATCTCAGCAATGATGTGCTGCCCCCCAGCCTGTGGCTGGACAACATGCCTAACTGGGAATATGGGGTTTTGGTTCAATGCCGCGATATGGCACGCTCGATGCGCAATGATTTCAGTCGTTCACAATCGCAATCGGTTGAAGATAAGGATTTGATCGTGGCGGAACCACAGTTCAACTTTGACAATAACTCCTGGTTGTTCCCAGCTACAGAAAGCGAGTACCAGAAAGGGGAGAATGCGATGAAGAGTTATCTGAAACGCCTGCAAAACCCGAACAACCCCGAAGCCCAGTTTTATGCACGCGCAGATAATCTGGCAGACTGGCTGGGTCAGGTAGAAAAACGCCTCGGCAGCCTGTCACAACGACTAAGTGCCAGCGTGGGTCAAACCCGTATTAATACTGATCTGGCGGGAGATTCAGCCGCTGAGCAATCCACGCATACCGCTAACGAAGTTGACATTAAAACGCCCTGGAGCCAGATCGATGACGTGTTTTACGAGACACGTGGTGCAGCCTATGCACTGGTACATATCCTGAAAGCAGTAGAAGTCGATTTCGACAGTATTCTGCGCAAGAAAAATGCACTCATCAGCCTGCGTCAGATTATCCGTGAACTGGAAGCCACTCAGGAACCGCTATGGTCGCCGATGATCATGAATGGCTCAGGCTTTGGTATGTTCGCCAATCACTCGCTGGTGATGGCATCGTATATTTCGCGTGCTAATGCTGCAGTTATCGACCTGAAGCAATTATTGCAACAGGGATAGTGTTAAGTATTAAGAAACCCAACGCCCAACGATTGTCTGACCATTTTCAGCCACTGAACGAAAGTCAGATGATCGGATGGCATCCCTGTTTTTAACCGACCACAGGGGCATCAATCCCTGCTGGGTTAATAATTCACCACCTTTCTCGGTTAATAGAATCTCGGCTACCGGTTTACTTACAGTTTCACCATCTTCCTGATAGTAATGCATCGGCAGATTGTCAGTTTGATACTCTTCACCCGGTTGCATCTGCCAGCCACGATTTTTGAAATTACGCGCCAGTAATTCCACCTTGAGAAATGCCGCATTACCCCACAGGTAACAGCCATGACAATGTTCTTCAGGCATTTCTTCAAAAGCAAATGCGTCTATCGGTTTGGTTTTCCTGCCATAGGGCAATCTAAGCAAAAAACGTGGCAGAGCCAGACCGATATAGGCAGCGACGGGTGACTGACGCAACATTTGCCAGACACTGCTCACACCGTCGCTGACGCTATGGTTCCAATCCTCATAATCCGCTGTAGTGGCAAATGATTCACAGCCTGCCAGTGTTTCATTAGCAGCAGCGATAAAAGGCGCGCCTGCCTGTTGCGCAATCTCGCCTATGCTCGCGAGTGATAACACATCATCAATGCTGTCGGTGAAACTGTAGTTGCCTAGCAACACAGTGTAGGGAGTATCTCCTTCAGATGGATCGCAGAACAGTTTGTAGATAACAGAGGTAGTAACATCATCCACCGCCAGATCTGCCTGCAACTCCTGTTTGCTGACATCCAGAATTTTTATCTTCAGCGTGCTGTCGGTTTCCAGACGTTTAATCAAAAAGTACAGCGATTGCCATGCCGACTCCAGCGCCTGAAAATCAGCATGATGCAGGATATTCCGCATGTGTGTTTGAGTTGCCTGATCGACACTGGATATCATTTCATCCTGTCGCGGGTCTGCAGCTGGTATCACATAAGGCGCCACTATGCTTTTAATCAATCGATCAATTTGACTGGCTTCGCTAGAACAAGCGTTAGTGGTCTGTTGTTGTGAATCAAGAATGCTATCCAGAAAATTCCCTGCATCAGCCTGTACGGCTTCGATCAAATCAGAAGCAGCCGGGTCTACCGCCTGATGAACGGAAGGTTGTGGAGATTCTTTCACAAGACCCCAGCCCTGTATTTCTGCTGCAGCTTCGGCAAAGCTATTATTGTTTTTTAACCTTCGACGCAGACTGCGTAAGCGGCTAAAGCTATCGAGTTTTTCGTACAGCTCATCAGGATGAAAATCGTCCAGCTCTTTTATAGCAAGCTGAATACCCTCGTCATCAGAAAAGGCGAGGTTCAGGCTGATATTTAAGCGAGCCATCACCTCTTCGAAATTGTCCCTATCTATTTCAATCAGGCGTCGACTGGAAAGCGTTTCCGGCTCATGCTGTGCTCGATTAGTACGACCACTGAAATCGCCCAGGATGGCAATGCAGAAGGGCGTGTTGGGACGGGTTTGGGGTGCATTCGATTTTGCTGAAGCGTTCGTATCTATGTTGACTTCAACGCCCATGCTGATTTTATCTATCATTGCAAATCTCCATTGCTTTTTTATTTTACAGAACCGGGCTATACCACCTTCATCGAAACAGGCTCAGAGTAAACTCTGAAGATTTTTTAACGAATGGCTTTTGAGATATAGGCGATATCGTTTTCAATCAACAGGTTCTTAGTCCCGGATAAAGCACCATCATCAGCATAAGGGCCGAGCTCTACACGATAGTAGGTGACTCCATTGACATTGGCCTTACTCACTACCGATTGCAGACCGACTAGCGCCAGCTGTGCTTTCTGTCGCTCAGCATCTGCGGCGTTGGTAAATGAGCCAGCCTGTAAAATGAATTTAACATTGGCGGCATGTTGCGTCTGCTCTGACTTTTTATTTGGTTTATTATCACTCAGGTCTGGCTCAGGGATATCGACTTCGCGCTTGGGCAACACCGTATAAAAGTCGAATATCGGTTTTTTAATGTCTTCCTGCGCAGTATCTGCAGGCACTGGCTTATGTGTTGTTTTAACAATTTTCTGATCCAGAAAAAGAACGAACGCGACAAACAGACCGATGATCAATCCTAGTGAAATCCAGACCCAGGGGGATGATTTTCCAGTTTCAGCCATCGTGCTTCCTACATTTTCTCAGGTGCGCTAACACCCATCATCAATAAACCATTCTTTAGTACCTGACGGGTTGCAAAAGCCAGTGCCACACGAGCATTCATTAGCGCCTCGTCTTCCACAATAAATTTATGTGCGTTGTACCAGGAGTGGAACAGGTTGGCCAGCTCTCGCAGGTAGTTCACTACAATATGCGGTTCTCGTCGCTGCGCAGCACTGAGTACGCGCGCGGGATATTGCGCCAGCAACTTCAGGATTGCCTGCTCATGGCTGTTATCCAGCTTCTGTAGCTCGGCATGCGCAGGATCGATCTGGATTCCCTGCTCGGCGCATTGTTTTTCGACACTACAAACCCGCGCATGCGCATATTGCACATAGAACACCGGGTTGTCATTGGATTGCTGACGCGCCAGGGTCAGGTCAAAATCCATGTGCTGATCAGCCTTACGCATGACGTAAAAGAAACGTGCAGCATCACTTCCAACATCTTCACGCAGGGTACGCAGCGTAACAAATTCACCCGAGCGGGTGGACATAGCAATTTTTTCACCGTTTTCATACAGGTTGGCAAATTGCACCAGCAAGATTTCGAGTTGTTGTGCCGGGTAATCCATTGCCTGTAGCGAAGCTTTCACGCGCGGGATATAACCGTGATGATCCGCGCCCCAGATATTGATTAACTGATCAAAACCACGATCAAACTTGTTCATGTGGTACGCGATATCGGAAGCGAAATAAGTGGTCATACCGTTCTCGCGTTTGACCACGCGATCTTTTTCATCACCAAAAGCGCTGGAGCGGAACCACAATGCGCCTTCCTGCTCGTAGACCTGCCCTTTATCCTGCAGGGTTTGCAGAGCTTTGTCGACGATACCCTGCTCGGTAAGCTGGCGTTCAGAGAACCATTCGTCAAACTCTACTCCAAACTGCTGCAAATCAACTCGAATGACATCAACCAGCGTATTCAGTCCAAGATCAAACACGACACGGTAAGCTTCCGCACCAAGCAGCTTTTTGGCATTCGCGATCAAATCATCAATGTGCAGTTCCTTGTCGCCTTCCGGCGCATCAGCGCTGACATTATCGAACACCTCAGCAGTCGATTTGCGGTAAGCATCGCCATTCTCACGATGCAGCGTTGCCGCGATATCCCACACATAATCGCCCTGATAACCGTTAGAAGGAAAGGTCAGCGATTCGCCCGCAAGCTCCAGGTAGCGCAACCACACCGATACCCCCAGGATATCCATCTGGCGCCCGGCATCATTCACGTAGTATTCGTTGCTTACGTCATACCCTACTGCTTTCAACAGGTTAGACAGGGTCGCACCATAGGCTGCGCCACGACCGTGACCAACGTGCAATGGGCCAGTGGGGTTGGCTGAGACATATTCGATTTGAACACGCTGACCATTGCCAAAATCACTATGGCCGAAGCTATCCTGCTGTTGCAGGATTTGCTGCACTACCGACTGATTGACATCGGCATTCAGGAAAAAATTGATAAACCCGGGCCCGGCAATCTCAACCTTTTGCAGCCAGTCCTGCGGCGCCATACGAGCCAGCAGCAACTCCGCAAACTGGCGTGGTGCCATACCCGCAGAGCGGGCGCAGGCGAGCGCGACGTTGGAAGCAAAATCACCCTGTGCACTATCTTTGCTGGGCGTCACCAGAACCGTGGCCTGAAAATCCTGAGCCAGCTCTCCAGTGGAAATTAATTGCGCTATCGATGCGGTAATCAGTTGTTCGATTTGTTGCTTCAAAGGGATGCTCGTGGGAATTTAAAAAATGCGAATTCTACATGGTATAGGACCTGAAAACACTATTTAAACTGGCGAGTCTGCAGAGTTATGACCTGGCTCTCAGTCGCTACTGAATTACAGATCCAGCGGGTCGACCTCGATCACCAGACGCAGGCGCTGACTGTTTTTCACGCGCTGGATTTCTGGCAGCAACCGATTCAGCAGCTGGCGCAATTGTCGAATGTCACTCCCCAGCAGAGATAGCTGGGCGCGATAGCGCCCAATCCGCCGCGTCATCAATGCAGGGATAGGCCCCACCACCTTGATCGATGGCAGCTGATCAAATTTCATCAATGCGCGCTGAATTTGCTGTAAGCGATTCATTGCCAGATTAAGTTCCAGCGCATCGGCACTCAGGGTAATGACCCGTACAAAAGGAGGAAAGCCTATCAGCCGGCGCTCCTGCAGGATGGGCTGTACCAGCTCGCTGTAATCCTGGTGACACAGCTTTTGCATCAACTCATGCTGGGGAAACGCGGTTTGCAGCAATGCCTGCCCGTGTTTACTGGCGCGCCCTGCTCGCCCTGATACCTGCAATACAGTTTGAATCAGGCGCTCCGACGCACGATAGAAACTACTGTATAAGGCCTGGTCACTATCCAGAATGCCTACCAGGGAAATATTCGGGTAATCATGGCCCTTGGCGAGCATTTGCGTACCGATCAGGATACAGGGTTCTGCTTCTCTCACCGGTTGCAGCATTTTTTCCATCTGGCTTGAGTTACTGACGCTGTCACGATCGATGCGTATCACTGGCACCTCCGGAAACATTTGCTGGATAAACTGTTGCAGTTGCTCGGTGCCCACACCATAGTGACGAATCTCTTTTTCTCCACAATCAGGGCAGCTGCGCACCACCGCTTCAGCATGACCACAGTGATGACAGACCATTCGGTCAATCGACTGGTGCAGGGTCATACGTGCATCACATTGATGACACAGCGCCTGCCAGCCGCATTCGTGACACATAATCACAGGCGCAAAACCTCGCCGGTTCAGGAACAGTAAAACCTGTCCGCGCTGTTGCAGGTGCTGACCTATCGCATGCAGTAACTGGGGGCTACAACCCGTGTTCAGGTTAACCCGACTGCTATCGATAAGCTTGATCTGTGGAGGACTGGCCGCACCTGGTCGCTGCGTCAGCAAGTGATGAAAAAAATGCGGCTTATCCAGATTATAAAGGGTTTCCAGCGCTGGCGTTGCTGACCCCAGTAACACCGAAATGCCCAGCATCTGCGCGCGTTTAATGGCGACATCTCGCGCATGGTAGCGCACACCATCCTGTTGTCGATAGGAGCTGTCATGTTCTTCATCGATAATAATCAGTCCCAGATGCGGTGCCTCACTGAAAAGCGCTGAACGGGTACCGATCATGACGCTGGCGACCCCGCGTCGAAACTGATCCCAGCTTTGGTAACGCACATAATCGGACTGTCCGGAATGCGCGCTCACTACGGTGTTACCCAGCCGGTTTTGCAGGCGTTGCAACAATTGTGGGGTCAGGCCAATCTCCGGTACCAGGTAAATCACCTGCCTGCCCTGCGCTATCAGCTGTTGCATCAACGCCAGATAAACTTCGGTTTTACCACTGCCAGTCACGCCCTGTAACAGGTCAACCCGGAAACTGCCTAGCCCATCACTGATTGCAGTTAAAGCCTGCTGTTGCTCAGCAGTCAGCGTGGGGGCGGTATCCGCATCGATCTCTACTGCTGTCATCGGTTCCCGCATTTCGCTGCGTACCAGACCTTTGGATTGCAGCCCCTTCATGGCAGCGCGCCAGCTTCCATATAAATCGCTCAATGCTGCTGCGTGCAGGCCACTGTCGTTTTCCAGCAGCAGCTCCAGCAACTGTAATTGTCTGGGTGCTTTACGCTGCAGGCTGTTGAGTACTTCTTCAGAGGGATGCTGTGCGAACCAGTATTCGAGCGTTACCGGGGTTAACGGCTGTTTACGACGTAGATAGCGCGGCAAAAACTGGAACAGTAATTCCCCTGCTGGCTGACAGTAATAGTCAGCCATCCATGCGGCTAGCTGCATCAGATGCTCAGATAGCAGGGCCTCGTGATCCAGCTGCTCATTTACCGGCTTGAGCTTACGCGTCGAATCCGGATGCGCCTGGCAGCTGACCAGGATACCGACCTTTTCACTGGAGCCGAAAGGCAGTGAAAAACGCTGTCCCGGTGTACATCCAGTATCTGCTTCCACCAGATAATCGAAATAATGATATACCGGTAACATCATGGCAAAGGAGCAGACCTGCGGAGAACGAGGCATAGACAAAAGCAATTCAACAGTAAAAAAATGACATCATAACATTACCTGTAGCAGCGCAATGATGTATGTATCACTACTACTTTTTCCACCTCGAGCAAAAATCACTTACAACGCATTGTTAAAGTAAATTCTATGCGCCTACTGCTAAGCTGTTGTCGAAATTGACAATATTGACTTATCCACATTTCCTGTGGATAAGTCTGTTAATAACTGTTTGAAAATGTGGTCCAGCCCGCATCATTGTTACAGTTGTGTTAAATTGTGCATTTTCCGACCAATTTTATTTATCCTTATTATTCAATAAGTTACAAAGGAGTGAGAATTAATCGTAAAAATTATGTACTGGTATTGTCCCCTTTTTCCCAGCGAATCAAAATTGTGCATATCTTTCTTTTGTCAATAGCTAAACTGGATGTTTATTAATTATATTTTTCTATGCATGAATACAGTCTAATTATGATTTGACAAAAATCTGGAATCATTTTTTTTACCTGGTTGTCGCACATTTGACTTGTAGAGGCAATCTGACACACTTAGCGCCCCTGATAAGAAAAAGTCCGAAACACGCTTCCTATGAGCTTGAAAAAAACTGCAGTCATACTGACCAATCTTGGCACTCCGGCGACAAATACCCAGGCCTCAGTGCGCCAGTTTCTGAAACAATTTCTATCTGATCAGCGCGTGGTTGAGATCCCGGCATTTGTCTGGTGGTTCATCCTGAATCTGATCATCCTGCCTTTCAGGTCAAAAAGGTCGCTCGCGGCATACAATAAAATCTGGACCGAACAAGGCTCTCCTTTGCTCGCTATCAGTCGTCGCCAACAGCAGGCGTTACAGCAACTGCTGGGCGATGAAATCAAAGTGGAACTGATGATGCGCTACGGCGAACCTTCGTTTAGTACGGTACTAAACCAGTTACAGCAGGAGCAATACAAAAAATTCATCATCCTGCCGCTGTACCCGCAAAATTCCGCAACCACCACCGCAACCACCTTTGATCATATTGCCGACGTGCTGAAAACCTGGCGCGATGTTCCCGAGCTGTGTTTCATCAATCAGTATCATGGAGATCCGGATTATATCCATGCTTTAGCCGCATCAATACAGCAACACTGGCAGCAACAGCAACGCCAGCGCTTCCTGCTGATGTCGTTTCACGGTTTACCACAACGTAATGTCGACCTCGGTGACCCCTACTATGATCAATGTATGGGGACGGCGCACCTGCTGGCAACCATCATGGGCCTGGGATCAGATCAATGGGCGATGAGTTTTCAATCGCGCTTTGGTAAGCAAACCTGGCTACAGCCCTATACCTCGGATCTGCTGGCCGCCATGGCGCAGAAGGGACTCAGGGAAGTTGACGTGGTTTGCCCCGGTTTTTCAGCAGACTGCCTGGAAACACTGGAAGAAATCCAGATGGAAAACCGCGAGGTTTTCATTGAAAACGGCGGTGAGCAGTACCACTACATTCCCTGCCTGAATGAGCGGGAAGATCATATCCAGATGATGGCTAATCTGGTCACACCCTATCTGGATTAAACGCGCTCAGCTAGCCTCGCTGTTGAGCAATTGCAGGTTAAGGTGCCCGACCAACCACTGCAATCTGGCGCTCAGGCTGCTACCTCATTAGCCGTCTGCGCCAGGGTTTCAGCCAGTATTTCCTTATCGATGTAGCCAACCTTCCTGCCCTTCTGGTCTTCCACCACCACATAGCTGCCATCTTCTGACAGCAGGGCATGCAGCACGGTATCAACAGTTTCAGTATCCCTGACCGTTACCGACTGGGCATTTTCATGTTGTGGTTTTTCATCCACCATGATGGATTTGGCAAGTAATACTCGAGTGCGGTTAACATCGGCCACAAAGCGTTCGACGTAATCATCGGCTGGATTAAGCAGTATTTCCTGGGGCGTACCATGCTGTACCAGCAAACCCTGGTTGAGAATCGAAATCTTGTCGCCAATCTTCAACGCTTCATCGAGATCATGGGTGATAAAGACTATGGTTTTGTGCAGCTCCTGCTGTAGTTCCAGCAACAGATCCTGCATGTCCGAGCGAATCAATGGATCAAGCGCACTGAAAGCCTCATCCATCATCAGAATATCCGCGTCACAGGCGAGCGCGCGAGCCAGTCCTACACGCTGCTGCATACCACCGGATAACTGCGCCGGGTAGTGATTTTCAAATCCGGTCAGACCCACCCGATCAAGCCACTTTTGCGCCTGCTGGTGGATGAAGTGCTGATCCTTACCCTGAATTTTTAACCCAAACCCTGCATTCTCGATGATGGTGTGGTGCGGCATCAGTGCAAACTTCTGGAATACCATGGCGGTTTTGGATTGCCGAAAATGACGCAATTCTTTTTCATTCATTTTCATCACGTCTTCACCATCAACCAGAATTGAACCCGCTGTTGGTTCAATGAGTCGATTGATATGACGGATCAGGGTGGACTTCCCTGAACCGGACAGACCCATAATCACTTCGATGTTTTTATCTTCCAGCGACAGGTTGATATCGTGTAACCCGAGGATATGGCCGTGCTCACTTAACAGCTGCTCCTTATCTACACCAGCATTAACATGCTTGAGTACTGCATGTGGTTTAGAGCCAAATATTTTGGTCAAATTTTCAATCTTGATTTTTATATCAGCCATTACCCTGCCCTGCTCTATGTTTCTGGATTCTCTTTCCATATTGCTGAGAGACCCGGTCAAAGATAATTGCCAGCGCCACTATCGCCAGACCGTTCATTAGCCCCAATGCCAGATACTGGTTAGAAATCGCACGCAGCACAGGAACACCCAGCCCGGCGACACCGATCATTGACGCAATCACCACCATCGACAGCGCCATCATGATGGTCTGGTTTACCCCGGCAAAGATGTTAGGTAGCGCCAGCGGGATCTGTACGCCGAACAGTTTCTGGAAGTAGCTGGCCCCAAACGCATCGGCCGCTTCCAGCGCCTCCTTATCCACCAGACGAATACCCAGGTTAGTCAGACGCACAATCGGAGGAATCGCATAGATACTGACCGCAATCAACCCTGGCACCTTGCCTATACCAAGCAGCATCACCACCGGGATCAGGTAAACAAAAGCCGGAATGGTTTGCATTACGTCCAGTACCGGGGTAATCAGCATTTGGGTACGGTCTGACTTAGCCATCAGGATACCCAGCGGAATACCCAGTACGATGCACAATGCAGTTGCTACCGAGATGATTGCCAGTGTCGACATCAGGTCTTCCCACATACCGAAATAACCGATCACAACAAACGACAGCACACTGCCTACGGTAATCTTGATACTGCGCGAACCCAGCCAGGAAATCACGCCGATGATGAGCAGGATGAGTGGCCAGGGGGTGGCCTGCAGTAATTTTTCAAACCACACCATAAACTGCAGCAGGGGATCGAAAAAGCCTTCGATATCCTCGCCATAAGCACGGGTAAATTCACGGAACCCGCCATCAATCATTTTTTTTAAATCCCTGAGGTCTGCTCGCCCCAGAGATGGAAAGTCCTCAAAGATTTCCATCTGACCACCATCTAGTTGTTATTTTCTACTGCTTGCAGCAACACTCAAGCCTTCGTAACACTGGGGTTTGCTGCAGGATTTGTGCGCAATCAATTCAGCGATTTGCTGACCTTTCTGGCAACCTCTGCAGGGATCCATTTTTTCCACACTTCCTCATGGGTAAGCAGGAATTCAATGGCCGCATCTTCACCGGATGCCTGATTGTCGCCCATATAAACCAGCATCTGGTTCATTATTTCACCCGGGAAAACCCGTTTGCTGAAATACTCAGTGACTGCCTTACCACTACGCTTACCCAATTTATCGGTCACAATGGTTTGCACTTCTGACTGGGTCCACGCAGTTTGCTGCGGATTAGCACAATCCTGTTCGGCTTTTACAATACAGTTATCCCAGTGATCGCGACCGATAAACGGGACGCCAAAAGGTACTTTCACCATTTTGTATTTTCCAATCATCGCAGTCGGCGACCAGTAATAACCAAACCAGTATTCGCCACGTTCCACTGCTTTTGACATAGAACCATCGAGACCTGCTGCGGATCCCGGGTCGACCAGCTTCCAGCCCTTATTAGCCATATCAAAGGCACGGAACAGATTGGCATTTACCAACTGGCAGCCCCAACCGGAAGGGCAGCTAACAAACGCGCCTTTGCTGGGCTCTTCCTTGTCGGGAAAAATTTCAGGATGTTTCAGGATATCCAGCACTGTTTTCAGCTCAGGATGGTCTTTCGCAGTTTTGGGGGTAATCCACCAGCCTTCACCCAGGTCGGTAATTGGCCCCTTATTGAGTGAAATCAGTCGACCTTCATCCATCGCCTTTTTGAGTGGAATGGCAACTGCATTGGTCCACATTTCGGGTGCGACATCGGGTTGACCTTTTTCATTCATGGAGGCGAAAGTGGTCTGCGTTGCACCAGGAATCAGGCTGACATCGCAATCATAGCCATCGGCCAGAATAATCCGGTCGACATTGGCCATTAACTCAGCAGAAGCCCAGTTCATTTCAGCGATCTGGATGGGGCCGCAATCGGATGCGTGAGAGGGAAGAGACAACAGAGACAGCGCGAATAATGCGCACAATTTGTGTATTTTTAGCATGTAATCCTCTTAAGTTAAGTACATGCTTATTCATATAAACATATGCCGCAGCAGGAAGCAAACGCCACCCGGCCAGAAATGAAGTGGTTTTTTGCCCCCCTGATTTACACCATCCTCCGGCCCTGCTGGCTATCAGTATGCATGATTGCCCTAACACCGGACATTAATTTATTTTCTTTTTTTACCCTTCCAGGGTAACGAGATACCTCGCACTACTCAAAGCGTACTGAAACCTGCAGCAATAGATGCTCAGGTAAATTACTGGACACCGGGCAGTGATGCATACGATCGATAATATAGTCCAGGTTTTCATCGCTCGGATCTCCCGATCTTAGCTGCGCCACAAAACTCACCTGTGCCTGTGTTATCTCCCAGTTTTCAGTGGTTTCAATATATAGCTCGCCTGAGGTCTTTATCAGCTGTAGCTCACATTCTGCTGCATTGGTACGCATATACAGATGCTGACAGGAGAACAGGCCATTAATAAAAAGTAGAAATCCTGGAGAATGTATATCCAGCTCCAGACTCTCCCATGATCCATCATTGAGTATTTCAATTGTTAAATTCTGGATATTATTTTCACTACCCTGATAATCTGCATTTAATCGGAGGTGGAATGCCTTATCTGCCATACTATGCTGCCATTGGTTAATTTTATAACTCTGCCACCTTATTCATTCAGACCGAATAACTGGCGACAGTTCTGATTAAGTTTTATCGCACACTCATTGACATCCATCGATCTTAACTGTGCAATGATTTGCAAATGATCCGGCAAATATCCCGGCTCATTCCTTTGCCCTCTATGCAGAGGCCCTGACTGATCAGGCGCATCGCTTTCAATCATTAAGGTGTCAATGTCGATTTCTTTTACCACCTGTCTTAATTTGCGCGCGCGATCGTAACTCACAGTCGCTGCAATACCAAACTTAAACCCAACATCAGCCAGTTGCTGAGCCTGCTGCAAGCTGCCACTAAAACTGTGGATAACACCCGCTTTTACGCCGCTGTTACGAATCTCTCGCAATACCAGATCCAGTGCTTTACGCGCATGAATAATGACCGGTAATTGATGCGTTCTGGCCAGCGCGAGCTGGTCTCGAAAAAGTTCCATCTGGGCTTTCTGATCGTTGCCCTGAATATAAAAATCCAGCCCGCACTCACCTATTGCCACAGCATCATTCTGGTCCAGCCATTCATCCAGACGCTGGACATCGCCAGTGCTGTGGTCAGACATAAACATGGGGTGCAATCCATAACTGGCCGATACCCCGGCAGTTTGCTCGGCAAGCTGACGCACTTTGGGCCAGCGCTGTGCTGTGGTGGCCGGTATCACGATCTGACGAATGCCTGCGAGCTGCGCGCGCTGCATGACCTGAGCTCGATCTTTATCAAATCGATCATCATCAAGGTGACAATGAGAATCTATCAATTCTAATGGCATAACACTGATATCATTCATTAGTGGTAGGTTATTTAAGCATGACACAGCTGGCTAATTATCCCAAATCAGTCGCTTCCTGCTATAAATACTCTGTTAGTCCTTTAGCTACCGGGAACATCGACTTCCTTTAAAGCCGGCTAACTAAACCGATTACAACCCCGCTTTATACTGTCTGCATTACTTCTTTTCAGTATGTGTTGAATCTTCCATACACAATCAAACAAGGGAAATCATAATGATAAAACCACTAGCACTGTTAACCGCAGGCCTGATTGCCTATAGCTCTACTACACTGGCAACCAGTGAACCGGGTATTGTCTTCTATAGCGATAATGATAATGACAAGGTATATAAGATCGACATCCCCAGCATGACCCTGCTGGCCAGCGTAAATACCGCAGATCAGCCTTACCCGGTTGATCTGGCGGGACCAAACCAGATTTACGCGATTACTCGCAACGATCCTTCGGTAGGCGTAATCAATATCTGTACCTTTCAGGAAACCACGCGCCTCGCGCTAAATCATAAACCGCGCTCCTCCAGTTATAACCCCAAAAACCATAGCACGCTGATTTCGGGAAAGGACAAGCCACAAACAACGCTGGTTAAAGCCAAAAACTCCCAGATCAAGCAGGTGGTTGGTAGCGAGATCTATATCCCACCGGCAGATTTCGGCGGAAGTAATGCGACCGGTCACCCATTCTGGGTGAGCAAGCACCGCTTCCTGCAACTCGACCGCACGACACGTAATCTGCAGTATTACTCGGTAAACGGGGTTTTACTGGATAGCCTAGCCCTGCCCTCTGCCATGCACCACATCCTGCAGGCTGGCTCTGATTATTATGCCGTGCTGGAAGGAAGCCCTGCATTTGGCGTCTATCCCGGACTGCTCCGGTTTAGCATCAGCGGGAACCAGCTGGTGCAGACCGGACAGGTCTCCCTGACCGGGTTTGACCCCGCAATCATGGGCGCGCATCATGCCGACTTTCACCCTGATGGTGTTCATATCTACATGGGCTCCACCGAAGGGCATCTATTTGTTATTGATCGTAACAGCATGTCAGTAACCGCGGTGGTCAACGTCGGGCTGGGGGCAGGACATACAGTATTTGCACCCGACAGGAATCTTGCGATCATAACCAATCACAACGATACCTTTATCAGCGTCATCGACACGACAACGCATACGCTGCTACAGAATATCACCGTGGCTTCTACACCACCCGCTGGACGAAAATCTCAGGGGCATACCGCAAGCGTTAGTCCTGATGAAAACTTTTACTATGCCATCGCCAGTCACGATGGCACTTTTTATGAGCTGGACCTGAATCAGATGGCCATCACCCGCAGTCTTTACCTGGGTGGCTATACGCTTCAGGGATCATTCCTGTGGGGTCAGCAACCCACTAGCATTGGCAGCGAAATTTGCCTGTAGCATTTTATTGAAGGCATAAAAAAACCCGCTGACCATGCATTTGGCTAGCGGGTTTCTAGCAGGGCCTGATTACAGGGCCTACTTACGTTTTTCCAGCATATTATGGATGATCGGAGTCAGGATGATCTCCATCGCCAGACCCATCTTGCCGCCGGGTACCACAATCGTGTTACGACGAGACATAAATGAGTCATGAATCATGCTTAACAGGTATGGGAAATCGGTATTGAACTTCTTAGGATCCTTAAAGCGAATGACCACAAAGCTTTCGTCAGGAGTCGGAATATCACGCGCGATAAATGGATTCGAGGTATCCACTGTCGAAACACGCTGGAAGTTGATATCGGTTTCCGAGAATTGCGGGGTGATGTATTTGATGTAATCCGGCATACGGCGCAGGATCGTATCGACGATAACATCGGCGCTGTAACCGCGTTCGGCGTTATCACGGTGAATCTTCTGGATCCACTCCAGGTTTACAATGGGCACCACACCAACCTTCAGATCTACATGCTGGGTCATATCGACCTCATCATTTTTAACACAACCATGTAAACCTTCGTAGAACATCAGGTCGGTGCCAGTCTCGATGTCTTCCCAGGGGGTGAACTCACCGGGTTTTTTATCGGTACCCAGACGCGCATTATGCTCAGCAGCCTCACTATCACTGTGCAGGTAATAGCGTTTTTTTCCGGCGCCTGTCTCAGAGTAGGATTTAAACAGGTCGGCGAGCAAGCCAAATTCATTGGCTTCTGCACCAAAATGACTGAAATCTCGACCATCTTTGATAGCCTGTTCCATATGGATCTTCATTTCAGCTCGGTCATAACGATGAAAGCTGTCCCCTTCGATCACACAGGGCGTGATTTTCTCACGTTCAAAAACCGCTTCCAGTGATTTCTTTACGGTGGATGTGCCAGCCCCGGACGAGCCCGTCACCACAACAATCGGGTGCTTTGTAGACATAATATTTCCTCAAAGTTATTCAGCAGAATCTTCAACCACTACGACCTGCCATTAAAAATATAGCCGCGCATTCTAACCTTATAACTGTTTGTTTGCGACTAGATTGTGTTAATAGGCTGATATTGATTAATTATCCGTGCGCATTCATCGCTCAGACCCAACAAGCGCTTGGACACGCCAGGCCACAGCTATAGAATATCGCTGTCTGAATTAACTTATGGATCCTCGTATGCCCCACCCTCAAAGTGGAATCCTGGCCGATAACCCGCCGATGGCTCGTTTTATGACTTTCAACATCCATTCCCTGCAGGAGTTACCCAATTGCCTGCTCGAGTTGAAGGATATGGTAGATGGTGAAAACCTGGTGATCGGTATGGGCCAGTCGCTGGTTCTGGCTCTGAAAAAGTCAATTGATGGATTGCGCAATTTTACACCAGTCTCTGCTGCGGGGCTGGATATCCCCGCCACGCCTGCCGCTCTCTGGTGCTGGTTGCGCGGTAATGATCGCGGTGAGCTATTTCATCAGAGTCGACTGATTGAATCTCTGCTATTACCCGCTTTCACCCTGAGTAGCTGTATCGACAGCTTCTGTTACGACAAAAACCGCGATTTGAGCGGTTACGAAGACGGTACCGAAAATCCACAGGGTGAAGAGGCCATTAAAGCGGCTATCGTAAACAACCAGGGCCCCGGCATGGATGGATCCAGCTTTGTTGCCGTTCAACAGTGGTTGCACGATTTCGACACCTTCGATGCAATGAGCAGTGAACAACAGGACGACTGCATTGGTCGACACGTTGAAAACAATGAAGAATTCGATGAAGCGCCTGAATCCGCTCATGTCAAACGTGCCGCGCAGGAAAGCTTTACTCCAGAAGCCTTTATGCTACGTCACTCGATGCCGTGGACCTCTGAAACCGAAGGCGGGCTCATGTTCGTCGCATTTGGACATTCCTTTGATGCATTTGAAACCATCCTGAAGCGGATGGCAGGACTGGACGATGGCCTGCAGGATGAACTATTCAAATTTACCCATCCAGTCACCGGGTACTATTTCTGGTGCCCACCCATGAAAGGAACTTCGCTGGACCTGTCGCTGCTTGACCTTTAAAGAAACAGGCTAACGGGATATTTACGCTACTTCCAGCCAGATAAGTTACTCATGACCTGCCGCGTGGCAGGCCATGAGCCATCCTTTAATTTATTGATAACTTCCCTGACTTATCCCTCCCAGGAACCTATCGAAGCTCATTCTCGTGACATAGTGAGCAGGTCACTACATCACCTTTCTTCAAAGTGATTGTCTCGTGCTCATTCCTTAATACACGATCTGTCGCAGCTCGAGCTAACACTGTACCTTCACCGGTCATACCATGACAGGCACGGCAGGCATCTTTCATAGCGCTATTATGTTCAACCATATCCTCATGCCCACCGTTAGAGAAACGGGTATCGCCAACGGGATGCATACCATGCGGACCTTCTAAGGTATTACCCAGATCGCCTTCATGGCAGCTATTACATTCTATGATGGTACCCACATGACCCTGTATACCATTCGCAGCCTTATTATCATTGGCATAAGGGTTAGCATTTGGCCAGATGGCATGCGTACTACCATGACAGCCCTCACAACTGAGTCCACCATGGCCTTTGTCGGTACCATCATCAGCACCACTTAAACGATACAACGCTTCTGTTGTAGCAAACCGTGAGTCAGGATTTTTCAGAAGAGGCAAGTTATCTGGGCCACCATTTGAAGCATGGTCAGAAACATTGTAAGCCATCAATAAACGTAACTCATCCCTGTTACCCAGAGCATCAGTTGCATTCACTGCCTTATCCGACAGGTCCATTTGAGCTACTTGCATAGCATCACCGATATGGCAGCTATCACAGGCAGGTTCAGATGCCCATGGAACGCGCTTGCTTAAATCAGCACTTCCTTCAGCCGGAAAATTGATATTTGGAAAATTTTCTGAAAAATCATCACCAACCTGAGTTAGCTGGCCATGACAATCCTGACAGACAGTACCTGACCCCCCCATTGCACCACGCAGGCATTCCACTCTCTTACCTGGGTGACAGTTATAACAGGTCTCGGCCAGCACCTGTTTAGCCATACCAGGAGTACGTCCTGGACCGGCAGGAGGCATAACAGGGAACAGGTGTCCGTAATTATCCGGGTCTTTCTGGGGCAGACTGCCATGAACTCCATGCATTGCCCGCGACATACTGATATGTTTAGTTTGTTCTTTGCCATTGATATCCATTGGCCCCAGCTGAGCAAGATCAAGTGCAGGGGAATAATGACAGTTAGCACATACCACATCAGGGGTTGATCCATCTGCAAAGGTTCCATCTGCATTTTCACCAGCTAAAGGCTGCCCTGGTTGCTCAAAATAACGATCCTTGTGTTTGGAATCATGTAAACGCAGGATGTTTAATTTAGCGCTGTTAATCACCTGCTGTTCAGGTGTAGCACCCAACATGGCCTTTGCTTGCATTTCTGTCTCGATAAAATTAACGCCATCATATTTGGAGTTGGCAATATCGTTACAGACCAATGTATTAGAGGTATCTACGTTACATACTTCCTGGGTTGCATGACAGATCGCACAATCCGCTTCTGAAGCCACAGGAGTTACGGTATCAACAGAAGCCAGGACATTATCCGCCTCATCTCTGGCCTCAATTCTTAATACCGGATAAGGGTTCATATAGCCGCTATCATCAATCGGTGATATAGGAATGCCTTCAGCTGTGTAGCGATTAAAATTTTCAATCCGCACGCCTATAGGAAGATTGACGAAGAATGGCAGTGTTTCAACATAACCATGAAACTCCTGAGGTTCATTACTGATACCAGGCATAGCAGCCTGCTCTGCTGTTAGCACACTATCCGCAGGATTAGGAGGGTATAACTTGACCAGATTAGGGGCTGGTAATCCCAGGTCTGGTGTAGAAGGAAATAACGACAACACTTCTGGAGGATACAAGTCCTCGTAAGCTTTATAACCAATTTTATCAATGCCAGTAGCAGAAGGCGTTGAAGTTTCCCAGAAATTATTCTTGAATACGCCCGGCAGGTTATCACCCGTACTGGTGATTGAATCTGTCAACGCTGGCAAACTGTTACGATCCGTTAAATCAGAGAAATAATTAGACTCAACGGCTTTATAAGTCACACGAATGCCATCAGCTGGCGACATTAATCTGGGGACTGCGCCTTTTTGTAACACCTGGGCATTTAAAACATTGTATGGAGGCAAGATACTGAACATACGATAATCCTGGTCAGCACAATGTATGCCGAGGTCATTCGCAGCTAAAACCGTGAAATCTCCCGATATTCCACCTGTGCCGCCGCCAGTACCGCCACCGCCATTTCCGCCACCGTTATCGCAATCTGCTGGGGCATTAGCAACATCCATTTCAGCGGTTTTCCCATTGCTCTGCCTGGCTAAAACTCGACAGGGAACTTTTGACAAATTACTGTCGCTATAGCGCCAGCTTAACTTTTTGCTGACGTTTACGGTACCGAGCGTTTCATTGGTTGCTGCATTTGAGACGGTTACTGACTGGCGTCTTTCACCTTTGCCCGAAACACTGAGCCTGGACTGGTTTGAGTCCCAGCTCGCTTCAGTTATTGAAAAATTGCTTGAACTGCCGCCATGGGTGTCGCGATCTGAAGCCGACCCACTGCCAGAAACAGATGCCGTGCCATCGGAACAGGCGTTCAACACAAAACTGAAGATTGCAATTACAAGAAAATTCCACCCTATATTGATAGTCTGTTTTATAACATTCATGACCTATACCCTAAGTTTTAAGTTTTTATTTACAGACCTGGAATCCTGGCCAGGCTGGGGCCTTACTGATATGGTTTTTATAATTATTTCGTACGGCAGTTATTTACTTTTTGCCGACAACTGATGACGCTCCAACAAATACTTTATTTTTTAAATTAGAAGAATCAGCGTGAAAATTACATCAAATTTCAGCGAATGACCTTAAAAATTAATGGGAATTTAGTCCCAAACTGACAAACGGTATATTTACCCCGCAAAAATCAGGGTATTTAGTTAAGAAGTTCACATTTAGCGCGGGGAGCCGGATTAAATCGCACAACAGAGATCACAGTATTTATTTTGCACTGGTCGACCGACAGCGCTGGGGTAGCATGGAAATGGGGTCAGCGGTGCTGATTAGTGCTACCCAACCGATAGGCTTGAAGGAGTGCATTTTTAAGCGCGTCATTTTCACTTAAATCATTAACTTTCATATATTTACGCGCAATATCAGCGATTTTTTGCTCGAGATCACGTTGCTTCCATTCTGCCTCAAAACCCGCCAGGTCAAATGAATCGGGGGTGCAGAATTGTCGTGCCAGCCCCGTGGCCTGGAGGTACTGGTACTGCCCCATCTCCATCACCTCATACTGGTATGAATACACATCGATATCGTTTGCTCTGGCAATCAGGGGGAAGAAATCCGGAACCGGCTCGTTCTTTGTGAGGTATCTGTCAAGGTCTATAGTCGCCGAAGGGGTATAGGTATCTCCCTGATAGGAAAATGAAATCTGTACGGTCAGGGTGTTTTTCATGCGCTTAGCGTGTCAGGCTCATAAATAATCGGGGAAGCTGTTCAGGCAGACGGTCCACATGATCTATTACCGCAAACTGGTTACCAAAAATGTCTCGTATGTAGTCATCCGCCTTTTTATCCAGCGAGATGCAGTAACTATGCATACCACGTGAAGAGAGTTCATCCACCGCTTTCCTGGTATCTGCTATCAGGTACTTTTCATCTTCCACATCAATGTCCGATGGCTCACCATCGGTCAGGATCAGCAATAACTTCTTATCCGCTTTCTGCGCCTCCAGATAATGTGCCGCATGCCGCATAGCCGCTCCAATACGGGTAGAAAACCCGGCATCCATAGCCGCCAGCCTTGATTTCACGGTAGTGTCAAAATGTTCACTATAGCCCTTCAAATGGTAATAACGAACGTTATGCCGCGTATCCGAATGAAAACCTGCGATAGCAAATTTATCGCCCAGTTGTTCAATGGTCCAGGCCAATAATGAAACAGCTTCCTGGCTTAATTGCAGTATGCTTTGTTCGCATCCGTCAGGTATATCTGCCAGCGAAGCGGATAAATCAAGCAGCAGCATTACTGCAATATCTCGCCCGTCGTGTTTGTGGCTCATATTGATGCGCGGATCAGGCTGGGCACCGCATTGGTAATCAATCAGTGAACGAATGGCGACATCCAGATCCAGCTCACTACCCTCCTCCTGATAGCGCACACGCACATACTGTTGCGGTTTGAGCGTTTCCAGTATTTTTTTCAGCAATTTAGCAAGGTTGCTATGCTTTTCCAGGATCTCGTCGATCTCAGAAGCCTGCGCAGAGGGGTGCACTGATTCATACAGGCTAACCCAGTCGGGTTTATAACTTTGCGTGGCGTAGTCCCACTCGGCATAGTGGCGCGGCGGCAAACCCTCTCTATCCAGCTGCTCCATCTGCTTTTTACTCTCTTCCTCAAAGGCTTCTTCTTCATCGCCCTGCTCGATGTAAATCCACAGATGACGATTGTCGTCACGATAATCCACTACGGTGTTATCAAAACGGATATTCGCTGACTGATCGCTCTGTCGGCGCGTACGGGCTGTAAATAGTACAGCCAGATCTGCCATTGCCTGAGTACTACTGCCGTCCTGTTCAACCGCCCGGTAAAACTGATCGACAAAGTCCAGCACCTGCTCATTCTGGTAACCATGATTTTCATCCAGTATCGCACGTGACAGCATTGCCAGACGGTGTCGCACACAGGATTCTTTTTCGTTATCACAATCACCCTCTACCGGTGCCGGATGTAACGCCAGCAGGTAACGGCGTAGGCCAGGATACTGCTGAAGCATCAGGTACTCGACGCGACAGTCTTCCAGGTGTTCTATAGCAATGCGTTGAAAAGGACTAAAGTTGTCAGCAATAATCGGGGTGGACCACCTCCTGTGCGCCGCAATATGTGCAAGCGTTATACGATATCGATCAATACCGGAAACACCATTCAGGTCATCATAAACGTCGGGAATGCGTATCCCCAGACTATCGTAATAAGGTACAGGCTTGCGTAACTCATCAAAACCCAGCGAATAGGGGACAAAGTAGGACTCATCCTGCCACAGGCTACGCAGGTACATATCCAGCTGGCGTTCGTGGTCGATAAACAGGGTACCGTGACGCTCACGCTGCAACATTGCCTTGCTGTCTGCCGACTGCAGACTGAAGTAATCCATTTGGCGTTCGGGATGATTACTGTAATTACGCGCACCATAATCAACCCAGTTTTTAAGCCCCTGCAATGACAGCTGACTTAATAGATAAGGGATCATTTTTAACAGCTCAGGCAAACCCTGACTGGCATGTGTCTTATGATGCCCGTGCACAGATGTGGTGGTATCCTCCATCATATTAAAAATGATGTCGATAAAATGCCGCATCTGCTCCAGTGAGCCCAGCCGACGTGAAGCTTCTGGCAGACACTGCATAAATGGAGGGATTGCCTTGCCATTGGGCGTTCTGGACAAATCCCACACCGCTTTGGAAACCATTTCCAGAACCGGTTCACCCAGCCTCTTTGCCATTTGCGGCATTTCTTCCAGATAGATGGAGACAGGCTCCCAACCCCTGCCGATCATGCAGATCAGCGAGGCGCCGGACAGGTATTGATCCACCCCTTTTTCAGACAGGCTGGTCAGGGCATCGTACAGATAATCCTCAAAACAATCCTCTACCTGCCCGAAACTGCATTTCAGTTTATCGCGGTAGCGCTGAACATTATCGGTATACATGGGAATGTCAGATCAGCCAAATATACTATCTATCGAATGATACAGAGTGGCACGTATATCCGCATCATCGGTAATCGGACGTACCAGCGCCATGCGGCAGGCTGCACGCACTTCGATACCTTTATTGACCAGAGTAGCGGCATATACCAGTAACCGCGTCGAAATGCCTTCATCCAGCCCATGCCCTTTCAGATGTCGCGCAGTGTGCGCAACCTTAACCAGTTTTTGCGCAATATCCGGATCAATGCCTGCTTCCTTTTCTACGATAGCTGCTTCTACGGCAGCGTCCGGGTAATCAAAATCGAGCGCGACAAAACGCTGCTTGGTGGATTGTTTTAAATCCTTCATCAGACTCTGATAACCGGGGTTATACGAAATCACCAGCTGAAAATCCGGATGTGCATCGACTAGTTCCCCTTTTTTATCCAGTGGCAGGGTTCTGCGATGATCAGTTAATGGATGAATCACTACCGTCGTATCCTGGCGCGCTTCAACAATCTCATCCAGATAGCAAATAGCACCAATGCGCGCAGCAATAGTCAGCGGTCCATCCAGCCAGCGCGTGCCATTCGCATCCAGCAGGTAGCGCCCCACCAGATCGGATGCTGTCATATCTTCATTACAGGCAACCGTGATCACAGGCTTGCCCAGTTTCCAGGCCATGTGTTCAACAAAACGTGATTTACCGCACCCGGTCGGCCCCTTGATCATTACCGGCAAACGTCCGGCATAAGCCGCTTCGTAAAGTTCTATTTCATCGTCCTGCGATTCATAAAATGGCTCTTTACTGATTTTATATTGCTCGATATTGATATCTGTCGAAGTCATAGTCGCTGCCCGGAAATTAATAAGTGTGTAAATATTAAGGTTATTCTACTTGGTATACCTGCACAGCTGAACTTAAATATTTGAATACCCTGATTAACACATAAATGCAGCGCGCTGAAAACTTTATGCCTGCTTACAACGTGATAACATAAGCATCACCGCGCTGCTTAGCGGATTAAAAATATGGAACATTATTTTCAGGGAGAACCCAGCTCATGAAGCGCTATCTGTTTTTGCTGCAGTTAATTCTTGTCCCCACATTTTTCCCAATGCCTACTCAGGCCGAACCATCCCCAGATTTATTACTGGCCAACATTTACCAACAAGGCATCGATCTTGATGAATACTGGATCAGTGAAAAACTCGATGGCGTACGCGCCTACTGGGATGGCAAGCAGTTGGTATCACGCCAGGGTAATCGCTATCCTGCACCAGCTTGGTTTACTGCGCCTCTGCCAGATTCTCCACTGTACGGTGAGCTCTGGCTCGGTCGCGGAAAATTCGCCCAGCTATCCGGGCTGGTCAGGCGTCAGTCGCCCGCCGATTCAGACTGGCAGGATATCCGATACATGGTTTTCGATTTGCCGGGTAGCGACGAAACCTTCGACAAGCGCCTGAAAAAGCTACAACAGCTTATCTCCTCTATCAATGCTGCGCATATCCAGCTGGTACCTCAATTTCAGGTCAGTAGCCATGACGCATTAATGAAAAAGCTAGACGCTATTGTGCAACAGGGCGGCGAAGGCTTGATGCTGCACAAAGGTTCATCAAAATATCTCCAGGGACGCTCTGATGATTTACTCAAACTGAAACCCTATCTTGATGCCGAAGCGACGGTCATCGAGCATATTCAGGGATCAGGCAAATACAAAGGCATGCTGGGATCAATACGGGTAGAGACAGCAGACAAAAAGCGCTTTCGCATCGGAACCGGTTTTTCTGACGAAGAGAGGAAAAACCCACCAGCGATTGGTACATTGATTACCTACAAATACTTTGGGCTGACAGAAAAAGGCATACCGCGTTTTGCCAGTTTCCTAAGGGCTCGTGATGATTATTAATTTAAACACCAGGTGATTTCTCAAAACTGCAGGACAGCTAGCACTACCCTGGCAAGCGAGAACCACTCCTGCACATCCCTAAAAGGACCTTCCTGTCCGTCGTGGCTAAATAAATAATCCCGACTAACGTGCTCACAAAAAAGCCCCTGACCAGCAGGGGCTCCTGTTAGCTGCGTGAAATAAAACTTAGCGATGTACGCCCAGTTTTTCTCTCCAGCCTGGGTACAGTGCGTCAGCATCATGCTCAAACGATTCGAATGCGCGGGCGAATTCATGATGCTCTTTGGCGTATTCGATGGGATCAGCACCGGACTTCCAGCAATCGTATGCCTGATGCAGTGATTTAGCACCCGCCGCAGGAGAATCGATATGACCATAAGCACCACCACCAGAGGTGTTAATGACGTTGCCGTGACCCAGGTTTTCGAAGAAACCTGGCAGACGCAGCGCATTCATTCCACCGGAGATGATTGGCGTAGTGGGCTTCATGCCGTACCACTTCTGGTAGTAAACCGGTCCCTGACACTCATCACGCTCGATCATGTAGGCGATGATTTTATCGTCTGCAGAGCCTTCCATCTTACCGTAGCCCATGGTGCCTACATGAATACCGGAAGCACCCATCAGACGAGACATCTTGGCCAGGATATAAGCGGTGTAACCACGCTTGGATGAAGGAGAAGTCACTGCACCGTGACCGGCACGATGGTAATGCAGGTACTGGTTTGGATAGTTGCGACGAGCAGTAGTCACCATTCCAGGGCCACCCACATAGCCGTCAACCAGGAAAGCCACCTGCGAAGCATTCTCACCGAAGGTTTCCAGGATGAAATCAGCACGTGCGCACATTTCATGATGATCGTCAGCAGTGATATTGGCTGAAAACAGCTTGTTTTCACCTGTTTCATCCTGCGCACGTTTCATCGCATCGGCTACCAGCGGAATAACCTTTTTCATTGGGCAGAAAACCTGATTACCCTGAGGCTCGTCGTTCTTGATGAAGTCACCACCTAACCAGAACTGGTAGGCCGCGTTGGCAAAAGGCTCTGGGCGCAGACCCAGTTTTGGCTTGATGATAGTTCCGGCAATATAACCACCATCAACAACTGGACGACCTAGTGCACGCCACAGGTCTGAAATATCCATAGCAGGGCCATCGAACAGGCGCATTAGCTTGGGCGGCATGTAGAAATCGAACATTTGCGCGTTCTTGATATCGCCCATGCCCTGGTTGTTACCAATCGCCAGCGTCAGGAAAGACACGATCATGGCACGACCGTCGATCACGTTGCGATCGAACAGTTCGTTGGGGTAAGCAATCTTCATGATGCCTTTGGCTTCATCGATTTCGTAAACCAGAGCATCTACACCCTTGGTGAAATCATCTGTCGTAGAAACCTCTACGTTAGTGCCGGTAGAAGACTCAGCTGCGAAATGTGCCGCCGCTTCCAGGTAACCATGGCCTTCTGCAGGCTCCATGGTGTAGGCAACCAGTACGTGATTACCATCAGCAAGTAATGTTTCCTCATTTAAACTCAGGTCTGAGTAACGCCCGGTTTGATCTAATAATGCCATTTTTAGCTCCTCGTTGAATATTAAGGCATCAGAAAAACACTAAGTTTTATCTGGATAATTAAAACAGGTCGCGAATATATTACCTTACAGGAATAAAGGCTATTCATACTATTTGATAGTATTGATAAGTAAAACCTTATAGTTGACCTAGAATAACAACCACCGCGCCTTTATGGTAATGTTTTTTGACAGACATCATTTACTATTTCTCCTTCAGACATGACCTGGAAAAAATAATATGCAGTCTCACAGCATCCAGACCTTTTTCCTGCCTGACCAGTTTTCACAGAAAACCAGCGCGATGCGCGCCGACTGTTACAACCTGGCTCATACCTTACTCAAACGAACCGACTCCGATCATGTATTTGTACCGATTCGGAGTATGCAGTACCTGGCGGTCATTGACGGTGATGATTTCTGGTTTGTTGATAGCCAGGCGTATGCGGTCAATGAGAACGAGGGGGGACGTATGATCACGGTGTCCTGGCATAGCAATGCGGCGCTTGATCGAAAGGCATTGAACGAGCAGGTTCCGATACAGGTAGTTTTCTACGACCGCGATATGGTACAGATACAATTGCGCCTGACCGGGGAATTCCACCAGGCGATGCTACAGATGGACCAGCGCTACCGCGACCAGCAAATTCCGCAGGAAGGTGCGCGCATCATTAAACTCAGTCGTTAATGTGCGTGTTTTACGAGGTTAATGAGGCAAATAAGGTGGGGAGTTTTTCGGGCAGGCGATCCACGTTATCGATAATCGTGTAATTGTTCTGCCCAAAAATACGCTTCACATAGTCATCCGCATTCGGATCCAGCGTCAGGCAATAGGTCAGGATACCCGTACTGTATAGCTCTTCGACCGCTTTCCTGGCGTCGTGACGCAGATGCTGTGGATCGCGCTCATCAATATCAGCGGGCTCGCCATCGGTAACCAGCAGGATCAGTTTACGTCGCTCCGCCTGCCTGAGCAGGTGTTGTCCGGCATGACGCAGCGCAGCACCCATGCGCGTAGACAAGCCCCCCTTCATACCCGCCAGCCGGGATTTCGCTTCGTCATCAAAATGCTGGTTAAAATCCTTGAAGCGATAATACTGCACATCATGTCGACCATCTGAGGCAAAACCATGCAGCGCAAAAGGGTCGCCAATACCGTTGATCGCGGTGGATACCAGCGTGGCCGCTTCGCGCGTCAGCTGTAGCACCGTCTTATCCGAGCCCTGCATCGCTTCATTGGTTGATTCTGACAGGTCCATCAATACGACTACCGACAGATCACGATTTTTAAGCACGTTGCGCATGGTTATGCGTGGGTTAGGCTGCTCACCCATGCGGATAGAGATCATCGCATCCACCGCAGCATTAATATCGATCTCATCGCCGTCTTCCAGTCCGCGCATACGTTGTACGCCTTCCGGCGTTAGCAGATCGATAATCTGCTTAATGCGATGCGCAACGGGACGATATTCCAGCAGAATGTCGTTGATATCTTCTGGGTCACCTTTGGGCTGGCGGCGCTCATAAACCGTCGCCCAGTCAGGACGATGTAGCTGGATCTGGTAATCCCACTCCTGGTAATGATAGGGGTCCGAAACCGGCTCCTTACCCCACATGTCGTTGAAGCTACCATGCTCACCCAGGTCATCTTCGTAGGGGAACATTTCAGTAGCGCAGGTCCAGATTTCCTGTGCATCATCGCCCGCCAGTTCACAGTCGACTTCGTTAGCCATTTCGATAACACTGACTGTCTTGCGCAGCTGGCGCTGGCTAGCTGGTACGTATTCGTACCCCTGATTGAAGTCAAACTCCTCGAATTCCCACACGTAGCGATTATCGTCGCGGTAAGGGATAGCAATACGTTCCAGTATCCTCAGGCTGGGTACCGCCTTGCGTGCAGCAAACAGGTTGAATAGCTCCAGACCCATATGCCAGGAAAACTGGTTATCGTTTTGGCGCGCTTCGATTTCACTGTGGAATTTGCTGACAAAGGTGGTGATCTGATCATCGTCGATGCTCACGCTGTCATCCATCAGCATATGGGCGATATGCATCAGTATGGGCATGGTTTCATGCTCAACCTTGTGCTGGTTGGCTTCATCCAGCGTAATCAACGACAGCCACAGTTTCCTTAACCCGGGGAAAGCCTGGCCAGCAATATACTCAACCCGTGCATCTTCCAGCATGCCAATGAAAAACATCTGCGCAGGACTCAGTTGCTCGGCCGAAATCGGTGCAGTGCTATAACACATATGCGATGCCATATGCGCGGTAGTCGCTCGATACAGGTCCAGCCCGCTGATACCACTGACATCGTCGACTGCATCCGGTACATGCAGGATACGATGTTCGATATAGGGACGGAAATCGGTGTAATCAGCACCGGTTGGACGCACGAAAAAATCGCGCCCCCACAGCGCCCTGAGGTAGAAATTCAATTTGCGCTGGATGCGCACAAACAGCACGCCTCTACGCTCTTTCTGTAACATGGCTCTAGAATCGGCGGATTCCAGATTGAAATATGTCGTTAGATTATCGAAGTCGCGGCGGTAGGCCTGGGCGCCAAAATTCGCCCAGCGCCGTAATCCTGAGAGCGTTAACTTGGAAAGCAAATCATCCATGTGATTAAGCATCGGACGCAAACCACGCGCGGCGGTAGATGCGAACTGATGAATAAAGGTCAGGTAGCCACGCAGCAATTGTGCGTCACCCAGATTGCGCGCTGCCGATGGCAAGCTTTGGAACATCAACATAATGACTTCACCGGAAGTCATCGATGACAGTTTCATTGCTGCGGTGATACAGTCTTCGATAATATCTTCACCGCATTCTTTTGCCACCAGCGGCATTTCCTGCAAATAGGTAATCACCAGGTCATTACCCCGGCCCAGGTTACAAAGTGCTTTGGCCCCATTCAAATAATTTTCCAGGCCCACTGGTGACATGATGCGAGCAGCTTCGTGAAAGGTGCTATCCAGCACTTCACGAACGGCTGGCACATCCGGCATGAAAGCTTGGTAATCTTCAAGTTTTATTGACATGTTTTTTTAACCACTGAGAACACAGAGGACACAAAGAATTTTTTATCTGGATTTAACATCTTGCTCCCATTAACCCCTCTGTGTTCTCTGTGCCCTCTGTGGTAAACATTAAGAAAAAAATGTCTGCACGGCCGCATCCAGTGTGTCGCGCATATCCGGGTCATCGGTCAGCGGCGTTACCATAGTCATACTGCAGGCTGCCAGCGGATCGACGCCTTTACTGATTAACTGCCCGGCATAAACCAGCAGGCGGGTGGAAATACCTTCATCCAGGCCATGCCCTTTCAGGTTGCGGGCACGATGAGAAATCTGTACCAGTTTTTTTGCAATATCTTTATCCACGCCTGATTCTTTGGCGACAATATTCACTTCGATCTCTTCGACCGGATAATCAAAATTCAACGCACCGAAGCGCTGCTTGGTCGACTGCTTAAGGTCTTTCATCAAGGACTGGTAACCCGGGTTATAGGAAATCACCAGCTGAAAATCGGGATGCGCTTCAATCAGCTCACCTTTTTTATCCAGCGGCAGGGTGCGGCGATGGTCGGTCAATGGGTGTATTACAACCGTAGTATCCTGACGTGCTTCAACCACCTCATCCAGATAACAAATCGCACCAATACGTGCCGCAGTCGTCAACGGACCATCCTGCCATTTGGTGCCATCCTTATCCAGCAGGAAGCGCCCGACCAGATCGGATGCTGTCATGTCTTCGTTACAGGCGACGGTAATCAGCGGCCTTTCCAGTCGATAGGCCATGTACTCAACAAAGCGTGATTTACCGCATCCGGTGGGGCCTTTCAACATCATCGGCATACGCGCATTGTAGGCCGCTTCGTATAGCGCAATCTCTTCACCTACCGGCTCATAGTAAGGTTCCTGTTTAACAATGTACTGATCAGGATCTACTGTGTTTTCTAACATGACATACCTTCTTTAAACTTGAATAATTTGAAAGTTACTTTGCTTGCTCGGTTACTCTTCGTCACCAGTTTCAACTTCACCGCTCCAGCCTGCTTCTCTGGCACGTTTTATGGCCGCACCGTGGATTTGCTGGTGACGCTGAAATAATTCCTCGGGCAACCGACTGACCATACACCCGTATTTGTCCCACTCGTTATTCACCTTCTGTAGCAACGCATCAATACCTGCCAGGTTCCAGCCATTGCAGGTTTCGGACTCGTCTAGAATCCCGAACACCCAGGCATCCCTGATAATCTTGCCGATCGCGGTCATTCCTCCATTAATATCATTATCGATGCCCACATATCTGTCTGGTCTGCTACTCATTCGCGCTTCATCCTCAAAACCCTGGTTATTTGGTGTAAAGCGTAACTTTATACGCCCCACATCAAATAACTAAGCCCCTGCCCCGCAACCTGGACGCAGGGGCTTAACGGTCTCATCTATACAAGCGGCTAGACAGCCTGGCCACGGAAGATAACCATCGACGCACCCGCACACTGGGCAAAGTTATCCAGCCCCAGCAGGCGAACATGATTGTTCGGATGAGCCTTATGGCAGGCTTCACATTCCGCCAGGATCGCGTCCACATCGGTTTCACCGAACATCGGTAACTTCCACATATACCAGTAAGAACCACTGGCATTCTGCGGTTCGGTATGCTCGACCGAAGGATTCCAGCCCTTGGATACGATGAACTCGATCTGGCTACGAATCTGCTCCGGACTCATCGAAGGCAGGTAGGAAAATGTTTCAAACTTACGGCTTGCTGTATCCGCCAGGCTTGACTGGTAATCTTGCATATCACTCATTGTGTATACCTCGTTAAATAATTTGCTTTAATAAAGTGTCGAATGGTGCTCTCTGGCAAGGCGCGAAAATGCGAGCGTATTAGTAATACGTGGCCATTTTCAGCAACGCTGCCAGAGGGTGCCAGGCGATACTTTATTTGTGGGATACGTCGAGTTTGTCGACGGTATCAAACTCAAACTTGATCTCTTTCCAGGTTTCCATCGCGGCTTTCAGCTCTGGGCTACTCTTGGCTGCATTAGTCAGGATATCTTTACCTTCCTTCTCCAGCTCACGTCCCATATTGCGCGCTTCAACACAGGCTTCTACGGCAACACGGTTTGCCGCTGCACCTGCAGCGTTACCCCATGGATGTCCCAGAGTTCCGCCACCAAACTGCAGCACAGAATCATCACCAAAGATGCTAACCAGCGCTGGCATATGCCATACGTGGATACCACCGGAAGCGACCGGTAATACGCCGGGCATCGCGCCCCAGTCCTGATCAAAGAAGATGCCGCGTGAGCGATCTTCCTTGATGTAGCTATCGCGCATGATATCGATCCAGCCCAGCGTGGCATCGCGGTCACCTTCCAGCTTACCCACAACGGTGCCAGAGTGCAGATGGTCACCACCGGACAGACGCAGGATCTTGGTCAGCACCCGGAAATGGATACCGTGGTGCGGGTTACGGTCGAGTACCGCGTGCATCGCACGGTGAATGTGTAACAACATCCCGTTGTTCTGGCACCATTGTGCCAGCTGGGTATTGGCCGACCAGCCACCGGTAATGTAATCGTGCATGATGATAGGCGCGCCAATCTCCTTGGCGTACTCGGCACGACGCATCATTTCATCAGCAGTCGGCGCGGTAACGTTCAGATAGTGGCCTTTACGCTCACCGGTTTCGGCTTCAGCTTTATGGATCGCTTCCATAACGAAGTCAAAGCGGTGTCTCCAGCGCATGAATGGCTGCGAGTTCACGTTTTCATCGTCTTTGGTAAAGTCCAGGCCGCCACGCAGACCTTCGTAACAGGCGCGGCCATAGTTTTTGGCAGAAAGTCCCAGCTTGGGTTTGATGGTACAACCCAATAACGGACGGCCATACTTGTTGAGTATGTCACGCTCGACCTGAATACCCTGCGGCGGCCCATTACAGGTCATAACATAAGCAATGGGGAAACGGATGTCTTCCAGACGCAGTGCACGCAACGCCTTGAAACCGAATACGTTACCCACCAGCGAGGTCATAACGTTAACTACCGAACCTTCTTCAAACAGGTCGATTGGGTAGGCGACAAACGCGTAAAAACAGGTATCGTCACCCGGCACGTCTTCAATCGCATAAGCACGACCCTTGTAGTAATCCAGATCCGTTAACAGATCAGTCCATACCGTGGTCCAGGTACCCGTTGAAGATTCAGCCGCTACCGCTGCTGCGACTTCTTCGCGGGGAACACCGGGCTGTGGAGTAACTTTAAAACATGCCAGGATGTCAGTATCCTTCGGAGTGTAATCCGGCATCCAGTAAGTTTCGCGGTATTCTTTTACGCCCGCATCGTAGACTTTTGCCATTGTTATACCTCAATGTGTACAGGTTAATATTGAGCCAGAGCTCGCTAAATTTCGGACTGTTTTTACAGCCTTGTTCAAATCAGGAGCTCGAATATAAAGATTTAAACATATAAATACTATTCATAGTTTTTGATGAAATTCATAAGCAATTCATTATAATTAGCGAATTAGTACTTTTGATCAGATCCTATGAATATCACCATCAGACAACTGCGCGTGTTTCTTGAAGTCGCAACCCAGCAAAACTTTACGCTGGCGGCCAGGAACCTGTTCCTTTCCCAGCCGGCAGTCTCCATGCAGGTCAAACAACTGGAAGAAGTTGTTGGAGCGGCGTTACTCACCAAACACGGGCGCAAAATCCAGCTCACCGATGCCGGGGAAGAAATGCTGTTACTCAGTCGCAATGTGTTACAGCAAATCGAACAGACTGAACAACATCTGAAGCAGATTAGCGAAGGTCATCAGGGCAAGCTTAAGCTGGTGGTCGCGTCAACGGTTTCAGCAGTCGCCACCCGCCTACTCGCCAGTTTCAATGCATTAAACCCCGACATGCATATTAGTTTTGATGTCACCAATCGAGAGGGACTCATTGAGCAGTTAGAAAACAATGAAGCCGATATTGTTTTGATGGGCCAACCTCCACAAAACATGAATTTAAAAACCGTGGCGTTTATGGAAAATCCGCTGGTGGTAATAGCCCCCCCCGACCATCAACTCAACCAGCAAAAGAAACAGGTCAGTATCAGCCAGTTGTTAGAACACGATTTTGTGGTGCGTGAACCGGGTTCGGGTACCCGTCAGGCGATGGAAAGATTCTTTAACGAAAACGATAAATCACTCAATTCAACCATGGAAATGAACAGTAACGAGGCAATCAAGCAGGCTGTTGCTGTTGGACTCGGACTGGGCGTGGTTTCGATACACACACTGGAACACGAGCTTAAGGAAAAGCGTCTGAAGATCGTTAATGTGCAGGGATTTCCCCTGGTGCGCTCCTGGTATCTTGTGCAGCGTAAGGACAAACGCCTGTCACCTCTGGCAGAGAAGTTTCGCGAATATGTGCTGCAGCAGGCACACCAGCTCAAACCGGATATTTACCCCTACTAAACAAAAAAATAACTTATGATTTTTTATTATTAATCCATACTTGCTTTAATAATGACCAGATGAATCCCGCTCCCGTTTCTGTTTTGAAGAAAATTTTTCCGATTTTTCTGCTGATACTGATCAGCAGTTTCCTACAGCCCGCAGGGGCCCAGACCGATTGTGAGTCAACAATCAAAGGGTTTGAATTCCAGGGTAATAATAAAATCAAGCCTGAGTATTTACTCAAATGGTCGAAATTGTCAGAAGGACAAAAGATTACTGAAGCAACTTTAACACGTGCACGGCAAAATATTCTCAACACGGGTTATTTCTCCGAAGCCGAGGTTAGGCAGGATAATGCCTGTACTGACGCCGCCATCATCACCATTCAGATTAAGGAAAAAAGATATCATCTGGTCTATCCACGCCTGAGCCGTAACGGTAATGGCGATATAGAGAAAGGCTTCAGATACCGGGGTTACCAGCTTTTTGGGATTGATCAAAATCTATCGCTCATCGCTTCCAAAAAAGACTATGCCGACGGCAATAGCGCTGAACGCTTCGGTGCTGACTATGAACTTAATCTGTTAAATCTTCCCTATCAGTTGCGCTGGGGCTATCAAACTATTGATACCCTGCTGTCAGACACGACAACACCGGTTACCGACCAGGACAAAGAGTTTTCTTTTCTTGTCGGTCGAGACTGGCATACCTCCTGGACCAGCCTGCCAGTGGGTGTTTTTGCCAAGCTGACCCTGCATAACAAATCACTGGATGGGTCGGACCCGGCCGTTGTCACTATGCCTGGCGATTACAATACCATTGGCGTCCAGCTGGAATACGACAAGGTGAATGATGAAGTTTACCGGCACACGGGGCACTACCATAGTATTGAGCTAAGCAAGGGTTTTAATGATCTGGGTAGCGATTCTACAGCCTTCAGGTTTCGTTACGAAACCCGCTTTTATCACGCACTCAATCAACTCGACAACCTCAATACGCGGTTCATAGTCGACCTCACCAGCGAGAAAGTATTCAACGAAAATAATTACTCAATAGGCGGGTCAGACAGTCTGCGAGGCATTGAGAAAGGCAGTATTTCGGGTAACAGCCTGTGGCTTACGAATATTGAGTATGTTATTGGCTACCGACGCTGGCCTTCTTTTCGCACTGCATTTTTTACCGATATCGGGTATGTATTCGAAGATGCCACCTCAATCAACGATGACGACTGGAGACAGACGGTTGGTGTCGGCCTGCGCTGGAAGCTGACCTCTTTTGTAAAAACAGACCTGGTCATAGACTATGGCTACGATCCAAAGAATAATTACTCAAAGTTCTATCTTTCCACCTCGTTACCGTTCTAATGTGGTATTACAGAGAAGGGTTTATCCTGCGACCTGATTAACATTTAATGAGGTGATTAACACTTTTTAAACATTGTGACATTCAAACTTCTCTCCCTGCGAATGCAGGCCATGATGGCGAGAGGTATTTATGCTAACAATGAAACTTTAGCGGCTGCCAGTTGCCTATCATTGGGATTTAAAATCAACAAGCTGTCGCTATTGCAGACTTAACCAGAACAACTCAAACCGTACAATATTAAGCGTAAAAATGAATTCACCCATTTCCCGTAAATTGAACTTAAAACTTAATGCGAACGGTTTTATCCTGCTGACATCACTGTTTATCAGCCTGTTATTGAATTTTTCGTTTTATAGTCATGCTGCCGAACTCTACACCCTGACAGCAGAAAATATCGCCTTTCTAGTTGCCATCGTTTTCTTCCAGTTCTTTCTAACCACCCTGTTTTTAACGTTATTTGGATTCAGGCCGCTAATGCGCCCCGCACTGATTCTGCTACTGATCCTGTCGTCAAGCATGGCTTATTACATGGATACCTTCGGCATCCTGATTGACGAAGACATGATTCGAAATATCGTACAGACCCAGGTTTCTGAAGCAGCCGATCTGCTTACGCTTAAGCTGATGCTGTATGTGTTTTTCCTGGGCATAGTTCCAGGCTGGATACTGTACCGCTCAGTCGATATTCGCTACCGCTTTAAAGCAGAGCTCATTTCACGTAGTAAACTGATCCTGATTAGCGTGATCTTGCTGGTTTCAACTGTTTTTATTTTCTACAAACCCTTCGCTTCATTTTTTCGTGAGCATAAAACCGTACGTTTTTATTCGAACCCGATTTATCCAGTTTATTCTCTGATCAAATTCGCCAGCAATCAATTCAGCAGCGCACAGCAGACTCTGAAACCCATTGGCGAGGATGCAAAAATTGTCAAAACAACCGGCAATCGAAAACTGGTGATTTTTGTAGTTGGCGAAACCGCGCGCGCAGATCATTTTTCCCTGAACGGATACGCCCGCAATACCAATCCCTTACTCAGCAGGGAGAATCTGATCAATTTTAAACAGATGAGTTCCTGTGGTACGTCAACAGCCATTTCGGTACCGTGCATGTTTTCCATTCTAGGGGTTGAAGATTTTTCTAATTCAGAAGCTGACCATACTGAAAATGTACTGGATGTGCTGAACCGGGCCGGCGTCCATGTGTTATGGAGAGATAATAATTCCAGCTCAAAGGGCGTCGCGGACAGGGTGCTATATCAAAACTACCGATCTGCCGAAAATAATACCGTATGTGATACAGAATGCCGAGATATCGGCATGCTTAAAGGATTACAGGACTATATCGATAGCCAGCAGAACGGAGATATCCTGGTCGTCCTGCACTCAATGGGCAATCATGGCCCCGCCTACTACAAACGCTACCCTCCCGAATTTGAAATATTCAAACCCAGCTGCAAAACAGCTCAACTTGAGGATTGCTCAGTCGATGAAATTATAAACGCTTACGACAATGCCATCGTTTATACCGATTATTTCCTGTCACAAAGCATTGACTTGCTGAAACAGAATTCAACCAACTTTGAAACATCACTAATGTACGCCAGTGATCATGGCGAATCTTTAGGAGAGAATGGTGTCTTTCTGCACGGTCTGCCAAACTTCATAGCACCAGAGGCACAGACCCACGTACCCGGCTTTTTATGGTTGAGTGACAACCTCCAGTACCTGGATCGTGCTGCAACCTCTGAGCGGGCGGATGCCAGATTAAGCCACGACAATATCTTTCACACATTACTTGGATTATTCGAAGTTAAAACTTCGGTATACGACAAATCCAGAGATATCATTTCGCATAATGAGTAGTTTTTTGTGTTTGTTAACAAAAATCACGAAAAACCCTAGTAAATATCTCTCAGAAAGGTGATTACAACTATCAATAAACTTAATATTTAATTATAATTATATATGAATTTACCAATAAGGTCTTTCACCCACCCTGATCCGGGGTATACAGACTTAACTGTCTAATTTTCAATATGTTCCATTCTTCAGAATGGCACTAAAAATACTGTTTTGAATAACCAACACGCCAGGTTTATACGCGCAAAGCTATAAACTCCGTGAATCTGTTAATTATTTGTGAAAACTATGAATTTATTAAATTTCCTGCCTTTTCTGAAGTGGTTTCGTCTAGTCACCAAAGACTCACTTAAAGCAGATTTATCGGCAGGTCTGACCGGCGCCGTGATTGTCCTTCCCCAGGGCGTCGCATTTGCCACCATCGCAGGGTTACCACCCGAATATGGACTATATACGGCGATGATTACCCCCATCATTGCGGCACTATTCGGCTCATCCTTTCATCTGGTATCAGGACCGACTACGGCAATCTCCATCGTGGTCTTTTCAGCGATAAGTCACCACGCCGAGCCTGGAACCGCTGAATTTATTTCGCTGACCTTAACCCTGACCTTCCTGGCCGGTATCTACCAGCTGGCATTCGGTTTAGCGCGTCTTGGCGTACTGGTTAACTTTGTTTCGCATACGGTTGTCATTGGCTTTACCGCCGGTGCTGCAATTTTGATTGCCACCAGCCAGATGAAAAGCATTACCGGCATCTACGTACCCAAAGGCGAATCTTTCATCCATACCTGGATGGATATGGCTACCGGAATTGAAGGCCTCAATCCCTATCTATTCACTATAGCCATAGTTACATTACTCACTTCCGTATTCATCAAAAAATACTACCCGAAAATACCCAACCTGCTGGCAGGCATGGTGGTGGGCAGCCTGCTTGCGTTAATACTGCAAAACTACACTGACAGCATTAAACTGGTGGGAGAAATACCCGCTCATCTACCCCCCTTATCCAGCCCGGAATTTAGTTTTGAAACTATTCGCATGCTGGCGCCGGAAGCTTTCGCCGTCGCTTTACTGGGTCTGATCGAAGCCGTGTCCATCAGTCGCGCGGTAGCAACAAAATCGAGCCAACGTATCGATGCCAATCAGGAGTTCATAGGTCAGGGCCTGTCCAATGCTGTTGGTAGCTTCTTCTCCAGTTATGCTGGGTCCGGATCTTTTACGCGCTCGGGAATCAATTACGATGCCGGCGCAAAAACCCCCATGTCGGCGATTTTCGCAGCACTGTCGTTGATGGTTATTGTCCTGCTAATCGCGCCACTGACCGCTTACCTGCCGATTGCCGCCATGGGCGGGGTGATCCTGCTTGTCGCGTACAACCTGGTTGATATACATCACATCAAAACGACTCTGGCGTTAAGCAAATCTGAATCAGCTGTACTGCTAACGACGTTCTTCGCCACCCTGTTCCTAGAACTCGAATTCGCTATCTACATGGGTGTCCTGTTATCGCTGATTTTCTTTCTGGCAAAAACATCGACCCCACGCATCCCTACTCTGTCGTTTGATGAACCCCCAGGGCATGCGCGACGTAAACTGGTAAGTATCGAATCCAAGCCGATCAAGCAGTGTCCCCAGCTAAAGATCATTCGAATAGATATGTCGATTTATTTTGGCTCTATCAACCATATTCAAAAACGACTGACAACCATCGTAGACAATGAGCGCATCTATCACATCCTGATCATAGGAAGTGGGATTAACTTTATTGACCTGGCCGGCATAGAAGCTCTGGAAGCCGAACAAATGAGATTAAGAAAACTGGGTGGCGGCCTTTATTTCCTGGGACTTAAGTCGTCAGTGTATGAGTTTGCCGCACGCGCCGGGTTTATTAAGCATGTTGGCAGCAATAATTTCTTCGACTCAAAAACCCAGGCCATCAAAACCATCTTCAGGAAGATGGATTCCGATGTCTGCCTGAAATGCCACTCGCAGATATTTGATGAATGCCCATAAACCGGCTTAGCAAATATGATCTCAGGTGAACAGGGATGCGTTCAACCAGAGGTGGACCGCTATGCTGGCGATGTAACCGAGTGCAATAACCGGTGACCACTTTAGATGCCCAAAAAAGGTATATTGCCCCCTGGCCTGACCCATCAGCGCGACACCCGCAGCAGAACCAATGGATAACAATGACCCGCCCACTCCAGCAGTCAGTGTTACCAAAAGCCACTGCCCCTGAGACATCTCGGGCAACATAGTCAACACAGCAAACATGACCGGTATATTATCAACAATCGCTGACAGCAGACCTACCGTAATATTGGCACTGGTAGCACCCCACTGGGCATACATTAACTCAGAAACCAGACCCAGGTAACCGATAAACCCCAGCCCCCCTACACAGGCGACAACGCCGTAGAAAAATAACAAGGTGTCCCATTCAGCACGCGCAACACCCTCGAAAACATCAAACGGCACAACATCCCCGACAACACCCTGCTCCGACTCGGGCAGAGATTCCTGAACACCATTTTTATGAGTCATTTTAAGGTAGTAACCGAACAGTTTCAGGTATCCCAGTCCTGTTAACATACCAATCACAGGGGGTAAATGAAGAAAATTATGGAAAGCTACAGCGGTAAAGATTGTGCATAGAAAAAGCGCAATAATCCTTCTTGCCCCACGCTTCATAACAATGCTATCACTGGTTGTGGGAGGTTTCCCCTTCGGTACCGCAAAGTGCATAAACACAGCCGGAACCAGGTAGTTCACGACCGAAGGAACAAAGAGTGCAAAAAAGCCCCAGAAATCCACCATGCCTTTTTGCCACACCATCAGCGTTGTAATATCCCCAAAGGGAGAAAAAGCACCGCCAGCGTTGGCTGCCACCACAATGTTGATGCAACCTAGTAATACGAAACGGTCATTACCTCCTGCAACCGCCATCACGACTGCGCACATCAGCAATGCTGTTGTCAGGTTATCCGCGACCGGGGAGATAAAAAATGACAGGATGCCGGTTAACCAGAATATCGCGCGAAAGCCATACCCCGTTGCAACCAGTTTGACACGTAAGGCTTCAAAAACATTACGCTCGTCCATGGCGTTGATATAAGTCATCGCTGCCAGCAGGAACAACATCAACTCTGCATATTCCAGCAGATTATGCCTGACCGCATTCTCCGGCAGCACCTCCAGACCAGGATGACCGTGATATACCCAGGCGATAGACGCCCAGATAACACCCGCCGCTATAATAACGGGCTTGGACTTGCGCATATGAGTGAATTCTTCGGCCATCACCAGCGCATAGGCGAAGACGAATATAGCCAGAGAGAGGATGCCTACATTGGTTGCGGTGAGATCCAGCGCCACCAGCTGTTCAGCAGCGTAACTGCTTATCGGAAACACACAGAGTAGTACAAAAGCTGATACCAAGTTCCGCATATTCATAAGGCTGGACTCAACCATTCAGGTGTTACAGTGACGCCATCTTCCTTTGCTGAATTACAACTGTCAAGCTACTGCCGTGACACCCGCTGCACCTTAAACCACACCGGGACAGCTAAACCTGGCTGGATAATTTAAAACAGCGAAGCATTGATAAAGAAATGCACCCAGATACTGCCTGCGTACCCTAATGCTATAACAGGCATCCATTTTAAATGACCGAAAAAAGTATATTGTCCACGTGCCTGGCCCATCAGAGCCACACCAGCAGCCGAGCCAATGGATAGCAATGACCCGCCGACACCCGCAGTCAGGGTTACCAGTAACCATTGCCCGGTAGACATATCCGGACTCATCGTTAAAACAGCAAACATCACCGGGATATTATCAACAATCGAAGACAACACACCTACAGCGATATTCGCCGTAGTCGCACCCCACTGCGTATACATCAGTTCGGACACCAGCCCAAGATATCCCAGAAAACCCAGGCCACCCACACACGCTACTACACCATAAAAAAACAGCAGCGTATCCCATTCCGCCTTGGCCACAGGCACAAAAACATCAAATGGGACAATCTCACCTAATGAATTTCTTTGCGCGGGCTGAGAAATCTTGCTGGTTTTTTTCAGGTAATAACCAAAAATCTGTAGATAGGAAAGCCCGGTTAACATGCCGATAACAGGGGGTAAATGCATGAAGTTATGAAACGAAACCGCAGTGATTATTGTCAGCAGAAAAAGCAGGATGATGCGTTTCGCCCCACGTTTCAATTGAATATCTTCCGTATTCGCATCGGGTTTTTCATTTGGGATGGCAAAATGCATTAATGCCGCAGGCACCAGGAAATTGACAGCAGCGGGGATAAATAGCGCAAAGAATCCCCAGAAGTGGACAAAGCCTTTCTGCCACACCATTAATGTAGTGATATCACCAAAAGGAGAAAACGCGCCCCCCGCATTGGCTGCAACGACAATATTGATACAGGATAGCGTGACAAACTTGCTGTTGCTCCCACCTACCGCCATCACCACCGCACACATCAATAATGCAGTGGTTAAGTTATCAGCTACGGGAGAAATAAAAAAAGCAAGAAACCCGGTGATCCAGAAAACCGCTCTGAAGCCCAGACCAGAACTGACCAGTTTGACCCTTAGCACGTCAAACACCCGATGCTCATCCATACTGTTCACGTAAGTCATTGCGACCAGCAGGAACAGCATCAACTCCGCGTATTCAAGCAGATTATGTCGAATGGCTTGCTCAGGCAGGGCTTCCATACCGGGGTGACCCTGGTACACCAGAGCAATCATTCCCCAGATCAAACCGGCAGCCAGAATCACAGGTTTAGATTTACGTAAATGAGTAAACTCTTCTGCCATAACGAACAGATAAGCCACTACGAAGATAGCAATAGCGGCATACCCTACGCCACTGGAAGTGAGATCCAGAGGAGTAGAGGCAGCGCCGTCCGCAGCCTGACTCAAGCCTGGAATGAGTAGTACAATCGACCCGATTAAACGAGCTGCCAAATTATTCATAAATACCTGAACCCTAGAAAATCAACTCCATCATCAGCATCATAACGATCAGGAAAAGCACCGTCATGATACCGCCGGCTTTCATAAAGTCAGGCACTCTATACCCCGCAGGTCCCATGATCAATGCGTTAACCTGGTGTGTGGGTATCAAAAAAGAATTGGAAGTAGCAATAGCTACTGTTAATGCAAACAATGCTGGGCTCGCACCTACGCCTATAGCGATATTTACCGCTAACGGCACCAGTAAAACAGTCGCACCAACGTTTGACATCACCAGGGTAAAAAAAGTAGCCAGCGCAGCTACCGATAATTGAATGACCCATATTGGTGCATCACCAACAACATACAACACCTGTTCAGCAATCCATTTTGCTGTCCCACTGGTTTCGACCGCCAGCCCCAGCGGTATTAACGAGGCAAGCAGAAACACCGTTTTCCAGCTCACCGCTTCATAAGCCTCTTCGATCTTTAACACACCGGACAACACCATACCCATAGCGCCCGTTAACAGCGCAATGGATAAACGCAAATCAGAAAACAGCACCAGGCTCAGCGCGATGAAGAAAAAAAGACCAGCCCATTTCAACTTCTCGGGGCGTAATTTTTCAGCATGCGGATATTCGGTAGTGACCACTACAAAATTCCGGTCACTGCTCAGACGTTCCAGAGATAACCAGGTGGTATGCACGACCAGGGTATCACCCGCATTAAAGGGCATATCTCGAATATGATCCCCTTCACGCAGCGTTTCGCCATTTCGATGCAGGGCAATCAAGGCAAGGCCGTAGGTTTTGCGCATCCACACATCACGCGCTGACTTTCCCACCAGATTAGAACCGGGAGGAATAACAACTTCCGCGATACCTGCTTTGGCTGTGGACAGAACATCCACAAAGGTCCTTAAAGAGTCACGTTTGAGTAACTGGTATTTTTCAACAAAGTGTTCCAGGTGCCCGGGAGCTGCAACCACGCCTAAAACCATTCCCGGTTGAAATTCTGTGTCGCGCGCCAGCGTACCTGGCCCTACCTGACTTTCCTGTCCACCCAGCTTGTTTGCAATAATGCGGATGCGATATTTCGTTTCAACGTCATCCAGTTTCTGACCAATCAGCTTACTGCTATCAGGAACCACAATTTCGTAAAGCGAATACTCCAGGTTATATACCTCACGGAAATATTTCATCGGGTCGGAGGATTTACCTTTCTCCTGCTTACTGACTGGCAGCACAAAACGCCCGGCCAGTACAAAATAAATGATACCCGTAGTCACCAGTGCCAGGCCGATAGGAGTTACAGAAAATAACCCCCAGGTTTCCATCTGGTGCTCGGCAGGTATCGCTTTATTCGAAGTCAGGATTAAATCGTTAAGCAGTATCAGCGGACTGGAACCGACCATGGTAACCGTACCGCCCAGAATCGCAGTAAAACCCATCGGCATTAGCAGGCGAGACATCGGCAAACCAGAACGCGAAGAGATCCTGCTCACTACCGGCAGGAACAGGGCGGCAGCTCCTACGTTTTGCATAAAAGAAGAAATGATGCCAACAGTGCCTGAAATGATAGGTATGATACGACCTTCAGTGGTGCCACCAATTTTCAGGATGAAAGAGGCAACCTTGCTCATCAGACCGGTTTTGTCGAGCCCGGAACCAATGATCATGACGGCAATGATTGACATTACCGCATTTGAACTAAAGCCATCGAACAGATGCGAATTATCTACCAGACCACGATCCAGCCCCATATAAGGTGCTAATAATGAAGTAAGACCGAGCAACACCATAATCGAAGCAGCTGCTACATCCACGCCCACCACTTCAAAAGCAAATAAATAAATGGTCAGCACCAGTATGCCGATTACCCAGGCAATTTGTACGCTAGGCACCACCATGGCGAGATAGCTGCCAAGCAGCGCAAATACAATTGCGGCGATAATCTGTTTTCTAGAAAAGTAAGGGGATGCTGTAGCAGCAGTAGTGCTGGTGTCTGCCGAAGCCACAGCAGACTGGGTTGATGCATTCATTTATTTACCTCAGTTATTACTTATAAGCAATTCCATTCAGAGCGCCACTGAAACATAGCCAGAGCGAAAATAATTTTAAGATATGAGATCACTTCTGATAAAGAAAGTAAAACGACCAAAAGGAATATATGACCGCTATATTTACTATCCAGAAAAACCCACAGATGATGAACACTAGCGGTGGAAAATTCAAATGATATGGAATACATTAATATTCCTATATGGAATACCGAAACCTCCCTGATTTAAAAGGCCTTGCCGCTTTACGCGCTGTCGTCGAACTTGGCGGCACCGAACAGGCAGCCAGTTTTTTACACATTGGTCAGCCCGCCGTGACCAAGCGACTGCGCGCGCTGGATGAATGTTATGGTGCAGCCCTGATGCAACGCAAAGGAAGAAAACTGGAGCTGACTGCCGCCGGAGACCGGGTGTACGCCTTTGCTCGACTGGCACTAGATCACCAGACCTCACTGCTGGAAGATCTTCACAGCCTGACCCAGGGCAAAAACAGGCTACGCCTGGAAGTCACATTTGCGATTGGCGAACACCTGTTGCCAGAGCTGTTATTGAATTTCTCAGATAATTATCCGGAATACCAGATCCAGAGTCGCATGGGCTACTCACGTCGAATCCAAACCCGCCTGGCCACTGGTCTCGTCGACCTGGCGCTACTGGAGCTTGCGCCCGATCATCCGGATATCCTGGTACAGAAATGGATAGAAGATGAGTTAATTCTGGTATGCGCGCCCAACCATCCACTCAGCCATTGTGAGCGCATCTCCCTTCAACAACTTCGTCAGCAGAACTTTGTATTGCGAGAAACCAAGTCTTCTATGCGGCGTATACTCGACCAGGTGCTACAGGATGCCGGCGTTGAGAGTCTGAACACTTCTCTGGAAGTCGGCTCGACCGACACCATTGTCGAGATATTAAACCGCGGGCGACATATGAGTTTTTTGCCTCGTTTCGCAGTTGCTGATGCACTGAACAATCAACAGCTACATCATATCAGCGTAGACCCGATCAAGATCCTGGTGACATTATGGATTGCTCGCAATCGTGCAAACATCAATAATCCAGTGGCTGAAGCCTTTGTTCAAACCCTGCGCAGCCAGAGCTTTATAAACTGAGTTATAAAGCCTGATTCAGCCCTGTTTCTGGAACATCAGGTCCCAGACCCCATGCCCCAGACGCTGGCCGCGGCGCTCAAATTTGGTCAACGGACGATAATCCGGGCGCGAGCAATAACCCTGCTCATCGCCCAGATTAATAAACCGCTGGTCAGAAAACAGGTCCTCCGCCATATGTTCTGCATAAGGCTGCCAGTCCGTTGCCATATGCAGCACAGCACCGGGTTTCAGGGTTTTGAATAATAAATCCCTGAAATGCTGATTAACGATTCGACGCTTATGATGTTTCTTTTTATGCCAGGGGTCAGGAAAAAATAGAAAGACCCGATCCAGACTGTGCTCAGGCATCATATGCTGCAGCACCTCGATGGCATCATGCGACATCAGCCTGAGATTTTTGATACCTTGTTCATGAATTCTTTTCAGGCAATGCCCTACTCCCGGTTCATGCACCTCGACACCTATATAGGCAGATTCAGGATCCGCTAGCGCCATCTGCACCAGAGATTCACCATTACCAAATCCTATCTCCAGTTTTAACTGCGTAACACCCGTAAAGAGATTATGTACATCGATTGTCGCATCAGCCTGATAATCAATTCCATACAAAGGCCAGTAATGGGTAAGCGCAAATTGCTGCCCCGTAGTAAGGCGGCCAGAACGTTTTACAAAACTACGTATAGAACGTTTTTTTTGAACGTCCTGATCAACTGGATTCATAACGCGCTAAATAATCAGGAAATAATGCCTTCAATCGGGGAGGAGGCCGAGGCATAGCGTTTCTTTGGCATACGTCCCGCAAGATAGGCCTCGCGACCCGCCTGAATACCCTTTTTCATCGCCGATGCCATTAATACCGGATCTTTCGCAGCTGCGATTGCCGTATTCATCAAGACACCATCACAACCGAGTTCCATCGCAATCGCCGCATCGGAGGCCGTACCCACCCCCGCATCCACAATAATGGGAACATTGGCATTCTCAATGATTTCAAGGATGTTGTAGGGGTTGCGAATACCCAGACCCGACCCTATGGGTGCGGCCAATGGCATTACCGCCACACAGCCCATCAGCTCCAGCTCCCTGGCGATGACCGGGTCATCATTGGTGTAAACCATGACATCAAAGCCATCGGCCACCAGCGTTTCAGCAGCTTTTAGTGTTTCCAGGATATGAGGGAACAGGGTTTTCTGGTCGGCCAGCACTTCCAGTTTAACCAGATTATGCCCATCCAGTAACTCGCGCGCCAATTGACAGGTTCGAATAGCATCCTTCGCGTTAAAGCAGCCCGCCGTATTCGGCAAGATGGTATATTTTTCGGGAGGGACCACATCCAGCAAATTAGGCTCACCTGCATTCTGACCAATATTGGTACGACGTATCGCAACGGTAATAATTTCCGCTTCACTGGCCTCAGTTGCCAGTCGAGTTTCTTCCAGGTCTTTATATTTACCCGAACCCACCAGCAGCCGTGAATGATATTGTTTACCTGCGATGGTTAAAATGTCGTTTGAACTGGCCACTTAGCCTCCTCCAATTGCATGAATAATTTCAATTTTGTCATCCTGCTGGATCACCGTACTGTCGTGCTGGCTTTTCGGTATGATCGATTCATTGATCTCTACCGCGATACGTTTACCCGATATTTCCAGTTGCTTTAACAATGTAGAAAGCACTATGCCATCATCTAATGTATGACTTGCACCATTGATTATGACCTGCATTATCTGACTCCGATTAAACCGGTGTGCGATTTTACACCAAAAGCGATATGATGTGAGCGCAGATTCACCCCAAAGCGATCAGTAAAACAACATGAAAAAAGTAATAGTTGTCGGCGGCGGCATTATCGGCCTGCTCAGTGCCTATGAATTAAACAAAAACGGCTTTGAAGTCACCGTCATAGAACGGCAGGCTTTCGGTCGGGAATCAACCTGGGCCGGAGGCGGTATCGTTTCACCCCTGTTTCCATGGCGCTACCCGGATGAAATCACTGAACTGAGCAGCATCGGCCAAAAGCTTTATCCTGAAATGATTGAACACATGCAAAATGCAACCGGGCTGGATGCGGAATTCCTGCCCAGCGGCATGCTGGTGGTTGGCGACTATTCCGATGAAGCTCCTGAGCAATGGTCGCAACGCACCCAAATCAATATGCAGTGTGTAGACAGAACCCAGTTAAAAGAACTCGCTCCGGAACTGTCCGATCACTATCAAAACGGATACTGGTTTCCTCAGGTACATCAGCTGCGCAACCCCAGACTGGTTGCCCTGGCATTAGCCTACTTGAAGAATTGCGGCATTCGGCTGATCGACCACCAGCCTGTACAGCAGCTCATCATCAGCGCAGGCCAGGTGACCGAGGTCAAAACAAATCAGGCCAGCTACCATGCTGATGCGATAGTCATCGCGGGGGGCGCCTGGACCTCGAGCATTCTCAACGGTAGCGGTACACCCAGAACGATAAAACCCATCAAAGGCCAGATGCTGTTACTGAAGGGGGAACCAGGAAGTGTAAGCCATATCACGCTGTCGGATGACCGTTACATCATCCCCAGGAAAGATGGTCGCATCCTGATTGGCAGCACCACGGAAGATACTGGCTTCAACAAGGAAACTGACGATTCAATCAAACGCAGCCTGTTAGATTTTGCATTCACAACCATACCCGCTTTAAAAAAGTATACACTGGAGCATCACTGGGCAGGTTTACGCCCATCCTCAATCGATGGCATACCCGTGATTGGGCGGCATCCCGAAATCAATAACCTTTATATCAACAGCGGGCATTATAGAAATGGTGTCGTGATGGCACCCGCATCAGTGCGTCTGTTAGCAGAGATTATGACTGATAGAGCAACCTCGTTACCGGTCCAAAGTTATGCGCCATGATAACCAGATCACATACCCTATTTATTCAGTGACCGTTTATCCCCACAAACATGATATCCATCTTCCGCTAGATGCAATTTTCACCAGTTTATCTAGGATTCAAATATGAAAACAAATCGTCCACATGGTTTTACATTACTTGAGCTGATATTTACGTTGTTGATTGCAAGCATCCTCGTTAGTCTGGCTGTGCCAAGTATGAAAGCGATACTTCAAACAGACCATCTTGCATCCTATCGTGATGCGCTTTATGTAGATTTAGTAATGGCCCGCAATACGGCGTTACATCGCAACCAATCAGTAATAGCCTGCGCGAGTTCTAATGGATCAAGTTGCAATAATGCACAATTGACAGATGGTTGGATAATTGCAGTGGATTTAGACAATAGCGGTGACATAGACGCAAACGATGAACTCTTGAAGGTACAACAACAACTTAAGGCTTATGCCGTCATCGGCAACTCAGCCGGTAACCCGATTATTTTTGACAGCAGAGGCTATAGCCCTAACACAAATGGGACGGTATCAATATGTGATGACCGAGGCGATGACTTTGCAAGGATCTTGACCATCTCACCATCTGGAAGAGTCAGCCGGGGAGGAAATCCATCATGCCCTTAAGCGAAAATAAGATGAAGCATCAAAGTGGCATCAGCATGATTGAATCTTTAATCTCGCTACTGGTAATTTCTATTGGATTACTAGGAATTGCCTCCCTGCAGCTGACCAGCGTGCAACAAACAGCCAGCGCCCATTGGCATAGCCAGGCAGTCTGGTACAGCTATGAAATGACTGATCGAATTTCTGCAAACTCTACTGATCCAGATAACTTTATCCTGTATAACAATATCGACACCGACAATAGCTACAGCATGGATTGCCAGGCCAATGCGTGCACACCAACCCAAATGGTAACTGCTGATGCAGAAGACTGGAGCGATATGGTTAAATCCCTCCCAGGCGGTCGAGGAGTGATAACCTCCCCAGCGCCTAACACTTTAACTGTTTCAGTAATGTGGGAAGACACCTCAGGAGAAAGTAACTGCACCAACGGTGAACCTGCGACAGCTACTCAATCCTGCTTTACGGTTACCATCACACCATGAAAAATTTAATAACAAAACAAAATGGCTTATCTCTAATTGAGATCCTTGTTGCTCTGGTAATTAGCCTTTTTTTACTGGGCGGAATTATTCAGGTATATCTGGGCAACAAGGCCACCTACACGTTCTCTGATGCATCCTCTCGAGTCCAGGAAAATGGACGTTTCGCATTAGACCTTATTACAACCGATACCCGCCTGGCTGGATTCTTTGGCTGTGTTAACGTGAGCAGAAATAGTGAACTTGTGCAAAACCACCTGAATACTGCCTCTCCTAACTTTAATCCCAACATCCATAGATTTACTACCCTGCCTCCAATTGAAGTTACCGCCAATGGAGGGATAAATAACTCAGATGACCTCACTATAAGAGGTAGCAAACCAGGTCAGGCCAATATATCCACCACTCTGGCTAAGCCCGGCTCAGCATCGATTCAGGTTACGGGAAGAACCCAGTTTCGCGATAACGATATCATCCTGATTACAAATTGCTGGACCTCGGATATTTTTGAAGCGAATTCTGTGACTACAGTAGCAGGAGTTTCCACCATTACTCACACACTCGCAGCACCTGCAAACACCCCTGGCAACATGGAATTAAATGACTGTGCAGCCGGTTTGCACTGCCTCCATGACAACTCTATTGATCGCGCAAATCTCGAAAGTGGCTACACCGCGAATAATTCTTCTGCTTACTCATTACAAAATGTCAAATACTCTATTCAGCCTGCCGCCAGTGGCAATGGCGAACCTGCTTTATGGAGAGAAGAAAACGGTAACAACCAGGAGCTTTTAGAAGGAGTAGAACGAATGATCATACTCTACGGTGTAGATAACGATGGTGATGGGACTCCAAATCAATACCTGGCTAGTGATGCTGTGGTAGATCTGGACGAAGTAACGTCCATACGAGTTTTCCTCGTGGTTCGCTCTGATCGAGATAACGTAATGGACGCTAATCAAAGTTACATTTTAAACGGTGTGGCCATTAATACTCCCGACAGGCGGTTGCGTCAGGTTTTTTCTACCACTATCGATCTTCGCAATAGGTGAGCATATGAAACCTGTCAACAAAATTAAACAATCAGGAGCCGCATTAATTGTTAGCCTGGTAATTCTTATAGCCATGACCATTTTAGCGCTGACTTCCATGAAAGGCACCACCACAGAAATCGCCATGGCCGGTAATTTAAGAGAGTCCGCAATAACATTTCAGGCTGCTGAAGTTGGATTAAAAACGGCAGAACGCCTACTTGAAGCAGGCAATGAGCCCACCAATGTAATTGCAGACACAGATGCCGACCCTGATTATCTGGTAAATACGACCTGGACTTCTGCTGCGACCAGTATCGCCTCGGTCAGCCTGCCTAATATCTCAAACAACCCGAGATATATCATTAAATATCTTGGTCAATGGGACCCTGACAAAAAAGTAAACGACATGGATCCAGGATTTTCGGGATACGGTCAAACATCGACTGCATTAAAAATAGATTATTTCCGTTCTACGGCCAGGGGGTTTGGCCAGACAGGCAATACTTTTAGAACCGTCCAATCCTTTTTTGGTCGACGCAGTAATTAACCCAGGTATGGTGAACACTATGAATGCTAAAACTTATAAAATTGGACTTTTATCCGCCTTAAGCGCACTGATGATATTCAGCGGGAATACAGCATTTGCTGCGCCAGGCAAGTTATCTGACACCCCGCTATTCGTCACAACGACTGTGGAACCTAATATATTTTTCACCCTTGATGACTCGGGCAGTATGGACTGGGAAGCAATAATTCCAGATACAGGACTTTTCGCCAGATACAACAACGGGGTTACGCAGTTCAACGGGGACTGGCAAGCTTATCTTCACCCAGGTTGGAGCAATTATAAATACTACGCTTACTCTAGTTATAATAACTATGACAGGAATATCATCCCCCCAGCAGCCTATTCCAACACATCAACGAGCACTCTAATTCAAAGTTTCTGGGTGATGCAAAACCATAACTACAACACGCTTTATTACAATCCTTTAACTGAATATAAACCCTGGAAAGGCGTTGATAGTAGTGGCAATCCTTTATATCAACCTGCTGACCCACGCGAGGTTACCAGAGACCCTAATGATGTAAATCATACTGGTGACACGGTCGATTTAACACAGCGCTTTGACTATTATGACAATATTGTTACAGACCGAAATTACCCTAACATTACCTACCTCCCCAGTTATTATGAATGGACCGATGATAATACTGACGGCGTATTACAGGCTACCGAAACACACACTCTAGTCGAAATCGATCCAACCGTCGCCACTTACTCGCATAAGGATAAAGATGGAAACGTTGTTTTAACACGTAGCGGTCAAGCTGAGCTTCAAAACTTTGCAAACTGGTTTGAATATTACCGTAAACGTGAGTTTGCTACTAAAGCTACAATCGGTGGTGTAATTAACACTGCTGGTGGCTCACGTATGGGGTTAAGATTGATAAATGGAGGACACCAGGTCAATTTAAGAACAATGACGGATGCCACCAACAAACAGAATTTAATAGACACCTTTTACAATATTGACTCAAATGGCGGCACACCCTTACGTCGGGCTCTTAATTATACAGGGAGCATGTATATGAGCACTTCCACCTACAATGGAGAAAGCGTCATTCTACCTGCATCACAGGGAGGAGAATGCCAACAAAACTTCGCCTTGCTGATGACGGATGGTTTCTGGAACGGAACCTCTCCTTATGTGGGTAATACCGATCACAGCTCAGATTCGGTAGGTTTTGATGGGGATCAGAATGAATCAAATGACGGAGGCAACTATGAAGACGATTATAGCGACACCCTCGCTGATGTTGCGATGCGTTATTACGAAACAGATTTGCGAACTGATCTAGGCAACAAGGTCCCTACATCGCCAGGAGTGGATGAAGCCGATCACCAGCACATGGTCACTTATACCATATCGTTTGGTGTTACAGGCACACTAGATATTAATACATACGACCCGTTAGCAGCCGGATTCGCCTGGCCGCAACCGAATACCGACCCCAGAAAGGTAGACGACCTGATACACGCTGCTTATAACGCGCGCGGACTTTATCTTAGCGCACAGAACCCTGTAGAACTCGAAGCATCGCTATCAGCAGCCCTGGCAGATATCGAAGAGCGAAAAGCGACTCAGTCTGCTGTCTCGGTTACGTCAGCAAGGCTGACAACAGACTCTGTAGTATTCGTTTCAGAATTCAATACCAGCGGCTGGCAGGGAAATTTATTCGCCTACCCTATCGTAGAAAACAATGGAATCCTTTCATTAAATATACCCTCTGACCCCATGAACGCGGTGAATGCTGCTGAAGCGCTTTCTCTTCAAGCCAGCAACGGAGGTTATGATTCTTCACGCGTTATATTGAGCAACAATGGAACGGCAGGCGTCCCCTTCAGGTGGGCTAACATCTCCAGTGATATGCAGGCTGATTTACGTATTAATGTGGGAGGCAGCACCGGATCGGATGACGCTGCAAGAGCTCGCCTTAACTTTATCCGCGGCGACACCTCAAATGAAGGCACAGGATTACAATTCAGGGAGCGTGCAAAAATCACCCCTAACCCAGCCACCCCACTTACAACAGTGACCAATGTATTAGGCGACATTGTTCATTCAGGATCTGTGTATGTAGCTCAGCCCAACTTAAACTGGCCGGATGAGGCACCATTTCCTACTGGTTCAGAATCCTACTCCACATTTAAAGAAAACCAGGCTTCTCGCGCAGGTATGATTTATGTAGGAGCAAACGACGGTATGGTGCATGGTTTTTCTGCAGCGGATCTGACCGAGAAAATCGCCTATGTTCCGAATAACCTGGCTTCTACAAATATCAACGAAGGACTGCACTATTTAACAGAGCCCGGCTATAAGCACCGCTATTACAATGACCTATCGCCGACCGTTTCAGATATTTATATAAATGGCGCCTGGCACACTATCATCATCACCGGTCAGCGAGCCGGCGGCAGAGGATATTCTGCCCTTGATGTTACAAATCCCACTTTTAGTGAAGCCACAGCTGCTCAAACAGTTTTATGGGAATTCAATAATCTTGATGATCCCGATTTAGGCTATACCTTCAGCCAACCACAGATTGGACTGGCTAACGATGGCGAATGGGTAGCCGTATTTGGCAATGGTTATAACAGTGATGGCAATGGCCAGGCTTCGTTATTTATTGTCAAAATCCGAGCTGGCATAGATGGAACCTGGGCGGTAACCGATTACACAAAGATCTCAACCGGTAGTGGTACCCTCGCCAATCCAAACGGCCTGGCAACGCCCGCTCTCGCCGACCTGAATGGTGATGGCACAATTGACCGCGCCTATGCTGGTGACCTGTTTGGACAAATGTGGGCCTTTGATCTTTCAGATAGTTCTCCCGGCAACTGGCAGCTTGCATATGGCTCATCACCTTTATTTGAGACCATTAATAATCGACCAATTACTACCCAGCCGTCGCTATCATTTCATCCAACAATCGATACTAGTTTAACCAATACTCCGAACGTTATGGTCACGTTTGGAACCGGGCAGTATATGGTTGATGCAGATAAGAACTCGACGAATGATAACTATTATTATGGCGTTTGGGACAGTGGAACCTCGAATCTCAGATCTACCGATCTGGTAGAACAAACGTTTACCAGCTCTAATCCACGGGTATTGACCAGAAATTCGGTTGATTACTCATCTGAATTTGGTTGGTATATTGGCCTGGATATCACCCATGAGCGCTCAATTACCGATTCCTTTATTCGCTCCGGTTATGTGTTCTTTAATACCTCAATACCGTCGAATGACACCTGTCTTTCTGACGGATACGGCTATCGTTTCGTGGTCGATCTCGCAACCGGAGGAACGCCCAAAGAACCCGTTATTGATGTCAATAATTCAGGAGAAGTGGACAGCTCGGACACCATATCTGGACTCATTCCAGCAGCTCAGGAATTAAGCGGAGGAAACCCGACAGCTGATACGCCTACTGAAAGCCATATTCTCAATGAGCGCAATTTAACCAAAATAAAAGATGCGCCTATCCGACAAACTGGCCGTGTATCATGGCAGGAGTTATTACAATGATCTCAAATTACAAAAGGGTAATAGTTCTTTTAATTTGCCTTCTTTCAATGACACCATTAGCGTCCTGGTCGCAAAGCGAGTTACTCGCTAATGGTCAGATTGATGAAGTTGGATCCAATTATATTGTTATTACTGACTCCAAATATAAAACCTTATCGGTTGTAAAAGTCTTTCTTGCAAACAAAAAACCTGGCCAAATGACGGACCTGAAGAAAGGCGATTTTGTTAAGTTAAAATTACTTAAAATTGATAAAGTAGATTATATTGAAGCCATACAGGTTGTATTGGAACCCTGATTTCTAGAAACCGATCGACATAAAAAGAGATTAAAATGAAAATAAACCATCAAAATGGCTTCACATTACTTGAGCTATTAATAGCCATTGCGATTGTCGCAACTCTTGCAGCCACAGCCATGTCTTTCTATGGAGATAATGTTACGAAATCCCGATGCACAGAAGGGCGTTCCGCACTACTATCAGGGGCCTCAGCGCTAGAAAAATGTAAGACCGTTTATGGCGTATACAACAACGCAAACTGTAATACGAATGCTTTTTTAGGTACTACTACCAATGGCTTTTTCGATATTACCATGGCTAGGAACGCGACCTCCTTTACCCTTACCGCCACCGCACAAGGAGCTGCAGCAAATGACAATACTTTTTGCCCAACAATAACGCTAAATAACTTAGGGGTACAAGGAGGTACAGGCACTTCCCCCTGGTAAACATAATTCCATCATTCCTTTCTAAAAGGGCTCTGATATAATCAGCAGCCCTTTTTTTATACGATTGTCTTATGCCACGAAAAGCTGTAGCTCTTATTTCCGGAGGACTGGACTCTTTACTTGCCGCTAAGGTTATCCAGCAGCAGGGCGTGCATGTGGAAGGGATTAACTTCTTTACCGGCTTCTGCGTTGAGGGGCATACCCATGCCATCCGCAAACAGGATAAGGCTAAACCCAAGCGTAACAACGCACTATGGGTTGCAGAACAGCTTGGCATCAAACTGCATATCGTTGATATTGTTGAAGAATATACAGATGTCGTGATCAATCCCAGTCACGGATATGGTGCCAATCTCAATCCCTGTCTTGACTGCAAAATTTTCATGGTGAAAAAAGCCAAAGAATGGATTGAGAAAAATAACTTTGATTTCATCATTACTGGCGAGGTCATTGGTCAAAGACCTATGTCCCAACGCAAACAAACCATGCCTATTGTCGCGAATGAGTCAGGCGCGGAGGATTTGCTACTGAGACCGCTGTGTGCTCAAAACCTGCCAGCCACATTACCCGAGAGGGAGCATTGGGTTGAGCGAGACCAGTTATACGGATTTTCGGGTCGATCACGAAAACCACAGATTGAACTTGCCAGAAAATTTGGCTTTGAGGACTATGCCCAACCCGCAGGGGGCTGCTGTTTTCTAACCGATGAAAACTACTCTGTAAGACTGCAGGACCTGTGGGATAACCGTGGTCAGAAAAAATACGACCTGGATGACATTATGCTACTGAAGGTTGGACGCCACATAAGGCCTGAAGCTGGATTTAAACTTATTATTGCGCGTGAAGAAGGTGAAACCCGGTTCCTGAGCGGGTATAAAAATCAGTTCCAGTCAATAAAAACCATCAGTCATAGTGGCCCACTCGCTCTGGTAGAGGGTGTAACACTAAACCCTCAACAATTAAAACTTGCCTGTTCTATTGTTGCGCGATTCAGTAAGGGCAAGGATGCAGACCAGGTTGAGCTCAGCTATAGCTCGCCTGACGTTGACCCAGTATCCATCAAGGTCAAGGCACTTGCGCCTCATGAAATGCCGCAAAACTGGTACCTGGTGTAACGCCGATGACCATTCAAGTTGATGCTCGCCGTTTACTTTGCCCGATGCCCGTTATCCGACTGCAAGATGCTGTGATAACCGCCGCTACCAATGACATTATTGAAATCACCTGTACCGACCCCGGTGCTAAAAACGATATTCCTGCCTGGTGCCGCATTAACGGACACCAGGTTGAAAGCATTACAGACCGTGATTACGAGATCATCATACGAGTAAAAAAGTGTCACAATGACTGACCAGAGACATACCATTATTAAACGGGTTACCTACGTTGGGATACTGGTCAACATAATATTGTCAGGCGCTCAGATACTCTCTGGCCTGTTTGCTCACAGCCAGGCCCTGATCGCGGACGGCCTGCATACACTCGCTGACTTATTGAGCGACTTTGTCGTGTTATTTGCTGCTCAGCACGCCGCTAAAGCAGCTGATGATGATCACCCCTATGGTCATGGAAGATTTGAAACACTGACTTCCATTTTTTTGGGCATCGCGCTGGTAGCAGTCGCGTTAGGCATCGGGTACAGAGGCATCCTCTCCGTTGCCGATCCAAACCCTGCTAATGTCGAGCCTTACGCTCTTTTTTTCGCGTTGTTAGCTATCATTAGCAAAGAGTTCCTGTTTCGTTACACGATCAAGGCAGCCAAAAAAATAAGATCCACGCTTCTGGAAAGTAATGCGATGCATCATCGCTCAGACGTTTTTTCGTCTGTCGTTGTTGTGATTGGCATAGGCGCACAGCTATTTGGAATGTCACACATGGATGCCCTCGCAGCGATAATTGTCGCTATCATGATTTCATTGATGGGACTGCATTTAATAAAAAAGTCATTTGCAGAATTAATCGATACCAGCCTTGACCAGGAGTTACTGGATAAGATCAAACAGCATATTTTAAATACAGGGGGGGTGTTTGATGTGCATAGCCTCAGGTCACGCTCAATGGGTGGAATGGGCTATATCGATACTGAAATTCGTGTAAACCCCAGATTAAGTGTTTCAGAAGCACACTTCATTTCGCTTCACATCGAACAATCTGTGAAAAAGCTCTTTAATGAAATCGCCGATGTTACCGTACATATTGACCCGGTCGCTGACAGCGATCATGACAATATAGTAAAGCTACCTACTCGCTCTGAGCTGCTTTTCTCTCTCTACTCCTCATGGGAAAGTATCGAAGGCTCAGACAAGATCAGGAACATCCACCTGCATTATCTTAGCGACCGGGTTGAGATCGATCTCATTTTACCCATCGACATGGCCTGTGAAGCGCACAACCCGCTGGCAAAAAAAATAATTTCAGCAGCAGAACAGCATGCCTTCATTGGAAAGGTTAACACCTATTATGCACAATAAAAGTGCACTCAGTTAACAAGCCGCACCAAAAATGAACTCGCAGCTATTTTAGTGCATTTTTTTATCTGAGATAACTGAGGTAGCAATTGGCTAGATTTTTTTTATCTGTACAATGCTTACTAAAATAGAAGCGCTCCACTTTAAATTATTTCCTAAACACTTATCTCACCTTACCCTAAGGAGGACTACCAAATGTCACCAGCTGACGTAATCAACATGATCAATGAACATGGCGTTAAATTCGTAGATTTGCGCTTCACGGATACACAGGGAAAGGAACAGCACGTTACTATTCCAGCAAGCGTCTTAGACGAAGACATGTTCACTGAAGGCAAGATGTTTGATGGTTCCTCCATCGCTGGCTGGAAGGGTATCAACGAGTCAGACATGATCATGCGCCTGGACGCAACCACTGCCGTACTTGACCCGTTTACCGATGAAGCCACTGTCAATATCACCTGCGACATCCTTGAGCCATCGACGGGTGAAGGCTATGAGCGCGATCCCCGTTCTATAGCAAAGCGCGCTGAAGCTTATCTTAATGCAACGGGAATTGGCGATACCGCGTATTTTGGCCCGGAAAACGAATTCTTTGTTTTTGATGACGTAAAGTGGGGAAACGAAATGGGTCACGTGTTCTATCAGGTTGACTCTCAGGAGTCTGCATGGAACACATCCAAACACTACGAGACAGGCAACATGGGACACCGACCTGGCGTAAAAGGCGGTTATTTCCCAGTACCCCCTGTCGATTCTTTGCACGACCTGCGTTCAGCCATGTGTCTGGCAATCGAAGAAATGGGCCAGAAAGTTGAGGTCCATCACCATGAAGTCGCAACAGCAGGACAATGTGAAATCGGTGTTGCTTTTAACACGTTAGTAAAAAAAGCTGATGAAGTTCAGATGTTAAAATACTGTGTGCATAACGTCGCCCATAGCTATGGTAAGACTGCCACTTTTATGCCAAAACCACTGGTTGGTGACAATGGTAATGGCATGCATGTCCATGTTTCTATTGCGAAAAATGGTGAAAACCTGTTCTCAGGTGATCAATATGGCGGCCTCTCAGAAACCGCACTGTTCTTTATCGGCGGTGTGATCAGGCATGCTAAAGCGATCAATGCATTTGCCAACGCTTCTACCAACAGCTACAAGCGTCTGGTACCAGGATTTGAAGCCCCGGTTATGCTGGCCTACTCTGCTCGCAACCGTTCAGCTTCTATCCGAATTCCATTCGTTAGCAGCCCTAAAGCACGTCGGATCGAAGTACGCTTCCCTGACTCCACTGCTAATCCTTACCTGGCGTTCTCCGCCATTCTAATGGCCGGACTCGACGGCATCAGAAACCGACTACACCCGGGTGAAGCCATGGATAAAGACCTGTATGACCTGCCACCGGAAGAAGAAAAAGCCATTCCGCAGGTTGCTTTCTCGTTTGACGAAGCGCTCAAAGCGCTTGATGCAGACAGAGACTTCCTGAAAGAAGGTGGTGTATTCACCGACGATGTCATTGATGGCTACATCAACCTGAAGAGCGAGGAAGTACAGACAGTAAGAATGGCCACAAACCCTGTTGAATTTGACCTTTACTACAGCGTCTAAAAACAACCTTTCTAACTTAAGTTAAAAACTAAGGCCCCAAACCAGGGGCCTTTTTTTATGCGACCACGCCCCTGAAAGCGGCCTGTTATTTTTCCTGATGTCTTGCGCACTATTTTGGAGCATAATCCACAGGTTATCGATGCTCAAAACCCTCCTGTTTTGGATACATCATTACCCTGAAACAGTTTCTAATTATTGGTCAAATAATTGCATAAGAAAATCTCATGACATTAATCACCGCGAATAAAATTCTCGACTATCTGGACAGCAGCGTCATTTGTATGAACTCGAATCTGCAGATAAAACAGGTGAACGCAACCGCTGAGGTTTTTTTCGACACCAGCGAAAGCGCACTGATTGACAGGAACCTGTCCGACTTACTGAGCAAAAAGGAGGAGAACTCCATTTTGTCATCGCTGGATTTTTGTGTAAAAAACAACCACCAGGTTACCGAACACGAAGCAGAGTTAACCCTGAGTAATGGAAAATTGATCTCCTGTGACTACACCATCCACCCCATCATAGAATTCAACATCATGAATCTACTGCTGGAGATCAGGCCCCTGGACAGGCATAAGGAAATTGCCCAGGAAGGCCAGCGTATTGCTCAACAGCTTGCCAGCCAGCAACTGGCTAGAGGTATGGCACATGAAATTAAAAACCCCCTTGGCGGTATAAGAGGTGCCGCACAGCTGCTGGAAAGAGAGATATCCTCCCCGGGTTTAAAAGAATATACCGATGTCATCATACGTGAAGTAGACAGATTGCAGGCCCTGCTTAACAGCATGCTAGGTCCGAATAAAAAGATCAGCAAACAGCCTATTAATATTCTGGAAGTACTCGAACACGTCAGCAGCGTGGTACTTGCCGAATTCACCAGCAATCTGGAAATCATCCGCGACTATGACCCCAGCATTCCGGATATATGTGCGGATAAAAACCAGCTCATTCAGGCCTTTCTGAATATTGTGAGAAACGCGGCGCAATCAATAGCCAACCAGGGCCACGGCACCATATGGCTGCGGACGCGCATTTCTCGTCAGCACACCATACTAAATAAACGCCACAAACTCGTCGCACAGATAGATGTCATAGATAACGGCCCAGGCATCTCTCAGGAACTGATTGAAAACATCTTCCTGCCCATGGTTACCGATAAAGCGGACGGTTCAGGGCTCGGTTTACCCATAGCGCAACAAATCATCACCGGACATGAAGGCATCATTCAATGCCACAGTTCGGATGGCTCAACAGAATTCAATATTTTACTACCCCTAGAGGCAGAACATGAGTGACACACCAACAAACGAAGCCTGTATCTGGATTATCGACGACGATCAATCAATACGCTGGGTACTCGAAAAAGCCTTAAAGCAATCCAACTATAAGGTTTTTAGCTTTGATTCTGCATCGGTAGCACTAACCAAACTTAAGCGACAGCAAGCAGACCAGCCTGACACCATCATTACCGATGTCCGTATGCCGGGGATAGACGGCTTCGAATTCATGAAACAGGTACATAATTTTGACCCTGACCTGCCGATTATCATCATGACGGCATACTCAGACCTGGATACTACGGTACAGGCTTACCAGGAAGGCGCTTTTGAATACCTGTCAAAGCCATTCGACATTGATGAAGCAATAGCACTCACCGCTTCAGCAACGCAAAAACGCTTTGAAACCTCTCCTAAGGCCCATAGCAATGAAATCAGCAATGATATCATTGGCGACTCCCCCGCCATGCAGGAGGTATTCAGGGTGATCGGTCGTCTTTCCCGCTCGAATATCAGCGTTCTGATTAATGGCGAATCGGGCACCGGCAAAGAACTGGTTGCACATGCTTTACATAAGCACAGCCCACGTTCCAGCAAACCCTTTATCGCAATCAATACCGCCGCTATCCCCAGTGATTTACTCGAATCCGAACTATTTGGTCATGAAAAAGGGGCATTTACTGGCGCACAAAACCAGCATAAGGGACGCTTCGAGCAGGCCGATGGCGGCACCCTGTTTCTGGATGAAATTGGTGACATGCCCATGGAGCTGCAAACCCGGTTATTACGCGTACTGGCTGAGGGAGAATTCTTTAGAGTAGGTGGAATCACCTCGATAAAATCAGATGTACGCATTATCGCTGCCACGCATCAAAATCTGAAAGAACTGGTCTCTCTTGGCCGCTTCAGGGAAGATCTATACCATCGTTTGAACGTGATCAAAATCCACCTGCCAGCCTTGCGTGAAAGAAAGGAAGACATTCCGCTGCTACTGAGTCACTTCATGCACCAGTGCGCGCTGGAACTCAATGAAGCACCTAAAAATCTCAGCCCTGATGTTGTTAAATACCTAAGCAATTACAACTGGAGTGGCAACGTGCGACAGCTGGAAAACACCTGCCGCTGGTTCAGTGTCATGGCTACAGGCAATACCATCAACATGTCGGACCTGCCGGAAGAACTGCAGAATATTTCTGCAATAACGCCCAGTGATGCTGAATCCCCCACACCGACCTACAACGACCAGAACAGCTGGTCTGACCAGCTATACCAGTGGACACGGATGCATATCAATGCGGGCGAAACCGACATCCTGTCACAGGCGCTCCCCCAGTTTGAAAAAACCTTACTGGAATGCGCACTTGAAAAAACCGGTGGCAGAAAGATAGAAGCCGCAAAAATACTGGGCTGGGGCAGGAATACGTTAACGCGTAAGCTGAAGGAGCTGTATACGGATTGATCAGGCGTCTGCGCGGTTCGAGAGCTCTACCCCAGAGATACAATTCATATAGGCCTCCTCAAGCGTATCAGCCTGGAATTGCCTGATACATTCTTTAGGGGTGCCCTCAAAAACGATGCGACCTCCATGTAGAATACCAAACTGGTCGCATAACTCTTCTGCATCGGCCAGCATATGAGTGCTATAAAAAATGGTGCGCCCATTTGCGCGCTCATCACTTAACAGCGTTTTAAATAGAAATCGTGCCTTTGGATCCAGTCCAGATAAGGGTTCATCCAGAATGATCAGGGGGGTTTTTAGAATAAAACAACTAATCAACCCCAGCTTTTGTTTCATCCCTTTAGAGTAATCACTCACCCTGTGCTGAAGCCGTGCGGCATCAAATCCCAGTCCATGACAGAGCAACTCGAGCCTCTGAGCATCAAATTTCTGTTGATACATGCCTAACACAAACGACAGGTATTGATGACCGGTAACCTCTTTGGGAATACTGAATTTCTCTGGCAGATAGGCAATTAATGCCCTAACCTGAATTTTTTTATGATCTTTGCCCGCTATGGTAATGCGACCGCGCTCCACCTCTCGAATCAGGTCCAGGGTTATTTTGATCAGAGTTGATTTACCCGCACCATTCTCCCCTGCAAGCGCATAATACTGGCCGGTACTGACTGATAAATTTAGGCGGTCGAGGATCTGATGGTTCTTAATTCGATAGCTTAGCTGATCTATTTGCAGCACGGGTTTTTCCCAGCACACATTAGGGGAGACTATTATACACCGCGAGCAACCATTCCCTTAAAGCAAAAAAAGGCCTGATAAGAATCAGGCCTTTGAAAAATAAACTGGATAACAGGATTACAAACGAAAAGCCATGTTATACCTATTAGCATCTGAGTAAGTAGCCTGAGTACTTGCAGCCGCAGTCATATCTGCTGAAGTTAGATCCGATTGAATTCTACCAGATGCTGGAAAGCCATCATCAAGTCGCCCTTCAATAATTTTAGCAATCGGGCCTTCAATCTGACCAAAAATGGTTACATGTCCTGCGATCGTTAGAGACCCATCCTGAACACCGATCTTACCGCCATAGGCATTCGATTGCCTTGTAGTATCCATACCACCGCCAGCAACCAACCCGGCAGCTCGTAGGTGACCCCAGAAATTTTCCGATTCCACAGTAGTACTGTCTATTGTTGTACTATTATTGGCATCCCATGCCCCACCAATAGTACCGCCACCGTCACCATTAATATCGGCCGCAGTTCCCGTCGAATAAACATCAAAACGACCTGCTGCGGCACTATCATCGCCGGGTAATTGCAGATAACGATCCTGATAAGAAAACATCGCTGCCGCGATACCGGCATTGTCCGACTCAATACGTTTTAGTTTTGCATTGGTAATCATTTCCTGACCTTTCAGAACGCCACCAATCAACAGACCTACAATAACCAGTACAATGGCGATCTCAACCAGGGTAAAACCTTTATTCGTATGTAATTTCATAATTATCTCCGGCTAACATTACCGATTAATATACATTAAGTGTGCCAATATGATTTTCCTTCACTAAATCAGGTAACCATTTATTTCAAATGCTGGGTTTGTTTGATTGCTGTCCACCATTCAACATTTGCTGTTGGATTTTCAACAGTCTTGATTGTAAAAACCTGATTTCATCACGGTCCGTGACAGCACCACTTTGCAGCATGGAGGAGATTAAAAGTTGAGCAGACTCCAGTTGATTCAACTCATCCAGCAGGATGAGCTTCATATCGCGCGCCCAGTATGGCAGGTCAACACTCTCTGGCAATACAGCCACTTTTTGGGCTAGCTCAAGCGCCAGCTCCAGATCCTTTAGCTGATGTTTCGCCAGCAGCGTAGCTTCTGTCATACGCCTCCAGTTCAGCGCAGGATTCTGATCAAACATTTTATCAATGACATCAATCATGATTCTGATTTTCTGTTTATCCTTAACCTGACTGTAAACCCTGGAAGCAAGAAAAGCAGGATATCCGGATGTCGTATTAAGCTGATACAGGGTGAGCAGCCAGTCACTGAGAATACCGTAATCCAGATTCTGGTAGTTTTCATGCCGCCCACGCTGATTATCGTGCAACTGGACTTTTAACAGTAGCAAATAACTCCAGAGCTTTTCTGACCCCTTTGTCAGGGATCGATACATTTCAGCTGACAGCGGCTGCGGCAATTGCGCAAACTCAGCCTGTAACGAGTTAGTTGATAGATAGCTATGATAAACCTGTAGCAAAAAAGCGAACATAAACCCCAGTAACAGCGCAGGTGGCAATTGCTTAACGCTTCTTTCCTGACGCTGGTATTTCAACTTTTTATCTCTTTACGATAAAAGTCAAACAGAATGATAAACATCATAAAAGCCCCATAAATCAATAGCGAAATCAATTGATCGCGCAATGAGTCTGCATAACTGACCGTTTCAAATAAAACATTATTCTGTGCAAAAATAGCCATATCGGGCAACACTAATTGCATGATTGAAATAACGCTACTACCTAACTGGAACCCTGCTTCATCCTCGTAATACAACGATGACTGATTAAAAATATAACTGATCAATGGAACCAGCTTGGTAAGTAGATACATGGCGAAGGTAAAAATGATTGAGTGCGGCAGTTTCTCCAGGCTCAAGGTAGCTAACATTGCAATAAGCCCGACCAGGATCAGTTCCTGATAAACCGCCAATGACCAGTAAATAGCCGCTGAAGAATCAGCGCTTAACATCATCATCAAAAATACTGGAATGCACATCACCATTGCAAAAGCACAGACCACCAGAAAGAGTGATAACACATACTGCCAACGTGCGATTGGCATGGCGAGCATACGATCAAATTGCCCCAGCTCGTAATCCTGGGCTATTTGATGACAAATACTAATCGCCAGGTAAAGTACCAGGCAATAACGTAGGTAATCCGCTAATACCCCCACAGCGACCTCGTTACTGTTGATGATAGCCAGTTCTGCCGAGAACTGACTGACTCCTATTGCGGAGATATAGATCGCAATGACTACAAACAGATTTTTTCTGGTGATTACCATCAGAAACTGATAACGGAACAATGCTATAGTCTGGGTTAACATCTAAGACGCCTTTATCACCGATATAACGCAATGAAGTTGGTTAAAATTCTGATACAGCTAGAGCAGCAGATACTCGCAGCTATCCTGCTTTTATTGCACAGCCTGACCTGGATATTCGATGACAAGTTTATCCACTTTTCTATGGTGTTTGTACTTTATGGGCTATTTTTTTTATGGCAACCCCTGTGGGGAAAAGAAACACGGCTGAATACACTCCCCTCATTCATCGTCATCATATTGCTACTGGCATTTAGTTATTATTATAAAAATGAATCTCTCATCCTGTTCAGTCTTATCGTTTCTGGACTGATAGGCAGCCGCTTATTTAGTCACAACAGCTCCAGGGCTTTTGATTTACTTGCCATCTCTATACTCATCATTGAAATGGCCGTCGGCATCATTCCGCATACCTTCGCGCAAATCCAGCTCCCTGTGCAATTTACTTCATTAATCCAGACCCTATTATTGATCCCGATCCTGGGTTTCTTCTTTGCACCCAGCCCAGAACGGTCACAGCAACCGCGCAGCCAGATTGATTTCATGCATGGCTTACTGACCTCTACCTTAATCTTTCTCGCCCTGCTCGGCGGTATTGTCATTAACATCCTCTACGGAGTTGATTACCTGGATGGGCTGTTACTAACCGTATTTATTGTATCCACGCTTTCTATCGGCATCAGCTGGTTCTGGAATCCGGGCATTGGGTACTCCGGTCTGGGGGTATTATGGAATCGCTACGCCATGACCATAGGCGGCCCCTTCGAAACCTGGATTAATACACTGACCACCTTGATCGAAGAGCCATACATAACAGCGACTGAATTTCTACAGGCAGCCTGTGAACACCTGGTCGACAACGATTGGTTAAATGGGATCCAATGGCAATTTAAAAGCTTTACCATTTCTTCCGGCGCCAAATATGGTGCTGTTTTTAAGCATCATCTGTCCGAACAGATACAGGTAACCATTTATTTCAAATCAGATCCAGGTAAAGCACTGCGTCAGCACACCATTTTATTGATCAGGATGGCATATCAATTTTACCTGGCCAAATTGAATCAGGACAAAATGCGAGCCCAGGAACATTTCGAGACCATTCATCACACTGGTGCAAGACTCACTCACGATATTAAAAACATTCTACAGTCAATCAAAACCTCTATAGATATCGTTCAAGCAACAACTGAGGACAAGAAACAGAAATCCAGTAAATTACTAAAGCAAAACCTGGATCAAATCAGTAATCGCCTCGAGTCAACCCTGGAAAAACTCAAGTCACCTGAAATTTCCACATCCATCAAAATCATCAGCATTGAGGAATGGATAAAACAGTTTCAATCGGAGCACAGCTACCCCTGGCTAAAGTTTAATAGAGATATCAACCTGAACCATGCGATACCTGGCGAGCTATTCGATAGCGTAATTGGCAACCTGATTTCAAATGCCCAGAACAAAACTTCAGTCAAGGAAATCGTTATTGACGTTTCCGCGAATAACGAAATGATCGTGATCACGGTTTGTGATAATGGGGAACAGGTAAAGCCTGAACTTGAAAGCAGCCTTTTCATTAAGCCTATTTCCTCTGGCGAGGGAATGGGAATAGGCCTGTACCAATCAGCCATCATGGCCAGGTCTTTTAATTTTGAGCTGGAACTGGCTAATAACGAAACCGGCAAAGTTTGCTTCAGCCTGTTCCAGCATTTAGGTGAATAGAACCCTCATGACAATTTTATGGCAGTTGATCGGCTTCTATCATTTTAGAGAAAAGCAGGTTGGGCGAGATCCATTTTACAACATCGTCATATTCAGCATTTGCTACACTGCTACGAGTTGACGAGACATAAACCTTATCGTTTGTGCCATCAAAGAAATCGTCAGTATTTTCCTGTTGGATATTTGATGCTCCCGTAGTTGAATCAGAATCCTTACCTAAAGATATAATCACCACCGCCACATTACTAACAATCGGATTTGAAGCTGCATCTGCACAATTTAAATCATCACCCGTAGCCGGGCTACCATCACAGACAAAAAGATCAGGCGGTTGTAGTGCTGGATCGATAACGTTGGCTATCCCTTCATTCCTTATCTCATTCGGGCTAACCAGGTCAATTATGCCATTCCCACTAGAATCACTAGCTGATACTGCATAGCCATATGCTGCCCCCCAGGGGTCGATCAGTTGGCCCTGGTCGTTAATATTACCATTCATGCCCAATGTCCCTGAAGGGAGAAAGCCAAAAAAACCGGTGCAGGAATCTTCACGACCATCGGCACCAGCAGCACCAGAATCGTTATTGAAATTATCTACAGAATTTGCCAAGCCATCACTGTCCGTATCTGGACAGGGCAACCGGCCATTTACCTGTGCATAACCGATCAAGCTGTCGATGATAGCGTTCATTTCAGCATTGACGTCTCTATACTTCTTGAGATCCTGCTGAATCGGAAACATAGCAACGGTATAACCCAACAGGATTGTCACTACCAATAATACGATAGCGATTTCAATCAAAGTAAAACCGGATATTGAGGACTTAGTTTTCATTTATAGTGTATTTACGACCAGTATTTTATCGTCCCCACCTGGCACTCGAACATCGAAGGTATCATCCAGGTCATCATTACCAGGATCAAAAATCTCAGATAGGTCATTGGTGAAGTTACCGTCATCATCATCGATATTTGTGCTTCCTGCAATAGTTATCAGGGAGATCTTATTGTTGATGGGGGTCGCTGAATTTAATATCTGCAGGCAATCTACACCTGCCACACAGGTTCCAACCACATCTGGACGATAGGGCTGCGCGTAGGACATAAGTACACTTTGATGCCAGTTATTTGTTTTAGCCCAAGCAGGTAACACAGGATAATATCTAACACCCATCCGTATTGATCCCGCCCCATCTGCAAAACTCATCTCACCATCATCAGTGACATCAAAAGAGTTCATGTAGAAATTATCTTCTTCGTAGGAAACTTTATCGACAACATTATTAAATACGTCCGCACCATAAGAGGCACTAATAAATGCATGTCTACCTCCGTCAGCGGGTAGACAGTTATCGGGTTGCGTGCAATCGGTTGTATCTGGCAACATATCATTTAAATCCAGTGTATCTGATCCATCTATTGATTTAAATTCCATCGTAATCTTGCGAATGATTGCGGCTTTATGATTATTGGCCGATCCAGGAGTAGGGTTACCGGAAGCATCTCGATTACAATCGTCTAGCTCATCCCCTCCCGCGGGACACAACTCAAATCCGTCAGGTGATGCCTCATCATCCCAGAAATAAAATGTTTTATCTGCAGGTGAGTACATCGGTAACCCCGTATAGCTAATATCTCCATCGGTTGTGATAGATACCCTTGCTGTGCCGGTAAAATTCTCACCCGGAGATATTAACCAATCCGTTATTCCCATATAACGTATCTGAATCCATAGCTCGCTATCGAGTGGATCACTAGCAACAACATCGGCTTTAAAGTATTCGGTAAACATACTCGGCACTCTACCAATATTGGTTAAGTTACTGGTAAAGGCCCCTCGTGTCGGGTAATCATAAATATCATTGATGGTGTCAACGTCATAGTTAAATAACCATGGGTATACATCACCCGTATTGGCCAGATAATCATTCACTGCATCGCGATAAGTTTCAAGCACAGACTTTTCAGCCATAGTGGCGACTTCATCTGGCGTGATAATGATCATTTGGTCATTGGTTATATATGACTTCGTAACTCCGTCATATACCGGCCCTAAAACAAAACCATCGCCATCAGCTACCCCATTACCACTATTTCTATCCCCAAAAGTAAATGAGGCGTTGTCTTCACCAAAAACAACATCAAGATAATTATTAGGATTAATTCGGTCATTTAATGGGTCAAGCTGTCCCCTTTGAATACGAGTCTGCACGAATCCATCAGTCCGCTCAATAGGCGGCCCAGGTGCGATTATGACTGCTGCGATCCCACCACTGTCAGCAGATCCATCATATAGGATATTGCCGCTTGTATCTCGTACAGTGATTGAACCCAGGCTGTCACTGTTTATAACATTCGGGGCACTTTTGAATCTGGAAAACGTATGTGAAACTGCATACCAAAGACGATTGCCTGAGCTATCTTTAAAGTCTTCACCATTCATTCCGTTTTCCAGGGTAGGGAAGCGGCCCACTAAAGGCCCACCATTTGAACAGTTTAAATCAGTTTCACCAATATCGTCATCATCGGTATCTGGGCAGGGCAACCTGCCTGGCCCTGATGCCGTGCCTGTTGCTATTAGTGAAATTGAAGGATAATTATAGGCATACATCAACAAAGCATTTTTAGCTCTTCTCAAAACCTCTGCATTATGGTCAAAACGACTTTTTTCCACGTCCTTGTAAATTTCCTGAGAATAATTAGCCAGCGCTACGCCACCCAGGCCCAAAAGTATGACCAGAAAAATCAATAAAGAAAATCCCCTCTGGTTTTTCCTTATGTTCATGGCTCAGATTATTCTTCAACCTTACGCAGGTAAGTCAACTCGAGCACTTCACCGCTGATTGCGCTGTGAGCCTTCCCATCCGCAGTTGTGATAACAACAGTAGTATTCCTGATTCTGACTTTTGACCCATCATCCATGGTATCTCCGGATTCATAGGGTTTACCATTGATCCAGGCTGTGCCATTCCCTTCCGTATTGGTTGAAACTCCCGACACCACATAAGTGACATTTACTTCTTCCTTCAACAGTTCCTGTACCGCATTACTTTCCTTTTCAGGCTCAGGTAGCGACTTTACAACCTGCTGTGGTTTATCGCCTTTATAACGATTATTGTTGATCACCTGGCGTTCCTGCGGCGTAGTAAACAGGGTCATTAGCTGATCGGAGTTTTGAGCCATCACGGAGCCTGGTAAACTTAGCACCATACTCAGAGCTATATATTTTAATTTAAGCTTTAGCATCGATACTTATCCAGCGAATCACACATTTAGCCTTCAGGTTCGGCTTTTGTGTATCAAATGTTTTACCCACCGCGCCCTGTAGGGCAAGTTCACAGCTATCAACGGTAAATAAATTACTAATTGACAAGCTAAGTCCATCCAGCAAGGCAAACAGGTCTTCTTCATGCAGCAGCGACATATCGAGTTCCATGGGTGAACTCTTCAATTCGACATTCCTTTCTACTTTCAAACCAGGGCGAGAAAACTCTTCCTGTGGTAATAGTCGATAACTGAGTTGAGGTAACTTGAGAACCGAGTTTGTGGATTCCAGACTTTCAATCCAGCTTAAGCGTCGTTCACCTCCGACTAACCCAGTTGATTTGTAGTCGGTATATTTGGTTGTATATTGCTCAAGCAGATCAATATCATTGACCATGTTTTTATACAGACGATGTGTGGTACGTAAATTATCGGCACCCTTCTGATATTCTTCCTGTTTGCCAGCTTCATACTCCCAGCCCAGAAAAACGATTGAAACTGAAAAGATAATCGCTACCAGGAAAAATATTAAAGTCCGTCTCAGGAAAAACCAGTCGATTTTACTTTTCATCTGTTTTTACCTTTCTAGTTACCCGAATTGCAAACTCGGCCCTGTTCTGTTGAGACCTGGAATTCTTGCTTATGTCCCCTGATAATTGATTATCTGATTCTATATCCAATGGTCGCTTGATCACTGTCACCGAATCGTATTCTCCAGAGACTCTCATTGCATCCTCCAGATCATCAATGGCACTTAAGGCAAAACGATAATTACCATCAAAGTCTAAAAACTCTCCCCTGAGCACTGCTATTTCATAAAGGCCGTTAGACGCCTGTGACCTGGTTCCCCGGCGTACTCGAGATACTGCGATACTGGTTTGTCCGGCATCCTTGCTACTTTGTGTATCTGGTGAGTCAGAAACAAACCATTCCAGATCTTTTAATCGAATAGAATTAAAAAGGGATATATGCCGGCTAATTCGAACCATTAAATCACGGGGGCGAATCTGATAATTTTCTTCAATCTGCTCCACTGTTTTAACAATGGATTGCATCGTAGTAGTACTGGTTGTCGAGTCAATACGACTCTCGGAAAGCTGATTAAACTTGGATTTATATTTTTGCTCAACCAACTGCATTTCATTTACAGTTTTATCGTATAACCATCCCTTAACTATTGATGTGGCAAATATCCCTAATGCGGCTGCAATAAGCACCAAACTGAAAACTTTAGTAGTTACAGCGGTCATATGGTGGTAAAAGTATTTTTTTTCTACCGGGCCAGCATAATGATTGGCAAATGATTTTTTTGATGCATGGTAGCAAAATAGCACTGAGCTGAAATCCTGCTCTTCATTCAGCTCAATTTTTTCCTGCTTAATAACATCATTTACATTATGTATGTGATAATCAAAATATTCATCAGCCGAGCATTTAACAGTCAATTTATCCTTATGACGCTGATTACATAATATATGAACTGAGATTACGTCAGTTCGATCAATAATCCTCTGACTAAAAAGGTATCGCTGAGTACTCTCAATGTCGCGAATCACATCGGATGCATAATCTCCCTGATAAAAACTGGCAATTGGGACCAGGCGACTAAGTATCAATTTACCCTTAATAAAGACTGATTGACGTAAATTACTGGGAACCTGCTGACTGACAAGAATCACACAATCATGCTCACCTTTAAACCGAGCCATTAAATCTTCACTGATCAAAGGAAGGCTTAAAATTCCTGATAAAGGTGTCCGAGTGTCATTTAGTATCTGCAACCAGGGTTTAAGCAGGTACTGATTGGTTAGCCCCATTAACAATAACTGCTCTTCTTTTCTTCCTTTCTTCTGAATAGACTGCGATTGCGCCAGGCGATATTCTGAGTTTCTGAAAAATTTGGTGAAATTTCGATCTATTATTTCCTGACGATCCTTACCTCTGAGAAAGGGAATTTTTACCTGCCGAAATTCCTCTTCTATTAAATCGATTAACAGACGTATGGGCTCGTTTTTGAGGGAATTTAAATAAGCAGTAAATAAATCCAGACCTTGCTCATCCGGCTCAAAATAAACACTACTCAGCAGTTTGCGCCCGGACCATTCCTGGGCAACCATTCTATATCCTGTAAAGTAGAGAACTCTTTTCATAATGATTTAAAAGTCAATGGTGCTGATGGTATCGTAAATTGGGCCAAGAACAGATAAAGCGAGCCAGAGCACGATGATGCCTATCACTGCCATTAACGAGGTTTGCAGCACAGGTTCAAGCTTATCAATCTGATCGTTTATATCTCTCTCAAAAAAGTAGCTAACATTATTTAGTGACTCATCCATGCGGCCAGTTGATTCCCCAACCCGCAGCATCCTGATTACTAATGGTGGGAAAATCCCGATATTCTGGAAACTGTCACTAATACTTCCACCTTCAGAAATTTGCACCCACGCGCGATCAATTCCGTCTTCGAGTACAAGATTACTCACAACACTTCTGCTCAGCTTTATTGCGTCCAGTACAGTAATACCAGACGCAAACATGAGGGCGAAATATCGTGTAAAGCGTGATATCTTTATTTTTTCGTTAACATCGCCAATCGGCCATATCCTTAACAAAACCCCATCCATTTTGTATCGGAATTTAGCATTGGTTTTATATAAATGCCGCATCACAAAAAATGATATGACCGGTACTGCGATAACCAGATACCAGAAGTCAACCAGAAAATTTGATACCGCCATCAATGCTTTCGTTTCAAGCGGTATCTCACCACCGAGTGAAACGATCGCACTCATGATATCCGGCACCACAAAGATCATAAGGAACATGATAACGGCCATAATCAACGACCCGATCACGACGGGATAGGTCATGATTTTTTTAGCCTTACCCAGAATCTCATCCTGCCATTTTAACGTTTCAGTAATATCAGATAGAACCTCTGCCATCTTTCCACTTCGTTCACCCACCTTGATCAGGCTGGTAAATACATCATCAAAAACTCTGGGATACATGGCAAGCGCTTTGGAGAAAGAATTACCCCCCTCAATCGCCTCTATAATACTGGCAATAACATCACGAAACCCCGGATTCTCTTCGCTTTCTCTTAAATCCTTCAACCCATCCAGTATCGGAACCCCGGAGCGGGTTAATTGTTCAAGGTGGAAACTAAAATTGATCAGATCACGGCGTGTGATTTTATTACGCCCAAAAATATCTGCTCCTGGGTCTTTCTGTTTATAGGTAATCAGATCCAGGCTCATTTTTTCCAGACGCAATTCAAGGTCTGCAATATTTCCTGCGTCCAGGCTACCCTGAATAAACTTCCCTGACTTATCTATCGCTTTATATTTATAAAGTGGCATAGTGTTAACTCATCCTGTCTGTCAGATCAGTAACACGCGATATCTCTTCAATCGAGGTTACGCCGCTTAGAACGTGGCGAATTCCATCATCAGCCAGGGTGAAAAAGCCCTGTTTGTAAGCCGCATCCTTAATCTCTTTAGTAGTCGCACCATGCACTAGCATGTCGTCCAGATCCGGGTTCATTTTAAGGATTTCCATTAATGCCATACGGCCTTTATAACCCGTATTATCACAGGCGGAACAGCCTTTCGCTCGATAAATTTTATTCGGTCTTACACCATCCGGATTTGAAAGCAATTTAAACTCATGCTCATCGGGATGATAGGGTTCTTTACAGTATTTGCACAGTTTACGGATTAGACGCTGCGCGATTACACCAATGATATTCCCCGCCATTATTTCCGGCATAATGCCTATATCTCTTAAACGGGGCAAAGCGCCAATTGCTGAATTGGTATGCAGGGTTGAATACACCTGATGCCCGGTCATAGCGGCCCGAAATGCCATTTCAGCGGTGTCCTCATCACGTATCTCACCGACCAGGATAATATCCGGATCCTGACGCATAAGGGATTTAATACCATCAGCAAAGTTCATCCCCGCCATCTCACTTACCGAGGTTTGCCTGATTAACGGGAAAGGATACTCAACAGGGTCTTCCAACGTCATTACGTTTACTTTTTCAGAACTCATGTGATTAAGTAAGGAGTAAAGCGTGGTCGTTTTACCACTACCGGTCGGACCTGTAACCAGAATAATACCTTCGGGTCTTGCCATCATGATTTTAAGTATACGCATGGAAGCATCCGGTAATTCCAGCCCTTCCAGTGGTATGACCCCTTTTTCTCTATCGAGTACCCGCAAAACAATATTTTCGCCATGGATGGTTGGCTGCGATGCCACACGAAAATCAATCTGGCGCCCGACAATAATTCTGGATATCCGGCCATCCTGCGGGGCACGTGTTTCGGCAATATTCATATCTGCCATAACCTTAAGGCGTACTGCTATGGCTGACCAGTAGGTTTTATGCAAACTTCTTATCTGCCTGAGTACACCGTCTATGCGGTAGCGAATACGTAAAAAACTCTCCTCAGGTTCAAAATGGATATCAGAAGCGCCGCGTTTTACGGCATCTGCCATCATAACATCCACCAGCCTGACTAACGGCTGACTATACTCCTCAATATCGCCCTGATAATTGGTATAGTCGGCTTCACCGGTTTCAATTTCACGTAGAATGCCGTCAATAGAGAGTTCATAGCCGTAGAACTGGTCAATGGCGTTTGAGATCTCTGTCTCACCTGCCAGCACCGGCGTAATTTCTACATGCTGTCCAATCTGAATTCGGATCCGATCCAGCGTAAAAAGATTAAACGTGTCTGACATCGCGATAGTCAGACTACCAGTCATACTGTTGTAGTTAAGTGGAATGACCTTGTGCTTTCGAGCTGTATCTGAATCTATTAATTTTATAGCCTCAGGGTCTGGAACCACATTTGCCAGATCAACACTATCCTGCTCTAACGCCTCTCCTAGCGCTGAGCGCATGATAGCTTCTGTAGCAAACCCCAAATTGACCAGCAGCTTACCCAGTGGTAAATCTACTTTTTTCTGTTCGGTTAGCGCGATATTGAGCTGATCGGGTGTAATCACACCTTCATCGATGAGGATTTCACCCAGCTTTTTTGGCTTGTTGGTACCTGGTACAGTTTTCACTGACTAAGCACCTCGATACGTTGCATAACCAGAGTGTCACTGAAAGTCACCAGGGCATTCGATTTATTATTCAGAGCTTGCTGGTAGAACATAACAGCATTGGCTGGTTTTTGCAGGTGTTCAAGACTTATCGCCAGGTTATAGGCATAGTTAGGGTCTCCCGGCTTATATTGAAGCGCCTTGAAATATTCACTCTGCGCTTCTGCCCAACGATTTTGACTGCCATACATATTACCCAGAACAAAATGCAGATAAGGCGATTCCGGTAGGTCGTTCAAAAGCTTTTTAAGCTCGGTTTCACCAGCCTGAGGGTCTACACTCGCAACGGAAATCAATGAAGTCATTGCAAGATCATCCTTCGGGTTTGCTAGTAAAAGTTTCTGATACAGAGAAATCGCTTCTTGATACTGGTTATCCAGAACATGGATAGCAGCCCTACCTAATAAAGCATCCCTGTTCTCAGCATCAAGCTTCAGGACCTGTTGATACTGGCGCCGCGCATCATCCAGTCGTCCAGCTTCATAGGCCTGATATGCTTCAGCCAGTATCTGGTCTTTTTCTGATACCCGGTTATTTGATGAAATACGCAAAGCTGGCTGTCTGGAGTCAGCGTCGGCTACCGATGGTGCTTTTTTCGCAGGAGCGGTTTTAACCGACTCAGCTGCAACCGGTCTGGACTGTTCATTAAACGATGAAGATGACAACCCAGCTTGCACAGAGTCTCCCTCAGTCGATATCGAACCTTGATCAGACACACTGTCGCTCGCCTCATCCACTTGCTCAGACTCAGATAGACCCTGTTCTTCGGCACTGGCGTTTTCTATAACCTTGATTGCCTGACTATCCACCTGGGGGGTAGAGAACAGGTTAGTCGGACCCTCCGGATTCTTGGGTTTGATAATTCCAGGCATTGGGTCACGCTTTAATGCCACCAGATTGTTGTCTATAGACTCGGATTCAGTCTGTATTTCAAATAACCCCCACACCACGACAATCAATAGAATACAAAGCGCAACACCAGCATAGACCTTGTAGTAATAGTTTTTAACCCCACGAGACTTGGTAATGAAGATCTTTTTCGCGTAATCAGGGGTCATTACGGTATCGGTTTCAGACTTCATCCCCGGAAAAATACGGGAAACATCCTGATCGGATAATTTCATCAACGTCCTGTCATAGTTGTCAGGCGCAAATGTACGGGTATAGGTACTATCCTTGATTGTTACGGTTTCATCGTTGGTGAGCTTTTCAATATCAATCGATGGTGCCGTGGTATCTGCATTCATAACCGTGGGATAGTCATCTTCAGACATGCCACCGGGGTTTTCATCGTCCTGCGGCTCTAGCGACAATCGTCCATCAAACTTGCCGTAGGACGCAGACTCGGTTCTGGTCTCATCCTGAGCCATTGGGTAACCCTGCTCCATTGGTTCGAGATCAAGGCTGTCCTGCTCTATATTGGTCAAACTTAGCGAATCTGCGTTTGTTATCGTCGTATCATCAGAACCCTGCTCATGAATCTGGGGAGGTACCACCGCTTCTGGCACCCTGGCTGGTTCAGGAAGGCGACCGTCACCCATAAACTCAGTAATGTCATCGGGTGTTAATACCAGGGTTTCATCTTCTGTAGAGTCATAGTCACTGTCATCTGAATGCAGCCCATCAAGACTAATTTCTTCATCATCAATAAATGACAGGGTTTTCTCGTCTTCAGCTTCCTGAGCCGCCTTTTTAGCCTCTTCCTCCGCGTGTTCCCTGGCGAGCCTGGACAAATCCAGATCCCTGACATCCATTTCCTGAGTGGATTCACTAATGGATTTTTCAGGCGTAGCTGGCTCTGCGGGTGTTGCTTCCGTCACGCTAGTGGAATCAATTTCCGTCCTTTCCAGCTGAGCAGTTGAGTCTACCTGGGTAGTATCTAAATGGGTTTTCTCAATATCGGTAGCGTCTAGCTCTGTCTTGTCTAGCTGAGTGGCATCTAGCTCTGTCTTGTCGATTTGAGTGGTATCAACCCGGGTTTCAGTAACCGCGACAGTTTTATCTATACTGGTTTCATCAGCAGGGGCGTCCTCAGATAACTGCGTCCTGGTCACCTCGGTATTATCAACCGATTTATTATCAGCATTCTTTTGCGCCTTTTTTTCAGCCGCTTTTTTTAATGCATCTAACAGTAAACTCATAACAATCCCCGTCGGCTGTCGCTATTCTGCTAACAACCTGGGTTTAAGGTAGCGTTGAAAATCAGTCAGATCGGTATTCAGGCTTGCACTATCGATAATCCGCGGGCGCAGAAAAATAACCAGCTCGGTTTTGGCGGACAGTTTTGCCTGTGTTCCAAACAGAAAACCAACACCCTTGACATCATGCAGCCCAGGCAGCCCGGCACTGCTCTCATCGATGCTGTTCTCCATCAAGCCACCGATAATAGCTGTTTCTCCGTTCGATACCCTGAGCACTGATTCCATTTCCCTGACCTGAATTTCAGGCACCTGGTTAGACCCTGTCGTTACCAATCCAGTAGGAACTGGCGCGTCTACAAATCTTAGAATTCTGGAAATCGTTGGCCTGATATTTAATATAATCTCATCATTGTCCGTTATAAACGGAGTGACATTCATAACAAATCCAACAGGCACAGTATGAATCGTTGAGGTAAAGGTAGTTTTAGCCCCTGTATTATTATTCGTCGCATCCTCTTCTTTTACTTCGGTAGTAAAGTAAACACGATTGTCGACTACTTTTAAGATAGATGTCTGATTATTGATTGCCATAATCTTGGGGCTAGACATAACCGACACATCTCCAAATGAGTCAAGAGCCTTGATGGCTGCAGATATATTTCTCTCGGAGTTATTATGAATATAGGTAGCGGATAAATTAGGTGTAGACCCTAACGTCGTCGTACCAAGAACGTCCTGCGTAAAACTCCAGCCATTACCATTTGCTATTCGAGACCAGTCGACCCCTGCCTGGAAATCATCATTTAAGGTTACTTCTACGACAGTGGCTTCGATTAATACCTGTTTACGAACTGCAGACATAACCTGATCAATGAAGTCCTGAATCGCCTCATGATTAGAAGCAGTAGTCAAAACAGAAATTGTACCACTCTCCTTATTTACAATTACTGAGCCTTTACCCGCACCATTGCTGCCAGCTATAGCCGACAAATTTGCCTCAAGGGTTTTCCAAAAACTATTATCACTCTTGTTCGTGATATTAGTTGATGAATTGCTGCCTCCACTACTTCCTTCCGTACTTGAGCCAGTTGACGCTATTTGCGTCGCGATCGAAACATCTGAAGAGGTTGACCTTTCCATGTTCAAATAATTAATCTGGTAAGTACGCAAAAACGGCAAATCTCTCTCAACCACCAGATTGGGGCCATCTATGTAATAGTGCAAATTAACCTGGCGCGATATTCTTTTGAGGATCTGGGGCAGGGTCTGGTCAATCGCATTAATACTGACATTACCAGTAATTGCCGGATCGATATCCAGATTCAGGCGCGCATCTCGAGCCAGCGCGAACAATAACTCATTAGCAGGCAAATCGGTCGCGACAACGGTAAAAACCTGTAATTTCTCGGCTGGTTTTGGCGCCTCAACGATGGGCAGCTGGTTAACCACAGGAGGGATATCCTGCGTTGCGACAGGAACAGCAGGAACGGGAGCACCCAAATGCCCATCAGAGACAGACATTCTTTCATCGTCTTTCGTTAGCGTCTGGCAGGACACCAGGCTGAATAGCGCAGTTATAAAAATTAGATATTTCATTGTTTTTCCCAGTCCTTACAAGAACCTATTCAAATTTATAGCAACTCTTCCTGCATTCGGTAGATGGAATGCAAATAAGGCGAATTTACACGTACCGAATCGGGTAATTGTTTAATTCGTAGATGCCCCAGCGAAACCGTAGGATACTCATCATAGAAGACCCGGTAAATGCTCCTGTCTTTTAGCCGGACTTCATATATATATGTTCTATCCAGATCCAGCGGCCACTCATTTCTGAGATAGTTAGCCAGGTCTTTCATGGCAACCTTGCTGCGCATCATAACCTGTATGGAAACCCCATGCGGATCCGCTTCCGCCAACCATTTTCTACTTAACTGGATTTTATTTTCCAGCCATGATTCTGCATTCTGATATTTTTCACTTGAAGTCCCCACTTCAAGCGGCTGATTTTCAGTAACTTTATCAAGTTTAACCGTGGATTGTTGATTTTTTTTTGAACTATCCTGCAATTCAGTAGCTTTGCTAATTTTTTCCTGCTCTGGCAGCTGTTCTTGTTCATTTTCAACCACAACAGGGGATGTTGCTGGCTGAGTGTCTATTCGTGTCTCATTATTGTCGGCAACGGCAACGACAACTGGGGGCTCCTGCACTATTAGTTGCTGTTCTGCAATCTGCTCAGGCGCTTGATCTGGCACTTCCTGACTGATCTTTTCCGCTGTTACCGGTTTTTGATCAACTTCGACTCGCTCAGCCTGCAACGATGGCTTTTCTGGCATTTCTATCGTAGCGACCCCCTCATCCCTATGAAAAACCCCTTCTTTATACGCCAGGTATACGGCAATCAGGATTAAAAGCATAAAAATCGCGGAAATCATCAAAATTGGCAGGGTTTTACCTTGCTTGGGGTGTAACTCTGCAAAACCGCTATCCTTGACCGCATTCATTAGATGCTTGCGGGTAACCGTATGCGTGTCATCGGCAAACGCAGAGAGCAACATTTTATCCGCCAGAATATTGATTCTGCGCAAAAGCCCAGCTGAATGCCTGGCCATCTCCTGTGCCAGCTTCTTATTAATCAGTTCCGGCCCCTTATAACCGACCTCTCGCATCCTGAAATTCAGGTACCTGTGAATCTCCTCGGCCGTTAAGGGTGACAGATTGAAATCATGGGTGATTCTTTCTCGCAGCTGACGGATCGAGTTATTACTCAGGTTTTCATCCAGCTCGGGCTGACCAAACAGGATGATCTGCAGCAACTTATGCTGATCAGTTTCGAGGTTTGATAACAACCGTATTTCTTCTAGTGTCTCCAGCGGCATACCCTGCGCTTCTTCAACAAACAGGACCACCTGCTTATCTTCTGCATGTCTGTCAAGCAGATAGCGCTGCAATTTGCTAACCAGTTCATGCTTGGAAGCATCCCTGGAAACTTCGAACTTCAACTCATCAGCAATGACAAACAGAATATCTTCTGGTGACACACTGGGGTTGGCGATATAAATGATCTCGACATTGTCGGGTAACTCCTGCTGCAGCATACGACACAGCATGGTTTTACCACTACCCACCTCGCCGACCACTTTAATAATCCCCTCTCCACGATGGACTGCGTACACCAGGGCGCCCAGGATATCGCCTCGATTGCCACCATCAAAGAACAGTGACGTATCCGGCGTAATGCGAAATGGCTGCCTGTTCAGGCCAAAATGTTCTTCATACACAGGCAGTCACCAGAACAGATATCATTATTAAAAAAACCTCATCATCAGCTACTCTTTATCCCCACTTCGCTCCATTCGCCCGTAGAGTGTAGAACGGTTCACCCCTAACAGAGCGGCAGCTTTGCTCATATTATTCGCACTTTCCTTCAGCGCAAGTTCAATATACTGCTGTTCCACGCGTTTCAGCTCATCATTTAACTGAAAATTTCCCGCGTGTAAATTATCTAGAAATGCCTGCTCTTCATTAAACTCCGTTGCTCGAGCCCGTTTACCAGTCATCTCAACCTCAAGTACGGAACGCTTTATAGTCTGACCTGGGTACTTGGCAGACAGGCGTATCACAATATTGCGTAATTCACGCACGTTACCGGGAAACTCATACTCCATCCACAGAGATTTGGCCTCGTCATCCAGCACAAAGCCCTGGATCTGGGCATTCACCAACTGCTGGAAATGATCCAGTAAAATCAGCTTATCCTCACCTCGCTCATATAACCCGGGAACCCTTAAAGTTAAAACACTCAACCTGTGATAGAGGTCCTCCCTGAACTGCCCATTGTCGATTGCTGATAACAGATCTTTATTACTCGCCGCCAATACACGCGCAGTTGAAGTACGCGCTCGCGTTTCACCTAAGCGATAATACTCACCATTTTCCAGTACGCGCAGCAATTTAGCCTGCAAATCCAGTGGCAAATCAGCAATTTCATCCAGCAGCAAAGTCCCCTCACCGACCTCTTCAAAAAAACCGCTTTTTGAGTCGGTTGCGCCAGTAAATGCACCGCGTGCATGCCCGAATAACTGTGATTCCAGCAACTCACCATTGAATGCGGCACAATTTAACGTAAAAAACGGACTGTTTTTACGCATGCTTAAACTGTGCAGATATTGCGCGGTTAATTCCTTGCCGCTGCCTGACGCACCTTCAATTAAAACAGGATAAGGGGAGTCTGCCAGTTGCTTGATCTGCATGCGAAGCAACTCTATAGCCGGGCTTTGCCCTACGATACCGTTAAGCGGTCGTTGCTCTGCCAGCCCCTGATGCTCAGCAGCCAGATAGGGGCGCAAACGCGCTTTAAGCGCTGCCACGTCGCAGGGTTTGGAAATAAAATCAACAGCACCCAGCTTTTTTGCGCTCTCCACATATTTACGGTCATCCTGACCTGACAGAACAATAATTTGTGTCGCCGGAAATTGCTCGTGGATGTACTCGATAACAGCAAAACCTTCGTCCGGTTTATGGGTATCTGGAGGCAGGCCCAGGTCAACCAGAGCCAGCATGGGTGGAACAGCATAACTTGCCAGCACCTTGATACAGTTGAGGCGATCAAATGCAATTTTGACGTCATATTCGTCGCTCAGTATATATTCCAGACTCTCGGCAATAATCGAATCATCATCGACTAATAAAAGAGTAGGACGCTGCATCGAATCAGAACTCATGAGGCATCATTGGAGAAAAGTAAAATGAGTATACTGTTGAAATTTCAACAATTCAAACAGCACTTTAAAATATAGGCAGAAATATCTGATATATAATGTTTTTTACGGCGGATTAGCGGACACTGTAGCACGTAAACGGCGTGAAATGTAGTCAGGATTTGCGCGCCCGCCCAGACTATAGCTGCCACTGACTGCCTCAGCAGTCAGCTCGTAAACCGTAACTGTCTCAACACCTTCAATATGATCGGACTGCGAACAGCTCAAACTTACTGTAAAGGGCAGTAATGCGGGTTCAGCTGCACTAAAGCTGATATTCGCAGCAACCTGTGGACAGCCGTTACCTGCCGGTAACACCTGATAAATCGCATAGTCTAAGCCCGAGCGTGCAGCCTGAATAGCGCGAGCGCCACGTACAGCCATTGCAACCGTATTGTGCTGGACGACGCTCAGATTAACCATATAACCCAGTAACCCAGCTAGTACCACCAGCAAAAAAATTGCCGTCACCAGAGAAAACCCTTTCTGTGAAAGATTGATCATGGCAGGTTATCCACATGCACCTGTTGTAACAGCGTCACTGTTCCAGCCCCTGCAGCACTCAGCGACAGCTCGAGGGTTATCAACCCTCCGCGCTGCGGGGTGCCCTGTTGGTAATCGATATCGCAGGCAACCACATCACTAGCCACCGCCCCCCCGACAGCACCAGCCAACGCCGCTAGCTCAGCAACCGTATCGGTGCTACTTTGTGAGGCCTGAAATGCATACCCGGCATATCGGCTCAAACCGGAGCCGCTACTACAAACATAGCTGACCGGCCCATCAACCAGAAACACTCGCTGACCCGGTGAGCTTAAGCTGAATTTATGCGGTGTAGCCAGCGTCACTCGCTCCTCACCGCCATCAAGATCAAGCGTGATCCCGGCGGCACTGATCACGCCCGGATTCAGCCCCAGGGCAGCATCATTATAAATGCCGACATTATTGGTATTATAAATCGCTACACGATAAGCATAGATCGAAGGATAGGCGGTAGCATTCAAGTTAGAAAACCTGCCCAACAGGTTAAAATCACTATCGAATGTCGAAAAATCGAGGATTTGTGCCGCAGTGCCATATACCCCGCCCGCTTCGTCTCGATAGCGCGCCCCATCCACCGTGTTTATCATTTCAAGCGCCCAACCTGCTGGACCGTTATCGGTGACTCGAATACTGTTAGGTAAAGCCCGGTGGATATCTGACACAATCTTTCGCAATGACATTTCAGCCGAGTCCACCAGCTGTTGGCGGCGCACCTGATCAGTATAAGCCTCAATCGGACGCGCTATCAGCAATCCAGCTCCCGCAGCCATGACGCCCAGCAGCACAATAACCACAATCAACTCAATCAGCGTGAAGGCCTGCTGCCTATACATTAGTAATTCACCCGGAAACTGGACAGGGTGACAGGGTCTATCGCTGGGTGACCAACAACAACATCAATACGCATAGCGTCTGCGTTCGGAACCGATGCAATACCCTGTGGCGTCACGCTGACATTAACGCTGTAAGCCGATAAACCAGGAATCAGTAATCCATTCTGGTCTCTAACACGTGTATCCGGCAAGCCATTGTAATCCTGAATATCATCATAGGTAGATCGCGTTTCCCCTTCGACACTATCCGGGTCATTGAACGCCTTCAACCGGATTTCTTCCATATAAGCTTCAGCGATGACCAGCGCCTGCTGCTGGATGACAGGGTTTGCACTGCGAGCCACCAGACTCGTATAAACGCTCATTAATGCAGTACCAGCGATGCTAATCACGACGATGGTCACCAGAATCTCGATCAGGGTAAAAGCAGTGCCCAAGCGTAGAGACTTAATGAACATCTACCAGCCCTGAGTTTATAAACAACGTAAACTGTTTTGCACCAATCGAGAACACCGTGTCTGAAGCCAGGTTTTCCAATGAGGAATCAGGTGTAAACCGAACTCTGACAGGAAAAGCGACGCTAGAAGTAATGGTAACACCCGCAGGAGCGTTAGCCAGGTAATCACTATTACGATTCGCAGGATTAGCTACTGCCAGTGTATAGGGATAAGCCGTATCTCCACATCCTGCAGCACCCTGATGCAGGGCATAACTGGTTGTGGTCAAGGTCACCTGAACCTTACACCCGGTACTAACGGAAAGTTTTTGAGCATATTGCAGAGCCGACACAGTGTCATTGAAAAAAGCTGTCGATTCATAGCCTTTCATATCCCCTAAACGCGCAAATGCAACCACACCCAGAATGGACAACAGGATTACAACCGAGATCAACTCAATTAATGTAAAACCTTTCTGATATCCACCTTGCAATTGCATAATCTATAGTCTATTTTAATGTAAAATCATTTACTTAAAGCGCTTAATAAGTATATTACTTTAACTTTAAAAGTAAAAAATAACCGGCTAAATTCATTTCTCACAATTCAGAGGTAAGCATTATGAAAAAATCACAAAGCGGTTTCACCCTCATCGAGCTGGTGGTGGTAATCGTATTATTAGGTATTCTGGGTGTCACCGCATTGGGTAAATTTCAGGATTTATCTGGTAATGCAAGAAACGCGGCCTTATCTGGAATCGCTGCTGAGTTAGCCAGCGCCTCATCTATTAACTATGCTGGCGGTGTTGTTGATGGTTCATATGCAGTAGATCTTACCGCAGCAAATATATGCACAACTACAATTCTCGCACCTCTGTTTCAAACAGATGCTTTTCCAGTTGCCTCTCCGGTATACGCTGTAAATGGAACCGGCGACTGTTCAGGCGGAGCGGGGACTACTGTTTCCTGCACAATTTTCCAGGACACCAACACCGCAACTGCAGGATATGATGCTGCTGATGCACAGGCGACCGCCACTCTAATCTGCGGCGGCTAAGGAAAACGTTTCATCAAAAGAAATAAAGCCAGGCACGGATAAACCTGCCTGGCTTTTTTTACTGTTCTACCTTGCTTAATACCAACTGTCCCACTTTATCATCACTCGACTGCTGAAATTTTAGCTGGTAACGAGTAATACTGTGATTACTACTTAAATAAACAGTCAGCTGATTATCAATCTCAAAGTACCAACCTGACTTTGAATCCCCAGATACGCTTTTAACAACCCCATGATAATTCGTAGGTAACGAGCGATAAATTGCCAAAGGGATAAAAGGGTTTTCATTATCAAACTTCTTTAAATCCTCTTGCTTACCCTTAACCACAAAATCATACAACATCATTGATAGCGAGTAGTTGATATCAGTTAAAACAACATCCCTGGCAATAATTTCAGCTTTCTGAGACAAGCTCTCTGTATAAGATAAAAATAAAAAGATAAACCCCAGGATGATGATTACCGCCAATATGGAACGAAATCTACCTGCTTCCGGCTGTGAACCCAAACTCTTACTCATCAGGAAATTTGACCAGAATCATTCATGAATATCAGCCTTAGCCTGCAAGCTTACTGATATCCCACATTGGCACAAATATACCCATAGCCAGAATCAGTACCAGCGCACCAACAAACACATATATTATTGGTTCAAGTTTATCTGACAGGGTTTTAATATCGTAATCAACTTCCTCTTCATAGAAATCGGCGATGTAATCCATCATTTCTTCCAGATTCCCCGCCTCTTCCCCGACCGCAAACATCTGCATCACCACTGGGGTAAACATTCCCGTTTTCTGCGCAGTCAAAGTCAACGGCTCGCCACGCTCTATACCTTCGCGCATGTTTGAAATATGGTCAGCAATAAAATCATTACCTACTGATCTAGAGATCACCCCCATACCCTGGACGATAGGTACACCAGCGCCATACGCCATGGAAAATGAACGCGCAAAACGAGCCAGATACGCGCGCAACAATATATCTCCGATCACTGGTAAGCGAAGAATAAAGTGATGCCATTTATAGCGACCATTTACGGTTCCAATATATCGCTTAAATCCTGCCCAAACTAGAATGCCTAAAACCAGCATATACGGCCAGTTATCTACAAAGAAGTTGGACGTGGTGAGTAGCACGATCGTTTGCCAGGGTAACTCCAGATTATTGGCTTCAAAAAATGAAGCGAACTTGGGAATAACGAATAAATTAACAATTCCCAGCGCAATAACAATCGCTGTAATTACAATGGTGGGATAACGCAGGGCCGCTGAAATATTATGACTCATACGTCGATTGCGATCGATGTAACTGGCCATCTGGGCAAACGCACCATCCAGCTGACCGGTGTTTTCACCCACCTGTATCATGCTGATGTATAGATTGTTAAACACCTTGGGGTGTCTGGCGAATGCTATGGAAAGACTACGACCCGATTCCAGTTGCTCATTGGTATCTTTTAATGCCTTAATCAGTAACGGATTACTGATGGATTCGAGTATACCGGTAATCGCCCGAGTCACGGGTATACCCGCCTTAATCAGTGCAGCCATTTGGCGCGTAAACATCAGCAATTCTTCGATGCTAACCGTGTACAGATCAAGCCTTTCTTTGAACTGCTCGAGCACATCAACCTGGACTTTTTTCTCAGATATGGTTAACGGAATCACGCCCTTCTCCATTAACTGTCCGGCAACTGCCTTGCTATTTAACGCCTCCAGCTCGCCTTCTGCCAGCTCGCCGTTTTGTCGTCTACCTTTGTAGCTGTATAAAGGCATTATTCACCTGGCTCCAGCTCAAGCTCTAATACTTCATCCTCGAGCAGCTCTTCACGCGACTGACCCGCCAGTTTCAGCACCTCATCTATAGAAGTTAAACCCTTGCTTGCATAATCATGCGCCACGTTCACCAGCGGTTGATAACCAGGCGCTCTCGCTGCTGCTTCTACAAAACCCTGTGTATCATCTCGACGCAATGCTTCAGCGAGCTCTGAATTCATCACCAGCAATTCATATACACCCATACGGCCATGATAGCCGGTAAACCCGCAGTGCATACAGCCTTTGCCTTTTTTATATTCAAACTTCTCACTATCAAGATGTAACTGGTCACGAATCCAGGTGGCTTCAAAAACATCAGGAATATAGGTTTCAGCACAGCTGCTACACACTTTTCGAACCAGACGCTGAGCAATCACTGAACGCAAGGTCGTCGCCAGCAGATAACCTTCAACGCCCATATCCAACAAGCGGGTAGCGGTAGAAACGGTATCATTGGTGTGCAACGTAGACAATACCAGATGCCCTGTCATCGCTGCACTGACCCCTATTTCAACGGTTTCCCGATCACGCATTTCACCCACCATGATAATATCGGGATCCTGCCTTAAAGCAGCTCGCAATACAGAGGCAAAACTTAAACCAATTTTTGAATTAACCTGCACCTGACTGATTCGACTCAAGCGATACTCAACCGGGTCTTCTACGGTGATAATTTTTGCTTCTGCCTTATTCAGCTCACTCAACGCGGCATATAGCGAAGTTGTTTTACCACTTCCTGTTGGCCCCGTTACCAGCACCATGCCGTGCGGCAGGTGAAAATTCTTTCGAAACAGCCTAAGCAGCTCCGGCGGCATACCAAGCTGCTCAATATTAAGAGCACCGCGAGTCTGATCTAATAATCGCATCACGACGGATTCGCCATATTGAACTGGCATTGTAGATAGACGCACATCGATATCCCGATTATTCACAGTCATTTGAAAACGACCATCCTGTGGTAAGCGTTTTTCAGAGATATTTAAACCCGCCATCAGTTTCAAACGCACCACAACAGCGGGAGCGATCTGTATCTCCTTCATCACCTGCTCATGCAACACGCCATCTATACGCTGGCGTATACGAATCACATTTTTATCCGGTTCGATATGAATATCGGACGCACCAACCTGAACAGCATCCTCAAAAATCGACTGTAACAGTTTGGCTACCGGTGCATCGGTCATTTCCGCCTGCAGCAGATTAGTCAGCTCGGCACTGCCGCTGGATAATTCCTGACCCAGTTCTTCAGCCAGTGCACTAATCTCTTCAGTACGGCGATAAACCTTGTCAAAGGTTAATAATAGATCACCTTCACGCACTATCGCCTGGCTCACAGGTTTGGATAATTTTTCCTGAATTTCATCTAGTGCATATAGATCGGTAGGATCAGCCATACCCACCAGATAATCGGTCGCTCGGTCCTCCAGCACTATGGCACGATATCTTCTTGCAATACTCTCCGAGAGCGTACGCACGACAGCTTCATCGTAGGTGAAGTTTCTCAGGTCTACCAGTGGAATACCAAGCTGACTCGACAACAGGTTTAAAATACTTTGCTCATCGATCATACCCAGTTCGATAAGTGTATTCCCGAGCTTACGTCCCAGCTTTTTCTGCTCCTGCAATGCAAGCTGCAGTTGATCGTCGGTGATTAACCCTTTCTCAACCAGTAGATCACCTAAACGTATTTTTTTTCGGAAAGCCATAGGTTTCGGTTATCTCCTGATATTAGTTGGATAACTGTTTAATTTTAGACTGTACAAATTCATGCAGGCGCTCACTCATAGCTCCGCTACGTAATGCCATTTGATATGAATCCAGAGCCTGGTCGCGTTGCGACAGATTCTGCTGTGAAATCGCTAAACTAATCCAGAGCCGGGGCTGCTGAGGGTTCATCTTTAAAGCCAGGCCAAAATACTCCACAGCAAGCTGGTGCTGCTCGGTACGCTGATAACTGGTCGCCATCAAGCTGACCATTTGCAGGTTGTCTGTCACAGAACTGAATTTATCGATCAAACGCTGATATTGTTTCTCTGAAAACAGTCTGTTCGCTTCATATAACTGAAATACAATGTCACCTGGATAAATCTCCAGCGAGCTATCCAGGATAGAATTAAACGTTTCAGGCATTTTTTTAGCATCCAGAATACTCAGCAAATGGATTCGCGCCTGCCTGTCTACGTCACTACCTAATAACTGCTGTAAAGCCTGTGTGGCTGAGGTCAGGTCGCCCTGTTTAGCTGAATTGATTGCAGCATCTAATCGCAGTTGATCGCTAGCCTGATTCTTTACCGGGCGTATCTGGAGCTTCACTGGAGAACTAACCTGTTTTTCCTCAGGCATTTCTAGCACTGGAGATGGGGAGCCTGTTTTCTGCTCAGACTGCGATACCCCATCAATCACCCTCTTATCCACAGCCCCTTTTGATTGCACTGACACCTTATTGTCCTGATTAAGCATCAGATTCTTTTTTAAACGAATCAACCAGTAATAAGCCGAGTCATCTCGACGTTCCTGCGTATCAACCAGCACACCCGGCTGCGTATCAAAACGAATCTCTATATCCGGTTCCAGAGTCGAAATCTGAATCTGCTTTAACCAGGGACTGTCGGCAATAATGGGAGCAGAAATTGCATTTGCCACATCTCTGATGATGAACACATAACGATTATTTGAACGTTGTTTCAGGAAACTCGGAGCAAACTCAGTCAACTGAAATTCCAGCTGCATATACTCTGCATTCTCGCTGATCTGCAAACCGGTGATTTGATTCGGAAGCAGCTGAGCTGAAGCAGCAGGCTGTAGTGTTTCCTCTGCATTTTTCTGCGTAGCAACAACTTGTTCAATCGGTGTCTCCAGTCCCTTAATAGCTGAAGGTGATTTCAAAGCTTGATCAACCTGAACCTGATGCAAAGATTCAATAGCCCCAACAGCGTAAACACCAATTGCCAGCAATACCACCGGTATTACAACCCACCAGTAGCGTGTAAAGGGCGATGTTTTCGTACTCGAATCGGCTACCGTACTCACTCCGAGCGGCGCAAAGGAGGTTGGTTTACTATCCAGATCTTTCAGTACGCTATTGATAACACTCATATCAGACCCTGAGTGATCATTGGTAGTAGTAATAATGGAACTGCATAAACCGTCAACTGCCGCAATAGGCCCGCAAAACTCAAACTGGATAGCTTAACCTGATGGCTGTCTTCTGCTGCCTGTTTAATCTGTTTCGCCGTCACATAAAAGCTGCCACTGGAGTAGGCCAACATCAGCGCCTTGTTACAGATCAGATTGATCAGGCGCGGAACGCCCTGAGTTTTTTTACATAACAACTTCAGTGAAGTCTCGTCAAATAAATTCGGCCCGTTGTATCCGGCAGATTTTAGTCGGTGCTGCACATACTGCTTAATTGTTTCGTCATTCAGCGCGGAGAGTTGACAGCTATGTGCGATGCGTTGCCTCAATTGACGAATTGAATCATCACTCAGTTTTCGGTCTAATTCCGGTTGACCGAACAGCACGATCTGCACCAGTTTCTTCTTCTCAGTTTCAAGGTTACTCAGTAAACGAATGGCCTCCAGACTTTCTACTGGCAACGATTGTGCTTCATCCAGCAAAATTACTGTTTTGCGGCCTGCTCTGGCATTCTCGATTAGCTTTAGGTTGATTGCTGAAAGATAGTGAGCGCCGTCTACCTGATCAAGGATATCCATTTCTTCGGCCACACCACGCAAAAGCGCGTCACAACTCATATATGGGTTAGGGATATAAACAGTTTCAAAACTGTCATCAAGCAGGTTAAGCAATTTACGGCATAGCAGGGTTTTTCCTGTTCCTACTTCCCCCGTCAACTTGATAAACCCTTCTCCGTTTTTTATCGCCACCGCAAGCACATTCAAAGCGTCCTGATGCGTTAACGTCTGGCAATAGAATTCGGTATCCGGGGTAAGATTAAAGGGCTTCTCCTTCAGGCCATAATATTGCTCATACATTACTCACCTTCTGGATTACCCTGCTCGACCTTCTGCAGTTGCTCTATACGCTGCTGGCTCTGACGAATATAACTGGACCAGGTCTGGTTACTGTTTACCACCAGAGGTTTCAACAGTATGACCAGTTCACTACGCGTATTTATCTTTCGCTTCTGTCCAAAAAAGTTACCCAAAAAAGGCACATCGCTGACACCAGGAACACCCGAGTCATCATTTGCAGTACTGTTCTGCATCAGACCACCAATAACTACTACCTGACCACTCATCGCCTTAACCACTGAATCAGACTCACGCACAGTGCTTAGCGCCAGAGGTAATTGCTGCGTCTGTCCACCTATGGTGATATTTTTGGTCTGGTCATTCACCTCACTGACACTGGGGTGAATGTGCAGAATTACCTGATCTTCCTCACTAATCTGGGGCGTCACATCCAGAGCTATACCAGAAAAGAAAGGTGTCAAAGTAACACTGGGCGTAGTCAGGGAAGTGATTGCGCCAGTAGAAGTGGTTGATGTCACTTCGGTAACAAAAAACTCATCCGAACCGACTTTTATTACCGCCTTCTGGTTATTTACCGTAGAAACCCGAGGACTGGAAAGCACCTGAACATCACCCTGAGAGCTTAACAATCTGAGCAGCACAGCAAAGTCATCAGCTCCGGCACCAATAGCAAACATATTTGCGAAAGACGCATTATCAACAGCTGTAAGTGCCTGCGTAGGAGTAAACACGCCGTTAGAATCATATAAGGCAGCAGAACCATTTTGAATGCCTGCTGTACCCGCAAAAATACTATCCCCTGACCTGGATGCCAATGCCGCCCAGTCTATACCCGACTGGTAACTATCATTCAGTTTAACTTCAATAATCTTGGCTTCCAGTATCACCTGTCTTTGCAGGTTTTTCTGCGCACTATTTAAATACGCCTCTACGTCCCTTAACTCACCAGGCATACCACGCACGATAACCAGACCCGCGTGCTGGTCTACAACCACTGAGCGGCCCGCACCCTGTCCCACAATAGCCTGGATTGTTGCTGCCAGCGTAGACCAGAAGTCAGCCTTGCTGGTCGTTTTAATACTACTGGATCTCAGAGTTTCTGTATTATTCTGGGATGACGAACCGTTATCACTGTTATTGTCATTCCCGTTTGAATTATTATTACCAGAGTTATTAATCTGACCCGAACTTACCGTCATGCTTGACTCGCCATCGCGGCTGATATTCAGGTAGTTAACCTGGAAGATGCGCGACTGAATGCGCGCAGGCAATACAATATAACCATTGTCTGTCTTACGGTATTCGTAGCCATAAACCTCACGAACCAGCTTCATCACATCTTCTACGCTGACCTTTTTCAGATCCAGGCTGATATTCCCGCTCACACTGGGGTGCACTACCATATTCACATCGGTATCGGCCACCAGGCTCATAAAGAAAACATCGGCTGGTGCATTTGCAACCGAAATATCGAATCGAGGTTCAGGTTTAACATCCGCCTTTAAACCCGGCACCAGAATTCCTGTTGGCGGCATCAGGTCGTTCATCACTTCAGGTGGGGCCTGAATGGGGTCAGAAACAACTTCATCACTCGCCTGCTGCATATGAGCACGAATATCATCTTTGGTTTGTTGACTTCTTTCCAGAGTCTGCTGGCTCGCACAGGAAACCAGAAACAATAAGGATGAAATAACTAAGGCCCTGAGATTTATCATAACTTCTTCTCGTTGAGAGATTTTTTAATCGAGTAATCTACACCGGGTAGCTTCAGAACAATAACTTTACCATTGCGGACCAACCTGACGTGGTCAGGCTGCAGGCTGACTAGTCTGGCACCCGCAATCTTTTCTCCTTTTCTCACCAGCGTATTATTAATAATGGCATGCTGCCTGCCAGATGAGATAAGGATTGAGTTCAATACCCACGGTTTTTTCTGCTTTTCACTGTTAGCTGGTTTATTAACTACAGCCGTATTCTTTAATTTTTCCAGCCTGAATTTATTCAGTGCAAACGCTGGAGGCTTCATTGGGTCGCGCATCTCGTCCGCAATCGACTGAGTGCTTAGCAAAGCCACGCAAAGTAGTAACAGTATCCGCATCACAACCCCACCCAATGCTCACTATCGCTGAGTGTAGAAATTTCAATTTCGACCTTTATCGTAGGATACTCTTCCAGTTCCAACGAAATACGATCCCAGATTAATTTCCACGGTAGCGTTTCGAGATTTTTAACGTAATTGAGTATATCCAGATACGAGCCCTGAAAGTTTATCTGCATCACATGTCGATAAATTTCAGCCTGTTGATCATCCGGGGACTCTGGTTGGAAAGCAGGGCGCACTTCTTTTCTTTTTAAGCCCGTCAGTTTAAGTTTTGAGTCTTTAAAAATCATGTTCTGCATCAGCTCGAACATATCGTCCGGCTCAATGAGCTCAAGCGTTTTCCGTTGTAACAGCTGTTTCACTCTCTCCAGCTCTCCGCGCAATAAATCGAGCTGGGCTAATTTAGGCTTATTCACACCTTCTTTTATGCTCTGCGCAATCTGACTACTGGTGTTATCCAGCAGCTGAATTTCATTTTCGATAGCAGAATTTTGCTGAATAAGCGACGCACGAGTCTCAAGCTGTTGCATGGCGAACAGATACCACCACAGATAACACACCACGACCAGCAGCGTAACAACAATTAAAGCGCGCTCCCTGATCGAAAGCGCATCGAATTTCGCAGCGTATTGTTTATATTGACTATTCATCGCTTGCGGCTCTACTCGCAATCACAAAATCCACTTTCCAGTCACGCTGTTCGTCTCTGCCCAGTTCAAAAACATCAAACACATGCCCCTCAAATAAATCTCGCGCCTGAAATCGAGTAAAGTACTCTGGCACTGTTTCTGCCTGTAAAGCACTACCTGATATTCGGATAAAATCACCAGCCAGAGATATCTGATTTAACCACAGATCGCTGCCCGACAGACTTGCCAACTCGGACAGGTTCTGTGAAAAACCCTGGCCCGATCCAAACTGATTATTTTCCACAAAGTCCAGCATACGCTTGCGAACTTTAATATCTTTAGAAAGCTGTAAAATCTGCTGATCCAGATCATTCGCAGCGAGAAGCCTTTCCAGTTCTTTTTTCAGTTGCTCCAGGCGCTGGCTGGAAAGCAGCTTCTGTTGTTCATTCTGTTGCAGACGTAAGGTTTCCTCAGCGATCATATTTGTATATAGAAAACTCAAGGCAATCAGGGCGCATATCACTAGCCCGGACAAAATTAATCCATTCAGTGCGCTGAGCAACAGCTTCTTTTCCTTGAAGCGTTCTTGATAAAGATTAATTTCCTGAACAATCATTGTTGAATCCCGCGCAGGGCCGCGCAGTAAGCTGCGAAACAATGGGGATCCAGGGAAGGAGTCGCATTCGACTCAATCATTATTTGTGCAAAATCAAGCTCGTAGGGTAGATAGTTTTGCAGATATTTCGCCATTTTTTCAACCACTGCCGTTTGCGGGAAGATTACCATTCGATGGACTGCGGCCAGGCCGTAAGTCGCCTCAAAATAGTCCATAGAGCGTTGTAATTCCAGCAGCAGATTATCATAAAGTGCCTCGGCATCTTCCGCTCCCTCAATATCCAGCAATCCGATCTTAAAATCGCGGGCCACATGCAGATCATTATTGTGGTAAATGGAAATCCGCCCCTGATGGTCTGAGAACTGTAATATGGCACTGGTCTGACCTTCGCTTTCCTGTAGCAGGCAATAGTTTCTGGCAACCAGATCGTGGATATCTATTGCCTTTAGCTCAAGCCCCGACTGTTTGATAATATCAACATAGGAGCCCACAACCTTTTCATTCGCGACTACGGCATTGATATGACTGACAGGACTTTTGCTAGAAGGCGGCATATCAAACACGTCAACCACAGCAGTGGAAACATCGTAACTGATTAAGTCCTTTATCTTCCAGCTGACCGCCTGTATCAGCTCATTGTCTTCAACCGCAGGTTTGTCCAGCTGAAATACCTGAACGTCGTGCTTGGCAATCAGACTGACACAGGGTGTATCCTTAAGCCCGTTCTGATCTACCCATTGCTTTAACACCTGCGTTTGCTCTTTTACCCCAACCGCCGGCATAAAAGCGCTACGCCGGACTGCACCAGAGTTCTTTTTTCTGGTAGCGACCTCAACAGCTGCCACACCGGTGGACGTAAAATCTACTCCTACCTGATAGCCCGTTGGTTTTGAAGAAAACAATCCCAGCATTTACACTTCTCGCGTTTTACCACATCAACCAGGCGCATTCGACCTGGACAAAGTTACTCAACATAATTGTTAGCGTTTAATAAGCAATAGAAACTCTCGCACCTGATCGTCGACGCGAGAGAGCGCCAAATGTGTAGAATGACGCTGCGCTCGCACCATAAACCATCAGTTGCTACTCTGCCACTCCAGACAAGCAACCTGTAACATCCGGCGCTATCATTATTATTATTCTAGAGATTGCTTAAAATAAGTAATATAACCTATTGTCATTGCTATAAATTTTAGACTTTATACATTATATTTCAAGGCAAATTAAATAAATACCTGATTATGCTTCATATCGTACTATTTGAACCCGAAATCCCACCCAACACAGGGAATATTATCAGGCTGGCTGCAAACACAGGATACCAGCTACACCTGATTAAACCTTTGGGCTTCGCACTTGAGGATAAATTATTACGCAGGGCTGGACTTGATTATCACGAATGGGCTCAGGTCATCCAGCACGAGTCGTATGAGGATTTTCTGTCAGCAGTTGATTTTCATAAACTCTATGCATTTACCACCAAAGGCCATCAAAACTACTGCGAGATACCTTATCAACCAAATGATGTCCTACTGTTTGGCCCTGAAACTCGTGGGCTGCCGACAGAAATACTGCACAGTTTACCCCCAGAGCAGAAAGCTCGTCTGCCTATGCTCGAGCATTCCAGAAGCCTGAACCTGTCGAATACCGTTGCAATAGCGGTTTATGAAAGCTGGCGCCAACTGGGTTTCAGCGGCGCATAAGAAACCCTGCAAAGCCATACAGGACACTTCCGGAGTATGAAGGTCTCAGGCAGTTGGTGAGATTAATAGGGATGCTCAGTTTCTGACTTCTGATCGCGATTCTCCAGATCAGCAACCGCGTTAACCAGCGACTTACCCTGATACAGCACCAGATAGATCTGCTCCATAATGGGTAAAGTGACCCCAATTTTTTGCGCTATCTCATAAATCGCGCGACTCGCTCGATAGCCTTCCACCGTTTGCTGCACCGACTCCATCGCCTGATCGATACTCATGCCCTGCCCCACAGCCAGCCCAAAACGCCGGTTTCGACTCTGGTTATCGGTGCTGGTGAGAATCAGGTCACCCAGACCAGAAAGCCCCATCAAGGTTTCTCGGTTAGCACCCATGCGCTCGCCGAAGCGCATGATCTCGGCCAGCCCTCGAGTAATCAGAGCTGCTCGCGTATTTGCACCAAACCCCAGACCATCAACAGCACCTACTCCTATCGCGAGTACATTTTTCAACGCCCCGCCAATCTCAACACCAATGACATCACTGGAGGTATAGCAGCGAAAATGTCCACCATGCAACAACTCTGCAACCTGCTGGGTCGATTCAGCATGATTACCTGCGCAGGTTACTGCTGCCGGCAGGTCTTTTGCTACTTCCGTTGCAAAAGTCGGCCCTGAAATCACACCATAGTGTTCGATACCTAACTCTTCGACAACCAGCTCATGCAGAAACTTACCCGACTCAATCTCAAACCCCTTACTGGCCCAGAAAACGCGGGTATCAGATGAAATCAGAGGCTTTAACTGTTTTAAAAAACCCCTATAAGCCTTACTCGGAATCACCAGTAAAATAAAATGCACATCGTTTACTGCCTGAGACAGAGATGCAACGGGATGAATGTTTGCGGGTAATTCAATACCGGGGAGAAATTCTTTATTCTGCTTATCCTGGATCAGACGTTGTATATGCTGTGGGTCATGTCCCCACAGTTGGACTGTATGTCCATTTCTGGCTAATTGAAGTGATAGCGCGGTACCCCAGGAACCGGCTCCTATCACTGCAACCTTTGCAGGCCTGGTCATAGATTACACTCCTGAAGTTAGTGTAAAACCTGTCGCGGCAGGTTTAGTGCTTAACCGCTTCTTCCGCTTTAGCCTGGTTCTGCTGTTGAACCGCACTGGCAAACAACGCGTCGAAGTTTACTGGATTTAATAATAATGGAGGAAAGCCACCACGACTGGTCAGGTCGGATATCACTTCTCGAGCATAGGGAAATAAGATAGTCATACACTGAGCATTCAGGATATAGCGCGTGTCGTCCGCGTTAAAACCGATAACATTGAACACACCCGCCTGCTGAACCTCAACCAGGAATGCCGTTTTATCATCCTGACTGGCGGTTGCTGTCACACTCAAAACTACTTCATAAACACCTTCGGCCACCTGTTTATTGGTGTTATTCAGGTTAAGATCTATCTTCGGTTCCCACTTGGTAAAACTGAAGACTTCAGGTGTCGCGGGCGACTCAAACGAGACATCCTTGATGTAGAGCTTCTGGATAGCGAACTGGTTTTCTGGCTTGGTTGAATCATTCATGGAATTTATCTTAAGGTTATTGTTTTAGTGATTACATTAAAGCAGTGACGCGAGCTGAGGCAACAGCGCCTCTCAATCAACCCATTAATAAAGGATCGAGTTTACCGTCCTGATCGAGCTTAACCATATCAGTGTATCCACCGACATGAAAGTCTCCGATAAAAATCTGTGGCACAGTCATCATTCCAGAGCTTCGGGCCAGCATTTCTTCATGTGCGCCCTGTTCCTGATCGATTCTGATCTCTTTGTAGTCGACCTGTTTGGATTGCAGCATTTGTTTAGCCCAGGTGCAGTAGGGGCAGAAAGCGCTGCTGTAAATCACCACATCCGCCATTTTTTATTTTTTCTTTTTCTTATTTTTCTGAATCGGTAAATGTGCGTCCTGCCAGGCCATTATACCGCCGGCAAGATTGTATACCTTCTCAAAGCCACGCTGGGTGAGCGTTCTGCAGGCGCTACCTGAACGATTACCACTACGACAGTAAACAATAACCGTGGAATCTCTATATTTATCCATCTCGGTAACACGCCCTGGAAATACGCTCAGGGGTATATGAACAGCATCAGCAATCATACCTTCGCTGGTTTCGCTTTGTTCTCGCACATCAAGCAAAACCGCATTTTCATGATTGATAACCCCTATCGCAGCGGCAGGGCCAATATTCGAAAACTTCTGCGTTAAACGCCGAAACTCATTAAATATTATTACCCCTAACAGGGCAGCAAAGGACAGAACCAGAAACGGATGTCTGGTTGAAAACTCAATTATTTGTTCAGGCATATACTCAGGATGTACAGAAAACTTCTTGCATCATACTTATTAAGCGCAGCGTGCGTGCGTCACCGACACGGTAATAAACACGGTTAGCGTCTTTACGAGACGCTAATATACCCTTATCACGTAAAATTGCCAGATGTTGGGAGATATTACTTTGAGAGGTCCCTACATTTTCAACAATCCCCTGCACGCTAACTTCCTGATCGCCTAATGTACAAAGGATCTTTAATCGCAAAGGGTGCGACATTGCCTTCAGGGAACGCGACGCTCTTTCAATGTCTTCTTCTCGGGTAAGTAGCTGAGGAGTATCGCCAGGGAGGATAGTATCAAGTCTCATTAGTGCTCTATCATGATGTGCTAATATTAGTTTTCAATTATGTAGTAACAAACCTGCTTTGTCTATAACAGCATCGCCATTATTGCTGGTTTCGAGTATCATCAATTCAGCACTTGATATGAATCAGACATTTTTTCAACAATTCATCATTAATATTCATAAAATCAAATACATAATAAACCGCTCCAAAACCATGCGTTACCTGCTTATTGCCTTCACAGCCTTCATAATTGTCTTTCATGGTTATGCGTTTAGCGATGACAGGAGCAGCAAGGAAAAAGAGCTCACTCAGCTTAAATCCCGCATCGAAAAATTGCGCCGTACCATTGAAGTTAAGGAAAACAGCAAATCCAGTTACAGCAAACAATTGCGCGTTATCGAAAAAAAGATAGGCCAGGTGAGCGAACAAATCAGCCGCTCTAACCAGGCCCTAAAGCAAAAACAACAAACACTGGCCAGCCTAAAGCAAGACAAACAGCAGATTCAGCGATCAATTCAGCAACAAAATCAACAACTTGCCCAGCAGCTTTACGCAGCGTATACCTTAGGACAACAGGAACAGATCAAACTACTGTTTTCGCAGCAATCCGCTGCGCAGATGCAACGCAACCTGACCTATTATGAGTACTTCACTCGGTATCGTCTGAATTTGATTGATTCAGCGCAGGTCAATTTTCAGAAACTCAGCAAAAATGAGCTGCGTATACAGCAGGCCAGTAACGAATTGCAAACCGTGCTATCAGAGTTAAAAACGCAAAAAACCACCTTGACCAGCGACCATCAACAGCGCAAAAGCATCCTCGTCAATCTGGAAAAAGAGCTACAAAAACAGGGTAAAACCCTGTCTAACCTGGAAGAAAATGCACGCCATCTAACGCAGTTAATTGATTCTCTGTCGGAAATTTTAACCGACATCCCCACCCCCCCTGCATCCCACGATCCTTTTGCATCACTCAAAGGCAAGCTCGCGTGGCCGGTAAAAGGTGAAGTAAATAAGCTATTTGGCCATAAAAAACCCCCGTCCAACCTGCGCTGGCAGGGCGTGGTTATCAAGGCGCCAGAGGGTAATAATGTGCGCGCAATCTCGCATGGCCGGGTCGCTTTTGCAGACTGGTTACGCGGTATGGGTAACCTGATCATTATCGATCATGGCGATGGTTATTTATCGCTATATGGCCACAACCAGTCGTTGTTTAAATCAGCCGGAGACTGGGTCGAGGCGGGCGATGTTGTCGCCAGTATTGGGAATAGCGGCGGGCAGAACAAACCCGGATTATATTTTGAAATCCGTAAAAAAGGGAAACCCTTAAACCCGGCTCGGTGGTGCGATATGCGTAACTGGTTCGCTACCTGATCGGCGCAGATACCCTTCTCTGCTTAACTGTTATATAGTCTAAACTTTATTAAATCGAGTAATCGATCTCGAATAACAACTTCAGCGAATTTATATGGTCTACACTTACGCGTGACCTTATTGGAGATTTACATGTTACAAAAACTCAGAACATCCACTTTTTTTATCGCCGGCCTGTTAATTGGGCTGTCTATGGCGATTGGCCACAGCGTATTTGCGTTGAAGAGTGAAGAATCCACGATACCGTTCGAAGAATTACAGGCATTTACCGATGTATTTTCTAGAATCAAATCCGATTATGTTGAACAGGTAGATGACAAAAAACTCCTGGAAGATGCGATTCGGGGCATGCTTTCGGGTCTCGACCCACATTCATCATATCTCGATACCGAAGAGTTCGGCGAGTTACGAATAGGCACTACCGGTCAGTTCGGCGGCCTGGGGATAGAAGTCGGCATGGAAAATGGCTTCGTTAAGGTTATTTCCCCTATTGATGATACCCCGGCTTCCGAGGCCGGTATCAAAGCTGGCGACCTGATCGTACGACTGGACGAAAAGCCGGTAAAAGGCATGACATTAAACGATGCGGTCAAATTAATGCGCGGCAAGCCTGGTACAGACATTTTGTTGACCATCGCGCGTGAAGGTGAATCCCAGCCGTTGAAAATCACCATTACACGTCAAATTATTCGCGTTAAAAGCGTCAAAAAGCGCACCCTGGAACCTGGGTATGGCTATGTTCGAATCACCAATTTCCAATCCCGCACCACCACTGACCTGCTACAGTCGATCGCCGATCTGCAGCAAGAAACACCGCTCAAAGGTCTGATTCTCGATCTAAGAAATAACCCTGGTGGTGTATTAAATGGAGCTGTCGGTGTTTCAGATGCATTCCTGGACGATGGCCTGATTGTTTATACCGAAGGCCGTATCGATGATTCCAGCTTAAAATACAGCGCGACTCCTGGCGATGCATTGAATGGCGCGCCGCTGGTCGTACTGGTTAATAGCGGTTCCGCCTCAGCCTCTGAAATTGTTGCCGGCGCCATGCAGGATCATAAACGCGCCATCATCATGGGATTCAAGACCTTTGGTAAAGGCTCGGTTCAGACCATTCAGGAGTTGCGCAATGGTTCAGCCGTTAAACTGACGACAGCGCGTTATTACACACCGAATGGTCGATCCATACAGGCAGAAGGCATCGTTCCGGATATCGAATTGACTAATGTCGAAGTCAAGGAAGTCGCTAGCACCAACCGACGCATCTCTGAAAAAGACCTTACTGGTCACCTGAGCAATCCAATAAATGGTGAAGAACAGGACGCGACCACTGATGCGAACAAGGATACCGTCAAGGACGAAGGAGAAAGCACTGCCAAGCTATCGGAAACGGATTATCAGTTATTTGAAGCACTCAACCTGCTCAAGGGCCTGACTATCGCCAATAGCATTCATCAGAGTAGAGGATGATCAGAGCTTTATCGCTTCTCTTACTGTTAGTTTTAAACTCCGCAGCATGGGCTGATAAGCCCATGCTGTCACTGGTGATTGACGATCTGGGCTATTCATTTGAACAGGCAAAAAAAGTCCTGAGCCTGCCCGGCAACCACACCTTTGCTATCATTCCGGATACCACTTACAGTCACAAAATTGCCCAATATGCTCATGACAACGGGCATGAAGTCATGTTGCATATGCCAATGCAATCCGCTACCGACCTGATCATTGAAGCAACTGCACTGAATGACCAGATGACCGAACAGGAGATTGCGGACAGCGTTATTAGTATGATGCGGGATGTTCCCTACATCAAAGGTATCAACAACCATATGGGCAGCCGACTGACCGAAATAGGCTATATCATGCGGCCTGTCATGGAAACCATTAAGCAGCAGAACGAGGCTTTATACTTTCTGGATAGCCGAACCACAGCATTGAGTACGGCGTATCAGCAGGCACGGGCCGCAGGGGTACCCACTCTCAAACGTGATGTTTTTCTGGATGCAGATCGCTCCAACCCGGATTCAATTCGACAACAGTTTGAGCGCTGGCTGGAACTGGCCAGAGAGAACGGTCATGCAGTTGCCATTGCTCACCCCTATCAGAACACCATCGATATACTGCTGGAAAAACTGCAGCAAACCAGCGAAGAATTTGAATTTGTCACCATATCCCAACAGGTAGCCAACCTTCAACAGGAGGAAGCCGAATGGCCAAAGTACTTGTCCCACTTGCAGATGGATTTGAAGAACTCGAAGCAATAACCATTATCGATCTACTGCGCAGAGCAGGTTTTGAGGTGATCAGCGCCGGTCTTGATGACCAGCCCGTAACTGCCAGCAGAAAAAACGTTATCATCCCTGACACCAGTATTGATCAGGTCATGAATGAGGATTTCGATCTTATTGTACTGCCCGGCGGTTTACCCGGTGCGGATAATCTGCGCGATAACCCGCAGGTTCAGACCCTGTTGCAGCAGCAACATGCCAGAGGAAAAACCGTAGGCGCTATTTGCGCCGCACCCAAGGCGCTTGCAGCCAGCGGAATACTGAGCGGGAAAACCGTCACCTGCTACCCCGGCGCATTAGATCAGCTGGATAGCTCAGGCTTCACCATTACCAGCAACCCGGTTGAGATTGACGATAACATCATTACCTCGCGAGGACCGGGTACTGCGATGGACTTTGCACTGACCCTGATCGAGCGCCTGGGCAATAAATCTCTGCGCGACAAGGTAGCCGCACAGATGGTGCGCTTCTGAACGAAGTTGTTACAGGGTTTTAAAAACCGCCTCGGCTTTATCTATGGTCTGCTGCAGAATATCATCGTCATGTGCAGCACTGACAAAGCCCGCTTCATAGGCTGATGGTGCAAGATTAACACCCTGATCCAGCATGCCATGGAAAAATGCCTTAAAGCGCTCAAGATCACAGCGCCCTACGTCAGCAAAACTCTGTACCTTTGGCTGGTCAGTAAAAAACAGGCCGAACATTGCCCCTACCTTATTGGCAGTCATCGCAATCCCCTGCCGTTTAGCCGCTGCCAGTATACCATCAACCAGAAAATCAGTTTTTCGCGTCAGCTCCTCGAAAAAACCTGCACGTGAAATAATTTCCAGATTCTTTAAACCCGCAGTCATTGCAATCGGGTTTCCAGACAGAGTACCCGCCTGATAAACCGGGCCAACCGGTGCCAGATGATTCATGATGTCCCGTTTGCCACCAAAGGCCCCTACCGGCATGCCGCCGCCGATCACTTTACCCAGCGTCGTGATATCGGGTTGTACCCCGTAATACCCCTGCGCCCCAGTCAGGCCCACACGAAATCCAGTCATTACTTCATCGATAATAAAAACCGCGCCGGATTTGCTGCAGTTCTCACGCAGGCATTCAAGAAACCCTGGCAACGGCGGGATACAGTTCATATTGCCTGCAACCGGTTCCACAATCAGACAGGCGATCTGGTCACCCAGCTCAGCGAACAAGGCGTTCACCTGGTCAATATTGTTGTATTCAAGGGTTAAGGTATTTTCTGCCAGTGCTGCCGGAATACCTGGAGAACTGGGCACACCCAGGGTTAGCGCACCTGAACCCGCCTTCACCAGTAGTGAATCCCCATGACCATGGTAACAGCCCTCAAACTTGACGATTTTATCCCTGCCGGTATAACCACGCGCCAGTCGAATCGCTGACATGGTTGCCTCTGTCCCCGAGCTGGTCATACGCACCTGATCCATGCCAGGCATAATGGCGCAGATTTTTTCCGCCAGCTCAATCTCTAGCTCGGTTGGAGCGCCAAAGCTTAACCCCTTGTCCACCGCCAGCTTCACCGCATCGATGATTTCATCATTAGCATGACCGCAGATCATCGGCCCCCAGGAGCCTACATAGTCAATATAAACCTTACCGTCTGCATCATACAGATAAGCCCCCTTTGCACGCTCGATAAAGAGTGGCGTACCACCTACGCCATTAAAAGCCCGTACCGGGGAATTCACCCCACCCGGAATAGTTTTCAAAGCTCGCTGGAACAGGGTTTCGGAATGACTCATACTGGTTTCTCTCAATTTAGTTGAACGCTATTCTAGGTAAATAAGGCTGTAAAATCACTAGCGCGCTGGCGGATGTCCGGTGCTGAAAAAAGATCATGGATTACAGCAATCATGTCTGCACCCTGCTCAATCACAGACGCCGCATTGTCGAGCCTGATACCACCAATCGCGCACACAGGGATCGACAATTGCTGCTGCGCCTGCGCTAACAGAGCGGGCTCAGCCTGTACTGCCTGCGGTTTGGTCAGCGAGTTAAAAAAGCGGCCAAAAGCCACATAATCAACGCCCTGGCTCTGCGCATCCAGCGCAAGCTGGATCTGGTTATAACAGGAAGCACCGATTATTCGGTCCATGCCCAATTGCTGGCGCGCCTGCTGAATATCGCTATCCATCTTACCCAGATGCACCCCATCGGCCTCTACGGCCAACGCTAATGATACGTTATCATTGATGATTAGCAGCGCATCATACTCAGTACACAGCTGTTTTAACTGTCTGGCCTGAAGCAGCTGTTGCGCAGCGTTTAACTTTTTTTCGCGGTATTGAAGCACCTTCATACCGCCATCCAGCGCAGCCTCAACCGCCGACAGCAATGCGGCGCTGGAGGGCTGCAGCCCTGAATCGGTAATCCCGTATAAACCGCTCAGCCTAGTCTTCAACGTCCTCATCTACCCAGAACATTCGATTTGGAATCAGCTGGCCCATGCCGAGCCGGTAGGCATTGTTCAAGCTATGCCAGGTGAAATGCTGTGCTTCGCGCGAAGCTGATAAGGGATCCAGCCCCAACGCCAGCAAAGCCGCCAGCGTCGATGCCAGGGTACAGCCACTGCCATGATACTCATACGGTAAGCGCGGCCACTCAAAACTGTCGATCTCTCGCTGGTTGTGATACAACCGGTTTACCACATGGTGATTATCGTCATGCGTACCTGTCAGCAGGACATGGTCGCAACCTCTATCCATTAAACCATAGGCCATTGCCGCGGGTGTATCCGCCTCGGGCACCAGCGCGGCCGCTTCCAGTGTATTCGGTGTCAGTACATCGGTAGAAGGTAACAGTAACGCTGTCATGGCATCGATCACATCGCTATCCGCAAGCGCAGTGCCGGAGCCGCTGGCCAGTATCGGATCAAATACCACCGGAACATCCTGATAGTCATACAGGATGGAATGCACCGCTTCGATAACTTCAACGCTGCCCAGCAGGCCGATCTTGAAGGCAGCTACAGGCATATCCTCCAGCACAGCTCGCGCTACCTGTATCACAATATCATCATCAATCGGGATCAGGCTGGAAACGTCAATCGTATCCTGGATGGTAAGGCAGGTAATCACACTTGCCGCATGACATCCCTGACTATTGATCGCCTCAATGTCTGCGCTAATGCCGGCTCCACCCGTCGCATCATGACCGGAAAACGTCATAACAACCGGGGGATTCTGATTTTCAATCACTTTTGCCACTGCTTAAATCTACGACTACATTTAAATTTCAAGTATACCTGCTGTGTCAACCTGCAGGGTATCAATCACTCGGTTAATACTCGATTCAATTCCCATAAATCATTTTGCGCTCATGCCGCATCAATACCAGGATTAATACAATAGAGGGCAGGCCTAGAGAAGCCGCATACGCAAAAAATACCGCGTAGCCGCTTGAGTCCACCACCACGCCAGAAAAACCGGCGACAAATTTCGACAGCAACAGCATGATGGAACTAAACAGCGCATACTGCGTTGCCGTATAAGCCTTATTGGTGAGTGCTGAAAGATAGGCTACAAAGGTTGTTGTGGCTATTCCTGCAGCCAGATTATCCGCGCCGACCACCAGTATGAGCCAGATCAGCTCCGCCTGCTGAGTAGCCAGCCAGGCAAACATCAGGTTAGTCAGCACCACCAGTATGCTACCCGCCATCAACATACTCATCTTGCCATACCTGACCACCAGTACACCGCCAAACAAAGCGCCAGCTATGGTTACTATCGGGCCCACGGTTTTGGTCACCAGGCCAATCTGTAACTCGTTATATCCCATATCTATGTAGAACGGGTTTGCCATCACACCCAGCGTAATATCACTGATGCGGAATACCATAATGAACAACAGGATCACCATCGCGAACCAGCCATGACGCGAAAAGAATTCAACGAAAGGGCTCACCACCGCCGCTGCAAACCAGTTCCTGATTCGACTGAGCAGCCCTGAGCTGAGTGGAATATCCAGTGTTTCTATCACCTCTCTTTCCAGTTTGAGCTGCTGCTCATCAAGCTCATGCTCGGGTTCACGAATCAGCAATACCGTTACTACACCCAGCAGCATGAATGCAGCCATAAACTGATAAGCCACGGGCCATGAGTAATAATACGCCAGCGAAAAGGCACCACCGCCCGCGACAATCATGCCCAGACGATAACCCAGTTGATAGGTACCCGCCATAGCCCCCTGCAACTCTTCTTCGACGGCTTCTATACGCCAGGCGTCGATCGCAATATCCTGGGTGGCCGAAGAAAAAGCTGTAATCACAGCAAACAGGACCACCGACTGCAATTCCAGCGCGGGATGACACAGCGCCATATTCAGCAGGCCCAGCATAATGCCACCCTGTGCCAGCAGCATCCAGCTACGGCGTTTACCCAGCATGGCGGTTAATAAAGGCAATGGCATTCGGTCAACCAGCGGTGACCAGACAAACTTGAAACCATAAGCCAGTGCCACCCAGCTGACAAACCCTATGGTAGTTTTATCAACACCCTCGGTAGTAAGCCAGGCCGACAAAGTCCCGAAAACCAGTAGCAGGGGCAAACCCGCTGAAAATCCCAGGAACAGCATGGCGATCACGCGTGGATGGCGGTATACCAGAAAGGACTGCGACCAGTTATGTAGCCGGTTTCTCATGCGTCGATGCTGAACCGATAATCCATAATCAGAGGTGCGTGATCGGAAAATCGCTCTGCCTTATAGATAGACGCAGACTCAATAGCAGGTTTTAATTTAGGTGTCACGATCTGGTAGTCAATACGCCACCCCACGTTCTTTTCCCAGGCCTGCCCACGATTCGACCACCAGGTATATTGATCTTCGCCCGGTTCAACGACACGAAAGGCATCTACATAGCCGATCTCATCAAATAACTGCGTCAGCCAGGCTCGCTCATGCGGCAGAAACCCTGAATTCTTGCGGTTGCCCCGCCAGTTTTTCAGATCAATCTCATGATGTGCAATATTCCAGTCGCCACAGATAATAAACTCGCGACGTTTTCGTCTTAATGACTGAAGATGAGATTTAAAACTCACCATAAATCGTTCCTTGGATTCCTGTCGGTGATCACCGGATGAACCTGATGGCGCGTACAGAGAGATCACCGAAAGGTTTTTATAGCGGTATTCCAGATAGCGCCCTTCATTATCAAACTCGCTATCGCCAAACCCGCGTATCACCTCCAGCGGTTTGTGCCGAGCATAGATCGCTGTACCACTATACCCTTTCTTAAGTGCGTCAAAATAACTGCAGTAATACCCTTCTGGGTGGAACACAGGTTCCTGTAACTGGTCTATCTGCGCCTTGGTTTCCTGCACACAGATTACATCGGCACCCTGTGAGGGTAGCCAGTCAAAAAAACCCTTACGTGCAGCAGCGCGTATGCCATTGGTATTGATAGATATGATTTTCATGAAATGAGGGAAACAACCTGCTGAATCGGGAATTGTTAAATCGTATGATATGATACATCAGATCCAACTTGGCAGGTTAACAATGCAGCAGTTTCAGCAACAGTTTCTCGATTACTGTATCGAGCGTGGCGTCTTACGTTTCGGTGAATTCACACTTAAATCAGGTCGAGTCAGCCCCTATTTTTTTAACGCCGGTTTATTCAATACCGGTGCTGACCTCTCGGCACTGGGCAGTTTTTATGCGCAGGCTATTCAACACGCTGAGCTCGACTTCGATGTACTTTTTGGCCCCGCTTACAAGGGTATACCACTGGCAGCCATCACCTCAGCCAGCCTGTTTCAGCAATTTAATATCAACAAACCCTATGCCTTCGATCGCAAGGAGAAAAAAGATCATGGTGAGGGTGGTCAGATCGTAGGCGCGGAACTTAAGGGCGATATACTCATTATTGATGATGTAATCACCGCAGGCACTGCCATCCGACAGTCCATGCAATTGATAGAGTCTTTAGGGGCCAAAGTCAAAGGCGTCACCATTGCCCTGGACAGGCAGGAGAAAGGCCAGGGTGAAAGTTCCGCCATTGAAGAGCTTAAACAGCAGGGCATACAGGTAATCCCTATTATCCAGCTGGCTGATATCATGACTTACCTGCAGCAAAGCGGCGACCAGCAGCAGTTAAACGCCATTAGTGAATATCGCGCACGCTATGGCATCGAACAGTAACTAGCGACTGGAACCTTAGTCCCAGTTTCAACGTCTACTACTCAATACCAGCCATCGAGTAGCCAGACCTATGCGCCCTGTTTACCCCGTTTTTGCTGCACTACTGCTGCTCTGCCTGGGTAACGCTCAGGCGCAACCTCTGCACATCAAAAGCAGTCCATTTCAAACACCGCTGCTTGAACTGTACACCTCTGAGGGTTGTAGTAGTTGCCCACCCGCCGAACGCTGGATGGGTGAACTCATCCAGCTGGCACAACAGGAGCTCGACGTACTAGCACTGGCATTTCATGTGGATTACTGGGATTACATAGGCTGGAAAGACCCTTACGCCAGCCCGCAACACAGCCGCAGGCAGCGTGCACTGGCTAGAGCAAATGGACAAAACAGTATCTATACCCCTGAATTTCTACTCAATGATCGTGAGATCAGGGGTACCGGGCAGATTGTAGAAAAAATTCGTCAAGGCAATCGCACCATATCTCCCGTTCAACTCGAGCTTATCGCAGACAAACAACCGCACAGCATCAACCTGCAGCTGACAGGTTCCAATCACGCAGACAAAGATCTACAGGTGGAATTTATCGTTTTTGAAAACGATCTATCCAGCCAGGTCAATGCCGGTGAAAATGAGGGCAGGATCCTGCACCACCAACAGGTCGTGCGCTATCTAAGTCCGGTTCTGGCGTTCTCTCCAGAAATGAAACATCAGATAAAAATCAGGCCCGACTGGCAATACCAGCACCTGGGTATCGCAGTTATAGCGCGCTCTGCAGACAAAGGCTTTATACAAAGCCTGTACAGTACAATATAGGGTGTCACAGTTCAGCAGGCAGCCGCTTACTTTTGCATTCAATATGGTCTAATATATTTTGTAGCTGATTGGGTAGTGATTAAAGCCTGCATTCAGCACCAATGAACCATCCATTGAGGAAAAATCCGCTTCATGACCAGTAGAACATCACTCCACCCAGGTATCCATGCTCTATTGATCAGTCTGCTTACCGCCATGCTAATGTTCAGCAACGCTCAGGCAGCCAAGTTGTATAAATGGATAGATGAAGACGGCAATGTACGTTACAGCGATCGTCTCACTGTCGAGCAATCCCAACAGCGCCATCAAACATTGACTCCCGATGGAAGGGTACTGGAAACCCAGGATAGAGCGCTCTCGCAGGCGGAACGGGAAGCAATAAAAAAGCAACAGGAACAGGACCGCCTCGAAGCTGAACGTCAGGCGCGCATTAAGGCAGAAAAAGACCATCATGATCGGGTCTTAATGATGACCTACAGTAACGAAGCTGAAATCATGGAAGCCCAGAAAGAGCGTCTGGACGTAATCGATTCGGTAATAAACCTGCTCAATAAAAATATTAAAAGCGAGCAGGAAAAGCTGGCCCAGCTGGAGCAGCGCGCAAAAACCCAATTTATAGATCAGGATAAAGTAGTGCCGGGTGGACTGGCACAGAACATTGAATATTTCAGCGAGAAAATTCTAAATAAACAAAAGCAACTGGAACTCAAAATTGAGGAAAAAAACCGCCTCAAGGAACAGTACGCCAACGACCTGCTGCGCTATCGAGAGCTATCCGGTAAAAAGGAAACCAGTACCGAATAGCTACTCAGTTGTTAGCCCTTGATCAGCGTTCCGACACCGGTATTGGTCAACAGCTCCAGCAACACGGAATGCTTTACCCTGCCATCAATAATATGACTGGTTTTGACGCCAGACTTTACCGCATCCAGTGCGCAATTCACCTTGGGCAGCATGCCACCGTAAATCACGCCATCAGCAATTAACTGATCAGTTTCGCGTGCACCGAGACCGGTAAGCAAGTTACCCTCTAAATCAAGCACCCCAGGCGTATTGGTCAACAACAGTAACTTTTCTGCACCGAGCACAGAGGCGAGCTTGCCCGCAACCAGGTCGGCATTGATATTGTAGGAAGCGCCTTCACGGCCCACACCTATAGGAGCGATAACTGGAATAAAGTCATCATCATCCAGCATCTTAACCACTGAAGGATCGATGCTTTCAACCTCACCCACATGCCCAAGGTCAATCTGCGGCGACAGGTCTGTTTCGGATTTTTTTGCTCTTGATAACGGCCGCGCATTGATAAGGCCGCCATCTTTACCCGTAAGCCCTACTGCTCGACCACCATGGGTATTAATTAATGACACAATTTCCTTATTTACCAGACCACCAAGAACCATCTGTACCACATCCATGGTTTCACGGTCTGTCACTCGCATACCATCAATGAATTCAGTCTTTTTGCCAATACGCTCCAGTAGCTGGCCGATCTGTGGTCCGCCTCCGTGCACAATAACGGGGTTCACGCCAACCTGCTTCAGCAGCACAATATCCTGTGCAAAGCTGCTTTTCAGGTCTTCATCAATCATTGCGTTACCGCCGTATTTTATAACCACGGTTTTGTTGTCCAGACGCTGGATATAAGGCAAGGCCTCGATCAGTATGTCAGCGGTTTGATTAAATTGTTCTGTCATGGCTATAACTCCTAATGTCGACCGGAGTGACCAAAGCCACCCTCACCCCGGTCACTTTGATCAAATTCCTGGACGATCTCAAAACCTGCCTGTACAACCGGCACAAAAACCAGTTGTGCCAGCCTTTCGCCCGGTTTTACCTGAAAGCTTTGCTGCCCACGATTCCAGCATGAGACAAATAGCTGCCCCTGATAGTCGGAGTCGATCAGTCCCACCAGATTTCCCAGTACGATGCCATGCTTATGGCCCAGACCGGAACGCGGTAATATCACCGCAGCCAGCGATGGATCAGCAATATGAATGGCAATACCTGTAGGGATCAGCTCTGTCTCACCAGGCTGCAGCATGATCTCTGCATCAATGCAGGCGCGCAGATCGAGCCCGGCGGAACCCTCGGTAGCATATTCGGGCAGGGGAAACTCCCTGCCTACTCGGGGATCCAGGATCTTCAATTCAATTTTGTGCATGTTCAGGATTTTTGCTGCTCAAATAAATCGGCGATTATATCAATAAGCGCAATCGCAATTTGAATTTTTGACTGACGTGGTAACTGTTTCGAACCACCCGGCCAGAACACCGAAAGCGCGTTTTCATCTACCTCAAAACCGCTGTCATTCCCATCGACCCGATTGGCAGCAATCATGTCCAGTTTCTTGGTTTTCATTTTCTGTTCAGCATAGCTTTCCAGATCCTGGGTTTCCGCCGCAAAACCGACACAGAAAGGCCGCTTGTCCAAAGCCGAGACCGTGGACAGAATATCGGTATTTTTAACAAGGTTTAAGGTCAGACTATCAGCCGACTTTTTGATCTTGTGCTGAGCCACCTGATCGATTCGATAATCCGCTACCGCTGCGGTTGCAATAAAAATATCCTGTCGATCAATACTAGCCATCACCTGTTCAAGCATTTGTTGCGCACTAGTACAACCAAGCAGCTGAGCAGCGGAAGGTGCGCTCAGACTCACCGGGCCTGAAACTAGCGTAACTTCTGCACCCTGATCAATAGCGGCCTGTGCCAGAGCATAGCCCATCTTGCCCGAGCTGCGATTAGACAGGTAACGCACAGGGTCGATGGCTTCCCGGGTTGGGCCTGCTGTGATCATTATTCGTATCCCCTGTAATCGGCCCGGTTTAAAGCTGTTTGCTAACAGCGACAGCAAAACAGCAGGCTCCAACATGCGTCCGGGACCCACTTCACCACAGGCCTGCTCACCTTCATCCGGTCCCCAGACTGAGATACCATGAGATTTAAGTTTCTGCACGTTTTCGCCAGTGGCTACATTTTGATACATCTGCTGATTCATTGCAGGAGCGACCACGACCTTACTCTCAGTCGCCAAAGCAATGGTAAGCAATAGATTATCCGCATAACCATCCGCCAGTTTGGCAATAAAATCAGCCGTAGCTGGAGCTACCAAAAGCACATCAGCCCAGCGCGCCAGTTCGATATGATCCATCGCGTTGTCCGCGCCAGCATTGAATAATTCGCTGTATACCTGATGCCCGGTTAAAGCCTGGAAGGTTAAGGGCTGGATAAATTCCCGCGCCGCCTCGGTCATCACCACACGCACCGACGCGCCCTGCTTGATCAGCAGCCGACACAGTTCTGCAGCCTTATAAGCGGCGATGCCGCCGGTTACCCCTAACAGGACATTTTTATTGAGTAATTCAGTCATATCTTTTATTTTACCGTAAGCACAGCTGAAGGCATGTATATAAAATATGCCTTCCTTCAGGGAATATCACAAGGGATTGTACTATGCCAATTACAGACTGGCCTGCAGAAGAAAGGCCGCGCGAAAAGCTACTACTTAAAGGGCCTTCCAGTTTATCTGATGCCGAGTTACTGGCAATTTTCTTACGCACCGGCATCACGGGCAAATCCGCCGTCGATCTGGCGCGCGAGCTGTTAGCTGAATCCGGTTCACTGCGCGCGCTGCTAACCGCAAACCGGCAGCAATTCTGTCATCACAAGGGCCTGGGGGATGCGAAGTTTGCCCAACTACAGGCAGTGCTGGAAATGGCACGCCGCCACCTGGGTGAACAACTCAAACGTGAAACCAGCCTGACTTCTGCGCAGGATACCCAGAAATACCTACAGTCCATTATGCGCGACTACCAGCAGGAAGTCTTCGCCTGCCTGATGCTGGACAATAAGCATCGGGTAATCGTTTTCAGGGAACTGTTCAGAGGGAGCATCAATAGCGCCAGCGTGTATCCCAGAGAGGTGGTCAAGCAGGCACTGGCCGACAATGCCGCAGCTGTGATACTGGCACATAATCACCCATCAGGCGTTGCTGAACCCAGTGAGTCCGATATACAGATTACCAGACGTCTGCAGGAAGCATTACAGCTGGTGGATATACGTGTGCTCGATCACCTGGTAATAGGCGAAGACATTGTCTGTTTTTCAGAGCGAGGCCTCATTTAATACCCGCTAAAACCTGCATATTGCAAAAATTTTTACTGCGCTATTTTAATTATCCCTTTATTAATCAAGCAATTAACAGTATTGGATTTTTTTGTGAATATAATCCCAAAAAAAACTGTGGTAATTTCAAATAACGTCAAATATGATGCTGATTCGCAGTTAACCTAAATTAAGTCGCAACATGAGTGAATTAGATAATCATATTAAAGCGGATTTAGCAGAGCTGGCTTCGGATTTCACAGCCCACGACGTAGAGTTAGACATAACTGACTTCACCATTGATGAGCCTGAAAAACAGGAAATTCATCTATGGGTTAACATCAACGCCCAGAGATTATCTTCTTTTACCCGCCAGATGCGTCCTCATCTGGACAGCTTAACGGCTTACCAGCAGGACTGTTATCACATGGCCATTGAGTTTCTCAAAACCACCGACAGGAAAGCGAACCTGGCTGCGGTAGCCTGGCTTTACGAAATTGCCGAAGCCAATCCGTGTACGATGATGGAAAAGGAAATCAATAATTTCCTCGGTTTCTGCGAAGCCGAAGCGTCTAAATAAGCGGCAGTTTCAGGAACTGCAGGACAGCATAGAGCAACCGGCTCTATGACGCGCCCACTCTGGCCTTCTCTGGCAGTATTGATCAAATTCCGACAGCTCCTCATAAGGTGATTTCATTGCGCTGATTAAATGGTTTAGTACCGTGCAATCACCCTGCTGCTGAATACCATCTATCGCCAGCTGCGCCAGGTAGTTGCGTAATACAAAACGCGGATTGACTCGATTCATTAAATCCATTCGCTGCGACTCAGTAACTCCTGACGCCTGCAGCAGACTCTGGTATAGCTCAATCCAGTCCAGCAAATGTGCGCGATAGCAGTTGTTGTCGCTAGTGTCCTGATACCAGGCGGGGCTGAATAACTGATCCAGCTCCTCACTAATCAGTTCTCTTGACTGCATGACATTCAGCTTAGCCAACGCGCGATAAAACAGGGTCATATCGGTTTCGACCTCTCGCAAAACCTTTTCCAGCGCTGCATGAAGCTGCTGTATCTGCTGACTGCTTTGTTGAAAGCCCAGCTTGTTTGCAAACATATGCGCTGACTTTTCACGGTAATAATCGCTGTAATGCTGCAACGCGGCTTCCAGCGGCTGGACTTCATTGATCAGCGGGTAGATAGCCTCTGCCAGCTGCAAAAGGTTCCACTGTGCAATCTGGGGTTGCTGTCCAAAGCGATAACGCCGACCAGCGGCATCGGTTGTATTTGGTGTCCAGTCCGGATCATAGTCCTCCAGCCAGCCATAAGGCCCGTAATCAATAGTTAAGCCAAGAATTGACATATTGTCGGTATTCATCACGCCGTGCACAAAACCCACGCGCTGCCAGTGTACGATCATCTCTGCGCTACGAACGCAAATTTCATCGAACCAGGCGACATAGCTCGTTTTGCAGGGCTCGCCCAGATGAGGAAAATCGGTACGGATACAGTAATCAACCAGCTTGCGGAGATTCTCAACATCTCGCTGAGCGCTTAGAATCTGGAAATTACCGAAACGAATAAAACTGGGCGCAACGCGACAGACAATCGCACCCGGCTCATATTCAGGATGACCGTCATAAAACATATCTCGTACTACCTTTTCACCCGTTAGCAGCAGACTTAATGCACGTGTGGTCGGTACGCCAAGATGAAACATAGCTTCACTACATAGATATTCGCGTAGCGAGGAACGTAAAACAGCCAGACCATCGGCCGTCCTCGAATAGGGTGTTGGCCCTGCCCCCTTTAGCTGCAAACTCCAGCGCTGCCCGCGATGATTGATGACATCGCCTAGCACAATAGCCCTGCCATCTCCCAGCTGACCCGCCCAGTTACCAAACTGATGCCCGCCATAACACATCGCATAGGGTTGCATCTGTTCCAGCACCTGATTACCGGACAGAATTGCTAAAAACTCTTCCTGACTGGCAGCGCAAACATCCAGATCGAGCTGAGTCATCATCGCTTCTGAATACGCAAGCAGGGAAGGATTGCGAACAGGTGTTGGTTTTACCAGTGAATAACAGGCATTCTTTACCTGACGACGATAATTCTCCACTACTGGATCACCCGCAAGCTCGCGGGTGAAGCTATTGTCAAAGCTGAGTTGCTGGAGCGATGTTTTTGATAGGCTGCGCATTATCGTAATATAACGCGAGCGGGAATACAGGTCTCAACGTTTGAAGTAGGGTTAATCCAGCTCAAAGGCCATTTTTTCCAGCGTATCTGCGCGAATATCATCAAAATCATGTTCACTTAGTTGAAGATATTCAAGCACACACTGTTTCACCCGCTGCCACTCATGGTCATCTTCTACGCCGGCATTGACGCGCTCGATATGTTCAGCGATTTTAAGCACAGCCATAAAACCTCTTTCACAGCTTTGCTGATCATCGTCTGTAGCATCGTCCAGAAATTCTCGGACATTATGGTGATTCAAAATAATCTGTTGCAGATGCTCCGGTACCGCCCAGCTCGAGGAAAGGTAATAGCCCAGTACCGCATGATCAAAGTTATAGTACTGATTCTCGAAGTAGGTAATATCGTAATCAGGGTGGTTGATATACTGCTGGTAAAATTTCAGGTAATCGTTTTTACGTTGCTGGATCAGAGCATGCCCAGCGTTATGAAACAACCCCAGCAGATAAGCCTCATCTGACGAACAATTGATCAGTTGTGGCGCAAGGCTGGCTGAGATCATTGCAATATTAGATGGGGATTCCCAGTAGCGCGGCAGGTTTTCACCCTTGCCATCGAAGGTCTGGCGTAGCACCAGGCCCATCACAATATTCACGGTATAGGATATACCCAGTAGCGTAACCGCCTGCCGAATGGAACTCACCTTATTCCTTAACCCGAACAGTGGTGAATTCACCGTTTTTAAAACCATGCCCGAGATACCCGCATCCTTCTGAATAATATCGGTAATTTCTGAAAGATCCGGTTCGGGCTTCTGGATGGCTGAATTTAAATCACTTAGAATTTCAGGTGCTGGTGGAATCTTAATTTCAGCAAGCAGTTTGCTTAGTTCCTGTTCATTGTGCTGTGTCATTAAAGCTTACTCGGTTAATCTGCACAAACCGCTTAACAAAGCCTAAGAGGATTTCTTTAGCGACAGAGTCAGCCCTTGCTGATAGTAACGGCAGGCCTTCTCGGTTTCACCCAGCTCCTTGCGTTTATACAGGTTGGCTAGCTCCAGGCAGTTTTCCGCACTGGGCTTAATGCCAACGCTGGCTTCAAGATAATTTTGTGCCTTGCCCCAGAGTTTGAGCCTGATGCATATGCGCCCCAACGCCAGTAACAGCACATCACTGCTGCCGTAATCGGTTAACCAGCTTTCAGCAGTGTTAAGCTGACTGGTGGTATCCTCCATCTGCATACGGCCAAAGTAGTCCACCAGGCTTGCGTCCCATTGCCTGTTTACTGACTTGACTATCATCTGTTCGACGGCCTTTTGCTGCTTGCTGTCTGCACCACGTAGTTCTATGTATCTCAGTACCAGATCAGGGTTCGTTTGATAGTCTTTCGACAGCTTTGACCATGCTTTTTCAAGATCAGCACTACTATGCAATGCTGCCTCCTGCATACAGCCCAGATAGGTGCGCATTTCTATTTCTTTTAAGCGTGCTTCGCGAAACAGTTTTTTACGCCGCAACTCCGGCAACAACTCGCAAAGCTGCGGCCACTCTTCAATTTGGTAATACACTTTGGCCAGCAGCTTAGTCACATAATCATGTTTAGGTGCCAGAGTCCGCAAATTAGTCAGCGTTGCCAGTGCGCGCTCTGTCTGACTGGAAGCGATCTGTAGCTCTGCCTGTGTAACGCCAATCGCAATTTCTGCCTCTGGGCGCGCCTCATGCGCCTGTTTGAGATAATCATCACGCGCATCATACTTACCCAGTTGCTGAGCAGCACGTGCCGCGGCCAGGTAATTTAACAGCGGGTTTTCAGCATATTCGACCAGTTTGATCAGGTTGCTCTCAGCCTGCTCAAAACGACCTTCCGCAAGGTCCATCAAGCCCTGACTTAACAAACGATGACTCTTCTCTTTTCTGCGACCTTGCGCCTGTTTTTTCATGCTGCGTGGCATACGCCAGATCGATAAAAAAATCTTAAGTACAATCTGTAACAGCACGGAAATGACCACCAGCGCCACGATACCAAATGCCAGACTGGTTTCCAGAGAAAAGTCGGCGTACTGAATTAGCACAAAGCCGGGGTCTTTTTGCACCAGCAAAACAGCCAGTAAAACAGCAATAACAAGGACTAGTAGACTGATAATAAATTTAACCATTGTCAGCCTCCTGTTGTGGTGTAGCCGCGCGTTTTTGCTGAATCTCTTTCAGTAATCTCAATGAACCGCTGATATCCGGGAACAGGGGTTTTAAACTGGATTTCTGTAATTGAAGTAAGGCGTCATAAAAATCTGCATTAGGCGCGTTTTTAAGATCGTAGTAATCACTGAACAGCTTTACGTTTTCTGCCATCAATTGTTCAAACTGACTGGCGTCACGCTCCAGTATGCTCCAGCGCGTCAGCTTTAAATTGTCTTCCAGCTTTTGTCGTACATCAATAATGTGGGTGACTTGCGCACTCTCGGTATCAACCGACGCTTTCTTTTTGATCGTAACCAGTGAGCTTAAAAAATTCGCAATACGTTGATCCAGCGGTAACGATGGATCAACAGGCGCTGCCTGTTGTGTCGCTGGTACTGACCTGGGCACTTTTGCCTTAGCTACATATTCAGGGGTGAGCGAATTAATCTGTCGCGCCAGACGTGCAGCTAACAGCGTCATCCCAACCAGATCAGGACGCTTACGAGTTTTAAGGGCGGCAATCTCATCATTGATCTGCACTCGCACAGGCAACAATCCGGGATCAGCGAGCTGTGCTATTCGACTGCTTGCCGCATCCAGGGTCTTTGCTGCACCTTCAAAATCCTGTTCCAGGATCAGTTTGTGCTGGGCAATCGACATCAGATACTCAACTTCAGCCAGCTTCCAGCCGTTTTCATCGCGCCCATATAGCTCGTACAGTTTCGCTGTCGAATCCAGTAATGATTGCTGACGCTGTGACAGATCATTAATGACCTGATCGGTCTTCCCTTTAGCCTGTTGTAAGGGCCTTAGCAGGTTATCCATTTCGGCACGAGTCGGCATGCCAGCCAGCTGAGCGCGTAACTCAGTGATGACCGCCTGGTTATTATTCTGGTATTGCAGGAATTGTTTCCAGCCCCAGAAACCCGCTGCGGCTAGCGCTGCGATCACAATAAGAAATAGAAATACAGGGAGTAGATAGCTTCGCTTTGGAGTTTGCTGATTGCCTGCTTCAGTGGTGTCACTATGAGCGGCATCAGTGGTTTCCTGTTGATCCTGGTTTTCGAGTTGTTTCATTTATCGTTATCAAAGCCTGGTGTTGTGCCACGCCTGCAGTGCCTGCAGGATGCCTTCGTCGCTGGCATTTCTGGCAATTATAATTGATCCATTATGTCCCAGATTGTTAGCAGTTTCACGCATTCTTTCGCTAATCAGTAGCCAGGGAATGCGCTTTAACTGCTGTAATTCCTGCGCCTGAAGCAAATCGAAACAGTTACGCAATCCTTCTGCACTGGTAAAAATCGCCACATCCGGGAACTGGCTACCTATCCGGTTGCCGAAAGCCTGCGCTGGATAGTCAGGGATACCTCGTGTATAGACCTCACAGTAATCCACTCTGGCCCCTCGCTCTCTAAGTGTATCACCCAGCAGATTTCTTCCGGCCTGACCTCGAAAGATGATGATTTTTTTATTGTTAACCTGCTGTAAATTCTGTGCAGCCAGCAGACCTTCACTGTCATAGGAAGTTGCCGGAATAATTTTCGATTCAACACCTTGCTCACGTAATGCCTGCCAGCTACCCTTACCGATCACACCCATCTGCAATTGCGCGGGTAAATCTGCAGCGGAAAAGTACCTGAACGCATAGTCAACTGCATTACGACTCACGAACAGTGCAATATCGTATTCAGCTAGTGAGCTGGATAAATCCGCAAGTTGGTCAGCATTGCTGGATTCAGATATCTCGATAGTGGGAAATTCGACAACCCGAAACCCCTGTTGCTGCAGGCTTTCGGTCAGTGACCGGCTCTGGTGAGCCGGCCGGGTATTGAGACACAGTGGTTTTATTGCAGACACTGCATTATTCATGTAACCGCGCCAGAATGGCGTCTGCTCCCTGTGCAATCAGGTCCTGTGCCAGGCGCACACCCAGTGACACTGCTTCACTTGCAGGCCCCCGAATCTCAGAACGCAACACAATACTGCCATCAGGCTCACCGACCAGTCCACGCAGGTATAGCTGATCTCCTTCCAGCACGGCATAACCTGCCAGTGGCACCTGGCAGCCCCCATTGAGGGTTTCATTCATCGCTCGCTCGGCCTGTACTCTCAACGTGGTGTCTGCGTCAGCCAGAGGCGCGATCAACTCTCGCACGGCTGCATCATCTGAGCGAGCTTCAATACCAATGGCTCCCTGCCCGATTGCGGGTAACGATTCTTCCGGTTCCAGGCAACTGCGGATACGCGCTTCAAATCCCAGTCTTTTCAGGCCCGCTGAAGCCAGTATGATGGCGTCGAACTCTCCATCATCGAGTTTTCTCAGGCGTGTGTTCACATTACCGCGTAACCAGTCGATCCTGAGCGCGGGGTAGCGCTCACGGATTTGGGTCTGACGACGCAAACTGGAAGTGCCCACCAGGGCGCCCTCAGGCAATTCAGACAGGCTCTGGTAGCGATTAGAAACAAAGGCATCACGCGGATCTTCGCGCTGCATAATCAGCGAAAGCTCAAGCCCTGCAGGAAATTCCACTGGAACATCTTTCATCGAATGGACGGCAATATCGGCTTCACCGGCCAGTATGCCCGCTTCCAGCTCCTTGACAAACAGACCCTTACCGCCGACCTTGGCCAGCGGGGCATCAAGAATTTTATCTCCCTTGGTCTTCATGGTGACCAGTTCGATTTCCAGCTCGGGATAGATAGCTTTTAGACGTCGGCTTACTTCTTCAGCCTGCCAAAGTGCGAGTGGACTGCTGCGAGTCGCAATCCTTAGAGTTTTAAGTGAATTATTCATGGTGGCGCATTATAGGGCAGCACTTCGGTTTCGTGAACTGCGATCATGCAACGATTTGCCCAAACAGGCGATTTACAGGCTTTTTAGTAGCTTACGTACACCAGACAGATGTCGACGACTGATTTCCAGTTTATCGTCTATGTCATGGAAAAACACCTGATGACCATCAGAGTTATTCTTCATACCCGCCACCTTGTCCAGCCGTACCAGGGCGTTGCGGTGTACGCGATGAAACTCCCGGGTAAATTCAAGCTCCAGATCCTTCAACGGCTCTTCGATCAAAACTTCCCCACCGGTGTGACGCACGGTGACATATTTCTGCTCTGCGCGAAAATAATAGATATCCTGTAGTGCTATCAGTACCAGGTTACCACGCACGCGAGCGCATATATGCTCACGCTCATCCTGCTGAATCACCTCGCCCAGAGTGTCCTGCATCTGCGCGCGATTCAACTGCCTGCTGGTTTCCAGCGCCTGGCGCAGGCGTTCCAGCTTGACCGGTTTAAGCAAATAATCAACCGCATGCGACTCAAAAGCTTCCAGCGCGTGATCCGCAAAAGCTGTGGTAAAAATAATTGCTGGGGGATTATGCTGATGCGACAGCTGCAGCGCCGCTTCGAGACCGTCCATGCCGGGCATGCGAATATCCATCAACACGATGTCGGGTTGATATTGTTCACATCGATCCAGTGCCTCCTGACCATTCTGGGCTTCGCCGACTATCTGATAGCTGTTCAGGCTATCGATCAGTCGCCGCAAACGATCCCTGGCCGGCTTTTCATCATCCACTAGCAGTATCTTCATTTCTTTCAGGCTGAATCCCGCGTTAAATTTTCACTTTTATAGGTATACATATGTTTACTTTATATAGATCATTTTCCACAACATGCTCTAATTTTGCCTGCCCCTGGAATGCGAGATCGAGTCGCTCACGAATGTTTTCCAGCGCCATTCGGTTACCTTTGTCGTGCGCCCTGGCAGTTTTGGGGTTTAACGGATTACTGATCTGAATAATCAGGTCTTCAGCCTGTTGAATCGAGATTCTTACCTCTCCACCACCTGGCACAGGCTCAATGCCGTGATAAATGGCATTCTCTACCAATGGCTGCAAGGTCAAAGCAGGTAAATTGATCTCTTCCAGTTGCGCATCTATCTGCCACACCACCCTAAGGCGCTCATCCAGGCGCAGGCTTTCCAGATCAATATATTCCTGGGTAAAGTTGATTTCCTGTTGCAGGGTGATACTCGAATCCGCATTCAGGCTGGCTCGAAACAGTTCAGCCAGGCTTTCTATAGCGCGCTCGGCACGCTCTGGTTGATCGTAGGTGAGACTAGCAATAGTGTTCAGGCTATTGAACAGGAAATGAGGGCGAATACGCGCCTGCAATGCCTGTAATCTGGCACGCGATTCCGTGCGTAACATGCGCTGGCTGTGATGTTGCATATAAAAATAGCGCAATGCCAGCCCCTGAAGCACCAACGCAATTGTGACGTGGCGAAGTACCACTGCCCACTCGCTAGAATGATTGAACAGGCCAAACTGAAACCAGCCATTTAAACGATAAGCCATCAGCGACATAAACAGTGTGACCAGGGTGACTGCCAGTAAGCTCAATAGCGTAATCCGCGCAGGATCAGATCTATACCGGCTGCGTCGAATCAGGCATAGCAAGCCCGCGCTACCCAACCCAATCCACTGAATCAGCATCGAAATCAATGCAATATCCACAAACATCCGGCTACTACCGCCATAACTACCCAGCGCAAACACGATAGCAATCAACTCCAGCACCAGGATCAGCCTTAAGATGCTTTCACCTTTACAATAATCCGGCAAATAACAGCTGTTTTGCTCTTCAGATAAAGAATTTGCAGATTTTTTTTGCATTGAGTCTTGCTTTCCTGTCATTGACAATGCAAGCATAGCCGATTTTCAACAGGCATGAACGCTCAGGCGTTATTCAGTAACCAGAAGTAATTCGGAAAATTCAATGACCAGTAAAGATTCGCGTATGTGGGGTGGCCGCTTTCAGGAACAAACCGACGCTTTCGTCGAGGCCTTCACCGCTTCGATTAATTTTGATCAACGCCTTGCCATGGTAGACATCCAGGGCTCTCTGGCTCATGCCAAGATGCTGCACAAGATTGGAATCCTGAGCGCACAGGAATTGCAGCAGATCGAACACGGATTGAAAGCAATCCAGCAGGAGATTAGATCCAAACAGTTCAACTGGTCGGTGAAACTTGAAGACGTACATATGAACATCGAATCACGCCTCACCCAGTTGATTGGAGATACCGGCAAAAAGCTGCACACCGGGCGCTCCAGAAATGACCAGATTGCTACCGATATACGCCTTTACCTGCGTGAAGAAATTACCATATGCATGCAACTCATACGTCAGTTCCAGCATGGCTTACTGGATCTGGCTGCTGAGCATAGCGATACCATTATGCCTGGCTTCACCCATTTGCAGGTTGCACAACCAGTAACCTTTGGTCACCACATGCTGGCCTGGTTTGAAATGCTGCAACGTGATCATAGTCGACTGCAAGACTGTCGCCAGCGCATGAATATCATGCCGTTAGGTGCCGCTGCACTGGCAGGCACATCCTATCCACTGGATCGCGAATACAGTGCCGAGCTGCTGGAGTTTGACGCCCCATCGCGTAACTCCCTGGATGCGGTCAGCGATCGTGATTTTGCTATTGAGTTCTGCGCGGCAGCAGCTATTTGCATGACACATATGTCGCGCATGGCAGAAGAGATGGTGATCTGGTCTTCAGCTCAGTTTAACTTCATCGTGTTACCTGACCGCTACTGCACTGGCTCATCCATCATGCCGCAAAAGAAAAACCCTGATGTACCTGAACTGGTTCGTGGTAAGACTGGACGAGTGAATGGCCATCTGGTGAGCCTGCTAACACTGATGAAATCGCAGACGCTGGCGTATAACAAAGACAACCAGGAAGACAAGGAACCGTTGTTTGATACACTAATTACGTTACAGAATTCATTGCACGCTTTTGCTGACATGGTGCCTAACATGCAGGTCAATAAAACAGAAATGTACCAGTCTGCACGTAAGGGATTTGCTACAGCAACCGACCTGGCTGATTACCTGGTAAAAAAGGGTCTGCCGTTTCGCGATGCGCATGAAGTGGTTGGTAATGCGGTGGCATTCGCAATCCAGCAAAACAAAGATTTATCAGAGTGCACACTGGAAGAACTTCAACAATTTGATGCGCGTATCGAACAAGATGTATTCCAGGTGCTAACGCTGGAAGGATCGGTTAATGCTCGTGATATCATTGGTGGCACAGCACCGCGACAGGTACAGTTTCAGATCGAGCAATGTCGTCAGCTAATCGGTGGATGATTTAGTCGCCAGGCGCAAAGTAGTCATAAGCTGATGCCCGAGGCGCTGTAAGCGAGGCTTTTTACGTTCGATAAAATTCTCAGGATTGAAATCCCCGGCCACTACCCGTGCATGCGGGATTTCTTTCAATATCGCCTCCACCAGATGTCTGCTAATACCCGGCACCGATTTTGCGCTTACCCATAACAGGCTTAATTTTACATTCAGGTCAAGGTAAACCACCTGTGGCGCGAAGTGGGCAAGGCAATTTTGAATCCGGTACATATAGCTTTCGATCTGGATCGAGTCGGCGTGCTTAAGGCCTGGAATTAGCATCATAAAATCCACGCAGGGTTTACCCTGCTCATCACGCGCGGGCGCGCGCGACCAGAGTGGGCTGGACGCCACAAATGAGTGACAGCTGGGTGCCTGTTTATTTTTCATCGTTATGTCCTACTCTGTGGCAAGCTCTTGCCTGAAAACCTGTCGCAGCCAGGCGCTGATATGTCTAATTTCAGACTCGCACACGCCATGCTGCAATCCCGCATATTCGTGCCACTCGAGTTGATACCCAGCGCGCTCCAGGCGACTGCGTGAGCGATAGGCCAGCTCCGGCACGACCACTGGATCACTGTCTCCATGTGCCAAAAATATCGAGGTGTGTGTATTCTGTTCTGTTTTTTCATCGTCAAATGAATCCGCCAGCGGCAGATAGGTAGACAGCGCCAGCAACCCGGCCAGTTTTTTATCCAGCCTCAACCCAGTCTGTAAGGCTATCGCCCCACCCTGGGAAAACCCAGCCAGGACAATACGCTCACTGGGGATACCGTGAGCGATCTGCTGATCGATCAAATCATTAACAAACCGCTGCGAGTTGCGCACACCCGCCTCGTCCTGTCGGCTGCCAATATCCATCGCCAGGATATCGTACCAGGCACGCATGACATATCCGTTATTGATGGTAACCGGAATCATCGGGGCATGCGGAAATATAAAGCGCACAGCCAGATCCGCTGGTAAATCCAGCTCAGCAACTATGGGTTCGAAATCATGCCCATCAGCACCCAGGCCATGCAACCAGATCACACAATAACGTGCCGGGCCACTCCCGGTATTGATCACAACTGCGTTATCACTCATGCATCAGACCTACGTCAAATAAAATCAATTTACCTGTTCCGCTGAAAGTTTTCACCTGCTATCAGCTGCTTACGGCGCAAACTTTTTGTAGTTTTACATTAAACTTAGAAGGTTTTTTCAGCCTGACAAGAGAATTATCAATGACAAAAAGACTGTGGGTAGCAGGGGTACTTGAGCAAAACCCGAAATTTGAAAAACAGGGACGAATGGTAAACATACTTTTGATCGCTATGATTTCCCTGAATGTTATCGCGATTATTCTGGAGTCAGAACCCGAGCTTCATTCGCGCTTCCGTCAGGCATTCTGGGCATTTGAGGTATTTTCCGTCATCATATTTACCATTGAATACCTGGTCCGGGTATGGAGCAGCATCGACCTGCAGGAAACTCACGATAGCTCTCCTGTTATAGGGCGCATCAAATACATGCTGAGTCCAATGGCGCTGATCGACCTGGCCTCCATCCTGCCTTTTTACCTGAGCCTGTATATTGTTATCGATTTACGCATCCTGCGTATTCTGCGTATGTTACGACTGTTCAAACTGACTCGTTATTCACGCGCCTTATCTGCCCTGCTGGATGTACTGCAAAAAGAATCCAGTACCCTGTTTGCGGCTACAGTCGTGCTGTTTATGATGCTGATACTGGCAGCTACCGGCATCTATTTTCTCGAAAATGATATTCAAAATGAGGCATTCGGTAGCATCCCAAAAGCGATGTGGTGGGCTATTGTCACGCTAACAACCCTGGGCTATGGGGATGTCGTACCGGTCACTAATATGGGTAAGATGTTCGCTGGCCTGATTGGATTAATCGGCGTTGGCATGCTGGCGCTTCCTGCCGCAATTCTGGCTACGGGTTTTGCAGAAAACCTGAATCAACGTCGCCAGAAATATAACCTGTTTATTGCCCACTTTCTGCGCGATGGTCACATTGATGATGAAGAACGTTGGGAACTCGAAAAGCTACGCAAAGATCTGGGGCTGGAATCGGATGACGCATTACACCTGATTGACAACATGATGCGTCAGCAGCGCAGGAGAAAGGGGGACCATTGCCCTCATTGCGGAAAATCTCTGGAGTCACCAGATTAACCGGCGGTAAGCCAGGATTAGTCGTTATTCCTGGCCTCTTGAATCAGAGGCCAGGGTTTTGCCTTGCTTGGGAGAGCTTAGCCCACCTTGGCAGTAACTGAGTCCGAACCACCCTGGTTATCCACCCAGGACAGGGTCAGGGAATCACCCTTGGATCCTTTATA
>JBNKDE010000010.1:0-221024 GCA_050288105.1 Gammaproteobacteria bacterium
AGTACGCTGTCCAGGGCTGCTGCGCTGTCTTTTGCTTCAAAAGCCGCTTTCGGATAAGCCGCCAGTACCTGACCAGGCGCTAACAGGCCTGCTGAAGCGGCTATGCCTACCGCACTGACCGCCAGCGACCTTTTTAATAATGTTCTACGATTCATAATCACCTCTTTTCATTAATAGTGTGCGAATACTACCTTTGTCAGCTGAACAGTCCATGAATATTCAGCTTGTGTATGCACGACGTGGCTCACATAATATTCATTTCATTTTTCTGGATGTTTTCTCAGTTGTATCTAGTCGCTCGACCACTTGCCACGATACTCATCATCGTCATCGTTTCTACGATGTTGCTGGTATTGTCTGGCTGTGGCAAAAAAGGTCCCTTGATCCTGCCTGAGCAAAACACCGCTAATCAGGAATAACACCTTGGACTATTTTGAATACCAGAACGGCGAATTAAGCTGTGAACAGGTTGCGCTAAGCGACCTGGCATTGCACTACGGCACGCCACTATATGTCTATTCCCGTGCGACTATAGAACGCCATTTCAATGCTTTTGAGCAGGCACTGGCTGACCGCCCGCACCTGGTCTGTTATGCAGTTAAAGCCAACTCAAACCTGGCCGTGCTGAACGTTCTTGCGCGCATGGGCAGCGGGTTTGATATCGTTTCCGGCGGCGAATTACAGCGTGTATTAAAGGCAGGGGGTGACCCTGCAAAAGTCATCTTTTCTGGTGTCGGCAAGCAGCCTGAGGAAATGGCATTGGCGCTGGAAGCTGGCATACGTTGCTTTAATATTGAATCGGAAGCCGAGATTCAGACCCTGAATCAGGTAGCCGCTAAACTCAACAAAACCGCGCGAATTTCATTTCGGGTCAACCCCGATGTGGATGCGAAAACACACCCCTATATTTCCACTGGGCTGAAAGAGAACAAGTTTGGCATTAACATTGATGAAGCCGAACGCATTTACCTGCACGCACAGCAGCAAAGCCATCTGGAGGTAGTCGGCATCGACTGCCATATAGGTTCACAACTGACGGAACTCTCACCCTTTGTGGATGCACTGGAGCGTCTGCTGAACCTGATCAAGAAGCTGGCCACTCATGATATCCACATCCGACATCTGGATCTGGGTGGCGGGCTAGGCGTACGTTACCGCGATGAAACCCCTCCGCTACCCGCCGACTGGGCGAGCGCACTAAGCAGCCAGCTTAGCAGTTTTGACGGAGAGATCATCATAGAGCCCGGGCGTGCTATTGTCGCCAATGCAGGGGTGCTGCTGACCCGTGTGAATGTGGTAAAAAATAATGAACACAAAAACTTTGCCGTGGTCGATGCGGCAATGAACGACCTGTTACGCCCATCGCTTTACAGCGCCTGGCAGCAGATTATCCCGGTAAAACAGCAATCAAATGCCGACGCAGCAATCTACGACGTTGTCGGACCGATCTGCGAAACCGGTGACTTTCTGGGAAAAAACCGTGAGCTCTCGATACAGGCGGGTGATCTGCTTGCAGTACGTTCATCGGGCGCCTATGGTTTCAGTATGAGTTCCAATTATAATTCCCGTATGCGGGCGGCCGAAGTCATGGTAGATGGTGCAAACCATCACCTGGTACGCGCACGTGAAACCTTTGACGATTTGATTCGCGGCGAAAGCCTGTTACCTGAGTAATCATGAAACTACAGTTCAGCAAAATGCACGGCCTGGGAAACGACTTCATGGTAATTGATGGGATTAACCAGTCAGTAACCCTGAACAGCCAGTTGATTGCGCAATGGGCTGACCGCAACTTTGGCGTCGGCTTCGACCAGCTACTACTGGTAGAAAAGCCGCTATCGGATCAGGCCCAGTTCAGGTACCGAATCTTTAACGCTGACGGACAGGAAGTGTCTCAATGCGGAAATGGGGCACGTTGCTTTGCTCGATTCGTGCGTGAAAGAGGACTTACCGATGCCACCACTATCCCGGTTGAAACACATAATGGAATGCTGGAACTGAAGGTAATCGATGACAGCAGAGTGCAGGTCAATATGGGTATACCCAATTTTGAGCCTGAGCAAATCCCGTTCAACCGAACACAGCGCGAAGCCCAATACCAGATCAATCTGGATGAAATCCTCATCAAGCTGAGTGCTGTTTCAATTGGCAACCCACATGCCGTGATTCTGGTGCAGGATGTGGATAGCGCTGCTGTTGAAACGATAGGTCCTGCAATAGAGTCGCACCCCGACTTTCCACAAAGGGTAAACGTTGGATTCATGCAGATCGTTGATCGTAGCCATTTCAGGCTACGTGTTTACGAGCGCGGATCAGGAGAAACCCTGGCCTGTGGCAGTGGCGCCTGTGCAGCAATGGCGGTGGGCCAGATGCTGGGACTGCTGGATGAAAAAGTAACTGCCACCCTGCGTGGGGGCGATTTATTACTCGAGTGGCAAGGCGAAGGCAAGCCCGTTATGATGACCGGCGGCACGGCTATGGTTTACCAAGGAGAAATATCAGCATGAGCAAACCTACATCTATAGAACCCATAACCTCGGGGCCTATCCAGGAAAGTGCGGTAATAGAGTACCTGAAAAAAAATCCTGCCATACTGGAACGACACCCAGAAGTACTCAGTGCATTGACCTTTCCGCACGAAAGCGGCGCCGCCGTCTCACTGGTTGAACGCCAGCTTAAGGTGCTGCGCGACGAAAACAAGGGTCTGAAGAACAAACTTGCCGAGCTAGTACATATTGCGCGCGAGAATGAAGAACTTAGCCAGCGCTTTCATCGCCTGTCGCTGGAGTTAATGGGCAGCCATAACCTGCACGACATCATTGCCATGATTCGTGACCAGATACAGACATTTTTCTATACCGATTACGTGAATTTCTATTTCTCAGATAAACTCGCTGAAAAGCTGAGGGGACTGGAAAACCATGTACTCGATCCACAGCATAAGCATGCGCCACTAATCCAGAGCTGGATGAAGTCTCGCAAACCGGAATTTGGTCCACTTGACCAGGAAGTTCGAACCCTGCTGCTAGGTAAGGATATCCAGCTCACCTCCTGTGTATTGGTACCGCTATACCATACCGATGAGATTGGCCTGCTGGTGCTGGGGAGTAAAAATCATGACCGGTTCAACAGTGATATGGGGACGATTTTCCTGACCCAACTGGGCGATCTGGTCAGCAGTAAACTCAAGCACTGCCTGGCCTAGCTGGCAATCACCATGTCTTTTACTGTGCATTTACAGAACTTCCTGCAAATGCTTAAAAGTGAAAAATTCTATTCTCCGCATACCTGCCTGAACTACCAGCGCGACCTTCAGCTATTCCAGCAATACCTGGAGTCCAGACAGCTCAGTCAATGGCAGGATGTTGATTACCCGCTGGTATCCAGCTTCGCTGCCTGGCGTTTTCGCAATGGTAAAAAAGGCAATACAATCCAGCGTGAACTGTCCTCCATACGCAGTTTTTTCAAATACCTGATACGCCAGAAGGTGGTGCGCAACAACCCGGCGCTGGACGTAAAAGCCCCGAAAACGCCGAAAAAGTTACCCAAAACCTGCGATAGTGAGCAGCTCGACCAGTTGCTCAAAGCGCATCCGGATGACGATAGTCTGGTCATGCGTGATCTCGCAATGTTTGAGCTGATGTATTCCTCTGGACTACGCCTGGCCGAACTAGCCTCACTGAATATCCTGGACATAGATGTTAAACAACGGCGCATGGTGGTGACCGGCAAGGGCAATAAAACCCGCCATCTGCCGGTAGGCCGCAAAGCGATACAGGCTCTCGAGATATGGCTTAAACAGCGGCCGGAACTATTAAAATCAAACCCGGATGAACGCGCGATTTTCATTAGCAATCGTGGACAAAGGCTGTCACATCGTTCGATACAGCAACGACTGAATCACCTGATCAAGAAACAGGCACTCAGTATGCATTTGTCACCGCATATGCTGCGGCATTCCTTCGCCACCCATCTGCTGGAGTCCAGCGCCGACCTACGCGCCGTGCAGGAACTGCTGGGACATGCCGACATCAGCACTACCCAGATCTATACACATCTGGACTTTCAGCACCTGGCTCAGGTCTACGACAGTGCGCATCCACGCGCTAAAAAAAGAACCGATAGTTCTTGAATTTCTGGCCGCAGCCCCAATATCGCTGAATTCATGTAACATACCGCCATTTTTAGGAAACAGGTAAAGTCTTGGAACAATTCAGAGGAACAACGATTCTCTCCGTGCGTCGAGGTAACTCGGTAGTGATTGGTGGAGATGGGCAGGTCACATTCGGCAACACCGTGATGAAAGGCAATGCACGTAAGGTACGTCGTCTGTACAAAAACAATGTCATCGCCGGTTTCGCTGGCGGCACAGCTGATGCATTCACGCTGTTTGAATTATTTGAAGCCAAACTTGAAAAGCACAGCGGACAACTAGTGCGCGCTGCGGTAGAGCTGGCCAAAGACTGGCGTTCTGACCGGGTACTGCGCAAACTGGAAGCACTACTGTGCGTCGCCGATAAGGAAGCCTCATTGATCATCTCCGGGAATGGCGATGTCATCGAGCCAGAAAACGACTTGATGGCAATAGGCTCAGGTGGCTCGTATGCGCAGGCTGCTGCTATGGCCATGCTAGAGAATACCGATCTACCTGCGCGTGATATCGTGGAGCGCGGGCTAAAGATTGCCGCCGATATCTGTATTTATACCAACCATAACCGCACCATAGAACAACTAGACTTTTAACCCCGAGTTTTCAAAGTGGACACTAAATCGATCTCTACCACCCCTATGACGCCGCGTGAAATTACGCAGGAACTGGATAAACACATCATCGGCCAGGATGAGGCCAAGCGTGCAGTCGCCATAGCGCTACGCAATCGCTGGCGCAGATTACAGGTAGCTGAAGAATTACGTAACGAAATCACCCCCAAGAATATCCTCATGATGGGACCAACCGGGGTAGGTAAAACCGAGATTGCACGCCGCCTTGCGCGACTGGCCAATGCGCCCTTCATCAAGGTTGAAGCAACCAAATTCACTGAAGTCGGTTATGTCGGTCGCGACGTGGAATCTATCGTTCGAGACCTGGTTGATGTCTCGGTCAAGATGATGCGTGAAACAGAACTGGAAAGAGTCAAACATCGTGCCGAAGATGCGGCAGAAGAGCGCCTGCTGGATGTGCTGCTGCCACGCCCCAGCGACTTTCAAAGCGAGGCTAATGAATCAACAGGCAACACACGGCAAAAATTTCGCAAAATGCTGCGCGAGGGTAAGCTGGATGACCGAGAGGTCGAGATAGAGATCCAGACCCCAAGCTTCGGTGTAGAAATCATGGCGCCTCCCGGAATGGAAGAGATGACTAACCAGTTGCAGGGGTTATTCCAGAACATGGGCTCCAGCAAGACCAAAACCCGCAAGCTATCGGTAAAGGACGCACTCAAACAACTGACCGATGAAGAAGCGTCTAAACTGATCAACCAGGATGAACTGAAGATTGCAGCACTGGAAAATGCCGAACAGAATGGCATCGTGTTTATCGATGAAATTGACAAGGTTGCCAAGCGTCAGGAAACCAGTGGCTCCGATGTATCACGCGAAGGTGTCCAGCGCGATCTGCTGCCTCTGGTCGAGGGCTGCACAGTCTCCACCAAATCAGGCATGATCAAAACTGATCACATCCTGTTTATCGCTTCAGGTGCTTTTCACCTCTCCAAACCCAGCGATTTAATACCCGAGTTGCAAGGCCGTTTACCGATCCGTGTCGAGCTTTCTGCACTGTCGGTTGAAGACTTTGTGCGAATATTGCGCGAACCCGATGCATCCTTAACCGAGCAATACACTGCACTGATGGCAACCGAAGGGGTAAAGCTCGAATTTACTGATGAAGGCCTGCAGCGCCTCGCCAAGGTTGCTTTTGAAGTCAACGAAAAACAGGAAAACATTGGCGCACGTCGTCTTTATACAGTGATGGAAAGATTGCTGGAGAGCGTCAGTTTCGAAGCTTCAGACATGAATGGTCAAAGCATTACCATTGATGCCGACTATGTCAATGAACACCTGGGTGAGCTGGTGAAAGACGAAGATCTCAGTCAATATATACTTTAATCATTCTTACTGCGGACAGCGATATGACGATCAAACCTACTGAAATAAACTTCCACAAGGTATCACGTACCCTTGAAATAACATTTAACGATGGTGCCAATTTCAGCCTGCCTGCGGAGTATCTGCGCGTTTACTCTCCTTCAGCAGAAGTACAGGGACACGGCCCCGGTCAGGAAGTGCTGCAGCTTGGTAAAGAAGACGTCAATATTGCGCAACTGGAACCTGTGGGGCATTACGCAGTCAACCTGATGTTCGATGATAACCACGATACCGGCATCTATAGCTGGGAATACCTGTATCAGCTAGGTGCTCATTACGATAAAAAGTGGGCAAGTTATCTAGAGCGTCTGAAGGCTGCGGGCTATACGCGCAAGGAAAACAAGCTGGAAAGTTAAGCAGTAACCTAACTGCTAGCGATAATTATTCCAGTACTTTTCCGGTTCATCGTGCGGCATATCGGTGTCGATGTTACACATCAGCACCTGCTGCTCATGCTCTTCATGCTCGACTTCCTGTCGCTCAAATACCATTTTTTCTCGCGCATTATCTTCCAGGTACTGGTAGATATTGCGTCTAATGATTGCGAAAAAACGCGTATCCAGCTCGAACCCGAGCTCTGCCAGCAACGACTCAATCAATTCAAAAGTGATATGTTCCAGCGAATAAACCAGCGAGATGCGGTTTTTGTTGATGGGACGAGTGTGATGAACACCCTTAACATTTAACAGCGCCTCACAGGCTTCTTCGGCCTGATTTAGAGTACCGTTGCACGCAAGGCATATCATGCGTTTTCTTATTAGACTTTCATCACCCATGCGCGAAGCGTACGCAATGATTTTTGAAATATCAATACATTTATCAGCTGCGATCAGCTGAGAAAGCTCTGTAAAGCGATAGACGGTTTTTGGCGGGCTGTAGCAGATTATTACCAGGCCTGAAATCAGGCAAACGGCATCTGCCCCACGCTCATGCGAGGCAGTTGATTGAAGTCCAGTAAGGTCTCTACCTGGGTATACCCTTGAGCAGTAAGTAATTGGCTGACTGCCTGCAACTGGTCGTATCCATGCTCCAGCACCAGCCAGCCACCCGGCTTCAAAAAGCCGGTTGCCAACGTGATGATATGAGTCAACGCCTGCATGCCATCCTCACCGCTGGTCAGGGCCAGGCGCGGTTCAGCTGGAAGATCACCCTGACTCAAATAGGGATCCTGCTCAGCAATATACGGGGGATTGGAAACGATGATATCAAAGCAGTCGCTCTGTTCCAGTGCGTCAAACCAGTCAGACAGAAGAAACTCAATCTCCAGTTGATGACGTGCTGCATTTTCCGTGGCCACCTCCAGCGCATCCTGACTCACGTCCGTCGCCAGCATACGGCAGGCAGGATTATGCTTTTTGATTGCAAGCGCTATCGCACCGGTACCGGTACCCAGTTCCAGCACATGGGGTGCAGCCATGTGTTGCGTCAATTGCAGTACTTTATCTACCAGCATTTCGGTTTCCGGTCGCGGCACCAGCGTAGCAGCTGTAGTCTTCAAACTCAGCGAGTAGAACTCCTTTTCACCAATAAGGTAGGCAATGGGCTGTGGCTGCAACCGTCTACGTATCAATGCCTGAAAGCAGTCCAGTTGCTGTTGATCCAGCTCCTTTTCAGGCCAGGTCATCAGATAGCTGCGCGCCTTCTGCAGGCAGAATGCCAGCAGAATCTCGCTATCCAGACGTGCGCTACAGGTGATGGAGTCGAGCACACCAGCGGCCCAGTCTAATTGCTGCCTGATTGACTGCCCCATGCCAGTGCTTTTTAGTTCTCTTCCGCCAGGTTAGCCAGCTGCTCAGCCTGATATTCATTCATCAATGGATCGACTACCTGGCCCAACCCGCCATTCATGATGTCATCCAGTTTGTATAGCGTCAGGTTGATACGATGATCGGTCATACGCCCCTGCGGGAAGTTGTAGGTACGTATACGTTCCGAACGATCACCGCTACCGACCAGTGACTTGCGTTCTGCAGCCTGCTCTTTTTGCTGCTTCTGCTTTTCGGCATCGTAAATACGAGCCTGCAACAATGACATCGCGCGCGCCCTGTTTTTATGCTGTGAACGCTCGTCCTGGCACTCCACTACCGTGCCGGTGGGCAGATGGGTAATACGAATAGCGGAATCGGTTTTATTAACGTGCTGACCGCCAGCACCGGATGCACGAAAGGTATCGATGCGTAAATCTGCAGGATTGATTTCAATCATCTCGACATCCTCGGTTTCCGGTATCACCGCAACGGTAGCCGCCGAAGTATGCACCCGACCCTGTGATTCCGTTTCTGGAACACGTTGAACCCGATGCGCGCCGGATTCGAACTTGAGATAAGAATAAGCGCCCTGGCCGATGATACGCGCGATGATTTCCTTATAGCCACCATGCTCCCCTTCATTACTGTTCAGCACTTCCAGTTGCCAGCGTTTGGATTCAGCAAAGCGGCTATACATACGGAACAGGTCACCTGCAAAAATCGCTGCCTCGTCACCGCCGGTTCCGGCACGAATTTCCAGGAACACATTACTGTTATCGTTAGGGTCTTTTGGCAACAGCAGCTTCTGAAGTTCAAGCTCAAGGGCCTGCAGGCGGTCCTCGGCGCTATCGATTTCATCCTGCGCCATCGCACGCATTTCGGCATCATCTTCCTTCATCATTTCCTGTGCTGCCTGTAAGTCCTGCTGCGTCTGCTGGTACTGGTCAAAACTCTTGACCACATCCTCCAGCTGCGAGTACTCCATAGACAGATTGCGGAAACGGTTTTGATCATTAATCACTTCAGGCTCGGAGAGCAAGCCCGCGATTTCTTCATGACGTGCGCTTAACAGCTCAAGTTTGGCCAGAATGGATGGTTTCATCGATTGCCTCGAAAATTACAGATTGGGATAGCAGCTAGCTATCTTTGACTAGTGAATGCAGCAACTGGATGAGTGCTGTATCGTCTTCTTTTAAAGCCTTACGCATTTGCACGGTCGGTCCGTGCATCAGTTTATTGGTCAGGTTAGAAGCCAGTGACTCCAGTACTTTAACCGGATCATCCTGGCCTTCCAGCATCTGCTGCGCTTTCTTCAGGCAGGCCTGCTTGATTCGATCAGCCTCGTTACGTAACAGTCGGATTTCGTCAGCAGCCTGGTGGGTTTTTATCCAGTGACTGAAATGCTGCACCTCCACCTGGATGATATCCATCGCTTCGTTAGCAGCTTCTTCACGGCTGCGCCGATTTTCATCAATAACCTCTTTCAGGTCATCCACGGTATACAGGAACACATCATCCAGCTCACCCACCTGCGATTCAATATCGCGCGGTACCGCCAGATCCACCATAAAAATAGGTTTATGCTTACGTTTCTTCAGCGCGGTTTCTGTCGCTCCCTTACCCAGTATGGGCAACTGGCTGGCGGTTGATGAAATCACGATATCCGAATGCACCAGCTGGTCCGGGATCTCCCCGATGGTGATCGCTGTAGCACCCAGTTCCAGCGCCAGATTCTGCGCTCTTTCCAGCGTTCGATTTGCGATGATAATGGATCCTACACCCTGCCCCTTGAGGTGGCGCGCTGCCAGCTCAATAGTCTCGCCCGCCCCAATCATCAGCGCATTCAGGCTGGATAGATCCCCGAATATCTGCTTGGATAAAGATACCGCTGCAAATGCCACCGAAACGGGGTTAGATCCAATCTCGGTATCTGTTCGAACCTTCTTGGCTACTGTAAAACCGTGTTGGAACAACCTGCCTAGAACGGTTTTGACTGCCTGGTTACTGGTGGCTTTCTCATACGCGGTTTTAAGCTGGCCAAGAATCTGGGGCTCACCCAGTACCAGAGAATCCAGCCCACTGGCTACGCGGAATAAGTGTTTCGCTGCATCCTGGTCGCGATACTGGTACAGATAAGGCGCTAGCTCGCCATTTTCCAGGTGATGGAAATCAGATAACCAGGTCGCAACAGAGTCTTGATAATGATCGGATACCTCGCAATACAGCTCGGTACGGTTACAGGTAGAGACGATAACGGCTTCATTCACACCCTGCAGGGAGGCCGCCTGCTGTAATGCCTCATCCATCTGTTCTGGTGCAAAGGTAATCTTTTCGCGGATTTCTACCGGTGCAGTTTGATGGTTGATTCCCAGGGTGAGTAAAGGCATGCGATACAACAGAATTAATCGAACGCGCAATTTTCGAGCATACAATCCCGAATAGCAAGTTTAAGCTGCGCCAAATACTGCCCAAATAGAACCATAGATTGAACAATTACACAAAAGCCTGATCAGAAGAATATCCTTCTCGAGCCTGATGCTGAGTGCTAAACTCGATACAGCAATTTTTTGAGGGTCGACTGGAATTCACAGATAAAGGCCACCAACCACAGGGTTATCGCTTCATGTACAACAGATTTATAGCTTATCTACTCTTCATAAGCTTCGTTTTAACTGGCTGTGCCACCATCAACCGCCCCGATCAGGGTGGATATTTACAACACCAGCCAGCCGACATCATCCCGCTGGAAGTCACTACACCTATCGATAAAAACCCGGTCTATCAACTGATGGTCGCCGAAATGGCAGTGAATTCAGGTGATACCGAAACCGCTGTCAGCAACTACCTGGCGCTGGCACTGTCTCAGGATGACCCCAGAATCGCAGAAAGAGCGGTACGCATTGCAATCTATGGACAGGATATGGACGCAGCACAACGCGCCGCAGAGCGTTGGGTAGAGCTGCAACCCGAGCGCAGTGAAGCACAGCAGGTGATCTCGGCTATCTATATCCGTCAGGGTAAGGATGAACAGGCCTATTTCTACCTGAAACGCCTGATAGATAGTCATCCCCAACTGGATGACCAAATTTTTGCCTCCTTGCTTGCCCTGTTAGCACGCGAAAAAAATACCGAAACCGTATTGAAGGTCTCTAAAAAGATTGCCGACAACTATGCTGGCTTTGCCTACGCCAATTTTTTGCATGGCAGCCTTGCCGCCAGTGCCAATGAATCACAGCAAGCACTGGACTATCTGGACAGGGCGCTCAACATAAAGGATATCCCGGATGCGCACGCGTTACGTGCCAAGTTGCTGATTAAGCTGGGCAAACGCGAGGAAGCCGTGATCAGCCTCAAACGCGCCGTGCTGAGCAAACCCGATAACAAACAACTGCGCCTGGCTTATGCAAGATTGCTGGTCGATATCAAGGAATATGAAGCCGCCCGCATAGAGTTTGAGAAACTGCAACAGATGGCACCCGATGACCCGGACCTGCTGTATACCCTCGGACTACTATCACTGGAATCACAACGCTTTGATGCAGCCGAAAAATACTTTACCCGTTTGCTGGAGCTGGAGAAGAGAACCAACGAAGCCCGCTACTATCTGGGTCGCATCTTCGAAAGCAGAAACGAACCTGGCAAGGCCGTGCGCTGGTACCTGATGGTCGAGGATGGGGAATATAACTTCGATGCCCAGATACGCTCCGCCTCGCTCATGGCACAACAGGGCAAGGTCGATATAGCCATGTCTTCGTTAAACAAGATGTCTGATGCCAGCCACTCCAAATCCTCGCTGGTACGCATCTACCTGGCCAAGGGAGAAGTACTAAAGAATGTCAAAAAATATGAGGAAGCGATACAGATCTATAACCAGGGCCTGGAAGCCATCCCCGGAAATATTGACCTGCTTTATGCGCGTGGCCTGACCGGTGAAAAGATAGACAACCTGGAGCTACTGGAAAGCGACATGTTAACCATACTGAAAACCGAGCCGGATAATGCACACGCCCTGAACGCGCTCGGTTTTACCCTGGCGGATCGTACCAATCGTCTACAGGAAGCCTACCAATACCTGAAGCGCGCTATTGAGCTCAAACCCGAAGATCCGGCCATAATCGACAGCTTTGGCTGGGTTAACTATCGCCTGGGTAACACCGCAGAAGCGATTCGACTGCTGCGCAAGGCGCTGTCACAGGTAGAAGATGGCGAAATTGCCGCACATCTGGGCGAAGTACTCTGGGTTGCGGGCAACCAGCAGGAAGCCATGGAAATCTGGAAAAGCATGTTGAAAAAGCTTCCCGACGATCCCTATATCCAGAAAGTCATGAAACAGTTTACCCAGCAATAAACTGACTTTTCCTTACATGTTAAAAAAAATCCTGCTGCCCTGTCTGCTGCTGGCGCTCTCGGCCTGCGCCACGCTGCCCGAAAAGGCGATCACCGACGAAAGCCATCAACTGTGGCAACAACATCAGCAGCATCTGCAGCCACTGGTCAGCTGGTACATTCGAGGACGCGTCGCGCTATTTGTGAATGATGAGGTTTATAACCTGGGCATGAGCTGGTCGCGTCATAACCAGAATCACAGCATAAAACTGGAAGCAGCTCTGGGACAGGGCGTGATCCTGCTGAATAAAACACCCAGACATGCTGAAATGACCACCACTGAAGGCGAAACCTATACAGGTACCAATGCACAACAATTGCTGCAGCAGGTCACCCAGCTCACTCTGCCTGTGGAGGGCCTGCAAAGCTGGATTAAAGGGCTAGCGCAGGAAAACTCCAGTTTTGTACCGGATATAGACGCTGAAGGGCATCTGATTACATTGCAGCAGGATGGCTGGAAAATAAATTACTTTGACTATCAGCGCACAAGCTTTACCACGGGCCAGCATTATGAACTGCCGCATAAACTGTACCTTAAACGCGATAATCTGGCGCTAAAGATCGTCATCGACCAGTGGACAGCACAGGAAGCAGTAGAATCATCGCCCCTGTTTTCTGACTTCCCCGAATAATATGCAAGCTCCAGCGCTCACCCTGCAATCTCCAGCCAAGCTTAACCTGATGCTGCATATCACCGGGCAACGTGCCGATGGTTATCATCTGCTGCAGACGGTGTTTCAGTTTATCGACCTCAGCGATGAAATCACACTCACCATCACAGACGACGGCAGCATTCAGCGTAGCGCAGGCAACCCAGAAGTTGAACAGGAGCAGGACCTGGTGATACGCGCGGCACGCTTACTGCAGCAACGTTACGCGGTAAAACAGGGTGTTGATATCCGCATACAGAAAAACATCCCTATGGGTGGAGGTCTGGGTGGCGGCAGCTCGGATGCAGCCAGCACCCTGATGGCGCTCAACCTACTCTGGAAACTGGGCCTGAGCAATCAGGAATTGCGTGACATCGGGCTAGAACTGGGTGCCGATGTACCGGTTTTCATTTATGGTAAAAATGCCTGGGCAGAGGGTGTGGGGGAGCAGTTTGAACCGATTAATTTACCCAAATGCTGGTATTTGGTACTTCATCCACAAATTTTTGTGTCTACAGGGCAAATTTTTTCATCTAAGCATTTGACACGGGATTGTCATCCCATCAAAATACGCGCCTTTCTGGAAGGACAGGGCACAAACGTCTGTGAACCTGTCGCCTGCAAACTGTATCCAGAGATACAGCATGCACTGAACTGGTTGAACCAGTTTAGCCCGGCCAGAATGACAGGCACAGGGGCCTGTATATTTGCAGCATTTGATAGTGCTGAAAAAGCAAATAGCGTAAAATCGCAAATCCCTGAAACGTGGACCGGATATGTCGCCCAGGGGCTAGACAGTAATCCCGTCACAGCAATCTGCTTTTAGCAGGTCAGTACAAAATTATTGGGCCGTCGCCAAGCGGTAAGGCACTGGGTTTTGATCCCAGCATCCCCAGGTTCGAATCCTGGCGGCCCAGCCATTTTCTTTTTAAAACAGCGTTGAATCAGATGGTCGGTAACGTCGCGCATGACATAATGGTTTTCACGGGTAATGCCAACCCTGATCTCGCACTCGCAATCACCCGCCATCTGGATATTCCTCTAGGTCAGGCTAATGTCACCTGCTTTAGCGATGGTGAAATCTCGGTAGAGATACATGAAAACGTGCGTGGTAAAGATGTCTTTATCGTGCAACCTACCTGCAAGCCCACCAACGATAATCTAATGGAACTGCTGGTTATGATCGATGCGATGAAACGCGCATCCGCTTACCGCATAACTGCTGTTATCCCTTATTTCGGATACGCACGCCAGGATCGCCGTGTACGCTCAGCGCGTGTACCGATTACCGCCAAGGTGGTCGCTAATATGCTTACCAGCGTAGGGATAGACCGGGTGTTGACGGTAGACCTGCACGCAGACCAGATACAGGGCTTTTTTGACCGTCCGGTAGACAATGTTTATGCATCACCGATATTGATGGGAGACATCTGGAAACAGAAATATCCCGATATGATCGTGGTATCTCCTGACGTTGGTGGTGTGGTCAGGGCACGCGCAGTCGCCAAGCAACTGGGTGATACCGAACTGGCGATCATTGATAAACGCCGCCCCAAGCCTAACCAGGCCAAGGTGATGCACATTATTGGTGATGTAAAAGGCAAAACCTGCATCATAGTCGATGACATGGTGGATACCGCAGGTACGCTTTGCCAGGCAGCCAACGCCCTTAAAGAGCACGGTGCACTAGGCGTGTTCGCCTACTGTACGCATCCCGTACTGTCAGGCAAGGCGCTGGAAAACCTGAACAACTCGGTGATTAACAAACTGGTAGTAACCGATACCATACCGTTATCCGAGGAAGCGCAGGCCTGTGACAAGATACGCGTCGTATCCATAGGCTGGATGCTGGCTGAAACTATTCGCCGCATCCATTTTGAAGAATCTGTCAGTTCACTTTATATGGACTGAAGACCCTTTCCTGGTCGCAAGGAAAGGTAATTCCCGGAATATCCCGGGCTTATCCACCATTTAGGTGGTTTTTTTATTTTAACTGGAGAAAGACATGTCCGATTTAATCGAACTGAATACTGAATCCCGTTCTGACCTGGGGAAAGGTGCGAGCCGCCGCCTGCGTAAGAATGGACTGGTACCTGCAATCATTTATGGCGGAGACAGCGAGCCTGCAGCCATTACCTTGCAGCACAATGAATTTATCCATCAACTGGAAAATGAAGCGATCTATACACAGGTCCTTTCACTGAAAGTGGGTAAGAAAAAAGAAGACGTCATCCTGCGTGACCTGCAACGCCACCCTTTCAAAAACCTGGTAATGCACGCAGACTTCCTGCGTATCGACCAGAAGAAAGAAATCCACGTTTCTGTACCCTTACATTTTGTCAACGAAGACAAATGCTATGGCGTTAAAACCGAAGGCGGCCTGCTGAACCACCTGCAATCTGAAATTGAGATCATGTGTCTACCTAAAGACCTGCCAGAATATCTTGAAGTCGATGTCACAGAACTCAAGCTGGGTGAGAGCCTGCACCTGTCAGACATCAAATTACCTAAAGGTATCCAGATTGTTGCACTGACTCATGGTGAAGACCATGACACAGGTATTGCGGCTGTACACAAAACTCGCGGTACTGAAGCTGCAACAGATGATGACGAAACTACTGAAGAGTAGATTCATCCAGGGTGCGATATGGCAGCCCAAAAAGCAGACATTCGCCTGATCGTTGGCCTCGGTAATCCCGGGGCCAATTATCATTCAACGCGTCATAATGCAGGATTCTGGTTAGCCGATGAGATTGCCCGAGACCAGGGTGTCAGCTTGCGTAATGAAACCCGCTTCCAGGGTGAATTCGGCAAATTCCATGCCCACTCGAAAGATATCTATCTGCTCAAACCAACCACCTTTATGAATAAAAGTGGCCAGTCAATTGCAGCAGTTGCACGATATTTTAAGATTGAGCCGGAACAGATCCTGGTGATGCATGACGAACTGGATCTCTCCCCCGGAGATAACCGCCTGAAAAAATCAGGAGGTCACGGCGGACATAATGGCTTACGCGACACCATCAACCATATCGGCAAAGAGTTTTTCCGTTTGCGCATAGGCATCGGGCACCCAGGCGATCGTAATCAGGTGGTTAATTATGTGCTTAAATCACCCTCCAAAATTGACCTGGAAAACATACTGGACGCGAACCAGCGTTCGCTTAACATCATACCTACCCTGCTCAGTGGCGAATTTGAAAAAGCCATGCAGCAGTTACACACAAAATAAGCCGTGAGTTTCACCAACACGGTTTACTTAAAATTGACGAGGAACTCCCATCATGGGCTTTAAATGTGGCATAGTCGGGTTACCCAACGTAGGTAAATCCACCCTGTTCAATTCCCTCACCAAAGCCGGGATAGCAGCAGAAAACTACCCTTTCTGCACCATTGACCCCAATGTGGGTGTTGTGGAAGTTCCTGATAAACGCATGCAGCAGATTGCAGACATCATCATTCCCAAAAAGATTATCCCCACCACCATGGAGTTCGTCGACATTGCGGGTCTGGTAGCAGGTGCTTCCAAGGGTGAAGGACTGGGCAACAAATTCCTCGGACACATCCGCGAAACTGACGCTATCGCACAGGTGGTCAGGTGCTTTGAAAACGATGATATTGTTCACGTGAATGGGACCATCAACCCCATCAGCGACATTGACACCATTAACACCGAACTCTTACTGGCCGATATGGAATCCGTCGACCGCCAGGTTGAACGCGCCGCCAAATTGGCAAAATCCAACGACAAGGATGCCAAAGCCAAGTATGCATTCCTGCAGAAAGTACAGGCCCATGTTGCAGAAGGCAATTCAGCACGCAGCCTGGAAATCGACGACAATGAAAAGGGCTGGATGAAAGAGCTACACCTGATTACTGCAAAGCCCACACTATATATTGCCAACGTGTCAGAAGATGGCTTTGAAAATAACCCGCACCTGGATGCATTACGCGAGTACGCAGCAAAGGAAAATGCCGACGTGGTACCTGTATGCGCAGCCATAGAAGCGGATATCGCCGAACTGGATGCAGACGAAGCCAAAGAATTCCTGCAGGAACTGGGACTGGAAGAACCAGGACTGGATCGCGTGATCCACGCAGGCTACCACCTGTTACACCTGCAAACCTATTTTACTGCAGGCGTACAGGAAGTCCGCGCCTGGACCATCAAGGTCGGTGACACCGCCCCCAAAGCTGCTGGCAAGATACACACAGACTTCGAAAAAGGCTTCATACGCGCCGAAGTCATGGCATTTGATGACTTCATCAACTACAAAGGCGAACAGGGCTGTAAGGACGCTGGTAAATGGCGCCTGGAAGGTAAAGAATACGTAATGAAAGAAGGCGACATCGTGCACTTCAGATTCAACGTATAAAACTTTGTACAGGACGGGTAAAAAACCACCTCCCTCTACTTGACATACAGGGGCGTAACAGCGAGAATTCCGCCCCTTCAAAAAATACATGGCTACGTAGCTCAGCTGGTTAGAGCACATCACTCATAATGATGGGGTCCCCTGTTCAAATCAGGGCGTAGCCACCATTTTTCTTCGCATAAAAATCAGCTCTTTTTGACCCTACCATTTTTGTCGCCATGGGTGTCGATGCACTGTTGTTTTCCCGCGCTACCAGCCCATTGCTGAATAAATGTAAAAATACAGCAGTGACATCCTTTCCGGCCTTCCAAGCTCAACCCTGGATCGCTATTTGAGCAAGCTACCACAGGAGCCGAGCATCCAGCTCCGACTCCAGGCATTTATTCATTACATACAAAGCGTTGCTCCATTTGCTGGATTAACTGGTTGGCGAATTTCGCCGCGGCCACCGGCAGGGTTCGACCACGTAACTGTCCCAGATAAAGTACGCCCGGAGGGACATCGCGTTCATCGATAATGCGTGCGACCAGTCCCAGTGCCTCCACTTCGAGTGGTAAACCTACCGCAATCTGGAAGGTGATCATGGCTTCGTTGATGACATGATGGCGCAGGTATTCAAAGCTGTCTGACTCAATCGCCGGGCTAAAAGAGCGCTGGCTGCGGATCATTGCCTGATCCAGTAAATGCCGCACGCCGAAGCTGGTATTGGGTAATGCCAGTGGATAATTTACGCAATCAGACAGGCGCAGGTCCGGCTTGCTCGCGAGCGGATGGCTAGCCTTCATCAGTGCGTAAATTGGCTGTCTGGCGCGTAATATCACCTGGAAGTCATTCATCTTCACCGGTTCAAAAACCAGTGCCAGGTCGGCGCTCATATCGATCAGGGATTGCTCTGCAGCGGTTCGGTCGCGCAGATTGATACTGAAGGTCACGTTTGGATGCTGTTGCCGGTATAAAGCGGTTTGTTGCGGCAGAAACGAGGTTAACAAAGCCTGGCTGCAGGCAACCGACACATGCCCGCGGCGGATACCTTCAAGGTCGGCAATCTGGCTTTTAACCCGCTCCAGATCGGACAACTGCATGCGAATGTGGTGCAGATAAACCTCGCCCGCAGCCGATAAACGCACGCCGGTGGGCAGGCGTTCAAAGATATCTGCGCCGAGATCTTCTTCCAGCGCCAGAATACGACGGTTCAGCGCCGTTGATGTGATCGACAGGGTTTCGGCGGCTTTGCGTATTGAACCGGCACGCGCAACGGCATCTACATATCTTAGCGGTAACATATTGCGCATGGGAAAACCTCAAGGTGTGCATTTTTTGCAGCAGTATGGTGTGAATTTAGCAGTATTTTGTAGCAGCGACAAATGCTTTAATGCTTCCACATTTAGTCGATTCATTAAGATAAAACATGCTACAAAACCTGCCCTTTGACTTACCCAGCCTGCATACATGCTATGCAAACGGCACAACGCCGCAGCAGATCGTTGCCGAATGCCAGCGTCGAATTACGGAGGTTAATGACCCAGGGACCTTTATCTATCAGTTAACTGACTCAGAGATTGCCGCGCAGATAGCAGCACTGGGAGAATTTGATGTTTCAGAAAAACCGCTCTGGGGCATTCCTTTTGTCATCAAGGACAATATTGATGCCGCTGGGATAAATACCACAGCGGCCTGCCCCGATTATGCCTATCGTGCTGAGCAGGACGCCTTCGTGGTGGCGCTACTAAAACAGGCAGGCGCGATCCTGATTGGAAAAACCAACCTGGATCAGTTTGCAACCGGACTGGTTGGAGTCAGAACGCCCTACCCGGTTCCGAGAAACGCCATCGACCCTGACATCGTGCCAGGTGGTTCTAGTTCTGGTTCGGCTACTGCAGTCGCTCATGGCCTGGTCAGCTTTTCCCTGGGTACCGATACCGCAGGTTCCGGCCGCGTACCTGCGGCGTTAAATAGTATTGTCGGGTTAAAACCCACCCTTGGTGCTCTATCAATCTCGGGAGTGGTTCCTGCCTGCAAAACACTGGATACCGTGTCCGTGTTTGCACTTAATGTTGAAGACGCCTATCAGGTGTTCTCTATCATCAGCCGGTTTAATGAGTCTGATGCCTACTCAAAAGTAATACCCGTTCGCACACTCCAGCCGCTTGCGCCAGCATTCAGAGTAGGTGTCCCATCGCAACAATCCATACAATTTTTTGGCGACGATATTCAATCAGCATCGTTTAATGACTCTATCAATGAACTGGTCAAACTGGGCGCGGAAATCGTTGAGATTGATTTCAGTCTTTTCTATCAAATAGCTGATTTACTGTATCAGGGCGCCTGGGTCGCCGAACGTTATACGGTGATCGAAAAATTACTAAAGACCAGTGCCGATTCTATACACCCAACCACGCGCCAGGTCATTCAAAAAGCAGAGAATATTTCCGGCGCGGATGTGTTTCGTGACCTTTACCAGTTGCAGGAGCTAAAAGCGCAGGCCCGTCCGATACTGCAGGATGTGGACATGCTTTGTGTGCCCAGCATCCCGACTTTTTATTCAGTCAGTGATCTGCAGGCCGATCCAGTCGGGCCAAACTCTCGCTTTGGCACCTATACCAACTTTGTTAATCTGCTGGATTTATGCGGCATTGCTGTTCCGGTGAATAAAAGATCCGATGGCCGACCCGGTAGCGTTACCCTGCTTGCGCCAGCAGGCAAGGACGCCGTAGTCGCAGCGCTCGCCAGCCAGTTACAACGCGCCTGTAATGCAAGCATTGGCGCGACAGACTGGGCCTTACCCGCACGCAGCGACGCATCACCAACTGTGAATGAAGGCGAAATGATTCTCGCTGCCGTCGGCGCGCATATGTCAGGTTTGCCGCTTAACTGGCAGTTAACCGAACGCGGTGCAAGGCTGTTACGTGCCGATAAAACCGCCGACAATTACCGGCTTTACAGCCTGCCGGGCGGCCCACCGTTCAGGCCAGGACTGATCGAGGATACTAGCGGTGCCAGCATTGACCTTGAGTTATGGATTTTACCCGAAAGCCAGTTCGGTTCGTTTATTCAGGGCGTACCCAAACCATTAGTAATCGGCACGATTACGCTGAGCAATGGTGAGCAGGTGAAAAGTTTTCTATGCGAATCGACAGGATTGCAGGGTGCACAGGAGATTACCCATTTTGGCGGCTGGAGAGCCTTTGTTGAATCAAAATCCTGAGCTTATGTGTATGCAAATAGATCGCATCATTACCCTACTTCAAAATCTACGCACGCCCAGACGTGGGGAGAAAGCCATGCCCGATGTGAGATAAATTCGTATTTACGCATCATTAGAGTGCACTATGCTGCGCTTGCAGTGCATCCGATGAAGTCAGGTTTGAGTTAAGCTTTAATAACTCATTATTTGTTAAAAGATTTTCCGATATTGGCTTATTAAGTGCAGTTTCGTAAGTTCAGTATCACATTTAAGCGCACAAGAAGCATGACAGGGTGATTTGACCATCACCAACCACACATGGCCAATAGGCAGCTAGGGTTCCGGCTACAGTAATGCAGCGTCTGGTCCGAGAGCAGCCAACCTCATTAGAGGTCACACGGCGGGACAAAAGCCCGGGAGAACAGATACCAGTCAATGGTTAATGTCTCTTGTGCTTTTGTTTTCGTAAACTCAAAAAAGGTAAAGTTATGAAGAATCCTATACGCTCGTTATTACGTACATTGACACTAAGTTTTTCAATGTTCGCCCTGCTGATGTTGTCATCACCTGCAAGCTACGCTGCAGAAAAAACTGAATTTAAACTCGCCTGGACTATCTATGTCGGCTGGATGCCCTGGGATTACGCGGCTGCTTCGGGCATCGTGAATAAATGGGCTGACAAATACGGTATCAAAATCGATGTAGTACAGATTAATGATTATGTTGAATCCATTAACCAGTACACCGCTGGGCAGTTTGATGCCTGTGTCATGACCAATATGGATGCGCTGACAATCCCGGCTGCCAGTGGTCTGGATTCTACCGCACTCATCGTCGGTGATTTCTCTAATGGTAACGATGGCATTGTGCTGAAAGGCGATAAAAAGCTAACAGACATTAAAGGCCAGCAGGTGAATCTGGTGGAATTGAGCGTGTCGCATTACCTGCTTGCACGCGGCCTGGAAAGCGTGGGTCTATCTGAGAAGGATGTGCAGGTCGTCAACACCTCTGACGCTGATCTGGTCGCGGCTTTCAGTTCTGACTCGGTAACTGCGGTAACCACCTGGAATCCCCTGCTTAGTGAAATTACGGCACAGCCAAATACCAGCGAAGTATTCGACTCTTCGATGATCCCCGGTGAAATCATCGACCTGCTGGTCGTCAATACAGAAACCCTGTCCGAGAACAGCAAACTGGGTAAAGCACTGACTGGCGCCTGGTATGAAATCATGGCGACTATGTCAGCTAACAATGCCGCTGCAACCGAAGCAAAAACCTTTATGGCAGAAGCTTCCGGTACTGATTTAGCAGGCTTTGAATCACAACTGGCATCTACCAAAATGTTTTACCAGCCTGCAGATGCAGTAGCGTTCAGCAAAAGCGCCGCGCTCAAGGCAACCATGCAGAAGGTCAGTGAGTTCTCATTCGATCATGGCCTGCTCGGTGAAGGCGCGCCCGATGCTACGTTTATCGGCATCGAAACACCTGCCGGTATCTACGGCAACAAAGCCAATGTCAAGTTACGCTTTAATCCCGCGTATATGGAAATGGCGGCACAAGGTTCGCTTTAATCCATACACCCTGACGCATTCAGCGGAGTTGCTATGAGTCGTATTATCAACCGTCAACCAGGCCGCTTCGGCCGGCTCGCTCTGGGACTACTGCCGTTTATCCTGTTGCTACTGGTATACCTGGTGGCATCAGATGCCCGGCTTGCAGAGAATCCCAGCGATAAACTGCTACCCTCTTTCCAGAGCTTTGCTGACGCGATAGTACGCATGGCATTTGAGCCGAGTAAACGTACCGGTGAATTCCTGCTATGGCAGGACACCCTGTCCAGCCTGCAGCGTTTACTGATGGGAGTCGGGTTTAGTGCGTTCATTGGCCTGATGATTGGTGTTGGTAACGGCATGGTGCCTTACCTGCGCTCACCGCTTTCACCGTTGGTAACTGCAATCTCGTTAATCCCGCCAATGGCGATTCTGCCGATTTTATTTATCACCTTTGGACTTGGCGAGTTATCGAAAGTGGTGCTGATCGTTATAGGCATTGGACCGATCATCATACGTGATATCCAGTTGCGTACCGATGACCTGCCTGCCGAGCAGCTAATCAAGGCCCAGACCCTGGGCGGCAATAGCTGGCAGATTATTTTACGTGTAGTACTGCCGCAAATACTGCCGCGCCTGATCGAAGCCGTACGCCTGACCCTGGGTAGCGCCTGGTTATTCCTGATCGCGGCTGAAGCGATTGCCTCCACCGATGGCCTGGGTTACCGCATCTTCCTGGTCAGGCGTTATATGGCGATGGATGTAATACTGCCCTACGTGGTATGGATCACCACACTGGCGTTTGCCATGGACTGGTCGCTCAAGCGTATGTCGTTACTGTTATTCCCCTGGTACCACGGCAATCAGGGAGGCAGCAATGACTGAGCAGGAAAAACCCATTATCCAGATTAAAAACCTGCTAAAGGAATACGGCGACAATGTCGTACTGGAGCAAATTAACCTGGATGTCTACGAAGGCGAATTCGTCAGTATTGTGGGTGCCTCTGGCTGTGGCAAAACCACCTTCCTCAACCTGATGCTGGGGACTGAGCAGCCGAGCCGGGGCGAGATCCTGCTGGATGGAAAACCGCTGGACCCAGAGCCTAATGTTGAGCGCGGCATCGTATTCCAGAAGTATTCAGTATTCCCGCACCTGACCGCACTGGAAAATGTCATGCTGGGTGAAGAGTTCAGTAGCCCATCATTCACCAGCAAGGTATTGGGGCGCCTGAGCGGATCTGCACGCAAACAGGCCCGAGAGAATGCAATGGATATCCTTGAGCAGGTGGGGCTGTCTGCTTCTGCCAAAAAGTACCCGAGTGAATTATCCGGTGGTATGCAACAACGCCTGGCGATTGCGCAGGCACTGATCAAGAAGCCGCGTATCCTGCTACTGGATGAACCTTTCGGCGCGCTCGATCCTGGTATACGCAAGGACATGCATGTATTAATCAACCAGCTATGGCAGCAACAGAAGCTGACCGTATTCATGATCACGCATGACCTGAGCGAAGGCTTTCTACTCGGCAGCCGCCTGTGGGTGTTCGATAAAACGCGTCATGACAGCCAGGCACCAGAACGCTACGGCGCACAGGTTACCTTTGATATTCCACTTAACAAACAACAGGCCAGTGAAGACCAGCTGGCACAGATTCAGGCTACACAACAAAACTAGCCTGAGGAGAAAACCATGAAACAGGAAATTTTTAGCGATTTAATACCCGGCGCCAGCCACTGGTCGCTGGTAGTTGCGGCAGGTCATAGCCTGCAGTTTACCGACGTGGAAGGCGGCGCAAATGTCAGCCTGCTTTTTTACAACCCTAAAAACCTGCTGGAACGTTATAACGCACCTGACACCTTAAAATGCCAGCACACCTTTAAACTGAGTAAGGACAACTGCCTGTATTCCGATATGGGACGCATCTTTTGCTCGATAGTGCGTGATGATACCCAGTGGATCGATAGCGTTGCTGGGGTTGCCAACAAAAACAAGGTCGCTACAAAATGGGGCCAACGTAGTTATCAGAAAGACCGCAATGAGTGGCTGCAGAATGGCTACGACAGCCTGCTGGTAGAAGTCGCCAAATACGGATTAGGCAAACGCGATCTCGCCGCCAACCTGAACCTGTTCAGTAAGGTCTATACCGATGACGAGGGCAACCTGAAATTTGCAGAAAACCACTCCAAAGCGGGGGACACGATAGAACTCAGGTTTGAGATGGAAACCCTGGTAGTACTAACCACCTGCCCTCATCCGATGAACCCGGCTTCTGAATACCCCTTCAAACCGGTGGAGATAAAACTGTTTAAAGCCGAACCCGCAAATGCAGACGATAGCTGTTTCACCCTTTGTGCGGAAAACGGCCGAGGCTTTGAAAACAACCGGCGCTATCTGGCCGCTTCCAGCTGCTGCGCACATTAAGGAGAAGAGCATGATAAAAGAAAGCCAATTACAGCCTGAAAATGCCGTTTTACGGGACATAGTGGATGCCGGTGATTATTACATGAAGGTAGTCAAGGCCGGTCAAACCGCGCGCATACTTGACCTGGAAGGCAACCAGGCAGCTGACACGCTGTTTTACAATGCCAATGATCCCTCTGAGCGCTATAGCGCTATCGACACCATCCGCGAGCAGGGCAATGTTTACCTCACAGCTGGCAGCAGGCTGCTATCGAATGAAGGCAACCTGATGCTGGAAATCGTCGCCGATACCTGCGGGCGGCATGACACACTGGGCGGCGCCTGTGCCACCGAGAGTAATACCGTGCGTTATGCTATCGAAAAGAAATGCATGCATGCCTGTCGTGATAGCTGGTTACTGGCGGTGGCAGAAAATGAACAGTTCGGCATGAGCAAACGCGATATCACGCACAACATTAATTTCTTTATGAACGTGCCCATTACCCCAGAAGGTGGACTGACCTTTGAGGATGGCATTAGCGCGCCGGGCAAGTACGTAGAATTTAAAGCAGCGATGGATGTGATCGTACTGATCTCAAACTGCCCTCAGCTGAATAACCCCTGTAACGCCTACAACCCAACTCCAATCGAAGTGCTGGTATGGGATTGATGGCTTACAGATTTAAGGTATCACAGTAAGCAACGGGCTGGGGACGACCTCATCACAAGCCCTGAGAAAAACCGGGACGGCCCGGATTTCAGGTTATTAACAAATGTTTTCCAAAGTACTTATCAGCAATCGCGGTGCTATCGCCTGTCGTGTTATCCGTACCCTGCGTAACATGGGTATTACCAGCGTCGCCATTTACAGCGAAGCCGACGCCGATAGCCTGCATGTCGTCCAGGCCGACGAAGCGTATTCATTAGGTGAAGGTGCTGCGGCCCAAACTTATCTTGACCAGGATAAGGTGCTGCAAATTGCACAACGGTGTGGCGCGCAGGCAATTCATCCGGGTTATGGGTTCTTAAGCGAAAACCCTGATTTCGTCGAACGCTGCGAAGCCGCAGGCCTGGTATTTCTCGGCCCTACGCCACAGCAGATGAAAGACTTCGGCTTGAAGCACTCAGCACGCCAGATCGCGCAACAGGGCCAGGTTCCTTTGTTACCGGGAAGCGGCCTGTTGCAGGACCTGCAACAGGCTTTAGCAGAGGCTGAAACTATAGGCTACCCGGTGATGCTAAAAAGTACTGCGGGCGGTGGCGGCATCGGTATGCAGCGCTGCAACTCGGCAGCAGAGCTGCGCGATGCTTACGACTCGGTGCGTCGCCTGAGTGAAAATAACTTTAGTAACAGTGGCATCTTCATCGAGAAGTTCATCCAGCAGGCGCGCCATATTGAAGTGCAGATTTTTGGCGATGGCAAAGGTAAGGTTGTTGCCCTGGGCGAGCGTGACTGCTCGGCCCAGCGTCGTAACCAGAAGGTTATTGAGGAGACTCCGGCCCCTAATCTAAGTGACGCAACTCGCCAGGCCTTACATAGCACAGCGATTAGACTGGCGGAACAGGTTAACTATCGCAATGCTGGTACGGTTGAGTTCGTGCTCGATCAGCAGGATGAGCAGTTTTATTTTCTCGAGGTGAACACCCGCCTGCAGGTCGAGCACGGCGTAACCGAAGAGTTTTTTGGCGTTGACCTGGTGGAGTGGATGGTCAGACAGGGAGCCGATGAACTGCCGCTGGCAGAGCTGGAAAAGCAGTTAAGCGCACAGGGGCATGCAATCCAGGTTCGCCTGTATGCCGAAGATGCAAATAAGGACTTCCAGCCCTGTGCTGGATTGCTCAGCACGGTTGAATGGCCTGAGTCAGACGGCTTAAGGATTGAGCACTGGATTGAGGCTGGTGTTGAAGTCTCTCCCAACTTCGACCCGATGCTGGCGAAGATTATTTTTTATGCCCCTGACCGAAGCGCTGCGCTGGATGGTTTACACAAAGCGCTCAGCGAGACGTCTATTTATGGGATTGAGCACAACCTGGGTTACCTGCAGCAACTGTTAAAAAGCGACATCGTGCAAACGGGCCGCGTATTGACCCGCTCACTGAATGATTTTATCTATCAGCCAAGCACCTTTGATGTATTAAGCGCCGGTACTCAAACCACGATCCAGGATTACCCCGGTCGTGAAGGATACTGGGATATCGGCGTCCCGCCCTCCGGTCCGATGGATAACGTCAGTTTTCGTCTGGCCAATGAACTGCTGAATAACCCTGCCAATGCTGCCGGGCTGGAGATGATTATCAGTGGCCCCACCCTGAGATTTAACCGGGCTACTCAGGTAGTCATTAGCGGTGCTGAGCTTAACGCGACACTGGATGATAAAACAGTGCCAATGTGGACGGTAATCGCCATTGAAGCAGGACAGACACTCAAGCTGGGGCATATCACCGGAGCAGGTGCAAGAAGCTACCTTTCAGTTGCTGGCGGCATTCAATGCCCACCGTATCTGGGCAGCCGCTCTACCTTTACGCTGGGACAGTTTGGCGGTCATGGCGGGCGAGCTTTACGCCCCGGTGATGTGCTGCATCTGGATAGCACATTCAACAGCGCATCAAAGCCTGGCAGCAGCGTGAAGCGGCGCCCGGTGATTTCACACAACTGGAATATTCGGGTTATTTATGGCCCGCATGGGGCTCCCGATTTCTTTACCCAGCAGGATATTGACACCTTTTTTGATGCTGAATGGCAGGTGCATTTTAACTCCAGCCGTACCGGCGTACGGCTGATCGGGCCCAAGCCCGACTGGGCCAGGGAAGATGGTGGTGAGGCCGGTCTGCATCCGTCTAATATTCATGACAATGCTTACGCGGTAGGCACTATAGACTTCACCGGTGATATGCCGGTTATCTTAGGCCCGGATGGCCCGAGTCTGGGCGGCTTTGTCTGCCCTGCCACCATTATCAATGCAGACCTGTGGAAGATGGGTCAGCTCAAAGCGGGTGACAAGGTACGCTTCCAGCCGGTGTCGATTGTTGACGCCGCTGAAGCCGAGCGCCGACAGTTGATCCAGCTATCTGAATTATCAGTTTGCGAGACCGAGCTGCACCCGGCTGAACTCAGTTCACCAGTCATCAAACAGCTGGCCGCCGAAGTTTACGGCGAGAAGGTGGTTTACCGCCCGAGCGGCGAAGATTTCCTGCTGGTCGAGTATGGCCCACAGCTGCTGGACATTCGCCTGCGTTTTCGCGTGCATGCACTGATGCTCAAATTACAGGAACTGAAGATATCCGGCATCAAAGAACTCACGCCCGGTATTCGTTCGCTGCAAATCCACTATGACAATCTGCGCTTGCCGCTGGACCAGTTGTTAAGTCTGTTAGAGCTGGCAGAGGCCGGACTGGGTAACATCGACGCGATTACGGTTCCCGCTCGCGTAGTGCACCTGCCTCTGTCCTGGGATGATGACGCGACGCGTCTGGCGATCAGGAAATATGACGAAGTGGTACGTAAGAATGCCCCCTGGTGCCCTGATAATATCGAGTTTATTCGTCGCATAAACGGGCTGGATTCGGTAGACGATGTTAAGCGAATCGTGTTCGACGCGCGTTACCTGGTAATGGGATTGGGCGATGTATACCTCGGTGCTCCAGTAGCCACCCCGATTGATCCGCGCCATCGCCTGGTCACGACAAAATACAATCCTGCGCGTACCTGGACTCCAGAAAATGCGGTTGGGATTGGCGGCGCTTACCTGTGTATCTATGGTATGGAAGGCCCCGGTGGTTACCAGTTTATCGGCCGCACGTTGCAGATGTGGAACCGCTTTCGCCAGACTGAGGCCTTCAGTAAACCCTGGCTGCTAAGGTTTTTTGACCAGATCTGCTTCTATGAAGTAAGCGCTGAAGAACTGCTGGACATTCGTCGTAAACATCCGCGTGGGCAATACCCCGTGCGTATCGAAGCAACCGAATTTTCCCTCGCCGAATACCAGCAACTACTGGATCAACACCAGCAGGAAATCCAGCAGGCCAAAACTCGCCAGCAAATGGCTTTCGAGGCCGAGCGCCAGCGCTGGGTTGAGTCCGGGCAGGCCAACTTCGCTGCTGAAACCCTGCTCGAAGCGCAGGAATCAGACGAGGCTCTGTCTGAGCACGAAGTCGCCATCGACAGCCATATCGCCGGTAACATCTGGCAGGTTCTGGTTGAGCCCGGGCAGGCAGTAAAAGCTGGCGATGTCGTGATGATCCTGGAAGCGATGAAGATGGAGCTGGAAGTTACCGCGACCGAAACTGGCGTTGTCAGTACGCTATGCCAGCAGCCAGGGTCTCAGGTGCATGCCGGACAGCGTCTTATGATTATCGACTGTTCAGCGTAAATTTGACGCGAGTGACTTTAGACCGGGGTTGAGAATTTACTCTAACCCCTTTTCCAATATTGACGGCTAGCAGGCGACTCTGCAGAAAATGATTTCAGGGTGGTTTCATCTAGACTACCACCCTGATCGGCACACTACGCGAAAGCAGTCAGCTCACTAATCAGCTGACTGCTGTTGCAGCATGCACCAAAGATACCTCCTTCATGCTGGAGGCTGGCGATAACACTCGAGTGCAGTTGTTCTGTTGCCGCCCCACAGCAATCATCAATAAGCAGGCAGTCAAAGCCGCGATCATTTGCGTCGCGCATCGTTGACGAAACGCAGACATCAGTGGTAACGCCCAACAGGATTAAATTGCTGATTCGTCTGACCCTGAGAATATGTTCCAGGTCAGTCGCATAAAAAGCACTGTTGCCCGGCTTATCGACAATAATTTCCCCGGGTTCAGCACAAAAGCCCTCATAGAAATCACATCCCATTTCTCCTCTAACTAGCAGACGTCCAAACGGACCAGGCTTACCCACCGATGAGTTCTGTCGTTCTGCTTTTAATCTTTTATTATCATTTAAATCGACCAGTTCTGGTCGATGACTTTCACGGGTATGGATTATTAAGAAATCTTTCTTCCTGATGTGCGTTAAAAAATTTCTTGCGGGCTGGATGCATTTGCGCAAATGACTGATGTCTTCGCCCAGGCTACTGAAATACCCGTCTGCAGCAAGGAAATCGCGCTGCATATCGATCACAATCACCGCCGTGTTACGTTCATTCCAGCCACCAGAGAGTGGCCAGCGGTAGGGTGACGAGCTAATCAGGGCCGGGTAGCCACTCATTGTTTAACTCCCTTAATCCATGTATCTGGAAAGCGCAGCTTTACATTGCTGCTATTACCAATCACCGTGCCATCACTGGCTTCAATTCCAATGAAATCAGGGCCAGGTGCATTTTCACCCAGCAGGCCATGGGCAAATGCGAATTTGGTAATTTCCCTCATTTTAGTTTTAAACGATGTAGATCTGATATAAACCTGCGATGCCTCAGGGGTAAAAAATTCAATCGTCGATAACTGTGATTCCAGGTCCGCCTGAGTGGTATTTAACTGCTCCGCCATATACGCCATAAAACCTGCGTGGCCAGGGTGAGAAGGGGCCAGCATTGCAATCGCTTCAAACCAGGCCCCAGCAATAGCGTCTCCCAGCCCAGGTTCTCTGGCAAGTAACTCGGTACTCACGATCAGTCCATCCACAATTTCACCGCGTATATCTGATGAATCGAAAACCAGACTGGTATCTGGAAACTGGGTGAGTATCTGGCTTAGCTGCGGCTTCCAGGTTGCAACAGCCTGAACCGAAGAATCAACAAAGGCTGCACCTATGTCACTGTCAGACGTGTTGACTACGGTTACATCTCTTTCGTTGAGTCCAACAGTCTCCAGTGCACGAGCAAGCATATAATGCGAACCTGACAACTCAACCAGATTGATGGACTTCCCTTTTAAATCGGACACAGTTTTATTCTTTCCCCGGACAATAATGCCATCACTGCCAACCGATGTACTTAGCGGAATTACAACCGTAGTATCGACTCCAGAACCTGCTGGTATCGTAAGTGCGTCCAGGGTCATCGCTACAGATCCAGCGAACGCACCCGCCGAAAATTGCGTCTGTGCCTCGATATAGTCATTTAACTGGACGGCTTCTAAATTGAATCCATATTTGTCGCCCCATTTTTTTAAGATACCGTGATCCTGTGCGTAGCCGAGCGGCAATGTGCCCGCATATATGGTCCATGCGATTTTATAGGTCTGGTTTTCAGCCAGGCAATGAGAAGAAAAAAATATAAGCGTTGAGAACAACGTGAAAAACAGCGGGGTTTTCAGTTTTCTGGTCATGTCGGTACCTTTATTACAGATGTTAAGTTACAAACTAAGGTACTACGCTCATTCAAGGTGAAAAATGACTGTTTTTGCCAGTTTACATGCGGAAAATATCAAGTTTCCTGATTTAGCATAACATTCAGTGACTTACTGATTATTTTCCGGGTATTTTCTTCGTTTACGCGATGTGCCAGCTCGATTTTTGATGTTCTTTTTATCCTGGATGCAAGTATCGGAATGAGCTGTCCATTGTCGACAAAGCGCTGTGCATAATGTTCAGGCATAAACCCTATATACTTTCCTGACATCACTAAAAACGCGATGGCCTCAAGGTTGGAGGTGTAACTGGTTTCACCCAGAACTTTGAACCCCAGGCAATGAATATCGCTCTCATTGAGAAAGTTTCGTGCCGAAAAATTCTGCTGGTTTAACGCTTGAGCTATCGCATCATCCCCTGCATTTTGCTTTATTAAAATGCCCACAGGGTTTTCAGGCGAACAATACAGATAATCCACTTCTTCATATAGAGGCTGATACCAGATCGAATCGTGATGATTCTCAAAAATGCCAATAGCGAGATCTATGCGTTTATCGATTAAATACTTTTCCAGGTCATACGGGTTTTTGACATATAAGTCGATATGTATCCTGGATTCAAACTGTTCAGAAAGCTGGCCAAGTGCCCGGTGCAGAGGACAGTTTTCATCACTGATAATGTTATCAATGACACCGATTGCCAGCCTTCCTGAACCGCGCCCGCCGATACTTTCTATACTGTTCTCAAATGATCGGAATGCCGAGAAAAGCTTAATGGTTTCGTCAAGCACCTGCCGCCCTTCAGGCGTCAATCGAAAACCCTGACGCCCTCGATCACAGAGCTTAAGCGCCAGGCGATTTTCCAGTGCCGAAATAGATCGACTTATCGACGATGCATCTTTATTCAGCATGGATTGCGCGTTTGAAATACCATTAGCTTCGATGACAGCGAGGAATACGTGTAAATCTTTAATATGACCAGCGTCAATTTTCATAAATCACAAAACCCTTTGGTTAAAACCTGTCCGCGTCTTTTATATCCTGACTGTATGCAATGTCAAAATAGCTTACAACCACGCTTGTTCAACTCGATAAGCCGATTCTAGCGGGTGCACCGGCTTTCTCCGCTTCCATTCTGACTGAACGGAAGGCCTGAAATACGCATTAAGGTAACTCAAAAACTCCCGCATCCTTGCATAGCTTACGGCAACCCGATTGAGGACTGACCAAATGCGACACAGTTGCGACAGTAACGCGACTTAGCATAGGGAAAACGGTTGTTGAAGGAAAATTCGGGTGTTTATACTTGCGATATTTCGTAACAATCCACTTAGGGGATCAGTAAGTTCATGGCAAAATTTCCAGAAAAAGCTAATGTTGTTATCGTCGGGCTGGGCGGTATTGTTGGTGCGTCAGTTGCGCATCACCTGATCGAACGCGGCTGGGACGATATCGTCGGCATCGACATGACTTCGATACCTACCGATTGTGGCTCAACCTCACACGCCTCGGATTTCTGTTATGCCACCGATCACAGCAACTTCACCTGCTACACCACTGGTTATAGCATCGACTTTTTCGACAAGCTGGGGCATTACGACCGCGTAGGCGGCATCGAGGTTGCACGCGTCGATGATGATGACCGTATGCTGGAACTGAAACGTAAGGTCGCTTCCGGTAAGGCCTTCGGCACCAACGTTCGCATGATTAGCACCGCTGAAGCCAAGGAAAAATTCCCACTCCTCGAAGAATCCGTAATCCAGGGCGCCATGTGGGACCCGGATGCCGGCCTGGTCAAACCACGCTCTCAGACTGTGGTTGGCATACTGGTCGACAAGGCAGAGGCGACAGGCAAGTTACAGGCTTTCGCCAACACACCTGCAACCGGACTGGATATTAAAGATGGCCGCATCGTCGGCGTGGAAACCAGTCGTGGCTACATTGCCGCCAACACTGTCATCGTGTGCACCGGCTTATGGGGACGCACCATCGCCGATATGGCGGGCGAAGACCTGCCGGTAATGCCAGTTGATCACCCACTGTCATTTTTCGGCCCCTTCAACGAGTTTGAAGGTACCGGCAAGGACATCGGCTACCCGTTGCTGCGCGACCAGGGCAACTCAGCCTATATGCGCGATACCGGCGACCCAAAAACCGCAGAAGGCGGTCAGATTGAATGGGGCTATTACGAGGAAAAAGAACCGCGTCTGGTACATCCACGCGACCTGCCCGAACGGGGTGAAACCCACTGGTCACCTTCACAGCGCGACCTTGAACTGGAACAGATCATGGAACCGCTGGAGCGCGCCATAGAACTGACACCCATTCTTGCTGAACTCGGCTATAAGGACGACCATTCCTTTAACGGGCTATTGCAGGTAACCACCGACGGCGGTCCATCAATTGGCGAATCAGCCAACACACGCGGCCTGTGGTACGCCGTCGCAGTATGGGTCAAGGATGCCCCGGGTATTGCCAAGGTACTGGTTGACTGGATGACCGACGGGGTTGCCGAAAGGGATTACTTTGGCATTGATACTGCGCGCCATTACCCGATCCAGAAAACCCCTTCGTATATCTACGATCGCTGCTACGAGTCAGCCTTCAAGATCTATAACCCGGCCGTACACAACCGTGAACCCTACACCAAGGGCCGTAACCTGCGCCGTAGCCCGTTCTGGCCGCGCGAAAAGGAACTCGGTGGCTATTTCATGGAACTGGCTGGCTGGGAGCGCGCGCATGGCTATGCCGCCAACGAGCACCTGCTGGAAAAATATGCTGACCAGGTGCCAGTACGTGAGCACGAGTGGGATAACCGCCATTTCTGGCGCGTTTCCAACGCCGAGCAACTCGAGATGTCGGCAAATGTCGGCATGATCAACCTGTCCCATTTCGCGGTCTACGACGTGATGGGACCCGACGCTGAAAAGCTGATGGAATACACCTGCGTTGCCAAGGTCGGTGGTGACACCCCATTCAACAAGGGCGTTTACACGCATTTCCTCGACAAGCGCGGCGGCGTACGCGCCGACCTGACCGTGATCCGTCACGCTGCTAACCGCTTTCGCGTCATCGATGGCGCTGATGCTGGTCACCGCGACTACATCTGGCTCAAGCGTATGGCCGAGGATAACGGCTGGGATGTAACTATCGACGACCGTTCGGATCACATCGCCTGCCTGGGTATCTGGGGTCCAAACGCGCGCAAGACCATCCAGGCCATCGCCGACGACCCGGCAGCATGGGACAATGAAAACTTCCCCTTTGCCCATACCCGTCACCTGACCTTAAAAGGCATCCCGGTTGAAGCTTTCCGTATTTCCTATGTCGGCGAACAGGGTTGGGAGCTACATGTCGCATTCAGTTACGGCCTTGCCTTGTGGGACATGCTTGCCGAACAGGGTGTTACCCCGGTCGGCGTCGAAACCTATGCCAATACCCGGCGTATGGAAAAAAGCCTGCGCCTGCAAAATGCCGATCTGCTAACCGAGTACAACCTGTACGAAGCAGGCCTCGCTCGCCCCAAGGTTAAGGCGGCGGATTTTTATGGTAAAGAAGCCTATGTCGCACAACGTGAACTGGAGCACCAGGTAGCCTACCTGTGCACCTTCTCAATGATCGACAATACCGACTCGACGGGAATGGCGCGCTACCCACTGGGCAACTGCCCATTGATCGATCCTGCAACAGGCGAAGTTCCTGTCGACTCCAAAGGCCGCCGCTCGTTCCTGACCAGTATCGCCTTCGGCCCCAGCATTGGTAAGAATATCGGCCTGGGCTACCTGCCCTACGAATACTGCCAGGAAGGACGCGAAATGTTGATCGAATACCTCGGCGAACAGTTCCCGATGAAGCTGGAAGCGGTTGGTTACAAAGCTCTGTACGATCCAGACAACGAACTGCCGCGCTCCTGATCAAAGGTGATCTTATATCACACTGTCGTTGAACAGGCTAAGACAGCAATATTCACGTCAGACAGATCAACCAGGGTGAGTCATCACCCTGGTTTTTTTATACAGAAAACCCCTGTTTTCAACACCCTCGTATTATCTGAAATCATAGATTGGTGTATATTCACTGAGCACAACCTGATGTCGTTCTCTCTTTCAAATTCATCTATCTCAGACCTGTCCAGAGAGACTGCAAAAAATAATTTTGTGGAGTAGCCTCATGCAAACCATTCACTGGGTCGGAACCGGCCTGTCTGCAATACCCGGCTTACGCCGCCTGATCCAAACTGGCCACCAGCTGATCGTATACAATCGCTCGCTCGACAGGGCGCAACGCGCCATTGAAGACCTGAATACGGATTGCGCTGTTGTGGCATTTGACACCGACAGTCTGCGTAAGAACCTGACCGCAGGTGATATTGTTGTCTCCATGCTACCGGCTGACTTCCACCTCAACCTTGCGAAAATCGCACTCGATCAGGGCGCACATTTTGTATCCAGTTCATACATTTCTGAGCCTATGCAGGCCCTGCACGAGCAGGCCAAAGCCGCTGGCCTGTGCGTAGTCAATGAAGTCGGTCTGGACCCAGGTTTAGACCATAGCATGGCGCATGCGCTGGTTGCGGATTACCAGGCTTCAGCGGTATTCGATAAAAACCATACTCACTCATTTACCAGCTATTGCGGTGGACTAAGCAAAGTGCCAAACGATTTTTGTTACAAGTTCAGCTGGTCACCCTTGGGTGTATTGCGCGCGTTGAAAAGCCCCTCAGTCAGTATCCGAGAAGCTAAAGAATACACGGTAACCCAACCCTGGACAGCAATAGAAGATTACCCACTGACTATGCCCTGGGGCGATGAAACCTTTGAGGTATACCCTAACCGCGACTCGCGCCCCTTTATGGCACAATATCACTTTGGCAATGACTGGCGGGTTGAGCGCTTTGTGCGCGGTACACTGCGATACCGTGGCTGGAAAACGGCCTGGCAACCCATCTTTCAACGCATTGAACAGGGTATGAGCGAGGCTGAACTTGGCGAACTCAGCGAGCAGCTGTGGCAGCAATATGCATTACAACCCGGTGAGCCAGACCGCGTCGTGCTCGCCGTTTCCCTAAAGGCCGAACGCGAAGGTCAGCCTGTCTGGCATCAAACCTATCTACTGGATGCCTATGGCAACGATCAGGGCTCTGCCATGGCGAGACTGGTTTCCATCCCGGTGAGTCTTGCCGTTGAAGCCATCTTAAACCAGGAAATCGACAGCGGTGTAAGTGCAGCACCAGACAAACCCCTGTTGGTCAAACGTTGGCTGGACACAGCTAATGACATCAGTGATCATTTTACCCGTGTCGATCACCTGCTAGCTTAACGATTCGCTATGTCTTTACCTTCGATAAGCTTTAGTAATGACTCGCATGGATGGGCCGAGCTACTGCACCCGCGCAAGCCTCGAGAGGCCTGTGTTGGAAAAATCCGTAGTCACTGGGCAGTAATTGGTGCCGGTTTTACCGGGCTCGCCTGCGCAAGACGGCTTGCCGAGCTTCATCCTGAGAACGAAATCATACTGCTCGATGCACGTGCGGTCGGACAGGCGGCATCCGGGCGAAATTCCGGTTACGCTGTCGCCTGTAGTCACTTTTCAGGCAAATTCGATGCAGCGCAGAAGCATCAATATCAGCGCATCAATCGCATTAATAGCGCCGGGCTGAAGCTCTTAAGAGAACAGGTTACTGCCCTCAACATCGATTGTCAGTGGCATGAACAGGGCTTCTATCATAGCGCTGCCGATCAGCGTGCGTTGCGAGAGGTCGAGCACTTTGCCGATTACCTCAAGCGCCTGGATATACACCATACGCTGATGCAAACGGAAGAACTGAAACATCAACTGGGAACTGGCTGGTATCAACGCGCAATTCATGTACATGAAGGCGCGCTACTACAACCCGCAGCCCTCACCTACGGCCTGGCAGACAGCTTGCCGCAAAACGTGACATTGTATGAGCATAGCCCGGTACTGGCGCTGACATCGGGCTCTACTCATCTATTGCGAACCCGGACAGCCGAAATTCAAGCCGATCAGGTGCTAGTTTGCGCCAACTTTGAGGCGACACGTCTGGGCCTGATCAGCGGCAGGATCCTGGGGAGCACCCTGTCAGGCAGCTTTACTTGCCAGTTAACTCGCGGTGAACTTGATACATTGGGGCAGCAACAACAGTGGGGGGTGCTCTCTCTACACAGCGGCGGGGCAACAGTCAGGCTCACCGAGGATGGTCGAATCAGCATCCGTAATACCGCTGAATACCATGCAGGCAAACTCCTGTCAGAAAAATCACTAATTAAACGGCAACGCATTCATCGGCAAGCCTTTGAAAACCGCTTCCCACAGTTACGCCACATCCCTTTCGAATACAGTTGGTCCGGGGTAGAAGGCATCAGTCGCAATGCGACCAATTTCTTTACCAATCTCAAGCCCGGCCTGTATATTGCCGGTGGATATAACGGTTCCGGCGTGAGTCGCGGTACTGCCTTCGGCCATGCCCTCGCCGAATGGGCGAGCGGCGGACAGTCCTCTCTGATCACGGACTGTCTCGATAGCCCGGCAGCACAATGGCTGCCGCCACGACCCTTGTTGGATATAGGCGCATGGTTTACCGTTCGCAATCGATTCCGTGGCGTGGGACGCGACCGCTAATCAGCACTCAGCACTCAGCACTCAGCACTCAGCACTCAGCAATTCAACAAATGATAAGCCATGATAGCTGCTTCGTAGCTGGTTTGGCGCAGGTTCTGCAACCTTTCCTCATGCTGCTGAACAGGCTGTAGCGGTAGCTCCGAATAATCCCCTGAAATCAGGGCATCAACCGCCGCCGCACCAAATATCGTACCGGGAGCGATACCTCTACCAGAGTAGCCATGCATGCTCAATCCCCGTTCACCGAGTATCTGTATCTTTGGAATATGATCTGCAGTCATTGCGATTCGTCCACACCAGAAATGCTCTAGCCTGTGGCCGGCGAGGTCGGGGTAGAGCGCTTTAAGTTTACGCAATACCCAGCGACGATGGATACCGCTACCCATATGATCAAGCGAACCCATCCCGCCCAGAATCAAACGACCTGCAGCATCACGCCGAAAAGACGACATGATTGGCGCGCTATCCCAGCAGCCTTCACCCGAGGCTAATATCGATTTGCTTAAAGCAGCATCCAGAGGTGCAGTTGCAGCCTGGAAAAAATAGACGGGTACATTGGCAGGCGGAGGCAACCCGGCTGCCCCCTCATGATAAGCATTGGTTGCCAGGAGTATCGATGCTGCGCAGACCTGTCCCTGGGCAGTGACCACTCTCCAGCTTCCTGCTTCTTGTTGTACCGACTGTACTCGTGAATTTTCATGGATATGCGCGCCTGCAGCCTGGGCCGCCAGAGCGAGGCCATGGCAATACGCCATGGGCTGGATGGTGCCTGCTTGCGGATTGAGTAATGCGCCATGAAATACCTGGCTACCCGTACGCGCTGCTGTCTGTTGTGCAGACAGCAATTTAACCTCAGCACCCAGCGCGGACAATTGACGATAGCGTTCTTTAATATCTTTTAACCCGGCAGCAGAATGCGCGCAATACAGGGTGCCTGCTCGTGTCGCCTCGCAGGCAATAGCATGCTTTTCGATTAGCTTGAAAACCCGCTGAGGTCCTGCCATTAACGCATCGTTCAGCCTGTCGGCAGCGGGCTTACCTAATTGTGCCTGAATACTTTCGGGAGGCAGCCATAATCCTGCATTAACCAGCCCAACATTTCGTCCTGAGCCACCGTACGCAATCGTCCTGGCTTCCAGCAATCGCACTTTCAGGCCCTGCCCTGCAGCATGCAGCGCCGCGGAGCAGCCTGTAAATCCTCCGCCGATAATCACCAGATCTGCTGTTACCTTTTCCTCCAGTACACCGCCGGAAAAGGTTTTTTCCAGTGTGTCATGCCACAGGTTATTCTGATCAAGCCTGCTTCGCATTTTTCAGCAATATTCTCACAGCTGCCATTAACCGCATCATTATACTCAGATAATTACGCTGGTTTGAAGATAGCGTTTTACCCAGCAGGTACAGGGGACTACTGCTTACATACAGTCATAAAAGATAAACCTTCGCCAAATCAGCACTTTATGACACAATAGCGCTCCATTTAGTGCAATAACCTTAGTTTTAACCGGACTAATAATGAATTATGTCAGCTGAGCAATCTAATAGAAAAATTCGCTTCGGTTTCCTGCTGGTTCCTAACTATTCAATGATGGCATTCAGTTCTGCGATAGAACCGCTGCGTATGGCTAACTACCTTAGCAAGCAGGAACTCTATGAATGGCCCATTATGACACTGGATGGCAACTCGGTTGCCGCCAGTAACGGCATGAAGGTACAGCCTGATTTTTCGGTTGATGAATGCCCTAAGGTAGATGCTGTGTTTGTCTGTTCCGGCGTCAATGTGGCAGATAACTACAACCGGGGTCTGCGACAGGCACTGGTTAAATTCAGTAATCAGAAAGTCGCCATTGGCAGCCTGTGTACCGGCGCCTATCTACTGGCGCGCGCAGGTATGCTGGATGGCTATAAATGTACCCTGCACTGGGAAAATATTGCCGGCATGCGTGAAGAGTTCCCCAGGCTGGATGTTACCCAGGATTTATTCGTTATCGATCGCGACCGCTACACCTGTTCCGGTGGCAGTGCCGCTTTCGATATGATGGTGCAACTCATGATCACCTCGCATCCCAACACCCCCTCAACCGAGATCTCGGATTATTTCATGTGGGGCCGTATTCGGGGCAATAACGACAACCAGCGCATGCCGCTGGAGCTGCAGCTGGGCACCACCAACGCCAAGCTGGTGGAGGCAGTGGCGCTGATGGAGAGCAACATCGAAGAGCCTATCAACCTGGAAGAGCTATCTCATTTTGTTGGTGTTTCAAGACGGCAGCTGGAAAGGATTTTTCGCAAATACCTGGATTGCGTACCTACGCGTTACTACATGAATCTGCGCCTGAAACACGCGCACAAGCTATTGCGTCAAACCAATAAATCTATCATTGAAGTCGCCCTGGCCTGCGGCTTTGTCTCAGCCCCTCACTTCAGCAAGTGCTATCGCGAGCTGTATGGGGTGGCGCCTCAGAAAGAGCGCCAGAAGTAATCAGATTGCGCTACGACGGCGCCTGTTCCTGCGCCTGTTGTTATCGCCTGAGGCATCCTCAGATTTGATCCTGCGTGGCGGCAACCGCACCTCGCTCGCCAGCTGCGCATACTCCTGTGTCTTATGCGGCAACGCCATAGCCTCCACGAAGTATTGCTGAAAATCCGGCTCGATTGCGGTTTCAACCTTCTCTACCCGCGCCAGTATCTCACTCACCTCAAGTCTGGAGGGAAGGTTAAGTAGCGCAATACGCGCACCCGTACCCGCTGCATTTCCCACCGAGATCACACGACTCAAATCACAGTCCGGTATCAACCCCAGCACCATTGCATATTTCACATCGATATGGCTGCCGAACGCGCCAGCCAGCCCGATTCGGTCGACCTGTGAAATCTGCATATGGTCCATCAGCAGACGAATACCCGCGTGCAGGGCCGCCTTGGCCAGCTGTATCGCACGCACATCATTTTGCGTAATACAGATGCGTCGTTCGCCTTCGTGTAGTACATAGCTCCAGGTCCTGCCATCCTGCACTACGCGCGGGCTAGTAATACCTTCGACTGGCGCAATCACCCCATCCTGGTCGATGATACCTGCCAGAAACATTTCAGCAACTACCTCAATTATGCCAGAGCCACATACACCGGTGACGGCGATCTTGCTGTCGAGCGCAGCAAAGCCCGGCTCATCTGACCATTGCTCGCAGCCAATCACCCTGAATCTCGGCTCCAGCGTCAACGGGTCAATGCGCACACGCTCGATTGCACCGGGTGCAGCACGCTGACCGCAGCTGATCTGCGCACCCTCAAATGCTGGCCCGGTCGGGCTGGATGCAGCCAGCAAACGTTTGCGGTTACCCAGCACAATCTCGGCATTGGTCCCCACATCCACCAGTAGAAAATTATCATCTGACAGATCGGGGCGTTCCGCCAGAATCACTGCCGCGGTATCAGCACCAATATGCCCCGCCAGACAGGGCAGGATGCAAAGACGGGTTTCCGGGTGTAGATGAATATCAACATCGCGCGCAACCAGATGGATCATCTGTTCGGTCGCCAGTGTAAAGGGCGCGCCACCCAGCGGGGTTGGGTCAATACCCAGAAACAGGTGGTGCATGATGGGGTTGCCCACCACGGTAATATCAAGGATATCCTGCACATCGATACCTGCACTGCGCGCGGCGCGGCGTGCCAGTTCGTTGAAGGCCTGATGTACCGCATCGGTCATATCACGATCACCGCCCGGGTTCATCATGACGTAGGAAACGCGACTCATCAGGTCTTCACCGAAACGAATCTGGGGATTCATCATGTCTGCGGTTGCCACCACCTCGCCACTGATTAGATCGCACAGCTGCGCCGCCAGCGTGGTTGATCCAAGGTCTATTGCAAGGCCATATACCTGTGTTTTAACACCTGGCCAGATCGCAATAATGTGCTGGTGCTGGTACACCGCAACCGTGATCTCACGTTGCGATTTATCCAGTATCTGCTGCAGCATTCTCAGCTGAGTGAGTTCGCAGTTCAGCAGTGGTAATTCGTATTTACTGCTTAGTTCATGCTGCAGGCGTCGCACGTCCGACATCGGCGAATGAATATCAGGCGGTGGCAGGGTAACGCTATACAGGCGGCAGGAAGGTTGTACCAGGATATCAAACGCGGTCACCGCCTTGGCAACATGCTGCAGGTGCTGCTGCGAATCTTCTGGCACATCCACCACCAGATCACCCAGTATCTCGGCCTTGCAGGCCATACGCCGACCCTTTGCCAGGCGATTGCGATGCTGTTGATGGATCTCTTCATCGGTGAGCCCGGAAAGGTGCTCGATTCTAGAAACTATGCCGTGCTTGGCAAACTCACCCTGCTGCGGTAGCACCTGACATTTTCTGCACTTACCCTGACCTCCGCAAATCGACTCCAGGTCTACACCCAGACGTTGCGCAGCCTGCAGCACGGTCGTACCCAAAGGAACATGACCGCGTAATCCAGAAGGCATGAACAACACCTGGGCTTCATCTTTCATCAGCTCGCCAGTCCTGTTGTTAACTGCTGGCCCGACCTCGACCACCACGTCTACCTGTACCCCGGCGCGGGGCACCTTCGGGTGCAGGTTCACGGAAACGCTGGATCCAGCGTGCACAATCAGGGTCCTTACCCAACATCACATCGGCACCCATACTGGCAGATACCACTTCTGCGTGTAGCGGATTGGTAATCGCTGTTGTCATACCGGCCTGAATTGCCATGCTGATAAATGCGCCATTAAAACCGTTTCTATTAGGCAGGCCAAAACTGATATTAGAAGCGCCACAGGTGGTATTCACCTTAAGTTCGGTACGCAGACGATGAATCAGTTTGAGTACTTCCTTGCCCGCGTTATTGACTGCGCCTATCGGCAATACCAGAGGATCAACCACCACATCGCAGGCAGGAATGCCGTAATCCTGCGCTCTTTCAACAATCTTTTTAGCAACTTCGTAACGCACGTTGATGTCTTCAGAGATTCCGGTTTCATCATTTGAAATAGCAACCACTGCGGCCCCATATTTTTTAACCAGCGGCAGCACGCGCTCCATATTTTCATCTTCGCCAGTCACTGAATTCACCAACGCCTTACCCTGGTACACCGAGAGTCCTGCTTCCAGCGCTTCAATAATAGAGGAATCGATACTCAGTGGAACATCGGTCAAAGACTGCACCAGTTGCACAACCTCGGACAGAATGCGCGGCTCATCCGCCAGCGGAATACCTGCATTTACATCCAGCATGTGCGCCCCGGCAGCAATCTGGGCCAGCGCATCGGATTGTACTCGGCTGTAATCTCCATTTTTCATTTCTTCAGCCAGAATCTTTCTGCCTGTTGGATTAATTCTTTCGCCAATAATGGTGAACGGCCTGTCGAAACCGATTACTAATTCTTTGGTGGCTGAACTGACAATAGTATCTGTCATTACTTTTTCCTCAAATTTAAAAGCACGAGCTTGTTATGGGTTATTCATTGAATCGAGTACCTGTTCCAATTCCGGTTTGGCATCATCCCTTCCGGGGTACCAGGGCACGCGTCCCTCTAAAACTCCAGACTGGCCGATAATATCCCTGACTGCTTCTTCCTGTCGGTAGGCCATCACGTGAATACCGCTCACGCCTTCGATCTCCTTGATTTGCTGAATCAGTTCGACACATATCTGCTGGCCTTCCTTTTTCTGATCACTGGCACCTGCCAGGCGCTTGATAATGGCATCAGGAATATGGATACCCGGCACATTCTTACTGATCCACTGGGCAGTTTTTGCAGACGCAATGGGACCGACACCAGGCAGAATAAAACAGGATTCGAGTAAGCCCAGATCCCTGCATTTATGCATAAAGTCTCTGAGCAGGTCGACATCAAAGATATACTGGGTCTGGATGAACTGGGCACCCGCTGCGATTTTCTTGGCCAGTCGGTGAGGTCTGAAATCAATCGGCGGTGCCGCCGGATTTTCTGCTGCACCCAGGAACATACGCGGTGGTGTGGTGATCGGACGACCGCTCAGGTAGCGCGATTCATCACGCATAATACGAATGGTTTCCAGTAGTGAGATAGAGTCCAGGTCAAATACCGGTTTGGCCTGGGGATGATCCCCAACCTGCACCCCGTCACCACTCAGGCACAATACATTGGTAACGCCCATAGCAGCCGCACCCAGCACATCGCCCTGGATAGCAATTCGGTTCTTGTCACGACAGGAAATCTGTAGCACAGGTGAATACCCGACAAAGGTCAGTAATGCGCACATGCCGACACTGGACATATGGCAGTTAGCGCCCGAGCCATCAGTAGCATTCATGCCATCGACCACACCGTCAAACACCTGGGCTCGCTGGAATACATCCTCTGCGTTTGCTGAGTCAGGAGGAGCAAGTTCAGCGGTAACTGCAAAATGCCCGGCCTTCAGTACCCGTTCCAGCCGACCATTAGACACATGGCCTTCCAGTGAAGGTAATGGCTGCGCGTGAGGGTTAGCGTTCCACGCGCACATCGGGCAGCCTCTGTTTTTTATTGGTAACCATATCTTTCACCACTCGTAACCAGGATGAGGTTCCCCGGTAGCTATAATTAACCGGTTGCTGAATATTGAAAATACGCTCGGACTGCTGCATTTGCTGGCTACCGCGCCAGGCTTCCATCCACACACAGCGCATCTCGGGCTTCACTTCGCAATGGCCGTTACTGCGCACCCCGCCACAGGGACCGTTACGAATACTTTTCGGGCAATTCATAGGACAGGACATACCTGTCGAACTGAGCGCACACTGACCACACATCTGGCAGTCAAACAGCAAGCCTTTGGTCGCCTTTTCGAGTATCCGAATGGGCTTTTCAACGCGCTCATAGCCAATCTTTTCCCACAGGCGATGCAAGCGCATCATCAGTGGCTCAAAGATCTGGTAAAGGATTTCCAGCTTTCTGGAATGGGTGATAGACCAACGGCGAATTCGATACATAAGACAAACCTAGTTATTGGTCACGCGCTGATGATTCATACCGCTTGCGCGAATCAGGTGGTCCAGCACCTGGTCATCATAGCTGCGTTCAAGTTCATCAACCAGCTTCTGGGCCTGTTCGTAAACATTGCCTTCAAAATCCTGATCGACAGAATGCCAGGGATCAAACAATGCATCCTTACCCTGTTTTTTTACCCGGTAAGATGCTCTTTCGATAGCATCAGAGAAGCGCGCCGACAGACGATAGCGTTTATTCTGTCGGCCCTGGCGTGCGACTACCTGACCAGGAATATCATGCCAGTAAACAATCTTTAGCTGCGGCATAGCATTTCCTGCATTGCGCTATCCAGCGTGGGCTGAATCGCACCACAGCCGGTAAATACTCTTTCATAACGCAAGCCAAGTTGCTCTGCAGCCAGCTTCGCCTGGGCATGCAACTCTTCAGAAGCGGTCTGAGCCAGATACACCAGACGTGTGTAATTGCCAAAATAAAACGGTAACAGCTCAGGATGTTTATCCAGACCCAGTGTCTGAATCACCAGGCGCTCAAAGTGCCTGACCAGAAAGTCTGTTAAATAAAAAGTACCAGGCTCGTCGTCCTGTAACTCGTTAAAGATGGATTCGCCTGCCAGGAACTCGTAGCAATGCGCACCTGGCAAACGGCTAACGCCGCGTTCTGCCAGCACCCGATCCAGTTCACCACTGGTACCGCAGTCACCGTAGGCAACAAACACGCGGTCATAATGCTGCGACGCGGCATCGATTTTATCAGCCACTGCCTGGGGAATTTTTTGCGGTGTCGCATGCAGGTCGGCAGGCAGGCTTTGCAGATCCATATGGGTCCAGCCGGCCTGCTTGCGGATCTCATTCACCTCACGCGCGACAGCAGCACAGGTGATAACCAGAATACTTTCGGGGGATTGCATGGCGCTTGCCGCATTCAGCATCAGGCAGCGGCGCGCTTTTCAGCTACCAGCTGTTTGGCCATATCGGCTGCTACCGCCGCATCACGACAATAGGCATCGGCACCAATCGCCAGCCCAAATTCTTCATTCAGGGGAGCACCACCCACCATCACGATATAATCATCGCGCAGCCCTTTTTCCACCAGGGTATCAATCACGACCTTCATGTAAGGCATAGTCGTAGTGAGCAGTGCAGACATACCAAGAATATCAGGCTTATGCTCCTGCAACGCTTCGATGTAGGTTTCCACGGGAATATTGATACCCAGATCAACCACTTCAAAACCGGCACCTTCCATCATCATGCACACGAGGTTTTTACCAATATCATGGATGTCGCCTTTTACCGTGCCAATAACCATCTTACCAGTACGCGGCTGGTCAGAGACGGATAACAGTGGCTTCAGCACTGCCATGCCAGCTTTCATTGCATTTGCCGACATCAGTACCTCGGGTACGAATAAAATACCATCGCGGAAATCGATACCAACAATACGCATACCTTCGACCAGCGCCTCGTTCAATACCTTGTTGGCATCCCAACCGCGCTCCAGTAGAATCTCGGTACCTTCCGCAATCTCTTCTTTCAGACCGTTGTACAGATCGTCATGCATCTGTTCGACCAGTTCCTCGTCCGATAAAGTTGAGAGATCGAGGTCTTCTTCATCGTCGTAATAATCTTGTTCATCGGACATTGTGTTAACTCCAGAAAAATAAACTTAGCAAGGGCACTGACACAAGGAATGCGAGTGTCTGCCCATTATCGGCATAGGCATATTTACTATTGATATTTTTGCGACTTTATCTAGGCGAAAAACGACATAAGACATAGATAAAATTCGCGCACAGATGTCGCTATTGAACCCTGCACCTGATTACCGCTCAAGACAGGCATCATCAACAGCACATGTTACAGTTCAAACAATGCGCACAGGCACAGCTTGATTTCCCCCAATAAAATGAGGTCTTTTTGTGAGTTACACGGTTACCAGCCGGGAGATTTGCAGATGCCGCAGAGTCCGGCATAGACGCCTGTAAGAATGACGTTTCAGCTTATATTTTAGTCGCTATTAGATCAGTTCACAGAACGCTCTCGAAAGATACTAACTCGGATGGCAGGCGTAGCCTGTGTAGCCTAATTAACCTTGAGAATTAAAATCATGACCGATGAGCAGGCAGCTTCCCCAGCACGACGTAGACGTAGACCCGCCGGTCAGCGTCAGAACAGCACCCAGGCGGCAGCGGCGATCACGCCCTATATCACGCGCAATGTTCCCTACTATGAAGTACTGGATGAAGAAGGACTAACGCTGATCGAAAATAATGCCGATACCATACTGCAGGAGATTGGTATTGAGTTTCATGATGATCCGGAGACTCTGGAGATCTGGAAACAGGCTGGTGCCGACGTTAAAGGTGTACGAGTACGTTTTCCGAAAGGATTCTGCCGCTCAATCATTCAGCAAAATGCGCCAGCACAATACACTCAATATTCGCGCAATCCTGAACGCAATGTTGTGATCGGTGGAAAGAATACCGTTTTGTCTCCCGCCTACGGCAGTCCATTCGTATACGATATAGATCAGGGCAGACGTTACGCAAAACTGGAAGATTTCCAGAATTTCGTCAAGCTGGCCTATGCATCACCCGGATTGCATTTCTCCGGCGGCACCATCTGTGAACCGGTAGACCTGCCCGTCAATAAACGCCACCTGGACATGGTGTATAGCCATATCAAGTATTCAGACAAATGTTTCATGGGTTCGGTAACCGCGCCTGAAAGAGCACAGGATACGGTTGATATGCTCAAGATCCTGTTTGGAGATAATTATATCGATCCTGAAACCGGCAAACCCAGGACCTTTGTAACCAGCCTGATCAACGCCAACTCACCGATGACCTTTGATGCCACCATGCTAGGTGCGGCAAAAACCTATGCACGTAACAACCAGGCCTGCATCATTACCCCTTTCATTCTAGCTGGAGCAATGTCACCAGTCACAGTAGCAGGTACCGCTGCTCAGACACTGGCTGAAGCATTAGCCGGCATGGCATTAGTGCAGTTGGTAAACCCCGGTGCCCCGGTCATTATGGGTAGTTTCGCAAGCTCCATCTCAATGCAATCTGGCGCGCCCACCTTTGGCACCCCGGAACCGGCACTGGTACTTTATGTAATGGCCGCTCTGGCACGACGACTGGGCGTTCCCTTCCGTTCTGGTGGCTCCCTGTGTGGTTCCAAACTGCCTGATGCGCAGGCAGCCTACGAATCCGCCAATACCCTGATTCCTACCGCACTGGCCGGGGTCAACTTTGTGCTGCATACGGCAGGCTGGATGGAAGGTGGTCTTGCCATGGGTTACGAGAAATTTGTGCTGGATGCCGATCAGGCCAGCATGATGGCAGTCCTGCTGAAAGGCGTAGATCTGAGTGAAAACGGACAGGCGATGGATGCAATCGCCGAAGTAGGCCCTGGTAAACACTTCCTGGGCTGTAGCCACACCCAGGCGAATTTCCGTACCGCCTTTTATCGTTCGCCATTGACCGACAATAACAGTTTTGAACAATGGACAGCCGAAGGAGCTCAGGATCAGGCCAAGCGCGCCAATACCTACTTCAAGAAAGTGCTTAATGAGTATCAGGCACCCCCTCTTGATCCCGCAATTGATGAAGCGCTGCTCGATTTCATCAACCAGCGCAAAGCTGCCTTCCCTGATTCAAACATCTAAAAGGTCTGGCTTCAAAAAAGCCCCTGCTTACAACAGCAGGGGCTTTTTTTATGCATCGAAAATAAAATAACGCCGACAACAATAGCGTTACCGGATAAATTTTAATAACCTCGCTCCGGTTCAACACAGGGTGGAAAGCCTCGCCCAGCACGATAATCCGCAATATGCTGAGCAACGATCATACAGGCACTGCCTGTGGAGGTGGGAGCCGAAATATGTGGTAACACGGTGACCGAGGGGTGCGTCCAGAATGCATGCCCGGGCGGTAGAGGCTCCTGGTCAAACACATCCAGTACTGCATGTGACAGATGCGCCTGATCCAGCGCCCGCAGCAGGGCCGCCTCATTGATTACCGGGCCGCGCGCAAAATTAATGATAGAGGCACCTGCCGGTAATAGCCCCAGCATTTCCGAATCCAGCAAGCCTGTTGTTTGCGGAGTCAAAGGCAATAGACAAAGTAGAATATCAGTTTCTGGCAGCAGAGTTTTTAGTCCCGACCCTCCACTATGACACCTTATTCCTGGAAGGTCATGCTGGGTTCGACTCCAGCCAATAACCTGGAAGCCATTATCGCGCAGTCGACAGGCAGCTGCTCTACCCAGTTCACCCAGCCCAAGCACCGTAACTCGACGCTCAGTTGCCTCAACATAGGGCAAAGGCTGCCAGCACTGCCGGGTTTGTTGCTGGGCATATCGCGGCATTTCTCTGTGCAAATAAAAAGTCCAGGCCAGGGCCGCTTCAGCCATAGTCTCAGCCAGTTTAGGATCAACCAGACGCACAATACGGAATTCGGGGTTATCCAGTTCCTGAAGCATTCGTTCTACACCTGCCCACAGGCTATGCACCCAGATCAATGCGGGTAAGGCTAGAAGATCAGCAGGGTCTGGGTTCGCCACGATAACTATCTCACAAGATAAACGTTGCGCATGGTCAAGTTCGGTAAAATCAAGAATACGCTCAGCTGGCATTGCCTCACGCAATGACTTTATCCAGGCCATCCTTTCCTCTTTATCAGCCCTGCTTACATAGGCTATAACGGGTTTACTCATTTGAAAGCTCCCATATTATTAACCTGGACATCGACTCTCACCCCTTTAATCAGCCGGATTATTTTCTACCAGTGATTTCAGTGCCTGCAGCCTGTCATCCCACTGACTTTCTAATCTGGCAATAAACTCACGTGCCAGTTTCAGGCGCCTGGTATCCAGAGCTACCTCGGTTTCTCTACCCTTTTGTGTAAGCTTGACCAGCTTTGCTGATACCAGCACCTGTAGCTGCTTTCTCGCACCCTGGCGCGAAATACCCAGATTGGTAGAAAGTGCACCAATAGTCCTGGGCGAAGCGCTTGCCAATCTAGAGATAATCTCAAGCCTGACTGGATCACCCAGTGCTTTATAAATTTCTGCTTCTAGCATTTAATCCTTTTCGAAATACTGACTCAGCCGTCCCAGCATAAAATCCCAGCCCATGGAGTTTTGATCAAATGCGGCCTCCATCATCTCTACTGGCAAAGCAGAGAATCCTGACTCGGTCAATATAACCCTGCAAGCCTGACTGGTTTCCTGCTGTATATTAAATTCAACCAGAGTATTCGCTACCGTAAGCACGTCGCCGATAAAATGATTGGCGCCCGGCACCCAGCGATAAGCAAAGTATTCATACGGCCTCGCAGCTTCGATATATACCTGACTTTTGCCATGTTCCCCGAACCCAAAAATTGCCTGGCTGCCCGGCTTATATTCTCCTTCCAGCGTCTCCGGAAACCACATAACTACCTTCTGCGGATCTGCAATAGCTGCATAAATAGCTTCTTTCGATGCATTGATTACGATTTCACGCTTGATGACATTCTGCATAATGACCTCTGTATAGCATTGAATTTCCGACCTGATGAGTTAAACACAAGCTGTCATTATAAGCAACCAAATGGTTGCATTTAATTTCCCCATAACACCCAGTAATCACTATTCCAGACTACTAGCAGGGTTGCCGATTAATGGCTGCTCTCTATCAAACCTGTAAAAATATTTTTTTAATGCGTAGAATGAGCTGACCAAATTTCGGATGCCGAACATGATTTCAGTCGATGGTCAGTTATCACATTTCGCTAACCCGCGTTTCGATCATTCTGAAGTTTACAATGACGAACTGAAATCCATTTTTAGCCTGCAACGCAGCCAACAGGCAGTCGCTGAGATCACACAGTGGCCCGATTATCAGATAACGGCATTACATTCACTAGACCACCTGGCACAGGAGATCGCTGTTGATAAAATTTACTATAAGGACGAGTCGCAGCGTTTTGGCCTCAAAAGTTTCAAAGCACTGGGTGGTGCTTACGCAGTTGCGCGCCAGTTGCAACAACAGCTGCACTTGCTTACGGGAACCACACCCAGCATCGCACAATTACTCGAGCGCGAGTACGATTCGGTCGTATCCCAGATCGTGATCAGTTGCGCAACCGATGGCAATCATGGGCGTTCGGTCGCCTGGGGTTGCCAGATGTTTGGTTGCCCCTGCGTGATCTATATCCATCGCGATGTTTCTACTGCCAGAGAACAGGCCATACAGGCCTTTGGCGCCAAAGTCATCCGTATCAGTGGCAATTACGACGACTCGGTAAAGCAGGCTGATTACGATGCCAGAATCCACAGGCGCATTATTGTGTCAGATACCAGCTATCAGGGTTATATGGATATCCCGCGTGATGTGGCGCTGGGTTACAGCGTGCTACTGGCAGAGTCTATCCAGCAGCTAGCAGCGCAGATTCCCACTCATGTGTTTATCCAGGGCGGTGTTGGCGGCCTCGCTTCTGCCGTTTGTGCCTACTTCTGGGAGTACTGGGGAGCATCCAGGCCGCGTTTGATCGTGGTCGAACCTGAGCAGGCAAACTGTCTGCAACAAAGTGCACGTGCAGGTAAACCCATCATCGTCGAGGGTGACCTGGATACGCTGATGGCGGGCCTCGCCTGCGGTGAGGTTTCACAGTTGGCCTGGCAGATTCTACAAAACGGGGCCAGTGATTTCATGACCATTAACGAGGCGGCTGTTGCACCCACCATGCAATTACTGGCTCAGGGCTTTAAAGGAGACGCACAGATCGAGGCTGGCGAATCTGCTGTTGCCGGGCTGGCCGCACTGATTACGGCTCGTGCAGATAGCGCATTATCAAATGCACTGGGGCTAAATGAACACAGCCGGGTTTATATACTCGGTACCGAGGGTGCGACAGACCCTGAGCTTTATCATCAGTTAATCAATGGCTGAGCAAATCAACAGCATGATGAAACCTGCGCCAGAACGCGGTTTTAGCGTTAGCGAGTTCGAGCTGCGTACACAACGCGCACAGCAAATGATGCATCAGCTGCAACTCGATGTCCTGCTGCTCACTACAGAACCAGAGGTACGCTACTTCAGCGGTTTTTTTACCCAGTTCTGGTTAAGCCCTACCCGCCCCTGGTTTTTACTGTTACCGCTGTCGGGCAAACCCATTGCGGTAATCCCAGCCATTGGCGTGGTTGGTATGCAACAGACCTGGATCGAGGACATTCGAAGCTGGTCAGCACCCTGCCCTGAAGACGATGGCATATCATTACTGACGGATAGCATTCAACAACTGCCTCGACGTTTCGGTCGCATCGGCATCCCACTGGGTGCGGAAACCCATCTGCGTATGCCTGCCAGCGATTTTGCATCACTCAAAAACAAGCTGACGAATTTTGAAATGGTAGATTGCTCGCGCCTGCTGCAGACCCTGTTCAGCATCAAATCTCGCGCTGAAATCGACAAAATCCGCTATGCCTGCCAGGTTGCCAGTGAAAGTTTCGCAGCTTTACCTGAATTCGCACACATCGGGCAAAGTGAGCACGAAGTAATACGAGCGATGCGTATTGACCTGTTACAGCGCGGCGCCGACCAGTCACCGTTTATTGTTTCGGCATCCGGTCCCGATGGCTATGACAACATTATCATGGGCCCCACAGAGCGCAGGCTTCAGCATGGCGATGTACTGATTATCGATACCGGCACCCAGTTTGACGGATACTATTGCGACTTTGATCGCAACTTTGGCTTTGGCACTGTTTCTGATCAGACCAGGCGAGCATACGACGCTGTCTACCGCAGTACCGAAGCAGGCTTTGCGGCTGCAAAACCTGGCGCTACCACCAGCGACATCTGGCAGGCCATGTGGCAGGTATTACAGCAGGCGGGCAGCGAAGGGAATGCGGTAGGGCGCATGGGACATGGACTGGGTATGCAATTAACCGAGTGGCCATCGAATACTGCTAATGATAATACCGAATTAAAACCGGGTATGGTATTGACGCTGGAACCGGGCATGAGTTATGGCGGCGGTAAACAAATGGTACATGAAGAGAATATTGTCATTACCGAGGATGGCGCAGAATTGCTCAGCACTCGGGCCGAACCTGAAATCATCATCATTCAGCATGACTGACATGAACAATCGTTGCCATCAAATCAATGTTCCTATCACTCTGGACACCATCGCTGCGGGCGGACGCATTGGCCTGATACTGCTAGCCTCTGACTTTAACGCCGAACAGGACTTACGTCGCATGCTGCCCGAGCAGGTCGAAATATTTACTAACCGGGTATTAAATCGCAACCCACTCACGCTGGAAAACCTGCGCAGCATGAGCGCAGATATCACTCGCGCGGCGGCAGGCATCCTGCCTGGTGCCGAGCTGGACATCATGATTTACGGTTGTACCTCAGGCACTATTGCAATTGGTGCCGATAAAATCACGCAACTGGTACAGCAGGCTCGCCCCGGTATCCCGGTAACCAATCCAGCAACTGCAGCATTAGCTGCTTTTGAACAGCTAAACGCTAAAAAAATATCGATTCTGACCCCTTATATAGCCGAGTTAAATCACGCCATGCTGGACTACCTTGAAGCACAGGGTATAGAAATCATAAATATAACCGGGCTCGGCTTTGAGGATGATATCGATATCGCCGGCATTCCTCCAGCCACCCTGCTTCAGGTAGCGCAGCAGGTTTGTGATGTACAGGCTGATGCCCTGTTTATTTCCTGCACATCGCTGAGACTCACCTCGGTACTGGAGCAAATCGAAGCGGCGATTGGAAAGCCTGTCGTCGGTAGTAACCAGGCACTGGTCTGGCACAGCCTGAAGTTAATGGGACATACACAACCTGTCAAACAGATGGGGCAATTGTTAAGGAGCCTGTAATGGGAATAATTAGCAAAAAACTCAAAGCCGAAATGACAACCTGGCGTCATCATTTACATCGTCACCCGGAACCAGGTTTTAGTGAAAACCAGACAGCCTTATTTGTTGCCGAACTGCTAAAAAGCTGGGGCATACAGGTTGTCGATAAAATCGGTAAAACTGGCGTTCTTGGCATACTTAAAAAGGGGCATAGCGACAAAAGTATAGGCCTCAGAGCCGACATGGATGCACTGAACATACAGGAACTCAATCAGTTCAGTCATCGCTCCCAGCATGAAAACATCATGCATGCCTGCGGACATGATGGACATACCTGCATGTTACTGGGCGCAGCCAGAAAACTCGCACATGATGGCGAATTTGATGGCACCGTGTATTTCATTTTTCAGCCTGCGGAAGAGCACGGCAAAGGCGCACTGGCGATGATTGAAGATGGCCTGTTTGAGCGCTATCAAATCGATGAAATTTACGGCCTGCACAATCTACCCGGCCTGGATAGCGGGCATTTCGCCATTCGTGCGGGCGCGATCATGGCCAGCGAAAGCAATTTCGAAATCCAGATTCGCGGAAAAGGTGGACATGCGGCCATGCCGCATAGCGGGGTGGACACCCTGCTACTGGGCTCACAGATCGTTGTCGCCCTGCAGAGCATCGTGTCACGAAACTTAAGCACACTGGACCAACCCGCTGTCGTTTCGGTTACCGAATTCATAACCGATGGTACGGTCAATGTCATTCCTTCTAACGTCACCCTGAAAGGAGACTGCCGCTGCTTTGACGATGAGGCCGTAGCACTGATTGAATCCTGCATGCGTCGAATCGTCCAGGGCCTTTGCGCTGCTGCGGGTGCCGAACATGAACTACTATTTAACACCAACTTCCCTGCCACCGTGAATAATCCTGTGCAGACGGATAAAGCTATAATGGCCGCGCGTCAGGCGCTGGGTAAAGATCGCGTAAACGGCAACTGCGCCCCCTTTACTATATCCGAAGACTTTGCCAACATGCTGCGTGTACGCCCCGGTTGCTATGCATTGCTGGGTAATGGTGGTAAACACGAAAGTGGCTGTGCACTACACAATCCCTACTATGATTTCAACGATGACATTCTTGCGGATGGTGCAGCTTACTGGGTACAGTTAGTCGAAAACCAGTTAGCCCCATAGCCACCCAGCCCCCGTTAACAGCGGCCAAACAAGAACAGATATCATCATCGAAAAAACCTCCTTGCCTGCGTTGAGTGGATAAATCCTTCAGCAGCTGGTGCGCGTCGGCAGTTATCGGTAGCCTGGAAACCATCTGCAGATCTGCTCGGGTATACCCCATATCATCGAGTATATGATCATCATAACTAAGCAGGTACAACAGCCTCTGGCGTCGATCATAGCACTCATGCCATCGCTTAATCGCCTTAATAAATGACCTGAAAGGACGCTGAAATTTTATTAGCGCTGACTTTACTGCCGCCTTGTCAAATGAGGGTGAAGCGCCTGTTATATCTAAATGGGTCATAGCCATACTCCGTTTGCTACCATCTCTAGTGACAGTAGTCAGGTTAAGAAAAGTGGTTTGAGTCGCGACCTCGATGCAGATCATGGATGCTCACCATTGTTTAATCAAACTAAAAATACTAAACTGCATATTCAATTTAACTAAACGATAAGCCATGTCTACAAGCACAGCAATGCCACCCTTGCTCGAGTTCGATTTACTCAAATCATTTGTCGCCATCGCTGAAAGCGGGAGCTTCACCCGTGCGGCACAGCAGGTATACCGGTCGCCAGCAGCGGTCAGCATGCAGATCAAACGCCTGGAGCAGATGTTGGGACAGAGCCTGTTTGTGCGCGAAGCCAGACGAGTGCATCTCACCGCAGAAGGTGAGTTACTTCTGGGATACAGCCGACGCCTGCTGAAGTTAAACCAGGAAGTAGTAAGCCAGTTTGTTGCGCCAACCCTGGAAGGCACGGTTCGATTCGGATCACCGGATGACCTGGGGACTCGCGTATTACCCATGGTACTGGCGCAATTTGCACGCTCTCACCCAGCTGTAGCAGTCAATGTCATTGTAGGTAGCAGCCTGGTGATGTTGGACCAACTGGACAAGGGAGAGCTGGATATGGCGTTAATAACTGCAGGAAACGTCGGACAGGACCCGAGCCGAGGCAAGGTCATATTCAGCGAACCATTAGTCTGGACCTGTCGTAACGGTGGCCTGGCGGCAGAACAACGGCCCTTGCCACTGGCCGTGGCCAACGTTGGTTGCTGCTGGCGTTCAATGGCGCTGGATGCGCTGGACAAACAGGGTATTCCCTATCGTATTGCGTATAACTGTAACCACAGCACCGGTATGGAAGCCGCGATGCAGGCAGATCTGGCTATCTCTCCTCTGCCTGAAAGCCAGCTACGCCCCCCTTTTGTTGAAGTCGATGAAAAACTGGGCCTCCCCAGCCCCGGGGAGTATCAACTCCTGTTTGAACGGCGTGAGAATTTAGGCCCGGCAGCTGAAGCTTTGGCCGGCTACATTATTGACGCCTGGAAAACGCCACCTTAATGCTTAAAACTTTAAGCTGCGGCCTACTGGGTTCAATCAGTGCTTATCCAACGGCTAACAAAAAGCATAAACCACGAAGAACACGAAGTGCACGAAGAAAAACATGTTAAATCTTAGTGACACACATAACCTCTGTGTTCTCTGTGCCCTCAGTGGTTATATCTTTTAATCTTTGAAATTTAAACCATGGCCTGCCGGGTTCAATCAGTGCTTATCCAGCAGACGACACAAAAAAGCAATAACCACAGAGGGCACAGAGCACACAGAGAAAAGCATGTGTAAACCTTCGTGTGCTTCGTGGTTAAAAATAAATTCTCTGTGGTTAAATCTCCCCTGCAATGCAGATTATGTCGCAAAATACTGCAATGCAATGACCACAAGTAAACCGCCCATCAAAAGCTTGAGGATTTTTTGTGGCACAAACTTCTGACAGCGTGCCCCCAGATACATGCCCACCATGCCACCTGTACCAAACAGGATCCCTAAAGCCCAGTCGGGTTGCGTTGATACGCCTGCAGGAACCGATAGCAGACTGTACACAAACACGCCAGCCACGGAAGTGATCAATGTTGATGCCAACGCAGCACCGGCAACGGCATACACGGGAATACGAAAAATAGCGACACAAAACGGCGCTATAATCGCTCCGCCCCCTATTCCATAAACGCCGCTCACTATCCCTACCCCAAAGGCCATGAGCAACATACCCAAAGTATTGAATGAAAACGATTCTCCCCAGAAATCATACTCGACTCTGGACAGACTAAAATGGCGTAACTGGATACGGGCATCCTGCGCCAGACCGGTAGTTACACCCGTATGCCTAGCGGCATGCTCAGCAAACTTTTGCTCTAGATTAGATCGCTGTGGTTTTCTCCAGGGCAGATATTCTGCCAACTGCAGATACCCAACATAGAGCAATACGCTACCCACGAATAGCTTGAAATCAGTAGCATCAGCCAGCAGCCAGACGCGCAGGTAAAAACCAGTAATCATGCCCGGCAGGCTGCCCAGCACGATGATCCCGCTTAATGGCCAGGCCATACGGCCCTCACGGAAATATCGCCATACACCACTGGGAATAGCGACCAGATTGAAAACCAGGTTGGTCGCACTTACCGATGGCGAGGTAAAATTCAATACACTCATCTGAAAAGGCAACAACAGGAAGGCGCCAGAGATACCCACCAGCGAACTGACAAAAGCAATCACCAGGGCTACCAGCGGTGGTAGCCAGAACCAGGTTTCAACACCCGACACGGGAAATATCACGGTCATCCACTGCATGTTTATATAGCGCTACACTCTTTGCAGGAAACCTGGGCATCATAACATTAGAAAGCGGCGATCGACCCAGCACAATTCGATCAGCAATAAAATCATCGCATCAGATGATGTTAAATATCACCGGCTTGAGTAATCTCATTCCCGTTTATCTTCAGACTTCTCTATAATCCAGCTGCAAACGCAATCACCGATTAACTTTTAATCCACAGTATGACTTTGAAAACCGATAACCTTAAGATCCGTGCCACCCATGTATTGATTTCTCCATCCGCACTGGCTGAAGATTTACCACTGAGTGAAATCCAGCAACAGCAGGTGGTAAACGGTCGCAAACAGGTCGAGGATATCCTGCAGGGTCGAGATAATCGTCTACTGGTTATCGTGGGTCCCTGTTCTATCCACGATCCGAAAGCTGGACTGGAATATGCGCAACGCCTGGCCGATCTCGCGGATCAGTATCGCGAGTCACTGTGTATCGTCATGCGGGTGTATTTTGAAAAACCGCGTACCCGCATGGGCTGGAAAGGTCTAATCAACGACCCTGAACTGGATGGCAGTTATCGCATTAATCAAGGTTTACGTCTGGCAAGGAAATTTCTGCTGGATGTAACCGCATTCGGCCTGCCGGCAGCTACCGAGTTTCTCGATACCACCTTCGGACAGTATTTCTCTGATCTGATCAGCCTGGGCGCAATCGGTGCGCGTACCACTGAAAGCCAGGTGCATAGGGAACTGGCTTCAGGGCTCTCTATGCCGGTAGGTTTCAAGAATCGCACCGATGGTAATCTGGAGGTTGCGATTGACGCCATCATAGCCGCCGGTGAAACCCACAGCTTTCCGAGTATTACCAAAGATGGCGCACCTGCGATTATGGAAACCACAGGTAACCCGGATTGCTTTCTGATCTTACGCGGCGGCAGTAATGGGCCGAATTATCGTAAACAGGACATACAGCGTGCCACCGCACAGATGCAGAATGCGGGTATCAATAGCTCAATTGTTGTTGATTGCAGTCACGGCAACAGTGAAAAGGATTATCGCAAGCAGGCCCAGGTCATCAATGACGTCTGCCAGCAGATAGAAGATCACGGCAGCGTAATTCGCGGCGTGATGATTGAAAGTTTCCTGCAGGCAGGTAAACAGAACATGGATGACATCAAACAACTGGAATACGGTAAAAGCATTACCGATGGCTGTATTGACTGGGATGAAACCGTTACCCTGGTTGGACAACTTGCAAGGGCACGTTAATTTTTTTCTTCACCCCTGCTTTTTCCCCTCATGCATAATAACCCTGGTTTAGAGCAGGCCTGAATCGGGCCTGGAACCAGTGTATAAAACGCAATTGCAAATTTTGATCAGTTAGCGGCCCTGTCCGACCAGGATTGCATTTTGCATTTTGTAAAACACTAGCAAAATTTATAACCCATTGTTTATTCAAGGAGAAATCCGCATGGCGTATTTATTGTATAAGCCTTTCCTATGTTTATCGCCAGAGATAGCCAGCTACTGGGTGAACGCATGAAAAATTCATGGGCAGCCCTGTGGTCAAGGATATTCGGAAAGGAAAAGATCACCACCCGCAAACAGGCGCGGATTGTTGAGCTTCCCGATGGCAACCGTGCAGAGATCACGCGTACAGCTGATTGCGTGGGCGCATCCTGCCCAAGGCCACAGCTGGTGACCATGCATAATCTGGAAGAGATGGAACAGGGAGAGATTCTGGAACTGGTTTCTGACAACCCGACTACGGTAGAAACCATTCCCGCACTGGCCATGGTGCTTTTTTGCAAACATCTGGCAACAGTGCACGATGAAGACGGATGGCGAATCTACATTCAAAAGGATAATAAACAGGAAAAAAATCAATTACCGGAATAAATCGGAGTAGAGGAATGAGTAAACAAGCAAGTGCCACTGCTGACATAGCATCAACTGAACAACCAGGCAGCTGGTTCATGAGAGGTGGTAATCGATACGTGGTTGCCATTATTGGGCTCATTATCATTGCATCCGCCACCTCACTATCGATCGATACGCGTTGGGTATACCTGCTGGTTTACGCCTGGTTCGGCCTGATCTATGGCATGTTTCTACAGTATGGCCGCTTTTGTATGGCTTCTGCGGTGCGTGACCTGTTTGCTGTCGGTGTGGCACGCATGGCGGTTGGCGTTTTGATCGCACTGTGCCTGTACTCGATAATTGCCTCGGTGGTGACGGTAAGCGGGTTCAGTAACTTTCACCCCCATCCTCTGGGCTGGCATGTCGTGATCGGCGGCCTGATTTTCGGATTTGGCATCATCTTTACCGGCGGTTGCGCCTCTGGCTCTCTGTATAAAGCGGGCGAAGGCAATATGGGCTCTGCACTGGTGATCATCTCTATTTCATTCTCGCAGGCGATCTTTGTAGCGCTGGATGAATGGACGAATATCTTCGCACCCGCCTCCTGGACCACTTCGGCACTGGAAAAAGGCATGCCGGAAGAGCTTTCGGTTGATCAGGGCTGGTTTGACCTGTTTACAGCAGGCTATGTATGGGATCTACACGGCGGCACACTGGCCAGTATGCTGGACATTTCAAACCCGATGGTGGCGAGCTTTCTGATAAATTCCCTGCTCGTTACCATACTGCCGGCACTCATCATTCTGGTGTTGCTGTATGCATTCTACTATCGCAAAGGCTACCTGCATCGTCAGAAGCTCACCCAGCCCGGCATGGGCGACCACATTAGCGGCATCTGGAGCATGATAACTTCATCAAAAAATACCGCGATTGCCGGTATCGGACTGGGTGTATTTGCCGGACTACACGTTTGGGTCACCGGCTATCTACGTGACCATTATGGCGTATTCAATTTTGGGGAAATCCTTGCTGACATGGGGCACACCTCCGGTCTGTCGATACAGGATACCGTATTTGACCCGGGCTACTGGTATATCACTACGCAGGAAGCGCAATGGGGCGCCTGGGCGATGGAAACCATGGGTATAGAGATGCGTAACAACATCTTTTTCGGACTGGAGAATGGTGTACCGAATCCACTGATTAATGCGCCGGGGTTTATGTCCATAGGTATCATCCTCGGGGCATCAATCCTTGCACTGCTCAGACGCGAGTTCAAATGGAAACTTCCCAATATGGAAACCGCTATGTTTGCGCTGATTGGCGGGCTGCTAATGGGGATAGGCGCGCGTATCGCCATGGGCTGTAATATCGGTGCATTTTTTGCCACGGTTTCTAACGGCGACCCCAGCGGCTGGTTATTCCTGCTGGGCATGGTCGGAGGTGGTTATATTGGGGTCAAAGTATTCAATATTTGGATGGAGTGGCGTACCAAAGACTTTGATGATTGTCCGTTGTAATACAACGATCAACGTATATTAAAAAAAGGTAACAGGAGAGAAAAATGGCGATTAAATTCGATCAAACCAGTGATGGGCAATACCTGCTGGACGTTAGGGGATATAGCTGCCCGCACCCTCAGATGTACACTAAAAAAGCCTTACAAAAAATGTGTAGCGGTGATGAGCTAACGCTGATTTTTGACAACCCTTCATCGGGTGAATCTATTGAAGTCATGCTCGCAAATGAAGGTAACGACCTGCTGGAACGTGATAATGCAGATGGCAATTACACCTGGAAAATCCGCAAGGCCTGATGATGAAGCTGGGCATAGTAATTACCAATAAAAAATATGGTGAGATTGCGCTGGAGTTACTGAATTCAGCTTCTGAACGCGGCTGGCAGTTACGCTGCTTTCTGACCGATAGTGGTGTGCAACTATTTGACCAGCCAGCTATCAGTAAATACCTGGGTGATGGACACTGGATGGCAATGTGTGAAATGAGCCTGGATAGATATGGCATTGCGCATGATCAGGTTGCAAAAAAGGTTCCTGAGTTGATTATAGGTGGCCAGTACCAGGATGCAGAGCTGGTCAAAAACTCTGATCGTGTGCTGGTATTTTAGGAGGCATTATGGAAACCAAAAAGATTCTCATGATTGCTCAGCACAACAAGGTCGAAGCTCTGCGCATGGCGACTGGGTTAACACTGCTCGACGATCTGGTCTCAGTATTAATTTGCGGAACACTGGAAGATTCAGCTGAAGCTGAAGAACAGCTGGAAGCACTGGATTTTTCCGATGTGCCAATCACACGTGTCGAGTCGGATAAAGAGATTCCCAACGCAATGGCGGCGGCCATTTTACAGGCAGATGCGGTGTATATCCTATGAAAACAGATAAAAAGGTTTTGCTGTTATATCCAGAGCAGAATAACGCTAACTCAACGCTGAAACAGTCTCTACAACAAGCAGGCGCAGTAGTCGAAGAACTGATCATAAAAGGAAATATCGAGCAGGTACTGGATGCACTGGAAAAACCGGTCACCCCGGTAGTCATTCACGATTAAAACTCACGCATTGCAAAATGTTTCACAACCCGGCTAATGCAAAATTCTGCAATGGAAAGTCGTTCAGGCTGGCACGGACAAAAACATATAAGTTACTGATTTGTAACGATTATAAATAAAGAGCCCAGTGTGGCATGTAATTTGCTCAACTGATCTCAGGCAGTAATACCAATAAATACCTGGCACCACCTTTTAGGTGTTCAGGTACAAAACTAAAAGTGTGGAGGAGGATTCAATGCTAAATCTCAAGAAAGTCTGGTTATCAAAAAGTCACAGTCGCTTAGGTATCGCGATCGCGGCTTTAACCCTGGTTATTTCTGGTTGCGGAACCGAGAATGACCTTGCAGATAGTTCCGCTACAGCTACGGTAACACTGGCCAAGGTTACCGATATTCCGCAGGTGTCAGCCGACAACTACGATAACAATGTGAATGGCCTGATTACCGGCAATACGCTAAATAGCTGGCTTGATAACTGGTCGGCTAACAAACCTTCAGGGGTTACCGGCAAACTGGTTATTTTACAGACTGGTGCGGGGCCTGCCGGTTTTGAATACATCAAACCCAATGGCACCGATGTCTTTACCTACTCAGTTGGTAGCAGCGAATGGGTTGAGACACGTTCCAATGGTGTCACTGAAACCGTCAGCATGGTACCCAGTGGGCGCAGCATGGATACCTTCCTGGCTAAATACAACATCGATCCCGCAAAGGATATGATTCTATGCGCAATGGGTACCGGTGGTGGTTCACCTGCCATGCGAATGGGACGCTGCTGGTATATGTTCCGTTACTGGGGCACAGCTAAAGAGAACCTTGCGATCCTGAATGGTGGTAACGACTGGCTGGGCACAGGTACTAACACCAGCATGGACGCAACTGATTTTAGCGCCACGGCTAGCACACCACCATTAAACGGCAGTGCAAGCGTGAAGGACCTGCCTGAGGCCAATATGGCCCTGCAGGCAACCCTGGAGGACATGATGAATATTGTCCCAGCGCAGGATACCAACCTGTTAAACGATGGTGTTTTCATCTGGGATGCGCGTGGTAACGGTACACCAGGCACTAATACCAACGAATACAGCCCGGATGACGATACCGATCACCGTAATGGTGGCGCTACCCAGGGTCACCCGAATGGCGCGCTGATGCTGACCTATACCAATATGCTTAATACTACCGAGGGATATACCTATAAAAGCAAGGCTGAAATCCAGTCCTACCTCGATGGTAATGCCGATGGAAACGGTAATGCTTTTGCGGGTGCTGATCTACAGCCAGTCGGCCAGGGTGCCGCTTATCAAACTGGTGATGTGATTTACACTTATTGTGAAACCACTTTCCGCGCCATGGTTACCGGAACGGTCACGGCTGTCATTATGGGGCTTCCTACCCGCTTTTATGATGGTGCAATGACTGAGTGGCATTCCATGGCCAATGTCGTAGCCAGCGATGGTAATGCCATACTTCCATGGGATTCCCCATGGCGTACAGATAAGACATCAATCAGCATGTTTCGTGTCAGTGGCGATGCTGCCAGTATCAGCCCCAGAAATATCAACAATGCCTACGCCACTAGCGCGAACAAGGTTATTCAAGACGATATGGCGTATAAAGGGTTGACTGTGAGCACCAGCAATACAAGCACCACTACAACCACCAGCGGCTCCAGTGGTGGTGGCGGTGTACTTCCAGCCAACCCCTGTGGTGGCTAAATCGCCTCGACCAATATTACGGTGATGGTTCAAACTGGGCTCATGGATTACCATGAGCCCTTGTTTTATCTGCAAGCGGTTTAAATTATTTTGCTATCCTGGCTAAAAACAATCTGCATCATCTGCACACTCGCCCTGCTCAGCGTTGCCTGCGAGCAAACCCCGCAGATACGAGACAGCGAACTCAGTGTGGAAGACTTTTCACAGCAGCACTGGCCTGAAGACATCCCCGCACAGGGAAACCCGCCAGCCTCCTTTAATGCCGATGAAGCCTCACTCGACCCAAAGCAATGTGGTGGGTGCCATGTTGCGCAGTTCGAGCAATGGCGCTATAGCCTGCACAGCCACACCATGGGGCCCGGCATCAACTGGCAGTTACAGCTGATGAATCAGCAACAGGGTAACCTGTGCCTGCGTTGTCATGCGCCACTTGCCGAGCAGAAGGCGCTGGTGGCTATTGATCGGCAGTGGCCAAACGCCCCTGCAAATGCGGTACCGCAGTGGATCCCCGGCAACCTGTCCAGTCAGGGTCTGGTATGCGCTGCCTGCCATGTGCGACGCCATCAACGCTTTGGACCACCGCCCCGGGTCAAACCCACAGAGCCAATCCCTCATAATGGATTTAGCAGCAGTGCCGCTTTTGAAGACAGCCAGTTCTGCGCTGCCTGCCATCAGCACAGGCTGGACAATAATCCACCCAAAATTAATGGCAAGTTACAGGTAGATACCTGGCGACAGTGGAAACAGTCGCCGCAGGCCAGCGCAGGTAGACATTGTCAATCCTGTCATATGCCGGATCGCCAGCACTTATGGCGTGGTATCCATGATGCCGACATGACACGCAGTGCGCTTGATGTGCAACTGGATATTCAGCGCGTATCTGAAAAAAAGGCCCTGATCGACCTGGCATTAAGTAACAGTGGAGCTGGGCACCATTTCCCGACCTATATGGTGCCCAAGGTTAATGTCATTCTCACACTGCACAATCAGGAACACACAATGACTGAGTCATTCTACCGCTACGTCATTGGCTGGCAGGTAAACGTTGAACTCACTGAGGAACAGTTTGATACGCGCATTGCAGCCGGAGAAACCCGCCACCTGCAGGTCCCACTCACGCTGCCGGATATTGATACTGGCTGGACAGTGGAGCTGAAAATCGAGGTTGAGCCACGCGAACATTATGAACGCAGTTTTAAAAACAGCCTGCAATACGAGCAACAGCTACCCGCTGAGGTTGCGAGTACCCTGCATCAGGCGATAGCGGAAACAGAAGCAGCACAATATATTCTGATGCAACAGCAATACAACGTACCTGCGTGGTCGATTGCAAAATAAAACACAGCCAATGCATAAGCGCAGTATGCAATCGGCCTGACAGATCAGAGACCAACTAAGTGATTGATATAAAAAGGATTATGTATATGGCATACATCCTGCTAAAAGAACCACAGGAGTCAATAATGAAAACAATGCAACTCAATCGGTGGAATAAAAAACTCGGTAGATACCCTCTACCACTGATCGCGGTATTAACGCCTATGGTGTACTCAGCTGCGCATGCAGACGAGCCCAAACCCGTTGATTCCAGCACCGCTCAGTCGCCGGTAAAAGAAATGCTGAGCAAACCACAGCGCACACCCAGGTTGAAGTTTAAAGATGGCCCCATCTGCATGTGTAGTGATGGTTTTTCAGAAAAGGATATACAGCAGAAAAGCAAGATTAGAACCCTGAAATGATCACTTCGAATCATCAAGGTTCGGTTTAGCCACAAATTATTAAAAAATATCTGCTGCCTGGTTTGGTAGCAGGAAAATAACAGGAGGAGAAATTGTGAGGTTTTTAAATCTTTTAAAGCAAGTCATGTCAGGTGCAGGGCGAACCCTGCTGCTGGTCACCTGTCTGGGTGTGACTGGGGTGGCGATGTTTATGTTCACCGATAGTCATCAACAGGACTTAAATACCAGCAGTAACGATGGCTGGGGTTCCGAAGCGCTGTCCGGGGTTTACGATGGCTTATCGACCCTGTCGCCCATCTCATTGGCTAATGCCTGCGGTCTGGGCGCATCCAGCTGCTTCAAATGCCACAATGGTAAACGCGCGATGGCACCCAAAATGAGCCCGGCAGATGGCCTCTGGCATGAACAACACAGCAAGGTAAATAACTCTTGCACAGGCTGTCATAAGGGTAATCCGCGTTTAATGAAAGAAAAAATGGCGCATAGAGAGTTGATTACAGAGGTTCTAAAGAACACTGATCAGACCTGTGCCAAATGTCACTCTGGTTCCGAACTGGATGAGTTAATAAAGCCATACGCAGCCATTGGGGGTAAATAAATCATGAAATCCAGAACCACTAAAAAACAACTTAAAAAACTGGGCTCACTCAGCGCACTACTATCTTCCCTGCTCCCCGGTCTGGTACTGGCTGGCCCCGCTTTTCAGGTAGGTGAGGAAGGTAGTATGACCATCGATTATTCGATGCAACTATGGGCGCAGCAGAGAGACTTTCGTTCCGCATCGAATTCTGGTGATTCCTTTGATACCTTTTTACGACGCAACCGCCTTACCTTTTACGGACAGTACAATGACTGGGTCAGCTACTACGCCCAGATAGAAGCCGGTGGTGACAGCCGTTATGGCAACGACAACCGCAGCGTCTACTATCGCGACGCCTATGTCACCCTCGATTACAGCGATCCGGTTCGAATTATTGCTGGGCGCTTTAAAAACACCTTTTCGCGCGAAAACCTGGAAGCCTGCCTGGAACCGCTGACCCTGGATCGATCCGAAGTCATTTCATATACGCCTTTTGGCGGCACGCGCGATACTGGTGTCGCGTTATGGGGCAACCTGGCCGATGCTACCTTCCAGTATCGGGTGATGATCTCGGATGGTCGTGAAGGCGATGAAGTCGCCAAGGACAGCCCCCGCGTTACAGCACGTTTTCACTGGAGTCCACTCGATCCTGAATATGATTACGGGTACCGAGGCACTTACCTCGGCACCAAAGAGGTATTGACCATCGGTGTGGGATTTGACCAGCAGTCCAGTATTGGCTATGCCGATTACAGCGCAAAAACCGGCATTGTTGACTACACCGCCAGTACCGTCGATGTCTTCTATGAGAAACCCACTGAAAGCGGTACCTACACCATAAGCGGCGCCATGATGAAATACGAGGCGGATGATGCTATCAACAACCCCAATCATGATCCTGCACTGCCGGTAACGAGCGAACTCGAGGCTAGCTATCTGAAGGCAGGTTACCTGTTTCCGGAAAAAATGGGGATAGGACGCCTGCAGTTATTTACCCGATTTGAAAGCTCTGATTACAAATATACTGCGCTCAATCTCGACCAGACTTTAACCGCTTTCGGTGCTAACTATTACATCGATGGTCAAAATTTGAAGATCACTGCTGAGTTCAGTCAGGTCGATTTTGATGACGATCATCCTACGGACGCCAGCTTACAGGACTACTCGCAGGCAACGTTTGGCTTACAGGTAATATTCTAAATTATGGCAGTAGCCTTCTTCCTCGAGAAGGTCAATTTACGGGGCATCAGTGATGATGCCCTGTACTTTTTGTACCGGCCTACTCTGCTCAGGCGCCATTATCAAAACCCAGCGACAGGTTCACACACGATGACGGCTGTTGAGGATTTGAGTATGATACAACGATGACAGACTCCATACACCCATGCAGATAGCCATGACTTCATCCGTCTACTGGATCTATTTCTCACTGATCTTGCTGCTGTTACTGGCCTATATAGGGCTGTCCTATCGACAGGGTCTGTACGCATTGCAGAAACGTATTCGTGATGCTCGTGAGGGGCTGCTGGTTCCGGTCGATATCCCGAATCTCACTTCCCCGGCCGTGCGTAAAACACTGAGTGATTACAACAACACGATCACCACGCTAAGCTCCATGTTTAAAACAGTTGAGGAATGCCAAAGCCGGGTATTAAACGAACGTAATCGGATTAATGCCATCCTGCAAAGCCTGTCAGGGGCACTGTTAACCGTATCTAATGACCTTAATATCAACATGAGCAACCTGCTGGCCGAGAAAACCTTTGCGCCAGATGGCGAATCATTAATCGGTACCAACCTGTTCGACCTGATTCAATTCTCGCCCGATGATCGCGACCTCCTGCGCGATAGCTTTCTGTATAAAAAACCGATTCGCAGCCAGGAAATCAACCTGCAGATCAACAATGAAAGCCGTTGGTTTTCTCTTAATGTTGCATTTTTCAGCGACAAGGACGAGGAAATGGAGGCCGTACTGATTCTGCTCGACATCAGTGAAAACCGACATATGCAGGATGCTCTGGCCAGTGGTGAAAAACTGATTGCGATGGGACAGCTGGCAGCAGGTGTCGCACATGAATTAAATACCCCGCTGGGGAATATCCTGGGTTATGTACAACTGATCCAGAACGACCTGGACAAATCCAGCAAACAATATGAATACTCCGCCATCGTGGAGGATGAAACCAGGCGTTGCTCACGCATCATAAACGATCTGCTAAATTACGCACGTAACGATGAATGCAGTGGTGCAACCTGCGATATTAATCAGGTATTGGAAAGCCTGACCCAGTCATTCATCAATTGCCGAACCCAACGCTACGGTATTGAAATTCAGATGGAGCTGGCGTCTGACCTGCCTCCCCTGGAGGGGGAATGTGGCCAACTGGAAATTGTTTTTACCAATTTGATTACCAATGCGATCCAGGCTCTGAAAGGCATCCAGAACCCTGTTATCCGGATCAGAAGCTGGGTTGAGGATTCTGAATACGTGTATGTCAGTGTGCAGGATAACGGCCCCGGTATCGCTCTTGATATTCAGCGCAATATCTTTGACCCGTTTTTTACCACCAAGGAGGTCGGTAGTGGTACCGGGTTAGGGTTATCCATCTCACAGGCTCTATTAAACAAACGCGGAGCCTTTATCAAATTTGACAGTACAAATAAAAATGGGGCTCGCTTTATCATCGGCCTGCCTTTTGTAGACACGCGGAGAAATGTCGCTTGAGCCAGTTACACCCGGATAAAAAGTGGTCGCCTCAGGATGAACAGGAAAAGCCTGTTATCCTGGTGGTAGAAGACGACCGTAATATGCGCGACCTGATTGCCAATATATTGAGCGATTCAAGCCTGAGCTTTTCTACCGTATGCATGGAAAATGCCCATATGGCTATGGAGTACATGGAAAAAACACCCGTTGCAGTCGTGGTTACCGACCTCAAAATGCCGGGGGCCAGTGGGCTTGATTTACTCCGCTTCAGCCTTTCGCTGGATCGAACCATCCAGGTAGTCGTAGTTACCGGACATGCCACCGTAGACACTGCTCTGGAAGCATTAAAACAGGGATCATTTGATTACCTGAAAAAGCCCTTCGACACCGTCGAATTACTCTGCACCGTCGAACGCGCTCTGCAGCATTATCAATTGAGCAACGAGAACCGGCAGCTACGCGAAAATCAACGCCGCTTAATGGACAAGGATGGCCTGATTGGAATCTCTCCCAGTATGGAGAAACTGCGCCGACTGATTGATGCTGCCGCAATGCATGATTGTAATGTACTCATCACGGGAGAGAGTGGAACCGGTAAGGAGCTGGTAGCTAATCAAATCCATTTTCAGAGCGAACGCAGAGATAAGGAATTTGTTACCATCAATTGCGCTGCGATTCCCGAGAACCTGATAGAAAGCGAGTTATTCGGTTATAAAAAAGGGGCATTTACCGGCGCTAATAACGATAAACCCGGCCTGTTTTCCAAAGCCAATAATGGAACGCTATTTCTGGATGAGATCAATAGCGCACCTTTAACGTTGCAGGCCAAACTATTACGCGTATTACAGGATGGCGTATTTTATGCCATGGGTGACACAACACCGATCTCGGTAAATGTTCGGGTTATTGCAGCCTGCAACCGGGATGTAGCAGAACTGATCGAAAAAGGGGAATTGCGCGAGGATCTTTACTATCGCTTAATGGTTATGGAAATCACTGTGCCACCATTGCGTGAACGCCCCGACGACATCCCACTGTTGACCTATTATTTTATTAATAAATACAGCAATCGATTTAATAAATCCATTAAGGGGATCAAAACAGAGGTACTGGGCGCTATGCTGCGTCATGACTGGCGTGGCAATGTGCGCGAACTGGAAAACCTGGTTCAGCGCATGATCATCATGACAGAAAGCAACGAGATAGATATGGATGTACTGCCAGCCACCCTGAATCGTGAAGCTAACCCCGTGAACAAACCGCTGGATTATATGCTGCCTCAAAGCCTGGATGAAATCGAAGCTTACTTTATCAACAAAACCCTGCGCGAATGCAATGGTGACAGAGCCCTCGCTGCTACCATTCTGGGTATTAACAAATCTACCTTATGGCGAAAAATCAAACGCTATCAACTGGAAGAAGCCGAGGATAGCTGATTTTTATATTCAGCAAGCCCTGCATTGACCGAGTATCAATACTACCCTTTCAAATGAATTATCCGCGTTTCATTTCAGCAAGAAAGGGCCTGTATTTCATATCCTCTTCAAGAATATGGTAAGTCCACCATTCCTTCAGAAAATCCAGCACCTCAAACTTGAAATCATTATTATTCAGGAACGACATCTTCAAAAAGTTTTCAACTTTTTTAACGTAAAACTGATGCACTACCGAATGACTAACTGAATCAGGATAGTTATTTTCTGACAGCAACTTTTCTTCGTATTCCAGATGCTCCACCGAATATGCCAGCATCTGCCTGATACAGTCCAGAGCTTCGGACTGGGTTTTAATTTCTGGCCTGTCTATTAACTCATTAATAAAAGAAACAATCTTGAAATGCTGCTGATCCAGCTTTTCATGTCCAACACTAAAATCATCTGACCAGATGATTTTTTCAAGAGTTTCTGTATCACGCATCGTCATGGTGAGATACTCCGGGGTTTCGTTTACAGCATGACTCTATTAGCCTGGCGACCAGGTTAATAAAAGAGTTTCATATCATGAACGCATCATACCCTGCCCTGCACACGATATAAGCTTACATTTTAACCCTGTTTATCATGCTGTAACTGAGCCACGCAGACAAGCATCGACGCTGACGCGCGCTGCTACTCCTTTTCTGCCCAGGGATGCGCGAAGGGTTCCGGCTCTATCTCGTTCAGCAGGGATGACTTCCCTTGCTCAATGGCATCGCCCACCTCAGCAATCTGACAGCGCAAACGCTGTATCTCATTGATCGCGCTGAATAGCCTGATACCCTGATATTTCTCTTTCAATAACTGTGCCTGAGCTGCGGCTATCTGTTGCTGAGATTTATCCTGTAGCGCAGCGTGATGACAGATCACCAGCATAGAAACCAGTTGTTCGATAGCAAAGCCCATACGTTGTAGTGGAATCTGCGCACGGGTTAATTCAAGCTGATAAAACAGGCTAAAGCCCAGATAGGTCCAGCGCATGCGCCTCAGGCGTGATTCTGCAAAGCGCGCATATCGACGCAAAGATCGGGGTAAACTCTGGTATCGGGTATGCCAGTCTACCGGCATCAGCTGAGCCGGAAGCTGTAACAGATCAGCCGCTGCATTTCGCAAAACCCAGCCTGCCAGCTGGTACAGCTGTTTTGATTTAAATAGCGTTGATAAGGCCCTGAAAGATCGCTCAGGCTGCTGGACCAGCGAACTCAGACTAATGCGCAGCAATCTATCCGGCGCGGGTAACATCTCTCCGTTGGCATCAATATTGGCCGCATTAATCGCATCCATCATGCCAGACAGGTAAGCGTTGACAAACTTCAGGGTAACATCGCGCACCATCCCCATACGAATCATATCGTCTTCGCCTTCGACCACACCAAACAGATGCAGATTCACGCGCGCATCACTCACTCTGCTACCTTTGGCAAAGCTACGACCACCCAGTACATGTTCGCAGGCTATCATGCTCTCCTGCCCGCTATACGCAGCTGCCGACTTTGTCAGGTCGCGTAACCCTGCCAGGTCAACACCGTCTTCATCCTGTTTTAAGGATAAATAGGATAGCGCGCCAGACTGCAATGCGCCACCCAGCATACGCGTCAGTGCCAGGCGAGGGACTTCATGTTTGATTACCGGCCCACCCACAGCAATTCGCTGTATCGCAAAATGACTGGAGTCCCTTGCCAGCATACGCTGGTAACCAGAAGACATTGCCGCCAACATGCAGCGGCCCATGCGTAGACAATAAAATAATACCTCTACACCATCCGCCGGAATCTGGTTCTGTCGAGAAATGGGGAAATTCTTAAAATGTACGCGCGAATTAATATTTGCTTCAAACGCCGCCACCCCAGAGTGCTCACAACGGAATTCGTAATCACAGTCTTGCGACATCTGCACATCCTGCTGCGGCAACTGCACCACGAACAAACCGATTTTTTTACTGTGCTGGCCAATACGCGCGACCAGTCCCAGTAATCCACCATGGGTAGCACTGGTAATCCATAGTTTGTTGCGCGCCCCATCAGCAAACAACCGAAAATCACCGTTCTCATCCTCTTCTACATAGGCCTGTATTTTTTTTGCGTTCACCCCGACACCAACTTCGGTCAGACCAAAGCCGATCAGGCGACCTTCAACCAGCATCGGCAGATAGGTCTTCTTCTGATCGTCACTGCCATAACCGAGTATAGAACTGGCGCCAATGGTGAGCTGGCCGGAAAGCTCAACGGCTAAAGCACCCAGCCCCTGCGCGGCGAGCATTTCTTCGATTCGAGCCAGCCCAGCATATGCCGATCCCTTGCCTCCAAATGTGACTGGCACAGTTAACCCGTAGGCTTTTTCAGCAGCGACTGCGCTGCGCAACTGCTGCGATATTTTTCCATCAGTGGTAAACGCTTCCCCGTTTGCCATGCAGGCAATTGCTGCATCAACCACCGGCTGCTGTTGTTGTCGTAGGCGCGAACACACCCTGCCACCTGATTGCAACTCGGTATCGTCCGGGGCTGGCCCATAAATCAGTCTTTCGACCAGACCACTTCTACTGGCTGCGAGCTTTTTATCCACCGCCTGGGCGACATCATCCAGCGCACCAATATCGCGCGCTGATTCACTATCGCCTGCTGCTTCCAGAGCAATCGAGGTCGTAGACGGCTGTCCTGCCTGGACTTCCTGCCCTTCGCTTACAGCATCATTTTGATTGGCTTTGTCTTTATCTAAACCAGGCATTACTCTTCTCCTCAAACAGTTTTAAAACATTTTATAAAGTTATAATGTATAATTAATTCAAACCATAACGACCAGTTAGTCATGAGCAAAACTAAAAAAAATAACTCCGCAAAACATCCACCCGTCGATTATGGCGTTCTCAATACTTCGCTGGGTTATGTCATTCGTCGTGCCCAGTTACGAGTTTTTCAGGAGTTCAACCACTTTTTTGAAGCACTTGATATCAAACCCGCACAATTCAGTACGCTGGAAATCATTTACAACAACCCCGGCTTGCGCCAGACCACCCTGGCGAAAGCACTCAACATACAACGTACCAATATGGTTGGTATGCTGGACAAGCTTCAGCAGCGGGGTTTGATTGAGCGCAAAGCTTCTACCAAGGATTTACGCGCTCACGCCCTGCATCTTACGAACAAGGGCGAAAAGCTGCTGGATCACCTGCATCGTCAATTCCATGAGCATGAAGGTATATTGCGCGAACGCCTGGGTGATGAATCGTACGATCAGGTCAGAGAAGGCTTACTTAAGATTGTCAGGTCCGACCAGATCAACATTTAGCTAACGTGGCGCTAATCTCAGCGCGCCATCGATTCGTATAACCTCACCATTGAGGAAAGTATTTTCAGCACACTGTAACGCCAGAGCGGCAAACTCCTGCGCCTTTCCCAGTCTGGCTGGAAATGGAATAGACGCGCCCAGGCTTTGCTGAACCTCTTGCGGTAGCTCTTCCATCAATGGCGTTTTAAACAAACCCGGTGCCAGCGTCAGTACCCGTATGCCGAATTGCGCCAGCTCACGCGCAGCGGGTAAAGTCATTGACACTATGCCACCTTTAGAGGCTGCATACGCCACCTGACCCACCTGACCTTCATAAGCAGCAACCGAAGCGGTAAATATAACCACCCCGCGTTCACCATCTTCAAGTGCCTCAAGTTGCGACATTCTTTCCGCACACAGGCGAAGCAGGTTAAAACTTCCAATTAGATTGACATCAATCACGCGGGTAAAATTTTCCAGCGGATGTACCTGTTCGCGCCCAAGAATTCTCTTTGCCGTTCCAATCCCTGCGCTATTCACCACGATTCTTGCAACACCCAGCTTTTGCTCAATTTCGTCCAGTGCTGCGCTAACGCTTTGCTCGGAAGCAACATCACAATGCACCGATATACCCTGAATTTCTTGCGCAATCCTGGATGCAGCCTCATCGTTAATGTCCAGCACTGCAACTTTGGCCCCATTACTAGCCAATACACGAGCGGTTTCGGCACCAAGACCTGAACCTCCACCAGTAACCAGTGCGACAGTGTTGCTAATTTTCATCTCATTAAATCCTCGCCAGGCGAATAGGGATAGCTTATTAAAATTCGGTTACTTTCTTTGCGCGCTTCTCAAGAAACGCTCTTAGTTTTTGCTTGGCTTCATCACTGCCCTGAGCAATCGCAGCCATCATCGATTCCATCATAAAGGCCTGTCCGGGATTGCTTTCCGCAATGCGTGGTAAAGCCTGTATGACAGCAAAATTGGTCATTGGTGAGTTGTCCGCTACCTTTCTTGCCAGCTCCAGACCTTTATCCAGACCTTCTCCATCAGGAACCCGATAATTAGATAATCCAAGTTGAGCACCCTCATCTGCATTAAACAGGCGACCGGTTAGCATCATGTCAGTCATCACAGATACGCCCACCAGACGAGGCACGCGTACCGAAGCACCCCCACCCACAAAAATGCCACGCTGGCCTTCAGGCAGGGAATAATAGGTTGAATCCTCGGCAACCCGGATGTGGGTAGCGCTGGCAAGCTCTAACCCACCCCCAACTACAGCACCTTTGAGTATGCTGATCACCGGTACTGGCGAAAACTCAATCAGTTCAAATGCACGATGCCAGCCCATAGAATGCTTTACACCTTCTATAGTTGAGCGCTCGACAATATCTGAAAGATCAAGTCCTGCTGAAAAGTTTTGCCCCTTTGCGGTCAGTACGATTGCACCAATACCTTCTGGTACCTGCCTGAAGAATGCTTCCAGCCCAAGAACTAGTTCGTCATTCAGAGCATTACGTTTTTCAACACGATTTAGCGAAAGTATCGCAATATCTCCTCGTATTTCTAATTCCAGAGTAGCTGGTAAATCCATTGTCATATACCTATGTGAATTTAGTTATAATATATAACATTATAGACTCAAAATTATTCTATTGGAAAGCAGATATTTTAAAAAATAGCCAATAAATCTCCTTCGGTTCAGTCGACACACCAGAAAGTGAACTTTTATGATGCCTCTGCCAATGCGCTTTAAGTGCAATAAACTTTGCTTCAAAAACGCGCTGGCAAGTTATAATATTTGCCCTATATTTATCTGATTATCACTTATAACCATATTTCAGGCGCATAAGCCGGGCCTTGCTTATGACACACTTAATAACTATTAAGGAAAACAAATTTTGAACCACACGACACACCTTGCCAGGCAGCTACTGGCGTTTTGCGCATGCATTTTCTTTCTCAGCCAGCCTATTCAAGCTGCTGAGGTCACCCTCGTCGCTCATCACTTTCTACCTGAGCAGGCACCAGCACATCAGAAATTTCTGATCCCGTGGAAAAATGCGGTTGAAAAAGCTTCCAATGGACGTATTGAAGTCAAACTTTACCCATCAATGAAACTTGGTGGTAAACCACCCCAGTTAATTGACCAGGTCAGAGATGGAAAAGTTGATCTGGTGTGGACGTTGCCAGGGTATACGCCCGGCCGGTTCCCGGCCATATCGGTTTTTGAGTTACCCTTTATGATCACTAATGCCCGCGACACTTCACAGGCGGTACAGGAATTTTACCAGGTCAGCGAAGCGGCCCAGGAAGAGTTTAAGGATGTACACCCCCTGATATTCTGGACCCACGACCGTGGCGTGCTGCACACCCGAGACAAACTCGTAACCACACTGGAAGATCTGGCAGGGCTTAAGATTCGCTCCCCCAGCGAGCGCGTTTCCCAGTCGCTCATCGCCTACGGTGCCGAACCTGTTCCCATGCCCATTCCAAAAATGGGCGGCGAGCTGAAAAAAGGGAATATTGATGGCGGCGTTATACCCTGGGAAGTCGTACCCTCCTTTAAAATCCATGAAATCGCGAACAACTCCACCGAATTCATGGGGGAACGCGGCATTTATACATCCGTTTTTGTGTTCGCGATGAACAAGGACAAATACAATTCATTACCCGCCGACCTGAAAAAGGTCATCGACGACAATTCCGGTATGAGCTGGGCGAAAGCGATGGGCGAAGAGTGGATCAAGGTTGAGCAACCGGGTCGCAATATGGCATTAAAAAGGGGCAATAATGTCATTCAAATGTCCGAAGAAGAAGTTGCCAAGATGCGCACGGCGTCCTACTCCGTACACGCAGCCTGGTCCAGGGAGTTAAACGAAAAAGGACTGCGGGGACAGTCACTGCTGGTCACCGCCTATCGTTTACTAAACAAATACAGCCAGCAATAACCTGATAACACCGCTTTTTTTGTGATGGCATATTGCGTAGCCCGCAATGTGCCATCTAAAGCCCCTCGTCTCCATTTACAAATCGCCTCTAGCTGCGAAAAACGCTACGGCAGACTAATGTCTACACCTAAATTCATAGTTATATTTAATAACTAAAGCCTCAGGAGCGCCGCATTACAAAAGGGGCTATAGTGAAAATTTCCACTCGAATTTAAAAGTCTGACGATAATCCCGATCATTTCTGGTATTTAACCAGATAAAAACTGCTTATAGCGCCCGCCATAATGTATTTCTCAGACCGTTTTCAGGAAAAAACAGTTTACAAACTTTATTTTTAGTTATAACTTATAACAAATAATAAGCAATAAATGTAAACTCTGAAGTCAGTTCAGAGCCTGTTCTAACAATCTATTGAGGAATGCCATTATGTTCAGCTTCAAACACCCGGTTAAACAATTACTTGCTGCCTGCGCCATACTGCCCCTGCTTTCTATGAGTGCGCAGGCCGCTGAAGTCACACTCAAACTTCAGCATTTTTTACCCAAACAGGCTCCAGCACATAAAAATTTCGTTATTCCCTGGAAGAATGCAATTGAGAAAGAATCTAACGGCCGTATCGAGGTCAAGGTATACCCAGCTATGTCGCTGGGAGGCAAGGCGCCTAACCTGGCTGACCAGGTGAAAGATGGTTTTGTTGACGTGGTCTTCACTCTGCCTGCCTATACGCCAGGTCGTTTCCCTGCCATCTCGGCTTTTGAACTGCCTTTCATGATTACCGATGCGGTCGAAACCTCACAGGCGGTTCAGGCGTACTACGACAGCAACCCACAGGTGCAACAGGAATTCAAGGACATCCACCCGCTGATCCTGTGGACTCATGATCGTGGCGTTATCTATACCAAAAACAAAACCGTACGTAACCTGGAAGACCTGAAAGGTATGAAAATCCGTATCCCCAGTCGTCCGGTCGCAGATGCAATGACCGCCTACGGTGCGGTGCCAGTTGCCATGCCTATCCCGCAGATGCCCTCAGCACTTTCCAAGAATGTTATCGATGGCACTGTAGTGCCCTGGGAGATCGCTCCAGCTTTCCGTCTGCACGAATTAACCGACAGCGCAACCGAAGTACTGGGTGAAAGAGGTATCTATACTGCTGTCCTGATGCTTGCCATGAATAAGGAGAAATACAATTCCCTGCCTGCCGATCTAAAGAAGGTTATCGATGATAACTCCGGTATGAAGTGGGCCATTAAAGTGGGCACCTACTTCCGGGATGCAGAAGCACCAATTCGTGAAATGGCCAGGAAGAACGGCAACACCATCGTCGCCATGCCACCAGAAGATGTAGCCAAAATGCGCCAGGACGCCATGCCAGTACATACAGCCTGGGTTAAGGAAATGAATGGGAAAGGACTGGATGGCCAGGCATTGCTGGATTCGGCCAACGCATTAATTGACAAGTACAGCAAGCATTAATCAATCTTAAGCTTAACGCTGATCAATAAATGGGGGGCAGCATGACAGACAACGGCTCACAAACAGCAGTCTTTGGCGCACTATTCGAGTCGCTGTGCAAGAAACTGGCAATGATTGCCGGCGTCGTGCTGGTCCTGATGTCTATTATCACCGTCGTCAGCGTGATGGGGCGTTACCTTTTTGACTCCCCTATCGTTGGCGATGCTGAAATCGTGAAGTTGCTGACCGGTGTTGCGGTCAGCTTTTGTCTACCTTATTGCCACATGCGCTATGGCAATGTCATTGTGGATGTTTTTACCGCACACACCTCCCCCATTATTAAGGGCACTCTGGACTGTATAGGCAGCCTGCTACTGGCGCTGCTGGTACTGCTACTGGCCTGGCAAACCTCGGTGGGGGCAGTCGATGCCTACAACTACAATAACGAAAGCATGATGTTGCGGATCAAGGAGTGGTGGTTTTTCGTCATCATCGCCGGTGGCTTATACATGCTCAGCATTGCGGGATTCATCGTCGCTGTACGACAGTTCAACAGTATCAAACAGGACTAGAAAATGAGTAGTGAAGGCGTAGCCGGGCTGATGGTCATCCTGATGCTGGTGTTGATGTTCATCCGCATCCCGATTGGTATCGCAATGATGGCCGCTGGCGTACTGGGGTATACCATCATTGATGATTACACCACGCTGTTTTATTTCCTGAAAAATTCAAGTTTCAATCAGGTGGCCAACAATAGCTATTCCATCATCCCGCTGTTTCTATTGATGGGCAACCTGGCTTCGCGCTCGGGGATCTCCAAGTCGCTGTTCGACGGCATGAACGCCTTTATCGGTCATTATCGCGGTGGTCTGGCACTGGCCGCAGTAGGCGGCTGTGGCCTGTTTGGCTCCATTTGCGGAAGCTCGCTGGCAACCGCCGCTACCATGGGACAGGTAGCCTTACCCGAGATGCGACGTCATGGATACAATGGTGCGCTATCCACCGGCGCACTGGCGGCAGGTGGTACCCTGGGTATCCTGATTCCACCCTCTATTGTTTTAATTATCTATGCCTTATTAACCGAACAGAATATCGCCAAACTGTTCCTGGCCGCCATGGTACCCGGCGTAATGGCGGTACTCGGGTACATGATAGCAATTCTGGTTATCGTAAAACTTCATCCCGATTATGCTGACTGTTCGGAAAAAACCAGCTGGAATGAAAAACTCCACGCCGTAATCAATCTGATGCCTGCCAGCGCGCTATTTATCAGTGTACTGGGTGGGATATACGCGGGTGTTTTCACCCCCACCGAGGCAGCGGCGTTTGGTGTAATTGGCACCTCATTGATTGCAATTGCCAATCGCCAGCTCAACGTTAATCGATTTCTCGAGTGCCTGAGCCAGACTGCGATCAATACCGGTATGATTTTTATTATTATCCTCGGTGCGGATATTTTTAACGCCTTTCTCAGCTTAAGCGGTATGCCCGAATACCTGGCGGAGTACATTATCGAAAGCAACCTGTCACCCTATATGGTGATGATAGCCATTCTGCTGGTTTACCTCGTTCTGGGCTGCCTGATGGATTCTCTGAGCATGATCCTGCTCACCATTCCCATCTTTTTCCCGGCCATCATGGTACTGGATTTTGGTATGACCGCAGAACAAACAGCACTCTGGTTTGGCATACTATGCCTGATCGTTGTCGAGGTAGGGATGATTACTCCCCCGGTCGGTATGAATGTTTTCGTTATCAACAAAATGGCGGGCGATGTACCGATGAAACAGACATTCGTTGGAGTTATGCCTTTCCTCATTTCCGACTTTACACGCGTCATTTTGCTACTGCTTTTCCCCATCCTGACCTGGGGTATCGCAATATGACCATTAATCACACTAGCAGGTAAGCCTGATGAATATAGACGAACTCATAGCCATCGATATCCATACCCATGCCGAAGTCTCCTGTTGCGCGCCACCAGACAGTTTTGGTGAAGAATATGATCGTGCAGCGGATAAATACTTCGGCTCTACGCGACGCCCAACCATCGATGAAACCATCGCCTATTACCGCGAGCAGAAAATCGGCCTGGTCATGTTTACCGTGGATTCAGAAAGCCAGCTTGGTCGGCGTCGCATCCCCAACGAAGAAGTCGCCGAAGCAGCACAGAAAAACAGCGACATGATGATTGCCTTCGCCAGTATCGACCCACATAAGGGCAAAATGGGTGCACGCGAAGCGCGTCGCATGATTGAGGAATACGGCGTCAAGGGTTTCAAGTTTCACCCCACCGTACAGGGCTTTATGCCTTACGACAAAATGGCCTGGCCAATCTACGAAGTCATCGCGGAATACAATATGCCAGCCATCTTCCACAGCGGGCATTCCGGTATTGGCTCAGGTATGCGTGCCGGTGGCGGACTGCGTCTGCAGAACTCAAACCCTATGCTGCTGGAAGATGTTGCGATTGATTTCCCCGACATCCAGATCATCGTCGCGCACCCCTCCTGGCCGTGGCAGGATGAAGCGCTATCACTGGCCATGCACAAACCCAACGTGCATATCGATCTGTCTGGCTGGTCGCCCAAATACTTCCCCAAACAGCTTATCCAGTACGCCAATACCCTGCTGAAAGATCGTGTACTGTTTGGATCAGACTTCCCACTGATCACGCCAGAACGCTGGATTGCCGACTTTAAGGAAGCCGGCTTCAGACCCGAGGTTCACCAGAGAATCCTGAAGGATAACGCGGTGAGACTGCTGGGCATGGGTAAATCGGACAACTAGATAAATACAAGAATTCAGGCTCTGATAAAAAATAAAACGAGCTGAATCAACAACAGAAACAGAGGAATACGATATGGCAGAACCAAAACAGGTCAACATGAACTGGGCCAAGGCAAGCATACGCCATGGTGATAACGGGGTTCTATACATCAACAACAATGAACCCCTGCCTGATTACCCCAGGGCATTATTCGACGTATTCGACGAGTGGGCACAAAAAACACCCGATCAGCCCGCTCTAGCTGATAGACGCAGCGATGAAGGCTGGCGCGTGCTGACCTATAAACAGGTCATGGAACAGTCGAGAGCCATTGGCCAGTACCTGCTGGACAAGGGTCTCAGCGCAGAACACGGGCTGGCAATCCTGGCGCCCAACTCTATCGACCATGCGTTAATGGCGTTAGGAGCCATGCGCGCGGGGATACCTTACGCAGCGATCGCTCCCGCTTATGCGCTCCTCTCCACCGATTACGTCAAATTGACCTATGTACTCGAGTTGATGGCTCCTGGCATGATTTATGTGGATGATCTCGAACCTTTTAAAGCGGCATTAACCGCTGTCGAAATCGACTGTCCGGTTATCGCAGTAGAAAACGCCGCATCTGGCTTCAGTATTAAAGATGCACTAGCTACCATTCCGGGTGACAGCCTGGCCGCGGCCGAAGCCGCTATCACACCCGACACCGTCGCCAAGCTGCTATTCACCTCAGGCTCCACCGGTATGCCAAAAGGGGTCATCAACACCCAGCGCATGCTTTGCTCAAACCAGGAAATGATTCGCCAGTCCATTGCCTTCCTGCAGGATGAGCCACCTGTGCTGGTCGACTGGTTACCGTGGAACCATACCGCGGGTGGCAACCATAATTTTGGCTTAACCCTGTATAACGGTGGCACCCTATATATTGACGAAGGCAAACCCACGCCCGCCTTAATGAAGCATTCGGTTAAAAACCTGTGTGACGTTGGCCCCACGTTATATTTCAATGTGCCCAAGGGATTTGAATTGCTGGTCGCCGAAATGGAAAAGAACGCCGAGTTAAAGGAGAAATTCTTTTCCCGCGTTAAACTGATTCAATACTCCGGTGCCGGACTCTCGCCACACATATTCAAGCGCCTTGAAGAAATGTCCATCGAAACCATTGGTCATGAAACACTGATCATCACCGGCTACGGCGCTACCGAAACCGCACCCTTCGCCACCAGTCCAATCGGTCCGATGCGCCAGCCCGGCCTGGTCGGTCTGCCAGCAGTCGGCGTTGAATTCAAACTGGTACCACACGACGTCAAAACCGAACTGCGTGTACGCGGTCCGTCGATCACGCCCGGCTACTGGGGCGAACCCGACAAAACCGCAGAAGCCTTTGATGACGAAGGATTTTACTGCATCAAGGACGCCGTCAAACTGGCCGACCCGGACGATATCTCCAAAGGACTGATGTACAACGGACGCCTTGCTGAAGACTTCAAACTCTCTACTGGCACCTGGGTCAACTTCGCCAACCTGCGTGCAGGTTTCATCAACCACGCTGCACCCATCGTACGCGAACTGGTCCTCACCGGTCACGACCTGGACTTCATCGGTGCATTGCTATTCCTGGATGTCGAGCAGGCACGCAAGATAGACCATAGCCTGGACAACGCCGAGCTCGAAGAACTTGCCTCAAACCACTTCATCAGGGAACACATCCAACGTGCATTGAACGAATTCAAACAGGCATCAACCGGCAGCTCCACCCTGATCAAACGCGTCATGATCATGAGCGAAGACGCCTCGATTCAGACTGGGGAAATGACCGACAAAGGATCGGTTAACCAGCGCTCGGTACTAAGTCGGCGCGAGGCACTGGTCAAAGCCCTGTATGAAAAGCAGCCAGGACCAGATGTGTTGATTGCGCAATAATCCGGCAGTTACTGCCTGGAGATAAATTCCAGGATCGTAACTGGCTTATGAAGTGATTCGCCATGGAGGGCGATCAAAACAGGGAAACTTTTAAACTGCGTAACACCTCAGTTAAATCTCTAACCCTTCAGTTGGACATCCTTATTACTGAGCAGGAATCGATTTTGTCGCCTCGGTTTTGGACGGAGAACTCATGAAATGGAATATCAAGTAAGCAATGCCTGCGCCAACACTTGCTATCCATACGTAACTACCGGTAGGCGATACCATTGCAGCAAATCCGCAAATCATCATGACAAGCCGTTCGAATCGATTCATACCTCGTTTCGCAAATCCAGTGATACCGATAGCCCAGATTACTGTAGAGAAGACGAGTCCTACACCCGCAAAAATAATTGAACCTGCATCACCTACGAATAAAAGTGCCTTGTCGGTTATAAATGCAAAGGGTATTAAAAATGCTACAGCACTCATCTTGAAAGCTACTGCGCTGGTTCGCATGGAGTCCGTTCCAGCAACTCCAGCAGCTGCAAAAGAAGCCAGTGCAACGGGTGGAGTCACCATAGACAGAACACAAAAATACATTACGAAGAAATGCGCCTGTAATTCATCAATACCCAATTGCTTTAACGCTGGGACGTAAAGCACCGCACCAATAATATAAGCTGCTACAGTCGGTAAACCCATCCCCATGATGATGCAGCCGATCACAATTAACAGCAGGGATAAAGCATAAGTACCACCACCAAATGAAATGAGGCCAGACGCGAATTTCAATGCCAGGTTCGACTGGATTGCAACTGAAATTACAATGCCAATTGCCATAATGGGTGCAGCAATTTTCGCAGCCTGTATTCCTGACTCCCAGATCATATCCGGCAGCCGTCGTATATCGTAATGTGTTTCTTTACTCAGGAATGGCACGATGAAACAGGATGCTGTCGCCCACATGACAGCAATCTGAGCGGAATAACCCGACACCAGCCCAGCAACCAGGATCACTGGTGGAAGCAACATATTCAAACGCGGAAGTATTCTACCGACATCTTTGAAATCTTCATCAGTCAGAGTTCCAGCACCTGTTTTTTTGGCTTGAAGGTCTGCAAGCACAAATATCGAAAAGTAAAATGCTAGCGCAGGGAATATGCCTGCTAGCGCTATCTCAGAGTAGGGTACAGCTAACAGATCTGCCATCACGAAAGCAGCTATTCCCATTATCGGTGGCATTAATTGCCCACCGGTAGACGCAATCGCTTCGTATGCAGCAGCTCTCTCCCCTTCAATCCCTGTTCGACGCATCAAGGGTATTGTAAAAACCCCTGTCGCAGTAACATTCGCTACAGCACTGCCGGAGATGGTGCCCATTAAGCTTGACCCGATAATTGCTACCTTGGCACCACCACCTCGTGACTTCCCAAAAATCCTCATTGCAAGCTCTATAAACAGTTGCCCACCTCCAACTAAACTGTATACAACCCCAAACACAATGAAATAGAAGATAAAATTTACCGAAGTCGCCGTGGTAACGCCTAAAACCCCACTCGAGGTCATGGCGAGAATTTCGGACCATTCCTCCCAGGAAATCTTGCTAAAACCCAGTGATCCGGGTATCAGATGACCCAGAAAACCGTAGCCAAGAAAGATAACGATAACAACGAGTAGAATATAACCTACCGTTCTTCGCACAGCCTCTAGAAGGAGAAGAACCAGCATAGTTGCTAATGCAATATCATATATCTCGATTGATGAAACATTTTCGATGCGATTGGTGAGGCGATCCATCTCGTGCCAGTAGTAAAACCCCACGACACCAACAGCAAACAGCAATAACCACCTAAGCGCTACCGATAATCGGCTGTTATTTTTTTCACTGCCCGACGGCACGACTAGAAATGCCAAAGCCAATGTCAGAACTAAATGAGTTGATCTTTCGACCAGAGGCTGGGCTGGATTAAACAAAATCCAGTATTGAAACACTAGAAGTATTGATGCCAGCCAGAATTGAGGGTTTAACAGGTAACGACCAAAGCCCATGTTCATATCTCTTGACCTCGATATTTTCGTTGTGGAATGTTAACAGCGCGCTTTGTGCGATTCACTGTTTTAGACTAAACCGAGATTTAGAGCAATCCGCGTTCCCTGTAGTAACGAATCGCGCCTGGGTGTAACGGAATTCCATTTTTTTCTGGTTTAGCAGCATTTTCCAGCTTAAATGCTTTCCAGGCTTTAAACTCATCGGCGAGTTGAGACATGTTTTCAACGACTGACTTTGTTATCTGATATGCCGTTTCTTCAGACATACTTTCGTTAACGATCAAGTGCGTTCCATAATCCCCACCTATGTTCTCACCAGTTTGGGCATCGAACCATTTTGGGTATGACCCCTTTAGTATCCCAACCTGTGAAAGCGCATTGAGAGCCTTCTCTGAAATATCAAGAAACTGGACACCGCCAGTTAAACTAATTTCTGTGATCGTAGGATGACCTTTTAGAATGGTGTCAAAGTAAAGATCGACACGTCCATCCCGAATCAAACTGGACATTTGGGTAGGATTAACCTGAATGACACTTCCACCGTCAGCCTTGACTTTTTTAAGACTGCTGCCATGGGCCTTCAGGATCACTTCTACAGCAGGGGGGATGTTAGAACCTGCCGGTTTCATCATGATATTGACGGGCTTACCTGATTCCAGAATATCATCCAGCGTCGAGTAGGCGTTCTCCTGCATGAATTCTTTGCGCACGATAGCGCCTACAAAAACAGGATTCAATCCGCCTACAATAGACCGGATATGAGTTGCAGTTTTGCCTTCATAGAGAAGCTTACCCTCCGCTGCCCATCTGGATGTCGCTACATTCGATATTGCCAGTTGAGCTTTGCCAGAATCTACAATCATAGGATTAGCAACACCTCCACCACGAGCGATAATTTCAATATCGATACCGTTTTTCTTCTCTTCCATCATCTTTTGAATTGCCGCAGCTCCTACATACCAGCCAGACCCAACCGGCATCGCTCCCATACGGAGTTGCTCAGCAGAAACTGTTGTAGATGAAATTGCGGCCAATACTGCACATACTGACCAATGAAAAATTTTTGCTATGGTAGTGTTCATCTGTTTTTCCTCACTTCAATTTTTTAGAAGGGGGAATCCCCCTCCATATTTTTATTCTTAGAAGGGGGACACACCCCCTTCTATTTTGCTTTCCAGCTAAGCTACTTCTAGGCGACTCGAGCTAAAGCTTCTTTTTCGATAATTCCAGCGGAAAGAAGTGCCTCTGCGATCACCAGTCCAGCACCTGCATCCAGAGGAAGCAGAGGTGAGCGCACAGTTGCATGCTCCAGGATACCGCGAGCAACCAGCGCATGTTTCAGGGCAACAGTGCCTTCCATGTGTGAACCACGATGATAAACGGTCTTAGTCACAGGAAGCAGCTTATCATGTATCGCTCTAGCAGCTGGGTAGTCCTTTGCTTTACCTGCTTTGATCAGGTCGATAAGAAGTTCAGGGGCTACGTTTCCGTAACCGACAAGGAGTCCATCGACATCAAACATTGTATGAAGTAGATATTCATCATGGCAGCTGAGAATCTGCAGCTCTGGACGCTCTGCTCGAACGACAGGTATTTCGGTATCCCAACGCTTCATATTTCTTACGCCATTTTTCATCGCGAATACGCCTGGCTGAGCTGCAATATCCAGCTGTGTTTCCAGGTCGTATGTACATTTAGTCACGTCTGGGTATTGGAAAAGAATCAACGGAAGCCCGCTTTCCTCATAGCTTATTCGATACTTATCCTGTGGCGCGCCTTTCTGGTATCCGAACCGAAGCCAGCCATGTGATGGATACATCAGTCCAACCCTGGCGCCCGCTTCTACCGCTCTTTTACACTCTTCTGCCGCAACTTGAGTACCTTCACGGGTAATACCCGCAACAATAGGTATCTCATCATTTACCGAATCAACAAAGGCTTCAATAACCTTCATTTGTTCCAATTCAGTCAGAAATGTACCCTCACCAGCATGTCCTAGTACGGTCAGACTCTTAACATCTTCGAAACTTGCTAACCAAGAACCAAGGCGCTTGATTGCATCGTAATCAACAGATCCATCACGATTGAATGGAGTAACTGGTGCTGGGTTGAGACCTCTCAGGTTAATATCGATCTTGCTCATTTAAGTATCCTTTATTGTTAGGGCGATATCATTCAGATACCACGGTTTCAGAGACCAACACTGATCGAAAATCAGCATTTGAAAGAAGTTTAAAAGCTGTTATGTTATGCGCATACTGTTAGATAGGTATTTCAGATATGCATTTTTGGTATACGTCATGAGCAAACAATGAACCTGTTAGCGTGGAAAATATTCATCGACATCTGCGACCTGGGTAGTCTCAGCAAGGCTGCTATTGCATGGGAAACCAGCCAACCGCAAGTTAGCCGAATGATTAAGTCTCTGGAAATCGAATATGGGGGGCAATTATTTGTGCGAACCGGGCGCGGGGTTGAACTCAGCGACCTGGGTAAGAGAATAGAACCAGAAATCAGACGCTGGATACAGCAGACCGAGCAACTCGGAAACGAAATAAAAACGGCTGCAGGGGTGCCAATCGGAAAGGTGCGACTCGCTATTATTCCTTCCACAGCTACCCCATGGTTAACCAAAGTATTTGCTCTTGCGCGAGAAAGGTATCCTCTAGTTCAACTGGAAGTACGGGAAGCGCAGGGGGACCAACTTGAAGCATGGCTTGAAAAAGGTCGTGTAGATCTGGCACTCCTCTTCAGGCAGTCATCCAAATCGAACAGTGGGGATATATACCTGAGGGATACCCAAACATATCTCGTTGGACCTCCGAATGATCCCCTTACATCAGGCAATCAGGTTGAATTTTCCCAGCTGAATGATCTTCCATTGATTTTGTTTTGCCGACCTAGTAGCTGGAGAGACAGATTGGATAGACTTGCTATGCGCTATCAAATCAATCTTAACGTGATCCTGGAGGCAGACTCGCTAACACTACAAACTCACGCGGTAGCTGACAGCAAGTGTTACGCGCTGCTCGGCTCTTACGCTAGCGAAGCAGCTAAACGGACTTTAGGAATAAGCGCAGCACGCATAGTGGCACCTTCTATCAAACGATATCTGGCTGTAGGCATGTCTCCACACGGCCAACTCACGCTGGCAACGAAAAAGATAAGAGAATTGATTCAGGAAATTGCTGGGCAACATCCACCGGGGTTTGAATAAGCATCCCAGGGTCGACTTAACCAAATTTCCTGAGACTGCCCCGGAAAACTTTCAATCTCAGACCATGCCGTGAACAAAGTTTCGTTCATTCATCTATTGCGGTTCAAATGTGGAGCCAGACCGCCTGTATCGCTACAGCCTAAATGCAAACAGCTGGTGCAATGCCTGGAGTGATTTCTTTAACATCTACCCATTAAAACTGCTAACTTGAGTAAAGGTGACTCTAAAAAACACCTGTCTTTCAGGCTATAAGCACTGGCCTGGCTTCTAGCTTTCAGGCAATAACGCCTCAAACTCCCTTTGCAACAGCGCGTCATCACCCAGGTTTAACTCAACCAGTTTACGCAGGTGGGTCATGCTATCCAGGTCGATGCTCTGGCAATGTATACCGACCCGATTGCCCGATCTGTGCGCGATAACGCCCTGCATAATGATGCGCACCTCAGCGGACTCATCCAGCGTCAGGATTAAGCGACAGGCACTACCTTCCTGCGCTGTGCAGGCACATTGATCAAGCAGCGCACCTTTCAGAGAGATATCAAGCAGCTCGCACAGCTGCTGGGAGTTTTCAGTCTCAAACTCTACCTTGCAGTCAAAATGAATGCGTTGGAAACGCCGGTTTTCAGTCATCGCTTTTAATCACCTGTCAATCCGCTACAGCATTGCTCAACCCGCCTATAACGGCCATATCTGGACACCAACAGAGCAAGCATCAGGAACAGGCCTTGTAACAGTCCAAAACTGCCGGAGCCAGAGTATCCCTGCCGATGTACGATCTTTACCTGCTCAGGGTTCGCCTTAATTTTTTCCTTAAAGTTATTTAGCTGTAGTTCGAGATTAGTCGACATCATTTCAGCTGCCTTGTTAAATCCCTTAATACTATCGATGCGTAGCTCTTCGCTCAGGTTGACCGGCGTTGAGCTGCCTTTGATATCGCTGGTACCCGGTGCGCGAAAAAGCATTTTTCTGCTTTGAATATCATACACAGCCGTGTCCATCATCGTGCTGGTACTATTTTTCTCACCCGAGACAACGTAAGCGCCTATCAGGGTCCAGTAGGTAAATGACATAAACCCCTCATCGGTAAACTGAACCTGGTCGTATGAAACCAGTGCAATCACATCAACTCCGTACATGGTCCTGATCTGGTCCAGGTTTTGAAAGCTGCCTCTCTGTGTTAGATAGGCGGAAGGAATCACTTCGATCTCACTCACAAAATCATACTTTCTGAAGTTGTCAGCCACCTTTTCCAGCAGCTTTGATTTTTCCGCTTCGGTCAAAGACCCTGCGCTGGCAAAACCTGACCACATATTACCTCCCCTGGATCTGGACACCTGCTCAGGAACGAAAGCAATGCCTACCTTCACGGGAATATTCAGGGTGGGTATTGATGGCTTAATTACCGGCGCAGTTGATTTTGGGTAGAGATAATCGACCACACTACTTGTGGTTCTGGATTGCTGACCCGCACATCCCGCCAGAAACACCAGCAAGGCTGCAAGCATAATCGTTATTCTTGTATTGATTCTCATATTGACACCTTCTCTTTAAAAGATCCCTGTAGCGTTAAGATTTGAGTTCGATAAGTATAGTTCGAAGCTGGCGTGTAGCCGTAATATTTCTGATAATACGCCTTGCTCGCGGTGTTTCAATTCATGCTGTACCTGAATACTGTTAACCCCTACTATCAACATGCCAGCAATGACTGGCTCTTTTTTAGTTCAATACCCGCAAAGACTCCGGAAAACCAGCTCGCATGGAAATCAAAGTTAACTTTTTAGACAATCTCAGGCTACAGGCAAAGTTTGATGATTTTACTGTCATCGCCGATCAGCCCGTACGTTATAAGGGTGATGGCTCTGCACCCGGCCCGTTTGATTATTTCCTGGCGTCTTCAGCGCTGTGTGCGGCCTATTTCATGAAGGTCTACTGTAATGCGCGCAACATCCCGACCGAGGACATCCGGCTTTCTCAGAATAACATCGTGGATCCAGAGAATCGCTATAAGCAGGTTTTCCAGATACAGGTTGAGTTACCCGATACCCTTTCCGAACGCGACCGTGAAGGCATACTCCGCTCCATTGACCGTTGCAGCGTTAAAAAAGTCATCCAGCAGGGGCCTGATTTTCAAATCGAAATCGTAAACAACCTGGACCAGGATACTTCGCTAAGGGCGATAGGGTTAGACAATATCGATGGCAATACCATTATTCCCGGCAAGGATCTACCGCTACAGCAAACCATCGCCAATATGACAGGTATGCTGGAAACGCTGGGTATCAAGATCGAGATATCCTCCTGGCGCAATATTGTGCCCAATGTCTGGTCTTTGCATATCCGTGATGCAGCGTCACCCATGTGCTTTACCAACGGTAAGGGAACCACCCGGGAGAGCGCGCTGTGCTCCGCGCTGGGAGAATTTATCGAGCGCGCCAGCTGTAATTTCTTCTATAACGACCAGTATTTCGGTGAAGAATTCGCGAATGCCAGTTTCGTGCATTATCCGAATGAGAAATGGTTTAAACCCGGCCCCGATGATGCGCTGCCAGCAGGTTTGCTGGATGACTACTGCCTGCAAATCTATAACCCGGACAACGAGCTACGCGGCTCCCATCTGATTGACACCAATTCCGCCAATCTTCAGCGCGGGATATGCGCACTGCCTTTTGTACGCCAGTCCGATCAGCAGACCGTGTACTTCCCCTCCAACCTGCTGGAAAACCTGTTTCTAAGCAATGGCATGAGTGCCGGGAATAATCTATTTGAAGCCCAGGTGCAATGCCTGTCGGAGATATTCGAACGCGCAGTTAAAAAACACATCATCGAGAATGAGATTGTACTGGCCGATGTGCCGCAGTCGGTGCTGCAAAAATACCCACATATCGTCGCCGGCATCAACGAGCTGGAGCAGCAGGGCTTTCCGGTACTGGTTAAGGATGCCTCGCTGGGTGGACAATACCCGGTTATGTGCGTAACCCTGATGAATCCACGTAACGGCGGGGTTTTCGCCTCCTTCGGTGCACATCCCAGCTTCGAAATTGCGCTCGAGCGCAGCCTGACCGAGCTACTGCAGGGGCGCAGCTTTGAAGGTCTGAACGATGTTCCACCCCCCACCTTCAGCAGCGAGGCGGTGTCAGAACCGAATAATTTCGTCGAGCATTTTATCGATTCTACCGGCGTCATCTCATGGCGCTTTTTCAGTGCGCGGCATGATTATGAATTCTGTGAGTGGGATTTCTCCGGCAGCAATGAACAGGAAAATACCCTGCTACTAGAGATATTACAGAACATGGGTAAGGAGGTTTATATCGCGACCTTTGATGATTTTGGCGCCTCTGCGTGCAGGATTCTGGTACCTGGTTACTCCGAGATCTATCCCGTTGAGGATTTGATATGGGATAACACCAACAAAGCTATACAGTACCGCGAGGACATCCTCAATATTCATTCACTGGATGATGTACAACTGGCCGATCTGGTAGAACGACTGGAACAAAACCAGGAGGATAACTACAGCGACATCCGCACCCTGATCGGCATTGAGTTTGATGAAAACACGGTGTGGGGACAGTTGACCATTCTCGAATTGAAGATCCTGATCTACCTTGCCCTGCAGCAGCTTGAAGACGCAATCGACCTGGTTGAAAGCTTTCTGCAATACAACGACAACACGGTTGAACGCGTGCTGTTCTACCAGGCCATCCACGCCGTGCTGGAAATCATGCTACAGGACGATCTGGAGCTGGATGACTACCTGCATAACCTGAAGCGGATGTTCGGCGAAGAGGTTATGCACAATGTCGTCGGCTCTGTAACCGGCGAAGTCAGGTTTTATGGCTTAACCCCGACTAGCATGAAACTGGAAGGGCTGGATAAGCATCTGCGCCTGATTGAAAGCTACCGCAAGCTACATAAAGCTCGCCAGAAGCGGATGGAAAACCCCGCCAGTTAACAATCGAGTACTGACGGAGCCGCTTGATCCAGCGCGATATTAAAGTTCCAGTGCCAGCCTCAAGCCCTGGTCTATGGCACGTTTTGCATCCAGCTCACTGGCGACATCGGCGCCACCGATTAAATGCATCGGCTTTTGCAGGCCCTCCTGCAACTCGCGCCGTGGTAACTGCCCGGCGCAAATCACGACATGATCAACCTTTAACAGCTGTTGCTCCCCATTCACGGCCAAATGCAGGCCTTCATCATCTATGCGCTGGTAGTCACATTGATTCATCATTTTTACACCCTTCATCTTCAGGTCTGCGCGATGAATCCAGCCTGTTGTTTTACCCAGGCCTGCGCCCACCGGGGTCGCTTTGCGTTGCAATAGATAAACCTGACGAGGTGAGGGCTCAATCTCTTTCTCAACCCCTGCGACGCCACCACGAGCCTGCAGACTCATATCTACGCCCCATTTCGCCATGAAAGCCTGGATATCCTGACTGCTATCCCTGGCACCATGCGTCAGGTATTCACTGATATCAAAGCCGATACCCCCTGCACCAATTACTGCAACAGATTTTCCAACTTCAGCACCTTTAATAACATCAATGTAACTCAATACGGAAGGGTGGTTAATCCCTTCAATCTCGAGCTGCCTGGGCAGGATACCCGTCGCCAGCACCACCTGATCAAAATCGCTTTCGTTTAATTGATCAGCAGTGATCTCCTGACCCAGAACAACTTCGACCCCATTAATCTCCAGCTGCTTGTTGAAATAACGCAATGTTTCATAAAACTCCTGTTTACCGGGTATTTTTTTAGCCAGATTAAATTGCCCACCAATCTCAGATGCCGCATCAAATAGCGTCACCTGATGACCACGCCTGGCAGCCGTGACAGCAAAAGACAGGCCGGCAGGGCCGGCACCCACTACTGCCAGTTTGAGTACTTTTTGAGCGGGGGTGATCTGGATCTCTGTCTCATGACAGGCTAAAGGATTCACCAAACAACTGGTTAACTTGCCCACAAAGATATGGTCCAGGCAAGCCTGGTTACAGCCGATACAGGTATTAATCTCATCCGCACGTCCCTGCTCGGCCTTGAGCATAAATTCAGGGTCCGCTAGAAACGGGCGTGCCATAGAAACCATATCCGCATCACCGCGCGCCAGTACTGCCTCAGCGACATCCGGCATATTGATGCGATTTGAGGTAATCACCGGTATCGAAAGCTTGGCACGCACCTGGGCACTGGCCCAGGTAAAGGCAGCGCGTGGCACCTTGGTGGCAATGGTGGGTATACGCGCTTCGTGCCAGCCGATACCGGTATTGATCAGGGTTGCACCAGAGGCTTCCACCGCCTGCCCCAGGCTAATGATTTCTTCCAGCGTGCTACCAGCTTCGACCATATCCAGCATCGACAGGCGAAAGATAACGATAAACTCGTCGCCCACACTTTGCCTGACGCGCCGTAACACCTCCAGTGGAAGGCGCATGCGGTTTTCATAGCTACCACCCCATTCGTCCTGGCGTTGATTGGTCTGGCTAACCAGAAATTCATTTAGCAAATAGCCCTCTGATGACATCACCTCTACACCATCATAACCAGCCTGTTGAGCCAGTACGGCGCAATTTGCAAAATCAGCGATCTGTTTCTCTATCTCTTCTCGGGTCAGTGCATGCGGTGTAAAAGGATTAATCGGAGCCTTGATCGCTGAAGGCGCAACCAGTTTATCGGTAAACGCATAACGTCCCGAATGCAGGATTTGCATGCATATCTTTCCACCCGCATCATGCACAGCCTGCGTGATCAGGCGATGATCCGCTAACTGCGATTCATTGTTCAGGATCGCTGCTTTAGCGTGCACTGCACCCTCCTGATTGGGGCCAATACCGCCAGTCACAATCAGGCCAACGCCGGCTCGTGCACGCGCCGCATAAAACGCCGCCATGCGTTGAAAACCGCCCGGCAGCTCTTCCAGCCCCAGGTGCATAGACCCCATCAGCACTCGGTTTTTCAGGCTCGTAAACCCCAGATCGAGGGGGCGAAACAGGTGGGGGTAGGGTGGATTAGCAGTTGTCATAAATTTTTTAACCTGCGCTTTATTTGTCTTCAAAAAATGCCTTATCCAGGCCATGTAATGGCGCATATTCGGGCTCACGCTGCTCGGACTTTGCTTTAAATCCCTCCAACATATCGGTCGCCTGAAACATACCGGATTGCCAGGCTGCCATATACGCCAGACTATCGCTCACACTATGGTCTCGGGCGTAGTTCAACATAATCTTGCTGCCGTGTACCGCAAGCGGCGAATGACTGACGATTTGCTGTGCGATGTCCATCACCCCCAATAACAGGGCCTCATGATCAGCAAATACCGTATTCACCAGACCGCTTGAGAGTGCTTCCTGCGCCCCCAGATTACGCGCAGTGTAGGCGAGTTCACGCGCCAGCCCGGAGCTGATCAGCTTCGGTAAGCGTTGCAGGGTACCCAGGTCAGCTGTCATCCCCAGCGCGGTTTCCTTGACTGTGAAAAATGCATCCTCAGTGCAGTAACGGCTGTCGCAGGCACATACGAGGTCTAACGCGCCACCGATACATCCTCCCTGGATCGCCGCCAGCACCGGCATGCGCAAGCATTCTAGCTGGCTGAACACCGCCTGTAAGTCGAGTACCAGGCGATGAATAGTCTCCGCACGGCGCGATGGCTCGCCACTGAACAGACGCGGATCCGGGTTACTGAATATCTCCAGATCCATACCCGCCGAGAAATGTTTACCCGTGGATGAAATCACCAGCACCCGCACATCGTCACTGCTACGCACAACATCCAGTGCCTGTGGGAGTTCGTTCCAGAAGCTGCGATTCAGGCTGTTATAGGACTGCGCTCGAATAAACTGCAGATGCGCAATGTGGTTTTTCACCGTTAACTCAAGGGTCGAAAAGCTCATGCTAGCTCCGGTTGCTATCTGGACAGCGTCAAGATATAGTAAACATCTTGACGCTGTCAAGTTTGGTTACCGATGTTTCATCTCAGAGACTCCCCAATGAAAGCAAGCAAACAAACCTATCACCACGGTGATTTAAAATTAACTCTGATCAACGCAGCCAAACAGATCCTGCAGGAATCCGGGCTAGCCGGCCTGAGTATGCGCAAACTGGCTGAAGTCACGGGTGTCTCGCGTACAGCGCCTTACCACCATTTTAGCGATAAGAATGCACTGCTTTGCGCTATCGCGGAAGAGGGTTTCCAGCAACAGGACAGGCTTTTAGAGGAATTAAGCTCGAACGTTACAGACAATCATCAAAAGTTATTCGAGCGATTTGTGCTGGCCTATGTTCATTTTGCCGCCAGCAATCCGCAGCAATACGATTTGATGTATGGCAGTCAGATCTGGCGCTCCGGCCAGCCCAGCCAGCAGCTTGAGCAGGCTGCCAAAGCCAGCTTCAAACGCTGGGTAAATGAAATCAGCCAGCTTCAGGCTATGGGTATCCTGCAGCAAAACGTTCCTGCCCTGCGTCTGTCACAGGTCACCTGGGCCACCCTGCATGGACTGTGTCGGCTGTTAAATGACGGCATCTATGTTAATGCCAATGATATTGACGATATGGGACGAACGGCTGTTGCGTTACTCATCAATCAGTGTGACGTAGTTTCCTAAACTGCATAAGCTCATCAAAACATAACCGCTAAAATCGGCTTCGAATCAATTCACACTACACACGACTATGGCACATTTAACGAGAATCAACCTGAAGTCTACTCCCTCGTCAGGGACTGGGTAGACCCTCTGTAAACCAGATAAGGTTCAATAGTAGCTGTGAAGTACGCAGACTTTTTAAAAGACGTAAAAAACCCGCTGTGTTTGTTTAGTTTGAGCGCGACAAAGATGAAGCTCCCTCGCTTCCCTACCCATTCCATTACTCTTTACGGATTAACCCGGGGACAGAGTGATAAAAACCTCAACAACTGATTGTTGTTTATAATGAATCCACTATCATACGATAATTCACCATTTAGTCTGGACTTTAAATATGCACGCTGAACAGCAGGAAATTGTCAGTTTTTTATCAAACCATGCCCCTTTTGACTCCCTGTCTGCTGAAGCTTTGCGAGAGCTGGCTGGATACGTAGAAGTCGCCTATTTTAGAAGTGGTAGCTATATTCTGAACTTCTCTGAGCCGGTCAATGACCTTTTTTTGATCCGCAAAGGCGCGGTTGAGACCTACCGTCGAACCGGAGAGCTTTTTAATCGTCTGGCTGAAGGCGATGTATTCGGTCAGATGGGTCTGATGATGAATCAACGCGTACGTTTTCCGGTAAAAACCATGGAAGACACGCTGGTTTACTGTATTCCAGTACAACAGTTTAAAGATTATTGCGAACGCTATGAAACCTTTGCCGACTTTTTTGAAACCGGCAACCAGTCAAATCTGCATAAAGCCGTATGCGGTAGTCAGGAAAATAATGGCCTGACCACCGTTAAAATCAAAGAGTTAATGACGCGGGACCTGATCACTGAATCCACCCAGGCTTCGATCAGGCAGGTTGCTCAAACCATGACCGAACATCAAATATCATCTATCCTGCTGACAAACCCCGACAGTCAGAGCAATGATTCTTATGAAATAGGTGGCATAGTCACAGATCGTGACCTGCGCGAACGTGTGCTGGCTAAAGGACTGGATCCTGAATCCCCCATAGACACTGTGATGTCAAAAGCCCCTTATACACTGGATGATAATGCCTATGTTTTTGAGGCGGTCCAGTCTATGTTACGTAACAATATCCATCACCTTCCGGTACTCAAGGGTAGAACGCCTGTTGGCATATTGTCGCTTGCGGATCTTGTACGCCACGAATCACAGAGCAGCATCCTCATGGTCAGAGGTATTTTCCAGAATAAAACACTGGAGGAGCTTAAGGTCCATGCTGAAAAACTACCGTCAGTTTTCCTGCGCATGGTGCAGGAGGATGCCAACTCACATATGATCGGTAGTGCAATGTCTGTCATTGGACGCAGCTTTAAACAACGCCTGCTTGAGATGGCTGAAGAAGAATATGGCAGCCCACCGATACCCTACTGCTTTCTTGCCCTGGGCTCTATGGCGAGGGATGAACAGTTGATCTACACCGATCAGGATAACGCACTGGTGCTTGATGATAGATTTATCGAATCGGAACATGGTGCCTATTTCGAAAAACTTGCCCGCTTTGTCAGCGATGGTCTCAATGCATGCGGTTATACTTACTGCGATGGCGACATTATGGCAACCAACCCCCAATGGCGCATGACACGCAGTGGCTGGAAAGCGCACTTCGCTAACTGGATTGATGATGCAAACCCTCAGGCCTTGCTAAATGGTAATATTTTCTTCGACCTTGATGGCGTATGGGGTCGAACTCAATGGGCTGAGGATCTACGCCAATTCATTGCTCACCGCACCAAAAACAATCGGCTTTTTCTCGCCAGCCTTGCGCGTAATGCCCTCAATCGGACACCACCTCTGGGGTTTTTCAAGGACTTCGTAATGGAAAAAGATGGTCAACATAAAAACACCATCAATATCAAACGGCGTGGCACCGCGCCATTAACCGATGTCATCCGGGTACACGCCCTTGCCATAGGCGCGCAATCTATCAACTCTTTTGAGCGGCTGGACGAGGTAATAGCCAGCGAAATCCTGCCTGAAAGCAAGGGCGTTGATCTGAAAGATGCGCTGGAATACATCTCTATGGTCAGGATTCGTCATCAGGCGAGATTGATTGAACGTGGCAAACAAACCAACAACAATATCCACCCGAAACACCTGTCCAACTTCGATAGAAGAAACCTGAAAGAAGCGTTTCAGGTTTTAAGTAATGCACAGAGTTTTCTCAAATACCGTTACAACTCCAATATGCCAATGAAATAACAGGGTGGGAATGATGCAAAATGCATGTAGCAACATCGATAAAGACTATACCGGCTCCTGGCCGGAGCGCTTTGATGACCTTAAATTAAATAGTCGTGACCCACGTTTACAGCAATTCTACGCTGCCGGCACACTTGCACCTAACACCCCAATTGTGAACGCTCCGCTGATCGCGATGGACTTTGAGACTACGGGTCTGGAAGCCAGCAATAACGATATTGTCAGTGTCGGTATCGTGCCATTTTCCCAGAGCCGGATTTTTTGCCGCGAATCAGCACATTGGGTGGTTAAGCCAAAACAGGCCCTGACTGAAGACTCAGTTGTGATTCACGGTATCACACACTCAGAAATTCGCCAGGCACCTGATCTGGAGAACATACTGGAGCAATTACTCGGCGCAATCGCAGGGAGGATTGTGGTTGTTCACTATCGCTTTATTGAGCGGGACTTCCTCGCTCGTGCCCTGCTGGACAGGCTAGGTGAAGCGATTGAGTTCCCGATTATTGACACCATGGAAATCGAAAAAAGAGTGCTCTGCAAGCAGAGAACATTTATTGACCGTCTGCTCAAACGACCGCTAGAGTCCCTGCGCCTGGGTTCCTGCCGTCAACGCTACGGCTTGCCTCATTACCAGGCTCATCATGCATTAACCGATGCACTGGCGACCGCCGAACTGCTGCAGGCGCAACTCATCCATCACTACTCAAAAGATACAACAGTCAGCCAGTTGTGGTGTTAAAAAAAAACCGGCTCCAAGGGGAGCCGGTTTTTTACTTTCTGCAGTAATCTACAGTTTAAATAGACATAGCAGACGTTTAGTCTCTAGGCTCAGTACTAAAGCCCATCAACAGACTGACACACATAAATAACAGTACAAAAGTGAATGGCAGCCCGGTAGAGATCGCACCAGCCTGCAGCGCCTGTATCGCTTCAGTGCCACCTATCCACAGCAGCGCGACTGCAATGGCTCCTTCAATGGAAGCCCAGAAGATACGCTGAGGTACAGGTGCATCAATCTTACCGCCAGCAGTAATGCTATCGATAACCAGAGAACCCGAGTCAGACGATGTGATGAAAAACACCAGTACCAGAACCACGGCAACCACAGATAGCAGCGAGCTCATCGGCATCTGGTCCAGCATCTGGAACATCGCCAGCGGTACATCGGTAAGTCCTTTCTCACCCAGCGCACCGATCTTATTCATAACCTGATCAATCGCGATGCCACCGTATATCGACATCCACAGTGTGGTAACCAGAGTAGGGATTAACAGGACCGCAATAATGAATTCACGTACCGTTCTACCTGAAGATACTCGAGCAATGAACATACCGACAAATGGTGACCAGGAAATCCACCATGCCCAGTAGAATACAGTCCAGCCCTGGAACCAGGCTTCATCCGGGCGTCCATGTGGGTTACTTAATGGAATGATATTTTCAAGATAGGAACCAATAGTCGTAGGCAGGTTACCCATAGATGCGGCGAAACCAATCAAACCGACTGCTAACAGAAGTGCGAAGGCAATGATCATATTCACGTTACTGAGCAGCTTTACGCCACCCTCAAGACCACGCACCACCGAGGTAATAGCCAGCCCGGTAACGACCACAATTACAATGATCTGCAAACCGATGGTATTCTCAGTGCCAAACACATGATGGATACCGGCAGCTGCCTGCTGTGCACCAAGACCCAGTGAGGTAGCAAGACCGAACAGGGTAGCGAGTACCGCCAGCACGTCGATAATATGTCCAGCCCAGCCCCAGGTACGGTCACCCAAAAGTGGGTAGAAGGCAGAACGAATCGACAGTGGCATGCCCTTGTTATAGGTGAAAAAAGCAAGAGACAGCGCGACTACCGCATAGATAGCCCAGGGATGTAGACCCCAGTGATACATGGTCGCACCCATCGCCATTCTGGCAGCTTCTGCCGTATTTGCTTCAACACCCAACGGTGTTTTGTACCAGCCGGTCAGGTAAGCGACAGGTTCAGCAACACCCCAGAACATCAGGCCGATACCCATACCCGCAGCAAACAGCATTGCAAGCCAGGAAATTGTGGAGTGTTCTGGCTTTGCATCCTTGCCTCCCAGACGAATTTTTCCATAGGGAGAAAAAACCAGTGCAATACAGAAGATCACAAAGATATTGCATGACCACATAAAAAAGGCATCGAACTTGCCAATAATATCCCACTTCATGCCATCCAGTACTTCCTTGGCCTTTGCCGGATCGCTAATCAGTGTAGCGACCAGAAAAAATAAAATCAGTCCGGCACTTACCGCAAATACCGGATTGTGTATATCAAACCCCCATTTCTGTACGTTGTCCTGTCCTACCGAGTAATCCGTATTCTCGATACTGTATTTATCGTTTTTGGAATTCATAAAACTCCCCTCTGGTATAATTTGAACTCAAAATTTATGTAGATATTGTACAAAGTTATAAACTACTTTCCCGATCACATACGACGATCTAACCGCCTTCGAATTAATTGGGGTCAATGTAACTCACATTGAAATCAAGCGCCCCACACACTCAATAAGCAAGACAAGCTAACGCGCCGAACCTGCACATGCTATCGCCAGCAGCGCTAATGATCAACTGTTTGCTGATTGTCGTTCTGCAGTGAAAAGTCAAATAACATCGAGCAAAAAACAGTCAGGGGGCTGATCCGATAATGATTTTCATGTAAACAGGAAAAACAGTCTCGTTCACATTATAGATGTGTCGCAATAAGATAAGATAGCTACCAATAAATCAACCCGAAGACAGGCATCAGAATTAAAAAATTATGACAGCCGGTATAAATTTTTATGATTAAAAAGACAAATAGCACCAGCAAATACAGTTTTTGCGTGCAAAATTTAACGAATGAGCCCGAAGAATAGCGGATATAACAGACTGAAATTACTGGAAATTCAAATTTTACCGAGTTATTTCACCATAAAATCTGCTGCTTGTCCTGCTAGCAAAGCACAGATGCTATAGATCAGATATTCTGCTATTTTCTTCACAGAATCTAGACGCTAAGCAATAATACTCACCAATCCGCCCCTCTATGGCCCCTTTAATAAATATAAATAAAGAAGTCAGAATATCGTCGCATTTTTTTGTTTTCAACCCTGCTCATGCGTAGCCCATCTACACTTTCCAGATCTGATTATTTATTTAACCCCTGCAAATGACTGCTATATTCCTGGCTCTGGCGATACTCACCTGGTGTCATTCCAGTCCAGCGTTTGAATGATCTGAAAAATGCTGACGGCTCGTCAAAGCCCATCAATTCAGCAACATCAACAATCGACAACTGAGGAGAGTTCATAAATTTTAATGCAGAGTTTTTGCGACATTCATCCTTGATCTTCTGGAAGGTGGTACCCTCCTCCAGCAGGCGCCTGCGCAGGGTAGATAGCGACATATTAAGTGTGGCTGCTACCTTCTCGGCACTCGGTGGAGGCATGCTAAAATTCTGGCCGATTAATGCGATCACCTGATTTTTCAGACTACCACTATCATCCACCATCACCAGTAACTGGTAAGGGGCTGTTTTAAGAAACCCCTTAAGGGTTTCTTCAGTCTGAATAATTGGATACTCCAGATATCGTGCAGCAAAGATGATGGCATTTTCCGGCTGATCATACTTAATTTCGGTTTGAAATCTTGTCTGGCAATTTGCCGCTGCCTGATCAGCAGAAAAGCTGAAGTCCACTCTTTCCAGCGCTACCCGCTCCCCAATCAACCAGCTAACAAAATGGTGCCAGACTGAGAGAGAAGTACAGATACTGGCAGGCTCTTCGGTTGCCATCAATTGTTCAAGTTCCGCCTGCTCCAGACTATCAACACCGGAAAACGACACCCTGGCAAACTTCCCCTGTCGATCCAGCCTGGGTTTTATCTTGCTACCCCGAACAATGTCATGAAACTTACTCGCCCGGTTAATAGCATGACCCATGTTTTTACAGTTTATAATTGCATGGCACATCATACGGAAGGAACCCAGTGGTAACTTACTGCCGCTGAGCATGCCAAAATACTCATCCTGAGTGATATACATCACGTGTTGATATAGATAGCCGAATTTCTTCGCCGGGAATTCGGTTTGATGCTCGATTTCTTCTGCATCAATACCGACATACTCGAGAAGCTCATCCACATCGTAGTTTTGTTCTGCGACCTGATCGAGTAGCTGTCGTACGTAGCCTGTCGGGACCGTAATGGTAGGTTTCAAGGAAGTGAACCTGAATTCTTATGGTAAACCTGAGAAAGTATGCCCCGTTAGCATCTGACCTGTAAAGTTATAAATGGGTAATAAATCATCAGGCAATTTGAACACGCTGTGCAAATTTCATCTTTTATTAATCAGCGCAGGTAAAACATCAAGCACGGCTTAACATTTCTACCTGGTTTCAATTACTTATTAGTATTTTTAAGTTCTAACCTAGCCCTGAAGCAAAAAAACCTCTGCGTTTTACAGAGGTTTCCTTATTAATCCCGCCTTTTCCCTGAACGGTATTGTTACTACATATTCGGGTAATTAGGACCACCGCTACCTTCCGGTGTGGTCCAGCGGATGTTCCTGGTAGGGTCTTTGATGTCGCAGGCCTTACAGTGCAGGCAGTTTGCTGCATTGATCTGCAGCTGTTTTTCACCGTCCTGCTCAATGATTTCATACACCCCAGCCGGACAGAATCGCTGTTCGGGAGCATCATAGAGTTTCAGGTTGTGATTAACAGGGACAGAGTGGTCTTTCAGCTTTAAGTGTACGGGCTGGTCTTCTTCATGATTGGTACTGGAGAGGAATACTGAGCTCAGCCGGTCAAAAGTCACCTTGCCATCTGGACTCGGGTAATTGATGGGCTGACATTCACTGGCCAGTTTAAGCTGATCACGATCACGACCATGGTGGCTCAGTGTCCAGGGAGCCTTGCCGCGCAATAGCTTCAAATCAAACCCCGCATGCAGAGTACCGCCTAGCAAGCCCCATTTGGAAAACGCCGGGCGGAAGTTACGCGCCTGATGCAGTTCCTGATGCAGCCAGGAATTTTGCACGCGTTTGGGGTATGCACTGAGTTCATCGCTACTGCGCCCCTGGGCCAGCGCTTCGACCACCGATTCAGCAGCCAGTATGCCGCTTTTCATCGCTGTGTGTGTCCCCTTGATCTTGGGTACATTCAGAAATCCTGCACTGCAACCAATCAATGCACCCCCGGGGAATACCAGCCCGGGCAGCGATTGCAATCCACCTTCATTGAGTGAACGCGCACCGTATGCAATGCGTTTTCCACCTTCCAGCATAGGTCGGATCCTGGGATGATTTTTCAGCCTCTGGAACTCTTCAAATGGTGACAGATAGGGGTTGCGGTAATCCAGCCCAACCACCATTCCAATCGCGAGCTGGTTGTTTCCCAGATGGTAGATAAAACTGCCGCCATAGGTTTTCGTGTCCAGCGGCCAGCCAGCAGTATGCAACGCCAGCCCCTGCTTATGCTGCGAAGGGTCAATAGACCATAGCTCCTTGATACCCAGGCCATAGGTTTGACTTTCACAATGCGCATTGAGCTTAAAAGATTCAATCAATTGCTGCGACAATGAGCCGCGACAGCCTTCTGAAAACAGGGTGTATTTGGCATGCAGCTCCATACCGGGTTCATGCGTACTTTTAGGCTCGCCATTCTTATCCAGCCCCATATCACCTGTGGCAATCCCCTTAACCGAACCATCCTCATGAAACAGCACTTCTGCTGCTGCAAAACCGGGATAAATTTCGACTCCGAGCGCCTCTGCCTGCTCACCTAACCAGCGGCAGAGATTACCCAGGCTGATAATGTAATTACCTTCATTATGCATTTGAGGCGGCAGCGTCCATGCCGGAAATGCGATCGATTTTTTCTCTGACAGAAACAGAAACCGGTCGTCTGTTACCGGCGTGTTAAGTGGTGCACCCAGTTCTTTCCAGTCGGGCAACAGCTCGTTTAATGAGCGCGGTTCAATAATCGCGCCAGAGAGTATATGTGCGCCAATTTCCGAGCCTTTTTCCACCAGGCAGACCGTAAGCTCAAGGTTCTGTTCGCCAGCCATCTGCATGATCTTGATCGCTGCACTCAACCCGGAAGGACCGCCACCAACGATGACAACATCGTACTCCATGGATTCTCTTTCCATCATCTCTCTCCGCTACTGTGCTGTTTGAACAAGGCTAACCATCAATCTCAAAGTGCATCTGCCAGTTCTGGTAACACATCAAATAGATCCGCCACCATTCCATAATCGGCAATCTGAAAAATAGGTGCCTCTTCATCCTTATTGATAGCCACGATGACCTTACTATCTTTCATACCTGCCTGGTGCTGGATTGCGCCGCTGATTCCTACCGCGATATACAGGTCAGGGGCGACGATCTTGCCAGTCTGACCGACCTGGTAATCGTTGGGTACAAAGCCTGCATCCACCGCAGCGCGCGAGGCTCCCACCGCAGCATTCAATTTATCAGCTACCGCATCCAGTAATTTGAAATTGTCACCGTTACCCATGCCGCGACCACCGGAGATGACGATCTTCGCTGAGGTCAGTTCGGGACGGTCCGATACACTTAATTGCTGACTGACAAAACTGGCGCCCTCAAATATAGCGGCAGCGGCCAGGTTTTCGATAGTAGCAGAACCACCACTGGTTTCAGCTGCATCAAAAGCGGTACCGCGCACGGTAATCAGTTTGACGGCATCAATGGATTGCACTGTCGCCATCGCATTACCGGCGTATATGGGGCGTACAAAGGTATCTTCAGATTCAACACTGACGATATCGCTGATCTGGGCAACGCCCAGTCTGGCTGCGACACGGGGCAGGAAGTTTTTCCCGTTGGTAGTGGCAGCGGTTAATATATGGCTGTAGTTAGCCGCAATACTCAACACCAACTCAGCCATATTCTCTGGCAATACATGCTCATACTCAGCGGCGTCGGTGAGCAACACCTTGCTGATACCGGGGATGGCAGCAGCCGCATCCGCAACCGATTGACACCCACTACCCGCGACCAGCAGATGCAGATCATCACCCAGCTGAGTGGCTGCAGTAACAACATGCAGGGTAGCGGCCTTTAATTCTGAATTATCATGTTCAGCGACGATTAAAATACTCATGCGATCACCTTTGCTTCGTTGCGTAGCTTTTCAACCAGTTCGGTTACCGAAGCAACCTTAACACCTGCCTTTCTTGCTGGCGGCTCAACAACCTTTAGTGTTTTTAAATGCGGGCTAATATCTACCCCTGTATCAGCGACCGGAATCACATCCAGCGGTTTTTTCTTGGCTTTCATGATATTCGGCAATTTTGCGTAGCGCGGTTCATTCAAGCGCAGGTCGGTGGTGATCACTGCGGGTAAACTAAGCGCTACCGTTTCCAGGCCGCCATCCACTTCGCGTGTGACATTGACCTTACCTTCCGCCAGTTCAACCTTAGAGGCAAAAGTACCCTGTGCCAGGCCCATCAGGGCGGCCAGCATCTGTCCGGTCTGGTTACTATCATCATCAATTGCCTGTTTACCTAGAATCAGTAACCCAGGGTTTTCCTGTTCAGCGACGGTTTTTAAAATGCTGGCTACGGCCAGTGGCTGCAGTTCGGCATCCTCATCGGTTTCTACCAGAATGGCGCGATCTGCACCCAGTGCCAGGGCACCACGCAGGCTTTCCTGTGAAGCTTTGGGTCCGATGGAGACCACGACGACTTCATCCGCGTTACCGGCTTCTTTAATCCTTATCGCTTCCTCCACCGCAATCTCACAGAATGGATTGATCGACATCTTCACATTATTCAGATCGACTCCACTTTGATCGGCGGCGACACGGATTCTTACGTTGTAGTCTACAACTCGCTTAATCGCGACGAGTATCTTCATTACTGGGCTTCCTCTGGTTTAACAGGTTTGTATTCAAAACAGCACTCCGGCATTTTGCCACTAGCTGCCTTTTACCAATTTTGTAAGTAATAGCAAGAGGATGATGCATTAAATCCGACACGCCAATATCAAAAGGCGTCAACATTGCTAACAAAAAGTATCCCGAAAGTCCGTTATTGACGATTTTTGTCATATAAGAATAACATTCTCCGCTTCGAAAGAGATTGCGTATTAATGTAATTAGCTGTTTTTATTAGGATTAAATCAAAAAGGCGAATTTAGACATAAAGATTGAACCCAAATGTCATTGGATATTGGCAAATAAAAGCCCAACCTACAGACTGACCCGACAAGCCTAGCAAGCTGTCACGAAAATCTAATAACCAAGAGCCATGCCAACATGACTGAATATAAAGTTCCTCATCGTGATATGAGTTTTTTACTCAACGAAGTCTTTGATTTTCCGAGCCACTATAGCGAGCTACCCGATTGCGAGGAAGTTACAGCAGATCTGGTCGAAGCCATTCTGGAAGAAGGTGGAAAGTTTGCCGAACGCGTACTATCCCCGCTTAATCAAGTTGGTGACCAGCAGGGCTGCCAGTTTAATGAGGGCGAGGTAAAAACACCCGATGGTTTCAGGGAAGCCTACCAGCAGTATTGTGAAGCGGGCTGGCCGTCGCTCCCGCACAGCCCCGAATGGGGCGGCCAGGGTTTGCCTGAATCGCTCGGTATCGTGCTCAGCGAAATGACGGCGACTGCCAACTGGTCCTGGAATATGTATCCCCACCTCAGTCATGGCGCAATGAACACGCTGGAAAAACATGGCACTGAAGAACAGAAGCAAACCTACTTACCGCATCTGATCAGTGGTGAATGGACCGGTACCATGTGCCTGACTGAACCCCATTGCGGCACCGATCTGGGCATGCTAAGAACCCGCGCCGAACCACAACAGGATGGCAGCTATCGCATCAATGGGAGCAAGATTTTTATCTCCGCAGGACAGCATGACATGTCATCCAACATCGTACATATCGTGCTCGCCAGATTGCCTGATGCACCTCAGGGTACCAAGGGTATTTCTCTGTTTGTCGTCCCGCGGCAACTACCGGATGCCGAGGGCAACGCCGGAGAACCTAACGGCGTCAGCTGTGGTTCTATTGAGCACAAGATGGGCATTCATGGCAACGCTACCTGCACCATTAACTTCGACGACGCCAAAGGCTTTTTGATTGGCCCACCGAATAAAGGGCTCAACTGCATGTTTACCTTTATGAATGGCGCCAGAATTGGTACCGCAATTCAGGGCCTCAGTCACGCTGAGCTGGGTTTTCAAAACTCCCTGAACTATGCGCGTGATCGCCTGCAAATGCGTTCGCTGACGGGTGCAAAGGCGCCCGATAAAGCGGCCGACCCGATTATTGTGCACCCCGAGGTGCGCAAAATGCTACTCATCCAGAAATCCATTGCTGAAGGCGGCAGAGCCTTGATGTATTTCTGCGCCATGCTAGCTGATAAGGTACTGCGCTTAAGCGATGAAAAGGAACGCGCCGAAGCAGAGACCCTGCTTTCTTTCATGACACCGATAGCCAAGGCCTTCCTCACCGAAATGGGCTTTGAGTCAGCCAATCATGGACTACAGGTATTTGGCGGTCACGGCTATATCGCTGAACACGGTATGGAGCAGAATGTACGCGACTGTAGAATTTCCATGCTGTACGAAGGCACCACACAGATTCAGGCACTGGATCTACTCGGGCGCAAGGTACTGATGAGCAAAGGCGAGTCGCTGAAAAAATTTACCAAGATCATCCACCTGTTCTGTAAAGAAAACGCCAAAGACAAGGCAATGAAAGAATTCATCCAACCGCTACAGGAGATCAACAGCGAATGGGGGTCAATCACCATGAAGATTGGCATGAAAGCGATGATGAACAAGGATGAAGTCGGTGCCGCCTCGGTGGATTACCTGATGTATTCCGGCTATGCCGTGCTGGCCTACTTCTGGGCCAGAATGGCGAAAACCGCCCAGTTAAAAATTGCAGAAGGCAGCACCGAAAAGGCTTTCTATCAGGCCAAGATCACCACCGCCAGATTCTATTATCAGCGCATGCTACCACGTACACGCGGCCTGGTAGAAACCATGCAGTCAGGGGCAGACATCCTGATGGCACTGGATGAAGCGGATTTTGCTTTTTAAAACACCAGATAAAATATGTATCCCATCAGGAGGAAACCATGAGTGATGTCACGACTTTATTAGACAGCATGCAACAGCGATTCAACCCCGGTGCAGCGTCAGGGATGGATGAGATTTTTCAATACGACATTGATAACGAAGGCAGCTGGCATATCATCATCCGGCAGGACCAATGCGAGATTACTCCCGCTGATGAAACCGAAGCAAGCGTTACCCTGTCAATGACTAAAGATACCCTGGCATCGGTCATCAGTGGAGAAACCGATGGCATGCAGGCATTTATGATGGGTGACATTAAAGCCAGCGGCGATGTGATGCTTGCAACTCGCTTAAGCGATCTATTTCCACTGGCTTAGCCCGCAAACACTTTTAATAACACTATTTTTGTCTGATATAAGGAGACACATGCCATGTTAATGCAAGGTCAATTTATCCAGGTCAAGGCGATTGAAGCGGGTATTTTCGAGGTCAGATTCGACCGCGAAAACGACTCCGTCAATAAGTTTGATCAGGCCACCCTGGGTGAATTAAAACAGGCGGTAACAAGCCTCACTCAGGTCGATGGGTTACAGGCGGTTATATTCACCAGCGCCAAAGATTCATTTATTGTTGGTGCCGACATCACCGAATTTACTCAGATTTTTGCTCATCCTGAAGAAGAAATTACTCGACTCATTCTGGAGATCAACCAAACATTCAATGCCGTTGAAGACCTGCCCTGCCCCACAGTTACTGCAATCAACGGCATTGCGCTCGGCGGTGGTTTCGAGCTGTGCCTGGCCACTGATTACCGGGTTATGGCTGACAGTGCAAAGGTCGGACTACCCGAGGTTAAGCTAGGCATCAACCCTGGCTGGGGCGGCACTTTTAGACTGCCTCGCCTGATCGGTATCGACAACGCTAACGAATGGATCTGCGGGGGTTCTGAAAACCGTGCCGATGCTGCATTGAAAGTGGGTGCAGTTGATGCGGTTGTAGCCCCCGACCAAGTCGTAGTAAGTGCTATTGATCTGGCAAAAAAATGCATAGCTGGCGAAATCGATTACCAGGCTCGTCGTAGTGAAAAAACCAGCCCGGTTAAACTCAATAATGTCGAATTGATGATGGCATTTGAATCTGCCAGAGGTGTCATTGGTGCGCAGGCAGGACCACATTATCCTGCACCCATGCAAGCCCTGAAGACCATGCAAAAGGCCGTCATTCTAGACCGGGATGCTGCCATTGAGATAGAAGCCAAAGCCTTCAGCAAGCTGGCCAGTAATGATGTCACCTCGGCACTGGTTGGCATCTTTATGAAAGACCAGTACGTTAAACGTGTATCTAAAAAATACACTGCCGATATCGCTCCAGTAAAACAGGCTGCAGTACTTGGAGCAGGCATTATGGGTGGCGGTGTTGCTTACCAGTCCGCTTCCAAAGGCACAGCAATCCTGATGAAGGATATCAATCAGCCCGCCTTACAGCTAGGGCTTCAGGAAGCGATCAAATTGCTATCTGGACAGCTGAAACGCAAACGTATCGATACCGAAAAAATGGCTCAGGTACTCACTCAGATTACACCCACCCTAAGTTATGGCGACTTCAACCGAGTTGATCTGGTGGTTGAAGCGGTGGTCGAAAATATCAATATCAAAAAGAGCGTGCTTGCAGAAGTCGAACAGACTATGCCTGAAGGCGCTATCCTGACCTCTAACACCTCTACCATTTCGATCACTGAACTGGCAAAAGGGTTACAACGACCTGAAGATTTCTGCGGCATGCATTTCTTCAATCCGGTGCACCGCATGCCTCTGGTTGAAGTTATTCGCGGAGAACAATCCAGTGAAGCAGCTATTGGCCGCACCGTAGCCTACGCCAAAGCGATGGGCAAAACCCCAATCGTGGTCAATGATTGCCCCGGATTCCTGGTTAACCGTGTGCTGTTTCCATATTTCGGTGGCTTCTCGGCACTGGTTAGCGATGGCGCAGACTTCCATCAGGTTGATAAAGTTATGGAAGGCTTTGGCTGGCCGATGGGCCCTGCTTACCTGCTGGACGTAGTCGGAATCGATACGGCTTATCATGCCGATGCGGTGATGGCAGCAGGTTTCCCGGAACGTATGAGCCATGAAGGTGAAAACGCAATTGACCGCATGTTCAAACTGGAACGTTTCGGCCAGAAGAACAGCAAGGGTTTCTATCGCTACGAACCTGATCGCCGGGGCAAACCCGCCAAACTGCATGATGAGGAGGTTGATGGGATACTCAAGGATATTGTGGGCGAGACACGTGAGTTCAGCGATGAGGAAATCATTGAGCGTATGATGATTCCACTGTGCATTGAAGTTGCAAGATGCCTGGAAGAAAAAATCGTCGCGAGCCCTGCAGAAGCCGATATGGCACTGATTTATGGAATAGGTTTCCCACCATTTAGAGGGGGCGCATTCCATTATCTGGATCATCTGGGTCTGGATACATTCTGTCAGATGGCCGCAAAGTATGAACATCTCGGTGCGCTTTATCACCCCACCGAAACCATGAAATCGATGGCCGCCAACGGCGATAAATATGCCCAGTCAACAGGGGGTGCAAAATGAGTCTTTCAATCAATGATATCGTTATCGTAGACGGTGTACGCACCGCCATGGGTAAATCCAAAGGTGGTAGCTTTCGCAATGTACGCTCCGAGGCACTTTCTGCTGCAGTGATTAAAGCACTGTTAAAGCGCAACCCTGAAGTACAGCCAGATGCTATCGAAGATGTCATCTGGGGTTGTGTCAATCAGACGCTGGAACAGGGCTTTAATATTGCCAGAAATGCTGCCCTGCTGGCAGGTTTGCCGCATAGCGTTTCCGGTCAAACCATTAACCGTCTGTGTGGATCATCCATGTCTGCGTTGCATATTGCCGCACAATCCATCGTCTCTGGCTATGGCGATATCTTCGTCGTTGGTGGTGTCGAGCATATGGGCCATATCTCCATCATGCATGGTGTTGATGTGAATCCTGAAATGTCCAAACACGCCGCCAAGGCAGCGATGATGATGGGCGTCACCGCAGAGCTACTCGCCAAGATGAATGGCATCGATCGCAAGATGCAGGATGAGATGGGCGCTCGCTCACATCGCCTGGCACATGAAGCCACTCTGAATGGCTACTGGGACAATGAAATCATCCCGGTTGAAGGACATGACGAGAATGGCTTCAAGAGTGTGCTCACTACCGACGAAGTGATCCGTCCCGACACCACGTTTGAGGGGTTATCAGCGCTTAAGCCAGTGTTCATCCCCAAGGTGGGCACAGTCACCGCAGGTACCTCATCAGCATTCTCAGATGGCGCATCCGGCATGCTGGTGATGTCGGAGCAAAAGGCTAAAGAGCTTGGCTTAACGCCAAGAGCACGCATCAAGAGCATGGCCGTTGCGGGCTGTGATCCTTCGATCATGGGTTATGGACCTGTTCCTGCAACACAAAAAGCACTCAAACGTGCAGGCCTGGATATTCAGGATATCGATTATGTTGAGCTGAACGAAGCGTTCGCTGCTCAGGGACTTTCAGTACTGAAAAACCTCAAGCTACTTGATGTGATGGATGACAAGGTTAACCTGAATGGTGGTGCTATCGCACTGGGTCATCCACTGGGTTGTTCAGGTACCAGGATTACCACTACTCTGCTGAACATCATGGAGCGCAAAGAAGGAAATCTCGGCCTTGCCACCATGTGTATTGGCATGGGAATGGGGATTTCTACCATCATCGAACGCGTCAGTTAAGCACACCCACTCAATCACTTCGTGGCTACGGAATCCTGCTCTGTAGTTACGAAGTGATCTATCACGAGATCATTAAGGACTATGATTTATCAATATCCTGCAACAGCTTTCGAGCATGCAATAGTGCATCCAGCCGCTTGTCATAGATTTTACCGGGTTTAAACAGAGAGGTGACCCCCTGTCTGTGCAAATAACGGCGCACCGAGTCTCGCATTCCAATCAGAAAAATGCGTCTACCGTTTTCTATGGTATGTCGCAGGATATCCTCCAGCGCGCGTGTTGTCGTGTAATCGACAGCCGGTACCTCACTCAGGTCCAGCAACATAATGTCATAGTTATTAGACGCTGCATGCTGCCGTACAATGCTCTTGGCGGATGAAAAACTCATTGCGCCACTCAGATGGAATAGCATGATCCTGCCATCAGCCTGCTCTATGATTTCTGCTTCCTGCTCACTCAGGTGATGCAGATTGCTTCCTGCGGATATGGTGCTGATACCCTGAATCTGCATCTGATGCATGCGATGCATAAACAGAAAGCTGGTCATCACCATGCCGCTACCGACCGCCAGCAACAGATCTACCGTCACTGTCATAATCAGAACCGTCAGCATAATCACAATGTCGGCCAACGGTACCTGGCGTATGCGCCGGAAATAGTCCCAGTCGATGATATCGGTACCTACCTTGATCAGAATGCCAGCCAGCACCGCCTTGGGTATATCACTGGCCAAAGCCCCGGCGCCAAGCACCACGGCCAGTAGTATTATTGCATGCAGCATACCGGAGATAGGCGTTACGCCACCTGCATGCACATTCACCACGGTACGCATGGTGGCGCCAGCACCCGGTAAACCACCAAACATACCTGCAATCAAATTACCAATGCCCTGCCCTATCAATTCGCGATCCGGTTGATGCTGGGTACGCGTGATGTTGTCGGCCACCAGCGAGGTCAGCAAAGAGTCGATCGAGCCCAGGGCGGCCAGGGTCAGTCCAGAAGCCACCATGTCCAGCGCCAGCGAAAAATTAAACGTCGGCGTGATCAAATGCGGCAATCCGGTGGGAATTTCTCCGATAATCGGCGTTGAGCCGGGTTCGAGAAATAGCAGATAAAAAACCGTGCCCGCAACCAGCGCAAACAGTGGAGAGGGAATCAAACGATTGAGCACTGGAAAAAAACGCGGTATTGAATAGACCAGGATCAGTACCAGTGCAGTCAGTATCAGCGAGGGTGTTTCCACCTGAGAAAGTTGCTGCGGCAGGGCCAGCCCTGCTTCCAGCGGGCTGGAGATTCCAGGCTGACCGAGCGCCGGCCCCAGCTCCAGAAGTATGATAATAACCCCAATGCCACTCATAAAACCTGAGATCACAGGCAAGGGAACCAGCTCGACAAACTTGCCAAATTTAAGCAGCCCAAACCCAATCTGGAACAGGCCACCCAGCATCACTACGCTAAAAGCCAGTGCGGCACCATAACCGGGGTTGTCTGGAAACATGCCGCTATACTGGGTGAATACAGCGGCCATCACTACCGTCATCGGCCCGGTCGGACCGGAGACCTGAGCTGGCGTGCCACCGAATAAAGCAGCAAACAAGCCGACAAAAATGGCGCCGTACATACCCGATATGGCACCGACGCCTGAAGCAACGCCCATTGCCATCGCAAGTGGTAGTGCGACGACGGCGGCGGTCAATCCGCCATAGATATCTCCTTTGAGATTTTTTAAATGCAGGCCATGAAAAACTGTCATAAATTAACTAGCTCAGTAACCAGACACTCAGTAGAGTGTAACCATGTTAAGCTAAAAACCCCTAATATCCAGGGTAATTTGCAAAGATCAATTAATACCGTGATGAATGCCGGTATAACTTGCTAAGCCAGCGCCATGGACTAGTATTCAGAGTAGAAACTACCTTTATTAAAAGCCTGAAATCATGTTTACCCATAAAGATATTCGCCTGGCTTCCATCTGCTTACTGCTATTGACAGCGCCTGTTGCTTTGTTTGCCGCCAGTGATACAGAAAATAGCCTAAACCCCACTACCCCGGCAACTTTGGAGCAAATGCAGCAGATCATTGCAGCATCCAGCTCCTCCAACCCTGCATGGGATGGCCCGGTCACTGGCCCCAGGGCACGAGCCGGTAGAACCATTGCGATCATTGCCGAAGACCTGAGAAATGGCGGGATTCTGGGCGTTGCCCATGGTGTGCAGGAAGCTGCACAGGCACTGGGATGGAGAGTCAGCGTTTTTGATGCTGGTGGCACCCAGCAGGGACGCGAAAAAGCATCCCAGCACGCGTTTGATTCAAACCCTGAAGGGCTGATACTCGACGGTGCCGATCTGGCCAGCATGAGCGACCTGCTGCAACCATTTGTAAACCGCAATATACCGATAGTGGGCTGGCACGTCGCATCGCAAGCAGGTGCAATGGAGGGCCCAGTATCAATCAATGTCAGCACCGATCCTTTGGAAGTAGCCCGACTTACAGCAATGGCAGCCATTGTTGCCGCATCGGGAAAAGCCGGCGTCATAATCTTTACCGATTCCAACTACAAGATTGCGATGGCCAAGGCGAATGCAATGGCCGACCTGGTGCGCTCATGCACCGGATGTGAACTGCTCGAAATGCGTGACCTGGCGATTGCTGACAGCGCCAGTGCGATGCCAGGCCTCACAAAACAGCTCATCGAGAAATATGGCAAGCGTTGGACTCATGCGCTGGCGATAAACGATATCTATTTTGACTACGCCGTTCCAGAATTGATCGTAGCGGGCATATCAACCGATCAGTTACAGCTACTGTCTGCGGGAGACGGTAGCAGTGCAGCATTACTACGCATAGAGTCAGGCACCTTTCAAACCAGTACGGTTGCAGAACCGCTCAACCTGCATGGCTGGCAACTGATTGATGAATTAAACCGCCTGATGGAGAACACAGCAGTAACAGGCTATGTATCACCTCCTCATCTGATCAAGCAGGACAATTTCACAGACCACAACGGGGTCAGCTTCAACTATGACCCCGATAACGGATACCGTGACCGGTATCTCCAGATCTGGGGGCGCTAAAAGCCAGCAAACTGCCATGCCTACACGATCCTCCATGCACTTTCGTCTACACCAGTCGATTAAAGGAAAATTTATACTCATCGCGATGACAGTGATACTGGTATTTTTTGTTTTAGGCGGAACCGCTATTTACGTAAGCGTATCACCCAGCGCAGAAACCAGCGGGATAATGGAAGATCACTTAAGCATTATGAACCAGGCGCATAAACTGATCGGTAACAGTGTATCTATCGAGCATCAGCTACAAAGCTTGCTCCACGGCGACAGCCGTGAATCTGCCCAGAGCTATGTTAAAATCCTTGAGCTGCTGGATGAATCTGATGCGCTCGTGCTGGATTTGGGTCAGACCACCAGCGGTACAGCTGTACTCGATATGCATCATATCAACCAGTTATTCAGAAATACCATTCACATCGTCGCTAATTTGCACAGCGGCGCATTGAACAAAAGCGATTCAAGTAATCAACAGGAACAGAAGAAACAAAAACTGGATACTTTTGCAAAACTACTCGACCAGCAAATCAAATCCATGCTGATTAACTCGGGAGAATTTTCCAGCAGAATCAACTTTGATTACCGAAAATCCATTGAACAGACCAGGTCGATGGCGCGCGCTACCCAAAACTGGGTGCTAGGAGTAGTTATCAGCTGTCTCTTTATCACATTTCTGACGCTTTACCTGTTTTATCGCAACACCATCGCCCGGCTACAGAACATCAGTTTGCAGCTGTGCCAACAGGACACGATCAACAAAAGTGAAGGCCCAGCAGTAAAGCCGCAGGGTAATGATGAAATCGACGCGATGGCAAAATCGCTGGAAACACTATTAGCGAACAAATAGGCAAATCATCAGCTCAATGATAATAGATTGAAAGTAACGCTATTTGTTAAGGTCATGCTGAACAGGGGGAATAATAAGTATATTGCTAAGTACTCAGACATTTGAAAATACTAGGTCCGAAGACTTATTTATACATGCTATATAATGTGGCATAGGTAGCATAACCCAACCAAGAGACATATATCGCAAACGTAGACAGCTAAGAGGAAAATGATGCGTTTACTAACAGGGATATTGATGACTATATTTCTGGTTATTATTTACGGATGTAGTGAGGAAAATAGCCAGCCCACCACAGGCAGAGAACTGTACGAATACTATTGTGCCGCCTGTCATGGAGAAAGCGGCGCAGGCCAGTTTTTGCGCGGCATTCCGCCTTTAATTCAAAACAAGTTCCTGAAAACAGTTCCACTCACGCCATCCCAGGTGAAACACAAGATTCAGGGGCCCGAACAACCGGATAGAAAAATGCCGTCTTTTACCAATATTAGCGACAATCAGGCCCGACTAATCGCGCTCTATATCCGTGAACTTAATCAGGCACCCTGATCCACAGAGGCTCCATCTATCACACCACTTCAGCAGACAAAATGGACTTACAATTTACCCGCAACCTGCTGATTGACCTGCCTTAAACGCTGATTATCAGTTGCTAACGGCAGATTTTTCAGGTGTTGATCCATCATACTTACCAGCGTCTCTATCCGATCATTCAGGGGAGGATGCGTATTGAGAAATACCGCCATGCTCTCATCAGTATTGTTGATACTGGACAGTGTAGTGAGCACATCCAGCATCGCATAAGGATCATACCCGCTACGCGCAGCAAGCACGACCCCACGCCGATCGGCACCGTATTCGAAACGCTGATCAAGTCCTCGAGCATAAATCTGCACGCCTGAGTTCACTAGCTTACGCATGGTTTCGCGGTGTTTTTCATCAGTCACCTTAACCGCCAGGCTCGCCAGCAATTCACGTTGAGAAGTGTCTCGAATTGCATCCAGGTGATGTTTTTCAATCACATGACTGATCTCATGTGCGAGCACCGCTGCAAGCTGGGATTCATTTTCCAACAACTGGTAAAGACCTGCAGTCAGTACGATATAACCTCCGGGGGCAGCAAAAGCATTCACGTTAGGAGAGTCGATAACACCAAATGACCAGGGTAGCTGTGGGCGTTCAGAATGCAGCGCTACCCAGTGACCTATCCGGTTCACATATTGCTGTAATTGATTGTTTTTCAGTAGGGGTGCGGCACCCAGCAACCCGGACATGACATTTCGACCGATATTAATCTCGTCCTTTTCATTTACCTTGCCAGTGGCGAGATCCAGTTGTTGTTTCGCCTGCGTGGCTTCTTTTTTGGCTTTTTTCAGCTTCGCCTTCAGATCATTGAAATCGAATGCAGTAACCGGAGGACTATAAGTCAGTGACGGTGTCAGCAGGATAATCGCCAGAATTGCAGATAGTAAGCTACGCATATTCATTTCTCCCTGTTTGACCTGGGCAGGTGATTGATCTTACGTGTTTGTAGATGCCCGCTAGATGCAAACTGCTGGATAATCTTTTTGCTTTCGCGAAACGACTCCAGTTTTTCCAGCTCAGCATAATCAGGCTGGGCATTTCTGATCTGCTCCTCACTCAATCCACGCACACCGATAGTCGCTGTTCGTTGGTAGCTATAGTCTTTTCGATCAGACGAAAACAATCCGCTGGCCTTTCGTGACAGGCTCGCCAGTGCCCCGAAAAAGCCGCCTGACTCATCGCTCGAGCGCTCTTCCACAGTAATTTCGCCCATTCTCAGCTGATAACTGCGTAGCCAGCCTGTCGTCCTGCCCTGCGACAGCGCAACCTGCTTCCAGGAACCTACCTGCTTGATAAAATCAACCGCTGTGCCAGGCGCCAGCTGTTTTAACTTTACGGCACGAATAGAAGGCGTCTGGTACAGCGTGGCATCGGTTACAACCGTGGCGGGCTCTGCACTGGCCACGGGGGACAGACACAGTAGAAATAACAGTGCGATGGGGTGAACTGATTTGAGCATACATCCTCCTTGCCAGACAATTATAGATGATAGTGCCTCAGTGTAAAAACTAAATACGGCCCTGTCCGCTCCCAGCGACGCCTGTTGGCGCGTTTACCCCATGCCAGGGCGTTGCCCCGGACTAACGCGGAACCCTGACTTCATCCTCATCAAAGTTTCCACGGTCTGCACCACGATGGCAGGCAGCACAGTTTGCATAGGATTTCACCTTAGGGTTCTGAGTGACATAGCGACTGGGAATCTCATGATGAATAGCCTGAAAAAAGCGTGTTTCTGAAATCCGCAGGGGCACACCGCTGGTATCAAAACGATTGCCATAGCGACGCTTGATTCTGGACTGGTCGTAGTTATTGTTATCCAGAAAGAATTTAAGGGCTGCCGTATCTTGCGCTGTCAATTCTGCATTATCGCCAAAATGGTCTGATAAATTTTTAATTAACGCATCCCAGGACTGGGTTGAAAGAAATTGGGTGGGGTAAGCAATATGGCAGGCGCTACACTCGTTTTTATAGATCACGGCACCGGGATCGGTAGCCGCATTTGCCTGGGACAGGCCTAAAAAGAGCAGCATTGCGGGCAACAGCAGGAATCTGGTCAATGTCATTTTCTTCTCTGATTAATGGAAACCGCTAAACATTAACCTGATGAATAATAAAAATTTGTTAAGGCATATCAGGTATTACCATTTTCGAGTCCTCAAACCAGCCCTGTTCCGCATCGCTATGGCAGGCGTTACACTGCCCTTTCCCATTAATATTACTTTGCTGCCAGATCTCGTCTGCAATCTCAATATGCTTACGCCGCCAGTAACGGGTTTCGGTAATCCGTAACGGCGTGAAAGTCGGCTGATTCCAGGACATGATTTTCCTGGCAGGCTCGGTCACGCCCTGCTCAGCAGAGTTCTCCAGCGCGTAGTCTGTCAGCTGTTTCACCACATCTGCATCCAGTAGCAGATCTTCCCCGAAGTGATCATGCTGCTGTTGCATCAACTGTGACCAGGATCGCGCCGGAAGCAGACTGGGATGATAGGCCATATGGCATGCGCCGCACTCTTCCTGCCAGGCATCCAGCATAGGCAGGGGCTCACCGGTAAACTGCGACTCAAACGCTTCTTTTCCGGGGACCAGGCCGACTCCAGCGGAAAGAAAATACAGCAGTAGCACTATCAACAGCCCCATCGCCAGGCCCTTATGTAGAGCAATGTCCGGGCTGGTTTCAGCAACAGACTTACGCCCATTGATCATGCTCAGTACCAGCTTTTCCTTATGCTGGTAACTTTCAATCACTACACCCGCGATATGCACGACCACCAGTGTCATCATGGCAGTAGCCAGGGCATTGTGAATATTGCGCGCAAGCCAGCCGATCAGATCAGACTCCAGCGTACTTACCGGGCCGTGCCCTTCCTCTGCACCAAAAACAAAAAAGCCACTAATGACGACCAGAAAAGTGCCAATCAGCAACAGAAATATCGCCCAGCTGCCTGCTGGGTTATGTCCGACATAGCGCCGGGATCGGCCTTTTAGCACATCCAGTGCGTAGTCTTTTGCTTCAGTAAAGCTATAGCTGAACTGGGTGAAACGAGCATAATAGGTGCCGCTAAAACCCCAGAAAAACCGAAATATAATCAGGCCCGCGATGGCGTAGCCAGCAAATATATGGATATCCAGCCATTGATCCCCCTCTGCGCTAAACCAGGCAGTAAAAAATAAAAAGGCTAATGACCAGTGGAAAATCCTGACCGGTAAATCCCACACGGTTTTACTTTTGGTTTGCGCTGAAGTGTTTGTTTGCATATGGCTAATCTAGAAAGTGAGCAGGAAGTACCAGGAATATATTAAATAGCTTTTGTTAAATTAAGCTTAAACAAATGTCGAAAAATCTACATCTCGCGCACTTTAATTAAAAGTCGTGTATCCAGGCTCGTGTTTAAGTAGCAAAACATAGCGCTGAAGACGTTAAGAATTAATTAAGCAGTCTCTACAAAACGCAGGGATATACGTTAAGATCATTAATCCCGGTAAACAATGAACTTGGTAATTTATATTCCACTTCCCTTTATTCGTTAACAATAAATCCAATCTTTTTCCTGATCACATACACAGGTCTCTGTTTAACCTCTATAAAGATTCTCCCCATATACTCGCCCAATATGCCCATTCCGATCAGGTTGATACCACTAAAAAAAAGAATAATAGAAATAATGGAGGCGTAGCCTGGCAACTCCACACCAAACATCAACGTCTTAATGACAATATAAACAAGAAAAGCCATGGAAAAAACAGACAGCAATAATCCTATATAGGTCCACATTCGTAGCGGTGCTGTAGAAAATGAAAAAATCCCATCCAGTGCATAGTTGAATAGACGCCAGGCGTGCCACCTGCTCGCCCCAACCGTTCTTTGCGGACGTCGGTAACTAATCACCTCGGTATTAAAGCCCGGCCAGGAGAAAAGTCCTTTCATAAATCGGTTTCTTTCCCCCATATCGCGTACTGCCTGCACCACCATTCGATCCATCAAACGATAGTCTCCCACATCCCTGGGAAAAGGGGTCGAACTCAGGTAGGACATGAGTTTATAGAACAGGCGAGCGGTGACTCGCCTGAATAAAGTATCTGCACTACGATCTTCTCGTTTTGCGATCACCACCTCAGCACCTGCTTTCCATTTCTCTACCATCTGCGTGATAAGAGCCACTGGATCCTGCAAATCCACATCTATGGGGATAATGGCATCACCTGCCGCATGATCCAGCCCGGCAGTCAGTGCCGCTTCCTTACCGAAGTTGCGCGACAATGAAATAATCTTGATGGCTGCATTTTCCTGCGCAATCAACGATAACAGAGGCAGGGTATTATCAGCACTACCATCGTCGATAAAAATGATTTCGTAGCGCTCTTCTAATGCATCCAGCACTGGCGATATCTCGCGCATAAACTGCGCAACATTTTCCTGCTCATTAAAACAGGGAACCACAACTGAGATTAATTTATTTTGATCCAGGTCCTTCATCATTGCGCCAAATTAACTATGTCCGGTTTATTGGTGTGCTGAGCTTTTAATTCGCTGAATAGCGCTTAGCCTGAAATAGCGCGCGTAGCAGGCATTACGCCAGTCGCGCCAGTCCGCGCGAATGTCATTAAAATAAATACTTTTCGGCATCTCTATCTCTGGCGCAGGCACCGTAACAGCATACACCCCCTGTTGCCTGGACTGTTCAATGACTGCATGCCGCTGCGTCATGTAGGCATTAAAAGGTTTTACATGATGACGCAGGTCCTGCAACGCAGTACCTAATTTTGCACTGATACCCACTGACATTACAAACACAATCGAAACCAGGAAAAATACCACACTCGCCCTGAACTGGAGTCTACCTTCAACACCCACTATCCACTTCACCGGCATGAATCGTATCGTCAGCGCTACCAGCAATGACATCCAGCTCAGGATAAAGATAAAAAAGATTGCATCTACGCTACGCGGAGGTGGCCAGCCACCCATTGCCCACCACGCGGGAAACTGTAAAACGAAGGGGGATAAAAAGGTAATCAGCGCCAATATAGACAACTGTAGAGTTGTTATTTTGAACAATCTGCCGGACTTTTGATAAAGCACAGTCGCGGCAAATGGCGCAAGTAAAGTCGTCGTAATAAAAACAGGATTACCCGTCCACACCAGCAAACTCCAGCTGCCCATGTCGACACTTCCCCTGATACTGCGCAGCCAGTCATGTCGTAGCGGAAAGGTGGATTCCCTGATCGTATTACCGGGCGAAAAATACACCACGCAACAACACAAAACGACTAGCAGCAACAGCAGCATCCAGCCCACTAATTTTCTATCACGCGACAGCATGGCATCAAGCCATACCAGGCCCATGCCCGCAAGCAGGACTATCATGCTGATTTCGTTGGTTCCAGTTCCCAGCACGATTAAAAATGCCAGCACGACAAACCATCGATAGCAGCCTGAGTTCTGGCGCGCACAGTTTCTCAGGCGAACAATGACCCCAAGGCTCAACAATAACAGGATATGTGCACTTTGATAGGTTAAAGCGCCTGCCATCCAGTAAAGACTGCTGGCAGTGTGACGAATACCCAGCAGATAGGCGCAAATAAAAACCAGCGCTACCAGCCATATAACTTTGTCTTTAACAGCAAGCCTGAAAACCGACGCTATAAATAAGACCATACTGAGATAGAGCAGAACAATAAGGAACACTGCTATCAGGGCATAGCCTTCAAACAGACCGAAAATTAAAGGGTATGCAGCATACAGCGCGTTGCCGCTATATCGACCACTCCATTCAAAATAATGGTGCCAGAGATGGATAAAGAAACCTTCATCCCTGACCCCGGCGGCCATACAGAAATCGTCCGCCGAGGGGTAGGCGAACTGACCCAGTGCCATAAAAACAATAACTACGAATATGCAGCAAAATACAATAAGTAACAGGGATACAACGTTCAGGCGAGAGACGGTATGGCTTTCAGGATGCATTAACAGTAACGGATGCGCTGTTTTTTTGCCGGGCTTCCTCAGCTTACAGAATAAAGCAATCGAGCGTAATCCTCTCCTACCTGACTCCATAAAAATCTTTGCTGCGCAGCATTTTTACCGATGAGATCCCAGCCATTCCGGTCACTCTGGTATATTTCCAGAGCCGATTTAAACCCCTGTACCATATTCTTAACCTGCTCGGACAGGTTATCCCCGTCAAATACAAATCCGGTTTCATTATGCTTCACCGTATCCTTCAGCCCGCCAACGCCATGCACCAGACAGGGCTGACCTGCCCGCATAGCCAGCATTTGACTGATACCACAGGGCTCGAATGAGCTGGGCATTAAAAACAAATCACCGCTGTTATAGATAGCATCTGGTAACTCTTCTGAATAACCTTTGAGGAAAATAAAATTCGTGTACAGGGAAGCCTGTTGCGTCAGAAACTGTTCCAGTTCGGTATCGCCGCTACCCAGCATCAAAAATATCCCGCGCCCCTCCAGAGTATCGAGGATATGTGCTAGCCCTGTTCTTCCATCCGGCATTTTCTGCTGTAATATCAATACCTTCTGATCAGTGATACGTCCTACAGAGGTTACCAGAAAGGGCCTTTCTTTACGTCTTGATGCAAGTAGCTGGGACAGCCGGTGGGCACTTAACAGATGTGAACTTTGCACCAGCTCGGTTTTGGCAATCCATTTAAAAAGCTCCACCTCGCACAATCTGAGTAAATCTTTCAATGGCAGGGGTCGGTGCGAAACCTCTGGGTACTCACAGCCATTCAGGATGCCGTGTAATCGTCCGCTTTCAGCTGCTCTCTGTAGATCCTCCTGTAATCCTTCTCCGCCAAAGTAACCATTTTCGGGATGGCTGGGACGCAGGATTTCAGCAGCATAACTGGGTGATACAGCATGCACCCGATCACTCAGGTTGATGCCACAGCGCATGAGGTTAACGCAATGATGAACACGTGGATCATTGATTATCTCGTGCTGAAAATTTAACCCGGGATACCAGGTTAATAAAGCCGAGCTATCCCCGCCTATGGGACGGATGCCCTGCAACGCCAGATTATGAATGGTATATACGGTATGTAGCTTTTGCAGCCTGGAATAACGCGGATCATAGGCTCGCAACAATGCCACGTTCGCTGCATGCCAGTCGTGCAGATGCAGCACATCCAGCGCCCCAAACTGATCATCCATAATCGCCTGACACACTGCACTGCAGAACAACGCAAACTTGGTCGCATCAGTCGCAAAAGGTCTGTCTGAAGGATCGTTGCAATAAATCTTGCCGATGCCGCCCGCTATAAACAGCGGATGCTCCAGCACCCACAGGCGCACGCCCTGTTGCGGACAACGCGACGGCACTTCATATAAATCAACTATCTCGGTGTGGCCGGCAAAAGAAATCGCCACCTGCCCCTGATAGCTGGCGTGATCCAGGCGTGAAAACACGCCATAGCCCGGTGTGATCACCGAGACCTGATGCCCGTCCGATGCCAGCGCATGGGGTATATCGCGAACCACATCGCCGATACCGCCCACTTTGCCGCCCGGCAATGCGTCATTTTCAGCCGCAACCATTAATATATTCATACGCTATACCCTACTACCAAAGTGATGAATCCCCCGTTGCGGATTCTACGCTGTAAATCGCTGATAACAAAGTACATAGAAATTTCGCCTTGAACCACTAAGCACACGAAGAGCACGAAGGGGGGTTGTGTATGGCTAGCCCTATTGCCATGAAAGCTTCCAGGCCTTGCAGGTCTATAAGATTTTAAAAGAATGAACCACCGAGGGCACAGAGAGCACAGAGAACAGAAAGTTTTTTCTTCGTGTGCTTCGTGGTTTAAACCAAAAAACCTCTGTGAACTCTGTGTGCTCTGTGGTTTAAGTTTTTCCCAAAACTCACGTAATCACGTCCGGCTGGGTCCTTCCGGTAGCTTCGCTGATACCTGCAATCTGCTCCGCCGCTGCAATCAAATCCGCCAATGCCTGCTGCGGATCCTGGGAAAATAACGCTGGATCCTGTTGATAGCAGTCCAGGTAGACCCTGAGGGTAGCCCCCTGAGTACCAGTACCTGATAAACGTAGCACGATACGTCCGCCATTGCTCAGGAAAATACGAATACCCTGCGCACTGGAAACACTGCCGTCCACCGGGTCCTGGTAGGAAAAATCATCGGCCGATTCTACGCTTAAACCGGCAAACTGCTGACCCGCTAGCTGAGGCAGGTTATCGCGCAGGCGTTGAATCATCTGCTGAGCCCTGTCGCTATCCACACCTTCATAATCGTGCCGGGTAAAAAAGTCACGACCAAAGCGCGCCCAGTGCTGAAGTACAATCTCGGCGACCGACTGTTTCCTGACTGCTATCAGGTTAAGCCAGAACAGCACAGCCCACAGACCATCCTTTTCTCGCACATGATCGGAACCTGTGCCAAAGCTTTCTTCACCACACAGGGTTATCTTGCCTGCATCCAGCAGGTTACCGAAAAATTTCCAGCCGGTTGGGGTTTCATAACATTCCACCCCCATGTTTTCAGCCACCCTATCCGCCGCGCGACTGGTCGGCATGGAGCGTGCCACCCCCGAAATACCGTTGGCATAACCCGGGATAAGATGCGCATTAGCCGCCAGTATCGCCAGGCTATCGCAGGGATTGATATAAAAATTATGCCCCAGCACCATGTTTCTATCCCCATCGCCATCCGATGCAGCTCCAAAATCGACACCATGAGCACCCTGGGTACGCTGTATCAACTCATGCGCATGAACCTGATTGGGGTCAGGGTGGCCACCACCAAAATCTTCCAGCGGAAGTGCATTGATAACCGTACCTTGCAGAGCGCCCAGCCGGTTTTCCAGGATCTCTCTGGCATAGGGGCCGGTGACCGCATGCATGGCATCAAAGCACATGCGAAAATTTCCGCCCTTCAGCAGCGCCGACATAGCTGGGAAATCAAAGAGTGACTGCATCAGGTCTGCATAATCACTCACTGCATCAATCACTTCGACCGTAGTATTTCCAATCTGATAACTGCCAATCTGATCAATATCGGTATCTTCAACATCCAGAATCTGATACTGCTGGATCTGCAGGGTTTGCTGATAGATGGCCTCGGTCAGGGACTCAGCTGCTGGCCCCCCGTTTGTTGCGTTAAACTTGATGCCAAAATCCTCTTCGGGGCCACCCGGATTATGGCTGGCGGACAGCACGATACCACCATCCGTTCTGTACTTTCGGATCACACAGCTGGCAGCTGGTGTTGATAAAATACCGCTCTGCCCTACCAATAATCTGGCGAAGCCATTTGCTGCAGCCATTTTTATAATAGTCTGTATCGCTTCACGATTATAAAAACGACCATCACCGCCAACCACCAGGGTTTTACCCAGACAGGGGGCTATGGTATTAAAAATAGACTGTACAAAATTCTCCAGATATCCAGGCTGCTGGAACTCTGTTACTTTTTTTCTTAAACCTGATGTGCCTGGCTTCTGACCGGAGAACGGACGTGTTGTTTTTTCGATCACCTGCATAATTAATTGCCTTCTTTAGTTCTCGCCAGCTTATCCAGCATTTCCTGAGTGACCATAACAATCCCTTTTTCGGTTACGCGAAAACCATTCGCCTTATCCTGCTCCAGGTCAAACCCGATCACACTGCCTTCTGGAATATTACAGCCTCTATCCAGAATTGCGCGTCGTATTCTGCAACTCCGATTCACTACCACTTCAGGCAGGATTACCGTTTCATCGATGAGTGAATACGAATGTACACGCACATTGGAAAAAAGCAGGGACTTCCTCAGTTTGGCTCCAGTAACAATGCACCCCCCTGAGATGGTGGAGTCAACGGCCATGCCACGCCGGTCATCATCATCGAACACAAACTTGGCTGGCGGCAACTGGGGTTGATAAGTCCAGATTGGCCATTTAGGATCATATAGATCGAATGCGGGCGATGGGGAAACCAGCTCCATATTGGCTTCCCAGAATGAATCCAGTGTACCCACATCACGCCAGTAGCCACGCTTATTGGTTGCCGGATCACGAAACGGATAAGCAATCACTTTATATTTATTGATAATTGACGGAATAATATCGTTGCCAAAATCATGCGTTGAATGCGGGTCGTAGGCATCTTTTTGCAACTGTTCAAACAGAAATTTGGTATTAAAAATATAATTACCCATAGAGGCCAGAGTGAGATTCTCTTCGCCGGGAATAGGCGTAGGGTGTTCAGGCTTTTCCTCAAAACCAATAATGCGATTATCCGCATCCACACTCATCACCCCAAACGCACCTGCCGCTTCTTCTATAGGCACTTCCAGACAACATACCGACATATCCGCACCACGTGCCACATGGTTAGCCAGCATTTCTCCATAATCCATCTTGTAAATATGATCACCTGATAATATCAGTACATATTCAGGCTGTTCAGAACGGATGATATCCAGGTTCTGGAATACCGCATCAGCAGTCCCCTGGTACCAGTCTGCAGAATAACGTTGAGAGGCGGGGAAAATTTCAACAAACTCTCCCAGCTCTTTTTTGAAATGGCTCCAGCCATGCACCAGATGACGTATGAGTGAATGCGCCTTGTACTGAGTCAACACACCAATTCGCCGTATACCCGAGTTGATGCAATTGGATAGAGGCCAGTCAATAATGCGCGCCTTTCCTCCAAAATACAGCGCTGGCTTGGCACGCCAATTGGTCAGTTCATACAGACGCGAACCACGCCCACCAGCCAGCACCAGCGCCAGAGTCTCTCGAGTTAGTCGTCTGATATTCAACGCAACCTGATCGGCATTTTCTCGCTTTACTTCATCTGATGTTTTGTTTGTTTGCATGTGTCCTCCACATGTTTTTACTTTTTTTAATAATTTACTCGGCTGTTGTCTGGCACCCTGCTCACTATCAAATATGCCAGATATCCTGACTATATTCTTTTATCGTTCGATCGCTGGAAAAACGTGCACTCGCTGCTGAATTAATGATACTCATGCGTGTCCAGTGTTCTACATCCTGATAAGCCGCATCCACCGCGCGCTGGGCAGCTACATAGCTGGAGAAATCGGCAGCTGTCATCCAGGCATCGTACGGACTGCGAATGGATGCAATAATATCGTCAAAAATACCATCCTCAAATAAACTGAAATGTCGTGTCTCCAGCAAATGCATAACCCTTGAAAAATCCTCATCGTTTGCGATGATTTTATCGGGGTTATAATCCTGGCGGGTTTCCACTACCTGTTGCGCATTCAGCCCGAATAAAAAGAAATTCTCTTCGCCTGCCGCTTCGCGAATTTCAATATTCGCACCATCCAGAGTGCCTATAGTCAGTGCGCCATTCATCATAAACTTCATATTACCCGTTCCTGAAGCCTCCTTACCTGCGGTTGAAATCTGTTCGGACAGATCGCTACCAGGACAGATAACCTCCATCGTAGTCACACGATAGTTAGGAACAAAAGCGACACGCAGCCAGGGCCTGACGCGCTTATCGCGATTGACTACTCTGGCGACATTATTGACCAACTTGATAATCAGCTTCGCCATCGCGTAACCTGGCGCAGCCTTACCACCAATCAACACACAACGCGGCTGCAGCCCGGCAGTATCACCACGCACAATGCGATCATACAGATGGATAACATGCAAAACATTTAACAACTGCCTTTTGTACTCATGAATACGTTTTACCTGCACATCAAACATCATCGAAGGATCAAACTCGATATTACACTCCTTCTTCACCAGTGCAGCCAGGCGGATCTTGTTGTCATGCTTTACGACGCGCCATGACGCCCTGAAATCAGCATCATCAGCATAAGCTGCAATCTTCGAAATCTGCTCAAAATCAGTAATCCAGTCTTGACCCAGGCGATCTGAAATCAATTGAGTCAAACCGGTATTGCAGTGCGCCAGCCAGCGCCTTGGGGTAACCCCGTTGGTTTTATTATTAAACTTATGGGGCCAGAGCTGATAAAAGTCATTAAACAGACCTTGCTGCAATAACTCGGTGTGCAGGGCTGCAACACCATTAACTGATGAACTACCTACTATTGCCAGATAAGCCATACGCACCTGAGGACAATCCCCTTCTTCAATGATGGATAACTGGCGCTGACGTTGAACGTCACCCGGCCAATAAGCGGCCACCTCGGCCATAAATCGCGCATTGATCTCATAGATGATTTCCAGCAGGCGCGGCAACAGGTTTTGAAACAGGGACACAGACCAGCGTTCGAGAGCCTCTGGCAGCAGGGTATGATTGGTATAGGCCATGGTTTGAGAAGTAATTGACCAGGCCTGGTCCCACTCCAGTCGATGCTCATCCATCAGCAGACGCATCAATTCGGCTATAGCTATCGTGGGATGGGTATCATTCAACTGGAAACCATTTTTTTGTGCGAAAAGACTAAAATCTTCTCCATGCATTTTCACCCAGCAATTAACCACATCCTGCAAACTAGCTGAAGCCAGAAAATATTGCTGACGCAGGCGCAGCTCCTTACCGTTTTCACTGGCGTCATTAGGATAAAGTACCATAGTAATCTGTTCAGCCATATTCTTGGCTGCAACAGCATCGGTATAACTACCGGCATTAAATTCATCCAGATCAAACTCGTCGGTGGCTTCAGACTTCCACAGGCGCAGGGTATTTACTGTATCATTGCGATAACCAGGCACCGGCACATCATAAGGGACTGCAAGCACATCATGGGTATCAAGCCAGCGCGAATGCTGGCGACCATTATCATCGATGTAGAATTCAGTATGTCCAAAAAATTTTATACGTTGGATATTTTCCGGACACTCAATTTCCCAGGGATGCCCATTACGCAACCAGTGGTCCGGTGACTCTACCTGCTGCCCGTTAACAACCTTTTGGTGAAACATGCCGTACTCGTAGCGGATGCCATAGCCAGTGACAGGCAGGGAGAGCGTTGCGCAGCTATCCAGAAAACAGGCTGCCAGTCGACCCAGACCGCCATTACCCAGGCCAGCATCGTGCTCTTCAGATACCACTTCCTCCAACGTGCAACCATATTTGGTGAGGGCCGCTCGTACTGCGTCTTCCATATCCAGATTCAAAATTGCATTGGTCAGGGTCCTGCCCATAAGAAACTCCAGCGAAAGGTATTGTATACGCTTACACTGTGCTTCCGTGCATTGCTGACGCGTCGAACGCCAGCGCTCAACCATGCGATCACGTACTGTAAGGGCTAGCGCATTAAACAGGTAATAATGCGACTCACCCATGCTATCGTGACCTAAGGTCAGGCGAAAATGTCTATCGAGATCTTCGGCTACCGACTCAGCCTCCATTTTCAAATAGCTAATCGGATTTATGTTCTGGTTACTTAACTTCATCTTATTCGTCATTCCTGGAAAGGCTTCCCATACTATCTGTACAGAGAATTACAACACTACGCTCCGCAACCCTGACGGGCTTATCGCAGGGCACCTCAGTTAAATCGGGGATCCCACTTTGCAACGCACTGTTTAACAACCAGCACCATGGTTGTATGGTATCGCAGATGGGCAGGTTAAAATCACAGGCCGTGAGTGAATTGTTAAAAATCACCAGTATATGTTTCTGAGTTATTTTGTCGGTTTCAGAAAGCATGTAACCGAGCACAAAGCTGTGGTGTTCCTGCCAGTGTTTTTCATTCATTTCCTGACCGTCACTATTCAGCCACATAATGCTGCGTTTAACCGCTCCTAGCGGCTGGTGTATATAGTTACGCGCACTAAGCACCGGATAATCACGACGTATTTTCAACAGATGTGCCACGTAGCGCGTTAACTGCTGGTTAAAGGGGTCATCATCTGACCAGTCTGTCCAGCTGATCAAATTATCCTGACAATAGGCGTTATTATTTCCACGTTGAGTACGGTTTCTTTCATCACCAGCCTGTAGCATAGGTACACCCTGCGACACCATCAGGGTAGCGAGAAAATTACGTTGCTGGCGCTGCCGCAGTTGCAGTATCTCAGGGTCAGCGGTGTCGCCCTCGATACCGAAATTTTCACTCAGGTTCTCACGGTGACCGTCATTGTTATTCTCGGCATTGGCTTCGTTATGACGCGCTTTATAACTCACCAGGTCGCGCAGGGTGAACCCATCATGGCTGGTGACATAATTAATACTGGCGCGCGGCTTACGCCCGGAAAATTCAAATAGATCGCTGGAACCATGAAGACGGCGAGCAAAGGTCGGCAGAATACCCGGCTCTCTGCGCCAGAAGCGACGCACGGTATCTCGATAGTTATCGTTCCATTCGCTCCAGTCTACCGGGAAATTACCCAGCTGGTATCCTCCTGGCCCAATATCCCAGGGCTCAGCAATCAGCTTGCTGCGCGATAACTGTGGATCCTGTGCCAGCGCCTGAAAAAAGCTCGACTGGCGGTTATAGCCATGTGCTTCACGCCCCAACACCGAAGCCAGATCAAAGCGGAACCCATCCACGCCCATTTCGCCTGACCAGTAGCGCAGGCTGTCCATCACCAGTTGCATTACACGCGGATGACTTAGATCGACTGTATTGCCACAGCCTGTATCATTCACATAGTAACGCGGCTGACCGGCCTGCAAATGGTAGTACGACAGGTTATCGATACCTCTAAAACTCAGCGTAGGGCCAAGACAGTTACCCTCAGCGGTATGGTTGTAAACCACATCCAGTATCACTTCCAACCCGGCATCATGCAGGCGTTCGACCATATGACGGAATTCGAGCAAGCCCTGTGCACTCTGGTAAGCCGGGTGCTGCGCAAAGTAACTCAGGGTGTTATATCCCCAGTAGTTACTCAATCCCTTGTTGTACAGGTGATGCTCACTAATAAAAGCATGCACCGGCAAAAGTTCAATCGAGGTAATACCCAATGACTTGATATAGGCAATCACCCTGTCATCGCTAAGTGCAGAGAAACAGCCGCGCTGCGATTCCACCACCTCAGGGTGCAGGCGGGTAAAGCCGCGTAGATGTGTTTCGTAAATCGTGGTCAGGTGCCAGGGAATATTAGGCTTGGCAATTGAAGAAGGGGCCAGCGACGCAGTCACTACACCCTTGACCATATAGTCTGCATTGTCTCGCGAATCAAAGCTCAGGTCTTCATCCGGCACGCCCCGATGATAGGCAAAATGACTTTCATCCCAGACGAATCGCCCCTGTAACTGACGTGCATAAGGATCCAGCAGCAGTTTATGATGATTGAATCGATGCCCGGAATGTGGATCAAACGGGCCATAGACGCGGTAACCATATACTGTACCGGTAGACACGCCCGGCAGATAGCCATGCCATACATCATGCGTCTTTTCCGGCAACACATGGCGTTCGATTTCCTTCATTCCATCGGCATCAAAAAGACACAGCTCGACCTTCTCTGCGTGCGCTGAAAACAGTGCGAAATTAACACCCTCACCATCCCAGCTTGCGCCAAGAGGGTAGCTCTCACCAGCCAGCATGCGAGATGTTCTGTTCATGATTCTGCTTCAAGTACCAGCACTGCCAATGGAGGCAAAATTAAATTCAGGTGATAGGAGTGATTTCTCCATTCACCATGCACGGCCTGCACACCGCCGCCGTTACCCAGGTTGGAACCACCGTACTGTTCAGCATCGGTGTTCAGGCGTTCTCGATAATACCCGCCCTGGGGTACACCAATCTGATAAGCATAATGCGGTGTCGGGGTAAAGTTAACCACCACCACAGCCGGCGGGGTACCCGCGGTACCGCGACGCAGGAATGCCAGTATTGAATGCTGGTGATTATCCACGTCCAGCCATTCAAAACCCTGTCCGTCGCAGTCCAGCTGATGCAAAGCTGGGACTTGCTGATAACAGCGATTCATATCTCGCAACAATTTCTGCACGCCGCTGTGCAAAGGATACTGGAGCAGGTGCCAGTCCAGGCTGCTGTCATGGTTCCACTCGCTGCGCTGGGCGAATTCACTGCCCATAAACAGTAACTTCTTACCCGGATGCGTCCACATATACGCCAGGAAAGTACGCAGATTAGCAAATTGCTGCCACTCATCGCCTGGCATTTTATTGATCAATGACCCCTTGCCGTGCACCACTTCATCGTGGCTGATAGGCAACATAAAGTTTTCACTGAAGGCATACATCAGACTGAAGGTCAGTTCGTTATGATGATAATTGCGATAAATCGGGTCGCGCGCAATATAGCGCAGGCTGTCATTCATCCACCCCATATTCCATTTAAAACCAAAGCCCAGCCCGCCCTCGGCTACCGGTCGCGAAACACCCGGCCAGGCGGTGGATTCCTCGGCGATCATCATCACCCCGGGGTAATTGAAATACACCCGGCTGTTGACCTGCCTGAGCAGATCGATGGCTTCCAGGTTTTCCCTTCCACCGTATTTATTGGGTAACCACTCGCCCTGCTTACGGCTGTAATCCAGATACAGCATAGAAGCCACAGCATCCACGCGCAGTCCGTCAATATGAAACATGTCCAGCCAGTACATCGCATTGCTCAGCAGGTAACTGACTACTTCGCGTCGACCATAGTTATAGATCAGGGTATTCCAGTCCGGGTGATAGCCCTGACGTTTATCCTCATGCTCATACAGTGCAGTACCATCGAATCGACCCAGACCGTGTTCATCGGTAGGGAAATGTCCCGGCACCCAGTCCAGTAGCACGCCTATACCCTGCTGATGACAGCAATCCACAAAATATTTGAAATCATCCGGCGTACCAAAACGACTACTGGGCGCAAACAGTCCGATGGGCTGGTAGCCCCAGGAGCCATCGAAAGGAAATTCGGACAACGGCATGAACTGGATATGAGTAAACCCCAGATCAACCACGTAGGGAATCAGTTCCTGTGCCAGTTCGCGGTAGCTCAGGTAACGATTACCCTGTTCCGGGTTACGTCGCCAGGAGCCTGCATGCACTTCATAGATAGACAGTGCACTATGGTAAGGGTCAGCACTGGCGCGTGCCGACATCCAGGCCGAGTCGTGCCACTCAAAGGGTTTATCGCTCAGCGTTCTGGATGCTGTTTCCTGCGCGTGTGCAGTGGCATAGGCGTAAGGATCTGCTTTTAACGGCAACAGCGTGCCATCTGCCGCACGAATCTCAAATTTGTACAATGCGCCTTCAGCAAGATTGGGCATAAAAATATCCCAGATACCCGATGCCGGATGCTTGCGCATCACATGGCGACGCCCATCCCAGTAGTTAAAATCGCCCACCAGGGAAACGCGCTGGGCAGACGGTGCCCACACAACAAACATCGTGCCACGCACACCATCGACGACGCGTTCATGTGCCCCCATCCAGCGATACAGACGTTCCTGGGTTCCTTCACCGAACAGGTACAGATCATCATCATTCAATTGTGAGGGGAAGCGATAGGGGTCTTCCACATCCAGCGTAGCCTCCGGGTACTGTACCCGTAGACGATAATCAAAGCGCTGCTTACGCTGCCCCATACTGCCCGCAAACAACCCATCATCGTGCAGCTTATCCAGCATCGCAACCACTGCACCATCCTTGATATCAATCACCTCTACCGCCAGCGCTCCGGGTAAAAATACTCGCACCATCAGCTCTTTGGGTTTGCTGGTTTCATGCATACCCAGGATTGCGAAGATATCGACATAATCCCCGCTAATTAGCGCCTGTATTTCCTGTTGATTCATTTGTGCCAAAATTATTTTACCTGTGAAGCCTGTAAAGCCAGCTGTTGAATAGCTGACCAGTCACCTGAATTTACCTTATCTGAAGGCGTCACCCAGGTCCCACCTACACATAATACATTGCTTAAGGAAAGATATTCAGAAACATTCTGCGGGTTAACACCACCAGTGGGACAAAATGCCACCTGCGGCAGTGGACCTGCGAATGATTTGAGCATTTTCACTCCCCCCGCCGCTTCGGCTGGAAAGAACTTCAGCGTATCGTATCCGTACTCCATCAGGCGCATCACCTCACTCGCTGTGGCCGCGCCCGGTAATAACATAAACTGTTCATCTGCTGCTGCCTGCAGCAATACTTCAGTGGCTCCCGGTGCCACAGCAAATACTGCACCTGCCTGCTTTGCAGCGCGCAAATCTTCTGGCGTGAGAATAGTGCCTGCACCCACTAACGCGCCTTCCACCTGCGCCATCGCACTGATGGCATCCAGCGCAACAGGCGTGCGCAAAGTCACTTCCAGCACGGGGAGACCACCACTGATCAAAGCCTGTGCCATCGGCTGTGCATGCTCAAGCTTTTCGATTACCAGTACCGGAATAACCGGCGCCGTGTTACAGATCTGTCTGATGCCAGTCATGCACTACTCCTGCTTACGCAAAGCGTGAATATGCTTTAGCAGGCCCTGGGTAGACGAGTCGTAGCGGGCCTGATGCTTTTCTGATTGCACTGCGGGTGCTATTGAACTGGCTAATACCTTACCCAGTTCCACCCCCCATTGATCAAAGGAGTTGATATCCCAGATCACACCCTGCACAAAAACCTTATGCTCGTACAGCGCGATCAAACGACCCAGGGTGTAAGGATCCAGGCTGCGATAGCTGATCATGGTAGAAGGTCGGTTACCGGCAAAGGTTTTATGCGCGGCCAGGCGTTCGATATCCTGCTGCGCCACCCCGGATTCGGACATTTCCTGGCGTGCTTCCTGTTCACTTCGACCAAAAGCCAGCGCACTGGCCTGTGCCAATGCATTCGCCAGCAACAGATCATGATGCTTATGCAGGCTATGTGCAGGATCATCACAGTTGGCCGTTTGCGCTGCGATTAAAAACTCGACCGGAATAATATCGCTGCCCTGATGCAGCAACTGGAAAAATGAATGCTGTGCATTGGTACCGGCTTCACCCCAGATCACAGCACCGGTGGCACGTTGCACTGGCTCACCGGAATGACGGGTCTGTTTACCATTCGACTCCATATCCAGCTGCTGAATAAAAGCGGCAAATCGCGCCAGCCTCTGGTCGTAGGGAATCAACGCAACCGAACTCATACCCAGCAGATTGCGACGCCAGATATTGATCAGCGCCAGTATGGTCGGCAGGTTCTGCTCCAGCGGGGTATCGCGAAAATGCCGGTCCATTGCTTCGCCGCCTGCGAGAAACTGACGAAACCCCGCTTCGCCGATCGCAATCGCTACCGGCAGGCCGATCGCCGACCATACCGAATAGCGTCCGCCTACCCAATCCCAGAAGCCAAATACGCGCGAATCTTCTATGCCGAAGGCCTGGGTCGCCTCCAGGTTGGTTGAAACCGCCGCCATATGTGTACCTGCCTGCTGCTCACCAATGCTTGCAGCCAGCCAGTCGCGCGCGCTCTGAGCATTGGTCATGGTTTCCAGCGTGGTAAAGGTCTTGGAGGCAACAATCAACAGCGTGCGCTTCGCGTCCAGTCCTTTCAGGGTATCGTACAGATGTGCGCCATCCACGTTGGAAACAAAATGTACACGCGGCCCATCATGCCAGGGCGAAAGAGCAGCCGTCACCATTGCAGGACCCAAATCTGAACCACCGATACCAATACTGACTACGTCGCTAAAAGCTTCCCCATTCACCGTGCAATACTCGCCACTGCGCACAGCTTCTGCAAACGCCAGAAAGCGATCCAGTACCGAACGCACCTCGGGTAACAGATTTACCCCATCCAGCAGCAGTTCGTTACTTTTACTGTCGCGCAATGCCGTATGTAATACCGCCCTGTTTTCAGTATCGTTAATTTTAACCCCGCCAAACAGCCACTCGCGACAGGATTCCACACCGGCGCTACGTGCCAGTGCGAGCAGGCTATCTAATGCCTGCTGATCGATACGCTCCTTGGAGTAATCAATCAGCATATCGTCCAGCGACACCGAAAAGTTATCGAAGCGAGCATCATCCTCAGCGAAAAGCTGGCGTAGTGTTTTATCCTGCAGGCGCTGCGCCTGTAACTCCACTTGTTTCCAGATTGCATTCAGGTCAATCATAATGTCGACTCCTGATTAAAAAACACGGTTGCACCCTGAGCTGCAACTCCAGCCGCGTTACGAAAATGCGCGAATAGTTCACGCCCCATCCCCGTCTGATTGGCGGATAAATCAATCATTTCTGGTTTCCTTTGATTAAAGTCTGGCTCCAGTACTTCTAGCGTATAAGTATCTGCATCAAGCCGGATCCTGTCGCCATCCCTGATGCAGGCCACCGGTCCACCATCGCAGGCCTCGGGTGAGACATGGATAGCCGCCGGCACCTTACCACTTGCACCAGACATGCGGCCATCCGTAACCAATGCGACCGAATAGCCCCTGTCCTGTAGCAGGCCCAGCACGGGAGTGAGCGCATGCAGCTCAGGCATACCGTTTGATTTAGGCCCCTGGAATGTGACCACGCAGATAAAGTCATGTTCCAGCTCGCCCGCTTCAAACGCATCCTTCACGGCTTGCTGTGAGTGAAATACACGAGCAGGTGCCTCTATGACATGCCGATTTTCCGGCATTGCCGAGACCTTGATAATTGCCTGCCCCAGATTTCCAGTGAGTAGTTTTAATCCACCCGTGGGTTGAAAAGCCTCCTTGAATGGACGCAACACCGTCAGATCCTGACTCTGCCCCGATTTTTCCTGCCAGCTCAGGCGGCCGCGCTCGTCCAGCTCAGGGTGACAAGTATAAGCCTGCAGGCTGTTACCGGCAACGGTATGAACCTTTTCATGCAACATGCCCGCCTCTAATAACTCTGCAATCAGGTAGCGCATACCCCCGGCATGCTGAAACGCATTGACATCTTCCATGCCATTAGGATACACCCGAGCCAGCAAAGGAGTCGCCGCAGAAAGATCAGAAAAATCCTGCCAGCTTAGAATAATGCCTGCGGCGCGAGCCATCACCATCAGGTGTAGCGCCAGATTGGTAGACCCACCAGTTGCATGCAGGCCCACGATGCCATTCACAAAGTTAGGGATATCCAGCACCCTGGCGGCCGGGGTAAATTCAGACTTTTTGCTGCCAATTTCAAACAACCTTTTGACTCCGGCACGATTAAAGGCTTCACGCAATTCAGTCCCAGGGTTGATGAAACTTGACCCAGGCAGCTGCAGACCCATAATTTCCATCAGCATCTGGTTACTGTTCGCCGTACCGTAAAAGGTACAGGTGCCAGGAGCGTGGTAAGATTGCATCTCGGATTTTAACAATTCATCACGTCCCAGCGCACCCGCAGCAAATTGCTGACGCACTCTGGCTTTCTGTTTGTTAGGAATACCCGAGGGCATAGGCCCCGCTGGCATAAACAGACAGGGCAGATGACCAAAACTTGCGGCCGCGATTACAAGACCCGGCACAATTTTGTCACAGATACCAAGGAAGACTGCCCCATCATACACATTGTGCGACAACGCAATAGCTGCACTCAAAGCGATCACATCACGAGAGAACAGTGACATTTCCATACCCGGCTGCCCCTGAGTCACGCCATCGCACATGGCGGGTACAGCACCAGCTACCTGTGCAGTACCGCCCAGTTCGCGCGCGACATGCTTGATCATGTCTGGATAAGCCGCATAAGGCTGGTGTGCAGACAGCATATCGTTGTAGGCGGTCACTATTCCGATATTGCCTGCACTCTGCCCCGTTTGATGTTCCTTATCCCCGCAACTACTGGCAGCAAAGGCATGTGCCAGGTTGCCACAGGCCAGTTTGCCCTGCCAGTTTCCGTCATCAATTGCGCGCTGAATACCCTGCATATAAATGGCACGGGTTTTTTCGCTACGCCTGCTTATTCGCTCTGTAACCTCTGCCACTACCGGGTTTAAACTCATTCTTTTTTCCTGTTATCTCGTGTTAGCAGCCTCAGTTGACTGCGTAGTGAACAACCGCTCGTGTATCTGCATGACGCCAGATACAGCGTACCGGCATCTGCACCACTTCCCCCGGTTTCAGGGTTAAATCCAGCACCTGTTTTTTACCTGCGCCATGGATCAGGATATGAATATGCTTTGCCATCAGCAGCGCCCTTGCCGTAAGTGTAAAACGTGCTTCCAGATCTCCGGGCGGCTGAACCTCTTCAATGAGATGCTGTGCGTAGGGCGATATCAGGTCTGCATCAACACCGGGAAACAGTGACGCGGTATGGCCATCATCCCCCATACCTAGTACGCATACATCCAGCGGTACAAAATAGTGCCGGAACTGCTGCCTCAGCTGGGCCAGCGAAAGCCCCTGATTAAGCGCAAAGAATGAATTACTAATCGCATCATTGATCAATAGATTCTGTTTAATCAGGCGTGCATTGGAGCGCTCGTGATCCATCCCAACCTGTCGCTCATCGGTGGTGGTTATGTTGATTTTCCCCCAGTCCAGGGGTTTTTGCGCTAGCTGCTGCAGAAACGGGCCTGGGGTTGTTCCTCCGGGAACAGCCAGGCTGCTCATGCCGCGTTGCGCAATACAGGACTGCAACTGCTTGCTCACTATCTGGGACAGCCCTTCGGCAGCGGCCTGCTGACTGGTATATTCGATCAACTTCATAAGCGGATATCTCTCCATCGGCGATTGGTCTGCGCCATCAGCTCCATAGACCCTTCGGGCCCGCTACTGCCCGGATCATAGTTTTCCGGGCGTTCTCCTGAGGCCTGCCACGCCTCAATGATTGGATCAATCCATTTCCAGGCTTCTTCCACTTCATCGCGTCGCATGAATAGTGTCTGATTGCCCCTGACTACATCCATCAGCAGACGCTCATAGGAATCCGGTACCCGGCCTCCGCCCTGCAGGCTTGGGCTGAAACTCATATCCAGTCGGCTTTGATTCAGGCGAAAGCCACCAGGACCTGGGTCCTTGGTCATTACCGACAGGCTTAGCCCCTCATCCGGTTGCAGCCGGATTACCAGGGTATTAGGCTGAACCGGGGTGGCCAGGTTGCCAAACAGGGTGTAGTGCGGTTTTTTGAAAAAGATGGCAATTTCTGCCATCGATTCGCGCAGTTTTTTCCCTGTACGCAGATAAAAGGGTACACCACTCCAGCGCCAGCATTCTATACCTGCCTTGATCGCAACAAAGGTTTCGCTGTGACTATCAGACCTGCCAACCTCTTCCAGATACCCGGGCTCATTTCTGGTTGACAGGTATTGACCTCGACGGGTGTTATCCAGCGCATCCTTACCCGTTAACGGACGCAGCGAGCGTAGCACCTTGATTTTTTCATCACGTAGCGCATCCGCAGTAAAAGCATAGGGCGGTTCCATCGCGATCAGGCATAGCAGTTGAATCAGGTGATTCTGCACCATGTCGCGCATTGCACCCGCGCCATCATAATATCGTACCCGGCTACCCACACCCAGGGTTTCGGCCACGGTAATCTGCACATGGTCAACTGCATGACTATTCCATTGGGGTTCAAACAGTGAATTGGCAAAACGGAATGCCATTAAATTCTGCACGGTTTCCTTGCCCAGGTAATGATCGATACGATAGATAAAGTGCTCATCAAACGCCGAACACAGCTGATTATTCAACTCAATAGCCGATTGCTGATCATGCCCAAATGGTTTTTCCACTACCAGGCGCGCACCATCCTGATTGAGCCCGGCCTGTGCCAGTCCCCGCGCAATTGGCCCAAACAATGCGGGCGCCACCGAAAGATAATAAACCCGGATACGATCCGGCTGCTCGAGTAACATCGACTTCAGCCCCTGCCAGCTGGCAACATCGGTCGCATCGATAGGATAATAATGTATGCGCTGTAAAAAGCGCTGTATCGGTTCGTCATCCAGCTCGTCGGCATCCAGATGCTGATTCAGCGCCTGGTAAACTTCAGCGCGGAATTCATCACTTCCATACTGCGCCAGCGATGCACCTATGATGCGTGAATCTTCAGGTATCTGGCCGTCGGCATAGCGCCGGAATAAGGCGGGGAATAACTTACGTAACGCCAGATCCCCATTGGCACCGAACACGACAAGGTCAAATACCGATACCGGGATGATTGTATTAGTCATATATTCCTGACCTGTGGTCACCAAATTGAATACGATCTACAAAACCCATGCCATTGGCAGGCCATCGATCACTCAGGCAAAACCTGCATCCAGAACCGCCAGCAGTCAATTTAGGAAGCCTCTGGTTAATTCAGAGATCCCTTAGATTATCAGGCTGATCGCGCATAAGTATTAAATTCGCCAGAAAAACGCCTGATGCACCGGTAAGGAGCATAGCAGTGACCATCTTAATGCTGCGTCGCACTATAATCACTCAAAATACGGGCCAGTGTAAAAGCAGTGCCCAGCACTTTTTTATAACTCGTTTCTGTGTGGCAAATCCGCGCCGCGCCGTGAACAGGTAATCGAAGCAGCCTTGACCGCAAATTCAGCCAGTGATCTCAATGTTGCCGCGTCCAGCTCTGCAATCACCTGCCTGGGGTCACCCAGCTCGGATAGACGCGTCAGCAGCGCGGCCTGAAATGTGTCACCCGCACCTACTGTATCCACGACGTTGTCCAGCACTGGGTTAACGCTGCAATGATGCCCGGTCGAGGTCCAGCAAAGTACTTCATGTGCGCCATCGGTAACGATCACCAGTTGAACCCCGCCCTGTATCCACTCGTCTGCGATCTCGCGCGCGGATCTATCCGGATAGAGGTATTCAATATCCTCCGCACTGATTTTTATCAGGTTGGCATATTGCGCATACTGCGCAACGCGCTCCCGCCAGACCTGCATATCCGGCTCTATAGTGGGCCGAATATTGGGGTCCAGCGAGATAAAACGGTTCTGGTATTTATCCAGCATAGAAGCGAAGGCATCTGCAACAGGTTTGACCACCAGCGAATAGGAGCCAAAGTGTATGCCATGGACTTCCGCACCAATCTCAGGCAGCTCCGCTGCGGTCACATTACAATCAGCAGAGCCTTCACCATAGAAGCTGTACTGAGGTTGCCCATCGTCCTGCACGCTGATCAGGCTTAACGTGGTTCTTCTATCGGAACGCAGCAGGTAATCGGTAGACACCGATTCACTTTTCAGCATATTGCTTAGCTGGGTTCCCAGCACGTCGGTTGAAATCCCCGTTAATAAAGCTGACGGCTGTCCCATACGGGCCAGTCCTATCGCCACATTAAATGGCGAGCCGCCAACGCGCGCATTCATCTGAATCGAATCCAGTTGCCTGTTCTCCATAAACACATCAAATAATGCTTCACCGCATACCAGGTACATTGCTTACCTCCTAACTGTCTGGACTTTCTAATTTTTTTGTTGGGTAGAAATCAGGAAACTCATCATGGCAGCCGGGCCGCTGGTATTCGCAACCCGGCTTGAATCGGTTTCGTATTTCTTTATTGAATTGACAGCATAACATTTGGGCTTAGTTAATGCCTTCACCCTCCGTTGATGCGGGGGGCTCCATCGCGCCCGTCATGATGGCGACGGCATCCGACATTGAATAGTCTTTAGGGTTAATCACGCAGCAGCGTCGTCCCAGTCGGTGAATATGTATACGATCTGCAATCTCGAATACATGCGGCATGTTATGCGAAATCAGTACGATTGGCAGGCCACGCGATTTCACATCCAGAATGAGATCCAGCACTCTGCGACTTTCCTTAACACCCAATGCTGCTGTCGGTTCGTCCATTATGACCACTTTGGAACCAAAAGCCGCAGCGCGTGCAACAGCAACACCCTGGCGTTGACCACCAGAGAGCGTTTCCACAGCCTGATTGATGTTCTGAATCGTCATCAACCCCAGCTCGCTAAGCTTCTGCCGAGCGACACGCTCCATTTCTGCATGATCCAGCATCCTGAACCATTTACCGAGCACTCCCGGCTTACGAATCTCGCGCCCCATAAACAGGTTATCGGTAATCGACAGCGCCGACGACAGTGCCAGTGTCTGGTACACGGTTTCAATGCCAGCTTCTCTGGCCTGCATGGGAGAGGTAAAATGTATCGGTTTGCCTTCCAGTCGAATTTCTCCTTCATCGATCTGTACCGCACCCGACAATGCCTTGATAAGTGACGATTTACCACAGCCATTATCACCAATGACCGCGAGTACCTCACCGGGATACAGATCGAAATCGGTACGATCCAGCGCGGTCACCCGTCCGTAACGCTTAACGACATTGCGCGCAGTTAAAATAGGTTCTACTGTTTGCTGCTGTGTCATGCTGATACCTTCCTGATCCACTGATCAATTGCTACTGCGATGATAATGAGCCAACCGATGGCAAATACCTGCCATAACACGTCAACTCCCGAAAGACGTAAGCCGGACTGAAATACGCCCACGATTAACGCCCCTACCAGCGGCCCCATGATTGAGCCTCTACCACCAAACAGGGAAATACCCCCTATCACCACTGCGGTAATCGACTGTAGATTACCCTCATAAAAACTCTGTGGAGATACCGATCCTACGCGTCCTATCGAAGCCCAGGCGCCCAGTGCACAGATAAACCCTGCCAGCATATAAACAGTGATCACGGTACGATCGGTGCGGATACCGGAGAGCTCAGCCGACTCCTTATCATCGCCAATCGCGTATACATGACGACCCCATGCCGTACGCGTCAGCAAATACCACAGCACGATAAAGATCAGCACCATCAAAAAGGAGCCATAGCTCAGTTGCGCTCCACCAATCCTGACTGACTCACCAAAAAACTTAAGTAGTGACGCCTTCTCGTCAATGTCCTGGCTACGGATAGACTGCGCCCCGGATAACCAGAGGTTGAGTGCAAAGAAGATATTCCAGGTTCCCAGGGTGACAATAAAAGGCGGCAGCTTAAATCGAGTGACCAGTAAGCCATTCATCAGTCCCGCAGCCGTACCTCCTGCAAATGCAACCAGCAACGCGAGCGATGCAGGCACACCCATATTCACCGCCAGATTACCGGCAATTACCGACATCAGCACCATAATGGCGGCGACTGACAGATCAATTCCTGCGGTCAGCACGATCAGGCTTTGAGCAGCTGCCAGTATGCCTATGATTGAAACCTGCTGGATAATCAGTGACATGTTAAATGCAGAAAAGAATCGATCTCCGGCCAGAACGCCGAACACCAGCAGACTAAGCAGCAGCACGATAACGGGCACCATGGTCGGATTACCATGCAGAAAGCGCTGCACCTTGTCCAACAGGCCACCCTCTAGCTGCTCAAAACTCGCTATCCGGGTATCGGCCTGGTCAATCACTTTTTCAAAATCCTGCTTCTGACCAGCCTGTGTTGTATCTGTACTCATCGTTTACTTCCTCCAATTCTGAAAAGAATAGTGAAACTTCGGCTAGATCTGGTCGGCCCTGATCACACAGGGACTGACCGGAATCCATAGCACGTGGCGACGCAAAGGCTGGCTTAGCCCCAGCATTTCTCCAGGCCCTGGCTTGAGTTAATTGAAGGAATACCCTCAACCGGTTGATCTGTTACCAGTTCAACACCGGTATTAAAGAAATCGAGACCCGGAGTGGGTTCTGGCTTCACCCCTTTCTCAGCCCAGGCTTTTATCGCTTCGATGCCTTTGGATGCCATAAGCAGAGGGAACTGCATGGATGTGGCACCTATAATGCCCGCTTTGATATTTTTAACGCCAGGGCACCCGCCATCCACCGACACGATGAGCGCATCCTTTTCCTTTCCGAATGAACGTAATGCTTCATAAGCACCGGCAGCGGCAGGCTCATTAATGGTGTAAACCAGGTTGATATCGGGGTCCAGCTGCAACAGGTTTTCCATCGCCTTACGCCCACCCTCTTCGTTACCGTTAGTGACATCATTGCCGACAATGCGCGGATCTGTCTCATCTCCCAGACGCTTAGGATCTTTGATATCGATACCAAACCCCTGCAGAAAACCATTATCGCGTAGATAATCAACTGAAACCTGAGACGGATTCAGGTCCAGCAGAGCAATTTTAGCCGATGCGGCTTTTGCGCCCATCTTTGCCTTTGCCCAGCGACCAATTAACACGCCTGCATTAAAATTATCTGTAGCAAAGGTCGCATCTGCGGTACTGGCAGGTTCGAATGGAGTATCTAGCGCAATCACCAGCAATCCAGCCTCTCGCGCCTGATTCACAACAGGCGCCAGCGCTGAAGAATCTGATGGTGTAATCAGAATACCTTTTGCCCCTGAAGCAATACAGGTTTCCACCGCAGAAACCTGAGTTTCGACATCGCCGTCAATCTTACCGGCAAAGGTCTGTAAAGAAATGCCATGCGCTTTCGCACCCGCCTGAGCCCCTTCTTTCATTTTGACAAAAAATGGATTGGTGTCGGTCTTGGTGATTAGACAGGCACCGATATCTGCCGCCATGATCGCGCTGGATGCCAACAGGGCTAAACCTGAAACCGCTAGCGACTGGTAAAGTTTTGAATGTGTTTTCATGCGTCTCTCCCGAATTGTTCGTCTTTTTGTATCTGTTTGTTAAAGCGCCAACTGAAACCAGGAAATCGACTCCTTAGCGCCGTTAGCGCTTATAAAACCACAGGCGATCCGCCTTTGTCAATTAATAAATCATTTATATTTATTTATTATCCAAAACCCAAACCAGCACTTCATATAATTATTAATTCATTTATAGTTATTAATTGACATATGGACCATACAATCATAAGGTAATCAAACAAAATCAATTACCCGATCATTAATCAATGAACCAGAAATTAAATTTAGCCGCAACCAGCCGCCTCAACATGGGTACTAATCAGAGTGGCATGCGAGCTTACAATGAGCGTCTGGTGCTCACCCTGATACGTAGAAATGGCGCGTTACCCAAGTCGGATATTGCACGCATGACCGGGCTGTCCGCACAAACCGCCTCGGTTATTATGCGCAATCTGGAAAAGGATGGATTACTCAAGCGTGGCAAACCGACACGTATCCAGGGCAAGGTTGGACAACCTTCTGTTCCCATGTCACTGGCAGCGCATGGCGCTTTATTCTTTGGCCTCAAAATCGGCAGGCGGCGTAGCGACCTGGTATTGATCGATTTTCTCGGCAACATTATCGATATCTCCCATCTGCAGTACGGCTATCCAACCCCGGAAAACATCGTAACGTTCGTCAAGAATGCGCTCGATGAAATCAGCGCAAAGTTGAGTGCCAGACAGCGCGACCGAATTTCTGGTATGGGTATAGGCATCCCGTTCCAGCTGTGGAACTGGCCCGAGCTCATCGGCACCTCACAGCTCGAGATGGACAGCTGGCGCGTGGTCGATATCCAGAACCTGATCGCAGATCACTGTGATTTTCCGGTTTATATGCAAAACGACGTGTCAGCCGCCTGCGCTGCCGAGCTGGTACTGGGCCACAGCGAGCTGCCACAGAACTTCCTGTATTTTCACATCGGCTATTTTATTGGTGGCGGCGTCGTACTGAATGGCAGCCTGTTTACCGGCCCTGGTGGGAATGCTGGCGCTCTTGGATCCATGCCGATTCCTGTTGCAGGAGGCCATACGGGGCAGTTGATCGATGTGGCTTCGGTAGCAGTTCTTGAAAAGGCTATCGACCAGGCCGGAGGTGATTCGACGCGTTTGTGGTCCGATGACGAAAACTGGGATATTGAGCCTGCCCTGCTCGAGAACTGGATGCATCAATCCACCCAGGGGATCGTTCATGCCATTACTGCAGCCAGCTCAGTGATCGATTTTGAAGCCTGCGTCATCGATGGATCTTTACCCACCCCTATACGATCCAGCATCGTCAGCCGGATCAGGCATCAATTACTGGAGATGCACATTCCCGGGATCCAGATTCCAGATATCTTTGAAGGTAGTATCGGAAAAAATGCACGCGCTTTAGGCGCGGCAAGCCTGCCACTAAGCGAACGCTTCCTGGTTGATCAGAACGCGTTCCTCAGGCAGTAAAGCTAGCTTGCCTTACGCAGACTGTCGTGCTGGTCGGCAGCCACACGATCAAGATACTCCTGACGCATATGCTGCTGGCTGATAACAGCGTGAGGATTCTCTTCATCGAAGGCCCTGGCCCAGGCGCCTTCAGACCAGTGGGTTACCGCGACTAGCCAGTCACCATCCAGCTGTCGTGCCTGCTCGTAGGTTTGATCGAGAATTTCTTGCTCTGAACAATCAGCAATTTTCTTCGCAGATTTGAGCACCTTTTTAAGCGTTGACTCTCCATTGGTATTGATCTGCTTATACAGATCTGGTTGCACTGGACCAAATTCCCAGGCTTCAAAACACGCTTCGAAGATTGGACTGTCATACAGTCCCAGATGGGTCATTTGAGCAACATACAGTAGCCGATAGAGCTCGAGGTCAGTGAGCGAATTGCCTGACTTTTCACACAGGTATCTAGCGGCTGTATAGACTGATACAGACATACTACTATCCTCCCGGTTTTTATGGTTTGAGCTGATATATTGACACAGGTCGTACGGATTTCTTCAATACCCTACGCATGGGTTTATACCAGCAACAGCAATTATTAAATCCATAACAATAAGCTGAACATGCGCGCTTGATCTTTCGCTCTAAGCAATACCTGCATTAATGCGCAGGCCTTTCATGTCCAGTACGGTTATCTGGTTTTCCTGTACTTCGATAACGTTTTGGGTACAAAGCTCTTTCAGTAATCGGGAAAAAGTTTCCGGCTGTAGCGAGAGTATCGATGCGATGGTATTTTTAGGAATCTCTAAGGAAAACTCCCGGCCTTTATTTAATGCCTGATCCAGAAAATAAGTCGCGAGTCGATTACGACCGGTCATCAGACTGAGGTTCTCGATTTCGTTTATCAGGCTGTGCAGACGTTTGCTCAGGTCAGTCATAATCATACGCGAGGCATCAAACGATTCACTCAATACCTGCCGATAATGCCGGTTACTGATTTCCACCAGAGTGGTATCCTGCAAAGCGGCTGCACTGACCGGATAACTGGCCTGATCACTAAACATAAGCGCCTCAGCAAACACAGATCCAGCTGACTCCAGCTCGAACACCTTTTCATGACCTTCTATCGAATGCCTGTATAACTTGATCATGCCCTCGTGCACAAAATAAAAATAATGCACTTCGCTCCCCTGATTAAATAAAACCTCTCCTTTTTTAAGGGTTAATTCTTTGCTGTGCTGATAGATAAAATTAAATTGTTCATCAGTAAAATGGCTAAACAAAATATTCTGGCGCAGTGCAGCGCGGTTGCCAGGATTCTCTGAAGCGGCTGATCTGTTACTCATTATGCCTCCTTAATAGTTATCTTTATTGTAATTTTGAGGAAAATATTCACGAGCGTGGGACCAGCTTATTTTTTCAATCACCTGGTCTACCGCTGTTCCTGGCACTTACCTTCGATACCGAGTCAGCCTTGCCCGATCGCGATAATCGCCACCATATCATAGATCAGGCAGCGCTGGGCAAACAGGTATAGAAAACCAAAGCTGCATAGGATGCCGCACTATCTCCCTCGGCTCTATTTACAGTTAACGCTGTAAAACATGCCCCAAATAGTGCCTGCGAAAATAGCTGTTGACGCAACAGACTGATCGATCAATCTAGTGTATTAAGCATTGCTCACGGGCATCAATCGATTTTAAAACTTTAATATCGGAATTTTGAATACCGATGTCCAATATATATCGTTTGAGTAATATTAAACCGACTCCTATAGTGAGCTAGAGTTAAAAATCCTGATGCTTTATTGAGCGTTATGGATGAGAGGCAAACCTTATGAGCATCTATAAACCGCTATCGCTTGAGGCTGAAGACTTTGAAAATGCAATGCGAGAACAGAGGAATGTTGCAGACTTTTGCTCGGTCAGGGATTTGATGGAAATCCAGCAAAGCGCGCAAAAATATGCTCGCCTGCGCATGGTGGCAAGTACTTTGGTGAAGGAAGTCATGACGCAACCTGCCATCACCCTAAAACCCGATGAGACTCTCGCAACAGCAGCAGATATTTTTATCAGCCAAAAAATCAGCGGTATACCGATTGTTGACGAAGAAAACAAACTGACTGGCATCATCACCGAGGCAGATTTTCTACGCGTTCTGGGTATTCCTGCTCATCATTCCGGGCATAGTCTGTGGCAGACACTGGAAGACCTGTTCAGCCATCCCATTCCACTCAATGAGCCAGCGGGTGTCGTGAAGGATTTAATGGTTACCCAGGTGTTTACGGTGACACCGGAACAAACCATACAGCAGTCTATAGACGTCATGAAAGAAAACCGCATCAAACGCCTGGTCGTAACCAACGATCAACGTCTTGTCGTCGGGATGCTGACGCGTTCCAATTTATTACATCTATTCCTCAACCATTTTAAGATCTCAAACCCGTCGTAGTTAGCATAATTCTGTGCAGGGGAACTGCGTTACCTTTAGCGACGATCTGATAGCGGATCAATGATTAATTTCAATTCTACTAATACGATACTGTACTGTAAGCACTGGCAAGCCATGGTCGATTTCTATCAAACCCGACTGCAGCTTAAAGTGGAATCTGCCAGAGACTGGTTTATTGAGTTTAAACTGACTCGATCTGCCAGGCTTAGTATTGCAGACGAGTCGAGAGCTTCAATTAAGAGTAGCCAGGGTGGCGGTATTACCCTCACATTTGAAGTAAGCGATTTAACCGAAACCCATCGCTTGTTGCAGGACCTGGGGCTCCATCCACTTCCAGTTGCGGACCACTCCTGGGGTGCCCGGGTATTCTATCTATTTGATCCCGAAGGCAACCGACTAGAATTCTGGTCCACTAGTTCAGGTTAAAATGACTATTGAGGATGGACCTGCTGCTGAGCGCTGATTGATCACTGGCAGCTTGCCATCGGCTCATTGATAATTTCATCATCCCTGCTGCGGCGTACCGTCGCGACGATTCAGAATAATATCGAAACGGGCCTGCAGTTGCGCTCCCTTGAAATCACTGGTATTGAATGCTGCCGTCACCAGCTCTCGCTTGTCATAGGGTATACTGTTGTACAGATAATCGGTTTCATTGTGCGGATCACCCGCTACATAAAGCTGGGTAACAAACGGCTCTTCCCCAGCAGCAAATACCGCGACATGGATATGCGGCGTACGCCCGGGATACTTAACAGGCTGGATGGTACGGAAGCGATACTCACCCTGTTGACTGGTCAGGGTATGACCATGGCCCTGGAATCCGGGATCTACTGGCCTGCGACTATTTTCGCGCGGATGGCGATAACGCCCGTTGGCATCGCATTGCCAGATTTCAATACGTAGACCGGAAAGCGGCTTGCCATTGATATCGATGACACGCCCGCTTATATCGCTGATACGCCCCTGTGCCGGCGACGACTGGCCCTGCACCCGCGTTAGATCATTATCATCATCCAGTGGTAACTGTAGCGGATAGAATGGACCAGCGGTCTGCCTGGGGGTGGGTATCAATGCCCTTGCTGTGGCACTGCCGGTTAAGGCCGCCAGGCTGCCTAATCCCAGCATTAGGCGTCGTCTATGCAGATTCATCGAAATCACCTCGTCGGTTGCAGGGCGTTAGCGCTGGTAATTTCGACTCGTGTTGCTGGTTACAGTTCCGGTCGAGTCTGTATCAGGAATTGTCAGGACAGCTTAATGATCAAGTTTTGCGTGTACCGTACCGTTAAATTCTACCGCCAGCTTAGCAGCGCTGTTCACCACTCCCTTGCTTCCAGTCTGGCTTTGCCGGTTTGCTGGAGTGCGTGTAGAAAACGCTGCATTTCGCTACTCGGCACCTCACAGCTGGCGACAATGTCCCCATTCACAGGCCGACGATAACGTATGCCCGCTTCAGCCATGACCAGCGATGCGCCTTCAGGCAATCTCGAGGTAACGAGCCCCCATGCCGCCAGTGTGCAAACCGAAAAAAGTGAGCCCGCAAAAGCGGTTCCATGCACATTGATATTTTGCTCCGCTGTAGCGCTAACCTGAATCGAGTTTTTTAGTAGCTGGATAACGCGAAAGTCCATTTGTGCTGATAGCGGTATTCCCTGTCGAATCTGTTGCTCAAGTTGTTGAGGGGTCATGCTGTATATCCGGCTCATGTCTGAAAAGAATCTTTATAGGTTTCACGCAATTGCGCCTTCTGCACCTTGCCCATGGTATTGCGCGGCAATTCGTCTACCAGAAATACACGCCGGGGTTGCTTAAAACGCGCGAGCTTATCCTGCAGCGGCTGGATAATATCTTCTTCTACAAGTTTACGACTACCATCCGGTACCACTACTGCAGCAACGCCTTCCCCAAAGTCTGGGTGCGGTAATCCGATCACTGCCGATTCACGTACCCCTGCAATATCATCGATCTCGACCTCAATTTCCTTTGGATAGATATTGTAACCGCCGGAAATAATCAAATCCTTGGCTCGCCCGACAATACTGATACGCCCGCTGTCATCCATAGTCGCCATATCTCCGGTAATAAACCAGCCGTCAGGGCGAAACTCAGCGGCGGTTTTCTCCGGCATGCGCCAATACCCCTTGAACACATTTGGGCCAGTCATTTCCAGTACACCAGTTTCCCCATGCGCTATCTCGCATCCCTGATCATCTGCAATACGCAGCTGTATACCGGGCAGCGCGAAACCCACACTACCAGCAACGCGCTCTCCATCATAAGGGTTGGACGTAATCATACCTGTCTCAGTCATACCATAACGCTCCAGGATGCGGTGCCCGGTACGCGCTTCAAATTCTCGGTGCGTTTCCGCTAGCAGCGGCGCTGACCCGGCAATAAACAAACGCATTCTGGTGCAGGCTTCGGCATTAAAATCCGCGTTGTCCAGCAATCGGGTATAAAACGTCGGCACGCCCATCATCACACTGGACTCTGGCAACAAAGCGATCACCTGTTCAATATTAAAACGTGGAAGAAAATGCACCGGTGATGCCCCCAGCAATGCACAATGCAACGCGACGAATAAGCCATGCACATGAAAGATAGGCAGTGCATGTAGCAACACATCGCTGTCGTCCTGCCATTGCCAGTACTCATGTAATACCTCGGCATTCGATTGCAGATTGGCATGGCTGAGCATGGCACCCTTGGATCGCCCGGTGGTGCCCGAGGTATACAGAATGGCTGCTAAATCATCGGCTTCGCGCACAACGACCGGTGGATTCGGATCAGCCGATTGCAGATCCTGTATCAGACTGCCTGTACCATCGATATCCAGTGTCAGCACATGAGGTACTGCCACACGCTCGGCAACCTGCTGTAACTTACCCAATGTTTGCGGCTGGCACACGAATACGCGCGGCTCGGCATCGCTCATAAAATATTCCACTTCAGTCGCCGTATAGGCTGTATTCAACGGGATATAGATCGCACCCGCGCGTAAACAGGCGAGATAGAGCAGCACCGCTTCAGCTGATTTATCAACCTGTACCATTACACGATCACCTGCCTCAACGCCCAGCGCCTGCAACCGGCTCTGCAACCTTCCGCACTCCGCATCCAGCGCCGCATACATCAAGGGCGGCCGCCCCGTCGTCATCAGGAATGGCCGCTCAGCGGCATGCTGGAAACGATCTCCGGAGAGGCGTAGGTATAGGTTCTGGTTGGTCATATCAGCTTCTCTTTTATGCGTCAGGGCACAGACTCAGTTTAATGCAAGAATTCACAACTGCCTGCCATCTGTGTGAACAGGCGCAATAGAATGAGGGCGTTTTGTCGAGTTTCATAGTAGTCATAAACGACGTTTCAATTCAGGTTAACAGCACTGATTAGCAGGCTAACCTTGACAGCTGTAATTATGAATTATAAATTATGGATTATATATTAAGCGCTATCAATGCTAATTTCACACTTCGGAGTTCGGCTACCAGGTCCAGCATCATGATTTCTCCTCTAGAGCAAAGACCCTTATATCTCGAAGTAGCGGAGCGCGTACGCGAGTTAATTTATCGCGAGCAACTGCGCCCTGGTGATGCGATCGACGAAATCGACCTGTGCAAAAAACTCGGTATCAGCCGCACACCTTTGCGCGAAGCGCTCAAAGTTCTGCATGCAGAAAACCTGGTGGAACTGGTATCACGTAAGGGCTGCCGAGTTAAACAGCTGGGTGAAGACGAGCTGATGGAATTGTTCCCCGTGATGGCAAGCCTGGAAGGTCTATGCGCCAATATGGCGACACAGAAGCTCAGGCCAGCTGATCTCAAGCTACTGGAAAAGTTACATGCCCAACTGGAAACCTATGCTGAAAAAGGCAATGTAGATCGCTACTATGAAGTAAACCGAGAGTTTCATCGCGCAATACAGGACATGGCAGGTAATCGTTGGCTGCATCGCATCAGCGAAGAACTACGCAATGTACTGGGACTGGCGCGTCACCGTCAGCTCACCAAACCTGGTCGTTTACAGGAATCCCTGCAGGAGCACCGCCAGATTATGCAGGCCATTCGTGCAGGAGATGCGGAGGCGGCCGCTTCATCCATGCACTTTCACCTGTGCAGTCAGCAACAGGCATTGAATGAAGTTGATGGAGAGTAAAAGCCCGGCGGTATTTAAAGCACCATGAGTAGCTCACTACTCACATAAACATAATCATTAAAACAACATACGACATGAGGAAACCAGAAATGACTATTAGTAAAAAACTCAGTTCCACCCTGTTGGCGGCCACAGTAGTCGCTGCAAGCAGCCTTGCAAACATCGGCGTTGCAAACGCGATTGACCTGAAAGCATCACATCAGTGGCCCGGTGGTAAAGGCGATATCCGCGATGAAATGGTGCAAATGATTGCACGCCACATGGAAGCTAACAATACCGGTGTGAATATCAAGATTTACCCTGGTAAGAGCCTGTTCAAACCCAAGGAACAATGGGGCGCGATGACCAAAGGTAAACTGGATATCACTGCTTTTCCTTTATCCTATGCCAGCGGTCGGCATCCTGAGTTCGATCTAACCCTGATGCCCGGACTGGTTAAGAATCACGATCATGCAACCCGCCTGAACAGCTCTCCATTTATGCAGAAGATCAAGAAAATTATGGATGATGCCGGGGTGATGGTGCTCGCTGACACCTGGCTGGCGGGTGGTTTTACTTCAAAAACAAAATGCATTCTGGAACCCGATGACGCAAAAGGTCAACGCGTTCGTGCCGCAGGTAAGGCATTCAATCAAATGCTGGCAGCAGCTGGCGCAACCATCACATCTATGCCTTCCTCCGAAATTTATTCAGGTTTGCAAACTGGTGTACTGGATGGCGCCAACACTTCTTCATCTTCGCTGATCTCATACCGCATTTACGAGCAGGTAAGCTGCCTGACCGCCCCTGGTGCCAATGCATTGTGGGTGATGTATGAGCCTATCCTGATGTCTAAGAAAAGCTTTGCCAAATTAAGCCCAGCACAACAACTGGAATTAATGAAAGCAGCCGGTAAAGCAGAACAGTATGCGACGGAGCAGGCCAAGCTGGCTGACCAGAAACTGGTCGACACCTACAGGAAAGCAGGCGTAAAAGTGGTAGAGATGACTGCCGAGCAGGCTGCTATGTGGCGCAAGATTGCTGACACATCCAGCTACAAGGCTTTCGCCGATGACGTAAAAGGCGGGCGCGAGCTGCTGGACATGGCACTCTCTGTCGAATAGTGACTCCAGAATACGCTCCACCTGCTGACTGCAGGTGGAGCGTCTTACTGAGGAGAACCTCATGAATAATCTCAGCCAGGGCTGCTCGCATATCTTTCTGCGCGCGGTCGAAGGCCTGTCCAGACTACTCGGCTATATCTCAGCACTACTGCTAATTGTGGCGGTATTGGTCGTCTGCCATATGGTATTTAATCGATTTGTTATGAACCTTCCTACCTCATGGCAAACTGAATTCGTCACTTATGTGCTGCTCGCCTCCACTTTTCTTGGTGCACCCTGGGTATTACTGAAGCGCGGTCATGTCAACGTAGAGCTGGTACCACTGATGCTGGGACAACGCGGCCGATTTGTTTTGGCACTATTTGCCTACTTTATGTCAGCAGCACTATGTATCACCATCACCTGGTTCAGCATTCTGTTCTGGTACGAAGCCTGGGAAGGCGGCTGGTCTTCCGACTCCATCTGGGGACCCAAATTATGGAAGGCATACCTGCCTATGCCCATCGGTTTTTTTGCCATCAGCCTGCAGTACATTGCCGATCTGCTGTGCCTGTTAACAGGCCGTGAACATCCATTCGGCATCGAACCCAACACCCCACCGGAGACTGCCTGATGGATCCTATTACGCTCGGCGCGCTGGCCGCTTTATGCCTTGTCGTGCTGCTACTATCGGGTATGCCCGTGGCTTTTTCACTGGGCGCAACTGCACTCATCTTTCTAGTCATTCAGGACGGAGTCGGTGCCTTCACTGTAGTTGCAGACACGCTATTCGCCTCACTGGATGAATTCGCTCTGTTATCCATACCGATGTTTCTGGTAATGGGTTCAGCCATTGCGGCTTCGCGCGCAGGTGCAGACCTGTATGAAGCGCTGGATCGCTGGTTATATCGCGTACCTGGCGGGTTGCTAATCTCCAATATTGGCGCCTGTGGCATATTTGCAGCCCTCACCGGATCATCACCGGCCACCTGTGCTGCAATTGGCAAGATGGGTATCCCCGAGATGCGTAAACGAGGTTATCCAGCCAGCCTCGCGACGGGCTCAATCGCCGCTGGCGGCACCCTGGGTATACTGATCCCTCCCTCGATTACCATGATCGTGTACGGCATCGCCACCGAGACCTCTATCGGCCGCCTGTTCGCAGCCGGTTTGCTACCTGGGCTGATGCTGATCGGGCTGTTTATCGCATGGTCTCTTTTGTATGCCTATCTCAAGGGTTATACCTTTATTGAAGCGGACAAGCATTTTTCACTCAGGGAAAAATTCGTTATCCTGCCCAAGGTCATCCCCTTCCTGACCATTATCGTACTGGTGCTATGGGCACTCTACGGTGGAGTCGCGACACCTTCCGAAGCCTCAGGTGTGGGTGCGCTGGTGTGCATCCTGCTGGTGATGATCATTTACCGTGTGTGGCAGCCTGCAAAACTGTGGGAAATGATCAGTTCAGCTACGCGCGAATCTGTCATGCTGATGATGATTATCGGGATGGCCGGGCTATTCAGCTACATGATGTCCAGCCTGTACATTACCCAGGGTATCGCAGAGTACATCGCAGAACAGGAACTCAGCACCTGGGTACTGATGCTGTACATTAACCTGTTCCTGCTGGTTGCGGGCTTTTTCCTGCCACCCGTCGCTGTCATTCTGATGACATCACCCACGCTGGTACCTATCGTAATTCAGGCGGGTTTCGATCCCATCTGGTTTGGGGTAATACTCACGCTGAATATGGAGATTGGTCTGATCACCCCGCCTGTGGGCCTCAACCTGTACGTCATTAACGGCATTGTGCAGGATGTGGACCTCAAAACCGTTCTCATCGGCGCGTTACCTTTCATGCTGTGCATGGTGCTGGGGATCTTCCTGTTGATGATCTTCCCCGAGATCGCGCTCTGGCTGCCCGACAAACTGATGGGGACAATTCAATAAATCCTATGACTGCACGAGGATGGCTGGAAAGATTACTCGATAGCGTTGCCGATCACGGCTTTGACCTGATCGGCCTGAAGGAGCGTAACGGACGCGTCCCTTCTGATTCGGAGTTGTGTCACCGCCTGGTAGAAGGTGTCGGCGAAGCCTCAAATATTGTGCTCGCGCGCGAAATCCTGCAACGCTGGCAAGTAATGGATGATGATCGCCGACTGGCATTTCTTACCCTGCTGGCAATCGAGATGGATCCGGACCCACAGGCTATTGCTCTGGCAGCCTCCCATTACAAAGCACGCGACCCCGATAGCCTGAGACTACTGCTGGAAGCCAGCGAACCACCGCGCCAGGAATTATTCCGTCGCCTTAACATGGCACCTGACGGCACATCGATACTGGTCAAGATGCGCGCGCATCTCCTTTCGTTGCTAGGTAGCCATCCCGAACTCAGAAACGTCGATATGGACTTTCAGCACCTGCTGTCATCCTGGTTTAATCGAGGCTTTTTGCGCCTGGAACGCATTGACTGGAATGCACCTGCATCCATTCTGGAAAAGCTGATCCAGTACGAAGCTGTACACCCGATGGCTGGCTGGGAAGACTTGCGACGAAGACTGGGCAGAGACAGACGCTGTTTCGCTTTTTTTCATCCCGCCCTGCCTCAGGACCCATTGATATTTGTCGAGGTCGCACTCACCCGCAGCATCAGTGACTCAATTACCAGCCTGATCGATACCGAAGCCAATGAAAGCGACCCCGAACAGGCCAATACCGCAGTATTCTTTTCGATTAATAACGCGCTTAAAGGGCTGCGCGGTGTCAGTTTCGGTAACTTTCTGATCAAACAGGTGGTCACCGAACTGAGTTCCGAATTTTCAGGTATTCACAACTTTGTCACACTGTCCCCTATACCCTCACTGCGCCGAGCTATTACTGCTCTAGCGAACAATGAGCATGGTGATTCAGCTCGCCAGCAACTCGATAAGATTATTGGTAATCGCATCATTGAATTGCAGCAGGCAAGCGGTCAAACCGGACTAATTGCGACCCTGGATACTTTAAGTGCCAACGTTCAGGCAGGCGAGATTAAAGACCTGGTCGCTGGTGTGCTGCACGATATCATCCTGTTTTATCTGACACAGATAAAACGCAAACAGCATGCGCAGGAATCGGTTGCACATTTCCACCTCTCCAATGGCGCTCGTCTAGAGCGCATCAATACCTCGGCAAACCTCTCCAGACGCGGTTTTGAACAATCCTGGGGCTGCATGGTGAATTATCGCTATGAAGCCAATGAGCTGGTACAAAACCACGAAGCTTATGCCTGCCAGGGTCGCATAGCGCTGTCGCGCGACCTTGAAAAACAACTAAAAAAACTAACGACAGATCTGGAGCACGCCTGAACTCCAGGCATCAAACCCCCTGCATTCCTTGAAAAACTATGATCCGGGCTATAACGGTCAAGTTACCGTTAGTCTAAAAACACCGCTTACCAGAAGAATTTAAACATTAACTTAGGTTATATTTGGGAAATAAATCCCGTATAATTGCTGTGGTCATAAAAAGGAGGATCACCTGAAGATGCGTAGCTGCAATTTCATACTGCTGACAATGTTATTTTGCTTTGGGGTATCTGCTTATGCTACTGAGAACAGCCATAACCAGGTTTCGATAACACTGGTTTCAGACCAGGGAGTGGTCATAAGATCCGGAGAAACTGCGGTCCTGTTAGATGGATGTGATAGAAGTATTTATCAAGGCCTGCTAAATGGAAAACCGCCTTTTAGCGCGATTCAACTGGTACTTGTTTCGCATCCACATGCCGACCACTTTAGCCCAACCATTACACGAGATTTCCTTCAGAAACACCCAGAAGCCCACCTGTTATCCTCAGCGGAGATCATTAACAAAATAAAAAAGGGTTCTGAAGAATCCCCCCAGATCAAAAAACAACTAAAAGAACTCAAAACCGGAGCGGGAATGATTCCTTCATTAGGTTACTCAGGAATAAAAGTTGAAGTTATCGAGTCCAGCCACGCTGTAAGCCCACTCTTTCCAGAAAGTGTGATGGGCTATATTTTTAGTGTCGGTAATAAAAAGATTTTTTATCTCGGTGAGTCCGAAATGACGCCGGATGTATGGCAAAATCGCAACCTGAAATCAAGCCATATTGATACGGTTATACTTCCTTACTGGATATACAAGGAAGCCACAACACAACAAGTTCTAGATGATTATATTGCGCCCAAAACAATCGTCGTCACGCTGGAAAAAGATAATAAGTCTGACGATCAATTCGCAAAATTATCCAGTATTAACAGGGGAGTAATCTTTATGGATACAATCATGCAGTCGATGATCGTAGAGTAGCTAAGTAAAAATATAAACAGCCTCTCTACTATCTGGTCAAGGAATATTCAGGTTCAGCTACGGAGGCATTTTTTAAGTATCAGCGTTGTATAACATCTTCGAAAAACTCTGTACTGTAAGCCAGATACCTCCAGGCACCCGTCCTATTAAAGAAAGCAGATTGATTAGATTTCAACCCGTAGCTACCGCACCCAGAACTAACTATTGTCGGTTTCATAACTCCAGGGAAGCGCTAAATTAATCAGAGATTCGCTAACATTTCTTCACTACGCCGCCACTCGACTTCAGCCTGCAGTTGCAGGCTGTTGACCACCTGCTCGAGTACCTGCGAATCTCTGTTGAGTGGGTAGACCATATAGGCCGGTAGTTTGAACTGCGGGCTATCGCGTCGATAAAACAGTTGCCCGGATTGCAGCAGCGGTCCTGCCATGCGCATAGGGACAAAACAGGCTCCCCCGTTACTCTGTATGATCTGCACTGCCAGCCAGCCGATATTCACGACCTGTGCCGGACGCTCCAGATCCGGATAACTGCTGCTGTGCTGAGCATGGAATGCCGGCCCCCAGTCAACATACACATAATCTTCATCCGGCCAGGGCTTGTGCGGGTCGCTAGTGACTAGTACCAGGGTTTCATCAAACAAATGTGATACCTGTAACCCCGGACTATGCTGCGGGGTATACATCAACGCAACATCCATCGTACCTTCGATCATGCGCCGCATCAGGTCTTCTTCAAAACCGATCTCACTACGAATTGAAACATCGGGATTGCTACGCCTCATCTCACCTACCCAGCGCGGTAAAAACCCCTCCCACAGCGCAATACGCGCACCAATCGTAATGCTGGCTCGGTATCGACTGGGCAATCCAACATCATGTTTAGCCTGCTCTAGCGTCAGCAGAAAGGTTTTGGCGTGATGGACAAATCGCCGACCCGCAGCAGTCAGCGTGGCCCCGGATCGGTTTCGCACGAACAGCGTGGCACCCAACGAGGCTTCCAGCCCCTGTATTCGGCTACTGACAGTGGATTGAGTGACGTGCAGTCGTGCCGCTGCCTCCAGAAAACTACCATGCGCGGCCACGGCAAGGAAGGTTTTAATCTGGTTGGTATCCATGTCTTTTAATATCGGATATTCCGATGTTAATGTCCAATATAAATCGTTTGTCTTATATTAACTCAAACTTATATAGTGTTTTTACAAAGATTTCTGAAGCTGCTTTTCAACATTTCATCGGGAGATAAAACCATGCTGTGTGTCAATGTAAACATGAAATTTACCCGTCAGCCGCTCAAACGAACACCAATTGAGCTGATCCTGGACGCTGATGGAGGACGTATTGGTCCAGTCCCAACCGATAGGAGTGGTCAGGCCTGTTTTGACCTGCCAGCTAGTAGCGGAAAGATTCTGATTGGCGGCGTGGAGCGCTATCAGGGACGGCTTGATGGCCATATCGATATCGAGCTGTTTAGTCTCACAGAAACTGCCAGCAACTCTGAAGGTGCAGCGACCAACGTCACTCGCGGCAGTAATGCCTACCCAAGTATGACGACACGTAAGGTAACGTTGCCTCAACGAGAAGTTGTCACCGACAGTGAAGGCTATCTGGTAGACCCGGATGACTGGTGCGAGGATTTTGTACGCGAACTGGCGCGTATTGAGAACCTTGAACTCACTAGTGAACACTGGGAAGTCATCCGCTTTGAGCGCCAGTGGTATGCCAAACAGGGTACTCAGGCCACAGTACGCCATATGATTAAACACTTTCGCCAGCTATGGGGTAACGAACGTGGTAGCAGTGAATATCTGCACCGCCTGTTTCCACGTGGTGGCCCGCAAAAACAGGGTAACCGACTGGCCGGTCTGTTACGTCCCAAAGGCGAGGTCTAACCGCCTCGGTCAATCCCATCGCATGCAGAACTGGTTCTATAAAAACCTCGGCGATGCGATGCTTGCGGATGACAGCCTGCAACAGATCAAACAGCTATTCCTGCGGACCTACCCCGATCCTAAGCAGCAATCAGATAAGGCAATTCTTTATTGTCACCTGTCTGAGGGCAGGCTGCATTGCGAAGTGATGGTTTATTTTTCTCCGGGCTGCAGCAGCATGGCCCAGGCTCTGGCTGCGGATCCCTGTCATGAACCATCAAACTCCGATCTTAGTCTGCTGGTCGGCAAACTAAAGACTCCGATCCGTTCTGGTAGCTAGAGCTTCCCCCAGGTCGCCATTAGACCCAATATGCTCTACCTCAGGAAAATTTTAATAAGAAATCTTTTTAAAGCAGTAATGGCGGATAGGTCAGATATCCCTCGCTAGAAAATATCGAATGCTAGAGGCATGGCTTCTATCCTTTAACATTGATTTCCTCAGTTACCTGGACTTTAGTTAAGCGCTAAGTTACAGCTTTAATACGGACAATAAATCATTTTTAATCAAAGAGTTTCTTTAGCCCGGAGTTGATTTGTCCCGACCCAGTTGGTTCCATAAGAACCGAAAACTGTGAAAATTTACTTTATCTGGATAACTTTACGGATTATTTGTTAGCATGCTTCTTTTATGAACCTTTTTTAACCATGCCCGTATCGATTCATTTACTCATTAAAACATTGCACCTACTTTGTTTTCTGTGCCTGGCTTCCTGGTCGGTGAGTGCGTCGACGGAACTACCCACCTTTATCAAGACAGCGTCCAACACAACGGCTAACAGCAATACCAGTGACACTATTCAACTGATGATCGGATCAGTGGTATCGCTACAGGGACAGGGCTGGTTGGTTCATAGTGATGAAACTCGTGAAAAATTCAGCATTGGCCTCTCTCTGAAGCAGGGAGACAGTATCCATACAGCGCCTCAATCCACGGTCGAGGTGAAATTTCTCGATGGCTCCAGCGTCACTGTAAAGCCCTCCAGCCAGGTCAATATTGAGCAATATCGCTGGGATGAGAAAAACAAAAAAGGCATCTCCGTATTCGAATTCATCAAAGGCGCTTTTCGTGCCATTTCAGGCCTGATTGCAAAAGATGACCCGGATAATTATGAATTTAAAACCCCGGTTGCCACTATTGGGGTTAGAGGTACCGACTTTGGCGCACGTTATTGTGAAAATCACACCTGCGTTACTCAGATGGGTGAAAACAGCCTGACACTCTCTCAAGGTGTCTATATAGGCGTGCTGGACGGTCAAATTGTAGTACGAGGTAAAAACTCGGAAACCCTGGTTGATGCTGGACAGGCGGTATTCCAGAAAGACGCCGATTCTCCCGCTCAGCCGATACAGAACCTGCCCGGCCTGATCTTCAGCGCCGCCGAACTCAAGACCTATACCAGCGAAGTTAAGGTGCCATTTTATGCTGCATTTTTACTGGATAGCAGTGGCAGCCCAATCAAGGACAGCTTTGGCAATTGTATCCGCAGCAGTCAGTATCGTAGCGATCACTCTGTCGCCGAGTGTCAGTAAAACACAGCCACCCGAGGCCGCTATAAATCGATCCGGCCTCATTTCTTATCTGCTATCATGGGCGCATACCGCATAGCGCCCCTGATAATTATCCCTTTGTAGACCCACATGACAACTACCGACTTTGCAACGCTTGATCTGTCGCCCGACTTCCTCGCTAACCTGAACGCACTGGAATATCACCACATGACCCCGATCCAGCAGCTTAGCCTGCCGGTTCTACTACAGGGCAGGGACATTCAGGCGCAGGCCAAGACCGGTAGCGGCAAAACCGCCGCTTTTGGTATAGCCCTGTTGCAGGCGATCGATACCCGGGATGCCTTTACCCAGGCGCTGGTATTATGCCCAACCCGTGAGCTGGCAGATCAGGTCAGCAAGGAACTCCGCCGCCTGGCGCGTTCAGTACCCAATACGCGCATTCTGACCCTGTGCGGGGGGACCGCTATTGGCCCACAGTTCGCCTCTCTGGAATACAGTCCACATATCGTGGTAGGTACACCCGGCCGCATCATCAAGCACATCCACAAACAATCACTTAAGATTGATCAGCTCAAATCCCTGGTGCTGGATGAAGCCGACCGCATGCTGGATATGGGCTTCTATGAAGACATGCTGCAGATCATCGATGAGGCCCCATCAAACCGCCAGTTGATGTTATTTTCCGCCACCCTGCCAGACGAAATTAAGCACATCAGCCAGAACATTCAAAACAGGCCAGTCGATATACAGGTTGAAAGCCTGCACGATGATAAACACATCAAGCAGATCTTTTACGAAATCAACAAGGGAGAGCGCCTGCAAACACTGGTTGCCTTACTGCATCATTACCGCCCCGAATCTACTGTCGTATTCTGTAACCGCAAACAGCAATGCCAGGAACTGGCAGACCAGCTATGGGAACAGGGCTTTCATGCAATTGCCCTGCACGGTGATCTGGAACAGCAACAACGCGATCAGGTACTTGTTCAGTTCTCAAATAAAAGCAGCTCAATACTGGTAGCTACTGATGTTGCCGCACGCGGCCTGGACATCAAGGAGCTGAGCGCCGTGGTCAACTACGATCTGGCCTATGACCCCGAAGTCCATATTCACCGCATCGGCAGAACCGGGCGCGCAGGTAATCAGGGCCTGGCATTGAGCCTGTTCATGCCATCTGAAGTCAGCCGCGTAAGCGCGATCGAAGCGTTTCAGAAAACCAGCGTCACCATTGAAGACCCCACGCGACTCAAATTGCGCGAGAATTTCAGACTCAGCCCCCCCATGGTAACCCTGCAGATTAGCGCAGGGCGTAAGGACAAGATACGCGCTGGAGATATTCTGGGTGCACTCACAGCCAATACCACCCTGCCAGGTAAACAGATAGGCAAGATCGACATCTTCGAGAAACTAGCCTATGTCGCGGTAGAACGACCCATCGCTAAACAGGCGCTTAAGATCCTCAGCGAAGGCAAGATCAAGGGGCGTAAGTTTCGCGTGCGCAAATTGGGGTGATGGTTAAAGATGATTCTGGTTTATCAGGAATTTCCTTCCTGATTTTTTAGCAACACAACGCGATCTGAAAGATTTTATTGCACAAAAAATCGTCACCACCTTTGAAAAAGAAAACCTGATTACCCACTAAACTCAGCCGGTTGTGAACGTTTCGACGTTTGTTGTTTCTGATCGTGTAGAGTTTCACACGCCTTAGCTTTCCTTGCTTTGTAGTATCTTCCTGGCTGGCGTGCGAGTCCCTTTCTTTTGCTCGCCCCAAAGAAAGAGACGAAAGAAAAGGGCGCCCCACTGGAGCGGCCTGCGGCTTCCCGAAAATCGAACCATTTAGCAAGGCACGGACAGACTCGCATCCTTGCTCGACTGTCCTCAGCGCACGTCCGTGTGCGCAGACCTTACTAAATGGCCCGATTTTCGGCACTCCAGAAGGGGAGATAAAACCAGCTGTTGCATTCACGTTTGGCCTTCATTGCCGAAACCGGTAAAGGTTTCGAGGCAGCAGGTGATTCGTAAATTAAGATGCAAAACTTCACAGCGTGGCTGAAACAGATGGGAAATCATGTTAACAATCAAAGCAGGGGATTATCTCTGGCTTTTTATTTCTCTGCACCATTGCTGCTCAGGGTTCGCTCGCCTACTGGGAAGCATTTACACTGTCTCTAGACAAAGTGTGTCGTATTTGGCGCTTTTTAAATCCGCCCCTTCTCAGCGTCTTTTCTAAACTACACTTAAAGTAGCTATTGATGAAAACACTGCTTTTTAGGCCCCAGGTCAGGCAGGTACGCATCAGTTGAGACGGTTAATACGGGAGAAACTCGATGAAAATACTACTCTCTGCATTACTTCTCCTCGTTTCCGGCGGGGTAAGGGCAGATCCTGTCGAGCAATTGATTCCCATGCAAACCTTTGGCGCCAGAACTTATTATATCGATACAGAAATACCCGGCGCAGGGAAACACTCGATGCTGGTGGATACGGGCTCGGCGTATTCGGTTATCAACGAGGAAACGCTGGCGGAGCTGAGCAGCACTGGCCAGGCGCAGTTTATAAAGCAGTTACGTGGACGCATGGCGGATGGGTCGGAAAGACGGGTGCCGCTATATCGGATTGCGGCGATAAATCTTGGTGGAAGCTGTTTAATCAAGGATGTCGATGTGGCTATCATCAATGGTAACTCGCGACAAATCATTGGAATCTCAACATTAATGCGAGCCGCGCCGTTTGGTATGTCTTTTGATCCCCCTGTACTTTCGCTGAACCAGTGCGTGCAAAATGAACAGCAGGCAAGTTTAGAGAATGATAAAAATCTGCTAACCATTCAGTAAAACGGCCAGATTCCAGAATAAGCCTTGTTAATCTGAAACCTGGTTAAATCTCTTCATGATGGAAAAGATAGGGCCATTGGTAAAGTCGAGGGAAATCTGACGAATAGTATAAGGGCACCTCTAAAAATTGTCTTTTTCCGCGATTCCATCCTTAGGTCCGTAAACGGCACATCCTTGTGCCACTCCTGCGGCGTTAGCTCCGTACTCGAATACCCAAAGCATTCGCTGCGCTCACGGGGCAGGCTCTCCTCATGTATGTCATATACACTGCGGTTCTCCGTGCGGAGCTTCCTTGCACTCACAAAAAAATCCGAATTTTTAGAGGAGCCCTTAACAAACTACCAATGGCCCAAAAGCGATGCCTACTCGTTAATCATTTCAAATTTAGCAAACTCTGCCTGATCCAGGGCGCCATCTGCGTTTGTATCCAGCTCGCTCCACTGTTCTGACAAAATTGGGTATGCAGAAGCTTCTTGTTGATTAATGGAGCCGTCTTTATTGGCGTCGATTTTGTTGTACAGGCTATCGTCAGCGGCTACTGTGACGCCTGAGAAAACGACTACGAGTGCTGCAAGAGTTAACTTTTTAAACATGTTTGTATTCCTTAAAGATTGAGTTATCAAATATATGGCTGGATCTGTAATCCTTTCGCCAGTAGTGGTATTGCAGGACTTAAGCCATTCATAAAAAATCTTTTTATTTCAACGGTTTAAAAAACAACCCGGTGTTTTGATCAGGCTAAGCTGTCGCTATAAGGAGACAGTGAAAATCGCATTTACGGCAATTCTCACGGTAACAGGCTGTTTATGACTGTCGCTAAATAGAGACAGAAAAATAGCAGGAGAAAGCGCTGCATTTATCACCGGAAAAGTTACAAAGTTGTGATAATTATTTTCAATATTAGGATAGACTGATTGAAATTTAACGCCATTATTTAAGGGAGTAAAAGTGCGCTTCAAAGTAGCTACTTCCATAAAACAATTAATTTTTATTGGATTTATTCTGGTCGTTCTCCCATTAACCGTTGTGCTCATCAGTACCTTTTATCAGGTCGATTCACTATCCAGACAAATGCAGGGAACCATAGCTGAAACCACGTCAAGTACCGAGTCCAGTCGAATCATTGTTTCCCAGGTACTCAATCTGGAGCGTACAGCGCGTCAATACTGGGTACTGCGCGAGGGCAGCTTGCTGAAGCGCTACGAAGATCAGCGCGAGCAATTACTCGGCAGCATAGAAAATTTTACCCGATACCCTCTGGGTGATCTGATATTAAAAAGAATGCAGGATCTGGAGTCTGCAGAAAATCAACTGTATGAAAAGTTGCAAAAAGCCGATGCCGGTTCTGTGGCGACGGTAAAACAAACCAGTCTTTCTGATCTGTCAGTTCTGGTGCGTGATTTACCCCTTGACGTCGGCAGTCGGGTTAATGAAAAAAGTCAGGCAATGAGTCAACGCATTGATAACGTCGAACAATTGTTGCTGCTCCAGATTCTGGCATTGATACCGCTGGCTTTGGTAATAGCTACGGTGTTTGGTGTTTTGATTACCCGCCCTTTGCAACAGTTGGGTAGCATTATTAACAAACTGGGCAGTGCTGATTTTACCAGCGAGATCCGGGTCAAAGGGCCGCAGGATATTCAACAGCTAGGCAGCAAACTAGACTGGTTAAGACTGCAGTTAGCGGAATTGGATCAACAAAAGAAGATATTCCTGCAGCATGTGTCGCATGAATTGAAAACGCCTCTAACAGCATTGTGCGAAGGCGTTTCATTATTACAGGATCGGATTGCCGGTCCATTAACCGCCGATCAGCTGGAGATTGTTGAAATTCTGCACAAGAGTGGTTTGCAGTTACAGAAAGAAGTAGAGGCGTTGCTGGATTTTAATTTAGCCCTGAGCCAGCAAAAGCCTGTTAACAGTGAGCTTTTATGGCTCGATCAATTAGTGGTAAAAACCATAGAAAAACACTTGCTGGAGTTGAGGTCACGTGCAGTGACGATAGAACAGAATCTGGAAAAAATAAGTCTAAAGGGGGACAGAGTTCAATTGATGACGATAATTGATAACCTGCTGTCGAATGCCATTAAATATTCTCCCAAAAACTCAAATATTCGTATCTTGTTAACAGAAATTAAGAGCAATGCGCAGCTGGATGTGGTGGACAGTGGACCGGGAATCGATCAACAGGATGAGCTGCGCATCTTTGAGCCATTCTATCAGGGACGCCATGCGCATCAGGGCTCGGTGAGAGGCACCGGGCTTGGGCTCGCAATCGTAAATCGCTATGTGTTATTACATCATGGATCAATCAAGGTGATTCGCTCATTAAAAGGTGCGCATCTGCGCGTCAGCTTACCTTTGCAAACATCAGGGCTGGTAAATGTCTAATGCTTAAATTGAGAACCTTTTATGGGGCATTGATCAGTATGATTATCCTGCAGGCTGGCTGCTTAAGTCGCCCGATTATAAATGAACCTTCTCCGGATAAATCCATCGAAATGAAAGCAGATTCCGTCGCCTGTGAAGATGATCCGCTAGATTACTATAACGCTATGCCTGTGTTATCCGAGGTAGCGCCCAGGCATGATATCGATAGTGGAATCGAGCGACAAAAAGTTGATGAAGACTGTTCCAAATTGCGCAAGGCGATCAGGCTGAGTATTCCTGGCAGCGAGTTTCAAAATGATGAACAAGCGCTGGTCTTATTAAATGAGATCAAACTCAATTCAACTTTAGTGGGCAGAGACCTGAAGTTTAGCCTGATGCTATTGCAGCATGTTTCTCAGCGCCAGCAGTTAAGAAACATGTTAGCGCTTCAGGAAAAGCACCGTATTAAAACCGTTGAAAAAAATAAGATATTAAAAAGCCAGCTCGAAACCTTACAGCTAAAACTCGATCAGCTAAAAAATATAGAGATAGAACTTGATAAAAAGGAACGATCCGTGATCAGTCCGATTGGTGAATAGTAGAAAATGACAAAGCAGAAAATCTTGCTGGTGGATGATGATGAAAGCCTGTTAAAGCTTCTATCGATTCGCCTAAAAAGTTCTGGTTACGATATACAGACCGCGCAGGATGCGCACCATGCCTTATCGCGTTTAGCGGTGTTTCAGCCTCAACTGGTGATCACCGATCTACGCATGGGGGAGATGGATGGGCTTGCACTGTTCGACCGCATTCATCAACAATATCCATCGCTACCGGTAATTCTGTTAACGGCACATGGCACCATTGCCGGCGCGGTTGATGCGACACGTAAAGGGATTTTTAGCTATCTCACCAAGCCATTTGATGGGCATCAACTCCTGCGCGAAATCGAGCAGGCATTGCGGCAATCGCCGGGTTTAAGTGCTCAGCAGGATGATGCTGATAATCACGCCTGGCGCAGCGATATTATCACGCAAAACCAGGCGATGGAGGAATTGCTCAAACAGGCGTTACGGCTTGCAAAATCAGATGTCAGTATTCTGATTCAGGGGGCAAGTGGCAGTGGTAAAGAAGTGCTCGCCCAGGCGATCCATAAAGCCAGTCAACGCAGTAAGCATCCCTTTATTGCCATCAACTGCGCGGCAATCCACGAAAACCTGTTAGAGTCAGAGTTATTCGGGCACAAAAAAGGCGCCTTTACCGGGGCGGATAGCAGTCATACCGGGATGATCGAGTCAGCCAATCGAGGTAGTTTATTTCTCGACGAAATCGGCGACATGCCGCTGGATTTTCAGGCAAAGTTGTTACGCGCACTGGAAGAAAAATGCATACGTCCGGTTGGTTCAAATCAAACCGTCGATGTCGATGTAAGAATTATTTCAGCGACGCATGTAAACCTGGAGCAGGCGGTGGAAAACAAAACCTTTCGCGAAGACCTGTATTACCGGCTGAACGTCGTCGTGCTTGAAATTCCTTCACTGGCCGAACGGCGTGAAGATATCGTGTTACTCGCCAAACATTTTTTAAACAAAACCTTGCAGGTAACCCCGGACTGCGTCGCGCGATCATTTTCACCAGAAGCCCTGCAGTACATGATGACCGCACCCTGGCCAGGAAATATTCGTCAATTGCTAAACGTCGTTGAGCAGGTTGCGGTACTGAGTAATACGCCGGTGATTTCAGAACAGTTAGTGATTCGAGCATTACGCGGTAAAACCTCGGTATTGCCGCCATTGGCAGAAGCGCAGCAGGAATTTGAGCAGAAATACCTGATACGTTTATTACAGATGACCGAAGGCAATGTGACCTGGGCGGCGCGCCTGGCCAAACGAAACCGCACCGATTTTTACAAGTTGCTGAATAAGCATCATCTGGAAGCATCCGCATTTCGGCAGCTTGAGTAAAGCGTTATGTTTGGGCATAGCAGCGATGTTAAAAGAATAGCAAGTCCAACCCCGTTTCAAGCCCTGTTTCAACGCAAAATTGAATTTAGCTCTGCTGTTTGACCCAGAACAGCACATCCTAAAATCAATCGTCTTATACTTGATACCAACGACACAGAAGAGGATCTCGATCATGCTACCTATTACTATAGAGTTTAACGTCGAAAAGGATGGCAGGGTGTTTAAGGAAGATAGTGTTACCTTTAATTCTGCGGAAGATCTGTTCGCTTATGTTGCACCTGGCGGTGGTTGCGAACACATGCCATCAGACCTGGGCGAAATCCAGATGATGTTTACCTCGCCCAAACACCCCAATACCATGAATCCGATAGCTGATAAACGAGTTAATCTGCAGTTGGGTATGGTGATGTTAACGGGCTCCTTGTCTACCATTGTTTCTATTGCCCAGGAAATCATAGACAAAGTGGGGCGCGGAGAACTGTCTGACGCATTTCTATCGGTGATCGGGAAATAGGCTGGAACCTCTTACCCTACGCTAAGATGTATTCAGGGAGTATGGCGCAGTCCCCTGATTATCTATTGTAAGCCAGTGACCCCGGGGCCAAGCCGGGGGTAGCGGCCTTTATCAGCCTGTCGAGTCCTCGCATAATCTGGTAAACCGCACTATACTTCCCGCGCTGTGATTATTGCCTCTCAAAATGTGTTACCGGTTTTAAATCCCCATCTTTGTATTAAACCCATCTGTTATCAGAAATTATGAATATTGCTCAACGTATCGCTGAAGAACTCAATGCCCGTATTAATCAGGTAGAGGCTGCCATTCAACTGCTAGATGAGGGTTCGACTGTACCCTTCATCGCTCGTTATCGTAAGGAAGCGACCGAGGGACTGGATGATACCCAGTTACGTAATCTGGAAGACCGCCTCGGCTATTTACGCGAGCTGGAAGACAGGCGCGCGGCAGTACTTAAATCCATCGACGAGCAGGGTAAGCTGAGTCCCGAACTGAAAGCCGAGATTATCGCAGCCGATACCAAGACCCGACTGGAAGATTTATATCTGCCATACAAGCCGAAGCGCCGCACCAAGGCCCAGATTGCACGCGAAGCCGGGCTGGAGCCTTTGGCGCATACACTGTATGAAGACCCAACGCAAAACCCGGAAATCCTGGCCCAGTCCTATATCGACGCTGAGAAGGGTGTTGAGGATGTGAATGCCGCGCTGGAAGGCGCTAAACAGATACTGATGGAAGAGTTTTCCGAAGATGCCGAGCTGGTTGGAAAACTGCGCGATTACCTGTGGGAACACGCCGAGATGACTTCCAGCGTGATCAAGGGCAAGGAGCAGGAGGGCGCCAAGTTTGCCGATTACTTCGAATTCTCTGAAAGCATAAAAAAAATCCCCTCGCACCGTGCACTGGCGATGTTTCGTGGTCGTAAGGAAGGTATCCTCAACCTCGACCTGGTGTTAGCCCAGGATGCTGAGTTAAAGGCAAGTGAGCCGGGTATTGCCGAACGCATCATCGCCAAACATAAAATGATTAGCGAGCAGGGCCGTGCGGCGGATCGCTGGTTACACGAGGTGGTGCGCTGGACCTGGCGGGTGAGGATCTTTACCCATCTGGATACCGATTTAAAACTACGCCTGCGCGAAGCGGCGGAAGAAGAGGCGATCAAGGTATTTGCGCGTAATCTCAACGATCTGCTACTGGCCGCGCCTGCCGGACCGCGCGCAACGATGGGTCTCGATCCTGGAATCCGTACCGGCGTTAAGGTCGCGGTGGTAGACGCCACCGGCAAGCTGGTGGATACCGCAACCATCTATCCGCATGCGCCAAAAAACCAGTGGGACCAGTCCATTCACCTGCTGGCACAGCTGGCAAAAAAGCATCAAGTCGACCTGGTCAGTATCGGCAATGGCACCGCATCGCGCGAAACCGACAAGCTGGCAGCCGATTTAATGAAACGCCATCCTGATTTAAAACTGAGCAAGATCATGGTGAGCGAAGCAGGTGCTTCGGTTTACTCTGCCTCCGAATTCGCAGCTAATGAATTCCCGGATCTGGATGTATCGCTGCGTGGCGCGGTATCTATCGCGCGTCGCCTGCAGGACCCGCTGGCCGAACTGGTCAAGATCGATCCAAAATCCATCGGCGTCGGTCAGTACCAGCACGACGTGTCACAAACCCGCCTCGCGCGCCAGCTCGATGCCGTGGTGGAAGATTGTGTAAACGCGGTAGGAGTGGATATCAATACCGCTTCGGCCCCTTTACTGGCCCGGGTTGCTGGACTGTCACCCGTGATGGCCAACAACGTGGTTACCTATCGCGACCAGAATGGTCGCTTTAATAATCGAAAAGAGATCCTCAAGGTATCACGCCTGGGTGAAAAAGCCTTCGAACAATGCGCTGGCTTCCTGCGCGTGATGAACGGCGATAACCCGCTGGACGCATCCGCCGTACACCCCGAAGCCTATCCGGTGGTGGAGCGCATCATCAACAAAAGCGGACGACCTATTGGATCCTTAATCGGCGACAGCCAGTTTCTCAATACCCTTGCAGCCAACGATTACACCGACGAGCAGTTTGGTGAACCCACGGTTAAAGACATCATCAAGGAGCTGGACAAACCCGGCCGCGACCCGCGCCCGGAATTCAAGACCGCAGTGTTTAAAGAAGGTGTGGAAGAACTCAAAGACCTGGAGCCGGGCATGATCCTGCAAGGCGTCGTCACCAACGTCACCAACTTTGGCGCCTTTGTCGATATCGGCGTACACCAGGATGGCCTGGTACATATCTCTGCACTCGCTGACAAGTTCGTCAAGGACCCGCGCGAAGTAGTCAAGGCTGGTGACGTGGTTAAGGTCAAAGTGCTGGAAGTGGATATCCCACGTAAGCGTATTGCACTGAGTATGCGTTTAAGCGATGAATCTGCAAGACCAGAAAAACCAGATCAGGAAAATCAATCCCGACGCGGAAACCCGCAAGCCAACAAATCCCGCCAGGGTCCGCGTCGAGAAAAACCTCAACAGCCGCAACCGCAGGGGGCTATGGCGGAAGCATTCGCGCGGTTGAAGAAGGGCTAGAGAATAATATCGTTATCACTTTAGCGGTATTAATAAGCTAGCCAGCTTCCAGGCGTTTTTGTAGACCCGGTTAAATTGATCAGAGGTGCCTTAATTGCGGGCCTATTTTAATGGGCCACATTCGTTGCACAATGCTGATTTAGCGTCTAGGATAGTAGTTATAATAAAATAAATATTCAGGTAGCAGCATTGCAATATGTTACCCGGTCTTTAGGTAGTTTATCTTATCACCCTAGACTTTCATGCCAGGAAAATGACTGCTTTTGAAGATGCCTTTATCAAGACGCTAAAGAATGCCTTTCGTCTCGATCTTGAAACCACACGTTATCGTTATAATGAACTGAGTTTCGTGTTGTTTTTTGGGGTTGGCATTGTCTCAGTGTTGGCGCTTCTCCTGGTGCCATGGTTCGACTATAAAAGTGTTATTTACAGCTATACCGCCTATTGTTTCCTGATTACTGCTTTTATTAAATTTAGATCTTGTGGAATCACATTAGGTGTTGCTCTGTGGCAGGTTCCACTAGGGCTAACGATGATTGTATCATTGCTGGTAATTATGCCTTTGGATATGCTTTATCTGACGGGGTTCTTATTCCCGATATTGTTCATATTTGTCTTCGAGTTTCATCATCGCCGATATACGCGATGGGTCTTTGCAGTGGGGCTGGCCACTTCAGCAGTTATTACTTCACAACGCGGCCTACCATATTGGCAGGCCTATCTGGTAACCACTTTCGGCTCAACCTTGATCATTGGACGTGTAGTGGAAACAGCTACACAAAGGATTATGGATCTGGCGAATAATGATGCTTTGACTGGACTGATTAACCGTCGTCACTGGGAGGAAAGGCTAAGTCATATGGTAAGCCTCAATAAGCGGGATAAAAATCCAGTCACTCTGGTTTTTATGGATCTTGATGATTTCAAAAAAGTTAATGATGAATTCGGACATGCAGCAGGAGACCAGCTGTTAATATCTGTAGCCGAGCAGTTGAAGGAGTTATGTCGGGATACTGATTTACTTGGTCGTTGGGGCGGCGATGAATTCGGTATCGTGTTACCTCATGTTGATCGTGATCATGCCACCCTGTTTGTTCAGAGGTTACGAACGAAACTACATAATACCGGTATTTCGGCAGGCGTTGTCACATTGCGTGAAGGTGAGTCAATGGAGGAGTTTCTCTCCAGAGCAGACAAGGCAATGTACAGGGATAAAGAAACACGTAAAGGGACCATAGATGATAGTGTTTCTGTATCGATTTGATTTTTTCAGTTTCTTATCAGTTTTTGAGAAACTGAATCGTTTAATAGACAGGCCTGATCACCTATAGTTTTAAATTATCATCTGTTGATAGAAATGCCCGACGGAAATTTGAGTCAGGGGATGCGACTGTTAAGTGGGTCTATACGCAAACCCATAATCGAGCTAATGACCGGGTCGGACAGGTATTTCAGATAAGGTTTAAAGCCATCCTGGTATAGAAAGCTTTGTTACAAATACTGGAATTGTTTACAGGAGTATTAATATGAGAACGTTATTGGTCTATCTGCTCACCATGCTTTCCCTGACTGCCTGTGGTGGCAGTTCTTCGTCTTCTACAACGCCCACAGCTGAAAAACTCACCATCTCCGGAGCGCCCGGTGATTTGGGTATGTTTGACCCTTCGGTAACGTATGATCCGACTACGGGGTATATCTGGATGAGTTATTCCTCAGTGAATACTTCGCCCAATTATAATTCGACAGCTTACTGGGGTGTTTCGATTCGTCTGGCTTATTCCGATGACAATGGTGTCAGTTGGCATGATGCAGGTGAGATAGCAGCCGCTGTTGAAAGAACAGATTTCGGGCCAATGGCTTCTACCACACCTCCGGTCGCGGTAAGCAGTAGAGGTATCTGGCAGAACGAAACTTCATCGCTGGTTTATGACCCCGCTGCACCGGTAGGAGAAGAATGGAAATTGATCTGGTTCCAGTATCTGCACGCAGATCAGTCATCTTTATATGGCGACTATAGCTGGATTGCCCTGAAAACGGCCGCAACCCCACTGAGCCTGATTGCAGCGACGCCAGTCAAATTGTTTGGTGGTGCAGGCTTGCAAGGAGATAATAACAATACGGCGACACCGCTGTTTTCCCCTATCGGTACGACACCGGCCTTTCAGTTGAATACGGATATCACACAAACAGTGGGCGGCCCTGATCCAGCCGAATTGAACTGGTGTATCTTTCTCGAACCTGGCTTACTTGCCACGAACAGCAAGCTGTATATGAGTATATACTGTGCCGATGCGTCCTCTATACCTACCACAAGCAAAGTTACTGAGTACGTGGTGCACTTCAGTTGCACCAGTCCGTGCAACATCACCAACGCGGCAAGCTGGCAATACCTTGGGCGACTATTAACACCGGCGGACGCTCAGGCAGAAACAGGCGATCACCATTTTCAGGCACCTGCATTAATAGAGAAGAACGGTAAAACCTATTTGACCGTGACACCCGTGGATACAACTGTAGGAGATCGTTATAACGGTTGCAGGGTGTATGAGTTTGTTAACGTGAACACAAATCAGTTAGTTCGCAATGGAGGTCAGCTTGTGGAGCAGGCAGGTGTGTATGGCGATACCGATACACACCATGGCGCATGTGATACCTTCGATGGGCTGGATGGAGGTATCCTGTTAAGCCAACTAAAAACACCTGGAGCGGCAGATATGTTCTCGATTTATAAAAGCCAGCTGAGCCTGCCTTAGGATGCTCTGGGGGCTTATATAATCTACATACAGTTTAGGGCAGTACACTAGCCTTTGGCACTATCAAGTTTGCAAGATAGTTTGCGTGTTGCTCTATTGCTGTATCCGTTCTTGGATCGGTTCCGGTCAGGTGTTTACACTCGTTAGGTGCACAAAAGATTAAACCCGCAGCACCGGTTAGTATGTAGAGCATATGGGGTAGCTCAGTCTGCGGTATATCAGCCATGACTTCGGAAAACTTCTGATACAGGGGGCGCAGGTGGGTGTCGACAATCCAGCGCGATCGTTCGTTGTTCTCCTTCCCGTGTTCCAGCATGAAACGTAAAAATTCTGGATGAGCCGCGCATAAATAGACGCTTTGGCGAATGAGGTTGCGTTTCGCTTCTAATGGGTCAAGCGCCTTATCGGGAGACAGGGCGTCTTTCAATGCTTCATTTACCTTCGCGAATAGATGATCTGCTGCGGCTCGCCATAGCGCTTCCTTGGACTTGAAGTGATAGGTGAGGAGGCCCTGACTGACTTTTGCTCGATCAGCGATTGCACGCGTACTAATCCCGTTAAACCCTGATTCCGATATGGCCATCAGGGCGGCATTGAGGATTAGTTCGCGAGTTGCTTCACGTTGTTCTGTTTTCATGGGGTAGATTATCGCCTATTCGATTGACAAGTGAAAACTTAAAATGCAATATCGCTTGCTTGTCAGTTGACAAGTTAGTTTGGATTCATAAATCCGTTACCCGGGCATTGCGATGGATAATATCATTGCTGCAGTAAATCTAAGGAAGCGGGTTTTACGCTATGGGTGTCTGATGATGCTTGAGCAGAGATTGAGAAATGTCATGTCCTATTTTAAAAACACACTGGTTTGTTCGTTGCTTGTACTGCTGCTTGCATCGTGTAATGAACATAAAACCGCCACCCTGGCGCAGCCAAAGGGTGTCATCGCCGTTGAGGCAAAAACTACGGAATTCTCATCCAGTGCGACATTGTCGGGTTCTGTAACCGCGCGCATTGAAACACAGCTTTCGTTTCGTGTGTCCGGGCGCATCATCGAACGCAATGTCGAGGTGGGTAGCCATGTTAAGGCAGGCGATATCCTGGCGCGAGTTGATCCAGCTCAGCAGCAGGCCGATGTGGATGTCGCCAGGGCCGGGCTGGAAGCCGCAGAAGCTCAGCTACGCCAGGCGAAATTGACACTGAAACGCCAGCAAGAGCTGTTAGCCGGGCACATTACCTCAAAGGCAAACTACGATCAGGCGGAAGCAGCGTTGCGTACCGCCGAAGGCTCTACCGAAGCCGCGCGTGCAGTGCTCGCCAGCGCCCAGGATAAGCTTGGCTTTACTTACCTCAAGGCGGATGCGGATGGCATTATCACTGCGCGTCACGCCGAAGTCGGGCAGGTTCAGCAGGCTGCACAGACGGTATTTACACTGGCGCACGATGGTAAGCGTGATGCGGTATTCAATGTATTCGAATCACTGTTTCTGAGCAATCACGCGGACTCTCAGATTGAGGTTTCGCTGTTGTCAGACCCTGCGCAAAAGGTGACTGCTACGATACGCGAAGTATCCCCTACTATCGATGCTTCAACCGGTACGATTCGAGTCAAGGTCGATCTCGGCGAGCAGGCTACCATGATGCCGCTGGGTGCCATTGTTACTGGCCGCTTTTCTTACCAGACCAGGCGCGTCATTCTATTGCCGTGGAGTGCAATGGCTTCACTCGACGGAAACCCCGCAGTGTGGCTAATCGATGCGCAAACTCACCGCGTTTCACTACAGCCGGTGGCGGTTTCAGATTATGAAACAGGACAGTTTACGGTAAATGGTGGTTTAGAGGATGGAGACCTGGTGGTCAGTCAGGGAGGGAAGCTTATTCGCATGGGACAGCAGGTATCGATCCTGAAAATGGAGGAGATATGAACTGGCTCAAAAACATACTGGTCGCGCTGGTATTCAGCGCAATAGTGGCTGGCTGTAATGACAAAGAACCCACCATGTCCGAACCGGTACGGCCTCTGCTCTCGGTAATAGTATCCCCGCAGGCAGCGAACCGGCTGCGCTATGCGGGTTCAGTGGAGCCCCGCATACAGGCTGAGCTTGGTTTCAGGTTACTGGGCCGCGTCATAAAACGCCAGGCGAATGTGGGTGACATCGTCACTAAAGGTCAGGTGATTGCAATGCTCGATCCACTGGTGCTGGAGCTGGCTGTGCGCAGCGCAGAAGCTGAACTTTCCAATGCCAAAGCGCAGCTAAGAAACGCAGTGCTGAGCGAGCGTCGTCAATACCAGCTATCGCAGGTCGACTCCGCTTCGCAGGCCGAATATGAGAATGCATTACTGGTGAAGGAAAGTGCGCAAGCCTCGCTGGCTAGAGCCGAGGCCAATCTCGATAAGGCGAAAGAGCAACTCGCCTACAGCCAGTTGCATGCCGAATTTGATGGTGTGATTACCGAAGTCTCGGCTGAGGTGGGTCAGGTACTTTCAGCGGGTGAAACGGCGTTTGTCGAAGCAAGGCCCGATTTACGCGATGTGGTAATCGATGTGCCTGAAGACGATATTGCCGCGATTTCGATTGGTGCGTCATTCGATATCTTTTTACAGCTGGAGCCAACCATTCGCGCATTGGGCATGGTACGAGAAATTGCCCCGCAGTCGGATGAAACTACACGCACACACCGGGTCAAAATCAGCCTGCTTGATCCTTCATCGGCGTTTCGCCTGGGTACTATCGTAACGGCGTCAGCAGTTCTTGACTCTGGCGAGCAGCTCGTATTACCCAGATCGGCACTGCTGCAGCAAGGGGAAACCAGCAAGGTATGGGTGATCGACCCTAAAACCAGTACGGTATCAGCGCGGACGGTGACACTTAAGGGTGACATCAAGGGGGCGAAAAATATGGTGATTACTGCGGGATTGCGGGCAGGTGAGCGGGTTGCTGTGGCGGGTGTGAACAGCCTCAAGGAGGGGCAGCAAGTGAGAATCGATGTGGAGAGCACGCTATGAAGCAGTTTAACCTTTCCGACTGGTCGCTCGAGCACCGCTCTCTGGTGTGGTATTTTATGATGGTTTTTCTGGTCGCGGGACTGATGTCTTACCTCAACCTGGGACGCGAAGAAGATCCTAATTTCACCATCAAAACCATGTTGATCCAGGCGCAATGGCCAGGTGCTTCGGCCGAGGAAGTGACCAAACAGGTGACCGACCGTATCGAGAAGAAACTGCAGGAGCTGGATTCGCTAGACTTCACCAAGAGTATTACCACGGCGGGACAGACGATTATTTTTGTCAACCTGTTGCCTACTACCCGCGCGAAGGATGTCTCACCCACCTGGGTGCAGGTGCGTAACATGATTGGAGATATCAGAGGGTCTTTTCCTGCTGGTGTTGTCGGTCCATTTTTTAATGATCGTTTTGGGGACGTTTTTGGCAATATTTTTGCGTTTACCAGCGATGGCCTGAGCCAGCGTCAGTTGCGGGACTATGTCGAAGAAGCGCGTGCCCAGGTGCTGCATGTTCCAAATGTAGGCAAGGTAGAGGTGATTGGCGCCCAGGAAGAGGTGATCTACCTGGAATTCTCGACCCGGAAAATTGCCGCGCTGGGTATTGATAAACGATCCGTACTATCGACCCTGAAAGCACAAAATGCGGTTACCGCATCAGGCTTTTCACAGGCGGGGCCGGAGCGCATTGCATTGCGCGTGAGCGGTCAATTTACCTCTGAAGACAGCTTACGCAGTATCAACCTGCGAGTGAATAACCGGTTTTTTCCGCTCACCGATGTCGCGACCATCCGGCGTGCCTACGCCGATCCACCCAGCTCCCTGTTCCGTTACAACGGCAAAGATGCTATCGGTCTGGCGATTGGGATGAAAGCGGGCGCCAACCTGCTAGATTTTGGCGCTGCGCTCGATAAGCAGATGGAACGCATCATTGCCGACATGCCTATTGGCGTTGACATTGGGCGCGTATCTGATCAACCAGCAGTGGTCGATGAAGCCGTTTCAGGATTTACCCGCGCCCTGTTTGAGGCGGTGGCTATCGTACTCGCGATCAGCTTTATCAGTCTCGGGCTACGTGCCGGGCTGGTCGTGGCGATTTCTATTCCGCTGGTATTAGCGATTACCTTTCTGGTGATGGAATATAGCGGTATTTCGTTACAACGGATTTCCCTGGGTGCATTGATTATTGCGCTGGGCCTGCTGGTTGACGATGCCATGATTGCGGTGGAAATGATGGTGGCGCGCCTGGAGCTGGGCGATAGCCTGCGCAAGGCCGCGACTCATGTTTACACGTCAACGGCGTTTCCGATGTTGACGGGTACCCTGGTCACGGTGGCAGGTTTTATCCCGGTTGGGTTGAACAGCAGCGCGGCGGGTGAATTTACGTTTACGCTGTTTGTGGTCATCGCCGTTTCACTTACTGTTTCATGGGTGGTGGCGGTGCTGTTCACGCCATTGCTGGGCGTCAGCGTGATGCCAAAAAGTTTGCAACAGCAGCACGAGAAAAAAGGAATCGTGGCATCAACGTTCTCCTCCCTGCTGCATGTCTGCATGCGTTTTCGCTGGCTGACCATTGTATTGACCCTGGTCGCCTTCGTGGCGTCGCTTGGGGGCATGGCATTTGTCCAGCAACAGTTCTTTCCCTCGTCGGACCGTTTAGAGCTGATTGTTGACTGGCATTTACCCCAGAATGTTTCGATTATGGAAACCAACCGACAGATGGCTCAATTTGAGAAAGAGATGCTGGTTGGCAATCCGGATATCGAACACTGGGCGACCTATGTTGGTGAAGGTGCGCCGCGTTTTGTGCTTTCCTACGATGTTCAGCCACCCGATGTAACATTTGGTCAAACAGTCATGATTACCAGAAGTATCGAAGCACGTGACCGTCTACGGACTCAGTTCCGGGATTATCTGAAGCAGACATTTCCGGGCACTGAAGCCTACGTTAAGTTACTGGATATTGGTCCTCCCGTCGGCAAGCCTGTGCAGTATCGAATTAGTGGTCCTGATGTACAGACGGTGCGTAAGCTGGTGCAGGGAGCGGCTGATATTGTTGGTAGCAATGAAAACCTGTCGGGTTTGATCTTCGACTGGAATGAACCTGCACGCGTGGTCAAGATCGACGTGTTGCAGGACAAGGCGCGCCAGCTCGGCGTCACTTCAGAAGACATTGCTTCGGCGCTGAACGGAATTGTTGCGGGGTCGCGGGTTACTCAGGTACGTGACGATATCTATCTGGTCGATGTGGTCAGCCGCGCACAAAATTCTGAACGTGGTTCCATCGAAACCCTTCAAAACCTGCAACTGCCCGCATCGAATGGCAAATCGGTACCTCTGTCGGCACTGGTCAGGTTTCATTATGAACTGGAGCAGCCAACGATCTGGCGGCGCGATCGATTGCCGACCATAACCCTTAAGGCCAGCGTCGAAAGCAATTTACAACCTGCTACGGTAGTCAATCAGCTATCTGCCCAGATCGCAGAATTTAGCAAAACATTACCTACCGGATACTCGGTGGTTGTGGGCGGTAGTGTCGAAGAAAGTGCCAGGGCTCAGGGACCTATTGCAGCTGTTGCACCTTTGATGCTATTCATCATGGCAACTATCCTGATGATTCAGCTGCAAAGTTTTAGTCGACTGATTCTGGTGTTTGCGGTTGCGCCGCTAGCCTTGATCGGTGTGGTTATCGCACTGCTGTCCAGTAATGCCCCGATGGGCTTTGTCGCGATTCTCGGTATTCTGGCACTGATAGGTATCCTGATTCGAAACTCGGTTATCCTGATTGTGCAGATCGAAACGTTGCGGGGCGAAGGTATGGATGCCTGGAATGCGGTGGTCAAGGCAACCGAGAATCGAATGCGTCCGATTATGTTGACCGCGGCTGCGGCGACGCTTGCGCTGATCCCGATCTCCAGGGAAATTTTCTGGGGCCCCATGGCTTTTGCCATGATGGGCGGGATCGTGGTTGGTACTGTGTTGACCCTGTTGTTCCTGCCGGCGCTTTACGTCGCCTGGTTCGGTCTTAAACCGGCAAGCGGTGACGGGGGCGTTGATTAAGCAGGATCGCAAACTTTACTTCCCTCGTTAAATATACTGCCCAGTCAGTCTGCCTTTAATTTTTGGAGGTTGATTGGCTATGGCCTTTTTTAGTTGTCTATTCATTTTTATACGGTAAGTCAAAGCTGAATGTGGAGAAAATGACTGAGTTACTGGTCACCCAGTACCCCTGATCGGCAATGGAATAGACTGTTACCCGTTTTAGTAGTCTTCAGCGCAGGATGACTTGTAACAGAAGTTTCTTCTATACTCTGGAGTATGCAACGGCTCATTATAATAATTATATGCGGGTTCTATGCCTCGACTGTTTTGCCCCTTACGCAACAAACTGCCGGGGGGCAATCACTAACCATTCCATCAGATTCTGCCGTAGACCTGTTACCCTCGGTGCATACCGGGAATGCGCCGGATGCCCTGTCGCGGTTAAATTATCCACTTAGTGGTGCGCTTGAAATCCGGCGACGTATCTGGGAAAAGGTGAGCCGCTGCGAAATCTGTCATTCGCTGGATTTCAGTTTCTCTAATAGTTACATCCCGATGCTACAGGGGCAGAAGCGAGAGTACCTGTACTCAAAGATTAACGCATTTAAAGCTCAACGCATGAGTCGTCACCCCTTTCCTGATTTCACACGATCGCTTTCAGAGGATGAGGTGATCGACATCAGCCTGTATTACAGTATTCAAAACAGTCTGCTGGATTTGAAGCTGGTTGAGTTGAATGCTGTTTCTCAGCCGGATGCCAAGTTTGCTGCTGTTTCCATACAGACTTGTCTTGATTGCCATGGTCGTGATGGGAATGGTTCGGGACTGATCCCCGATTTATCTGGGCAGAGCCGAAACTACCTGAGTTACCGTATTCGCGAGATTGCAGAAGGCAGCTCGCGCATCCATTTGAGCAGCGATGCACCGGTTTCGTGCAATATCAATAAAGTCACTATCAGGCAGAGTCAGGCAATGGCAGCAAAGCTGTCACTGGTTATTGATAGCACACGGCTGCGCAGAGGGGAGCAGGTTTACATTGCAAACTGCCAGTCCTGCCACGAGCAGGGTAAGCAGGGTGCACCACAACTGGATAGTCAGTTCGACTGGATGGGTAAGTTGCTATCGGGTTTAAACCAGTATGCTGATTATGCTTCGCGCGTACCACATCGTGATATTTTTCAGCTTAAGCATCAGCTTTTAAGCCGCAATCAATGGACTGATGCATTGCACTATGTGGTCAATCAGTCTGCCCATTCCACTCCTTGAGCACTTTAAAGGTGCTAAATTCATTTCAGGATGCCCAAAAACAGGGCGTAATTTTTGCCAAAGGGGGCAATTAAACACTCGCTGATTTCCTGGGTCACCTTAACTAATTGAAATATAGCGATTATTATTCCTCTGGCACTAAAGTTGTTATCAGGTTTCTGTCATTACAATAACTGGAGAACAGAAACGATGAAACTCAAAACCCTTAAAGCAGCGACTCTGGCGATAGCTTGCTCAGCAATTATGAACACGGCAATCGCCGCCGACACCATCAAGGTCGGTGTGTTGCACTCCCTTTCAGGCACCATGGCCATCAGTGAAACCACTCTCAAGGATACGATGCTGATGCTGATCGAAGATCAGAATGCAAAAGGAGGGCTGCTGGGTAAAAAACTGGAGGCAGTCGTTGTTGATCCTGCTTCTAATTGGCCGCTGTTTGCAGAAAAAGCGCGCGAGTTAATTTCCAAGGATAAAGTCGATGCAACTTTTGGTTGCTGGACTTCGGTTTCACGTAAGTCTGTTCTTCCCGTTTTCGAAGAACTCAATAGCATCCTGTTCTACCCGGTACAGTATGAAGGTGAAGAATCATCCAAGAATGTTTTCTACACCGGTGCTGCGCCAAACCAGCAGGCGATTCCTGCGGTTGATTACCTGATGAATGAAATTGGTGTTAAGCGCTGGGTGCTGGCAGGAACTGACTATGTGTATCCTCGTACTACCAACAAGATTCTGGAAGCTTACCTGAAGGCAAAAGGGGTCGCAGAGAAAGATATCATGATTAACTACACACCTTTCGGTCATTCTGACTGGCAGAGTATTGTGTCTGATATCAAGAAGTTTGGTTCAGCTGGCAAAAAGACTGCCGTGGTATCAACTATCAATGGCGATGCGAATGTACCTTTCTACAAAGAACTGGGTAACCAGAGCGTAACAGCGGATGATATCCCAGTAGTGGCTTTCTCTGTAGGTGAGGAAGAGCTGTCTGGTATTGATACCAAGCCTCTGGTAGGTCACCTGGCTGCGTGGAATTATTTCATGAGTGTTGATGCGCCTGAAAATGATGAATTCATCGAAAAGTGGCAGAAATTCATCAAGAGCGAAAAGCGTGTCACCAACGATCCTATGGAAGCTCATTACATTGGTTTCAAAATGTGGGTAGAAGCCGTCAAGAAAGCCGGTACAACTGATCCATCAGCGGTACAGGAAGCACTGATTGGTGTCTCTGTCCCCAATCTGACAGGTGGTCTTTCTACCATGATGCCAAATCATCATATCACCAAGCCGGTATTGATTGGTGAGATTCAGGATGATGGTCAGTTTGAAACGGTATGGAAGACTTCAGGTCTGGTTCCTGGTGATGCATGGTCTGACTACCTGCCCGGTTCAAAGGATATTATCTCTGACTGGAGAGCACCTTTAAGCTGCGGTAACTACAACGTAAAAACTGCAAAATGTTCAGGTCAGAATTTCTAATTCGAACCTGTCTGTAACATGGTCCGGGGCTGATGCCAGCCCCGGGTTTCAACCCTGTATGCGTTTGCATATAAAATTCCCTTCATCCATAACAACAGGATAGCTATGAGAATTATTCGACTGTTGATTACCTTGCTGTGTGTGTTCAGTATCAGTATTGGACAGGCAGACGACGCCAGTCTTGCTGAGTCGATTAGCTTACTGACCAGCAGCAGTTTTGATAGTAAGGCCCAGGGTATTCAACTGCTGACGGACAGTGGGCATGAAAAAACCGAAATTCTGCTGAATGCCATTCTTTCGGGTGATCTCTATTATGTGAAGAAAGATGATACCCTGGTTTTTGTTAACAGTGCGGATGATGGCATGCAGGTTACCGACGCCTTAAGCGGCGCAGACCTGGGTACCATGTCCAAGCGTAAGTTGAAGAAAGTCAGCATTAATAATTCCTTACGGCAGTTGCTTAAACTGTCGATCTCAAATCTCAAATTAAATCATCCGGACGCTCAGGTACGTGAGCAGGCGGTAACAAATTTAATGGGGCAGGCCGATACCGATATGGTTGATCTGCTCAAGCGCATGTTAGCCAAAGAACAGAACGCTGATGTGATACAGGCCATCAACGAGGTGATTGCGTTTACCGGCCTGGATTCTGAGGATCCCGCGATACAGTTGCAGGCAATTGAGGCGTTGCAGGATCAGCTCAATCCCGATGTATTGAATAAGTTCAAGCAGCTTTCGCAATCGGCTAATGATAAGTCGGTTAAGACTGCTGCGATGAAAGCAGTACATAAGATTGAGTCTCGCGTTTCTATGTATTCCTATATTGAAACCCTGTTCTTTGGCCTCAGCCTGGGTTCAATTCTGGCATTAGCTGCGATTGGTCTTGCTATTACCTTTGGGGTGATGGGGGTCATCAATATGGCACATGGTGAATTGATCATGATTGGTGCCTATACCACTTATGTGGTTCAGCTTATTATGCCGAATCATATAGGGGCCTCAGTGCTGATCTCAATTCCTGCCGCCTTTATCGTGTCGGGTCTGGTGGGGATTGCCATTGAGCGTGGCGTGATTCGTTTTCTATATGGGCGTCCACTGGAAACGCTGCTGGCTACCTTTGGTATCAGCCTGTTCCTGCAGCAACTCGTGCGCAGTATCTTTTCTCCGCTCAATCGTTCGGTGGAAACACCGCAATGGATGAGTGGCTCGTTGGAGATTAATTCACTACTGTCGATCACCTATAACCGCCTGTACATCTTCCTGTTCTGCCTGATCGTGTTTGTGCTGCTGTTTCTGGTGATGAAAAAAACATCACTGGGCCTGCATGTGCGTGCGGTATCGCAGAACCGAAATATGGCGCGCGCAATGGGTATTAAATCAGAATGGGTAGATGCGATGACCTTTGGTCTTGGTTCTGGTATTGCAGGTGTCGCAGGTGTCGCACTCAGTCAGATTACCAACGTGGGGCCTAACCTGGGCCAGGCCTATATCGTTGATTCCTTTATGGTGGTGGTATTTGGTGGTGTGGGTAATCTGTGGGGTACCCTGATCAGCGGCCTGTCACTGGGTGTGGTTGGCAAGTATTTGGAACCAGTTACCGGCGCGGTACTGGCCAAGATACTGGTGCTCATCTTTATTATTCTCTTTATTCAGAAACGGCCACGAGGCCTGTTTCCTCAGAAAGGCAGGGCGGCAGAATAATGATCAGAAAACTCCTGGAAAATGATTTTGGGGGCAAGGTGTTCCTGACCCTGTTGTTTGTTGCCTGCACTTACGTATTACTGGCGAATCAATTATTGTCGCCGGACAATATGTTTCATGTGCCGACCTATACCGTGACCTTATTAGGTAAATATCTGACCTACGCCTTGCTGGCGATAGCGGTGGATCTGGTGTGGGGCTACCTGGGCATCCTGAGTCTCGGGCATGGTGCATTTTTTGCGCTGGGTGGCTATGTGATGGGCATGTACCTGATGCGCCAGATTGGTGATCGGGGTGTGTATGGTAATCCTGAATTACCCGATTTCATGGTGTTCCTGAACTGGAAAGAGCTGCCCTGGTTCTGGTATGGCTTCGATCAGTTCTGGTTTGCAGCGGTCCTGATATTGCTGATCCCCGGTCTGCTCGCTTTCGTATTCGGCTGGCTGGCGTTCAAATCCCGCGTCACTGGTGTGTATCTGTCGATTATTACCCAGGCCATGACCTATGCCCTGATGCTGGCGTTCTTCCGTAACGAAATGGGCTTTGGCGGCAATAACGGGCTAACCGATTTCAAGGATATCCTCGGATTCTCGCTGCAGTCGGATAATGTACGTATGGTATTGTTTTTAAGTTCAGCGCTGGCGCTTGCACTGGGCTACCTTTCCTGCCGCTACATTGTTAACTCCAAGCTGGGACGGGTGAGCGTCGCCATCAGAGACAGTGAAAACCGCGTGCGCTTTATTGGCTATCGGGTAGATTTTTTCAAACTGTTTGTGTTTACCTTTTCAGCGGTGCTGGCCGGTATCGCGGGTGCGCTGTATGTTCCGCAGGTGGGCATCATTAATCCCTCAGAATTTTCGCCAATCAATTCCATTGAAATCGTAATCTGGGTCGCAGTCGGTGGACGCGCCACCCTGTTTGGTGCGGTGCTGGGCGCGCTGGTGGTGAATTATGCCAAGACCTATTTCACCGGGGCATTCCCTGAGGTTTGGCTGTTTGCTCTGGGCGGACTGTTTATCCTGGTCACCATCTTTGCACCGGATGGCATTATCGGCCTGTTCAAACGCAAAAAGAAATCAGGCTCTAGAAACGATTCCACGCCAGCCGAGTTAAGCGGGGAGGCTGCAAAATGAATGGTCTGAATGGATTAAGAGATTTTGCGCGGCGTGACCAGGTTTTTAACTTCATGATACGCGCGGATGAGATTGTGCCGGATACTTCCAAGGGCATGATTTTGTATGTAGAAGATTTATCGGTAAGCTTCGATGGATTTAAAGCGATTAATGATTTAAATCTGTACATCAAGGAAGGCGAACTACGCTGTATCATCGGCCCGAATGGTGCCGGTAAAACCACGCTGATGGATATCATCACGGGTAAAACACGACCCGATAAAGGTTCGGTGTTTTTCGGGCAGGATATTGATCTGCTTAAATTTAGCGAGCCCGAGATAGCGCAGATCGGAATAGGTCGAAAATTTCAGAAACCTACCGTATTTGAACAGCATACGGTGTTTGAAAACCTGGAACTTTCAATGGCTGCGAATAAACGCGTCTGGCCAACACTGTTTGCCAAACTGGGTGCAGAAGAAAAAGACCGTATCGATGAAATTCTTTTGCAGGCGGGTTTAATGGATATGAAACATCACTCTGCCTCTTTATTGTCTCATGGACAGAAGCAATGGCTGGAGATCGCTATGCTGGTCATGCAGCAACCGCGTTTATTACTGGTAGATGAGCCAGTTGCGGGTATGACCCATCAGGAGATGGACAAAACAGCTGAACTATTGCATAGCCTGACCGGTAAACATTCCGTGGTGGTGGTGGAACATGATATGGATTTTGTACGCTCGATTGCCAGTGATGTCACAGTGCTGCATCAGGGTAGTGTGCTGGCTGAGGGTACGATGGAAGAGGTTCAGGCCAACCGCGAAGTCGTTGAAGTTTACCTGGGGGAATAGTGGCCATGCTTAAGATCGAAAATCTAAATCAGTATTACTCCGAGAGCCATACCCTGTGGGATATCGATATGGAGCTGGAAACGGGTAAGTGTAATTGCCTGATGGGCCGTAATGGCGTAGGTAAGACCACCCTGTTGAACTGCATCATGGGTTTGCAGGCGATACGCTCTGGCAATATGACCTTTGATGGTCATGACCTGATCAAGGCTAATGCGGAAAGTAGAGCCGCCATGGGGATAGGTTACGTACCACAGGGGCGCCAGATATTTCCATTACTCACGGTCAGGGAAAACCTGCAGATCGGACTGGGCGCCAGAAAAGATAAGTCAAAACAAATTCCAGATTTTATCTACGAGCTGTTCCCCGTGTTAAAAGACATGCTGGGGCGACGTGGTGGTGATCTTTCCGGCGGACAGCAGCAACAGCTGGCCATAGGTCGTGCGCTCGTGATTGATCCATCGCTGTTGATTCTGGATGAACCTACCGAAGGTATTCAGCCCAATATCGTGCAGGAGATTGGTGATATTATCAAAAAACTCAGTAGTGAAATCGGGCTTACGGTTTTGCTGGTAGAACAGAAATTACCCATTGTGCGCAGGATTGCGGATAATTTTTCGATACTGGATCGCGGGCGTAAGGTGGCTGCTGGTCAGATCGATGAATTGAGTGATGAATTAATTAAACAATATCTAACCGTGTGAGAGGCAGATGATGAAAAAACTGAGTATACTGATAGCCCTGTTTCCGCTCAATGCGCTGGCTCATCCAGGGCATGTGGAGTTGACTACAGTGAGCACACTGGGTTTTTTGTTGCTGAGTGGCGTAAGCGCACTGGCGTTACACAAAGCGTTAAGCTTCGCCAGAGTTAAAAGAAAAAGATAAACAATATTACACAGGGCACGCATGACATCTGTCGCACGAACCCAGAACTGGTCTGCACGACTCGACCTCGAATTGAGTGCCGGGGAAGTCAAAACCCATTTACACCCAAAAAAGCGCTACGGTCCGCTCTCGGTTCAACGCCCATTCTACCCCGAGCAGGACTACTGCCATGTGTACCTGTTACATCCTCCGGGCGGTGTCGTGGGTGGCGATCAACTGGATCTGAATGTTGTCGCTACTACACAGTCTCATGCCCTGTTCACCACGCCTGGGGCAACCAAATTCTATCTTAGCGCAGGTGAGACCGCGCTGGTTAAACAGCAATTCTCGCTGCAAGCGGACAGTTCTGTAGAATTCCTGCCGCAGGAGAATATCTATTTTCCCGGTGCACGCGTGTATACCCATACCCAAATGGATGTATCGCCGGGCAGTGTTGCGATGCTATGGGAAAAACACTGCTTCGGACGCCCCGCCAATGATGAACCCTTCAGCCACGGACAGGTGACCAGTGAATTATCATTGCGTAGCGAAGGTCATTTGATTTTTAATGAGAAGCAGCGCATTGATGCGAATGAGATAAACCGTAGTAGTGGTTTACGAGGTTACCCGGTGTATGGCACCTTGCTGGTTTATGCACAGGGGTTAGAGGATAAGCTGATCGACAGGCTGCGTCAGACACAACCCGAAAAAGGCTGTTGTGGGATCACCAGCACACGCAGCGAATTGCTCATCGTGCGCTATATGGGCGAAAGTACTGCAGACCTGAATCGCTACTTCATCCAGCTGTGGGATCAAATAAGAATTATTGCTTTAAACCGTAACAGCTGTCATCCGCGTATCTGGAACACCTGAGAAGCGAGTGATGGCTAACCTGAAAACCTGACAGGATTGAATTATGGAATTAACACCCAGAGAAAAAGATAAATTACTCATTTTCACCGCCGCGAGGGTGGCGGAACGACGCAAGGCGCGCGGGGTTAAATTAAATTACCCCGAAGCCGTTGCCTATATCAGTGGCGAGATAATGGAAGGTGCTCGCGATGGTAAAACCGTTGCGGAATTGATGGATTTCGGGCGTACCCTGCTGACTGGAGATGATGTGATGGATGGGGTGGCGGAAATGATCCACGATGTACAGGTGGAAGCGACCTTTCCCGATGGTACCAAACTGGTCACGGTGCATGAACCGATCATCAGCAACAAAGCACCTGGCGTGATTGCTGGTGAGATTATTACAGAGCCGGGTGATATTGAACTCAATGCCTTGCGCGAAGTAATTGAGGTCGAAGTTTCCAATACCGGGGATCGCCCGATCCAGGTGGGATCGCATTATCACTTTTACGAAACCAATGCCGCGCTGCAGTTTGATCGCGAATTCTCTAAGGGTTATCGACTGGATATACCGGCAGGTACCGCCGTGCGTTTTGAACCGGGTCAGACCCGGGTGGTGTCACTGGTGAAGTATGCGGGTGAACAGGTGATTTATGGCTTTAACGCCAGGGTAATGGGGAAGGTGGAATAATGGCCAGGATATCAAGACAGGCATATGCCGAAATGTATGGACCTACAACTGGGGACAGAGTGCGCCTGGGTGACAGCGAACTCTGGATCAGGGTTGAAGACGACAAAACCGTGTATGGCGATGAAGTCAAGTTTGGTGGTGGTAAGGTAATCCGCGACGGCATGGGGCAGTGCCAGCGCGCAGCCGATGAAGTGGTTGACGTGGTGATTACCAATGCCCTTATCGTAGATCACTGGGGGGTGATCAAAGCCGATGTCGGCATCAAGAATGGTCGCATCAGTGGAATCGGCAAAGCCGGTAATCCAGATACCCAGGCGGGTGTGAATATCGTGGTGGGTCCAGGTACCGAAGCCATTGCGGGCGAAGGTCAGATCCTGACTGCGGGCGGTATCGATTCGCACATCCATTTCATTTGCCCGCAACAGGTGGATGATGCATTGATGTCGGGTGTGACCACCATGCTGGGTGGTGGAACGGGTCCGGCCACTGGAACCAATGCGACGACCTGTACCCCGGGTCCGTGGAACATCCATCGCATGCTGGAAGCCGCCGATGATCTGCCAATGAATCTGGGTTTTCTGGGCAAGGGTAATGCGAGTTTGCCAATAGCGCTGGAAGAGCAGGTTGCCGCAGGCGCTATTGGCCTCAAACTACATGAAGACTGGGGCACCACGCCAGCCGCGATTGATAACTGTTTATCAGTTGCTGACGCGATGGATGTCCAGGTCGCTATCCACACCGACACCTTAAATGAATCCGGCTTCGTTGAGGACACACTAAAAGCAATGAAAGGCCGTACCATTCACACCTACCATACCGAAGGTGCTGGTGGTGGGCATGCGCCGGATATTATCAAGGCAGCTGGTTTTTCGCATGTATTGCCGTCATCGACCAATCCGACAAGGCCCTATACTGTGAATACGGTGGATGAACATCTGGATATGCTGATGGTTTGTCATCACCTTGACCCCAATATTGCAGAGGATGTCTCTTTCGCGGAATCGCGCATCCGCCGCGAAACCATTGCGGCTGAAGATATCCTGCATGACAAAGGTGCCTTTTCCATGATTGCATCCGATTCGCAGGCCATGGGCAGGGTAGGTGAAGTCATCACTCGAACCTGGCAAACCGCACATAAGATGAAGGTGCAGCGTGGCAGCCTGGAAGGCGATCAGGACAAGGCAGATAATTTTCGTGTTCGTCGCTATATTGCGAAGTACACCATCAACCCGGCGATCTCTCATGGCATCTCTCATGAAGTGGGCTCGGTAGAGGTCGGTAAACTGGCAGACCTGGTATTATGGAAGCCGGCTTTCTTCGGCACCAAGCCCTCGTTGATTATCAAGGGTGGTATGATTATCGCGGCACCGATGGGCGATCCGAATGCTTCGATTCCAACCCCTCAACCAGTGCATTATCGCCACATGTTCGGCGCGCTGGGTATGGCCAGAGCTAAGACCACGATGACCTTCCTGTCTCAGGCAGCGATACAGGCAGGTGTACATCAACAGTTAAACCTGAAATCACTGATTGGCGGCGTCAAGGGTTGTCGTAATATCAGCAAGGCATCCATGATCCATAATGATTATATGCCTGAAATTACAGTGGATTCGCAAACCTACCAGGTGCATGCGGATGGTGAATTACTCATCTGTGAACCCGCTAGTGAATTGCCTATGGCGCAGAAATATTTTCTTTTTTAACTATGCTACGTTTTACACAATTTACCGACGCTGATCATAGCAGTTATAGCGCTATTACCTTGCCACTGGAGCTACGCATTAAATCGCGCCAGAAAGTCACACTGGAAAATGGTGAGGAAGCTGGATTGTTCCTGCCGCGCGGCAGCGTGATGAAACATGGCGACCGCTTACAGGCTGAAACGGGCGAAGTCATCGATATCATCGCTGCCAGCGAGACCGTCAGTAGTCTATACCTGGATGATCCATTACAAATCGCCAGGGCCTGCTACCATCTTGGCAATCGGCACGTGCCACTACAGATTACCTCTGAATTTATCCGCTATCAGCACGATCATGTACTGGATGATATGCTGCATGGTATGGGCATGCATGTGACTGTAGAGCAGGCCCCTTTTGAACCTGAGGCAGGTGCTTACCATAGTCATGCTGCATCCACGGGGCATCATCATGCACACTGATATGGCTCTGGCCCGGTTATTTCAGCTGATCAGCCCTTCGTTGCCAATTGGTAGCTATACCTACTCGCAGGGGGTTGAATGGGCGGCTGAGACTGGCTGGATACGCTCTGAGGATGACCTGTTCGAATGGATGCGCGGCCTGATAGAAACCAACCTGCGCTATCTGGAACTGCCACTTTTGTTTCGCATGATGGATGCCTGGACACAGCGTGATATGGACAGGCTCGCCTACTGGAATGAGTACCTGCTGGCCAGTCGAGAAACCTCCGAATTTCTACAGGAAGAAAGCAACCGCGCGCGCGCTTTCTGCCAGGTACTGCTGACGCTAGAAGCGGCGGCCGAATTGCATAAAGCCGAGTTAATGAAATCACAACACGCCTGCTACAGTTATGCCTGTGTGCAATGGGGTATCAATCAGCAAAGCGCAGCCTATGGACTGATGTGGAGCTGGCTTGAAAATATCGTGCTCGCTGCTGTCAAGATCATCCCGCTGGGACAGAGTGCCGGGCAGCGCGTGATCTTTAAGCTATCCGAGTTTTTACCCTTTGTGATTGAGCAGGCTAGCCAGGTAGAAGATCTGGATATTGGCAGTTCCTCTCTGGCTATGTCCATTGCCAGCTGTCAGCATGAAACTCAATACACGAGATTATTCCGCTCCTAAAAGTTTTACAGGATAAAACATGACAGATAAACAACCCTTAAGAATAGGCATAGGCGGACCGGTAGGTTCGGGTAAAACCGCATTACTGGATCGGCTATGTAAAACCATGCGCGATGAATACCAGATCGCGGTGGTAACCAATGATATTTATACCCGCGAGGATGCGGAATTCCTGGTACGTAGCGAAGCCCTGGATGCAGATCGTATCGTTGGTGTTGAAACCGGTGGTTGCCCGCATACCGCGATCCGTGAAGACGCCTCAATGAATCTGGCCGCAGTGGAGGACCTGACCTGTCGCTTTGGTAATCTGGATGTCATCTTTATCGAATCCGGCGGAGACAATCTATCAGCAACCTTTAGCCCCGAACTCGCCGACCTGATGATTTATGTCATCGATGTATCCGAAGGAGAGAAGATTCCACGTAAGGGTGGTCCGGGTATCACCCGTTCTGATTTACTGGTGATCAATAAAATCGATCTGGCCCCTTATGTCGGCGCATCGTTAGAGGTGATGGAATCCGACACCAAACGTATGCGTGGAGAAAAGCCTTATGTTTTCACCAACCTGAAGCAGGATGCCGGGTTGCAGCAGGTGGTGGATTTTATTGTGGATAGAGGGATGTTGCGCCAGAGCTAGAGGCAAGGCACGCTCTTATTTAAGCGAGGTGAATTCAATTTGTAGGTGCAACACTTAACGAGTTGGCTAAAGGGTAAGTTGCTGTATGATTCACAGCTTTATCCAGTGGCGTATGTCTGTAACAAAACGTCGAAAATCGTTCGCTTAGCTCTCGTCGATCACAAATGCTATGCCTGGTGTCTCTTTAACTACGGTGTTAGCGACAAAACCAGCAGGTATGCTGTCATCTAAAATGTCGGGTTTTTAATTCATCTATTTCGCGCTGATTCAGGCAAATGGATTTGCCAGAGAATCTTCCACCTCTTGACCATGTAATCCACCTGCTGTATCAATCAAAAGCGTATTATTGATTAACGAAAACGCTATCACTTTTGCTGAACTGCCATTAACCTGAATTGTATGAATGAGAATATCGACAAAGGGGTTTATCAACGGCTGATTGACGCTGCCATGCAGTGCTTTCTGGATGATGATTATCATCGCGTTACCACCAGGCAGATTGCCGCTACGGCGGATACAAACGTATCGATGATTCGTTATTACTTCGGTAACAAGGAAGGGTTATACGAAGAGATGATTCGCAGCACATTGGAACCCCTGCTCGATGTTCTCGAGAGCTCTCTCCTCTCCTCCACTAATGGCTTTGCCGATTACTTTCGCATCTACTACCACACCATGCAGAAAAACCCGCGTTTCCCTGCATTGGTACTCAAGGTACTGGCCCTGAATCAGGGGCCGGGAAAACGCTTTATCCACCAGTTGCTGGAGCGTGGCAGACAACGCGGACGCGAAAAGATCGAACAGCTGAAGCAGCAAGGGTTGGTAGATGCGGAGATCGATGCCGATGCGGTGCGTATCGCTTTTGTTAGCCTCGCCATGATGCCGATGTTGATCAAACCGGTGTTTGAGGATCAGATGGAGCGGGAGATGGATGATACTTTTCTTGAACAGCTGGCTATCCTTAACGGACGCCTGTTTAGTGCCGGGTTACAATCCTAAAAGGAGGAAAGAGTTGAGTACACTGCAACGCAACGGTTTCAAGGTAAAGTTGTTCCTACGCGCCATTCGTTTTGCCAACGTACTGGCCTTACTACCTAACAAGCTGGTACCTGCGCCATTTCGCATTATTCAGATTGGCAGCGCCTACTGGCAGTCGCGGGCCCTCTACGCAGCGACAGAATTGGGAATCGCCGATACCCTGGGTGACAACGAGATGGCAAGCGATGAAGTGGCCGAAGCCCTGAAGCTGCACGCGGACTACCTTTATCGGTTGCTGCGCATGCTTTCTTCTATCGGTGTCTTTGAAGAGTGTGGTGAGCGGCGTTTTAGAAATAATAAACTCTCCAGTTGTCTGCGTTCAGATTCATCACAAAGTGTGCGCGAGATGGTGCTATGGCATAACACGCCTGAGATGAGCCGTCCCTGGTTCGAGGCGCTGGGCCCTGCTTTACGAAATGGCGAGATCCCCTTCAAGCAGATTCACGGCGAGGGACTGTTTGACTACCTCGATCAACACCCACAGCTTGATGCGTTGTTCACTGGAGCGATGGAGTCGGTCGAAGCCCTTACCGGCATTGACTTTCTGGATGATTTTGACTGGGGCCGCTTCGACCGCCTGATCGATGTGGGCGGCTCCAACGGCAGCAAGGCACTCGCCATCCTCAAGCGCCACCCGAAAATGCACGCACTAGTCTTTGATCGTCCGCAGGTGGTCGAAAACGCGCTAGACGGGTGGCGCAATAGAGTCGATGCGGAGTTGCTGGATCGCGTTACATTTATTGGCGGTGATATGCTGGAAGCGATTCCTGGCGCGCGCTCCGAACACGATATCTATCTTTTTACCGCTATCTTTCATGGAATGGGGGATACCCAGGCGGACAAGGTACTTGCCAGTCTGCGTACCGCATGCGGTCCACACCGCCCCACTATCGCCATCATTGACTGTGTTGCCGAAGCAGAGGGTATCGACCCCAGTGTCGCCAGTTTTGATATGCAGATGCTCATCGGTACCCGCGGACGAGAGCGTACCAGGGCTGAGTGGTGCACTTTGCTGGAAAGGAGTGGTTTTGCGTTGCATGAAATTGTCTCACTCCGCAGTTTTGCACGACTGCTGGTCGTCAACATCTGTTAAGGTATTTTGACACCCATCAGGTAATATACGATCTCCGTAAAAAATAAAACGGGACCTATATGGACACATCGCCAGTACCTCATCGAACCGCTGCAGCGGTGATTTTTTTTGCTAGCTGAGATTGATTATGAAACTAAATGTATTTGGTAGACATGTTCAGGTGCTGCGATGCAACAACGACTGGAAAGCCTACTACTTAGGTAATGAAGGGAAAAGACGACTGGCTGAAGATATTGTAATACCATCAGAGATTAAAAAAGATGAGTTGCCTAACTACCTGGCGGATTTGTGTCATGAATGGGCTTCACAAAATAGAGAGACTGTTACTATCATTAGCTAGCCACTGGATGACATAGACTAACACCTGTGAGCCTCTGCAGGGGAGGCTGGAAATAGGTGCTCCCCTTATCCAGATATGATCTAGCAGATTGCCCCGGCGTATTGTTCAAAGGGGGTGCAATTGCAAACCAGTATGTACTGAATGATGGAATTGAGAAAAGATGATTTTTCAGACTGTATGATAGCGACTGCCTTCGCAGATTATTGAAATGCAACGAATAAAGAATAATATTGAGAATTCAAGTAAAAATGGGTCAATGACCTTTGGGTAATACGGTTTTAACTAAAGGAAACAGCATGGATGAAACAATAATTATTTGGTCTTTGGTCGGCATCGCCGCAATATTAAATATTCTGGTGTCAGTTTACCTGTTTAACCGAATTGATCTCGATCCCATGCAAAAAATTGTACAAACTATTCTAGTCTGGCTGGTTCCATTTATTGCTGCTTTAGCTCTATGGCTGTTTAATCGTAGTCACGACGTGAAGGAAATAAATAAAAAACCTTTTGGTGGTGGTGCTAATGACAGTATTGGTGTTCAACCACCTTCAGGTAGTATAAGCGGTGGCGATTAATAATGGAATTTCAATCATACAAGGCCAATTCGCTCGGATTCGCTCATTCGCTGCACTGCGTTCAGGTTGCGCCAAAGCTGGCCGTTAGGCATATTTAGAATATGGATAAACGTGACCATCCAAAGCATCCTCAATTACGGAGAAATATTTTCATAGCATTTTTTGTATTTATGATCCCATTCGGGGCTTTTAGTATTTTCTTGATAAACATTTATGGAAGGCATGGGTTGGTAGAAAATATCCTTGCAGTTACAGGGGTTAGCATGTTTGCCTTACTTTTTTTGGCAATTTATTTAGTTGATCGTAACTGCAAATGTTTGAAATGCAATAAATTGCTAACGAAAAAAGATATGCGTATCGACAATGAAACAAGATATTTCACGTGCAAGGCATGCAACATTGAGTGGAACACAGGTCGATGTTAAGTTGGCGAATCAAATATTTAGAAAATGTATAACAGGACATGGGCTCGTTAATATAACTGTTAGAGCGTATAAAGGAGAGAGATAAAGATGCTCACAAAAGAACATCAGGAAAAATATGACTCATTCTATGAGTCTACTCATAACAATGAGTTCTTAGATACCAGAACTGAGGTCTTAGTTGGGCTGTCGGCCGCTATTGCGATGAATTGCGCACCCTGTACTGCATACTATTTAACACAGGCCAGGAAGGCAAAGATTGCACAAGGCGAAATTTCTGAAGTTGTTGCCAAAGTTATGGCAGTTGCCGCTGGTCAAAAACGCCTCCAGGTGCAGGAGGTTATCAAGGAGCATGGGATTAATCTTGAGGCTTTTAAATAATCACTCTAACCTGGCACTCCAGGTGACCCGCTGTTGTTTAGCAGCTATTGCCGCTCTGCACTAGCCGGAGTTAGGTCGTTAAGTCTGTAGAAAAAATTATTTTGAGGCAATTGGATGATAAATCTGTATAAAAGGAGGCAGAGTTATATGGTGCCAGGGTTTATCTACTACGATAGCAACTATAGTGCCATAGCGTAATAAGAAATCAGAATCAGTCGCAGCTCGGCAGATTTTAATATCTCTATCACCGTCTGATTGATTCCAGTGACTGGAATTCTGGTTACGGCAAAGTGACTTTCTGATTCAATGGGGCTATCGGTCATATGATGTTCAGGTTATAGCTTATGGCCTGTTTGACGGTGGAATAGTTAAACCTGGCGGTTTCAATGCATAGATCCAGTTAAAGTCACCGGCTATCATACTGCTGTTATTTGTTCGCTTTATTCTTGCCAGAGTGGTGCTAAACTAGTTCTGGATTGATTTAAACTGAATTCCGCGCTTAGATCTCATGCGATGATAGTCCTCGGTACGGTTTTCAGCTTAATATTTTCGAAGCTAAAAAGACATGACTAACAAACCAGAGGTAAATGGTATGGGTAAAATAAAGCAGGTACTTGTAACCGTTGTTATGGGATTGATTGTTATGGCTGGGATGCCGCAGACGGTAAATGCTGGTATGGTGGGTACACCCAGCATGCTGAATCAGGCTTTGGGTCAACTTGACCAACAACAGGCTCGTCAGACCATTCAGGCACAGTTGATTGAGCTGGGTGTGAGTTCGGAAATGGCAAAAGTTAGGACCGCTAGTCTCAGCGATCAGCAGGTTGCTGATATCGTTACTCGTTTACAGGATTTGCCAGCTGGTGCGGATGCTGGTGGTACTATTCTAGCTATTTTTATTGTCTTTGTGATTACTGATGTTATTGGTGCTACAGATATATTCCCATTTATTCATCCAGTAAAATAAATCTAATTATGTGTTCTCTGCAATACAGCTACCGTCAGGTGGCTGTGTTGTTTTTAATGCTGGTGCTGTCGGCCTGTGCCAGTACGCCGCAAACCCGGCAGCTGATCGAGCATCCCCCTAAAATTCCGCAACAGGTAGAACTGGAGTCGGTACCCTTCTATCCACAGCAGAAATACCAGTGCGGGCCAGCAGCGCTGGCGACAGTCATAAATTTTTATCAGAAGTCCACCACCCCTGAGCAATTATTGCCGATGGTGTATATCCCTGAGCTAAAAGGCTCGTTACAGGCTGAAATGCTGGCCGCAGTGCGCAGCTATCAGTTACTGGCGATAGAGCAGGAGGGACAGCTGGATTCCATTCTGACCGAGATCGCTGCGGGACATCCGGTGCTGGTGTTGCAGAACCTGGGGTATGACTTCTACCCGTTCTGGCACTATGCCGTTGTGGTTGGTTATGATCTGAGCGAACAGGAGCTCATCCTGCGTTCGGGTGAAATGCAAAGGCTAATACGTCCTTTTGCGGTGTTTGAACGTACCTGGGCAAGATCAAATTACTGGTCAGTGGTTGTGGTTCCTCCAGATATTATGCCGCCAAGTGCCACACAAGAGGCATTTACCGAAGCGGCCATCGCGCTTGAATCCAGCCTGTCTCCTGAACTCGCTGCCAGCATGTATAGCAACGGTCACAGGCGCTGGCCCCAAAGCTATCTGTTATTGATGGGGCTTGCGAATAGTGTTTTTTCACTACAGCAGTACGACAGGGCAGAAGCGCTTTACCTTCAGGCGATTGAACTGCAGCCCCAGCGTGCCGAAGCCTGGAACAATCTGGCCTATGCAAGAATCTATCAGGGGAAGAAGATTGGAGCAGTTGAGGCGGTAGAACAGGCGATTCACCTGGATCCGACCAACCCGGAATATCAGGCCAGTAAGCAGGAAATCTTTCAAGGTCTCATGACCCCTGCGGGCGAAGCGAGTAATTAGATATCCAGATTCTGGTTCCCTTTGGGCATTCACTCCGCCAGCTGCAGTGTTACGACATCTCCCAGCGCCTGTTGCATTTCATTGATGGTGACATAGTCATCCGTTACTGGATCAGCAAATATCGAGCATTTGAATTCGATCACCTGCGGTTGTTGCTTGGAGCTGATTTGCATGATGCTGGACAAATCCAGGTCAGGGCGATCATCGCGTAGAATGTTGCTGATTAACAGTGACGAGGCTAACAGCCGTGGTACAGCAGCCGAAGGTTCGGGGACTCTATAGGAACGAATGACCAGGAATCGGTCTGGTTGAATCTGGCGCTTTGTCTCTAGTGCCTCGGGTGGTTCATATAACCGGAACTGGCACCAGGGGTAGCGTTGATTAACCTCATTAAATTTAACTGACTGACCACCCTGTATGAAGCTCCTGCTATAACCGGGATAAACTGCTAATGGCTGATTCAGTTCAAGCATGCTGCCAGGTGGTACCAGATAGGTTGGGTTGTTTTTGTCTAGCGGGCCTTGAAAACTCTGGCAGCCAGTTAACAGGGCGATGGATAGAATAAAAAACAGCTGGTTCTGCTTGAGCATGCGTGCCTTCCTGGTTTTCGGGATCAGTTACTTTGATTTTTTGGATTGAGTAAAAGTTCCTGAGTGTATGGCGAATACCTGCAGCCAGGCGACTCTGCACCCTTTGATACAGGCAGATGTTCAGTCAGGGGTACACCATAGTCGCGCTAAAAAGATTTTACAATCGTTAACAGATATTCAATACGTATCGGTTTGAAGATTAACTATACTCCACAGGAAAGCCCTGCGTTTTGCAGGGACTTGTTACCTATTAACTGACTGATTCCCGTTACCAGGAAAATGGCAATTTCGATAGATTCATTACGCGAAGGGCAAAGCTATATATTTGACGATCGTGATCTGAGAATAATCAAGTTATTTGATTTTGACGGGCAGTTACATGTTTTATATGAATATCTGTTCGACGGGAAATACACCAAACTGGGTCAATGTTCCGCTCGTGAGTTTTCCGAAAATGCACTCAGGGATTACAGGAATGATCCTGAGTTTGCAGAGATCTATCCTTATGTGTTTGTTGTTGATGTTGGGGATCCTGACGCCGTTGCTGCGATACTGAACAAGCCGGTCAAGGTTAATAAAGAAGTAAAAGCGCTCAAGTATTTTATTAAGGATCTGGTCAATGCGGGTTATCGTCCAGCCTATTTTAAGCATAAAAAAGGCCTGTATTTAAAACAGAATTTTTTACCAATGGAGCGAATTACCGAAGCAGGAATGAAATTTGCCATGTACCTGTCAGGCCTGTCCGGGTGGGATGGCACGCTGGTCAGCCTACCTGATTTTTATCTGCCATCCTGAGTTGCCTGCGGCAGGTCGCTAATCTGGGTTCAGTTTAGGTTATCGGTCATCTTGCTCATGCAACGCCTGATTGAGGCCTCCATCTGCTTACCTGACTGAAAACGTTTTTCGATATCTTTGTTGAGTGCCTTGTTGATCAGGTTGGTGATGCAGGGGGGCAGGTCGGGGCGCAGAACACGGATATCGGTATGTTTTTCATTCGTGATTTTGTACATCAGGTTCGCCATCGAGTCACCCAGGAAAGGCAGCTCTCCTGAGAGGAGCTGATACAGGGTGACTCCGAGTGAGAACAGGTCAGAGCGACCATCAACCTTGCTGCCAGCCAGTTGTTCCGGGGACATATAGTAGGGGCTGCCCAATACGGTGCCGGTCTTGGTCTTGCTGGAGTCGGTCAGGCAGGCAACCCCAAAATCGGTGACAGTTGGCTTGCCGCTAGTCTCTTCATAAATAATGTTGGCAGGTTTGATATCTCGATGAACCACGTGTTTTTCATGTGCGTAATCCAGTGCATTAGCGACCTGTATAATGATTCTAAGCACTTCATCATCGGGTAGCTTGCGGTCCTTCTTGCAGTAGCTGCTCAAATCCTTGCCTTTCAGGTAATCCATTGCGATATAGGCCAGGTCCTGATCCTCACCGATATCGTAGATGGTGACGATATTGGGGTGATTCAGACGCCCAGCTGCTTCCGCCTCGCGAAAGAATCGGCTTTTGATTTCTTCAATCTGTTCGTTTTCAAACTCTTCGCTCAGGGACAGCGTCTTGATGGCTACGGTGCGACTGATTCTGGGATCGTGACCCAGATACACAGTCCCCATGGCACCTTTGCCGATTTCGCTATCAATCTGGTAACGACCCAGTATCGGCTTTTGCAGCCCGGATTTGCCCAGCAGTAACTGTGATTTGCTGCCTGATGATGAACCACCATTCAGCACTACCGCTTCTGAGGCATCGCGATTGCGTCCCAGTCGATCATTAATATCGCGAAATTTTTTATCGTACTGGGCGATAAATTCAAATACCGAAACTGCCTTATTGAACTGTCGCTTGCGTTCATAATCCAGCCCCAGGTTATACAGCTGGTGCAGCAGGGCCTGGTCGATTCTACAGCTACGATATTTTTCGAATGCCTGATCCAGCCGTCCCTGAGATTGAAATGACTGCCCCAGTTGATGATTCGCCTGCGACAGCTCGTTATAAACCTGATCAGTACGAAGATCGATGACGCGCTTTAAGCCGATGAGCACATGTCCGCACAGTAGCGTGAGCAGGGCGGTCATCAAAGGAATCCAGGTAGATTCGGAGATCATGAAATAAAAGTGCGCGTTAAATATCGCAATCACAATCAGCAGGGTAATGACAAAAGCGGTTCCGGTGCGCAAACGCGGCAGGATAAACATCAGATATAAACCAATCAGTATGATTGCCGCGCTTTGCACCAGTATGGTCCAGTCAGGCGCTTTGTATAGCTCCTGGTTGAGCAGGCTGGAGACGGTGTGGGCAATGACCAGCGTTGGTGACATGGATTCACCGATGGGTGTCATCATCGGGCGCGCATGCTGGCGCGAGGTGACGCCGACAATCACAATTTTATTGCTCAGTTCGGCGCTGCCAACCTGTCCCTCGAGGACATCCGCCATCGAATAAATGTGGAACGCGGGTTGATTGTTCTGGCTTTTGTAGTAGCGCGGATAAATATGTAACTGGCGGTCGGTTTGCAGTTTTTGACCATCCAGTTTCAGGTTGTCACCGAGTGTGGCACTGATTCGGCTTGTGGCCAGGCGTTCGTGGCGCACCATTAGCATCAAGGCAAAAGACGGCAGATAGCTGTCTGCGTAACGTACGATTAACGGCTGGCGTCTGGCCGCGTCCAGATTCTCGCCGCCCAGATAGATGACGCCAGCGCCGCCAACCTCCTTGCTTAGCTCTTCAATCGGTGGGTAGACCACGTCAGCAACCGGCACCGGGTCCTGTTTTAACCAGGGTAAAAACTGTTTTTCAGGTGCTTCTTTATTGACGTATTGCAATGTGAACTTGTCCAGATACTCGGGTAGTGGCGTATCGGGTTCGTCGGGTTTATTCAACTCTTTACCGTACGGAATCGCCAGTACGATACGACCTGAAGTGCGAAAACGTGACGCCAGTACCTGGTCAGCGAGTAGCGTGGACTGCGTGGCACGAAAGGCTTCTGCAACCGCTCCGCGCAATGCGCGCGCATTAATCAGTGCCTGTTTCAGGTTCTCGATCTGCTCCAGGCTACGGTTATTCTGCGCGACATCGAACGGCAGCGTAAAGCCAATCACATCCGGACGTGAACGTGCCAGCTGGCGTGTCGCTTCGGCCAGAATGTTGCGCGGCCAGGGCCACGCCCCGTAGGTCTGTAACGAGCGATCATCAATCGCCACCACCACGATATCTTTGTTTGCGGGTTTGACCGATGAAAAGCGCAGACCCAGGTCATAAGCCTGCCATTCGATGGACTGGATAAAGTGCGTGTTCGCCAGCAGCAAAAAAAGCAACATCAATACCAGGCCAATAACCCAGTCTTTCTTCCACAGGGGGTTATTCATGGATCGATGTAACAGTGTGCGGTGGAGAGATTAAAGACAAAGGTAATATCTCGACAGATTAATGATTAGTGACATTTTATAGCAGATTTTTGGTGTTAATGGCTAAGGTTGTAGAATCATCGGCAAGCCTGCCTTGATCCGTTGCGCTTTTATTCATCATAGTTTCCTGTTTTTGAACCGCTGCCAGTTCGGACCGAGCGGTTTGTTAAAACCGTTAGAATGGCCGGTACGGATATTCAGTCTGGTATTAGAGCAGAAACAGGCGCCAGGATGTTACTGTTTATGGCCTTTTGAATTTCCTGCGAGCTGTCGCGACCTTCTTTCTTACGATGCAGTCTTCGGTGTGATCGTTGATCAGTCCCATTGCCTGCATGAAGGCGAATACGGTGGTGGGCCCGACGAATTTCCAGCCCATTTTTTTCAGTGCTTTAGATAGTGCAATCGATTCTTCGGAGGTTGATGCATTTTGTGGCTCGGCGGGGTCTTTTGCTTCAAATCGCCAGAAATAACGGGCCAGTGATCCTTCCTGCTTGACCAGCTCCTGGGCGCGTTTGGCGTTGTTGATGACGGCTTCGATTTTTCCCCGATGGCGCACGATGCCTGCGTCTTTGAGCAAACGTTCTACATCTTTCGCGCCAAAGCGCGCAACGCGGTTGAAATCGAAATGCTGGAATGCGGCGCGGAAGTTTTCACGTTTGGCAAGAATAGTGCGCCAGCTTAAGCCGGACTGGAAACTCTCCAGGCATAACTTCTCAAACAGGCGAATGTCGTCGTCTACCGGGAAACCCCATTCGTTATCGTGATAATCGAGAAACTCAGGTGCTGAGCCACACCACTGGCAACGTGGTTTTCCATCGGGGGCGATGAAGTTTTTAGACATGAGGTTTTCCCTGTTATTTGTTGAATATTACTCGAGCAGGAACTGTAATCTGTCGTCAGCACGGTTAGCTGCAATTTCAATGATGTCAGCGCTGACCACATCTTCGATAATAAAAGGGTCAGCATTGATGCGCTGCTGGAGTTGTTCCATGCTGCAGTGATGCGCCAGAATTGCACCACCCAGCGCAGGTCGAATGCTACCGACCAGCAGGAATACACCATCATCAACACCACGCTGTATCCACGCATTGTGGCCATCCATAAACTGCCCGGCCTGGCTCTTATTGGCTGAAAATTTTAGCAATATTATAAACATCAATTTCTCCTCAGGTCTGGAAATGTCAGGACCGGCCGGTGTAAGCATCCAGCCAGGTATTGAGTTGTTCAACTTCCTGTTTGATAAACTGGGCATCGTGAAAGGCGCTGGCCAGCGTGGCGATACCCTGGCTGCGCGCAAGTAGATGCATGGCCAGATCATCCGCGGCTTTTTGATGCCCGAGTGATTCAAACTGCCTGCGTAGCCAGACCCTGAACAAGGTAAACAGCTCGTTGGCATTGTCCTGTAGTTTGTGGTTGAGCTTGGCCAACTCGGAACATAGCGTACCTACCGGGCAACCGTAACGTTTAATCTTGTCCTGGTTCATGATCAGGATGTTGATAAAGCTGCGAATCCGCTGTACGGGGGCTTCACCTTCCTGTTCCCATTGCTCCAGGAGTTTTTGCGTATTAGACAGCCGGTATTCGATCACTGCCTGCAGGATTTCATCCTTACTTTTGAAATGATGGTAAAAATTGCCGCGCGAGATATTGACGGCTGCAGCGATATGCGCAAATGAGGTATGGTCAAACCCCTGCTGGTAAAAAAGTTGATCGGCTTTCTCAATGATCAGGTCGAAGGTGGTCTGGTTTGCCATTAGGAATAATCTGCTCGTGCTACCTGGATTCAAGTTAGGACAGTTGTCCTATGTGAGGTATGCTAGGACAAACGTCCTATGGTGTCAATGCCGAATCGATATTCAGTGAAACAGAAATCTGATTAGTCCAGCATGGCTTGATCATAGGCTTTCTGCGCGGCCAGTACCGAATCCATATTTTGCTCGGCCCAGTGTGCCAGTGCGGACACAGTCTGGTTCAGGGTTTGCCCGAGAGGGGTCAGAGCGTATTCCACGGTCACCGGTACGGTGGGGAAAATACTGCGTGAGATGAGTCCGTCGCGTTCGAGCTTTTTCAGTGTCTGCGATAACACCTTTTGTGAAATACCCTTGATGTCGCGTTTTAACTGGTTAAAGCGCACCGGTTCCTGTTGCAGTCGATCGAGGATCAACAATGCCCATTTATCGGCCAGTCGGTCTAGAACCAGCCGGGTGGGGCAGCGATTTTCGTAAACATTGTAGGCGTATTGCATTGGTGGTCTCGCAAAAGGGTTTATCTCTGGTTACCTGGAGGTAACTACGTTACCGAAAAGTGCTCTCTTACATTTCATTTTTGTAGAGAGTATAAATGTAGCACCTTGTTTCATATGGAAACATAGTTTCTAAAATATACCAGGAGATTAAAGATGTCCAAAAAAATTCTTGTGTTAGGTGCTGGCGGTAATGTCGGTATCCCATTAGTAAAAGCGCTGGTCGCCAAAGGTGAGACCGTGAAGGCGGCAACTAGATCCGGTAAAGCCATCGCAGGCGCCGAAGGCGTGGTGTTCGATTTCACTGATCCGGCAACCTTTGGTCCGGCGTTTGAAGACGTAGACCGAGCCTACGTGATGTTACCGACCGGCTATGTGCAATCGCGTGAGCTGTTGATTCCCGTCATCAATGCGGCCGCTGAACGCAAGATTAAGGTAGTTATGCAGAGCGTGTTCGGTGTTGAGGCGGATGATTCGATTCCTTATCGGCAGGTTGAAATTGCGCTGGAAAACTCTGGCACAAGCTACGTGATATTAAGGCCAAACTGGTTTAGCGATAATTTCCATAACTTCTGGAAAGCGGGTATCGATCATGGTCAGATTGCGGTTCCGGCAGGAGAAGGCAAGTCGAGCTTTATCGATGTGCGGGATATTGCGGATTGTGCCGCAGCAGCCTTAACCTCGGATCGATTCGATGGCAATGCCTATAGTCTGACCGGGCCAGCTGCACTGAGCTATGCAGAAGCTGCGGAAATCCTGTCCACGGTGACCGGTAAAACCATTCGTTACAATGCTATCGATGATGATGCGTTTATTCAGATGCTAACAGGGGCGGGCGTGGCCGATGATTATGCGCACTTCCTGGCATCGATATTTTACCCGGTACGTGAGGGATGGACCTCAGTGGTTACCGATGCGGTGACCGAGCTTAGCGGTCATTCTGCGCGTTCACTGGAGACTTATGCAAAGGACCATCTGGATCAACTGACTGCCAGCTAAACTCACTCAGAGCCCATGTGTGAGCATGGGCTCTGAGCGCTTATTTCTTGATAACCAGACGGGCATTCAGGGCTTGCGGCTGCCGATTGTTATCGTGATGTATGGCGTGAATAAACCTGTCGATCTGCTGCCGTGCGGCAGTGACACCCTGGCGTTGGAATTCTGAGAGGAAGAGGTTACAGTTCGTAAACTTCAGCATCAGGGAATATGAGTCGGCACTGCGTACCTTTACCTGCTTCACTGGATACCTCTACCTGCCAGTGAAAACGGTCGCACAGTCGCTTCACAATGGTGAGTCCGATTCCATAACCGGATGCATTGATATTTTCGCCACGATGAAACGGTTTGAACATACTGTTGACCTGCTGGGGTGACATGCCCTGACCGCTGTCATCGATAATAACGTTTTTATCGCTGACCTGGATATGGATTCTGCCATGCTCGGTATAGTTAATGGCGTTGCGGATTAGATTGCCAACGACTACAGAGACTACCTTGTCGGAAGCCCACAACCTGATGGCATTCTGCGGGTTGTATTGAATTTCTATCTGCTTGTTCTGTTTGAGGATATTGGCCTGGTCGATTTCTTCCTGTATCACCTCGTTGACCATGACGAAATCCCGGGTAAGGACCGCGTCATTCTCGCGTGCCAGTAACAGAAAAACCTCGGTAAGCTGTTCCATATCGTCTATGGCCCGTTTTATTCGCATCACCGATTTCATGGCGGGCGGAGTGAGCTCCTGTTCGCTCAGCAGCATATCTGCTGCCAGGTTCATGACCGTCATCGGGCTACGAAGTTCATGGCTGGCGTCGCGGGTGAATTCACGCTCACGCGCAATGAACAGGTTCAGGCGCTGTCCCAGCCCACTGATGGCGGTCGCCAGTACCTGTATTTCATCATCGGCGTCAAAGCTGAGGGGCAGCTCAGTATCGAGATTGAATTCGGCCCGGGTCAGGTCCAGCCTGTCGATTTGTTCGGCAAGCTTTATCACGGGTGATACCGTGCGCCGATTAAAACGATAAGTCAGCCATAACGAAAGATACAGAATCAGTAATACCGTCAATAGCGGGAACATACCGTAGTAAATCACCAGCGCATCAACCTGACCGCGAAAGTAAAGCAGGTACAGGGTTTTTTCCTGGTGTTGGGAGACATGCAACACCATACGATTATCACCTTCGCCGAATTCATGGAAGCCGGCGCTGTCGGGCAGGTGCGTGCGGATTTCCTCGGGTAGCTTTTGCGCATCGAAAAAACCGGTCAGGTTCTTGGTGTCGGGTAATGCAAATTGCGGGTTGTTGCGGTAGTGCTCCCAGAAATAGGTTTCTTCTTCAAGAATCGCGTTTTTTATCAGGATTTGCTCGATAACGACTTTGGCAAAGAACACGCCCAGCACGGCAGCGACTGCAATCAGCAGGCCCTGCATCAGGAAGGCACGATTGATTTTCCGGATCAGCCCACGGGATTCAGCCATCTTATTCAGGGGCTATGATTTTGTAACCGCTACCCTGTATGGTATGCAGCAACTGTTTTTCGAAGGGTTTATCAATAATCTTGCGCAAATTGTACAGATGACTGCGTAAGGTATCGCTGTCGGGCAGGATATCTCCCCACACCTGTCGTTCCAGATCTCGCCGACTGACCACTGCAGGCGAGGCGCGCATAAGTACGCTTAATATTTTAAATGAAATTGGTGTCAGAGTCAGGTTGACCCCATTACGTTCTACACACAGTGTAGAGGTATCTACCGTTAAATCAGCAATGCGTAAGATTTCCCTGGCAACATCACCACGGCTACGTCGAATGAGTGAAGCCAGTCTGGCTTCCAGCTCCTTGATGGCGAAAGGTTTGATCAGATAATCATCAGCACCGGTTTCCAGCCCGGTGACCTTGTCATCCAGTGTATCTCTGGCAGTCAGCATAATCACCGGTGTGTCTTTACGCGCTTCTGATCTTAGTTTTGAGCATACGGTCAAACCATCCATGCCAGGCAGCATCAGGTCCAGAACGATGGCATCATACTCATTGGTAACAGCCAGGTGCAGGCCGGTTACGCCATCAGCCGCATAGTCTACGCTAAACCCCCTGTTCTCGAGATAGGCTATCACCATCTCAGCGATATCGGTGTGATCTTCGATGAGAAGGACTGTTGACTCTGCTTGCATGGCTTTATGTCTTTCAATGTTATGTTGTGCTGACGTTTTCATGTTAGCTGAAAATTGCATCATCATCACCTGCTTTTCGATAGTTAAAAAAGATCTGCAAGACTAGACATCTTGCAGACCTCACGAATAAAACACTGCAGGCTAAAATGGGGAGGAGAGATACCTGCAGAAAAGGGTTCAATTTAAAAACATATCAGATCGATAGTACCTGTGCGCCCGGGTTGACAGTAAATTTTGTAGATGTCCTTTTTAGAGGCATTTTTTCATACACTGTACTGTTTAGATTAACCACTGCCTCAGCCGGTTTGTTGCTTTCGCTAAGCGGTTCCGTACCTATAGTATTGCCACCGCTTAGTACGATAGACAGCGCAACAACCGACATCACGACAATGAGACTTAATAATCGCGTGTTACTGATAGTATTTTCAGACATATGATTTACTCATGCTCAAGTTGGTTAAATTTCATGCGTATATTTAAACACTGTAGCTGTGAAATTGATGTGAAGGTCGAATAAAACCTATGTGAAACTAGAGAATAATTTTGAGCCATATCAGAACGAGAAATATTCATAAACCTATTACAAGGTGACTTGTTATTAACCAGGGATTTTGCCGGGATATGTCTATCCCGGCCTGAACAAATTAGCCCTCATCAATACCTTCTGTGACCGGGTTATGAATGTGCTGGTGTAACTGGCTACCCGGAACAACCGAGTAAAGGATATCAGGGTCGATATCTTCAATCTGTTTCATCATCTGGTCATAATGATTGGCTGTATCGTGAATCTGTTTCTCATAGGCGGTCATATCATATCTCCCATTAGCAGGTTAATTGAGTGTTGAGTTTTGTATACTAAATGCGCGGATGTGAAGCGGTTGTAGACGCGATGTGAAGATAGTGTGAAATTGAAGATTCTATATGGATTAGCGGGTGAATCCGGCCATTTCCTGTGATATATGTAGCAGCAGATTTCATTCAGAAGACTTAAGCAAGCTAACGTGAATACTGCAAAGACTGATCTTCAATGCTATGCAATCAGGAGAGTTAACCCTTTTCTTGGTGCATTACAGATAATCAAAAATAGCTCAGGCCGCGCAATTAGCGCCAACGGGGTGGTATGGGATATAGAAGTAAGCGCTGATGAAAATGACTGGACTAGCCTTGCTCAGACCAATGAGAATGATGTCTATATTCGTTACGGTTTATGGTCAGCTGAAGAAGGTCTGGTGAGTCGCCCCCTCAATCCGCATGGAGCGGATGATCCGCTGACTGAAAAATGCCTTAGCGTGATACAGGCTATACGGTCTAATCTGGAGAATATACCTTTCAAACTGCAGGATACTCGAGAACTCTGGTTATTTGACTCTGATACTTTAACGCCGCTTGCTCTGCTTGCAGCCATGCGACCACAGGACCGGCCTGTTTCCCCCGAACCCCGATACTGGTCATCCTGTCTGGGCGTAGATGGGGTATCCAGCCAGTATCGCTTTGCTGAAAGTCGCGAGCTGGAGCAGCAGGTGAAAGCACGTGCAGGGTTTAACATTAAAAAATACTGGTTACAGCGTCAGCCTGACGGCAGTGCGCTAAAAGAGGCCACTGAAGAGCGGATACCTGCCGAACTTATACCTCCATTTTTAATAACACAGCAGTGGGAGAATCCGCTAGAGCGGAAACGAGCTCAGGCTTATATGGAGTGGATCGCCCCTTCGTTGTTGACGTTGCAGATGATTAACGCTGAGCAACGCCTGAAACTCGAACAAAAACTGAATGTTCAGGCCGTTTCAGTGGAACATCACTGGCGCCTGTACCCGAAAATAATTCAGCAAAAATATATAAAATCAGCGCGTATCCAGTGCCAGCTGCAAGCTCAAAAATAGCATAGATAAAGGCCAGGGCTATTCAATCTTCCAGAAATCTGCGGCCCCCGCGGGTAGTTGCGCGAGTAATTGGTCAAACTTTTCCTGATCAACATGTCGACGTAACGCAATCGCGATATCATTAATTGCGGTAGTGGTAGAAAAGTTGTGGTCCGGGCGTAGTAACCGGACTTCTCGGGTCATGGTTGCGCGGTCCTCGAATGGTTTCATCGGTTCATGAAGATCCCAGTCCGTGACAAATAGGGCACGCAGACAAATCGGTAGAACGTTGGCAAAAGCGATGGCATCCTCGGTTGAAAGCCTGCGTCGAAAGGTTTGCAACACCGCCTGTGTCATTGTGTAAGTGACGTGTGTGCTCCACAGCCCGGCGGTGTCACGGGCATCCACTAAAAATTTATAGAACTGATCTGAAGAACGTTCGTATTCTACGGGTACTGGCATTTTTCTATTCTTAGTTAAATGCTAATGTTGTGATTGAAATGCTACCGAGTATTCCTGCGTAGTGCCAGATAAGGGAAACTTGCTAACATCCGGTTTTCTTCGGATTCGCATCTACCGTACTGCGTCATTAGTTTAAAACTATTTACGCGAATCCTTTATATACATGGACGAGCCGTTATTTCTCATCTCAATATTGAAAAGCTCGGTTGCCCGGATCAGGTCACTCATCTTTTTATAGCCATAGTTGATGGATGAAAACGAACTGTTATTTGAGATGTAATGTCCGACCTGGCCCATATGGGCAAAGCCGTCGTCTTCCGAGGTTTGTTCAACAGCAGTTCTTAACAACTTGACCAGCGCCGTATCACCTCTGAGTTGAGCCTTGGATTTGCGTGCAGGTTGCTTCGCTTTACCGGTTTTCTTGTCTTCTTCCGGTGGCACCAGGTTCTCGGTAAAGATAAACGGAGAGCAGGCATCGACAAAAGGTTGCGGGGTTTTCTTTTCACCAAACCCATACACAGGAAATCCACTTTCCAGAAGTCTAAGTACCAGCGGGGTAAAGTCACTATCGCTGGTCATCAGAGCAAAGGCATCTACGTTGCCGCTGTAAAGTAAATCCATAGCATCAATGATCATGGCGGAGTCGGTCGCGTTTTTACCCTTGGTATAGGCAAACTGTTGCATGGGGCGAATCGCGTTGGGATGCAGACGTTCTCTCCAGCCAGAGAGCGAGGGGTTGTTCCAGTCTCCGTGGGCGTGTCGTACATTTACCGTGCCGTACTTTGCCAGTTCTTCCAGTACACCTTCTACCGAATTGTGACTGACATTATCGCAGTCGATGAGTAGCGCAATCCTTTTTCTATCTGACATGGGTATATACCTGAGTAGTAGTTTCTATAGAGATAATGAGAGTAGATGGCTGTGCTGTCAAACAAACAAATTAACTTCAGTGTGAAAATGAGATAAGAATAAATTTCACATTGATTTCACAACTTATTACCAACTTTCACCTTAATTTTATCGGGAGTTGACTCTGGCATCACAACCGAGATTTTAACATGAGCGCAGTTTAATTTACCGATTAAACACAACGCGAGATTTAACCCTAGATAGTTAATTGCCAGGAGATCATGATGAAAGTTTCAATGAAAATATTATTTGTGCCATTGCTTGTAGCCGTGCTATCGGCATGTAGTGACGACGATCATAAGCTGGAGAATATTGTCGATTCAGCCAGAGCAGATGCTTCCTTTTCAACATTAATAACCGCACTTGAAGCCACTGGCCTGGATGCCGTGTTGTCAGATGAGTCGAGAGATTTTACCGTTTTCGCGCCCACCAACGCTGCATTTGATAAATTAGATCCTGCAGTGCTCACTTCGCTGCTCAATGACCCGGCCGCCTTAAGCGATATTCTGCTCTATCATGTGGTTGCTGATAGTAATGTGAATTCTACAGCTGCCATTGCAGCAGCCGGAACGACACTTACAACGGCCAATACCGATGATATTGGTGTCGCCCTTGAGGGTAGTAATTTGTATATCAATGGCTCACAGGTAATAAAAGCCGATGTGGCTGCCAGTAACGGCGTGATTCATGGCATAGATAGCGTGTTAATGCCAACGATTGATGAGCCCGCATCCGGTAATATAGCCCAGGTTGCAACCGCAGCGGGTTCGTTTGGAACTTTATTGGGGGCTTTAACCGCTACCGGTCTGGATACCGTACTGTCCGACCCTGCAGGTAGGTTCACCGTTTTTGCACCTACGGATGCGGCGTTCGCCAAGTTAGGTGATATTAGTGGCTTAAGCAATGATCAACTCAGTAACATCCTGCTCTATCACGTGATTGTTGGGCGAGAGGTCAACGCAGCGGCAGCGACCACGATTGCAGGTAACACGATTAAAATGGGTAATAACGATTCACTGTCTTTATCCCTGTCCGCTACAGATTTCTATGCCAATCTATCTCAGGTCAGTAGCACTGACGTAGATGCCAGTAACGGTATCATCCACATCATCGACAGTGTTTTAATGCCACCTGCTGAGGTGATCACTCCTACACAAAATATCGTTGAGACCGCTCAGTCGAACAGTGATTTTTCAACGCTGGTGAGCGCACTTCAGGCTACCGGACTGGACACTACATTAGCAGACCCCAATGCACAGTTTACTGTTTTTGCACCCACCAATGCCGCCTTTGATGCGCTGGGCGCAGGTGCGGTAACCGCATTGCTCAATGATTTACCGCTACTGGAGAGCATCCTGACTAAGCATGTTGTGGCAGGCGCTGTAGATTCACAGACTGCGTTCACGCTAAATGGCACAGATGTCACCACGGTGAATGGTGAAACCGGTGCGATCAGCATTATGCCGGATCAATTTATGGTGGATAGCTCTCAGGTGACTACATTCGATATTCGCACGACCAATGGCATTATCCATGTCATTGATGCCGTGATTCAACTCGATTGATTGGCTTCAACAGGAACATAAAGCAGGCCATCTGGCCTGCTTTTATCATTGTCTCTGCTATTTGAAAAAATATGGGAATAGAGAGTTCTTTTTAGAATTATCTTTGTAGGATATTCCTTACAAAACCCGTCGTAAAATACAGGTTCTAAATGAGTAGCAGTTTAGTATTATTAGCGGCCTTTTGTAGTCAATAAGATAGTTCGAATTATGCTAAGTCGTTTTTATATTAGTTTGCTTTTTGTTCTTATTCTATTCCAGCCTTCCTGCAAGAGACTCAAGACACTTAAACTTCAGGGTAATCTCGAATCACCAGAAACATTGCAGGTGTCTTTGCCTGAAAGTGATTTTGATTTCAGGTTTCTGCAGGGTTACAAGGAGATTCAGTCCAGGCATTACTACTATGAGTCTTCCAGATGGGTGAACAGGAATAAAAATATAGACCTGTATGTGAGTTACACATTCCTCCTTGATAATTATGTGTTTCTTAATGGTAAGTCTATGGAAGAGTTAATTAACGAAACATTTGAAGATCGGGTTGTATCCATAGGGGACAAAAAGCAGATTATCAGAGAAATTGCAAATGAAAGCTCTGAAGATGACGTCTTTTCCAACGGTGAAAGTGCTGGAGTGAAAAAGGCTACCTATGGCAAAACGATAGAGGTAAATGACATTGTTCCTGTCGAGCTACAGGAAGCAGCTTGCTTTTATTTCCGAAGATTTCAGACTTTTAATGCAAACCCTGCTGACTCTGTTACGGGGGGAAGTGTCCACGATATACAGGGAGATGCAAAATTAATTGGTTATCTTTGTGATTATGGAAAGGCGATAAAATCTGAGCAGATGGTAGAAAATTTCATTAGAGATATTAATGCGCGAAAGGTTTTAATAAATACTCAGCTGAAAGAATTAAAGAAAAAAAGTGCTGACTGAAATTACCAGAAAAGCCGTGTTAGCGGCGATTTCACTGATGCTGATGTCCTGCGCTGCTTATGACCTCAGCAGTCGTCACCAGCATGGATTAAATTTGGACGTTGTAGCTCAAACAGCAAAAAACGCGGTAGAGAAAGAGTTCAATGTAGATCTTGGGCATGTTAAATGGGAGGTTGCCGATGCGTACAGATTAAATCGATTAACCTATCTGACGGCTCATAGTGAATATGAAAAGATGGTTAACCATCCATTTTATGCCAGGTTGTTATCAGATTTAGCATCTTCTAATGCTTCTACCGGCATATTGGGTAAATACAAAGATAATATAAAAACAATCTTTATCAATCCTGAGAGACTCGATGAGTCATATGGTTATGACATGGTGAACCTGGCTATCGCCAGGCAGATCTATCTGTCGCTTTTTATCCATGAATTTGTGCATGCGGCAGATTTTGCAAAGTTTACTGAAGAGCTAAGAAGTGAGGCTTACCTTCCCGGTCAAAGTGAATTGTTAAGCGCGATGCTGGAAGGAAATGCAGAATATATTACCGAGAAACTCTGCAAGGAGTACGCCTGTGAAGAAGGTTATGACATTATCAATCATGGATCAAAAGAGAAGTCCCGTAAAACCCAAAAATCCAGCAGTGAAAAATCCAAAAAACAAGGACGGTTATCAAAAATTTACAAAGAAGAATTAAGGTTTAGATACCGGCTGGGTAAGCAGTATATCGCGGATAAATATCAGGCATTTCCAGATAAAGACCCCATGCCTCGTAATCTGGCTGAATTACCCGATTCTCAGATGCTTATTCTTTATCCTGAAAACGACAGGCTGAAACAGAATTCATTTAAAACGGCTACTCAGTTGATGGATGCTCTGTCGGTATTGCAATCCTATTTTCCTGATGAGGGTTATGTTTATCATTATGAAGTTTTTTCTCCTCCGCGATTATTAGATGCTGTTAAAAAGCAGACGAGTATTAAACTCTCACTAAAAGATGCCAATCCACCATATCTTCAGGCCATGACACTAAAATTGCACTGGATGCCTGATAAATCAAAAGTGGTAAATAATCAGGGTGATTATGATCTGATTGTTATAGATATGGGTGAAGAAGAAAAAAGTCAGCGCTTTATGCAGCAGGTCGCTGATGGTCAGGAAAATAAACCGCTGCTTAATACGATAGAACGGCAATCAACTGACTCGGTTGTCCGATATATTGCCGCCGATCAGAAGATGGTAATTCAATCTGAGGGATATGTTTTACTGGTGGAACTGGACAAAGGAAAAATCAATACCGATTACGTGTTGAAGTTTTCTACAGATATTCTGAGTTCGATATAGTTTTCAACTGTTGACTTTCAATGAGTCGATACGACTGATTTAGATCTTTGGTAAAGTCGGAATTATATTATTACCGGCTTTTCAATTTTCTTAAATAGATAATGCTAAGTATCGCTTGATACTACAGACGTATTACCAGTCTTCAGGCGTTGACAAAACTCTATCTATGCTCTGGTTTTAGCTTCCAGGTAGGTATGTATCACCAGATCAATATCGAGAAAGACTATTTTGGTCAGTGACTGGATCAATGCTAAAGCGCGCTTCGAATCATCCTGGCAATGGTTGCAGATGGCATCTGAAAATTGATTCAGAATAAAGTTGTATGCGCCTATGTACCAGTTGGGTGTGAGTCCCATGCGTGCATGAGCGCGGCCGATTCTTTCTGTTTTCAGGAAATAGGCATTGTCATACCGGCCTCTTAACATGGCTTCAATCCAGTGCTTCTCCTGTGCCAGTCTGGCTCTTTCAATGGCCCCGTTCTCACTCAACATTTCCTTTAGTTCCGGTTCCTTAAGTAAATGCTGATAAAAGGCCTCAACTATTCGATCCATCTCAGGTTCAATTATCTCAAATGCCTGCTGCAGGTTGTTTATAGTGGCATCATCGATTTCAAGAAACCTGAGCCGGGCTTCCATCAATTCAGTGTTAGGCATATGTCATCTACAGAGTCAGTGGGTTAACGCAGAATGGAGCTTGATCTTCAGTCGCTGACAGAATCTATTTAACTGCCGCCACGAATCCGCGCATAGATCGTATCTTTCAGTTCCGCTCGCTCGTATTTCATTTTTTCCAGGGTTTCATCTGTGACGGGCTGGCCCAGTTCTTCCAGTTTGCGAATTTCCTTGTCCAGCGCATTGTGACGTTTAATGCTGGCAGCGAATGCGGCATCAACCTCAGACAGGTCTTTTAACCTTTGACGAAACTCAGGGAACTCGGTTTCGATCTCGTGGTGTTCACCTTGCATAATTACCTCCAACAGTTGTATGGGAAAGTAAAGCGCTACCAGTATACGGCAATCGAGGCCTGATAGACAAATGCGGAATCAGGTCGTGGTCTTAGCTTAAGGTATCGGTCCCCATGCTGACAAAAAGGGCCAGAGTATTGGTTTTAGAATAATTCCGGTTAGCGACACGCTATGCCAGCCCGAGCAGTGGTTCGCTGCGCAGGCGGTTAAAGTTGCCTGTTTTAACCAGCAGGTCGAGCACCGGGCTTGGCGGGTGCAACGGCTCAGAATGGATGTAGCAATCAGCTGCCACACTTTATCCACTATTGTCGTTATGCTTCTCAATCCATAGTGTAACTTCGCCGACCCTGAATCCCCACTTGCTCATTTCAGCGCGATTGATCAGGCGGTGCTCATCGATCAGGTACATCCAGTCATTGAAATCGATCTCCCAGTCATCACCATCAACGTTTATCAACAGACTGTATTGCCAGTTCAGGGCGTAGCCCTCGCTCTTCCCCTGTGCGGGCACTACTACATCGTCAGCATTGCCGATATAGTGACCTTGAGGGGTTCTTTCAATATGCCAGATACGTTGCTGCTGTTCGCCATCGTGATAGTAAAACTGTTCATCCAGCGTACCCTTATTGCCCTCCCATTGACCCAGCATATCGACGCGGAAGCGGCGCACGACTTCGCCCTTGCGATTTTGCACTATGCCATAGGCTGTGAGCTTTCCATTAAAAAACTGTTGCATATCAAATTGCGGCTGGGTCTCGCGGTAATACTTCATGGAAGTACTGCAGGATGTCAGCAACAGCACAGAGGCGATTATTATTGCGCGCATTAGAAGTTACCTGTTAAGCGGTTACGAAGCTCTGGTTCGCGAGTGTTTTCGGATAGCCAGATAGACAGAAAAGCGGGTGCAAACTGGCGATCTTCAATATTGCCAATCATTTGATCATTAAAATAGAAACGACTGCTCAGATCCGGATTTACCCGCAGGATGATTTCATCACCTTCGGTGACATCAGGCCATAGTGTGGCCAGTTTGCTTTCCCAATCGGGCTTCCAGTCGATGGATTGCCGAGACCATTCATCGACTGTGGTTTCCACCAGTTGCTGCGAAGAAATATCGCGTGCGTATTTAATGGCAATCGCCAGCGGGTATTGCTGCGGCTGGTACTGACCGTCTGCACTGAGCAGGCGGATGTCATAAACCTTCCAGAATAGCCAGTTGAGTTCAGTCTTGCCGACCTGCTTGAGATCAGCCAGCGGTGTGGCATGAACGGGCATAAGCAGTGAGAGCGCAATAAGGATTAATGCTTTCATGTTTGCTTCCTGATGTTATCGTTTAATACAACCAGAACGGGTAATATCACCGCCCAGCTTAGCGCCAGGATCATACTGCTTTGCAGCCATCCTAGCGGCAACTCAACCGCATCCAGTCGCCAGCCCGCCAGATAAGACAGGGTGCCAGCTATGGCCCCTATAGGGATTAGTAGTATGCGTGGTAAATGATTCAGCCAGTGCAGGCTATGCCCCAGCGAAAGCACAAAACCAATCCAGATCAGGGCTAACCAGTAAGGTGTGTGGCTAAATTCAAATACCCCGAGCATCGACAGCAGGGTATCCATGACAATGCCGATTAGCGCTATGGGTAATACACGCCAGTCATGCTTACGGCTAGTGGTGAATATAAAGTGGCAGAGCAATAGCAGCATAGCGAATATCAGCCAGTCATTCTGTCCCAGAATGGCAATAAACCACAGGCCCTGAAACAGGATTAACTGTAACCAGAACCAGCGCATTGTCTTGCTCCAGGTTTAGCCGCTTCAAAATGCACCAGACCAATACTGCCTTCACGGAATCCGCCTTCACAGTAGGCAAAGTAAAAATTCCACAGGCGCTGAAAGTCCTCGTCGTATCCGAGTTCAGACAGGCGTCGTGCATGCTGGTTAAAATTACGCGTCCAGTGCAATAAGGTATCCGCGTAGTGCAATCCATAGTCCTGCATGCGTGTCACCGTCATCGAGGTATGGTCCTTTAACTGTTTGCACATTTCGCTGATCGATGGCAGGCAGCCGCCGGGGAAGATATAGCGCTGGATGAAATCCACACCCTTACGGTATTGATCGAACTGCTGATCCGCGATAGTAATGGCCTGGATCAGCATGCGCCCCTGCGGTTTTAATAGCTGCTCGAGCCTTTGAAAATACCCCGGTAAAAAGCGATAGCCGACCGCCTCGATCATTTCCACAGAAACCAGCTTGTCGTATTGCCCATCGAGATCACGATAATCCTGCATCAACAGGGTGACTTTATCCTGTAGTCCCTGTTGCTGAACCATGCGCTGGGCGTAGTCATATTGCTGCTGTGACAACGTAGTAGTGGTCACTGTGCAACCATAATTTTTAGCGGCATAGCAGGCGAGGCCACCCCAGCCGGTACCGATTTCTATCAGATGTTCATGCGGTTTCAAATCCAGTTTGTCGCAGATCAGCTTGAGCTTCTGATGCTGCGCCTGCTCAAGACTGTCATCTTTGTGCCTGAATATACCCGCGCTGTATTGCATCTGAGAATCCAGTATCAACTGGTACAGATCGTTACCCAGATCGTAATGTGCAGCAATATTGGTACGGCTGCCCCGGCGCGTGTTGGCGTTACGCAGGTGGGCCAGTTTATGCAGCGGGTAGCTGATCCAGCCCAGGCGCTTTTCCAGCTTTTCCAGAGTCGGCAGGTTACGTGCAAACAGGCGTATCAACGGCACCAGGTCAGGTGAACTCCAGTCGCCTTCGACGAAGGATTCTGCAACGCCGATGCTACCACCAGATAACAGGCGGCGATAAAAGCGCGCATTGTGTACCTGCACCTCAGCCTGCAGGCTGGCGTTGCGATCGCCAAAGAAACAGCTTTCACCTGCATCATGGATAAGCAGTCCTGAGTGCTGGATTTGGTCAAACAGTGAGAACGTCAGTTTCCTGCTGAGTGTATCGATCAATTTGGCTTGCGTTGAAGGATAAATGGATTCCACGTTAAACTCCTCAGGGATGTGAATGGTAGGGCACGCGTTTGACAAATAGCCTGATGGCCTGCCAGTAAATACCGCGCAATATGCTCAGTGTCATAAAGGGCCACTGCTTTAAGGTCTGGCGCAGTGCTTTACTGGTCAATGGGTTGGATTTAAGTACCAGAGTCGCATCAAACACCTTGTCCTGTTTCCAGTTTTCGATATGGATACGAAGGTCGTTATCATCGATAGAAATCTTCCAGCGATAGCTCATGTCAAGATCCATAAACGGAGAGACATGGAATACCTTAGCGGTCTGTTGTGGCTGCTCGAGATTCACCAGATAGCAATGGGTTTCATTCCAGGGCGTATTGTGTACCTCGGCCAGCATATAGATGGGCTGCTCGTCGCGATAACAGAAAAAGAAATTCACCGGGCTAAAATACAGACCAAAGTTTCTCACCTGGCCGACAAACATCACGCGATCAATCGCCTGCGTGTCACCCCCCAGTTTGCTTACCTGTTCGATAACGGCCTGTTTGATTGAGATTTGTGGATCGCCCAGATAATCGCTGCGCCGCATTTGCCATACATTAAAATGACGCATCGAAAACAGTCGGTATTGTCTGTCGATGGCATCCAGCTCATCCAGATCCAGACCCAGCATATACAGTGGATAGCTGAACTGATGGCTAGCTACACTGTAGCGTTGATGGTGCACACGGCCGGTAAATATTTTTGAATGCTGTATGGGCGTATTCATAGCGTTATACCAAAGCGTTCACAGACATCCAGTGCGGACTTTAATCCATCCTCATGAAAGCCGTTGTACCAGTAGGCACCACAGAAATGTGTACGATTCTTGCCACAGATTTGACTGCGTCGCTGTTGCGCAATCAGGGCCTGGTTATCAAACACCGGGTGTGCGTAATTAAATTGCCTGAGAATCTTATCAGGGTTGATGGCAGAACTCTGATTCAGGCTGACACAGAAATGATGAGGGCTTTCAATACCCTGTAGCCGGTTCATGTAATAGCTGACCGCAGGTGCTGCATCGGCATCCTGACCCTGCCAGAAATTCCAGCTGGCCCAGGCTGTTTTAGATTGGGGTAACACAGATATGTCGGTATGCAGGGTGACATCGTTATTGCGATATTTGATGCTGTTCAGTATTTCATATTCCTGCGCGCTACAATCCTTGAGTAGCCGAATCGCCTGATCAGAATGGCAGGCCATCACCACTTCATCAAAATGCTCTTCACCCACGCGGGATTTTATGGAGACAGAGTCAACATGCCTTTCAATCTGTTTGATGGATGCATTTAATCGAATCTCTTCCACCAGGTTAGCCAGTTTCGGAATATAACTGCGCGAACCGCCTTCAATCACATACCATTGCGGGCGGTCGATAATATTTAACAGGCCATGATGATTAAAAAAGTTCAAAAAAAACTTAAGCGGAAAATCTCTCGAATCATTAATGGAAGATGACCAGATTGCCGCGACCATGGGCAGGATATAATGCTCGGCAAAAAAGCTGGAAAACCTGTGTTGTGCCAGAAACTCACCCAGCGTGCTGTTGTGTTCCCAGGCTGAGCTAAAAAGTGTTTTTTTACTGACACGGTTAAAACGAATAATCTCGTAAAGAAAATGATAAAAGCGCGGCGAAATCAAATTCCGTTTTTGTGCAAATAAGGTGCCAATGCTATTCCCATTATACTCAATACCGCTGCCGACATGTTGCACCGAAAAGCTCATCTCGGTGGGCTTCTTGTGGATACCGATCTGATCCAGCAGCTTTAAAAAGTTCGGGTAGGTACGATTGTTAAACACGATAAACCCGGTATCGATGGCATAAGATCGATTATCCAGTTCAATATCAACAGTGGCGGTATGACCACCCAGTGATTCATTCGCCTCAAACAAAGTAACCTGATGCTTACGGCTTAGCAGGTAGGCACTAGCCAGGCCGGAAATACCGCTACCGATAACTGCAATACGCTTCATGCTGGCGACCTGCGGTTCATCATCACGGCTAGCCTTGCCCACAGTGAATGCGGCAACCATGACAGCATTTTCATACTTGCAGTAAACAGAAAAGGAAAAGTGATCTCCTTTTTACCCTGCTGCAAACCCTCACGAATAAACAGGCTGGCCTCTTCAACCGTTACCTTGCCGGGCATAGGGAAGTCATTCTTTCGAGTGAGTGGGGTATCGACAAACCCCGGACGTATCAGGCTGACCTCAATCCCCAGTGGCTTGAGATCAATCGCTAGCGAACGCGCCAGATAATCCAGCGCCGCCTTGGAAGCACCATAAGCCTCGGCACGCGTGAGCGGTAGAAAGGTCACCGAAGAACTCACAATCGCGATGCGACTACCTGACTTCATGCGGGGTAGCAGGGCGGCCAGACAATTCACCGTACCCTGCACATTGGTATCCATCACGCGCTTGAACAGAGCCGCATCAAAGCGCCTGGCATCATCTATATACTCGCAATGACCAGCGTTCAAAATCACCAGATCAGGTATCTGCTGGTTATCCAGTACCCGCTGCGTTTGCTCGGCATCGGTCGTATCGAACGTCGCGATTTTAACCGGGTACAGGTCCAAAGCCTTCAGCAGCTTTTGCTGGTCTCTACCGCAGGCAATGACCTGATGTTTGTTTAAAGTGTAATCCTTCGCCAGCTGTAAGCCGATACCTGAACTGGCCCC
>JBNKDE010000011.1:0-212162 GCA_050288105.1 Gammaproteobacteria bacterium
TTTAGTCCAGGACATGTCGTTAACTCCTCAGGATGCATTGGCTTCAGTGGTGGGCAGGCTGCGTGCAGCAGAGGCCTGCATGCGGTCATAACCCGTCCAGTCAGCGTCGATATAGGTAATCGCCGCGGTGGGGCAGGCTTTGGCACAGGCAGGATCACCACCGCAGAGGTCACATTTGACCACCTTGCCGATGGCCTGTGAGTAATTAATCGTGCCAAACGGGCAGGCGATGGTGCACACCTTGCAGCCCACACAGCGCGATTCAGAGACCACCTTGGCACCAGTTAATGCATCCAGGCTGATCGCATCCACCGGACAGGCGCGCTGACACCAGGCTTCGTCACACTGGGTACAGGTATACGGCGCAAAGCGCCCTTCATGATGAAACGTGAATACCTTGATGTAAGATCGGGAGGGGTTGAATAATCCAGTGTGTTCATAGGAACACGCCAGTTCGCATTGCAGGCAACCCGTGCATTTTACCGGGTCTATGTGTAGAGACTTTTGCATCAGACTACTCCAGTGAATGTTTTTATTTTATTACTTCTATGTTGAGTTTTAATAAAAATTCAACGCTAAATCATCAACAAACCTTGCTCCGATGATATTTCATACAAAATGATATTTGCAACCTTAAATACATTAAGGATATACCTGATGAAAATCATCTAATGTGGATCGTTATGCGCTTTATACTCTTCCAACATTAGATTAAATTCAAGCTGATATTACGCTTAAGGCCGGTTGGCTGAATTTTATTTTAGTTATCGATCCGGTAAGTGGAAAATAATCAAGATATTGTTGTGATTAAAAATACTTTTAAAGGGTGATTTTTTATCCATTAAATATCATTTCGCTGTTAAGATAGCTCGCGTGATTTAATTAATAATAAAGAATCTTTCTTGCCAATAACTGACCCACTATTTGAACAAATTTGATATGGATTCTCTAGGCGACGCGACTTTAGAAGCCCTCCGATTGTTGCTGACAGGCGACACTACGATCTGGGGTATTATTGGTATTTCATTTGAAGTGTCGACGCTTGCTATTTTATATGCGGTACCGCCGGCGTTGTTGACTGCGTTTGTTATTGCGCATACCCGGTTTCCCGGCCGCAAATGGGTGATCTCTTTTTTCAGCGCTATGCTGTCGATACCCGCAGTAGTGGTGGGGTTAACCCTGTTCCTGGTTTTGTCGCGCCAGGGTCCATTAGGAGATTTCCGATTACTGTTTACGCAAACTGCAATGCTGATTGGACAGTTTGTGCTGTGTTTTCCAATACTCGTGTCTATGTCTCTTGCAGCGTTTCAGGCGGTTGATACTCGGGCCTGGGAAACAGCCAGGACTCTGGGAGCCGGTCCTGTCAGGGCTTTTTTTACACTAATATTTGAAGTGCGTTTCGGTTTGTTAACCGCCCTGCTGGCGGGTTATGGACGTATTATTTCCGAAGTTGGTGCCTCCATGATGCTAGGTGGCAATATTATGAATTACACGCGTAACATTCCCACTGCAATTGCCCTTGAAACCAGCAAGGGTAATTTTTCTCAGGGTATCGCATTGGGCATTGTTTTGATGTTGCTGGCATTTATCCTGAATGCTTTCTTACACGCCGTTGAACAGAAAACTTACGTAAGCCAATGAATAAAATCACAGCGCAAGACGTGACCGCCGTCATTCTGGCGGGTGGTATGGGTCGCAGAATGGGGGGGCAGGATAAAGGCCTGGTTGAGTATAAAAATACTACCCTGATCCAGCATGTGATCAGCGGTATTGCGGGGCAGGCAGAACATATCCTGATCAATGCGAACCGAAATATTGATACCTATACTGCTTTCGGTTTTCCTGTGGTTGAAGATAGCCTGCAGAATTTTCAGGGGCCTTTAGCTGGCTTCTACGCGGCGATGCAACGGGCTGAAACTGATTACATCCTGACCTTGCCCTGCGATGGTCCCTATGTTGTTGATGACTACCTAGAAACTATGCTAAATGTGCTGAATGAGCAGGATTGCGAAATGGTCATCGCCTCTGACGGAGAGCGCATGCAACCGGTGTATGCACTGATTCCTACCCGGTTGAAAGACAGTTTGCTTCACTACCTGGAAGAAGGTGAACGCAAAATTGACCAGTGGTATCAGCGTCATCAGTTTGCGCTGGCGGAGTTTAGCGCGTCCACAAAATTATTTACCAATATCAATACACCCGAAGATATTCAGGAAGTTATTTAAAGTATGCCTCAGTCGAAACACCAGACTCCTGTAATTGGATTTTCTGCATATAGTGGTACCGGCAAGACGACCTTGCTAAAAAAGGTGATTCCATTACTGCGTATGTGCAACTTGCGACTCGCCGTTATTAAGCATGCGCATGAAGGTTTCGATGTAGATCAACCCGGTAAGGATAGCTTTGAAATTCGTAAGGCGGACACTTATCAGGTTTTGATTTCATCGTCCAAACGAAAGGCTTTAATTACCGAGTATGGTGATCAAGCAGAATCCAGCCTGAGTGATTTAATTGAAGAACTGGATCATAGCCGTATAGATCTGATTCTGGTGGAGGGCTTTAAACGAGAGCATTTTGATAAAATTGAATTGCATCGTGCGGGTCTGGACAAGCCTTACCTGTATCCGCAGGATAGTGATATTGTTGCACTGGCAACCGATACCCCGGTGATTATGACTAAAAATCTGCCACTATTGGATATTAATAAACCCGAGCAGATAGCAGGATTTATCTGTAAACGGCTGAATCTGGTTAGCGAAGGCGAATACCTGGATAAAATAAATCAGTTATGACAATAAACAATCAAACGAGTTGTATGGATCCCTTTGAAAAGGACTCCATCAGGGTTGCTCAAGCAGTAGAAAAAATACTACAGAATACACCGGTAATTTCCGATTTTAATCAGCTGAACCTGCGTGAGTGTCTGAATCGAGTTGTTTATGATGATGTCCATTCGCCGCTACAGGTACCGGCACATGACAATTCAGCAATGGATGGTTATGCACTGCGCAGTGCCGATTTGCCTGTGCACGGTAATAAGAGCTTTCAACTGATTGGGACTGCTTTTGCGGGCAGGCCCTTTAACGGCAGTTGCGGAGAAAATCAGTGCGTAAGGATTATGACGGGTGCGGTGATACCGCAAAATGCCGATACAGTGGTCATTCAGGAGCAGGCTAATGTAATCGATGAAAACAGTGTCGAGATCGGACCTGGTCATCGTAAAAACCAGAACCTGCGTTTTGCAGGTGAGGATATCGCCCAGGGCAATGTCGTATTGAGTAAAGGTAAATCGGTTGGTGCCGCAGAATTAGGCGTGCTGGCTTCATTAGGTCTGGGTGAGGTCAAGGTTTATCGCAAACCCCGGGTCAGTTTTTTTTCTACCGGGGATGAACTCAAATCTATAGGGCAAACCCTGCAACGCGGAGAGATTTACGATAGCAATCGTTACAGTCTGTACGGACTGCTGTCGCAGTGTCATGTAGATATTATCGACATGGGTGTGATCCGAGATAATCCTGAAAGCATCCGTAATGCTTTGTTATCTGCTGCAAACTGTTCCGATCTCATCCTGACTTCAGGTGGGGTGTCGGCAGGGGAGGCGGATTATATCAAGGGTATCCTGCAGGAAATTGGCAATATGGACTTCTGGAAGATTGCGATGAAACCGGGTCGACCGCTCACTTTCGGAAAGATTAACGATGCGCTGTTTATGGGATTACCCGGTAATCCGGTGGCCGTAATGGTTACATTCTATCAATTTGTTTTACCCTGCCTGACGAAACTGGCTGGAAAGGAATACCGGCCACCATTGCGCTTTAACGCAGTAAGCCAGTCTGCTATTCGTAAGAGCCCTGGCAGACGTGAATTTCAACGCGCTATTGCCAGTAGCGATGAATTCGGCAATCTCAGTGTCAGCCTGACCGGAAAGCAGGGTTCGGGTATTTTATCTTCCATGAAAATGGCGAATTGCCTGCTGGTATTAGATGAGGATAGAGGTAAGGTGGAAGCAGGCGAAACGGTAACTATCGAATTCTTCAAAGATTATTTTTAAGCAGGGTTGTTAAATAATACTGACCACCGACTCTTCGTCTTCATTAATTAAATGCATTTGCTGCTGAGTCTGGCTCAGCTCGCTAGCAAAATCAGGAAGACTGTTAAAAACCGTATTCAGCCCACTGGTCCAATGCTGTTCCAGAGCGGTGAGGTAATCTCCATGTGCTTCAAATTTACAATGCGTGTCAAGCTTGAATGCGCCTGCCTGGTAAGTGGATAGCTCGAAAGGCGCACCGACAGTAATATTTGAATTGGCGGTAGAGGTCAGCGATACCAGCGCAAGTTTGGCAGCATTCTGAAGTGGCAGGTCATAATTCAATACTCTATCCAGTACGGGTTTACCATACTTGGTTTCACCAATCTGTAAATAAGGGGTAGTCCTGGAAGTTTCTATGTAGTTACCCTGCGGATAGATCATCATCAGGCTATGCGGTTGCCCCAGTATCTGTCCGCCCAGAATCAGTGAGGACTCTCCATTAACTCCAGCCAGTTGAAGTGAGGAACTATGGCTCTGTTGAACGTCCAGGCTGACTCTGCCGACGTAGTCGGCTGCTTCAAACATATAGCGTGCTGTTAACAGGCTTTCGGTACTGTCACTGAAATCCAGGTCGCGTTTAATTCGATTAATGATCTCCTGCGTGGTAGCCAGGTTTCCTGCCGATAATATGACGAAAACTCGGTCGTTAGCAGGCGTAAATATATGCATTTTGGAATAAGTGGTGACATAATCGGTACCAGCATTGGTCCGGGAGTCAGATGCGAATACCAGCCCGTCCCTGAGGCACATTCCAACACAATACGTCATAAAACTAAAACCCGTAACCAAATAAGAGTTTTTATTCTACACAAGAATATTTTTGAAACTATAAGCTTAACCAAATTAATTAGATCTGCCGTAACGAATATTAATTGACACAAACTGACAATAATGACAGTTTACATACAATCCGGTCTGGTTTGATTTTCTTATTTGAAACAAAGACTTAATGTCTTTGGATGCACCATTCTAAGGAATTTTTGAAAACTAACGCACCAAAATAATACATTACATCTATGGCCATAAGAATTGCACTACAACACCGAACCGAATACCACTTCGATCGTCCGGTTAATTTATCTCCACATATGATTCGCTTGAGGCCTGCACCTCACACGCGCACCCCAATACATCAGTTTTCGATTAAGGTTGAACCCGACGAGTACTTTCTCAACTGGGTACAGGATCCTTTTGGCAATTTTATTGCTCGCTATGTATTCCCTGAGAAAACCCGCAAGTTAATCGTGGATGTCAATCTGGTTGCTGACATGGTAACCATCAACCCATTTGATTTTTTTGTAGAAAAGGACGCTGAAAAATATCCATTCGAGTATGAAGAGCAACTTAAAAAGGAACTGGCACCTTATTTTGAGGTAAAGGAAAAGGGGCCCTTACTGAGCGCTTTACTGGATGAACTGAATCAGTCCGGCTTAGGAATGGCTGCGACCAGGGCCAACGAGAATGACGAAAAAGTGGAGAAAGCGCATATTGTGCATTTTCTGGTTGCGCTCAATTCGTTTATTCAACAGCACATTGATTATACCGTTCGTATGGAGCCAGGCGTTCAAACCTGTGAAGTCACGTTGGAGAAAAAACTGGGCTCCTGCCGCGATACGGGTTGGCTGCTGGTGCAGGTACTACGGCACATGGGTCTGGCAGCGCGCTTTGTTTCGGGTTATCTGGTGCAGCTGGCTGCAGACCAGAAATCGCTGGATGGCCCCTCCGGTCCTGAACAGGATTTTACCGATTTACATGCCTGGGCTGAGGTGTTTATACCGGGCGCTGGCTGGATTGGTCTCGATCCAACTTCGGGTTTATTCGCTGGGGAAGGGCATATTCCTCTTGCCTGTACACCTGACCCGGTGAGTGCGGCACCTATTGTCGGTGCTACCGATAAATGTGAAGTAACCTTCAAGTTCAAGAACGAGGTTTATCGGATACACGAAGATCCTCGGGTTACCAAACCCTATACTGAGAACCAATGGAAAGCCATTGAAAACCTCGGGCATGAAGTCGATGACCTGCTAAAAGCGAAGGATGTCAGACTCACCATGGGGGGAGAACCGACCTTTGTTTCTATTGATGATATGGATAGCCCACAATGGAATACCGCAGCGCTAGGTGAGCATAAGCTGAAACTGGCGCAAGATCTGTTCTTACGTATTCGGGATAGCTACGCTCACCACCCTTCGTTGCATTATGGGCAGGGAAAATGGTACCCGGGTGAACAGCTGCCGCGTTGGGCGTTGACCTGTGCCTGGCTGAAAGATGGTCAATCGATCTGGAAAAGACAGCAGTATTTCGACTCACCGACCTCGAATTCACAGTATACGACGCAACATGCGGCGCGATTGATATTACGTATTGCCGCGCATCTTGAGTTAGCCCGAGAAAACATCAAGGTAGCGTTTGAGGATATCCCTTACTATCTGTGGAAAGAAGGCACCTTACCCGACAATGTCAACGTAAAGGATAATCGCCTGAGCGATGAGATGGAACGCGCACGTCTACGCAGGGTATTCGATCAGGGATTGTCATCAATTGCAGGCTATACCTTGCCTTTAGCCTGGAATGAATACGATCACAAATGGGCATCAAACCCCTGGACTTTCCGGCGTAAGCGCATGTACCTGTTACCCGGTGACTCCCCTATGGGCTACCGTTTACCATTAGAATCTCTTAAATGGGAACCCGAGAAACAGCGCCAGAAATTGATTGATAAGGATCCTTTCGATAGCTTCGATAATTTGCCTGTGATGCGTGATCGTTTACATATGATACGCGATGAAAATTTTAAACCCTGGCATGAAGAGGATAATCAAAAACAGGAACAGGAATCTCAGCCTGCAGGCGGTTTTAATGAGTTTGTGCGTACAGCACTTTGTGTGGAACAACGCAAAGGGCATCTGCATGTCTTTCTGCCCCCTTTAACCAAGCTGGAACATTACCTGGATCTGGTAAATGCGATTGAGGCTTCTGCGGTTGAGCTGGGTGTAAAGATTATTCTTGAAGGTTATGAGCCACCTTTTGATCCGCGTTTACAGCGCATACAGGTAACACCGGATCCAGGAGTTATCGAGGTCAATATTCATCCTTCGGAAAGTTGGGATCAACTGGTTAAAAATACCACGCTGCTATATGAACAGGCGCGCCAGTCACGTTTAAGTACTGAAAAATTTATGCTGGATGGGCGTCACAGCGGGACGGGTGGTGGAAACCATATTACTATTGGTGCAGCCAATCCTGCGGATAGTCCCATTTTACGCCGACCGCATCTACTCAAAAGTCTGGTCACTTACTGGCAAAATCATCCGGCACTGTCCTATCTGTTCTCCGGCTTGTTCATTGGGCCAACCTCTCAATCACCTCGCGTTGATGAAGCCAGGGATGATGCGCTTTATGAGTTGGGGATTGCAATGGCAGAAATGACCCGCGATGAAACCACCTCTCCCTGGCTGGTTGATCGACTGATGCGTAATCTGCTGGTGGACATCACCGGTAATACGCATCGCGCTGAATTCTGTATCGATAAGCTGTATTCACCCAATGGTTCAACCGGGCGTTTGGGCCTGGTTGAATTCCGTGGCTTTGAAATGCCACCACATGCGCAGATGAGTCTAATGCAGGCGCTATTGCTACGGTCGCTGATTGCTCGTTTCTGGGATAAACCTTACGAGCAGAAACTGGTTCCCTGGGGTACCGAGTTGCATGACCGCTTTATGCTACCGCATTATGTTGAACGCGATATGCGGGATGTTATTGATGACATGCGCCGCGAAGGTTTCGATTTTGATTACTCCTGGTTAGATCCATTTATAGAATTTCGTTTTCCTCGCTATGGCGTGATCAACATTGGTGATATAGAGATTGAATTACGTTTTGCCATAGAGCCGTGGAATGTACTGGGTGAAGAAGTGACCGCCATGGGCACCGCGCGCTATGTAGACTCTTCCGTTGAAAGGTTGCAGGTCAAGGTAAAGGGAATGACAGAAACGCGACATCTGGTCACCTGTAATGGGCGCAGGATACCCTTACAGAATACCGGTACCAGGGGAGAGTATGTTGGTGGTGTGCGTTACAAGGCCTGGCATCCGCCTTCAGGGTTACATCCCACCATTGTGACTCAGGCCCCATTGACTTTTGACCTGATAGATAACTGGAATAAAAGTTCATTAGGCGGCTGTACTTATCATGTAGCCCACCCTGGCGGAAGAAGTTACGAAACCTTCCCGGTGAATGCGAACGAAGCTGAATCGCGCAGACTTGCGCGCTTTTTACAGCAGGGGCATACGGGCGGTAAAATTGAAGTTCCTGAAGAACCTGTTAATCCGGATTTCCCTCATACTCTGGATTTGCGCACACGTACTGCAAAAGGAGGACGTCCATGACTATAAATTTTGAAGCTTTTAAAGAACAGCCATTCTTTGATGAATTAATTACTCCTAAAGGAAATGCGCGAGCATATGCGCGCAAGTTATATAGCTTCATTAATAAATTGGATGTGACTGAGCTGGATGACCGACAAAAAGGTGCCGAACTGGCGATCAAGCAGATGGGTATTACCTTTCGTGTCTATTCCAAGGAGGAGGGGGCAATTGATCGAGCCTGGCCCTTCGATATCATTCCCAGAATCATTCCGCTGAGTGAGTGGAAAAAAGTCGAAGAAGGGTTAAAGCAAAGGGTAACTGCGCTGAACATGTTTATTGACGATCTGTATCATGATCAGAAAATCGTTAAGGACAAGGTATTCCCTGCATCGGTGCTGGCGAAGTCGGTTAATTTTCGTGAGCAATGTATAGGTGTCAATCCTCCATTGAATATCTGGGCGCACATCTGTGGTTCAGATCTGGTACGACATAGTGATGGTAAAATCTATGTGCTGGAGGACAATCTCAGGGTACCGTCAGGTGTTTCCTATATGCTGGAAAATCGACTGGTTACCAAACGGGTTTTCCCGGAACTGTTCGAGACCTATAGCCCGTTGCCAATAGATAATTATCCCGCTGAACTTTTTGATATGCTGACCTCATTATCTCCCAGACCAGGAGACAGCCCTGAGATTGTCGTAATGACGCCAGGTATCTATAACTCAGCTTATTTTGAACATGCTTACCTGGCGCAGCAAATGGGTTGCGAACTCGTGGAAGGACGTGATCTGGTAGTACAGGATGATGATTGTGTTTATATGCGGAACATCGAAGGCTTAAGTCGAGTCGATGTTATTTATCGCCGTATCGATGATTTATTTATTGATCCGGAAGCGTTTGATCCAGACTCAATGCTGGGCGTACCCGGTCTGATGCGAGCCTGGAAGGCTGGCAATGTTGCACTGGCTAATGCACCAGGGGCGGGTGTCGCGGATGACAAGGTTGTCTATTCCTATGTGCCGGATATTATTAAATACTATCTGGATCAGGATGCCATTGTTCCCAACGTGCCAACCTGGAGGTGTATGGATGAAGATTCCAGGCAATACGTACTTGAGCACCTGGACGAGCTGGTCGTTAAGCCTGCAAATGAGTCCGGTGGTTATGGCATGTTAATCGGGCCCGCATCGACTCGCGCGGAAAGGGATGAGTTTGCAAAACTGATAAAAAATGACCCTCGTAATTATATTGCACAACCTACGCTGGGGATTTCCACGGTACCGTCGGTTGTTAAAGGCACGGTCGAACCACGCCATGTTGATTTACGCCCCTTTATATTGAGTGGTAAAGAAATCGATGTGACTACCGGAGGCTTAACACGGGTTGCCCTGAAAAAAGGTTCACTAGTGGTTAATTCATCACAGGGTGGTGGCAGTAAAGACACCTGGGTAGTGGCAGATTAACAGGAGAATTTAAAATGCTTGCAAGAGTAGCAGAAACCATTTACTGGATTGGTCGTTATCAGGAACGTGCTGAAAATACTGCACGCTTAATCAAGGTGAATACCAATCTGACGCTGGATTTACCCAAGGGCATCATTCCTGACTGGGAGCCTTTAATCACCATACTGGGATGCGATGAGCTGTATCATCAGGCTCACCCGGAAATGACAGAAAGAAGAATAGTCAACTTCCTGATCAGTGATGAAAGTAATCCTGTATCGATATTATCCTCCCTCGGTTATTTACGCGAAAATGCGCGAACAATACGTGAAATATTGCCCAGAGAAGGTTGGGAGCATATCAATGCAACCTATCAACGGGCAGTGGAAAACAAAAGCCTGAGCTATGCACGTAAAGGCAGACATGAATACCTGGATTTAATCATGGTCTCCCTACAGCAAATGACAGGCCTGCTATCAGGAAGTATGAATCACGATCTGGCTTATGATTTCCTGAATATGGGGCGTAAAATCGAGCGTGCTGATATGACTACTCGTATCATCGATGTGCGAGCTGAAAACACAATCCCTGATGACGTTCCCGAGCTCAAACCTTTTGAAGACATGTTGTGGATGAGTATGTTGAGATCCTTAACGGCTTATCAAATGTATCGTCAAAGTAAACAGGCAAGAATACAGCGTAATGATGTACTGAATTTTCTGTTCTCACATGCCAGCTTTCCTCGTGCCGTCAGTTTTTGTGTAGAGGACATGGCAGATTCTCTGGAAGATTTGCCGAATAATGAAGGTTGCAAGAAACATATCCAGAAATTACGCAATATTCTCGAACCTTCAAAACGCAAGAATATGGATAACACCGAATTGCATGAGTACATTGATAAAATTCAATTGCAACTTGCTAACCTGCATAACGAAATCAGCGTAACCTATTTTCCGCAGGTGAATTGATTTGGGTTCGATTAAGCCGCTTATGCTGTCTTGCATTTTCATTTTCCTAATTCAGAAACAGGTCTCTTGATTATTCCAAATACCTGACTATATTAGTGGTAACTGATATTTGACCTGGATAGACATGATGAAACGCAACGTAGGTGGGACTGACAAGCTCATTCGAATACTGTTGGCAATGACTGTAATGGGGGTAGGGTTTTATAACCCTGATTACTGGTGGACGATAGGTATAGGCGTCATCATCCTTATGACTGCTATTGGCTCTTTATGCCTGCTTTATTCTGCGTTAGGTATTTCTACCTGTGCCACAGAAAACTGCGACAGTTAGCTCAGTTTAGTTTGGGTTCACTTCGACTTTACCTGGTCTGGTAAAAATCAGGCTTACGCCTGAGAGATTTACCAGCGATATGAGAAGATTCGATCTCGTTATTTTTGACCTTGATGGACTGCTCATTGATAGTGAGCGTATCGCGCTTGAACAGTTTTTGCTCACGGCAAAAGAATTCAATATAGAGTTAAATAATAAAGACTACCTGCAATGCATTGGGGCAAATGCAAAAAGGGTAGACGAGATTTTATCCAGGGCTCTGGCAGGTCAAATCGAGTATCCGAAATTTAAATCCGCCTGGAGAGCAAGATACAAATCACTGATAGAGCATCAGCCCATTCCGCTTAAGCCAGGTGCAATTGAAATCCTGACAGATATAAGATCAAGACAGCAACCCGTCTGTTTAGCCACCTCTACGGAAACAGTTCAAGCCCGAGTTAAATTGAATAATGCCGGAATATCTGAATATTTCGACAGCATCATTGGTGGTGATCGGGTTGAGCACAGTAAGCCAGCTCCTGATATATTCTTGGCAGCTGCAACAGAATTTAACGTCATACCAGAAAACTGCCTGGTGCTTGAAGACTCTGAAAATGGCGTAAGAGCAGCTATAAGTGCTGCAATGCAGGTGATACAGATCCCGGATCTAGTGCTACCATCCGCCAGCCTCCGACAGCAGGGGCATACCATACTGAACAGCCTGCTGGATGTCATTGATTATAAATTTTGACCAAAATTTTAACCGCTAATCCCTTTTCATCCTGACAGCAGTTTTTGCGTATAATCCACAGCTCCAGAATTTAATAATTGATCATTGCCGGGAGTAAGCAGTTTGCGTATGACGAAAAAATCACGAATCAAGGTCCTGTTTGTGTGCATGGGCAATATCTGCCGCTCGCCAACTGCTGAAGGTGCGTTTACGAAACTGGTACAGGAAAGTGGGCTTGCCGAAAACATTATTATCGATTCTGCCGGTACTCATTCCTATCATGTGGGCTCATCCCCAGATAACAGGGCCCAGGCAGCAGCTCGTAAAAGAGGGGTCGATTTATCCAGCTTGCGCGCCAGGCAATTCAGCGTGAATGATTTTGATGAATTTGATTACATTATAGTGATGGACCGTTCCAATCTCAGGGATGTACTCGCGTTACGAGAATCAGGGCAGGAAAGTACCGTTAAACTGTTTCTTGAATATGCAGCAAAGGCGTCCGTTGACGAAGTTCCCGATCCCTATTATGGTGGGGACAGAGGTTTTGAATACGTGCTTGATTTGATCGAGGATGCATCTGCAGGGCTGTTAAAACATATCATAGAGACACAGCTGAAATAATCGATTTCAGAATTTTCGTTTTATCCTGATCAGCATGACGCCCGAGATAATAATGAGTACAGCGCCTGACCATGCCCAGATGTCCATCCACTCGTCCCACAGAAACCATCCGATGATTGATGCATACAGTATAGAGCTGTAGCTGTAATGGCTGATTTGAGAGGCCGGCGCAATCGCATAGCCCCTAGTCATGATGATCTGTGCGACGGAGGCCGATAGGCCCAGCAGGAGCAGATGCATCAGTTGCTTAAAATCCGGCGTTTGCCAGTTGAAAAACGCTGGCAGGCTTGATATCACGAGGCCGGATAAGGCAAAGTAAAATACGATTGTAATTGGTTTTTCGGTGCTGGTCAGGTGTCTTACCGCTGTTTTGGCAAGGGCCACCAATAGCCCGCCTGCGAGCCCGACCAATGCAACGGTATTGATTTCATTAAAGTCTGGTTTAATAATCAAACTGACCCCGATGAAACCGGTAATAATTACCGGTATGATCATTTTGTCCAGACTCTCTTTTAGCCACAGCCAGGCAACCACGGGAATAAAAAGAGGCGCAGTCATTTTAAGGATCATGGCATTGGCAAGAGGGATATTTGCAATAGCATAAAAAAAACAATACATAGCCGAAATACCAGAGATGCCGCGTATTATATGCAGCGTCGGCCTGCTGGTTTTTAATGCGGAAAGGCCGTGTTGAAATAGCAGGGGAATGATAATTTGCAGGCCGAATAGATTACGAAAGAAAACGATCATTTCATTGTTCAGGCCTTCAGATACTGCTCGCACCTGTGTGCCCATAAACACAAAGAATACTTCGGACAGCATGATGAGCGCTGCCCCCTTCAACAGGTTGGGATGCATTAAGTATTCTGGTTATCTAAACGGTTTAAAATTTGCTGAGCCTGCTGAACATATTTTTTTCGGTAAAACAGCAGCTTTAGACGGGATCCTCCCAGCTGTCGCCATAATACCGCGGCTCGAATGCCAGCAAAAAGCAGGGTACGTATTTTACTGGTGTTGTCTGAATGGGTCAGGTAGTGCTGGTCACCCTGTACCATGATTCTGGGTTTGATCGTACTGATCGTTTTTTGATAGAGGCCATCGATTTTGTGGATTTTCGCCTGTGCAGACATATCGAAATCGCTAGCCTGTTGCTGAATATCTTCCAGGCCTTTGTGAATGGCATTGGCCATTTTGTCATTTTTTGCCAGCCGTGCATCCAGTTTTATCATTGAAAGTACGTAATAAGCGATGGAGCGGTCTGGATTTTTTTGTTGACCGCCGAGATACGCAATCAATGCCCTGAGTCCCTGCATTAAGCCATCACCTGAGCCGTAAATCTCATTTACCGATGCAGCATTCAGGGTAAACAGGCTATCGCAGCTGCAATCAAAGGCCGCCTGATTGATGGTCTCACCATGTGCCAGTTGCTGGATCAGGTTTGCTGACTGGAACATGCTGGCGAGCGCCAGGGTTTGATAATTCAGGTTGTTCATGATTGATTAAAGGCTTTCTCGATGATTCCGCCACCCAGACAAACCTCTCCCTGATAGAAAACCAGTGACTGGCCAGGGGTGATTGCGCGTTGCGCAGTTTCGAAAGCGATAATGGCGGTATCCTGTTGAATTTGTTCGATTGTACAGTGCTGGTCCTGTTGTCGATAGCGTATTTTAGCGGTCATGGCTGAGCTGGTATCGGTGTACTCCGGGTTAATCCAGTGCAGGTTCTGAATCTGGCAATGTGAATGAAAAAGAGCAGGGTGGTCATGTCCCTGCGCAACCAGCAATACATTGTTGGTCAGATCCTTGTCGACAACAAACCACGGATCCTCAGAGGCATTTTGCATGCCGCCTATACCCAGGCCCTGGCGTTGCCCAATGGTATAGAACATCAGGCCACTATGCTGAGCTATGGTTATTCCATCAAGGGTTTTGATATCGCCCGGTTGTGCCGGGATAAACTGTTGCAGGAAATCCTTGAACTTGCGTTCGCCAATAAAGCAGATCCCGGTTGAATCCTTTTTATTGAACACATCAAATCCATTTTCAGCCGCGATTTTCCTTACCTCAGGCTTTTCCAGTTTTCCCACCGGGAACAGGGCCTGGGATAGCTGGTCACTGCTCAGACTGTGCAAAAAGTATGACTGATCCTTGTTATTGTCGAGCCCTCGCAGTAACTCGGTATGATTGCCCAGCGTCCTATTCTGTACATAATGACCCGTGGCGATGCGAGTTGCACCCAGTGATAAAGCAAAATCGAGAAATGCCTTAAACTTTATTTCTTTGTTACACATGATATCAGGATTCGGTGTGCGTCCTGCGCGATACTCTGCAAGAAAATACTCAAAGACGTTATCCCAGTATTCGGTTGCGAAATTGACCGAATGCAGAGGAATATCCAGTTTGTCGCAAACTTGCTGAGCATCGGCCAGGTCGACACTGGCAGAACAGTATTCTTCGGTGTCGTCTTCTTCCCAGTTTTTCATAAACAGCGCTTCGACTTCATAGCCCTGCTGCTTGAGTAAAAGTGCCGCGACTGAGGAATCTACGCCCCCAGACATACCAATAATGATTTTTTCTTTCATTGAATTTGAGGGTTTAATGCGACTGGAAAAGTCTTTTTGGCTTCCCAGTCGGTCAATTTTTGAATATAGGGTGGCTTACCGTTATCTAAATACCATGAATCAACCGCATACAGCTGATGATCTGTGAGGTCTTCAATAAGTGCTGTCCAGTGACTTGCAAACCAGACTATGCGACGTTGTTTTCCGGCAACCTTGTGCCATTTAAGCAAGCTTCTTTTTTCCAGCGCATTCAGGTATTGAAACGTATTGGTTGATTCGTCTATACAGTCCTGCTGGTGGGGTAGATCCTGGCCAGAATAATTTTCACCTTTATCCTGGGAAGTGCCTGTGATTTCGCCAGTGTATTGTTCCATTAACGCGATCGCCTTGCGAATCTGCAATTTTTCTGTCATAGCATCCGGCGCGCTGGGCTTGAAAATATCTTTAATTTCAGACCATTGCTGTTGCGTCAGGTCGAGTTCGATCCTGGTTTTGCAACCAAAATCTGAGCACTGAACAAACTCAGGCTGTTTCGCCAGACTGGGTGTTGCCGACAGTAATAAAATCAGGATCAGGGAAAAACGCGACACTTTATAAAAATGCAGAGCTAAAAACCTGTAAAGGGTAGGATGGTTTTTCAAGATAGTCCAGAACACACTGCAGCACCATGGGTGAGCGGTGAGCTTCTTGTGTCTCGCGTATCTCGTCCAGTGTCATCCAGGTAGCGCTAATAATGTCAGCATCCAGTGGCTGGTTCAGGCAGTCTCCGACCTTTCCACTGATCGCGAAGCGCAGATAGGTCAGCTGACTGGCTGGATCAGGTGTATAGCGGTAAATGCCGCAAAGCTGATGCGGGGTAAAGGGATAACTGGTTTCTTCCAGAGTTTCTCTGATCACGGCCTGTTGAATAGTTTCACCGGCTTCTAAATGGCCGGCAGGCTGGTTGTATTGTACCCGGCCTTCAATCATCTCTTTGACCATTAAAAAGCGCCCGTCATGCTCGGCGATTGCAGCTACGGTGACGTGCGGCTTCCAGATTTCCTGTTCATTGCTCACGATGCTGATACCAGTGCGCAAGCCCCTGACAGTTGAGTTGAATATCCATAGCCAGCTTTTCGCTGATGGTTTCTTCGCTCAGCTCAAATTCATCTGCCAGCAATCTGCCCATTGCGTCTACCAGGGACTTTTGACCCTGTTCAGAATCGGGTTTAACCGTCACGGTTAGATCAACGTACTTATCCAGCATGCTGTGGTAGTGATCTACCAGTGCAGCGGGATCAGGTAGTATTCCAAAATGGGTCAGGTACATTCTGTCAGGCTGGTAAGACATCATCAGGTCTATCGACTGGTGTAATGCAGCAGGATCGAAATGCGACGGGGTTGAGGTCGGGATAATAAACCGATCACCGCGATATAACAGCTCAGGGTATGACAACCCGAAGGTATCGCCGCTAAAGATGCCGCTGCTGGTGGGGTCGACCACACAAAAGTGATGATAGGCATGCCCTGGTGTGTCAATGATGATGAACTCACGTTGTGCGAGCTTGAAGCTGAATAGATGCTCAGCGCGTATGACCCGATGTTCGTCTATTGCAGGTATTTCACCGTAAAGTCGATCAAATACTTCATCCCCATAAACAACCCTGGTTGCAGTGACCAGCTTTTCGGGGTTAATCATGTGGCGCGCGCCTCTCGGGTGAATGACCAGTTGCGCCTGGGGAAACTCTCGCATCATCACACCCGCGCCACCAGCATGATCCAGATGCACATGAGTAGGCACTACATACCTGACCTGATCTGCACTTAAGGACAGATCAGACAGGAATTGCTGCAGGTAGGGCAGGCTGTGTGCCGTACCCGTTTCTATAACCGCTACCTGCCCATCCTGGACCACGCAGTAAAAGCAGGCAACTCCCGGTTTTACATAGTGAGCATCCAGTTGATAAACGCCATGTCCTAGATCCTGAAAAACCGCATTGCTCATGATGCCGTTTGATCAGCCATGAAGAGCCAGGTTTCGATAACGGTATCGGGATTCAGTGAGACGCTATCTATGCCTTTGTCGAGTAGCCACTTGGCCAGGTCTGGGTGGTCTGAAGGGCCCTGCCCACAGATGCCCACGTATTTACCGGCTTTTTTGCAGGCGGTAATGGCCTGTTCCAGTAGCATCATGACTGCAGGATTCCTTTCATCGAAGGAGTGTGCAATCAGGCCGGAGTCGCGATCAAGGCCTAGAGTCAGCTGAGTCAGGTCATTAGACCCAATCGAGAATCCATCAAAGTATTGCAGGAACTGTTCAGCCAGCAGGACATTGGAAGGTAGCTCACACATCATGATGATCTTCAGGCCATCCTTACCGCGCTCGAGGCCGTTTTTCTTTAACAGTTCGATTACGGCTGCGGCTTCGTCCAGGGTGCGTACAAATGGAATCATGATTTCAATATTGTCGATACCCATTTCATTACGTACCCGTTTTACTGCAGCACATTCGAGTGCGAAACACTCATGGAAATCTTCTGAGATATAGCGCGAAGCACCACGATAGCCGATCATGGGGTTTTCTTCTTCTGGCTCGAATATCTCACCACCGATCAGGTGGGCGTATTCATTAGATTTAAAATCAGATAACCGCACAATCACGCGTTCTGGGGCAAAGGCGGCACCCAGGGTCGCTATGCCCTCGCTCAAACGATCCACGTAGTAATCAACTGGAGAGGCATAGCCAGAGATGCGTTTGCTAATGATCTGTTTAAGATCAGAATCCATCTCGTCAAATTTGAGCAATGCCCGCGGATGGATTCCAATCATTTTATTAATGATAAATTCAAGGCGCGCAAGGCCTACACCTTTATGTGGTAACCGCGCAAAGCCAAAGGCGCGTTCCGGGTTGCCAACATTCATCATTACCTTGACAGGGATATCAGGCATTTTGGACAGCTCGTGTTTCTGGTGTTCATATTCGAGCAGTCCTGCATAAACATGCCCCGTATCACCATGCGCACAGGAGACGGTGACCTCGGTTTCGTGTTGAATAACCTTGGTAGCATCACCTGTACCCACCAGAGCAGGAATACCCAGTTCGCGTGCAATGATAGCCGCGTGGCAGGTTCTTCCTCCCCGGTTGGTCACGATTGCCGAGGCTTTTTTCATAATCGGTTCCCAGTCGGGATCCGTCATATCGGTAACCAGAACATCACCTTCATTGATCTGGTCCATTTGCGAAAGATCATTGATGACTTTTGACAGTCCCGCACCAATTCGATTTCCTACGGCACGGCCCTCAACCAGATATTTAGCCGGTTCGTTTTTAAGTACATATCGTTCAACCACCTTGCCTTCACGCGATACCACCGTTTCTGGACGCGCCTGAACGATGAATAATTTACCGCTGATACCATCTTTCGCCCATTCAACATCCATTGGACGCTGGTAATGCTTTTCAATGGTAACGGCCATTTTCGCCAGTTCAGTAATATCTTCGTCAGTAATCGAGAACAGGTTTCTTTCCTGTTTATCCACCTTGACGGTCTGAATTGCATGTTCCGGGTTTTCATCCTGCGCATAAACCATTTTGATTAATTTACTACCACGGTTTTTCTGCAGTATGCTGGGGCGTCCCGCATTTAGCGCTTTTTTATACACATAAAATTCATCAGGGTTGACCGCACCCTGGACCACGGTTTCGCCGAGACCATAGCTGGAAGTAATAAATACCACGTCTTCAAAGCCTGATTCGGTATCCACACTAAACATTACGCCACTGGAAGCCAGGTCACTCCTGACCATTAACTGGATACCGGCAGAGAGGGCGACTTCCGCGTGCTCAAAGCCCTGGTGTACGCGATAGGAGATCGCGCGGTCATTAAACAATGAAGCGAACACCAGCTTCACGGCATGTAACACCTGGGTAATGCCCTTGATATTGAGGAAGGTTTCCTGCTGCCCAGCAAATGATGCATCGGGCAGGTCTTCCGCGGTCGCTGACGAACGAACTGCAACGGTCGCATCTTCTCCCTTAACAGACAGAGCCTCATAAGATTGTCTTATCTGAGATTCAAGCTGCTCTGGAAGCGGGGCGTCAACCACCCATTGACGGATCTCCTTACCTGCCTGTGCCAGTGCATTCACATCATCGACATCGAGTTCTATCAACTTGGTGTCTATTTTTTGCTTGAGTCCTGCTTCGATCAGGAAAACACGAAATGCCTCAGCGGTAGTGGCAAACCCCCCAGGTACGGTGACGCCGAGATTTGATAAATTGGAAATCATTTCGCCAAGAGAAGCATTTTTCCCACCAACTACAGGCACATCATTCATACCAAGTTGATCCAGATTAATTACAAAATTATTTGAATTCATAAATAGACAAAAGGGTTGTATTAGTTATTAATAACAAGGGAATGTAACATAATCGAAACAACATCCAACGATTAAAAGTTGTTTCTTTATATAAAATATTTATAAGTTTATGAGATATCCTATGGACGCTAAATCAATCCCGGTTTTTTTCCTTTCGAACCGAACTGCAATCACCGCAGAAACGCTGGGTCACAGTTTGCTTGCTCAGTTTCCGGGGGTGGATTTTTCCTCTATTACCATTCCGTTTGTCGATGATTTATCCAAGGCTTATAAAATTGTCGAGCGAATCAATAAAGAGGCTGAGCTTACCGGTTTGCAACCCATTGTTATCTCGACTATGGCGGATGAAGAGATTAGTAAGGTTATACTCTCGTCAAAAGCCCTGGTATTAGATCCCTTCGACCGTTTTTTACCGGATCTGGAGACTACCTTGCATGCTCATTCTATCCATGAGTCAGGGCAATCACATCGGATCTCAAATCAAACATTGTATGAATCGCGTATTGATGCGATTGATTTTTCGCTAATTCATGATGATGGGGCGACCACTAAACTTTATGATAAGACTGATATTATCATTCTGGGCGTTTCGCGCAGCGGAAAAACACCTACCTGTCTATATCTGGCATTACAGTTTGGTATTAAGGCGGCGAACTATCCGATTACCGAGGAAGATATGGATTCAGAGGACTTGCCCCGGCATTTGAAAACCCATAAAAACAAGTTATTTGGTTTGACCACCGATCCCAATCGTCTGGCTCATATCAGGGAAGAGCGGCGCCCCGGTAGTCGTTATGCCTCGATAGATCAATGTCGATATGAAGTGAAGGCTGCTGAGCAAATGTTCGAGCAATACGGCGTCCCTTATCTGAACACGACGACGATGTCGATAGAAGAAATATCAACCAAAATTGTGGAAGTTGCCGGATTGAAACGATTCAGCAAGCCGCTCATATCGCACGCATAAAAAACGGCTATTAGGATAGCCGTTTATAAAGTTACTTCTGGTTACATTTACATATTGGCTACTACAGCATAACCAAAGTCAGTTGTGCTGAGCTCGGTCGCTTCCGGCTCATTTCTCGCCAGGTCATAGGTAACCTGTTTGGATGATATAGCGCCTTCCATTCCTTTGATAATGAGATCAGCGGCCTCGGTCCAGCCCATATAACGCAGCATCATTTCTGCAGATAAAATCAACGACCCTGGATTGACCTTGTTCAGCCCGGTGTATTTTGGTGCGGTACCATGTGTTGCTTCAAATACGCCAACGGTATCCGCGATGTTAGCGCCTGGAGCTATACCAATTCCACCAACCTGAGCGGCCAGGGCATCGGAAATATAATCGCCGTTTAGATTGAGTGTTGCGATGACATCATAATTGGCAGGGCGCAATACGATTTGCTGTAGGAAGTTGTCAGCAATCACGTCATTTACAGTGATTTTTTTGCCGGTCTTAGGGTTGGTAAACTCACACCAGGGCCCTTCGCCAATCAGAGTTGCACCAAATTCTTCGCGCGCAAGTTCATAACCCGAATTGCGGAATGCCCCCTCGGTGTATTTCATGATATTGCCTTTATGCACCAGGGTGACTGAGTCTCTATCATTGTCAATCGCGTACTGAATGGCGAGTCTTATCAGGCGTTTGGAGCCCTCAGAGGATACAGGTTTGACCCCAATGCCTGAGGTGTCAGGAAAACGAATACTGTCGACACCCATTTCAGAGATCAGGAAGTTAATGACCTTTTTGACTTCATCTGATCCGGCCGCCCATTCGATGCCCGCATAGATGTCCTCGGTATTTTCGCGAAAAATGACCATTTCCGTATCTTCCGGACGCTTCAGTGGTGTCTCTATACCTTTGAAATATCTTACCGGGCGCACACAGGCATAAAGGTCCAGTTTCTGTCGAATCGCAACATTCAGGGATCGCATGCCGCCGCCGACCGGCGTCGTCAAGGGACCTTTGATGGAAACAATAAAATCCTGCATGGCCTGCAGACTTTCTTCCGGCAGCCATTCATTTTCACCATAGGTTTGAGTGGCCTTCTCACCCGCATAGATCTCCATCCAGTGAATTTTACGTTGACCAGAGTAAGCCTTTTCAACTGCAGCATTGACCACAATCAGCATGGCCGGTGTAATGTCAGAGCCAATACCATCTCCCTCGATATATGGAATGATGGGGTTGTCAGGTACATTAAGACTGTTGTCTGGATTGGCTGTGATTGCAGCTCCCAGTTCAGGAATTGAGATATGTTGATAGTTCATGAATATCCTCAGGATTCTGGGTGAGGCGAGGATTATACACAAGAATTACCGCGTCGAAGAGCAAAAAGCTTTTCGACGCGGCTGATGTAAGGTAAAACCAGTTAAGATTTTATTTAAGACTGAGCTGTTTGATTTAAAATGATTTACAGATTAATTATTTGCCGATCGAATGTTTAAAGCCTGCAAACCTTTAGGCCCTTCATTAATATCAAATTCGATTTTCTGTCCAGAAGTCAGCTTTTTGTAGCCCTCCATCTCTATCGCTGAAAAGTGAGCGAAAATATCCTCTCCCTCATTATCATCTGTGTTGACAAATCCATAACCCTTAACATTACTAAACCATTTAACTGTACCTGTGGCCATAACACTTCCTCTTCGTTACGTTGCTAATACTAAATATCCCATTTGTATTTTTTATAAGCCCTATCAATAGTCTCAATTGACAGGGCTATTTTAACAAAAAATTATCCATTGTTGCGTTAAATTATTCTCTTAATTTATTCCAGGTCATATTGAAAAACAAATGCCCCGGCATTATCTTGATAAAACCGATATAACACGAGAGATTTCATGAGTCATTCGACCGATGACGACGATACCGTTCTACTGGAACACACGAAACCAAAACTGAAAAAACCGCCTATGTATAAGGTTGTGTTGATCAATGATGATTACACGCCGATGGAGTTCGTGGTGCATATTCTGGAGGTGATTTTTAATCATTCACGCGACAAAGCCACACAAATTATGTTGAATGTGCATAAACAGGGCAAGGGAGTATGTGGTATTTATACTAAAGACATAGCCGAAACCAAGGTGGTTCAGGTCAATAATTATTCGCGCGAAAATAAACACCCATTATTGTGCGATCTGGAAGAAATTTAGGAACTTGAACGTCTACATACTAGACTTATAGATAATTAACTCAGGCTAACTATTAAAATGCTCAATAAAGAATTAGAACATTCATTGAATCAGGCCTTTCTCGAAGCGCGAGAAAAAAGGCATGAGTTCATTACGGTTGAGCATATCCTGCTTATGCTGACTGAAAATGCTTCAGCTATCGCTGTGCTTAAGGCCTGTGGTGCTGACATAAGAAAGCTACGCGAAGATCTGGAAATTTTCGTTGATCAAAACACACCGCTTCTGCTCGGTGATGAGGAACGCGAAACTCAGCCAACGCTCGGTTTTCAACGGGTATTGCAACGCGCACTATTCCATGTTCAATCCTCAGGGCAGGGCGAGGTATCAGGCGCGAATGTACTGGTTGCGATTTTTTCTGAGCAGGATTCACATGCGGTTTACCTGTTACATTCACAAAATATTGAGCGTCTGGATGTGACTAACTATCTGTCGCATGGTATCAGTCGTATCGATGAACCTACTGAAGACGCTTCGTTTAGCTCCGATTCAGGCGTGTATAACGAGGAACCGGCCAAGGAAAAACCGCTGGAATCCTTTGCTAGTAACCTGAATGAACTTGCGATAGCAGGAAAAATAGATCCCTTAGTGGGGCGAGATGAGGAAGTCGAGCGCGTTGTTCAAACCTTGTGCCGCCGTAGAAAAAATAACCCTTTGCTGGTTGGTGAAGCTGGCGTTGGAAAAACAGCAATCGCAGAAGGTTTAGCAAGACGTATCGTAGAAGAGTCTGTTCCTGATCTTTTGCTGGACGCAACTATTTACTCGCTTGACCTGGGTGCCCTGATTGCCGGCACCAAATATCGAGGTGATTTCGAGAAGCGTTTAAAAGCGGTCATCAAACAGCTAAAAGATGAACCACATGCCGTTTTATTCATTGATGAAATTCATACCATTATTGGGGCTGGTTCCGCTTCTGGTGGCGTAATGGATGCTTCAAACCTGATAAAACCTGTACTGGCAAGTGGAGAAATGAAATGTATAGGATCCACAACCTATCAGGAATACCGTGGTGTTTTTGAGAAAGATCGTGCTCTGGCGCGTCGTTTCCAGAAAATTGACGTGCCTGAACCGAGCATTGATGAAACTTATCTTATTCTGAAAGGGCTAAAAACACGCTTTGAAGAACACCACGATGTGAAATATACCCAGCAAGCCTTAAAGAAGGCATCCGAATTGTCTGCTCGTTATATTAATGATCGTCATTTACCTGATAAGGCAATTGATGTCATCGATGAGGCTGGCGCACAGCGTCGTCTGCTACCCGAAAAACAACGCAAGAAGACTATTGGTGTTACTGACATCGAAAAAATCGTATCCAGGATCGCTCGTATACCAAGTAGCACTGTCAGTGCAACCGATATGGATATGCTGAAAAACCTGGGTAAAAACCTGTCAAGAGTGGTATTTGGTCAGGATAAAGCCATCCAGGCGCTAGATGCAGCAATCAAAATGTCTCGTTCAGGTCTGGGACGCGACGCTAAGCCCGTAGGTTCATTTTTATTCGCCGGACCGACCGGCGTTGGTAAGACCGAAGTCTGTAAACAACTTGCCAATATCATGGGCGTTGAGTTGATTCGTTTCGACATGTCAGAGTATATGGAGCGTCATACGGTGTCACGCCTGATTGGTGCGCCTCCTGGGTATGTCGGGTTTGATCAAGGTGGTTTGCTGACCGAGGAAGTCCTTAAACATCCTTATTCTGTAGTGCTGCTGGATGAGATCGAGAAAGCACATCCTGACGTGTTTAATCTACTGTTGCAGGTTATGGATCATGGCACATTGACTGATAATAACGGGCGCAAAGCGGATTTCAGAAATGTCATTCTGGTGATGACCACGAATGCAGGTGCGGAGCTGATCAGCCGTTCAACAATGGGTTTTGCACCGCAGGACCACAGCAGTGATGGCAGCGAAGCCATTAAGAAAATATTTACCCCTGAGTTCAGAAACAGGCTGGATGCGATTATTAATTTCCAGGCACTGGACTCAAAGGTTATTTTAAATGTGGTTGATAAGTTCCTGATTGAACTCGAATCTCAGCTGGAAGCCAGGAAGGTTACCCTGATTGTCACTGACGCTGCCCGACGATATCTGGCGGAAAAGGGTTACGATATCAAGATGGGTGCGCGCCCAATGGCTCGTGTGATACAGGATGAAATCAAGAGAATTCTCGCCGATGAGCTACTGTTTGGAGAGCTTTCATCTGGTGGAGAAGTCAGGGTAGACGTCAAGGACGGTGCGTTAGTCTGTCGCACGCGCTCGATTAAAAAGCTGGAAGCTGAAGCCTGAAGAAAGTGAAAGCCTGTGAGTACCTGAGAATGACTCGCGGGCTTTCAATCTATTAGCGTTCGCGAAAGGTAATGCGTCCTTTAGAAAGGTCGTATGGAGTTAATTCAACAGTCACCTTATCGCCGGTCAGAATACGAATATAGTGTTTGCGCATTTTTCCAGAGATATGGGCTGTAACAACATGGCCATTCTCAAGCTCTACTCTAAACATTGTGTTGGGTAAGGTATCAATAACCGTACCCTGCATTTCAATATGATCGCCTTTTGGCATTAAATCTATCCGAAGTAAGAAAACCGCGTCATTATCCAGTTTTTATCAGGAATCACAACCGATATAACTCATAAGTTTTATGATAAGATCGCCATTTTTTACCACAAGAATAAAGAATGACTAATCTCGCTTTTGTATTTCCGGGTCAGGGATCCCAATCCGTGGGTATGATGAATACCTGGGAAGATCACCAGACCCTTGTTGATGATGTATTTCAGGAAGCTTCGGATGCATTATCTTATGATTTAAAGGGGCTTGTCACTTCAGGTCCTGTTGAAAAACTCAATCAAACTGAAATTACTCAGCCTGCCATGCTCGCATCCGGCGTTGCTGCATTTCGTGTCTGGCAAAGTCTCGACCTACCAACTGCATCAGTTTATGCCGGTCATAGTCTCGGTGAATATACCGCGTTGGTTTGTGCAAACAGCCTTAAGTTTGCCGATGCAGTCAAGCTGGTTGCAGAGCGAGGAAGGTTAATGCGATCAGCTGTGGCCGATGGCGAAGGTGCCATGGCCGCAATTATCGGGCTGGAAGATGAAGATGTTGTGAAAGCCTGCTCGCAGGTTGAGCAGGGCGTTGTATCTGCTGTCAACTTTAATTCTCCTGGACAGGTCGTCATCGCTGGAAATAAGGCAAGTGTCGAAAGAGCAATGGAGAATGCAAAGGAACTGGGGGCGAAACGTGCGTTACCTCTTCCTGTTAGCGTGCCTTCGCATTGTGCCCTGATGCAGTCCGCAGCTGATCAACTTGCCCACACGCTAAAGGAAGTGGAAATAAAAATGCCTGATGTTCAGGTACTGCATAATCAAAATGCCCAGGCAGCGAATACAGAAAATGAAATCAGAGAGTTACTCCGGTTACAGCTATTTCAGCCGGTATTGTGGGTTGACTGCGTTAACGCCATGCATAAATCACAGGTGGACACTCTGATTGAGTTTGGCCCAGGTAAAGTGCTAACAGGGCTTACTCGTCGCATCAATAAATCAATGAATGGCTTAGCTGTTTTTGACAAAGATAGTCTCGACAAAACAATTCAAACAATAGCGGAGTAATCAATGCTAGAAAATCAAATCGCGCTGGTGACGGGTGCCAGCCGGGGGATAGGCCAGGCAATAGCCAAAGGTCTGGGTGCATCAGGTGCAACGGTCATTGGTACAGCAACCAGTGCAGCTGGCGCCGATAAAATCACGGCTTATCTGAAAGAAGCTGGAATCTCTGGTCAGGGTATGGTGCTTGATGTTGCGGATAATGAATCGGTTGCAAGCTGTATAAAACAGATAGGTGCTGATTATGGTGCGCCCGACATTCTGGTGAATAATGCGGGAATCACCAAAGACACATTATTAATGGCCATGAAAGATGAACAATGGGACGATATTATTAATACCAATTTAACGTCCATCTTTCGTATGTCCAAAGCGGTTGTAAGGGGCATGATGAAGAAAAGAAACGGTCGCATCATCAGTATTTCTTCAGTTGTTGGTGCATCCGGTAACCCCGGTCAAACTAACTATGCTGCTGCAAAAGCGGGTCTGGTTGGTTTTAGCAAATCTCTGGCGCGTGAAATTGGATCGCGCAATATTACCGTGAATGCAGTTGCTCCCGGTTTTATTGATACTGATATGACCAGAGAACTTGATCAAAATCAAAAAGATGCACTTTTAACTCAGATACCATTAGGTCGACTGGGAAGTGCAGAAGAAATAGCTGCTACAGTAGTATTTCTGGCATCTCCGGCTGCTGGCTATATCACGGGTGAAACCATACATGTCAATGGCGGGATGTATATGTCATAGCATATTTCACTTTAAGTTATCACTGTATCTAATTGAAATATAAGACTTAATTTAATTTTTTAATAATGGTGGCATGCAGACTGGCTTTTCAATACAATACGCCTCTCAAACATGCCGATCGATTTTATTTTTAGGAGAAACTCGAATAATGAGCTCTGTTGAAGAACGCGTAAAAAAAATAGTTGCTGAACAGCTAGGTGCCAAAGAAGAAGAAGTTACTAACAGTGCTTCATTTGTAGATGACCTGGGTGCTGACTCTCTTGATACCGTTGAACTGGTTATGGCTCTTGAAGAGGAATTTGAAACTGAAATTCCTGATGAAGAAGCTGAAAAAATCACTACTGTTCAACTGGCGATTGATTACATCAACAACCATTTGTAAGAGTCCTGGTTTTTCAAGATGCCGCTGAACATGGTAAATGTTTAGCGGCATTTTTTTAGTGCAATTAATAGCTTATCACCATAGAGGTTATTTCCATTGTCTAAGCGTCGTATCGTAGTAACTGGTATCGGAATGCTGACTCCGGTTGGCAACACGGTTGAGGAATCATGGAAGAATATTGTCGCTGGAAAAAGCGGTATCGGCCCCATCACTACTTTTGATACCTCTAATTTTCCAGTAAGAATCGCGGGATCTGTCAAAGATTTCGATGCCTCTCTCTATATCCCTTCAAAAGACCTGAAAAAAATGGATCCTTTTATCCATTATGGTATTGCAGCCGGTATACAGGCTTTAGAGGACTCTGGTCTTGAAGTGACTGAAGAGAATGCCGAGCGTATCGGCGTTGCAATAGGTTCTGGAATAGGTGGATTACCCGGTATTGAACGTAATCGCGATCAGTTTGTTGCGGGTGGTGCACGTAAAATCTCACCATTTTTTGTACCCAGCTCTATCATCAACATGGTTTCTGGAAACCTCTCGATCATGAAAGGGTTGAAAGGACCGAATATCTCAATTGTAAGTGCCTGTACGACCGGGGCGCATAATATTGGTGATGCCGCCAGAATGATTGCCTACGGTGATGCTGATGTCATGATCGCTGGTGGCGCTGAAATGGCGACTTCGCCTCTGGGTGTTGGCGGATTTGCTGCAGCCAGGGCATTATCAACCCGCAACGACGACCCTGAAGCAGCCAGCAGGCCCTGGGATGTAGACCGCGATGGTTTTGTACTGGGTGATGGCGCTGGTGTTGTGGTGGTCGAAGAATATGAGCACGCTAAAAAACGTGGTGCCAGGATCTACTGCGAGCTGGCCGGCTACGGTATGAGCGGTGATGCTCACCATATGACACAACCTTCACCGAGTGGCGAGGGTCCGGCACGTTGTATGAACAATGCACTTAAAGATGCCGGTCTCAATAAGGAAGAAGTCGGTTATATTAATGCCCATGGGACGTCAACCCCAGCAGGAGATAAAGCAGAAACCATGGCTGTAAAGCTCGCTATGGGTGATCATGCCAAAAAAGTGGTAGTCAGTTCTACCAAGTCCATGACCGGGCATTTATTGGGTGCTGCTGGAGGTATAGAGGCGATATTTGCAATCCTGGCTTTACGTGATCAGGTCATTCCGCCGACGATTAACCTGGACAACCAGGATCCCGAATGCGATCTGGATTACTGCGCTAATACAGCGCGTGAAGCCCGGTTGACTGTAACGCTGTCGAATTCTTTCGGGTTTGGCGGTACCAATGGGACATTACTGTTTAAGACGCTGTAAGGTCGTCAGATAGCGTCGGCCAGAAGCTGCAGAAGTATAAAAAGTTTCTGCTTGCGCTATCGTTTAAATATCCTCGAGTCTAGATCGATTTTTGTTGCCTTTCTGTCTGCACGGTAAAAATTTTTACCGTTTAATGCGCACCTTTAAACGTCTTCTTTCGTCATATAGAGTGAATCGTCAGGTGCAATTTTGCTAAACTTGTTTCAGGTTCGCGAGAAATTATCATATAACTGCTACGATTCAATTTTGATTCTCACTGTATGCCTGGTGGCGGTCTTTACAACAGGAATTCCATGGTTTTAAAAGCAATTAAAAAGCTGATCTATCTAGGTATATTGCTGGTCATTGTGGGGTCGTTCTATCTCGGCTATCAGTTTAATGAATTCCGATATTCAGCGATAAACATACAACAGGATACTGCAGAATTTACCATCAAGCCGGGCTACAGCATTCGGCAGGTGGCCCAGCAACTGGCTGATGCTGGATATATCAAAGATCCAGTCATGTTTATCGCACTGGCCAGGGTCGAAGGTAAGGAGACTTCCGCAAAAGCAGGGGAGTATCTTATCAAAGCGGGGCAAACGCCCAACGATTTAATTGACCTGTTTAGCCGTGGTAATTCGATCATGTATAGTTTTACCATTATCGAAGGCTGGACCTTTAACCAGTTACTGGATGCTATTCGTGCTGATGCCGTGCTGGAGCAAACTCTGGACAAAAATGCTTCGAATATTATGGCCCAGCTAGGATATCCAGACGAACACCCAGAGGGTAGATTCCTGCCGGATACCTATCATTTTCCTCGTGGTACCAGCGATGTTGATTTTTTAAAAAGAGCTTATCGTACCATGCAGCAAAAGCTCGCTGAAGAATGGTCAAAACGCGATGCTAACCTGCCATTAAAGTCGCCTTACCAAGCGTTGATTCTCGCCTCTATCATAGAGAAGGAAACCGGCGCAGCATTCGAGCGCCCCCTGATAGCTGCCGCTTTCATACAACGCCTGAAACGCGGTATGCGTCTGCAAACCGACCCTACCATCATTTATGGTCTGGGCCAGAGCTTTGATGGGAATATACGTTATAGCGATCTGAAAAAAGATACGCCATATAATACCTATCTGCACAAAGGGCTAACTCCAACACCAATTGCGTTGCCAGGCATTGATGCAATACGTGCAGCGCTGCATCCAGCTGACTCTGATGCGTTATATTTCGTATCCAAGGGTGACGGTACCCATAAATTTTCCAGAACCCTTGAAGAACACAATGAGGCAGTGAGTAAGTACCAGTTGAAAGGTAAACGGCCCAGACGGACGGCAGAATCAGGATAAAAACAGACATGACTCAAACCAATAATAAAATGATCGTTATCGATGGCGTGGATGGTAGTGGCAAGGGTGAACAGACACGCCGCCTGCACCAGATGATGCTAGACCAGGGCCTGCCCTGTATTTTAACGCGCGAGCCCGGTGGCTCTCCTGCAGCTGAAGACGTACGAAATCTACTGGTCAATGGAGAACCAGACAAATGGGACAGTATGACCGAGCTTTTACTGATGTATGCTGCCAGGCGTGCTCATTTGCGTGATACGATCCTGCCTGCGCTGCAACGTGGTGACTGGGTCATCAGCGATCGTTTTGCCGATTCCAGTCGCGCATTTCAGGGTATAGCAGGGGAACTGGGGCTGGAATGCGTTGAGCAACTCCACCAGCTAACGCTGGGCGATTTTCACCCCGATCTGGTTTGTATCCTGGACATTGATGAAACGGTTGCGTTGGCCAGGGCTGAAGCGAGAGGAACAGGGGAGGACCGCTTCGAAAAGAAAGGCAAAGAATATCATCAAAAAGTACGCTCGGCATTTCGGATGATTGCCGCATCGGATAAACAGCAATACGAATTGATAGATGCATCGGGTAGTATCCAGCAGGTGAATGAAAAAATCGTTAACATCATTAATCAACGCTTCAATTTAAACCTGGCAATACAGTAGCGACGTTATGGCTATTAAGGATTCTCCTGTAATCGAATCGGTTGTTGCATCCGTTTTACCCTGGCAGCAATCACTGGTTGAGCAGTTGGTAGAACAGCACAGAAACCAGAAGTTACCCCACGGCTTGCTCATCGAGTTGAGGACTGCTGTAGATAGTATTCAGTTTGGCTGGTATCTGGTGACGGCTTTGCTTTGTGATTCCACGTTGAGCAAGCCACCCTGCGGCGAGTGCAAATCCTGCCGCCTGATGCAGGCGAATAATTATCCAGATTTTACCTACACCACACTGCAGGATAATGATAAAACAGGTAAACCGAACAAAGACATCAAGATTGACCAGATAAGGCGCCTGATTCATCAAATCTCATTAACGAATACCTTGAATGCTGGCAAGTTTGCGTTGATATACCCCGCTGAAAAAATGAACCAGTCGGCGGCCAACAGCCTGCTTAAAACACTGGAAGAACCCAGCAGCCGCTCCACCTTAATCTTACTCAGCCACCACAGCAGCCGGCTGCCGGTTACTATTCGCAGTCGCTGTCAAAAATGGACAGTGAACAACCCAGATAAACCAGAGGCTTTAAGCTGGTTAAGCCAACAGGGTATGGAACCGGCTCTGGCAGAAGAATATCTGCGCCTTGCGGCAGACGATGCCCAACTGGCGCTGGAATTATCCGCGCAAAACTTCCACCAGGACTATCAGGAATTCAGCGATCTGCTGCAGCGTTTTTTAAACCAGCAGATGGATGCAGGCAGTCTGGTGAATAACCTGAAATCTTTTGATGCCGCAACAGTCAGAAAACTCGTCAAAAATGAAGTGATGCGATACCTGTATCAACAGCTGAATTCCGCGTTGACGATTGAAATCAAATCCAGGCTGATTGAACTGCTGGATCTGGTGCGAAAGGCGGACTGGGTGTTGCAAATTGAAGATAATAACCTGAATCTTCAACTACAACTTGAAGACGTGCTAATATCCATGAAACAGATTTTAAACAGAGGTTAACGCAATGGCCGCTCCAAGCCAGGGTATCTTATCACTCAATATCAAAGATAAAAGCGCGCTGTATGCCGCTTATATGCCTTATGTAAAGAATGGCGGACTGTTTATCCCTACCAATAAGAAATATAACCTGGGTGATGAAGTTTTTATGCTGCTAACGTTGATGGAAGATAAAGAACGTCTACCGGTAGCTGGAAAGATTATCTGGGTCACCCCTCAGGGTGCGCAAAGCAATAAGGCTGCTGGCATTGGCGTTCAGTTTAGTAGCCAGGACAATGGCACTACGCGCAATAAAATTGAAGGCTACCTGGCTGGCGCACTGCAGGCTGATAGACCTACCCACACCATGTGATTAACACTTGAGTCGCCTGATATAATAGGCGACTTTTAGCTCTAGACCCAACATGTTTTTTGATTCCCACTGTCACCTGGATCGAATAGATCTGGGTGAATTCGATAATGATTTTGACAAGCTCGTTTCCACTGCCAGAGCAAACCAGGTTAACGAAATGGTTTGCATCTCTGTCAATCTGGAGAGTTTCGATGCCATGTATGCCCGCATACAGCATCAGGACGGAATCTATGCGACAGTCGGTGTGCACCCGGATCACCAGAATGCACAGGAGCCAACCGTCGAGCAGTTGCTTGAACACGCAGGTAAAGACAAGATAGTCGCGATAGGGGAGACCGGCCTGGATTATTACCATACCGAAGGGCCAGAGTGGCAGCGCACACGTTTTCGCGTTCACATAGAGGCTGCATTGGCGTGCCAGAAGCCTTTAGTAATACATACCCGGCAGGCCAGACAGGATACGCTGGATATACTTCGCGAACACCATGCAGAAAAAGTCGGTGGTGTTTTGCACTGTTTTACCGAAGACTGGGAGATGGCCAGTCAGGCCATTGATATGGGGTTTTATATCTCCATATCTGGAATAGTCACCTTTAAACAGGCTGAGAACGTGCGTGAAATGGCTGTTAAAATCCCGGATGATCGACTCCTGATAGAAACCGATGCACCCTGGTTAGCCCCGGTTCCCTATCGTGGTAAGGCCAATCATCCCGCCCATGTTAGCCTGGTAGCGGCAAAGCTGGCTGAAATTAGACATAGCGATGTTGAAACGATTGCTGAATTGACCAAACAAAATGCACGTAGGCTTTTTTCCATATGAAACGTCCAGTAGAACTGCTTGCCCCAGCGGGTAATTTTAAGAACCTCCAATATGCGATTGCCTATGGAGCAGATGCGGTTTACGCCGGGCAACCTCGCTATAGCCTGCGTGTGCGCAACAATGACTTTAATCTGGAAACCCTGCAGAAGGGTATTCAATACGCGCATGAGCACGATACCCGGTTTTTTGTTGCCAGTAACATCCTGCCACACAACAGCAAGATAAAAACCTATATGCAGGATATAGAACCCGTCATTGCCATGCAGCCAGATGCCCTCATTATGGCTGACCCTGGCTTGATCATGATGGTCAAGGAACAGTGGCCCGACACCGAGATTCATCTATCTGTTCAGGCGAATGCGGTCAATTACGCTGCAGTACGATTCTGGCAATCCGCTGGTATTTCGCGCGTCATTCTGTCGCGCGAGCTGTCACTGGAAGAGGTAGCGGAAATTCGTCAGCAATGCCCGGACATTGAACTGGAAGTGTTTGTACATGGTGCACTGTGTATTGCCTATTCCGGTCGTTGCCTGTTATCCGGATACGCCAATCATCGCGATCCTAATCAGGGTACCTGTACCAATTCATGTCGCTGGAAATATGACGCGCATGAAGCTACCGAAACCGCCGAAGGTGATTATCAGGCGGTTAATCCGCAGGTGAATATCTATTCGCCCACCCTGGGAGAAGGGAATACCAATGATCAGGTATATTTGTTACAGGAACAGAATCGTCCCGGCGAATATATGCCTGCGTTTGAGGATGAGCATGGCACCTATATTATGAACTCGAAAGACCTGCGTGCCGTTCAACATGTCAACAAACTGATAGAAATCGGTGTTGATTCGTTAAAGATCGAGGGTCGCACAAAGTCTCACTATTATGTGGCGCGCACGACGCAGGTCTATCGTCAGGCGATAGATAGCGCACTACAGGGCAAGGCTTTTGATATATCGCTGATGGATGATCTGGAAAAATTATCCAATCGCGGGTACACTGAAGGCTTCTATCGTCGGCATGTGCATGACGAGTATCAGAGTTACGAACAGGGTACATCAGTTGCAGAAAAGCAGCAGTTTGTAGGCGAGGTGACGGCTGTCGATTCCGAGCAGGGAACCATTACCGTTGAAGCAAAAAATCGCTTTGCTGTGGGTGATGTGATTGAAATTATGAGCCCATCCGGTAATCGAAGAATAACTTTAGAGACAATGTTTAGTGAAAAGGATGAGCCAAGAGACGTTGCTCCAGGCTCTGGTCATGTAGTCAAGATTCCACTGGATACCCAGGGGCTGGATGTCAAAGCGCTGTTATTAAAGGAGATACCTGCTCCAATCCACACCTGAGTAAAACGATATCGATTGTACCTCTAAAGCTGAGCCCAGCCTTCATCGGGCTCAAAACGTTCTCCAAAGCGTTCCTGATACACTTTCATATTCTGTTGAATCTGGTTAACACCGTTGTCGCTGGCGTAATTAATCGGTCCTGCTGTAAACGGAGCGAATCCGGTGCCAAAAATTACGCCTGCATCCAGCAGGTCCTTATCTTCGACGATGCCTTCGCGTAAGCAGGCTACCGCTTCATTCAGTAATCTGAAGATCAGGCGATTCTGTATCTCTTTCTGATTACCCATGTCGGGGTCTCTATCCTTAACCGGCTTGCCTTTTTTATAGTAATAAAACCCCTGGCCAGACTTTTTCCCCAGGTGTCCCTGCTTGATTTTAGTTTTCAGAATGTCCGGTAGTGGGAATCCATAACTTTGTGACAGATTTTCAGCAACCGACTGGCAAATGTCCAGTCCCACCGTATCGGCCAGCTCAACCGGTCCCATCGGCATCCCAAAATCCAGCGCAGCGTGGTCAATTGCTTCAGGTGTAACGCCCTCATCAAAAAGTGCAACTGCCTCAATTAAATAGGGTAGCAGGATACGGTTTACCAGAAATCCGGGAGCACTTTTGACAGGTAAAGGTAATTTGCTGATATGGCGTGTAAATGCGGCAGCCTGAGTGATGATTTCAGGCGGTGTGCTGTCGGTTTTTACAATCTCTACCAGAGGCATCATCGCTACCGGATTAAAGAAATGCAGCCCAACCAGACGCTGTGGATTTTCCAGTACCTGCGACAGGGTTTCCAACGGAATACTGGAAGTATTGGTAGCCAGTAATGCGCCAGGCTTCATGCGGGGTTCTATTGCCTGGTAGATGGCCTGTTTGGCTTCTTTATTTTCGAAAATCGCTTCAATTACGACATCTGCATGCGCTACACCCAGCCCATCGCAATCAGGAATCAGGCGATCAACTGCCGCATTGTATTCATGCGACTGTTTGAGTTTCCGGCCGAATAGTTTGTGTGCGCGTGCAAACGCATTGCTGAGGTGTTTTGCTTCGCGGTCCTGGAGTGTGACTCTGAATCCTTTTAAGGCGCACCAGGCAGCGATATCTCCACCCATGATACCCGCACCGATTACATGTACATGTTTTGGCTGAAAAGTCTTTTTGTCACCCAGGCCTTTCAGGCGGGTTTGCATAAAGAACACCTTGATCAGGTTTTTAACCGTATCGCCCCTTGCCAGGCGTGATATGGATAGCGCTTCCTGCTCCAGCATGCTCGGGCTACCGTAATACCGGTTCCAGACATCCAGAATCGCATAAGGGGCAGGGTAGTGCTTGATGGAAGCTTTCTTTGCTACCTCACGTTTCATGAACCAGGTGAGCGCAGGGCGAATACCCGGTAATGACAGCAACCTGCCCAACAAAGGCATCTGGCGAGTTGCAGGTGCGGACATGGCCATTTTAGATGCGGCATTCAGAATATGTCTTGCAGGCTGGACAAGGTCTACCAGGCCGATTTTCTTTGCAGCGCGCGCCGATAAAGCACGTCCGCTTAGCATCATTTCGAGTGACTGCAGAGGATTAACGATACGCGTCAAGCGCACAATACCGCCAAAACCGGGATGAATGCCAAGCTTCACTTCTGGCAGGCCAATTTTGGTGCTGGCATCGTCCAGCGCAATACGATAATCACAGGCGAGCACCATTTCGGTTCCGCCGCCCATGCAGAAACCTTCTATTACAGCAACGGTTGGGCAGCGGAGCTTTTCAATACGATTAAAAATCGATTGCCCACGTCGTATCATGGCCAGGGCTTCGTTTTCATTCTTTACCTGTAAAAATTCGGTAACATCCGCTCCGGCGATAAAGCCGCTGGATTTTCCTGATCGGAATACCACGGCGGTTGGCAGGTCGGCTTCAATTTCCTCCAGCTTTCGGTCCAGCTGATTGAGAACCTCGGTGGATAATACATTGGTATTAGAATCCTTCTTATCCAGAGTGAGCCATAAAATACCTTTGTTATCACGTATGCTATCCCAGTGCATTTTCTGTTGAGTTGCAGGCATTAGATGTTCCCCCTTTCCAGTAATACTGCACCGCCCTGACCACCACCTATGCACAGAGAGGCTATACCTCGTTTTGCATTTTTCCTGTGCAGGGTTTTCGCCAGATGGAGTGTGATTCTTGCGCCGCTGGCACCCACCGGGTGACCCAGGCTAATACCACCGCCATGAATATTCAGGCGTTCCATCGGGATCTCACCAATAGCAGAACCCAATCCTATATGCTGCTTACAGTAATCTTTATCTTTTAAGGCTTCGACCACAGCCAGAACCTGTGCTGCAAAGGCTTCATTGATTTCCCAGTAATCAATTGAGTCGACTTTTAACCGACGTGAACGGAGCAGGGGGCCTATAGCGTGAGCCGGACCCAGGCCCATTTCATCCGGGGCAAGTCCGGCCCAGTGCGTGGTCACCAGTCTGGCCAGAACTGGTAAATCATATTTTTCTACCGCTTCAGCACTGGCCAGTACCAGGCTGGCGGCGCCATCGGTAATTTGCGAGCTATTGCCTGGAGTCACCAGGCCATAAGGCTTATCAAACGCGGGTTTCAGTTTGGCTAGCTTTTCTACTGACGAGTCGGCGCGCGCGCCTTCATCATGATCATAGAGATTGCCTTTGTGATCATACATCGGGATGATTTCATCCAGATCCCCGTTTTGATGGGCCTCCAGTAACCGCAGGTGACTCTGCACCGAGTATTCATCCATCATGCGCCGCGTAATGCCAAATCGATGCGCGATTTTCTCGGCAGTCTGGCCCATTGATAGTCCCACGACTGGATCTTTCAAACCTTTGAGCAGTGCTATAACGGGTACAAAGTAGGCAGGGCGTAGCTGGGAAATAACCTTCAGTTTCTGCTGCATAGACCGTGCGCCCCACCAACTGGCAAGCCAGTTAACCATGTTATCGCTGAACAGCAAGGGCGCGCGACTCATCGCTTCTATACCACCAGCCAGAATCAGGTTAGAGCGGCCATCCGCAATTGAGAGCGCTGCATTATCCAGTGACTGCATGCCCGAGGCGCAATTGCGATGTACGGTATAAGCCGGAACCTGGTCACCACAACCCAGCCTGAGCGCCACTACGCGGCTGATATTGGCTTCGTCCGGACCCGGCATAGTCGAGCCGAATATGACTTCGTCGAACGCATCTGCCTCGAAAGGCATCTTTTCAATCAAGGCTCTTGAAGCATTGATGGCAAGGTCCGCGTGTTTAAACGGTCCCGGCTTGCCCCGAGCCTTAAGAAATGGTGTACGGCATCCATCTACGATGTATACGGGCCTGGCATAGTCAATCTTTTTAAGGGCCATGGTCACTGTTGCCTTTGTGAGTAGTTGATTAAAATCCGATCTTGAGCCGGATGATCGTTGTCGCTATAGACTATGAGATTATCGGGTAAATGCCAATAGTTCCAATTCAAAACTCTTCTGTGAAGTTTCCGTTTTCAAACTGTCTTCTAGATAAGTACATAAAAACAGTAGGTTATCATCACTTATTAATGTTGAATATTACGCGATAGAAACAGCTGTATTGTTAAAGCCAACAAAGAAAGAATAAGAAAACCGCTAATCAGCGGAACCAGTGTCATATTAAATAGCTGTCCGAGCAGGGTACCCACTAGTAAAGAGATCGCTGAAGTCAAAGCGCCTATTACAGAAGATGCAACGCCTGCCAGGTGGCCCATGGGTTCCATAGCCATTGCATTCAGGTTGCCAAATAACAGCCCCAGACAGAAAAAGGTAAAAATCGAATACAGCATGAACCCGGTAAACGGCGTGCTAGCGGGTTGTAGTAGCGTTACTGGTAAAAAGAGTAATGCGAGCACAATCATTAAAATCAATGCGAGACGACTGATTCTGTGCATTCCATATTTTCTTACTATGGAAGAATTTACCAGGGAAGCGACACCCACCGATAAAGCGGAAAATGAAAAATATAAAACGAATAGATGTCCGGTATCGTAGTAGTCCTGAAAGATCTGTCGTGCGCAGTTCAGGTAACCGATCAGGCAGCCAAAAACCAATCCCGCGCTAAAGGTGTGTCCCAGGGTTTGGGTATTGGTCAGAACCAGAGTGATGCTTTTGTAAATGTCGGCAAAGCTGAAACTATGTCGATTTTCCTCTGTAAGTGTCTCAGGCAGACGTAGCGACATCCAGACAGAAATGATCAAAGCAATCAGGATGAACAAGGCAAAAATCATACGCCAATGGCTAAGTACCAGAATAGCTTCGCCCAGTGCGGGCGCCACTACGGGAACAAAGATAAACACCGCCATAATAAAGGACAATACGCGCGCCATTTCACGCCCGCTAAAAAGGTCGCGTAAAATTGCTACACTGGAAACACGCGGCGCTGCCGCGCCAAATCCCTGTAACACGCGACCCACCAGCATCCACTCATAGCTATTCGCGTTGTAACTTAACAAGCTACCGATAATAAAGATGCTTAAGCCAATATAGATACTAAGTTTTCTGCCAAAACTATCGGCCAGCGGCCCATAAATTAATTGTCCCAGAGTCAATCCTAATAGTAAAAATCCAATTACATATTGCGTCTGGTTGGCATCCGATACGCCCAGATCAGCACCTGCGACTGATAGTAACGGTAACACAGCGTCAATGGACAGGGCAGTGAGCGATACCATTAAAGCCATTAAGGTAACAAGTTCACCGAAAGGCAATTTCAATTGATAACTCGATGTGTCGGGGCTGTTCACTGAATATGATTAAAAATTTTGTGGTTGAATGATCAGGGTGACAAAGCAGGTTATATGGAACCGTAAGTCAGATATCCTTCTGATTGCGCATGATAGCGTTGCGATGGGTTAATCTGCTAATCAATTTTCCCATTTTTATTCAAAGTGAGCCGCATAAATGAATTCAATGTCTTTTCAGAGCGATTATGCCAGTCAATTACGATTGCCAGGTTTTAAAGAGCGAAATATACTGCACTTTATCTAAAAAGCGGATGAACAAAAATTATGATAAAGGATATATTGCTCTTCTTAGATGATAGTAAAACCAACACACAACGCATCCAGCTAGGATTAAATTTTTCTGACCAGCATCAGGCGAATCTCACTGCAGCAGCGTTTGGTTCAATGAAACCCATCCATGCGCCCAAATCTGAAGATGACAAGGCTGTTTACCGAATGGGCGAACGTATGGCAGAGAAAATCATTGAAGAATTTAAGGCTGCCGCGGCGAGTTATGCAGGCGATGTAAAAACAGAAACTCTGATTATTTTTGGTGATGCAGTGAGTAGCGCAACCAAGATTGCCCATTATTCAAGGAATTACGATCTGATTATCCTGAGTCAACCCGATCCAAAGCAGGACAATTACCAGCATTTATTAGAAAAAGCACAGCAAGTGCTTTTGTACAGTGGTCGACCCGTTCTTTTTATTCCGTATATAGGGGCGAAAAATATTCCGTTCAAAAAAGCGATGATCGCCTGGGATGGCACACCTTCAGTCAGTCGATCCGTTCACGATGCAATTCCGTTATTAAGGAAAGTCGATAAAGTTACGATTCTGGTCGTTGAAAGCATAAAGCAGCAGGCAATCAAGAAAGAAGTCCTGGTTGAAGGTCTGACTTCACATCTTACCAATCATGGCGTGAATGCCGAAATACAAAAAGTTAATCCTGGAAATAACAGCGTAACCACCGTTATTCAAAATCAAATCAGTGACCAGGCGATAGATCTGCTAATCATGGGTGGGCACGGTACGCCAACGTTAACGCAAAAGATATTCGGTACCGTTACCAGCAATCTGCTGTCATCGTTGGTGGTTCCTGTATTGATCTCGAATTAAATAACGATCTACATTTGTCTTAGTGCTCACCTTGTCAATATATAACTGCGTATAATGTATATTATGTAAAGTAACATATTATTCAGCATAATCCGCGTGAAATGGACGTCTGGACGGGACACTCCGATTATTCGATTGGGGGTTTATGGACGAGCACTAGTTAACTTCAAGATTCCGGCCTCCATCTAGATTCATGACGTGCTCTATTATTAGCCCAGATCCAACGTGTGTATGAGGCTTTACTGTCAGTTTTAATCGGCCATAGAGTTTACCACGAGAATGAATATAGTAATTTTTATGTATATCAATATGCTTTTCATTTCCTTGAAAACGTACTGTAGCCACATAACCTGAAGCTGGTGCAAAATTCATATAAATCTCATCAGATTCCAGCAAGCCTCCATCAGGAACTGTTAGTGTCAGCTCCCAATGCCCGCTTTCGTCTTTATTGAATAAAACCTGTAAATCAAGTGGAAATTCGCCAATTTTCCCGACACGACTCGCATGAGACTTTGTCAAATCCAGGCTGTAGATTTTCCCAGGTTTGAATCCATAATTGCCCCTAGCCTCACTCGTAATGGGATAACCTTTATCACCTACTTTCCACGCTTTAAATACATATGGATTTTCTCTGGAAATATATTCTTTCCATAATACAGAGTCATCAAAGCGATCATAATTATCAAAATTGCGTTGGGATATTTTTATTTCATACCCAGGCTTAGTTATCTTTTCAATACTCAACCCATCGCCTTTAGCATCAATAATATGAAATATTCCATCAGTATCGGTTTTGACTCGATTGTATCCAGTACCTTCAGTCAAGTAACCACCTGCAGCATAGAACTCTATCAATGCTCCAGCGACTGGATTTCCGTTCTGATCCTCTATTCGTCCATAAAACTCGATATCTCTTAGCATGCTCTTTGCGATAGCCGTCATTTTATTCCAATAGGTATCACTAGCTTTCTTACCTTCTGGTGTCTTCAAATGTTCCTGATATATCTTTTTATCTTTCTCGGCTTGATTAATAGACTGGTCGAAAGATTCCGTATACTCAGCTTCATTTTGCAGGGGATGCATAATATTTGGCCTTTCTTCAACCACGTCATAGTTTCCAAAGATGACGAAATAACCTACCACTATAATAACCAGCAATAGAAATGCGGCAGAGTAGTATTTAGGTTCATTCAATTTCATTAAAAATTTACCCTATTGTGGTATTGCTATCGATAAATCAAATTGTCCTAACATCTCATCCCAATACTTCTTCCTGGATAAATAGTTCGAAAAAAACTCAGCACTATGTCCCTGATTACTAGGGCCAAAACCTTGAAAACCATTCGCTGTTAAATTCAAGTTCACATGGGCTGTAATTTCTGACCCACCTTCCATCGTTGCCCTTTGCCCTAAAGCATGTGTCCTGGCAGGGATGATATGCGCCAGAATATTAGCTGATGTATCGCTGATTGGATTTTGATTCGTCCAGAATTTTTGAGATGAATCTTTGTAATACCTGTCAGTAACCTTTTCGCTATCTTCATAGTCTGGAATATATGCATCTGCAATACACTCCGCTGTACTGTAAGGGCAATCCCAATTCCAGTTCCAGTTGTATGTCCAAGTTGGACCACCTAAATAATCAGGTTTGGACAATTGGTTAAACTCCCATCCTTTAAGCGCTCTGTCTGCCTCGTTATGAAAGTTAATAATATTGCCTGCTGATGCTCTGATATTGTGGTAATAATGCCCCCCCCACGATTCACTCTGGGATATCATCAACTCGAGATTTGGACTTGTTGCCCCATGAAGGTCGGGAATATCGTATGAGTAGTAATTAGGCGGCATATCATATTCAGTCCTTACACTTCTGTACTGATTATCGTAGCAACGCCAAGCAGTTTCTGGATCTGTTGTACCAATATTTTCATAAATACAATCTGCAGCCAATGATATTCCTCCTAGTAAATTATGTCGCATGAAACTCTCATGGGGGCTATAACTACTACCTACCTCAGCAGCCTGAGACGCAATGTAATGATCAACAAGAGGAGTAGCATTAGCAACCCTTAGTGCCTCACTAACTACCACGTTGCCCATACTGTGCGCAAACACTACTCAAAACCCAGAGCCTGTGGACCACCCCACCTTATCGTTGGCTTTATCTACTACACAAAGACAGTGAGACATTAGCTTCCCAAAGCCTTTGTATTGACGCTATCAATGGCTCCTTCTGAGTGCTGCATCTTTGTGCTATTTCTGCTCAGATACAAGCGACGGTTCCGTTGACCATATACGTTTTTACAGATCGAATAAACATGGCAATCCTCATTTAAAATGGGTAATGCTGGTGTGGATCTTCGATGGTCACCCAACGAATGGTTGTAAATGAATCAATTGCAGGTTTACCACCGAAACGGCCGTAGCCACTGTCCTTAACTCCACCGAATGGCATTTGTGCTTCATCAGCTACCGTCGGGCCGTTAATGTGACAGATACCGCTTTCAATCTTATCAGCGACCGCCAGAGCACGCTTTATGTTGCTGCTGTAAACAGAGGCCGATAATCCGTATGCAGTGTCATTTGCCACGCGAATAGCTTCTTCATCACTGGAAACTCGTATCACAGGTTTCACCGGGCCAAAGCTTTCTTCAGAATATATTTTCATGTCGGGAGTGACATTATCGATTAGCGTCGCTTCAACAATCGTACCTTGACGATTGCCACCGGCTATAACTTTACCGCCCTTAGCGGTTGCATCCTGAATGATGGCGTCCATTTTCTCAGCCGCTTGCATGGTGACTAAAGAACCCAAAACAACCATATCTCTGGGATTGCCAGCAGGCAATGCATTCGCCTTTGCAGCAAAAGCTTCTATAAACTGATCAGCAATGCCTTCATGAACAATAAGTCGTTCAGTTGACATACAAATCTGCCCTTGATTCATGAATGAACCAAATGCCGCTCCATTCACAGCAGCTTCAACATCAGCATCATCTAAAATGATCATTGGTGCTTTGCCGCCTAACTCTAAAAGCACAGGTTTAAGTTGTTCCGCTGCTAGTTTCGCAATAATCCGACCAACGCTGGTAGATCCTGTGAAGTTGATATGGCGTACTTCAGGAGCGGAGATTAATGCCGCGACAATTTCTGCTGCATCTTCTGGCGCATTAGTTATTACATTCAGCACGCCGTCTGGAAAACCTGCCGCCTTAAAGGCTTCACCAATCGCCAGATGAGTTGCTGGACATAACTCGGAGGCCTTGAGTACCACAGTGTTACCACAGGCTATGGCCATTGCCACAGCCCGAACACCTAAAATTACCGGGGCGTTCCACGGAGCAATGCCCAGACAAACACCTAAAGGTTTACGCTGGGACATGGATAAAGTGCCAGGTTTGTTTGCAGGAATCACCTCACCGGTGATTTGACTGGTCATTGAAGCAGCCTCTCGCAGCATTCCGGCAGCTAACATGCAATTAAAACCACCCCACGGTCCAGTTGATCCTGTTTCAGTGATCATTGTCTGAATGATCTGATCAGTCATTCCTTCTAACTCATCCGCAGCTTTAAGTAATAAAGCTCGCCGTTCGGCGGGGCCTGTTTTAGACCAGGCAGGGAACGCCTGCCCTGCCGCTTTTGCTGCTTTCAGCGCATCTTCTACGGACGCTGCAGCAGCTGTGGTTGCTACTTCGCCAGTCACGGGATCACGGCGTTCATAGGTTCGGTTATTAGTAGCAGCTTCTTCTGAGCCACCAATCAATAGTGATTTTTTCATAGAGATTCCTCTTTTATGGTTTGTATTTCAACACTTTGCCAGGGCGACAAATATGTCATTATTATCTTATGAATGAACTATCGCTATCGACCCAAAGTTGCCATTCCTGACAGCTTGTAGCGTCGTAATATGTCATTTTACTGCAAGGAACCAGCTCGTTTCCTGATTATATACAACATACTTTAGTTGAGAAGAGTTCTCATGGACCTCGGCCCCCTTTAACTTATACTTTAACTTATAGAAAAGATGGAACTTGAATAGAAGATATAAGAGTGAGAATATTTCGCCGCCATATTTGTCAGCAACGTCATTCAGGATGAAACACATGACTACTTCTACCAGAATTCTTACCCTACTTCTTTGCGCATTTTTACAGGCCTGTATTGCTTTTCCAAGCAACCCCGATTTGTATGAATTTCTCAGCGTAAAGAACCAACGGGGTGATACAGTAACAGGTACTCATATCCAGCCGATGAAACGTTATCTCACCTCGCCTGATGGCCCTCGACGGGTTCAAGCGGGAGACAGGACGTCACATTACCTGTGGATCGGGGCGGATGGCACCCAACGAAATCTTGATTTTTTGACGCCTCCCAGACTTTGGCCCGAACGTAACCTGTGGTTGATCCATCCTGTACAAAACAGCAACCAGTGGATTGCTTACCGTATGATTCCAGTGGTTACTTCACTTGTATCGCTCTCCCCTTACAAGCCGAGACAGGAATATGAACTTCTATTATTCGACAAGCAACAGGTTATCCATTCACTAAAGCTCACTGCCGACTTGCTACCCAGGCATGCCTGGCTGCGTGGCAACGATACACGCAAGGCGACTACTATAGAAAACCACTATATCAACATCGCTAATCAACATCTGCATTTTATCGATACAGGTAAAGACTACGAAATCATCGTGCGAGATGATCGGTTGACGACTCAGCCATCGATAACAGCCAAATAAATAGGCAAATACGTAGCCAGGGGATTTTAATCCACTAACAGATCTACAGTTCGAGTACCTGAAAGGATCGTTACCCAGTGCCATGTCCTGTTATTAATCCCTGCTCCGATTTTCCCCCCGCTACACCGGGCCGCCACTTAAATAGCCAGGAATTTTGGGGACTGTTTACTAAATTCAAATTTAAATTTGAACGTCTGCTTATGGCACTAGCTGTCTATCGCACTGCACCATGCCAATGTCCGCTTTAACAAATCTTGATAATGGCACCAACTTCTTCAAATTGAGATTAGCTGGAAGAAATTTTCACAACTTCAGGAATAATTCCCAACCAGGATAATCCGGAAATATTTGATACCGCGTTGCCTAATGTTTAGTGTCTGAAATTACCTGCATTGTTCGGTAATATGGGCATAACGAGAAAAACTTTCAGGCCAGCTTTCCAGATTCGAATGCCCAAACCCATAGACCTATATTTTGAGGATGATAAACAGTTTGATAAGCACCCTCTTTTGCTTGTACACGGTCTGTTTTCCAGTAGAAATCATTGGTTGTTAAATGAATGCCTGAGCGATCACTTTCGTCTGATTAAGGTTGATTTACCGGCGCATGGCTTGTCGCCTGCACTGGAAGATATTGATAGCTACTCACCCGATGTCATCGTGCAAAGCCTGGATCTGTTACGCCAGAAGCTGGGGATTCGCAAATGGTCGATTTGCGGGCAAAGTTTTGGTGCTGCGCTTACTTTGCGTTACGCATTGAAGCACCCTTCATCGATCCTGGCACATATATTTACCAACGCCAATGCCGCGTTTCGAGATATCTGGAGTAATGAATTTACCGAACAACATGAATCACGCATTGCGACGATTCGACAATCAGGTCATGAGGGGATGAAAACCCTGCCCTATCACCCTGCTCATGCTCGTCGATTTCCCGAGCATATTAAACAAAGCATGACCGCGGCTGCAGATTCTACCTCGGTGGCCGGGATTCTGAATCTGTTCCTGCATACCTTACCCCGGCTTTCGATTCGCAGGCAGTTTGCATCGACAGTAGTACCGACCTTACTCGTTAACGGTGTGTGGGAAAAGGCGTTTCAAAGCACTCGTGAGTGGATTGAACAGGAACTTCCCTCTATACAGATCGTTGACCTGGATGGTGGGCATTCCATTAATATCGAACAGCCCGAAGCGTTCAATGATGCGGTTAAATCCTTTATCAATTCGCAACTTGAAAAGTCTAACCAGCGATCACCTCTCCGCCACACTGACCCCGGCATACCCCATGCTGATTAGGTTGTTAAAACTCGTGCTACTTTATCTGGTAGCTGCCGCAACGGGCTGGATATTCCGTAAGATAGGTATACCTCTGCCCTGGATGATAGGCCCGTTAGTATTCAGCGCCATTTTATATATCAGCGGCAAGGCGCAGGCCCCTGTACCGGTGCAGACGCGCCCATTCGGTCAAATGGTAGTCGCTTCATCGGTGGGTATTTACTTCACACCGGTGGTGCTGCAAAAAGTTTTCGAGTTATCACCCTTACTGGTCGGCATGGCGCTTATCACTGCGTTTTCCGCCATTGTGGTAGCCATATTTTTATCCCGCATTTCGGATATAGGGTTGACCCAGGCGATACTGTCAACCTTTCCGACCAGCCCGGTTGAGGCAGCAGTTATGGCTGAAAAGTTTGGCTTTAATCCCAGCCCCGTGGTGTTATCACAAACACTGCGCATTGCTGCCATTGTAATTCTGATTCCAATCAGTATTTATTCCATTGATGGCTGGCCCGACCAGCCAGTCAGTATTACGAAAACCACCGAAATCGGCAGTATGCTGGGGATATTAGTACTTGCTGCAGCCGCTATTTCGGGAGGCGCATTTTTCCGATTGATAAAAATGCCTAATCCTTATTTCCTCGGACCACTGGCATTTACCTCCATTCTGTCGGCGCTTGAGTTTAAGCTTACACCCTACCCTGGAATCGTTCTGGCTCTGGCACAAATCGTTCTCGGCACCTGGCTGGGATCTACATTCAGGCGCGAGTTATTTCAAAAAACAGGACAACTGGTTACCGTATCCATGATGACTACTTTGTTACTGTTACTCATTTCGTCTTTTACTGCAGTCGTCATAGCTGAAATTTTTGGTTTGAGCTGGGAAACTCTGGTACTTGGAGCAGCACCTGGCGGGGTCACCGAAATGGCATTGACTGCGAAATATCTTGGCAAGGATGTGGCGCTCATTACAGCGTTTCAGTTGACGCGAATTTTTATTTTTATGCCGAATATCCCCTGGCTGATTCGAGTGGTTAACCGCTGGGAAGCGAGACGATCACGTCGAATAGATTGATTACCCAATCTCAGCAGCTTTTTTAAAGTACAACATTAAACTCCACTATCTAAGTACTTGACCAAAAGTCATTTTCTACTAACAATGCGCTATGGCAAATTACTTACCCCCGTTAAATCCGTTAAAGGCATTTGAAGCTGCTGCAAGGCACTGTAACCTCACCCTGGCAGCTGAAGAAATGCACGTCTCCCAGGTCGCGATCAGTCGTCAGGTGAAAGTTCTGGAAGATTATCTTGAAGTGATGTTGTTTCGACGTCTGCACCGTGGCATCGAACTGACAGAAGAAGGCAAGCAACTGTATGAAGGAATAACTAAAGCCTTTATGGATATCGCAAATGCCTCGCGTCGGGTTTCACGACGGGGAAGAAGGGACATTTTGGCGATTCAGTCCTATACCACCTTTTCTCAACGATGGCTCATCCCGCGTTTGATCGATTTTCACGATGCAAATCCTAATATTGAAGTGCGCCTGTCATCTTCGACCTCTCCGGTAAATTTTGAAACCCAGAACCTGGATGCAGCGATCCGCTCAGGAAATGGGGACTGGAGTGATATGAATTTTGAGAAACTGGCAGATATCGAGCTGATTCCTGTCTGTTCGAACAATTTACGTGAATCTCTTCCACTGGAATCAGCTCAGGATCTCAAAAAAGCGAGACTCCTGCACTCGATGGCTCGCCCCAATGACTGGGCTTGCTGGATTAAGGCCAACGGTGTAAATATTGACCCTGAGCCCGGTATCCGTTTTGAAAATTCAGCTCTTGCTTATGAAGCAGCCAGTCTTGATATCGGTATTGCAATCGCTGTTAAGGTGTTTGTTAACAGGCAATTAGAGCTTGGTAGTATGGTGGCCCCATTTGACACGACCTGCCAGACCGGCGAGGGTTATTACATCACCTGGCCAAAAAATATTACACCCTCATCGTCGCTGGAGAAATTCATAAACTGGCTCAGAGAGCAGATTGCGAACTAGAACCCAGGCCTGATCTGCACCGGGCCTGAATCCATAGCATTCAAAAAAATTCAGGCCAGAACGATCAAACCATCACCTGAACGCACACCCTGCCCTTCAGGTAGTACAAATATCGGGTTGATTTCAGCTTCTAATAAACGCTCATCTAGTGCCGTTACCATTTCAGCAAAATTCAATATGGCCTCGACCAGGGCATCAATATCCGCAAGTGGACGCCCACGGAACCCTTTAAGTAACGCAGAACATTTGAGACTGTTAATCATATCCAGTACCTGAGGACGATCCAGAGGCAGTAGACGGATGGCAACATCCTGATAAAGTTCGGTGGTGACACCCCCGGCACCCAGCAAGATATAAGCACCCAGTTGTGGATCACGGTTAAAACCCAGAATCAGCTCCACCCCACCACGCACCAGCTCCTGTACCAGGAATCCATCGATGTTGGCCGAGCTATGCTTTTTAATATTTTCCAGCATTTCATGACAGGTTTTTGTTACATCCTCTGGTTCGACACCCACGACAACACCACCAACTTCTGATTTGTGCAGGATTTCATTCGACAAAATCTTGATCACTACGGGAGCTCCGAACTCTGCGGCAACCTTCCCCGCCTCTTCAGCGCTGGAGACTGCGCTTTCTCTGGTGACGGTAACACCGAAGCGCGCGAGTAATTCCTTGGCGTGTGCTTCATTCAAGGCACCTGCGGCAAAATCGCTACAATCTACTACCCGACGCGCCTCAGAACTCATCACCTGCTGATGCGAAGATGGCTGCATAGCCAGCAGTGCAGCTGCACAACTTTCTGGTGCCGCATACGCAGGTATCGCATTCTGGTTAAGATGCTTGACGATGCCCGGCGCTTCGGGACTGACATAGGCCATCATGGGCTTATCGGTAAGCGCCATAGACTCCAGCAAGGGTCGTGCGACCACATCAGGCTGGCCTATTGAGGATGAGCCTACAACGGTCACTATCGCGTCATAAGACGCACTCTGAGCGAGGATATTAAGGATAGAACGAAATAGATCTGGACGCAGACCCGCTAACGTGACATCGATAGGGTTTCTATCCAGCACTGCCTCCTTTAAATCAAGTGCAAGTAACTTGTCGGAGGTCTGTTGATCAGGTGCTGGCATTTCCAGACCGCAGAGGCCAACATTATCTGCCACGATGGTGGCCGCCCCACCGGTTGAGGTCACGATAGCGACTCGTTTACCCTGCATACTACGGCCACTGGCAAATGCGGCTGGAATATCCAGTAAATCGGCAAAGGTTTGCGCGCGTACTATGCCCAGTTGGGTAAACAATGCATCATAAACTTCATCAGCTCCAGCCAGGGCTCCGGTATGCGATACCGCAGAATTAGCACCGGATTCAGAGCGCCCTATCTTGTATGCAACAATACGCTTGCCTGCTGCAATCACACGTTGCGCGGCCTGACGAAATTTGGACGCATTACGAATGGTTTCAAGATACAGTGCAATAACCGTTGTGGAATCATCATCCACCAGCGCATCCAGAAAATCTGCAACCTCAAGGTCTGATTCATTCCCGGTTGCTACCAGTTTGGAAAAGCCAATCCCACGTGCAACTGCGCGTGAAAGCAGTGATCCAAGGATGCCACCGCTTTGCGAGATCAACGCTATATTGCCGGATTGAAAATCCTCCATTTCCATCGCGCCGCTGGCGGTCAACATAATGCCATCAGTCAGGTTGACCAGGCCGATGGTATTTGGCCCTAGAATGCGCATACTGCCTGCTGCTTCGCGTAACTCTGCCTGGCGCCGGCGACCTTCTTCGCCCGCTTCACCAAAACCACTTGCCAGCACCACAGCAGTTTTGGTTCCTGCTTCGGCAAGTTGGCGTACAGAATCTATGACGCGATTAGCCCCAACAAGCACAAGACCCAGTTCCGGAGTTTCGGGCAGGCTTGAAACATCGGGGTAACATTTAAGGTCACCAACCGATTCATATCGTGGATTAACAGGATAGATCTGACCAGCATAACCATGACGCAGCAGATAACTGACCGGTCGCCCGGTTAACTTGGTCATGTCAGAAGAGGCTCCAACTATTGCAACGCTGGAGGGATTAAACAGGGCTTTCATTGCACTCATGTCGGTCACCTATTTACCGGCTTTATTCAGAAAGTCTTCAACAGACTGGCGATGTTCCGATGTGGTGTAGCAGATCGCCTGTGCTTCACGACCGAGTGCAAAAATCTGTTCATCTGTACTCTCGAAGGTTTTGTCGAGGATCTGTTTGGTCAGTGCAACTGATGCCGCTGAACCTATGGTCAATTCTTCTGCCCAGGTCTGGGCTTCCTGCAGTAAGCTTTCTGCAGGCGCAATGCGATCAATCATACCTATCTGCAGTGCTTCAGCGGGCTCTACAACACGGGCTGTTAGAATCAGTTCTTTTGCACGTGCAAGACCCACGCGTCTGGGCAGGAAGTACATACCGCCACCATCCGACACCAGACCGCGTTTTAAAAAGCTCATCGACATTTTTGCGTATTCAGAGGCGATAATGAAATCGCAGGCCAACGCCATATCAAGACCCAAACCAAAAGCAGCACCATTCATCGCCGCTATAACCGGTTTTGCCAGGCCATGGATGACTGCAACCCCTTTATGTGTACTCTGCTGACGTTTCCAGCCATTGAAAGCAACTTCTCCGGCGGGTGCTTCCAGACGTGCACGCATGCCACCGATATCACCTCCTGAACAAAAGCCTTTACCCTCACCTGTCAGGATCACTGCGCGAATCGATGCATCGACCGCAACCTGCTCAAAAGCGTTAATCAATTCAGCGCGCATTTGATCATTAATGGCATTTCTAACTTCTGGACGGTTTAATTTAATGGTGGCAATGCCATTGTTAACTGACACGATGATAAATTCGGCGGATTCTGATATCGCATTCATATTCGTTCTCTTCCTCTTATGGTGTTATCTACTTTTTCAAGCTTTTATTTCAGGTCGATTCAACCCATTGTCGCCCTGGACGTGATTTCTCTAATAACAGCAGTGTAAATGAAACAACCTACTGCTTTGCACCGAGAAAAAGCTGCCGGTAGGCCAATAAAAAGTAATGGATAGATATGTTGCGAGAAGGCCCTGGTGATTTAATTAGAACTGGGCTGGTAAAAACTCCTGGCTCAGGCCAGGTATGCCAGAGCAGGATTTGATGCGAGAATATTGATTATTGAGCCTCTACATTCTTTTTCCATAACGTATAAGCTTTAAATTCCTGATAAGCCGGCGAATTTACAGCTTGTTCATGTTTCCACTCCTGATATAGCAGAAACTCCTGATACGCAGGATCAGGAGCAGTATTTTCACTGGCGGGGTTTAGAGTATCTGTTTTTTGCGTGTCGCCAATTTGATTTGGCAAAAGAAGATTCGGATCTATCTTTGAATCATTTTCTTCCAGATCCCATTGATCCTGTGCGGGTCCGGTAATCGTACAACCCTGGATCAACAAAAATAAGAATAAAGCGAGAAACATTTTCTGCATAAGTGACATTGAATGATAGCGAGTTAAATTATGATTTTAACCGGAAGTCCTTTTCCAATTAAGTTATCAAAAAAGGTTTATCGCATTAAAATTTAATACGCGTTCCTATACCCATTGCGTTTCCGTTGGAGTTATCGGCATTAGTGTAATCCATGCTATTGAAATAGATATCAATGCCTTTACTAACTTGCCATATTGCACTCAGCATGCTCATTTCATCACCACCTTCCTCTTTTCCTTTACCATAAGCCACAGTGACGTTTTTAACTACATCATAGCCCAACATTATCCAGTCGACATTATCGTTACCTGTATTCGTGTCATCCTCGCCATAGGAGTAACTTGCACTGATGCCAGATGAATGTTTATAGGCAATTGAGTAACTTGTGCGGGCTACAGTACGATCGACAAACCCAAAACGGGCATCAAGCGTTCCATCTAGATTCTTGTTTTTATAACGTACAGCAAATTCATTGGTATCTGCATTATCCATAGATATTGCAAAACTAACACCACTAAAATTTGGGGAGTCATAACGTAGACGATTCTGACGACTTATAGCATCTTTGGTACGATAACCTACCCCGGTTGAGCCACGGAACAATAATTCTGAGATACCGCCACCGAGGAAGTTAATTAAGCTGAAAGCTTCGAATGTATCGTTCGCAGCACCATCGCCTTTACCCAGGCCAATTTTACCAAATCCCCCTGAGAACCAGACATCTGAGTAACGCACTTCAGTAATTAACTGGTCAGACAGATCTGATGAAGAATTGTCCTGTGCCTGTATTTCATAACGGAATCCAGCTTTAAAATCATCATTTATTGCCTGTGTTCCCTTTATACGCAATCTTGAACCGGAGGTGTTATTATCAACAAATGTTGGGTCTTTGATATCACCACCAAAGACTACCGCCGAATTCACCTGGCCTGAGAATGTAAAGTCAACCGCGCTAGCTTGAGATGAAACCGCCAGCATGCAGGCCGATGTAGCCAATACTAATAATTCTTTATTCATTTTTTATCCTCGCTAATGTTATAAATATTTATGGCTTTAAATTGACTAACACACTTATTAAGCCGGTTAACTTTTCTTCAATCAGGTAAGCATAAGTTTTCTAACCAAAATAAAATGTATTAACCAAAAAACCTATAATACAGAACGCTTTGCGTGGTTACAGAAACTATAAATTAGGCATTGATATACAAAATGTTTAAGGGGCCATTGTGGTTATTAAAGTTAAATCAATGCAGTTAATACTTGCGAAACCTATGAATAAATTAGGCTTCATGAGGTAATGAAATGAGATTTTTTGATCAAACAAAAATTTGCAGGTAATAGCGGACTACTGTGAATTCTGATACACATGTAGCTGTTGAAGAGATTGGCTTAGTCAGTCAAACAAAATTGTTAAGAAACCTCTGATTAATCCAGGAATCTACTGGCGAAAAGTCACCACCCCAGGCAATGTATTCCCCTGCAGGATTTGATGGCGTAGCTGCTGTATAGATGCATCATCCAGAACAGTAACTGCCAGTTCATCAAATTTATCGATCAGCTCCTGGTCAGTTAACGGGTCTTCGGGGTCTCCCTTGCGGCCAGGCTGGAAATGTTTCAATTCACGACCATCGCACAGTGTGACTGTGAGTCGGGCCATTCTACGTTTCGGGTAGTCGGCAGCCAGGTCTTGTGCCAGTGAGACGCTAATCTTGCTCATCAACTGGCGTATTTCTGTATTTTCCAGCGCCGCCGGTTTGAAGGCTTCCAGACGTACACTGCCGAGAATCATTTGTGCAGCCAGACAATACTGAAGGCTAAAACGTGCATCCTGTGCAGAAGACGCATCGGGACGATTACACATTTGATAGGTTGCTGCATAGCCTTCGACATGAATATGAGCGATATCCGCTGCTTCGAATACACACTGTTGCATCATAAGCTGCAATCCATCGAGTGCCGGAAAGATATGACCGCAACAGCCATGATTCTTCACCGTCATGCGCGTAATGGCTGACCATTCACCTATACCTTCCAGCGCTGCATTCCAGTCACCACTGGAGTCACTGGTTGCTGCAGCAAATCCATTTTCCCCGTGCAAGGCATCGCCAGCCGCAGTCACACCTGCGGACGCTGCATAGGCAGCCAGTAATCCCGCATCAGCTGCATGCCCGGGGTGCATGGCTTTTGCCATCCCTTCACCCTGCAGGTTCTGTTGATGCCCCCCTGCAAAACTGCTTGCCAGGTTGATCGCATGCACTATCTGCTCCTGCGTACATTGCAACAGCATAGCAGCGGATACCGCAGCACCAATGCTACCGACGGTTGAAGTGGTATGCCAATACCGATAATGGCTGGGCTGGATGGCCAGCGAAATGCGACAGCCCACCTCGTATCCGGCGATCACTGCGCGTTGGAATGAAGGTAGTGAAACATCAAGATCCTGTGCCAGCGCAAGCGCAGCCGATACGGTTGGGCTACCGGGATGGTAGCCTCCATCGCGAAAGATATCGTCAAACTCAACGGTATGACTGGCAGTGGCATTGAGCAGTGCCGCATGACGCGCAGAGGTGGCTTTTCCATCCACATAACAGATTGCTCGCCCTGCCCCTGATGCCGAAGAAGAAAATGCATTAGCCAGCAAGGTCGCAGGAGGTAATACACAACCAGGTAAGGTAGTCGCAAACCAGTCGAGCAGTACACGGCGCGTTGCCCATTGTATATCGGCAGTTAAAGGCTGATGTTGCCAGCTTGCCGCGACTGCGGCCAGCTCCATGGCTGGATTGCGCATGTGGTTTTCTCTCTGTTTCAAGATAATGAGGTCAGCGACTGGCCAACAACCCTGGTACTAATTGATGACGCCAGTAGCTCGTAATGCTTCGAGTTGCTCCGCAGTATAACCGATAGATTCCAGTATCTCTGCCGTCTGCGCACCCACCGGCTGAGGTGGGAAATCCAGCCCCGGCATACTTTCAGACATGCGTATGGCCGATACCGGGACCGTTAAGCCATCCAGTTCATTGCCTGGCAAATGGTGGGTATGAAACAGATTGCGCGTTTGTATTTGTTCATCCGCTAGCGTTTCTTGCAGTCGACGAATACGCGCTGCGGGAATACGTCGACTACGAAAAAAGTCTTCCCAGTAGTCTGCAGGTTTGCTTTTTATGATCTCAGCAAGCACTGCACTTTCTTCTGCATGGGCATCCAGACGTTGGTTATTATCGGTTTTTACCATGTCTTCCCGACCCAGTGCCTGCCATAGATTTTTTTGCTGTTGCAGGTTTGATGCAGCAATCATCATAGGGGCATCGGCTGCCTCGTAACCGCCGATAGTAGCAAATGGAAAGCGGTTGCCTTTGGGCTCGGGATGACTACCGTTCCATAGATAGCCAGTGAGATGAGAACTACTCAGCATCAGCGCAACATCCAGCATGGAAACATCAATAAACTGACCTTTACCATCCGACCTTTCTCGCTGAAATAGCGCTGCAGAGATGGCAAATGCCGCCATTGTTCCAGTTGCATAATCTACCACTGGTGCCCCGCTTTTCAGCGCCTGACCCTGAGTGAAACCGGTCATAGCCATCATGCCGGAAAAGGCTTGTACTATATTGTCATAGCCAGTTTGATTACGTCTTGGACCCGTCGCTCCAAAGGCTGAAATCGAGCAATAGATTAATGCAGGGTTGATGCTGGACAGCTCTTTATAGCCCAAGCCCAGGGCTTCGAATGATCCGGGACGATAGTTTTCTACAAACACATCGGCGGTCTTGATCAGCTTCTTAAGTGCCTGCTGCCCATCAGGCGTTTTCAAATCCAGCGCCAGCGCCTTCTTGTTTGAAGCTTGCGCCATAAACGCAGTCCCCATCCTGCTATCACTCAAGCCCCGGTCGGAGCCCTGCATGCGAGCCTGATCTGGATCCTGAGGTGCTTCAACCTTGATCACCTCAGCACCCAGAGTCGCCATCTGATAACTGGCAAAAGGCCCCGCAAGCACGTGAGTGGTGTCTATGATTCGAATATTTGAAAAGGCCTTCTTATTCACCCATGTTCTCCGCCTGTGTAAAGGTGTCTGTTTACTGGCATAACGCTTTATATCTCACTAGTCCAGACACAGCTCTACTTTCTCTGACTACTTAATCAGACCAGCTTTCGTTAGCTGCATTTCTGCAGTGCTTTTCAGGTTGTACATAAACTTTGTATATTGCTCAGGCGTCAGGTCACCATCTTCGACTCCGGCCTTACGAGCATATTGCTGATAACTGTCAGTAGCCATTGCTTTGTAAATGGCATCAGCAATTTTTTTCTGTGTTTCCATGGGGATTCCTTTTGGGCCAAAGACTCCACGAACCTGAGCCCAGCCTTCATCCACATCATAGCCCTGTTCATCAAAGGTTTGCACATTAGGTAAAGTACCTAAACGCTTGGGACCGAGCACGCCTAATCCTTTTACACGGTTAGACTCAAAATACTGAACTATGGGCCCCAGACTGGCTATACCCACATCGACATGCCCACCCAGCAAACCTGTCATAATATCGGGAGTAGACTTGTGCGCTACCCAGTTAAACTTAACGCCTGCAACGTCTTCCAGCATGGCAGTACCGATACTTTGCATCGAGCCAATAGGGCCAAAACCACCAATATTGATTTGTCCTTTGTTCTTTTTAGCCGCTTCCACGAGATCTTTTAGCGAATTGAATTTGGAGTCACTACGCACAAAAAACACGATCGGATCAACCTGGCTCAGGGCTATCCAGGAAAAATCATCGAGTGAAAAAGTACCCTTTAAGTTGGTGAGCATACTGGTAACGTGGGTAACGGTATTCACTGCGAGGGTAAGGCCATCTGGTTTGGCAGAACGCACCTTGTTCATCTGGGTGGCACCACCGCCGCCAGGCGCATTGATAACGACCACTTTCTGTCCAATGATAGGTTCGAGTTCTTTTGCCAGCGTACGGATATAAACATCGGTACCACCACCAGGCTTGGTATGCAGAATGACATTGACATTTCCTGTTGGCCAGTCGTCTGCGACAGCTAAGCCTGCAAACATGACTGAAGTCGCGAGAATAAGCGCACTGACCAGCTTGGCAATCATTGTTTTGTAATTGTAAATCATGAATATTCCACCTCTGTTTAACTGATTGTAATTAATATTTATTGCAGATTTTCTGACAGACCTATGGTAGTCAAGCCATTTGTTGAGTGCCATTAAGTATAAGTTTGGCAAACAACTCTCATTTATTAGCCATAACAACAGCCTTATGTTCCTCATGGGGTGACCCTTGCCTCATCCGAACTACGATTTCAATGACGATACCCTGCCATGGACTGCCAGTTATTGGTCGAAACTAGTCGAACAGGAACTCGAGCCCGTATAGCTACGTTCATTGGGTTATTGATTCGACAAGAACTGTTTACCGCCGCACACCAGCAGGCAAAGCTCACACTCGTTAAATCAACAGGAATGTGAGCGCCGGGAACAGCACGATGATCGCGAGGCGCACGATGTCTGCAGCCCAGAACGGGATCACTCCTTTAAAGATTGTCGACAGTGGAACGTCCGGCACAATCGACTTTATAGCGAAAACATTCATCCCTAGCGGTGGGGTAATCATTCCCGTTTCGACGACGATAACCAGCACGATCCCAAACCAAATGGGGTCGTATCCAAGGCCTGTAACAATCGGAAAAATCACGGGAACCGTCAGCAGAATCATACCGATACTGTCCAGAAAGCACCCGAGAATGAGGTACATCAACAGTATGCCAAGCAAGATGACGAAGGCTGGCGCATTGAACGAAAGGATATAATCCGAGATTGCGATATTGGCACGTGTCAGAACGAAGAAGTTTATCAACATGAATGCACCAAAGATGATAAGTGCGATCACGCCAGTTGTGGCTATGGTCGATCGCAAGGCATTTATCATCTCACGCCAATGCAGCGATCTGCGCACCAACCCGATACTCAGCGCAAAGATCACGCCAAAACCTGCGGCCTCTGTCGGTGTGAAAATCCCCAAATAAAGCCCGCCTATGATCAGCACAAACAACATAACCATGCTGAAAACCTTGGGAATGGCGCGGATCTTCTGCATAAAAGTGGTCGGCACGCCAGCCCCCGACGATTTCGGCCATACGCGAACAACGATCGCAATCGTCAGCGTATAGATGACCAATTGCATCAGACCGGGAATCACAGCTGCGACAAACAAATCCGTGATCGATGTTTCTGTCAGCACACCATAAATGACCAACATGATGGAGGGTGGGATTAGAACACCCACGGTACCGCCTGCGGCGACTGCCCCTGTAGCGAGCGCGTCACTATAACGATACTTCTTCATTTCCGGCAGCGCCACCTGGCCCATGGAGGTGGCGGTCGCCAGGGACGACCCGGAGATCGCGGCAAAACATCCGCAAGCGGCGATAGTCGCCATTGCTAGCGATCCCTTCAGGCCTCCAAAAAGACTGGCACACCCTTCGTAAAGCTCACCAGACATGCCAGCTCGGGTCGCGAGATTCCCCATTAGAATGAAAAGCGGAATGATGCAGAGTTCATAATTGAACCCGATTTCGGTCACGACCTCACCCACCATGAAAAACGCGGTATCGACACCGTAAAGCATAACGATGCCGGTGAATGCCGAAAGTGCCATCGCCGCGCCGATGGGAATACCGAGAACCATTTGTCCCAGTAGCAAGGAAACAACCAGAAACAAAGCTGTCATCTCATCCATTATCGGTACCGTCCGAGTTTTCTTGTGAGCCGGCAGGCCGGGCCAGTTCCAGGGCGGAAACAAGGCAGGCGACGCACAATACGCCGAGTGAAATGCCCGTCATTATGTATAGTGGCAAGTGAAGTACCGGGGTCAGGTCCCCGGATGCCTTAAGAGATATCATTCGTTCGGTAAGCCCCCACGTGGCACCGAGCATAACCAACAGAACGGCAAGTTGACCCAGCTTCTCCAACCAGACCTGCCATTTCCTGGGTGCCAGAGACGAGAGCAACTCCAGCCTGATATGGTCCCGGTTATGAACGGCCTGCACGAATGCGCCGAACGTGACGATTGCCATCAGGCTTTCGATCAACTCGACGGTGCCGGGCAAAGGCGACGACAGCAGGTACCGGCCGATCACGTCGACGAATATCAATACGGCGAGTCCCGACAGGACCACTGCTGCGATCACAGCAATGGTCCGACGGGCATAATCTCCGTATAGGAAAAGTTTCCTAATCACGATTGGAACTATTTCGCGATGGCTTCAAGCACGGCATCGGCATTGACGCCTTTTGCTTTCGCCAGATCTTTCCAATTCTGAACGATCGTCTTTGAACGCTGCTTGAGATCTGCAAATACTTCGTCGCTGACTTTGTTGATCTCATGCGAGCCGTCCGCCGCCACTTCTTTGCGCATGTCTTGCGCGGCTTTGTCCCAGGCGCGGCCGAGGAACGCTGCCGTTTCCGGCCCCGAGTTTTCGTCGATCACAGCGCGAAGGTCAGGCGGTAAGGAATTGTACGATTCCTTGTTCATCGCAAAGAAGAACGCAATGGTGTAGAGACCATTTGGGACTTCCAGATGATACGGGACAAGCTTCTCCAGGCGATAGGATCTGACGGCGTCCCAGGGAAACAGAATGCCGTCCGCCACACCACGCGCGAGGGCCTCGTGCGCCTTGCTCGCCGGCATGACGACAGCCGATGCACCCAGCGCTTCGGCCCATTTGACACCTGCACCGATGGTCCGAATTTTCTTACCCTTGAGGTCATCGGGAGAAAGAACCTTTTCTTTCGAATGCAACACGCCTGGGGAATGAACGTGAATTGCCAGCAGTTTTGTATCTTGAAACTCCTTGTCGGCGAAATACTCCTGCCAGAGCTTAGTGATTCTCCGACTTCCTTCTTCTGCGGTCGGCGACAGGAAAGGAAGTTCGATGACCTGGCTCAGTTCGAAACGCCCGGGAGTCCAGGGCAATGCGCCCCACCCCGCGTCAACCACGCCTTGACGGATCAGGTCATACTGGCCAGCGGGCTTGCCGATAATCGCCTTATCGACGGTCACATTGATACGCCCGCCGGATTCCTTGCCGACCTTCTTGGCCCATTCGTTCAGCGCGAGCGCAATGGCGTGGTTGGGGTTCGGGTTCCAGTTGGCGATGCGCAGATTGAACTCTGCGGCCGATGCTGTACACGGCGCCAAAATTGCCACGGCGAGTGCAAGTAAAATTTTTGATGTCAGATGCTTCATTGTGTACCTCCTCGATATCATTGGTCATAAACTTAGAATTATGTTCGGAGCACTTGTCCCCGCCGGCTCGTTAACGTCAGGTGCTGAGCCGGTTTGCACCCTGCCTTCCCCAGGTTGGCTAAATGAGTGAATTCAGAAATTCGACGGAATCGGAGACAGTGGAGAAAAGCGGCAGGATTTTCTCGCACTCAACACGATGCAGATCCATGTCGGGAGATGCGCAGCAGTCTTCCAGAACCGTGACGAACAATCCGGAGTCGTCCCCATGTCGGGCCGTACTGTCGACGACCATGTGCGTATACACGCCAGCCAGAACGATGCGTTCGACCCTGTTTACCTGCAACCAATTCAGAAGGTTCGTATTGTGAAATGGATTTACTGCACGTTTTGTTACCACCAGATCTTGTTCCTGCGGCGACAAACCATCGGGAAAGCCGGTGCCGAATTCACCTATGATCAGTGCATTCAGTTCTTTCAAATGTGCGAGTCTCGACTGTCGGCTGATCGCATCCTTGTAGCCCTTCTCAAACCCAACGTTGATGAAAACCACGGGCCAATCCTTTTCTCGGAACGTCTCGGCGACACGAGCGGTCTTCTCAACAAGTTGACGGTCGCGGGCAATTTTCCAGAATCCCTTCGATCCTACCTTCCCCGCTTGATCGATGAGCTCGTTCTGAAGGTCTAGAATTAGAAGTGCGCTTTTCATTTCATTTCCCCGGTTGTCGGGCCGCAAGCTGCCGTAATCTGTAGCCGTTCTGGAGATACATAACCTGCCAGTCCTCGACGACCCCGGTGTCGGACGAGGTTAAGCCTGCAAACATGACTGAAGTTGAGAGAAGAGGCGCACTGAGCAATAATTGTTTTGTAATTATAAATCATGAATATTCCACCTCTGTTTAACTGATTGTTATTTATATATTGCAGATTTTCTGACAGACCTATGGTAGACAAGCCGATTGTTGAGCACCATTGAGTATAAGTTTGGCAAACAACTCTCTTTTATTAGTCATAACAACTGACATTAAATTAACCAGGTATTGGCTCAAACAAAAAACCTCCTTTATAAGGAGGTTAAAACTTGAACAGAGGTGTTAACGTATCTGAGTCAGGATTTTTTATTATCTGACTGTTTTCGCCATAGCTTGAACATTGGAACAATAAATGAAAGCGCAGAAATACTGAGTAAAATCATGGTGAGTGGATGTGTGTAAAATATATCCCAAGCACCATGCGATATCACCATTGCTCGTCGATAGTTACTTTCCAGCATATCTCCAAGAACCAGTGCCAGAATAATTGGCGCCAGCGGTATGTCGGCTTTACGCAGAATGTATCCAATAATTCCAAATGCTGTCATCACAAAAACTGGGAACATCGTCGTATACGAAGAATAGGCACCGACAAGGCAGATCCCGGAGACAATAGTCGCAATTGCAGGACGCGGAATATTGGCAGCCTGTGACCAGAAGCGTGCTCCAGCAAGGCCAATAAATACCATGATGGGAACACCAATCCAGAGAGAAGCAAATATCGTGTAGGGAATTTCCGGATTATTGGTAAACAGTAGCGGCCCGGGCTGAATACCCTGTACCATTAGTGCGCCGATCATGATTGCCGTCGTAGGTGAACCTGGAATGCCCAGCGCCAGCAAAGGTGCCAAAGCGCCACACACAGCTCCGTTGTTAGCTGATTCGGAAGCCGCTACGCCCGCAATCTCACCATGGCCAAACTTCTCAGGGTTTTTTGAAAAACGCTTGGTTACCGCATAGGATACAAAAGAAGCAATGGATGCACCTGCACCAGGAATTACCCCTATACCATAGCCCAGCACCGAGCCACGAAAAATGACAGTCTTGAGTTTGGGATAGCTGCTAAATGGTACTGCAAACACGCCACGCAGAGGCTCAGTTTTGATTTTTTTGGCCGCTCCTTCTTCGATCATAAAAAGCACCTCAGAAAGTGCATACAATCCCAATAGCACCGGAACCAGAGGTAGGCCATCAAAGAACTCAGGCGAGGGAGTGAATCGAGGCGCACCTGTTTGCGCGTCCAGACCGATGGTTGCAAGCATTAGCCCTATACCCATAGAGACTGCTCCCTTGATCGGTGACCCCGACGAAAGACCAGACACCAGACTCAAACCGAGTACTGCCATAGCAAAATATTCGGTAGGCCCAAACTTTAACGCAAATTCAGACAAGGGGATGGCGGTTAAAGCGAGCAGAAATGCGCTAATGAAAATAGCAGTCCCAGACGACACAATTGATACGCTCAGTGCAAGACCTGCCTTGCCCTGCTTCGTCAGCGGGTAACCATCCCATGACGTTGCCACGGCGGCGGCGGTACCCGGTGAATTGATCAAAACCGCACTGATGGCGCCTCCGTATTCCGCAGCCGCATACAGCGCAACCAGACCTACAATCGACGCCACTGGATCCATCCCATAAGTGAAGGGTATTAGCAACGCAACGCCAAGGCTGGGGCCAAGGCCTGGAATTGCACCGATCAGGTAACCGAGGAAAGCCCCAACCACTACGGCTCCCCATGCCATTGGGCTTGCAAATGCGTCAAAACCGGATAATAAATGCTCAATCATTTGCTGGCCTCACTGAAAATAAACATCAAGTGCAACTGCGAAAACCAGATAGATTCCAGCAGTAACTCCAAGGGATACACCAATAATGTGAATCAGGCGTCGTTCGCCTGCCACAAGCATTGTGATCACGCTAAATACCGCAATGCAGATAAAGGCGCCCATTGTTTCGAATAACGCTGCCTGAGCAATCAGTATAATGGATGCAGCCAACACATAAGCCGGGCGACCGATTGTGATCATGGTCATTTGTTGTTGGCGCTTATAGCGCAAAATACTATCAAACAGATACAGCACTAACGCAAACAGTGTTCCAGCGGATAGCAAAAGCGGGAAGCCTCCGGGGCCGATATCTACCGGGTTATAGGGTTCCGGCAACTGCAGCGTCTGATAGGTATACCAGCCCACCGCAGCCAGGATGACAATGCCTAGAATGAGTTCAAAATAGAATAGCGGAAAATGTATTTCATGTTGATGGCTGACAGGCGTACGATCTTCTGCCTCATATAGCTCTGGTATCTCTGGTATCATAATTTCCTCTCTCGTATCTTGAGCCTTATAACTTATGCTTCTTTTGTCTGGCTCTTATCGTTTTTCGATACTCTGGTTTCTGACCGGACTTTTATCAAGTTAGCGGTCTTCATCTGGTATCGCTTGCTTATTTCGGACACTTGAGGTCCGTTATGGAACATCTTGAGCGTTGCTCCACGGATGTTCAACTGAGTAAATAGTTCGTCGTCCCTACCCTATTTGTTTTGGCAATAGCTGAATTCAGGGTGGGCATTCAACGTTCTGACGTCTGGGTCAGCATAAACATGGGCCCGCCACGATGACGCGGGAACCCATAACCCGTTACCATCACTACATCGATATCGTCCGCGCTTTCGGCGATTTTTTCCTCCAGTACCGCCTGCCCCTCCTGCTGCATGACGGACAAAATACGATCGATAATATCCGCTTCAGAAAACTCAACCGGCTTGCGCCCAGCCTTAATCCTTTCTTCTTCAATAATCTGGATAACCTCAGGATCCGGCTGTGCCTTACCATTTTCGTAGCTATACCAGCCCTTGCCTGTCTTGCGACCGAAACGCCCAGCTTCACACAGTCGGTCTGCGATATGCGCATATCTTTCAGAGGCAGGACGAATCGCGGCTCGCGCCTTACGTTGCGCCCATGCAATATCCAGCCCACTCATATCCTGAACTGCGTAGATTCCCATCGCAAAACCGAAGTTTTGCATTGCATTATCGATCTGTATGGGTGTCGCCCCTTCTTCCAGCATAAACTCACACTCACGCCGGTAAGCCGCCATAATACGGTTGCCGATAAAGCCATCACAGACTCCCGCCACCACTGCTATCTTGCGTAGACGTTTGGCCAGCGCCGCTGCGGTTGCCAAAGCACGAGACCCAGTGGCAGCAGCGCGTACCACCTCGAGCAACTTCATAATATGTGCCGGTGAAAAGAAATGCAGCCCGACAACACGAGATGGGTGCCTGCTGGCATCTGCTATTTCGTTAATATCCAGATAAGAGGTATTGGTCGCCAGAATGGCATCCTCTGGCATAACCGCATCGAGTTTGGCAAATACTTCATGCTTCACCTGCATATCTTCGAACACGGCCTCGATGACCAGTTCACAGTCGGCCAGTTCTGCATAATCATCACCGGTGGTCAGGCGCGCCTGGGCAGACTCAAACTCGGATTGCGAAATGACCTGACGCTTGGCACTGGCCTGCAGGGTCTGCATCACCAGGTTATGGGCAGATTCAGCCGCTTTGGCATCGCGCTCAACCAGTCGCAGCTGCGATCCTGAGATCAGTAACGCCGCTGCTATACCCGCGCCCATGGTGCCGCCACCAATTATGCCTACTCGCGATAAATCCGCTGCCTGTTCGGAAACCTCGCGTAAACTGCTCCCCGCATTGCGTTCAGCAAAAAAGATATGCCGTAAAGCGGCGGACTGGGTACCGCCCGCCAGGCGCAGAAAGCGTTCCCGTGCATCCGCCATAGCATCGGAGACTGACATGGTTTGTACGTTTTTCAATGCGGCCAGGGCTTCAAGCGGCGCAACTGCGCCACGCACACGGCTATTTAGCTGCTTTTGTTCTGCTTCCCAGTCAATCTCTGAACCATCAATCAGTGGTTTTGCACTGCTTGACGTCGGATGACCCGCCTGTGCAAGTTTAGCTGCCAGGGCTTCTGCTTCCCCGACAAGATCCTGGTCAGCAAGTGCATCAAGTAAACCCAATTCACGCGCCCTGGCTGCGGTTATCGGTTTACCCGTGGTAATCATTTTTATAGCTTCAGGCATAGGAATCAGGCGTGGCAGGCGCACTGTCCCACCCGCACCGGGAATGACGCCGATAGATACCTCTGGCAAACCCAGCTTTGCACTGGTATCCGCGATTCGCGCATGACAGGCCAGCGCGATTTCAAGCCCGCCACCGAGTGCGCTGCCTGAGATCGCAGCCACCCAGGGTTTGGATGAGTTTTCGATAGCATCAAGGACGGCGGGTAATTGTGGCTCTAGCGGCGGTTTTCCCAATTCACGGATATCTGCCCCGGAGACAAAGTGCTTGCCGGCCCCCATGATCACTACCGCGTTAACCGTGTTATCGTTCTCCAGCTGTAAAACAGCATCGGCTAATCCAGCGCGAACTGACTGGTTTAACGCATTGACGGGTGGATTGTCGATAATGACATGGGCCAGTCCCGCGTTGACTTTAACTTTTACCGGTAGCATTCAACTCTCCGAATAGTGCTGTTGATGTATCACTCTCGACCTGTAGTTAGCCGATGCATTTAAAGACGAAAATAATATCGGTAAAAAATACAGCCGTAACATAACAATTCATGTTTCCTGACCCAGCGAATTCTCTATACCAGTAACTCAAGAAAATGTCGTTTAGCATATCGGCAGCTCTGCACTTCAAACCTTAAGTGAGTTCTTGCCCAACCTATGGTCAAGTGTAATAAGTTACGTACTTGATTAGTATTCTGAACATTAATCCGCCGCTATAGCGTGATTTTTTCCGAACAGGTTAAATCCATTTCTGCTTAGCCGTAATACATAACGTCATAAGGGGTATCACATGAAAGAAGTCTTCATCTGCGACTATATTCGCACTCCCATAGGCCGCTTTGGCGGAGCACTTTCCTCCGTCCGGGCTGATGATCTGGGCGCGATTCCATTGAAAGCCTTACTTGAGCGTAATCCTCAACTGGATCCCGTAGCAATAGACGAAGTGATCTATGGTTGTGCCAATCAGGCTGGTGAAGATAATCGTAACGTAGCGCGCATGTCCCTATTGCTGGCGGGACTTCCCGAGAGCGTCCCGGGAACTACCATTAATCGTTTATGTGGCTCAGGTATGGATGCAGTCATTACCGGAGCACGCGCGATTAAATCAGGCGAACTCGATCTGGTTATTGCTGGTGGAGTAGAATCCATGACTCGTGCACCTTTTGTGATGCCCAAGGCATCTAGCGCCTGGTCACGCGATAACGAGGTCTATGACACAACAATAGGATGGCGCTTTATCAATCCACTGATGAAGTCGCAATATGGCGTAGACTCAATGCCTGAAACGGCCGAAAACGTTGCAGAGGATTTTAATATCTCGCGTGAGGATCAGGATAAATTCGCGTTACGCTCTCAACAATTAGCAGCCATTGCGATTAGCTCTGGTCGACTGGCGCGCGAAATTGTTGCCGTGACTATTCCGCAGAGAAAAGGTGACCCTATTGTTATAGATACGGATGAACACCCAAGAGCAAATACGACACTCGAAGCACTGGCCAGTCTGCGCGCACCGTTTCGTGAAGGTGGCTCTGTAACTGCTGGAAATGCGAGCGGTGTTAACGATGGTGCAGCGGCTTTAATCCTGGCCAGTGAAGCAGCGATCAAACAGTTCAATCTGACACCTGTTGCACGTATCCTGGGTGGCGCCAGTGCAGGTGTTCCACCGCGTATTATGGGGTTTGGTCCAGCACCGGCTTCAAAGAAACTGATGCAAAGATTGAATCTCAAACAGACTGATTTCGACATTATTGAACTCAATGAAGCTTTTGCATCACAGGGTCTGGCTACCCTGCGCGATCTGGGTATCGAAGATGACGATCCACGTGTAAATCCCAATGGTGGTGCGATAGCGCTGGGTCATCCACTTGGGATGTCAGGCGCACGTTTAACCGGAACCGCGGCTATGGAACTTTTAATAAAGGGTAAACAGCGTGCACTAGCGACTATGTGTATCGGTGTTGGTCAGGGCATTGCGATTGCGATTGATCGTTGTTTTTGATTAACCGCATGATTTATATATAGCTTCAAGCTTCATCTATGATGGTTAGCATTAAACGACTAGCTATCGAAGTTACTCGCTAATACCTAAGATGTAGTCGTTTAAACCTGTCCTGACAGTCACCGGATGCAAGAGGTGACTGTCAGGTTTAATTCATATCACTTGTTGACGATCAGAACCTCGATACGTCGATTCCTTTCTCGCCCTTCTCTGGTTTCATTACTGGCAACGGGGCGGCTTTCTCCATAGCCTCTGGTGCTGATTCTATTCGATGCGAACTTACCTACTTTTTTCAGAAAATCGGTAACTGTTTGCGCGCGCTTTACCGACAACTGTTGATTGATCGCATCACCACCCGTGGAGTCGGTATGCCCCATGATGACCACTTCAGGGTTGTCGAAAACTTTTATCGCATCCATGATTTTTTCCAGCAGGCCGTAATTTTCGGAACTGATTTCACTATTGCCTACCTGGAAATTGAAAGCATGGGTTTCTAGCAGTACATTGTTTCCCTGACGGTATACATAGGCTTCATTATCGTTAAACATGCTTTGAATTTTCTTATAGCGAGCTTCAGCCTTTATACTGGCAGCCTTGTCACGCTGGTATTTTTCATCGTTGGATTCAGGTTGATTAAGCCGCTTTGAGCCAGATCATTGGCGGATTTTTTCTGTTTTGCAGCAGCCTTAAACGCGGTGTCGTAATCCTGTACTGCCTGCGCATAACCTTGCGGCGCCAGATTGGGCAGATCCAGCTTTTCAGCCTTACCAATCATTTGCTTTAATTCCTGCACGGCTGGATATTGTTTAAATATGGCTGAAGATTCCAGCTCAACTGTGTTGGTCGCGCATGCAGTCAGTATCAGAATGCTAAGTGATGCAGCAATTGTGCGAAGCGTGTTAATCATGGTTTTTATCCCTGTGAATGTTAAGGTGGAGAATACCTGTTCCAGGTCGCCAATATTACCGTATTGAGGCGGCTTTCTTCCGTTAAATTTGTAGTGTGAATAATTCACCTTTGAGCGCATTATCCTGGCTGATTACATCCAGCATGCTTTCTTAAAATAGAAATCGTAAGCTTGAGCTATTATTTTGTCCTATTGCGTCTTTATCGTAGTAATGAAGTCACGCAGACGTGCGGCATCGAAGTGATGGCTATCTATAGAGACTCCCGTAGCAACCAGGTAATGGCTAACGTAAGGAAGGAATTCATGTACATTTTCAGGGGTCATGCCGCTGGCAACGGCAAGTGCACTGCTGCCCAGTGCCTCTTTCATACTGATGATCTTGTCAAGATCTGGCGCGTATCCTGTCCCTGGGCCGGAAGTGGTCGCAATCATACCTAACTCAGAGACTCTTTTCGCAGCCTGCCCTGGGTTACGCTCCTCAAGCTGATACTTAAATGCTACGGAAGCGAAGATTAATGGCCCCTGCGGGTTGTCGTTAATCCATTGACTGAGTGTTAAGGCCTGTTCTGAAATACTCTCTGAGGTCACACCATGTGTGTCTGTCCATAGTGCATCAATTCCGGTTTCGACAGCGACTTCAAGCGCTTTTAATGCATCAGAACCCAGCAGGTTTATGCCGATTGTTCTGTCAGGATATTTTTGTTTAATGATTCGAGCGGGCGCTAACAGGTCTTCGTTTTTTCCTTCGTGAGATATTAAAAACACACCATCAGCATTTTCCCGGAACACCAGATCAGCCTGGGTTAACGAGGTTTCTTCATCAAGATGGTGAATGACGGGAAGAACTTTCCTGCTGCTATTTGAGTTTTCCATTTCGCTGTACCTTTTTGCCTGGACTCAGACTCCGATCAACGGCATGCCCGATAAATAGATATGAAATCGAACCACCACTGCAGCAACAACGATCCCTAAAATGACAACCCCAAATTCCTTAAATAAAGGCATCACGGGTTGAGGCTTTTGCCAGGCGCCATCCCTCTGATTAATGGTAAGCATTGATACGACGGTCCAGACTGCAATGCCTGAAAATAATATCAAAGAGCGGCTGTCTCCATTTGCCAGTAGATGTGCAAATGCCCACAGCAATACACCCGTTAATTGCGGATGACGAATAAAGCGTTTTATCCGAGAATTATTGAAATTTGCCGCTGCCATGAGGATAAATCCAATAACAACCACTAGCATTGCGATATGCCGCAAAGCGGGCTGCGGTTGGTAAATAATTGCGGGTACCATACTGCGCCAGCCCATTATGATCAAAGCCAGGCCGAGTAAGATGCATACGGCAAACAGGCCCTGGTATGGCATTTCTCCCAGTTTTGCTGACAGAGTTTTACGTGAGTTTGGTGCCAGGGACGGAAATAGATGAACCAGTGACCAGATCAGTACACCTGCGATCAATAACATCATAGCCTATGCCTCTAAACGGATTATCGGATTCTAAACTAAAGTTCGGAAGTTATCAGTACATTGAAACCCGCTGATCGAAAGCATCATCAATATTCCAGATACGCTCCCTCCCCTCACCGCATACAAACAACGTTGTATCGTCTTAATAATCTGATCTTAGAATGTGTAGATGAACCCCAGATAGATCTTGCGAACGTGTGACTTTGCGACAATTGGACTATCAGAGATGGTTCGATCAAGCGCTGTCTGTTCAAAACGGAGTATCGAAAGTAACTGAGGATTTAGTGCGTAACCTAACATCAATGAGGGCTGAATGTTAATCGCCTGATGAGCTGTATAGGCGGGTCTACCCGTTTGAGTCTCATCAGGGTCGACGCCATGGTAATAGTCTACCAGCTCCTTGCTTTGCAGCTGGATCGCAATTGAGGGTTCAATTAACCAGCGACCTGACCGCTTTGGGTAGCTATAGCTGGTAGTGAGCTGGAAACCGCCATGAGTTCCTGAAATATCGGACAAGCCTTCCAGTTCATAACTTCCCCAGCTGTTCTGGCTTTTCAGACTGAGCCCCAATTCGAATGCTGTTTTTCGATCATGCAAACCCTCAATCATTAAATCATCATTTGCGTCAAAACCCGAAATGTAAAACTGTGCTGAGCGGCTTTGAGCGACTACACTGATTTGTTTAGAGCCGGTCTGAGACAGTTGGTATTGGATCCTTCCATTGATATAGCTGAAGCGTTCTCCCTGATAATTGATTATGGGCAAGGCACGCGTTTTTCTTTCTTCATTTAGAAATGGAGATTGACTGTTTTCTGCTACCATCCCCAGCTGCCAGGTTTCGGCAAGCAGGTTTGCGCTGACTATGGTTAAAAGGCACGGCAGGACTTTGTAGATTGTTTTGAGGTTCATTATTGCACCTGTAAATTAACGACTGGTCCCATAGATTGGTCGATTGCTTTCAGGTGGTCGTCCGGGCGTGTAAGAAGAGATTTTCTGGTTACAACAGCTCGTGGTGAACGGTTGCCATTTTTCCCGACTTACAGGTCAGGACGAATTTCTGGCACTGTGGGGCATTCTTGTGTAAACAACACAGGAATAAGATCATGGCAAGATTTTGGCTGTTTATTGCAAATAGTATTGGTATCCTGATTCTGGTTATATTACTGATCTGGATGGTCAGGTATTTTTTTGAAGTTCTTGTTGGATAGTGACCAGAAGATTATGAGGCAATGAAGTTTCCCGATGGAGAACAGTTTTAATCTTTTATCAATTTTGACGCTGTTGGGTGCTGCGCAGGGCTTTTTTCTGGGCCTGGCTTTAATCAATACGCGCTCTGGTGACCAGAAAGCGCATCGTTTACTTGGCGTGTTAACCTTTCTGTTTGCGCTCGACCTCGCTGAAGAATTTCTCTATCAAACGGGGTTCTTTTTGTCGGTCCCTGCCCTGTTAAATCTGCTGGCACCGATCGATATGCTGTACGGCCCGCTGATCTATCTCTATGTCAGGCAGTTGACCAGTCGTGAGCAACAAGCGACCGTGGCTTCTCAGTACTGGCATTTTCTACCTGTGCTGATGGGTATTATTGTTTTACTACCTTTTTTTCTGATGCCTGGTTCAGACAAGTTAACGTTTACCGAGGCCTTACGTCATGGCCAATCGCTGCAGAATGAAGCTGGGAATGATCTTCTTATATCGATCGGTTTTTCAGCTTTTATGCTGGCTACGGTAATTCAGCTGGGTCTGTATCTGTTTTTTTCCATTCGCTGTTTGCTCAGGCATGCGAAAACGATCCGCGATGAGTTTTCAGATATCGAGAAGATTAATCTGGACTGGTTACGCTATCTGCTGATCGGCTTAAGCGCGATCTATCTGATCCTGCTGGGCGATCAGTTTTTTCCAGATTTACTGGGTATGAATATTCTGGGTGATCTAACCACGGTAGTGGCTGTGATTCTGATCTATGCTATGGGCTACCTGGGGTTGCGGCAACCGGCTATTTTTACCCAGAACTATTCCCCCAGATTAGCGCAAACAGAAACCGTTCCTGAGGAAGCGCAGCTAGAGCGCAAATATCAGCGATCTGGACTGGACAGAGAAACCAGCCGTGTTTTTCTACAGGAGCTTACCCAATATATGCAAACCCGTAAGCCTTACCTGGATGGAGATCTCGCACTGCCGCAACTTGCGCAGCAACTGGGTATTTCAGCCAATTATCTATCGCAAATTATTAACGAACAGTTGCAGGTCAACTTTTATGACTTTGTAAATAGTTATCGCGTAGAGGCTGCGAAAGGTTTAATCAATATCCCCAGTCAGGAAAAACTGAACATTCTCAACATTGCGCTGGATTCCGGGTTTAATTCGAAATCAGCTTTCTATACCGCCTTTAAAAAGGCTACCTCCATGACCCCTACCCAGTATCGTAAGTCACTTAGTTAAGCTGACGACGATAGGGATCCTGACTTATAAGCCAGGACGAATTTTTAACTCTCTTTGCACAATATAGTGGTACCTAACATAAACCCCGCTAAGGGAAATACACAGAGAGACTAAAAAATGAACACAGTAATACAGCAATACAAACATAGTTATTTATTCTATTTTCTGGCAACTTTGATTCCCTGGACATTCTGGGGCATTGCTGCCTATATCAGTCATTCGACTGACTATCGGTACCCAGGCGAACTGGCCAGTTTATTTGCCTTTGTCGGCTTGCTTTCACCTACCGTTATTGCCGGCATTTTAATTTTTAGAAATCAGCAGTTGAAAGATGATTTGTTAAAAAGGCTGCTCAACTTGCGTACAGGTAAATCGATTTACTGGTGGATGACGTTGTTACTGATGCCCGCAAGTATTCTACTGGCACAGCTGGTTTCGCTACTGTTCGGCTATCCCCTTTCGCAATTCTCCTTGAGTGAACACTACAGCTTTACTTCGGGGGTATTCCCGGTCTGGTTTTTACTGATAGCCGCGCCCCTGATAGAGGAGCTGGCCTGGCACAGTTACGGAACCGATTGCCTGCGTTCTCGATTTAGTCTGATTACAAGCTGCCTGATCTTTGCCCTTTACTGGGGGATATGGCACATGCCTTTATCGTTTATCAATGACTATTACCATAGTAATCTGGTCGAGGGTGGATGGATTCACAGTGTTAACTTTTTGCTCAGCCTGTTCCCGTTTGTGATTATCATGAACTGGCTTTACTACAAAACCGGTAGAAGCGTGTTGTCGGCCATTGTTTTTCATATAACAGCAGGATACTTTAATGAAATATTCGCTACCCACCCGGACAGCAAAGTAATCCAGACCGGGCTACTTTTAGTTCTGGCAATCTTCATTGTATTTAAGGAACGAGAGCTATTTTTCGGGCCGTTAAAATCACGGGCATATAATGCTCATCAGAGCAACGATCAAGTCCAGTTGGAGAAGCAATACGCCTAGTTGGGGTTAAGATTCATCAGGCTGTTCCCAAACCTGGTTGTGCCTGGTAAGCCGGGTTTGGGCATCAATCTGATAAATTCTCGAAAAACTGGAGCAAAAGTGACAAAACAAAAGCGCGATATTTAACAAATTATCAGCAATGTGACCGGGGGGGAATTTTTTGTGCCAAGAACAATTGGTATTTATATTTGAATGGTAGATAATACCGCCCGATATTTCATCACAATGTGTTTTATTTCATAGGTAAATATAAATGGCAGAGAAAAAGATTAAGGCTATAAGTGAAGCTTATACAAAAACCCAGACAATCCAGGCATTAATGGAATCTACTGGTCTTGCACGCAAGGATGTTGTGGCTGTACTGGACGGTTTATCCGATATTATCGAAGGTCATATCAAGAAGCGTAGCTGTGGTCAATTCACGCTGCCTGGTTTATTAAAAATCAAAACCATCAAGAAACCCGCGCGTAAAGCTAAAAAGAATGTGCCTAATCCATTCAAACCGGGTGAAACGATGGATGTTGCAGCAAAACCTGCATCTACAGTTGTTAAGATCGCTCCTCTAAAACGTCTGAAGGATATGCTGTAATCGCATTTTTTAACGTCATTTAGATGTCACAAAAAAGCCCGACTAGTCGGGCTTTTTTTATGCGATACTGATTGCAGGTCGTTTTCAGGTTTTTGCTATTTTTTCGCCTATCAGACAGGCTTGCCTGATCCGCAACATAAAGGGGACAATGTGAATATCCATATCTAACTCGCTGGGGAATCTCTTCACGAGGCGCAGCTTAGCGGCCGGAAATGGTGAGTACCATCACGCTCAAGCTGTTCGATTAAACCAAACTCCCAGTCCAGATAGGCCTGCATAGCTTCAGGAGAAGCATCAGTTCCTTCATAAGGTCGTTGGTAACGGTCTATAGGGTCAGATGCAAGCTGGTAGTCGCTCGTCGACAAGGGTCTACCTGATGCCATCCATGCGTTACTACCGCCCTCGAGAACAAAGACTTCACCGTTCAGCAACGGTATTAATTCTGCACCCAGCAGCTGCGCCAGCGTGCCATCATCACTGGTCACCACATAGCGTTCTGATGCAGGTAGCCGGGGAATGGCATTTTCCAGATCAGATCGAAGCAGGTACCAGGCGCCTGCTATGTGTCCCTTGATATAGACAGCATGTTTTGCTGCATCAATGATGCAGACCTTGTTTAACGACATCCAGTTAGCCAGGGTATCTACAGAAACCTGGGGAAGCGAAGGTAATTCAGGTAATGGCGGTTGCCAGCGACCTGTTTGCGAAAAGTCTTCATCGTCCAGGCCATCAACCACGTAAACATCCCAGTCCATCTGTGCAAGCCAGGATGCAGACATATTTGCGCGCACTGCTTCCTTATCTACCAGCACAATGCGTGCACCTCGGACGGGTGCATACATCTCGGTTTCCTGCACCAGCTGTCCACCCGGGACGGGATAAAAGCTTTCCAGATGCCCTGCCTGGTATTCGTCGATACTCCTGACATCGAAAAAATAACTGCTGCGCTCGTGCTGATTTTTCCAGTTAGCTATGTCCTGCCTGCTGGCTCTTTTTACGCCCGCGCGATCTGCAACGATTCTTGCACGCTGGCGAGCAAGTGCAATAGATTCATCAGAGGTTGAAGAAAAGCTGCGTGTCTGTCCAAAATCCAGTTGTTGCTGTGCCAGAGTCCAGCCTATGGTTCCATTGCGCAGTGCTGCTATCGGATTAGGCAGGCCTGCATTGATCAATGACTGGGCGCCTATCATGCTGCGTGTACGGCCAGCGCAATTAACGATGATCCTGGTATTGGGCTCAGGCACAAGATCGGGCACTCGCAACACCAGTTCTGCACCTGGCACACTGATACCTTTTGGGATACACATGGTGTGGTATTCATCAAATCGCCTGACATCGACGATGACCATATCCTGTTCTTCGTCAAGCAGGCGTTTAACTTCCTGCGCAGACAGAGATGGCGTATGACAGGTAGATTCCATCAATTCCCCAAAGGCCTTGCTGGGTACATTGACATCGATAAAGACTTCGCCACCGGAGGCTTTCCAGGCCTGCAGCCCGCCTTCGAAAACAGCAACATTGCTATAGCCCATATCGGTCAATCGCTGTGCTGCTTTTTCGGCCAGGCCTTCCTGGTTATCAAAAGTCACCACGGGAACATCACGTCGGGGCAGTTTGCTATAGGCGTCCAGTTCCAGGCGAGATAACGGAAAGTTAGCGGCAAATAAAGGATGCCCTTCTGCATGCGGTGCTTCCTCACGCACATCCAGAAATGCTATCTCCTGTTTATTTAACAGGCAGGAGCGCACAAATTTATAATCGCGGCTTCGCATCAAATTCTACGCGACTCAGGCAGTCGCGTTGGCATAACCAGAGATAAAATTTTTGGGTGAACCACCCGCATCTGGAAACACATGACGCTTGATCCGGCCTATATTGCCACCATAGGCATGAATGCTGATAGAGACCTGATCATCCAACGCATTTCTAACACGATGCACATCGCCAATAGTGGGCGAAACCAGTGCAATATCTCCGGGTAGTAGCTTACTCGCCTCTCCCACAGGGATCGGGGTACCATCCGCTGAGATTTCATAATTCTGGTTGGTTTCCTCACCCCGCAGCATACCCACCACGCCCCACACGGTATGATCATGGATCGGAGTATGTTGTCCTGGTCCCCATACGAAACTGACTACCGAAAAGCGATCTTCCGGGTCGACATACAGCAGGTATTGCTGGTAATACTCAGCATGGGGGCGCGCATAAACTTCATCCAGCCAGTCATCGCTGGAGACCAGTTGCTTCATTGCCTCGGCAACTTTAGGGTGAAGCGCTTTTTCATCAATATCAGACTGCACAAGCTCGGTGACACGTTCAACAAACTGTTTCAAAGCGCCGGACATTTCGCGTTTTTTCATCGGGGTTTCCTCCTGTTTTTTCGGTTTTTATTAATGCCCGTTGAGTTAAAGGGCACAAAGCAATAACCGGATTATTTTTATGTTATGGTTGTTACGGCTGTGTTCCAGATACATTAACGACTATCTGAAAAAACTCAACCGGGTTGCAAAGAAAAAACGCTTTTATCTGTTTGCTCGCAGTTCTGCGACTTCACACTATAGATCTGCTCTTGCCGCATCCATCGCCTGCTGCAGTACGGTGAGGTCGCCAATATGATTAGCCAGTAATAGGATCAGTCTGGCATTTACGCGTTCACTGTCTTCATCGCTCAGGCCGCGATGCATCTCTATTAATGCCTCATAGAAATCGTCACCCGGGCGATAGGCACGGAAAAAACGTTTACTGTCCTGATGAAAATTGTATTCAGTATTTAATGGCATCGTAATTACCCCTGGTTTGCTGTAGCGCGCATGACGGACTGCTTCACCTGTTCGAAATCCAGTGATCTCCAGCGTGCGCAGACATGCTGGTCCGGGCGGATCAGGTAGGTGGTACCCGGCTGAGCATCAAAGCGCTGTTGAATCAGCTGCTGTGTATCTACCAGCACCCTGATCCCGTTAGCATTGGCATTGCTATGCTGATTGACCACCAGTACTGGTATCACGGGGATATCAAGCGCTGCCAGTGCCTGTAAGCTGTGCATCTGCTTTTCGCTAACAGTGTCAACAGAATCGGCAAAAAACAGACAGCTAAAGTTATTGCCAATGGCATTCAGCATCCAGTCAATATTTTCGGCAGATGAAACGGGTGCATCACTGGCTACCGCGCCAGGTACCATATCGCCGCTAAATACAGCCACATCGGCTGTATTGAGTGCGGAATCAGTCAGGAAAGCGGCATCCGACAGACGTCCCGAATTGGTGAGCTTTTGCGCAAAGTGAAAACGCTTTGAAAGCTCCAGTGTGGAATCCCGGAACAGGCGTGATACCTTACTTTTAGGTGTGATAAAGTCGGTTGAGCGGGTTGAGTTCAAGATGTTTTCATCCGCAGCAAACTCGCGTTCGTCACAATAACTATCCAGTAAGCGCTCTGGCGCCTTTCCTTCCATGACCAGCTTAAGTTTCCAGACCAGGTTATCGGTATCCTGCAGTCCTGAGTTTGCGCCGCGCGCACCAAATGGTGAAACCTGATGCGCCGCATCCCCGGTAAAAATGACCCTGCCCTGGCGAAAACGCGGCATACGTCGACACTGGAAAGTGTATACACTGGCCCACTCCAGCTCGAATTCTACGTCTTCGCCCATCATGGCTTTTACGCGCGGAATGATATTTTCCGGTCTGGTTTCCTCATCCGGATCCTTATCCCAGCCGAGCTGAAAATCCAGCCGCCAGACGTTGTCTGACTGTCGGTGCAATAAGGTAGATTGTCCACGGTGATAGGAAGGGTCGAAGTTAAACCAGCGTTCCGGGGGGAAGCCTGCTTTCATAACAATGTCAGCGATCAGGAAACGGTCCTGGAATACCTTGCCTGTACTTTCCAGTCCCAGCATGGAACGAATACCACTATTCGCGCCATCAGCGGCGATCAGCCAGTCAGTCGTCATTTGATACTCACCGTCCGGTGTCTGGACGGTAATTGTTACTTGTTGATCGTTCTGCTGTATGCCAACCACCTTGTTCTTCCAGCGCACTTTGATCATATCCAGTTCATTCATACGATCGACCATATACTCTTCCAGATAATATTGCTGGAGGTTGATAAAGGCGGGAATCTTGTGTCCTTTTTCGGGTAGCAAATCGAACTGCGTCACCAGTTCATCTCGGAAAAACACCTTGCCGATATTCCAGGTTACACCCTTGTCAATCATACGCTGTGCACAGCCCAGTCGATCCAGGATTTCCAACGCGCGTTTTGAGTAACACACCGCGCGTGATCCTACGCTGACGGTATTATTATCATCCAGTACCAGTACCTCTTTACCCTGTTGGCCGAGGTCGATAGCAGCGCCCATACCAATGGGGCCTGCACCTACTACGATGACCGGATGATGGGCGATTTGATGTGCATGCTGATCGGGTGATTTTTTATACTCATACACCGGATTGGTATAGGTTAAGAACATGGTTATTCCTCATATTGCTGGTGATTTTAATTATTCTTTAATTATTTGTTCAGGCGCAATTTGTCTGCATGCTGCCTGTTCTTGTCCCTGTCAGTAACGGTTGAAGCTGAAACCTTACTGACAGGGCAATGGGTAAATCACTACGCTGTTATTCCGGTTTTTCCTGTTGCAGGCCATGCCACATTTCCTGGTCGCGTTCAGCGGTCCAGATCTGTGGATCAACAATACCTTTGGCCTCATCATTAGCGCGGGTGACATCGAAAGGCAGGCAATGCTCGTAGATAAAGACGTGCCCGAACTTGGGGTCCATTGCTGCACGTGTCAGCGCCATAGAATCTTTTAGGTCCAGATTCTTTTGTACGGCCTGTTTTGCACTGTCGAACAACGTGGTTACAAAGTCTCGGGTGTACTCAAAGCCCTGCTCAATTTCCTGCTGTGTGGTCAACGCAGGTCCACGTCCAGGCACCACTTTCTCTGGTTTGAGTGCGGCAATGGTATCCAGTGTCGCAGGCCAGTTAGTCAGGTAGGCGTCACCGGTGTAGCAGGCGGCTTCGCATTCAACCAGATCACCTGAATACAGTACCTTTTCGGATTCAATCCAGACCACAGTGTCCCCTTTAGTATGACCGCGGCCCGGATGCATGATTTTTACCTTCAGCTTACCCATCATCAGCGTCATCTCATCCTTGAAAACCAGGGTTGGCCAGGTCAGGCCGGGAATACTCTCTACCGACTTAAACAGGCGTGGAAAGCGTGAGATTTCAGAATCCATATCCTGCTGTCCACGTTCCTCAATCAGGTCCTGTGTTCCCTGGCTGGCAATAATCTGCTGCAGACCATGCTCTCGATAGCCGCTGGCACCCAGTACACGGACGGCATGATAATGCGTTAACACCACATACTTGATCGGTAGATCAGTAATCTCGCGTACTTTTTTAACCACATCCTGCGCTGAAACCGGGGTTGCCGTCGCATCGATAATCATTACCGAGTCGTCCCCAATGATGATGCCCGTATTGGGGTCACCTTCAGCAGTAAATGCCCAGCAGTGTTCTGATAACTGAATGAATGAGACCTGTTTTTCTTCAAGGTCTGCGACCGATGCAAATTGTTTACTCATGGTTGGCTCCTAATTAATTAATACGTAATTATTAAAATGTTAATAGATAGCTGGAATATAAATTCGATATTGACCGCTGACAACTATTGGCTGATACTTTTTAAATTAATTATGTAATACGTAAATATAATGAAAATCATACGACAAAAAGGTCTGGCCAAAGGCGGTGTACAATCGGTAGAGGTGGCGAGTTTTATTCTTAAAACGCTGGCTGCGCAGGGGCGTTCGGTGTCGCTGAATAAGCTGAGTGAGCTGACCGAGATTCATCCCTCAAAAATACATCGTTACCTGGCTAGTCTGGTGCATAGCGGTATGATCGAGAAAAAGGCGCACGGAAAATACGATCTGGGGCCCTATATCCTGGAGCTGGGTACCAGTTATCTATCGCGCCTGGACCCTACCAGTGTGGCCACTACAGTGATGGAAAAGCTTCGCAACCAGACCGAAGAAGGCATCATCCTGAGTGTCTGGGGCAGTGCCGGCTCGACTGTTATCCGCTGGTTTCAGTCACATCACCCTATTTCAGTTAGTATCCGCCCCGGCGCGACCTTTCTTACCACCATGTCTGCCTCGGGTCGCGTGTTTCTGGCCTATTTACCTGCCGAGGTTACGCAGCCGATCGTAGATAAAGAGCTGGTGGAACTGAAAAGAATCGCACACCCCCAGATGCCGAATTCAATGCAGGAAATTGAGGCAATGAAAGCTGAGATCAGGCACTACCAAATGGCCAGAGTCGAAGGGCATAGCGTACAGGGCGTTTCAGCCCTGGCAGCCCCTATCTTTGACTATCGTGGAGAGGTTACGCTGGCGCTGGCACTGTTTGGATTTTCTTCAACCTTTGACATAGATTGGCATGGCGAAACTGCAACATTGCTCAGAACCGCTGCAGAAGATATCTCTCGCCAGTTAGGTTATATCCCCGAGAGTCACTGATTCCAGGGCAGGATGCTTGCAACGGCTGCACCAAAACCTATGCGCGTGGCCCCTGCTTTCTCACAATACCCCGTCATGATCACGCTATCTCCATCCTGCAGGAAGCTGCGGGTTTCACCCGAGGGTAGCTGGATAGGGTTTTTACCGCCCTGAGTCATTTCCAGCAATGATCCCAGCTCGCTTGCAGCGGGGCCTGACTGGGTGCCACTACCAAAGAAATCGCCCGCCCTCAGGTTACAGCCATTAACCGTATGATGTGCAACCATTTGCGCTACCGTCCAGTAGGAATAGGCAAAGGTAGATTGTGATAACTGCACTGGTTCCAGCCCCTGCTGCTGCATTGCTTCAGTCTGTAGGGCAACCTGTAGTTTGATATCTATCGCGCCGTGACTGCGATTGCTTGCTGAATCCAGATACGGCATGGGCTGTGGATCTGATGCTTCGCGTGTCCAGGGTTGTCTGAAAGGCAGTACGGCTTCATTGCTGATAATCCAGGGTGAAACAGTGGATGCAAAATTCTTCGCAAGAAACGGGCCCAGCGGGACATATTCCCAGGCCTGAATATCGCGCGCCGACCAGTCGTTAAACAGGCAGTAGCCAAATACATGCTGGTCACTATCGTCTATCGCGATTGCTGTACCTGGCGCATTTCCCTGACCGAGGTAGATACCCAGCTCCAGTTCAAAATCGAGTCGTTTGCAGGGGCCAAAACTCGGCTCATCCTGATCCGGGGCTTTGGTCTGGCCCATGGGGCGACGTATCTGATGTCCTGATACCTCAATTGAGGATGAACGACCATGATATCCAATTGGGATCCATTTGTAGTTGGGTAACAAAGGGTTATCCGGACGGAACAGTGAACCGACATTGGTTGCATGATGAATAGAGGTGTAAAAGTCGGTGTAATCGCCAATGATACAGGGTACATCGTATTCAACTGCTGACATGGGGATCAGACATTGCGCTAACTCTGGCTGGTAATCGGCATCACTCCTGAGTAGCCTGGACAGGGTTAATCGTAACAAAGACCAGGCTTCGGCACCCTGCTCCATCAGGCGATTGAGCTTGTTTTCGGTACAGCAGGACAGGATGTTTTTGATCGCATCGTCCAGTGGCAGGCTACTGATATAGAGCTCACTCAAATCAAACACCTGATCGCCAATAGCGACGCCGGCGCGAAATTTCTCTGCACTGTTTTTACGACGAAAAATCGCATAAGGCAGGTTTTGAATCGGGAAGTCGCACCCGGGCTGGTTAGCTGAGGAAACCCAGCTGCGTAGCGATGTGTCATGGGTTTCATTCAGTGCAATAGATGTCATTGTTAATGTTTCCGCTACTGTTTGGTAAAAATTAAAGGTTAGCGAATTCTTCTTCATGAAGCCAGGCGGCCTGCCTGGGCGCTTTTTTAGTCCTGCTCCATTCTTCCAGCATCTCTGGTGCAATTTCTCTGAGTTTTTTCATCTGTTCCGGCGTGCCAGAGCGATAGGTCAACTCCAGTCGATGTCCATTTGGATCGAAGAAATAGATCGAATGGATGATGCCATGGTTAGTCACACCGATCACGTCAATTCCCTTCGATTCGAGTTCGGCCTTGGCAGCCAGTAATGCCTCTCTATCCTCCAGTTCAAAAGCAATGTGCTGTACCCATTCCGGGGTGTTCGGATCTTTGCCCATTTTAGGCTTGGTGGGTAATTCAAAAAAGGCCAGGATATTGCCCATGCCCGCATCCAGAAATACATGCATATAGGGGTCAGGCTCCTTGGTGGAAGGAACGCGATCTTCGGCAATCGCTACCAGAAAGTCCATGTTCAGGTATTCCTTGTAGAACTCGACGGTTTCCTTGGCATCGTTGCAACGGTAGGCAACATGGTGCATCTGCTTCAAATTAATCATTAGCTGACCTCCAGGGGCGATATTGGTAACACATGTTACTAAGTTGCGATGTTAGTAACATGTGTTACTATTGTCAAGCCGCAACCAAAATACAACGATTATCATGAAACGTAAAAAACACACCGAACTAGATCTGCATAAATTTTTACCTTATAGAATTTCGGTTATTGAGCAACAGCTTAGCCGCGCAATAGCGGAACGTTATTCTGCTCAACACGATCTGGGACGATTTGAATGGCGGGTGCTGGCAACACTGGGTATGTTTGAAGATATCAGCGCAAAGGATGTGTGCGAATTCACCCTGATGGAGAAAATGCAGGTGAGCCGTGCAATTAACAGTCTGCAACACAAAGGGTTGATTACCCAACAGAAAAACCCGCAGGATAACCGGAATATCCTGATAAATCTTTCCGTCAGCGGGCAGCAGTTGTATAGCAAGGTCGTACCTGAGGTATTAGAAGAAGAAGAAAAGATTTTTTCCATACTCACTGCCAGCGAGATAAAAGCCTTCAACCAGGTCGTTGATAAAATCTGTCACTCTATTCGCAGCGGACAGTAATGTGTTAAAACCCAGTTCGTTTCTCAACACCTTAGCCATCTCGTCACTGGTCGCGCTGGGTCCGCTGTCTACCGATATGTACCTGCCTGCTCTGCCCCGTATTGTGCAGGAATTTAACTCCGACAGTGGCACCATTCAGTTAACCCTTAGTCTATTCCTGGTGGGGTTTGCTTTTGCACAGATTATCTACGGCCCGCTGTCGGATCGCTATGGCCGTAAACCAGTGCTATTAGCAGGTTTGTTGCTGTTTGTGTTCTCTTCTGTTGGATGCGCATTGAGCGAAAATGCTAATGCCCTAATCCTGTTTCGTTTCCTGCAGGCACTGGGTGGTAGCGCTGGTCCGGTACTGGGCAGAGCGATGGTGCGTGATATTCATGGACCACAAAACTCTGCTAAGGTTCTTTCACATATCGGTACCATGATGGCGTTGGCACCATCCGTCGCGCCGATTGCAGGTGGATTTATGAGTGTATTCTGGGGTTGGCAATCCATATTCTGGTTTCTTGCCCTGTTTGGCATGCTGGGCTCATTGCTGTTGTTTTACCAGATTGAAGAAAGTGCGCCCGAGGAGTACCGACATCCGAAATCGATCAGCAAAATACTGGGAGATTACGCGACGCTGATCAGAGACCGCTTATTTATTGGATATACCCTCACCTGTACTTTTAGCTATGCAGGTCTGTTTAGTTTCATCTCGGGGTCTTCCTATGTGATCATTGAATACTACGGGGTACCTTCACAGTGGTTTGGCTTCCTGTTTACCCTGGTGGTTATCGGCTTTGTGTCGGGCACCTTCTCGGGAGGATTGTTAAGCAACACTCGAGGTTACAAACAGCTGGTGGCCATAGGATCTGCGATCTGTCTGGTCTCTGGCGCGGCTATGCTGCTACTGGCAATGTTTAATCCACCGCATGTGGCTTTTACCATTATACCGATGATGATCTTTATGCTCGGCGTAGGTCTTGTTATGCCGCAATCCATGGCGGGGGCGCTAGCGAATTATCCGCATATTGCGGGTAGCGCTTCCGGCTTACTGGGTTTTACTCAAATGACCACTGCGGGTCTGGTAGGGATTGTGATTGGGCATAATTACGATGGTACACCCATGATTATGAGCTCGATGATCGCACTGATGGGCGTACTCGCTTTATTGAGTTACCTGACGCTGATTCATTTCAAGCAGCGACAGATTGCATGAATCCTGTAAAGCGGAGCAGACGTTAAATATATCCACTGATCGCTTTTTCCTGGTGTCGCATATGTAGTGCCAGGCCCAGTGCGGATTTCTCGTTGGTAGAGAGTATTTTTGCGGAAAGTGGCAAATAATACTGTTCTTCAAAAGCCGCGTGCGCCAGATACTGTGTGGCCAGTTTATCTGCAATCTGCATATCAAGATCAGCTTTGCGTCCATGTGAAATTGCTTTCAATGCGGGCTCTATTCCCGCCCACATCTCTTCCAGGTCGCGATGCTCTTCTACCAGGCGCTTGGTATACTCTCGCGCCAGTTTGGCTTCGCTGCTGTTGGCGGCACAGTCCATTACAGCGGTAAACAACTCCTCTTCCTCTTCCGCATGATGGACGACCACGACTTCAGCAAAAAACTTCAGCACTTTGCTGGCAATCTCTCGGGCCTGGGCATCTTCGGGATTGTTTCTTAGTAATCTGGTCATCGTCAGCAGTTGTTGGAAGGTCTTCACGATACCGTCATGACAGCCAGAATAGATATCCAGAGGTGCATCCTCTGTAGTGAAATCTTTAGTGCTCTCTCTTTCCATTTAAATTGCCCAGTGGTTCAAATTCTCCATACTTTAGCATTTTGTGATCAAAATGGTGCAAACAATAACAAATATGCGTATTCATTTTGCTACATTGGGAATTGGTTAAATTACGTAATACATAAAAATAATAAAAAACACTTTCAGGCTGACCTGTGTTGATAGTTCATGCGATACAATATGATTGATTAAATGGCTTATGTCTGTATCATAACATCTGCTATTAACTGACTATTTCAATACGGTTTATCGGTTGCTTTATTGACATCTACTAGCCGTATTGGAGTTTTGAATACCTGCATCGCAATTCGTTGCGAATAATAAAAAATACCTTGAGGAGGAGTGAATTATGAAACCCATAAATAAATGGTTGATTGGTTTAACGGTTGCTTCCAGCACGCTGTTGATATCAGGCCAGGCCCTTGCACAAACTGTCATGCGCGTTGGGTCCTGGTTACCGCCCCAGCATACGATGAACAAGGATGTACTCCCCACCTGGGGGAAATGGATTGAAGACGCAACTGAAGGTCGCGTCACTTTAAAAATAGAATATCCCGGCGGACATCCTAAAGCATTGCTGGATAATGTTCAGGATGGTGTATACGAGGCCGGCTGGACCTTTCATGGATATTTTCCCGGACGTTTTAAGCTCACCAAGATCGTCGAGTTACCCAACTTAGGTGCTGATGCAGAAGCTGCGTCGGTGGCTCACTGGCGTGTGAACGAAAAATACCTGAAGCAAGCGGGTGAGCACCGAGGGGTGGTTCTGGCGGCGCTGTTCACACACGGACCAGGTAACATTCATTTACGCGAACCGATTAGCAGTCTTAAGGAAATGTCCGGTAAGAAGATTCGTATCGGCGGTGGTGTGCAGACTGAAATTGCCGACCTGATGGGCGTCAAAGGGGTTGCAGCTCCAGGCTCCAAGGTTTATGAAATCCTGTCGCAAGGTGTTGCCGATGGTGTATTTATGCCTCTGGGTGAAAAGCGTACGCTGCGTTTAAAAGAGGTGGCTCCTTTCACGCTCAAGTTCCCGAACGGTATGTACCTGGGTAGCTTTGGTGTTTTCATCAATCCGGATTTTATGGAATCTTTAAGTAAGAAAGATCGTGATGCCATTATGTCGGTGTCCGGTGAAAAACTCTCTGCCATGGCCGGTCGTTACTGGGGTGAAGATGCCCAGATTGGTGAAGACGATGCACGCGCCTATGGCAATACGATCATGGATGCCACGCCTGCAATCCAGAAAGAGTTTCAGAACCTGACCGTAGGTATGGATGAAAAATGGTTAGAAGAGGCTAAAGATCGTAAGGTGAAAGCCAAAGATGCACTATGGGAACTGCGCTCCATTGCCCGTTCCTATGGTAAGTAATATTAAGCGATTAAAGTGGATTCACTGATACACTCAACCGAAAAAGGACCAGTCAGGTGGTTGGTCCTTTTTTTACAGGCAATTGCTGCGCTCACCTTATTTGCGCTGATGATGATTACCTGTGTGGATGTAATCGGTCGCTATGTTTTCAATAGCCCTTTAACCGGGGCTACTGAATTGACCGAGATGGCAGTCGGCATCGTGGTTTTTTCTGTGGTGCCGATTATTTCTTCGCGTAATGACCATATCGTGGTGGATTTACTCGACCCCCTTTTCCCTCCCCTGGCGCAGTTTATTCGTACCATCATTATCAATATTTTAATATGTATTGCGCTGGTTTATCTTGGTCAACGTATCAATCTACTGGCTGAGCGCTCATTGAGTTATGGAGAGGTGAGCGAATACCTGGCAATCCCATCCGGATGGATGATGTATTTCATTGGTTATGCAGCCTGGGTTACAGGGCTTATGGTTGTGACTCTGGGTATCTACCGCGCGTTTCTTGAGTTTAAACAAGCTAAAACTACGCAAGACCGGAAAGCTTCATGACGGTTTCAATAGTTGGTTTTCTGTGTCTGCTGGTACTGATCTTCCTGCGCACACCAATCAGTTTCGCAATGGGTTTTGTCGGGTTTTTCGGCTTCCTCTACCTGAACGATTATAACTGGGTAGCCTCGATATCCATGGCTGCTCGTCGAGTGATAGATACCTCGCAGGATTACAGTCTTTCCGTGATTCCGTTGTTCATTCTAATGGGTAATCTGGTCACCCGCGCAGGTCTTTCTCAGGAATTATACAAGGCTTCTTACTCTTTTCTGGGGCATCTGAAAGGCGGCTTATCGATGGCAACGGTTGTTGCCTGCGGTGGTTTTTCTGCCATCTGTGGTTCCAGCCTGGCGACAGCGGCAACCATGGCCAAGGTTTCCATGCCACCTATGCGACGCTATGGCTACAGCGATTCGCTGGCTGCTGCTTCTATTGCAGCGGGTGGAACACTGGGAATCCTGATACCACCTAGCGTCATCCTGGTAATTTACGGCATTATGTCGGAACAAAGTATCCGCGAACTGTTTGCTGCCGGGTTTATTCCTGGACTGTTAGGCATACTGCTTTATCTGTGTGCGGTGAGCTGGACCGTGTGGAGAAACCCTGCGGCTGGGCCCAGGGGCGAAAAAATGAGCCTGAGTCAACGCATGCAATCGCTTAAGGGCGTGTGGGGTATCATCTTACTGTTTGGCGTTGTTATGGGTGGTATCTATGGGGGCGTATTCACACCCACGGAAGCTGCCGGTATTGGTGCTGCGGGAGCCTTTCTTATTGCCCTGTTAAGACGTGCGCTGGACTTTAAAACCCTGTTCAGGGTGCTCACTGAGACTGCTGAAACGACTTCCTCATTATTTCTGGTAGTGATAGGCGCATTAATTTTTTCAAATTTTATCAACCGTGCAGGTTTACCCGATCAATTACTGGAGCTCATCACCGGCAACGATGTATCACCGTTGACAGTTATCTTCATGATACTTGGTATCTACATTATTTTGGGGTGTGTATTTGAAAGTCTATCCATGCTGCTGTTAACGGTACCGATTTTTTATCCGCTGGTACAAAGCCTGGGATTTGATCTGGTATGGTTTGGTATCGTTGTCGTCGTGGTGACCGAAATCAGCTTAATTACCCCCCCAGTAGGATTGAATGTATTTGTGTTAAGCGGTGTGTTAAAGGATGTTAAAACCGGTACCATATTCAAGGGCGTAACCCCATTCTGGGTTGCCGATATTGTTAGACTGACCCTGATCACCCTGATACCTGCAATATCCCTGTTCTTGCCGCAGTGGCTTTATGGTTAACACTTTAGCTGCTGTCGTGAAAAAAATTTAACCACAGAGAACACAGAGAGCACAGAGGTAAATGGTGAGGTGCTACTTTTTTTGCCGTCGTGTTTCTTCGTGAGCTTCGTGGTTTAATTTAGTCATGAAAGAATGAACCACGAAGGACACGAAGCGCACGAAGAAAAAATATCAATATATTCTTCTTCTCTGTGTGCTCTGTGCTCTCTGTGGTTAGTATCTTTTATCAGCTACTCTGTTACGGACGAGGAATCCCACCAAAGCGGGTAAAATACTCATCTGCTATGGGCGCCAGCTTGCCCTTTTCTGATTCTCCGATCTTCATAAAAAAAGCTTCAGCTGGATTACAGATTAATTTATACAGGCGTTCGGTAATATCTCTGGCCTCATGGCTAAGGCATTCGGCGGGCATCAACTCATGTGGAATCTCAGGCTCTCGCATCAGGATGCGACGAAACTTATGAATCAGTAATAACCGAATCAGGAAACATGCCTCTTCGGATTTTTCCTGTGTTACTTCGGCACTTTTTAATATTCCCTTAAAGAAATCGATATATTCCTGATACTCCTGCTTCATCTCGAAAATGTTGAAATAGTATTTAATCATATTGCCAGAAACTGTCAGCGGATCATCCCCAGCAGAGCGGGCTTGCATGACTACAACGGAATCTTCCAGCTGCATCTCCCTGACTACCTTGTTAACCTCCTCCAGCGTGATCAGTGGATGTGCATACACTCCATTTGAAAGACGATTAAATCCTAGCCAGACTAATTCATTCTGGAAGCGCTCGCGGTCTTTTTTATCCAGCTTCTGCAGGATGGTGAACACTAGGCACCATTCGCCATTCCACTGGCTTTCATGATAGCGATATATCCTTTCTGCAGCGGATGAATACTGGCGGAAGCCCTTATCAGTGAGAGAATAAAAACTGCGTCGGCCAACTTGCCTGGATTGCAGGATACCTTTTTCAGTCAGCCGGAATACGCTGGTGCGTACCAGGCGTTGATTAATTCCAAGAGGTTCAACCAGTTTTATCAGACTGCCCAGCCAGATGGTGCCGCCATGTGCAGATACAAAATCACCAAATATGGTCAGGATCAACGAATTAGAATAAACGATCTGCGCACCTGAAAAGGTTTCGACCACCTCATATGCAAGGGTATTAAAATTTTTGCTAGCCAATGTTCAATTATCCATATTGTTAATTATTATTGTCTCTGGCCTGATATAAAGGAATCGAGTCAGAGACATCCAGATGCTGCCGTCCCTCCTCTACTTCAGACAAAGGTTCAACCAGATGCAGGGAATCAAAACTTCGCTGTACCAGACGATGGTAATCACGTGTTCCATTCATCTTCCATTCGATTTCATCGTCAGTTAATTCACGGATCACTCGAGCGGGTGTTCCGGCAACCAGATGACGATCTGGAATGATTTCATTAGCCTTGACAAAACTCATGGCGGCGACGATCGCTGATTTTCCAACCGTTACCCCATCCATGACAACGGCATTCATCCCAACCAGGGCATTTTCCCTGATGATGCAGCCATGTAATACGGCACCATGCCCGATATGGCCGTTTTTCTCCACCACGGTATCGGTGTTAGGAAATCCATGCATGACACAGGTATCCTGGACGTTCGCACCCTGCTGTAACACAATGCGTCCGAAGTCGCCTCGTAACACGGCACCGGGTGCAACATAGCAGCCCGCAGCAATGATGACATCCCCAATCACCGTTGCCGAGGGATGAACAAAACTGGTTTTATGTATAACGGGTGTGATACCGTCTATAGAGTAGCAGCTCATGTTTATTTCCCCAGTTAAATCGACCTTTCGTTATGATACACATTTTATTATTTTAATTATATATTCTGTATCTATTTAATTTTTTCGTGTATATTTTATCAAGCTGTTTCTTAGGCCCAGGCAGAGCAAGGGCAGGATGAATAGCAAGCTTAAAATCATAGGTTAGCTGGTAAGAGGCAGACCTGGGGGAGACATTGAAAACTTACGACTACATTTTACTGGACGATGTGGCGGATGGCGTTGCGTGCATCACCCTTAACCGTCCCGACAGTAGAAACGCACTGAGCAATGCACTACTGCAAGAGATTGCCGAGGCACTCGCTGTATTGCGCGATGATACGCGCTGCCGTTGTGTAGTGATTAGCGGTGGCCCCAGAGTGTTTGCAGCTGGTGCCGATCTGGCCGAAATGTCAGGCAAAACCATGACCGATATGCTGGACGATATCCGCCCACAATACTGGTCGACAATCGCCAGTTTTCCCAAACCCATTATTGCTGCAGTAAACGGTTATGCCCTGGGCGGTGGCTGTGAGCTGGCAATGCATGCCGACATTATCATTGCTGGAAGTAATGCGCAGTTTGGCCAACCCGAAATCAACCTGGGCATTATTCCCGGTGCGGGTGGTACGCAACGATTGATCAGGAGCGTAGGAAAAGCACTCGCCAGTAAAATGGTGTTAAGCGGTGAGTTTATCGATGCCTCTACCGCGCTTTCTGCAGGCCTGGTAGCTGAAATCACCCAGCCCGAATTAACCCTGGAGCGAGCAACTGCGTTAGCCAAAACCATTGCTGCCAGGCCACCCATTGCAGTGCAGCAGGCAAAAGCGGCACTGCTTAAATCTTTCGACACTACCCTCAGCGCAGGTCTTGATTTCGAGCGCAAGACCTTTGTCATGCTGGCAGGGACTGAAGATCGTAACGAAGGCATAAAGGCCTTCATGGAAAAACGCCAACCTGAATTCAAAGGTAAATAAGCGGACATGACTATGAACTTTGAAACCCTGCTGTTTGAAGTCAACGATGGTGTTGGCAAGCTGGTACTTAATCGGCCTGACAAGCTGAATAGCTTTAATAACCTGATGCACGAGGAGCTGCGCAAATGCATGAAAGAAGTTGCCAGCAATCCTGCTATCCGTTGTTTGCTGATCACAGGCAGTGGTCGGGCATTCTGTGCAGGCCAGGATTTAAGTGATCGTGATGTGGCACCCACACAACAAGTCCCTGATCTGGGAGATTCAGTAGAGAAAAATTACAATCCCCTGATCAGAAGCATAAAAAACCTGGAAAAGCCGGTGATCTGTGCTGTGAATGGTGTCGCAGCGGGTGCTGGTTCCAGCCTGGCGCTGGCCTGCGACATTGTTTACGCAGCTCGCTCTGCCTCTTTTATACAATCATTCAGCAAGATCGGCCTGGTACCGGATAGCGGAAGTTCCTGGGCGTTGCCGCGTCTGGTCGGACATGCGCGCGCAATGGGCATGGCCATGCTGGCTGAAAAACTACCGGCAGAAAAAGCCGAGGCCTGGGGATTGATCTGGAAATGTGTGGATGATGACGCATTGATGAATGAAGCTGAGCAACAGGCCAGGTTTTTAGCGACCCAACCCACCAGAGGTCTGGGCTACCTGAAACGTACGCTTAATGCCTCACTCAGTAACAGTCTTGACGAACAGCTCAACCTGGAACGTGACATGATGCGGATCGCCGGTCGAACCGATGATTATCGTGAAGGTGTTAATGCCTTTATGAATAAACGTGAACCCAAATTTAGCGGAAAATAATTCATGCCAGCACTGGAAAAATCAAAAATTGTCGCTGTTATCGGCGCAGGTACCATGGGTGCAGGTGTTGCCCAGGTCGCGGCTAACGCGGGTCACCCGGTATTGCTCTACGATGTCGCCGAAGGTGCTGCACTAAAAGGCAAGCAACACACTGCAGCCGGTCTGGATAAGCTGGTACAAAGAGGTCGCATCAGCGCTGTAGAGCGTGATGAGCTGCTCGATAGAATCACGCCAGTCGATAATCTTGACGAGCTGGCAGGCGCTAGTCTGTTTATCGAAGCGATTATTGAGCGGCTGGATATCAAACAACAGCTGTTTCAGCAACTGGAATCAATAGCAGACGATCAGGCCATCATGGCCAGCAATACGTCTTCGATTTCAATCACTGCGATTGCTGCTGCGCTAAAACGTCCGCAGCAATTTCTGGGCATGCATTTTTTCAATCCTGCCCCGGTTATGAAACTGGTAGAAATCGTCAGTGGGCTGGCAACTAATCCTGAACTCGCTGAGACGATTTACGCCACTGCCAAAGCCTGGGGAAAGCTGGCAGTACATGCCAGGTCTACACCAGGATTTATCGTGAACCGGGTAGCAAGACCATTTTATGCAGAAGGCTTACGACTATTACAGGAAGGTCTGGGCGATGCCGCGACCATAGACGCAATAATGCGGGATGCTGGAGGTTTTCGCATGGGTCCATTCGAGTTAATGGATCTCATCGGACATGATGTTAATTATGCGGTGACCTGCTCCGTATTTGATGCCTACTACGGTGACTCGCGCTTTCAACCTTCATTGATTCAAAAAGAGATGGTCGATGCCGGATACCTGGGGCAAAAAACTGGGCGCGGTTTTTATGATTATATGGATGCCAGCGCAAAACCTGAAGCGCAGTGTTGTCCATCCTGTAATGCTGCTACCAGTGCCACCATTTCAGGAGATTCGAAACTGGCTGATATCCTGTTTGATTTACTTAAAGCTGCCGGTGTCGAAGCGAATCGAATCGAAGGAGATGAATTTGCTCTGCATACGGAAAATGCAACGCTTAAACAAACCAATGGGCAGATGGCGACAGTCAGAAGTGCGCTTGATGAAATCGATAATCTGGTTTTGCTCGACCTGGCACTGGATTATCAGCAATCGTCACGTTGGGTTATTACGGCTTCGGATCAGGCAGATGCTGCTGCGGTAAATGAAATCATTGGGCTGTTACAGCAAACCGGTAAACAGGTGACCCAGGTTAAAGATGTAGCAGGCATGTGTGTCATGCGCACCGTCTGTATGCTCGCCAACGAGGGTGCTGACGCAGTGAATCAGGGGGTATGTAGTATTCAAGATGTCGATATCGCAATGCAAAGTGGCGTGAATTACCCGCTGGGACCACTGGCCTGGGCGGATTTAATCGGGGTTGAAAATGTACTCGAGGTATTAGAAAACCTGGTACAGAATTATGGCGAAGATCGCTATCGCTGTTCCCCGCTCATTCTGCGCCTGGCAGCCGCGGAGAAAACCTTCCATGACTGATCAATTTATCGATCCCCATCAGCTGGCCCAGGCAGTCACCACTCATATGCAGGCAAATGATGATGCTTCCAGGTTACTGGGTATCCAGATCGAGGTAACCAGAAGCGGTTATGCCGAGCTGACGATGAAGGTAAAAAAAGAAATGACCAATGGTCACGATATCTGTCATGGCGGATTTATCTTCACCCTGGCTGACTCGGCATTTGCCTATGCCTGCAACAGTAACAACAAGGTAACCGTTGCCTCTGGCTGCAGTATAGAGTTTCTGGCGCCGGCAGCGATTGATGACCAACTTACCGCGATAGCAAAGGAACGCTCCCGTGCGGGGCGCACCGGTGTTTATGATGTGGAAATTACGAATCAAAAGGATGTACTAATCGCCCTGTTTCGGGGTAAATCCTATCAAATTAATGGTGAGGTGATTCCACCTCAAGCTGGAGACCGGACATGAATGACGCATATATCTGCGACCCTCTAAGAACAGCTATTGGTCGTTATGGTGGCACCTTATCCAGTGTGCGTGCAGACGACCTGGGTGCGATACCGCTAAAAGCATTAATGGAAAGAAACCCTGATGTTGATTGGGAACAGGTCGATGAAGTGATTTTTGGAAATGCCAATCAGGCAGGAGAATGTAACCGAAATATTGCGCGCATGTCAGCATTGCTGGCTGGATTACCCGTGGGTGTTGGTGGCACCACGATTAATCGTTTATGTGGCTCGGGTATGGATGCGGTCGGCACAGCAGCGCGCGCCATTAAGGCGGGCGAATCCCAGCTGATCATTGCCGGTGGTGTAGAAAATATGTCCAGAGCCCCCTTTGTAATGCCCAAGGCAAGTACGGCATTCAGCCGCCAGGCTGAAATTTACGATACCACGATTGGCTGGCGTTTCCCGAATCCGTTAATGCATCAGTTATATGGGACAGAGTCGATGCCGGAAACGGCAGAGAATGTAGCCGAGCAATTTAATATCTCAAGAGAAGACCAGGATTTATTTGCCTACCGCTCACAACAGAAAACGGCAGCGGCTCAGGCGAATGGATCATTCGACGACGAAATCGTCGCAGTTACGATTCCACAGCGGAAGCAGGATCCCATTATTTTTAGTGTTGATGAACATGCCCGTGCATCAACCACACTGGAAGCGCTGGCAAAACTCCCTGCCCCCTTCCGAGAAGGCGGCTCAGTTACCGCCGGTAATGCATCAGGAGTGAATGATGGCGCCTGCGCGATGATAGTCGCCAGTGAACAGGCAGCAAACAGCAATGGTCTGAAACCGCTGGCTCGAGTCGTTGCTATGGCCGTTGCCGGTGTAGAGCCACGCATCATGGGTTTCGGACCGGCTCCAGCGACCAGAAAGGTGTTGAAACTCACGGGATTATCGATTGATCAGATGGATATCATCGAGCTCAATGAAGCCTTTGCAGCACAGGCACTGGCCGTTACGCGAGATCTCGGACTGGCTGATGATGCTGCACAGGTGAACCCCTATGGTGGTGCGATATCGCTGGGACATCCACTGGGTATGAGTGGCGCGCGTTTAATTACCACAGCGGCACGTCAATTACATAAAACCGGTGGTCGTTATGCGCTGTGCACGATGTGCATAGGTGTTGGACAGGGCATCGCGACCATAATCGAACGCGTATAAAAATTATAATGGGCCCGCAGACATAAGCTGGCCCGAGCTAATATTGGAGGAAAAAAGGTGAGCGTTGATTTTGATACTACTATCGAGCTGGAGCCTATTGAAAAGGCCAGCCTGGATGAACTACAGGCGTTGCAATTAAAGCGCTTGAGATGGACATTGGACCATGCCTATTACAATGTGCCCATGTACCGTACCAAGTTTAATGAGGCAAGTGTTCATCCTACCGATTTAAAACATCTTGAGGATATCAATAAATTCCCCTTTACGACCAAGCAGGATTTACGTGATAACTACCCCTTTGGCACCTTTGCTGTGCCGATGAAAGACGTGGTACGCATACATGCTTCCAGTGGTACCACCGGCAAACCTACCGTGGTCGGTTACACCCAGGGTGATATCGAAAGATGGGCGAATATTGTTGCGCGTTCGATTCGTGCCGCTGGCGGGCGTGCAGGTGATCGTGTACATGTAGCCTATGGCTATGGCCTGTTTACTGGCGGACTGGGGGCACATTATGGTGCTGAAAAACTCGGTTGTACGGTTATTCCTATGTCTGGTGGGCAGACAGAAAAGCAGGTACAGCTGATTACGGATTTCGAGCCTGACATTATCATGGTTACCCCCTCTTACTGTTTGAACCTGGCGGACGAGTTTGAACGTCAGGGCATTGACCCCAAAACTACTTCGCTGCGCATTGGGATTTTTGGTGCTGAGCCCTGGACTAATGCAATGCGTACTGAAATTGAGCAACGCATGGGGCTACAGGCAGTTGATATTTACGGCCTGTCTGAAGTGATTGGACCGGGTGTAGCACAGGAGTGTCTGGAAACAAAAGATGGCCCGACAATCTGGGAAGACTATTTCTATCCTGAAATTATCCACCCTGAATCGATGAATGTACTGCCGGATGGAGATGAAGGTGAACTGGTGTTTACTTCCCTGATCAAGGAGGCAATGCCGATCATACGCTATCGTACGCGTGACCTCACCCGACTGCTACCGGGAACTGCGCGTACCATGCGACGTATGGATAAGATAACCGGCCGCAGCGATGACATGATGATTATCCGAGGTGTTAATGTATTCCCGTCGCAGATTGAAGAACAGATCCTGAAAATTGATGCTCTGTCGCCGCACTACCTGATTGAAATTTCACGCCAGAAGAATCTCGATTGTCTGAGCGTGAATGTCGAGGTAAGAAATAACACGACCACTGTGGATCAACGCAATCAGATAGCAAAAGAATTGCAGCATCACATCAAATCATTTATCGGCGTCAGCACCCAGATCAATGTGGGTGACGAGAATTCGGTGAAGCGATCCGAGGGTAAAGCACAACGCGTTATTGATACCCGAAACCTTAAAGATTAAAAAAAATGATATTACAGAGTTACGCAAATGGCGAATGGTTCCAGTCTCTCACCTCAGGTGTATTGCTGAGAAATGCAATCAATGGCGAAGTAGTAGCGGAGATCAGTAGTGAAGGCCTGGATTACGGGGCCATGCTGGAATATGCCAGGAATACCGGCGGCCCTGCCCTGCGCCGCTATACCTTTCATCAACGCGCATTGATGCTAAAGGCACTGGGTAAATACCTGATGGATAGAAAAGAAATTTTCTACACCATGTCAGCTGCAACCGGCGCGACAAGAACCGATTCCTGGATCGATATCGAAGGTGGCATTAGCACACTGTTTGTTTTTTCCGGTAAAGGTCGACGCGAAATGCCAAACAGCCATGTGTACATAGATGGCGATCAGGAAATGATCTCACGTCATGGCAGCTTTACCGCACAGCATATCTATACCCCGATTCAGGGTGTAGCCGTGCATATCAATGCCTTCAATTTTCCCTGTTGGGGTATGCTGGAAAAGCTGGCACCTACTCTGCTTGCAGGTGTTCCGATGATCATCAAACCTGCCACCCAGACCGCGTATTTAACCGAGTTAATGTTCCGGCACATTATTGAGTCAGGAATTTTACCTGAGGGATCAGTTCAGTTGATTTCGGGTTCTACCGGTGACCTGCTACAGCAGCTGGATTTTCAGGATGCGGTCAGCTTTACCGGCTCAGCTTCTACCGGGTTAAAACTGAAAAAGACGCCCGCTATTGTTGATAACGCGGTGCGTTTTTTCATGGAGGCAGATTCCTTAAACTGTTCTATTCTGGGCACAGACGTAGAACCCGGCTCGGCAGAGTTTGATCTCTACATCAAGGAAGTCACTCGTGAAATGACGGTGAAAGCCGGACAGAAATGTACCGCGATTCGGCGCGCCCTGGTTCCCGCAGATAAACTGGATGCCGTGGCGGCTGCAATGATTGAACGACTGTCCAGTACTCCTATTGGCGACCCGGCTAATGAATCCGTACGCATGGGTGCACTGGCCGGTTTACAGCAACGTGAAGACGTCGTTCGTCAACTAAACCGGCTCACGCAGGAAAATGAAGTGCTGTTCGGACAAACCGCCGACTTTAACCCGATTGATGCAGACGCCAGCAGCGGTGCTTTTATGCAACCCGTATTGATGTGTGCCAATAGTCCGGAAACTTCAAATGCGCATGATATCGAAGCCTTCGGACCTGTAAGTACCCTGATGCCATATCGGGACAGCGAGCATGCCGTTCAACTGGCTGCGCTGGGTAAAGGTTCACTGGTGGGATCTATCGTTACCAATGATGCCAAAGTCGCCACAGCCCTGAGTCTGGGAATCGCCGCCTGCCATGGCCGTGTGATGGTATTAAACGCGCAGTGCGCGAAAGAGTCTACTGGACATGGATCACCGCTCCCGCATCTGATTCATGGTGGCCCTGGGCGCGCTGGCGGCAGCGAAGAAATGGGTGGCATCCGGGGTGTTAAACATTATATGCAACGTACCGCGCTACAGGGATCGCCGGATATGCTGACCCATATTACCGGACGCTGGCTGAAGGGAAGTATACGCAACACGGACACCATACATCCTTTCAGGAAACATTTTAATGAGCTCGAAATCGGGGATACGGTAATAACCGAAAAGCGCAAGATAAGCCTGCAGGATATTGAAGCCTTTGCTGAGCTGTCGGGCGACAAGTTCTATGCGCATATGGACGAGGCCGCTGCCAAACGTAATCCTTTTTTTGAAGACCGGGTTGCGCATGGCTATTTTCTGGTATCGCTCGCGGCAGGTTTGTTTGTATGGCCCGATGAGGGTCCTGTGCTGGCCAATTACGGCATGGATAATCTCCGTTTTGCGAAACCGGTTTATGCTGGCGATGTTTTACAGGTGCAATTCACCTGTAAGGAAAAGGTAAACCGCGAAACTGAAGCCTACGGAGAGGTGCGCTGGGATACGACTATTATCAATGATGATGGCGAACTGGTTGCCAGCTATGATGTATTGACTCTGGTGGCGGAGAAAAAATAGTGCCTGAGTGATAAAGCTGTCGCAACAAGCATTAGAATCAAAATTGACCCTGAGATATACCTGTTATGATGAGTCAAAAGAAAAACGATGAAATTACCCTGATTGGCCCTGGTACCCCGGCCGGTGCGTTAATGCGCCATTACTGGATGCCTGCTGCGCTGACTGAGGAACTGGATCTGGGTAGACCGGTGGTGCCCGTGCGTTTACTGGGTGAAAACCTGGCTTTATTCCGTAAGGACAATGGTGAACCCGCGTTGGTACAGCGGCATTGTCCGCATCGAGGCGTCGATCTGTGTGTGGGTCGTGTTGAGAATAATGGATTGCGGTGTCCTTTTCATGGCTGGCATTTTGATGCCAGTGGACAATGTACCGAACAACCCGGTGAACCCGAGGGCTCGAACATGCATGAAAACATTGCCATCAAATCCTACCCTGTAGTGGAAAAGAACGGCATCATATGGGCCTATATGGGTTCTGGGCAAGCCCCTGCTTTCCCTGATTTTGATTGCTTTGTTGCACCGGATTCGCATGTGTTTGCATTCAAGGGACTCTGGCAATGCAACTGGTTACAGGCGCTGGAGGTTGGTATCGATCCAGTGCATGCTTCTTTTCTGCATCGTTTTGCCGAGGATGAAGCGCCCGAGGAAGGTTACGGAAAACAGTTCCGTGATTCTGCAGCAGATACCGGTATTCCACTGACCCGGGTATTACGTGAGTTTTATAATCCCGAGATACGTGTAGAAGAGACCGACTGGGGCTTACGTCTGACCACGCTGCGTGACCTGCAGGATGGTCGCATGCATGTGCGTATTACGAATCAGGTCTTCCCCTGTGCGATACATATCCCCATGTCGCGCGAAATGACCATTACCCAATGGCACGTACCGGTGGATGATCATAATACCTACTGGTTTGCAATGTTTACCAGTTATACCGACCCGGTCGATAAGCAGAAAATGCGTGCCCAACGCCTTGAGGCACATACCCTGCCCGACTATGCCCCCATTCGAAATAGATCAAATAACTATCAATTTGATGCAGAGGAACAGAAACATCAGACTTATACTGGTATGGGGATGGATATCAATGTTCACGACCAGTGGGCCTGTGAATCCATGGGCAGTATTCAGGATCGTACCGATGAGCATCTGGGCCATACCGATATAGCGATCAAGCAATACCGTAAAATGTTGCGCAATGCCATCCACCAGATCGCGGCTGGTAAAGGGACAGAAGGCCTGCCGCTGATTATTGATCAGGATACTGCACATCAGATCACCGGACCTGTTGCAGTCGATGCCATCGCACCGTCCGACGACTGGGCCGATTCCTGGCTGGAGTATGATGCAACACGTCGAGCAAGTTCAAGTTGGGCGAAAACAGATGGTTAAAAATTAAACAGATCTCATTATAACAACGCGCTCACTAACCCAGGTTTTTTCAGATGAACAATACAACCCGGCCCAGCAGTACAGCAAACTTTATCGACAGTCATCATTTATGGAATGATCAACAGAAAGCTGCTGCTGAAGAGGTGGTAAAAACCATCGCTGAGAATAATATCGAGGTAGTCCGGGTTTCCTTTGTTGACCAGCACGGATTGTTGCGCGGCAAGACTATTGCAGTAGAAGCGCTGGCTTCCTGTTTTAAAAATGGCATTGCCATGACATCGACCCTTTTATTGAAGGATACCTCGCATCGAACCGTTTTCCCGATCTGGAAAAACGATGCCGGCTTTGGTGAAGGTAATATGACTGGTGCGTCTAACCTGATCATGGTGCCGGATCCTGCCAGTTTTAAAATACTCCCCTGGGCACCGGATAACGGCTGGATGCTGTGCCACTTATATAACGTTGATGGTTCAGCGAATGCCTTCTCCACCCGAGGTTTGCTGGCAGCAGCGATTGCCGAGCTGGAAAACACTGGTCGACGTTTTATCGCGGGGCTAGAGGTTGAGTTTTACGTATTCAGGGCGCTGGATATTCCGCTGGACCTGGAGCATTCCGGTCAGCCCGGTGCTGCCCCCAGGGTTGGCCTGGTTTCCCAGGGGTATCAATACCTTACAGAAGATATCTATGATCAACTTGAAGATGTATTTGCGCTCATAAGAAAAAATGCACGAGCCCTGGGCCTGCCTGTACGTTCGTTTGAGGTTGAGTTTGGCCCTAGCCAGTGTGAGGTCACCCTGGAGCCGCAGCAAGCGATGCAACAGGCAGATGCAATGATCCTGTTTCGATCGATGGTTAAGCAGGTTTGCAGACGTCATGGACTGCACGCAACTTTTATGTGTCGTCCGCGCTTTGATAATGCAATGGCCAGTGGCTGGCATCTGCACCAGTCGCTAGTAGACAGTCAGTCAGGGCGGAACCTGTTTACCCCGGAACACGGCGAACTGTCAGAAATCGGTTTGCAATGGGTCGCAGGGCTATTGCAACATGCGCGCGAAAGCTGCCTGTTTTCCACCCCCACGATCAATGGCTACAAACGCTATCGTGAATTCTCTCTGGCACCCGATCGGGTTCAGTGGGGACGCGATAATCGGGGCGCTATGATACGTTCACTGGCCGCTGCGGGTGACCCTGCCAGTCGGGTAGAAAACAGAATTGGAGAACCTGCGGCCAATCCCTACCTGTATATGCTCTCGCAAATACTAAGTGGTCTGGACGGGATAAAACGTGAATTGCAACCCCCTGCACCTGTCTCAAATCCTTACGATAGCGATGCAGAACGACTACCCAGAACCTTTTTGCAGGCATTAGAGTGCTTTCGTGATAGCCAGTTTTATCGGCAAACCCTGGGCGATGCATTTGTAGATTACTATGCAACCATTAAACAGGCGGAGTGGGATCGGTTTATGGCGACAGTTACTGAGTGGGAAGAACGCGAATATCTGGCGTTGTTTTAACCGAACTCATAATTTATCAAAACAGGTTTACAATCGCCCTCCCATCGATAGAATCACGTCTGTATTAATCCCATGCCCAGTAACGGACGTTATGAATATTAGACTTGCAACTGAAAAGGATTTTGATTCAATCTGGCCAATTTTTCATGAAATCGTCAAAGCTGGCGAGACTTACGCTTACCCGACTGATACCGATAAAAAGCAGGCATATAACCTCTGGATGGAGCAGCCCAGAGAGACTTATGTTTACCAACAGGACGGTAATATCATTGGTACCTATTATATCAAGACCAATCAGGCGGGACCGGGGAGCCATGTCTGTAACTGCGGTTATATGGTCGCATCCAGTGCCAGAGGTAAGGGTGTCGCCAGTGCGATGTGTCAGCATTCGCAGGAAGTTGCCAGGGCACTAGGATATAAGGCGATGCAGTATAATATTGTGGCCTCCACTAATGAAGGCGCTGTCAAATTGTGGAACCGGCTGGGCTTCGAAACGGTGGGACGTTTACCTAAGGCATTTAAACATCCTACGCAGGGTTTTGTGGATGCGCTAGTGATGTATAAATGGCTGGCGGTTTAGTTTTTTTCCAGCCAAACAGACTTGTCATCTCCACGATCAATAATTAATTTGCAACACAAATGGAAAAATTAACTCAATTAGGTTTTAACAGCTGGTTTATTGATCACCTTGATTCTGACAAACAGGCAAGCCATCAAATAGCGCGAGTAATTTCGGTGCACAAGGATAGTTATGTGATCAGCAAAGGTGAAACGCTGGCATTTGCTGAGCTATCGGGTCACCTCTCTTATACAGCAGAATCCAGTCTGGATTTACCGACTACAGGTGACTGGGTTTATGCAGATTTTTATGATGATGAGACGCATGCCATCATCCACGATGTAGTGACTCGAAAAACACTACTAAAACGCAAAACAGCCGGCAAACTGGTTGAATTCCAGTTAATCGCAGCAAATATCGATGTAGCCTTTATTATTCAATCGGTAGATTTTAACTTTAATCTTAGTCGACTCGAGCGTTATCTGGTGATGGTTAACGAGGCGGGTATTACACCGATGGTATTACTCAGCAAATGCGACCTGATTACCGCCTCAGAGCTGGAACAGATCCGGTCATCTGTCCTGGCTCTGTTACCAAATAACGACTCGGTTTATGCTTTCAGCAACCTTTCGGGTGAAAATCTGGATGCTATCAGATGTCTTTTACAGCCCTCTCAAACCTATTGCCTGCTGGGTTCTTCAGGTGTGGGCAAAACGACTTTATTGAACAGTCTGTTGGGACAGAGTGAATACGAGACACAAACCGTTAGTAAAAAGCAAAATAAGGGCAGGCATACCACCACCAGTCGCGAGCTGATTCAACTGCAGAACCATGCCATGATTATCGATACCCCGGGCATGCGGGAGCTGGGGAACCTGTCGGTAAATTCTGGTATTGATGAAACCTTTTCCGATATTACCGAATTGGCGCAGCATTGCCGCTTTAATGACTGTACCCATAGCAATGAAAAAGGATGTGCAGTTCTGGCTGCCATCGATCAGGGTGATTTATCCGAACAGCGCTATCACAATTATCTCAAGATCAAAAATGAGAATGCCTTCTATGAAATGTCCTATTCAGAGAAAAGGAAAAAAGATCGGGATTTTGGCAAGCTGGTCAAAAACACCATGAAACTGAAAAAAAGATAAGCAGTTTAATCTCGTAACCGCAGACCAGCCTTAGCCGTCAAACTATTAATTACGCTGATCAAAATCCACAATGACTTCATCAGAAACCGGATGCGCCTGGCAACTGAGTATATAACCCGCTTCCACCTCATGCGGCTCCAGTCCGTGTGTGATATCCATGTCCACCTCGCCCTTGACCAGTTTACATTTACAGGTGGAACAGACACCGGCCTTACAGGAATAAGGCAATTCGACACCATTGTGTATACCTGCATCCAGGATATTTTCGCCGACCGTGGCCAGCTCGAATGCGATGGATCTGCCATCGGCAATCACGGTAACGCGCGATGTTTTTTCCTCGCCATAGGTCTCTATGCGCTGATGTGCCTTCTGCAGGATTTTTTCCGAGTCTTCAGAAGAATTCGAGAACAGCTCGTAGTGGATTTGGTCATCAGATAAACCGGATGCGCGAAAACCGCGCGATACCTCAGACATCATAGCTTCGGGGCCACAGATAAAAGCTTCATCGGTATCCAGTATATTGATCAACCTGCTTTTATGCAGTGCCGCACCTTTTTCGTTATCTATACGACCATTGAGTAGATCGGCACCCTGATCCTCATCATTCATAATATTGATCCACTGAAAGCGCGATAGATAACGATTTTTAATAAAACTTAACTCATCCCTGAACATTACCGAATGACTACGTCGGTTACCATAAATCAGAGTAACCTTGCTGTCAGGCTCTTCTTCAAGCACGGTTTTGATAATAGAGATGATCGGTGTGATGCCGCTACCCACCGCAATGCACATATAGTTTTTGCTTTGACCCCTATTAACCTGAGAGTAGAACGTGCCCTGGGGAGGCATGACTTCAATCTGGTCTCCTGCTCTGAAATGATCATTCGCGTGATTTGAAAATAAGCCGTTCTTCACGCGTTTGATGGCAACACGTAATTGTTCATCATTGACACCTGAGCAGATGGAGTAGGAACGCCTCACTTCTTCACCATTGATTTTTGTCTTTAGCGTCAGAAACTGTCCCTGAATAAAGTTGAATTTTTCCCTGTGTTCATCGGGCACATCAAAACTCAGACACACTGCGGTATCGGTTTCCGGTTGCACATCAGCAATAGTCAGGGAATAGAAGTTAGTGTCTGACATGACTTTTTTCCTCAAATCTTTTTAAAGTAATCAAAGGGTTCCTGGCAGTCGCAGCATTGATACAGCGCTTTACAGGTGGTTGATCCAAACTGTGAGATATTGGTCGTGTTATTTGAACCACAGTGCGGACAGGTGATCTGGATATTCTCAGTATTGCCACAGAAATCCTCATCAAGCGGCGGCGCAATGCCATATTCACGTAACTTGCTACGTCCTTCCGGGGACATCATATTGGTATTCCACGCGGGTGAGAGTACCAGACGCACCCGGTAGTTTTGTATACCCGCCTGCTCCAATGCCCTGCTGATATCCTCACGCATCACATCCATTGCAGGGCAGCCGCTATAGGTGGGGGTGATGGAAATCTCCAGCGTGTCGTTGATGTTTTCAATCTGGTGGAGTACGCCCAGGTCCCACAGGCTCAGTGCTGGAATCTCAGGATCACAGACCTGATCGAGTAATTCCCAGATGTGTCCCAGCTCAGAGGTTGTCCGACGCGTCAACCGCGCCGAGTATTCGCTAGCTACCACTGGAAACAACTCGGCCATCATTACCATTGCTGCCCCGGATAGGCGCGGTGTACACACTGCATTTCATTCAACAAATGTCCCAGATACTCTGTGTGATAGCCCTCGCGTCCGCCTTTGACAAACCATTCGTCAGCTGGGATTTTTAGCGTCGCTTCATTCAAAATGCTGCTGATTTGCCGTGTCCAGGGTTCTTTCAGCTGTGCGCTATCAACACCGATACCCGCATCAATCATCTGTTGTTCAAGTGCATCAACATCGAACAGCTCATGCGTAAAACCAAAAATATCATCTACCGCCTGCTGACTACGCTGATGACTCTCATCAGTTCCTATACCCAGGCGTAATACCCACTCCTGGCTACGTCGCAAGTGATAGCGGGTTTCCTTGATTGCTTTACTGGCAATTGCAGCGAGTGTGGCGTCGGAGGACTTCATCAACTGTTCGAGATACAGCTCGTTATAAACATCAACGAATAGCTGCCGTAGCATGGAGTAGGCAAAATCTCCGCGCGGTAGCTCCATCAGTAACAGGTTCTGATATTCGCGCTGGTCACGCATGTAAGCAAAATCATCCTCGCTACGACCATCATTCGCCAGTTCAGCAGCATAGCCATAGTACATGCGTGCGCGACCGATAAAGTCCAGCGCGACGTTCTGCAGTGCAAGGTCTTCTTCCAGGAAGGGTGCGTTACTGCACCACTCTGAAATACGATGCCCCAGCACGACCGCATCATCGCCCAGACGTGTAACATATGCCATTGTTGCCTGTGTTAAATCTTTTTCGGTCATCGCTCTGCCCTACATGTTGTTGACTTCTTCAGGCAACTGGTAATAAGTCGCGAGTCGATAAGGTTTGTCGTTTGATGGATCATAAAAACTTTCACTGTCATCTTCCTGCGAAGCACAGATATCATCAGAGCGTACTACCCAGATGCTGACGCCCTCTCCTCTGCGCGTATAAACATCACGCGCATACTCCAGCGCCTGTTCATGGTCTTCTGCATGCAGACTGCCGACGTGTTTATGATCAAGACCGCGCCTTGAGCGCAGAAAGATTTCAAATAACTGTAGATTTTCTGTAGACATATCAGGCTCCTGACATCGTTAAGCGGCTTTGGCTTTCTTTTTCTGTTGATAACTAACCAGGGCTTCGCGTACCCAGGCACCCTCTTCATGTGCCTTGATATGGTGCTGAACGCGCTGTCGGTTGCTGTGACCATTACCATTGACGACGCGCCAGAATTCACTCCAGTCGATTTCGCCACTATCGTAATGACCTGTTTCCTCATTCCATTTGAGTTCTTTATCTGGATGCTCGAGACCGAGAAATTCGATCTGCGGGGCTGTCTGGTCAATAAATTTTTGACGCAGGGCGTCATTGGTTTCGCGTTTGATCTTCCACTTCATCGACTGCGCAGAATGCGCTGACTCAGTATCATGTGGTCCGAACATCATTAATGCTGGCCAGTAATAGCGATTGAGAGAATCCTGTGCCATCGCTTTTTGTTCAGCGCTACCGCGTGCAAGCGCCAGCATGAGTTCATAGCCCTGACGTTGGTGAAAGCTTTCCTCTTTACAGATACGCACCATGCTACGCGAATAAGGGCCATAAGAAGTACGCTGCAAAGAGACCTGGTTAACGATAGCTGCACCATCAACCAGCCAGCCAATAGCGCCAACATCACCCCAGGTCTGGGCTGGATAATTGAAAATGGAAGCATATTTGGCACTGCCGTTCTGCAGGGCTTTAATCAACTCTTCGCGAGTTACACCCAGGGTTTCGGTGGTGCTGTAAAGATACAGCCCATGACCGCCTTCATCCTGGACCTTGGCAAGCAGAATGCATTTACGGCGTAACGAAGGCGCACGTGTAATCCAGTTACCCTCGGGCTGCATACCAATGACTTCTGAATGTGCATGCTGAGAGATCTGTCGAATCAGGTTCTTACGGTAGGCTTCTGGCATCCAGTCTTTGGGCTCTATCTTTTCTTCAGCATCAATCTTGCTCTGGAATTTCTGTTCGTGATCGATATCCACTATGAGCTTCCTCCAGATTTATTTATCGTTAATATGGGTTAATATGATACGTAATTAATTTATTAATACAATATTCTGTATCATTTAATTTGCAGAGATATTTGATAGAGGCTATTCCTGAAAAATCGAAAGCGATAGGGAGTGACTAAAGACAGATAAATAAGCTGGAGTAATAGATACAGTTAAATAGTATAATTGTCAGTAACTTATAGAATATATCTAAGGTGGTTTAGCAGCGTAACAAACAGCTTCTGTTAAATATTAAGCCAGGCTCAGGGAGTAATTTTTCTGTTCTGACAGTTCAGTATCCTTACTGGTGCATTCGCCTGCAATAAGCGCAAAGTATTGTGCCAGGCGATTAAGATTCAGTAGCAATAGTGGTACGATTACGGCCCTGTTGCTTACTTTCATAAAGCGCTTGGTCGGCTTTTTCAATCCATTTCTCATGGCCAGGGAAAGATTCATGAAACTGGCAGATGCCGATGCTGACAGTAATTTTCAGTGTTAGCGATTCGTATAGGACTTCCATTTTTTCAATGTTCTGACGCAATCGTTCAGCAAATATCTCGGAGTTTTCTGCACTGGTATTGGGAAGAAAAACAACAAACTCTTCACCACCGTAGCGACCGGCAACATCAGTTTTGCGAATCATGTCCTTGACCATTTTTGCAGTCATACGAATCACTTCATCCCCTGCCTGATGACCATAGGTATCATTAACCTTTTTAAAATGGTCAATATCAAAGATGAGTACAGAGGACACGGAGTGATAACGCATACAACGATAAAATTCATTCTGGAAACATTCTTCCCAGTAACCCCGATTATTCAGCTCGGTTAATCGATCCGTACGGCTAATCTGTTTTAATTCGTGATTCAGCCTTTGCATTTCCTTATGGTTGACTGCTTCATCAGTTACATCATAAATTAGCAGGCAGATATGATTGATGACGCCATCAGCAGAAACCAGCGGTATCATGGTTGAGTTTTGATACATGAATTCTTCAACGCCGGTAATGGGACGATAATTCTTAAATTTAAACAGATAAGGCCTTTGCTCCCAGGTAGAAAAAGCACGGCATTTCAACGTAAAAACAGAGTCCATTTTATGTTTAAACCAGGCTTCAGGCAGCTCATCAAATAATTCAAACAGCGTTTTATTTTTTGCTTCACTCTCCAGAATGCCGCTGTGATCTTCCATAAAGCGGTTCCACATCTGAACCTGGTAAGAAACATCGAGAATAACCAGACCTACGTCGACATTGGTCAACATATCCATCATCCAGTGAAATTCCCTGATTTCCATTGTCGCGTTTTTATTCCCTATCATGATGCGTAGTAAGATACCCTGCTGTTGAGTTCATCAATGGAGTCTTCTGTAAACAATAGCAATAAATCACAGTTTACATCGTAGTCCTCAATCTTATAGTTGATCTCTATCGATAAAGTTTCTTTCCAGCTTGCACTATCCGGTTTGACCAGGTCTGCAATATGACTGTCGCGCAGGATTTTGGGATGTCCCTGGCTGAACTGAATGTCCAGTTGTTCCGCGAAGGCTTTTAAAAATGTACCAATGAGAATGCTGGCGATATCCATCATCAGCTCAAATTCAGCATTCGCATCAATCTCTCCTTCGAATTTGAGTAGCTGGGCAATGTCCCTGAAGCTGGAAGCATTAAAAAGTAACAAAGCCTCTCCTGCGATGCCATTGCCGATGAATCCCTGAAATACGGCTGACATTGTTTGATCGACTTCTATTGCCTGTAGCATCATTTTCAGTTCATTCACTTCTATGGTTTTCACAGAAGGAACTGGCAGCACAATAAACGCGTTCATGTGACGAGCTAGCAGATCTGCCGCCTGCCCCATCGCCACATTGGCTATCTCCTGATAAATATTCTGTAGTGGGATCTGACTATTTTCGTAAGGCGTTTCTGTTAGATGCGCTTCATCCAGCACCGCGCTCATCAGGCCGAACTGTTCCAGGATTTGTAGAATGTCTTCTGCATTACAGGGTTTTTTTATAAAGGCTATGGCACCTCTTGACATCACTCGTTCACGAGCTTCTGGCTGAATATCGCCAGAAACGACGATGACCAGTGTGTTGAGCTGCTCTTTGAAGATTTGTTCGAGCACCTCAAAACCATCCATCTCGGGCATGGTTAAATCGAGGAACAGGACTTCGGCCTGGTTCTGGCGTACGGCCTGCAAACCTTCAATACCATTGGCTGCGAATGTTAGATGGATATCCCAGTTCTGCGGTAAGGTGCGCGCTAACTGCTTTTGTGCGAATACCGAGTCATCACAAATAGTTACAGCAATTGACATGGAAAACCCCTAAATTGTGTGCGTCAGCTTGTTATTATTGGTTTCAACATTACCGCCTTCAATGCATCAACTGATCAACAGACGATAACTGTTAAGTCTATCAGCAAAACTATAGGTAACGCTCACGATAGCGACTTCATCAACTGCAAATGACTTCGCCAGTCGATCAATTTCGGACTGACAGCGATCTGCTGTGCCTACGGTATAGCTGTTTAATATGTTCAAATACTCAGCTTCCTGTAGCGCAGTAAATCTTTTGCGCTGATCCTGTACCTGCGCAGGTGAAAGTAGATCATCCATCTGTCCGCTTTGCATCATCATCTTCCTATACACGGCAGTGCTGGCCAGTAGTTCCGCTTCGTGCTGGGTTTCTGCACAGAACGCAGCTATCGCCAGCATGCGCCGGGGACGACCTTCATGTCCTGCCTCTTCCCAGGCTCGAAGATAAGAATCGAAGATGTCTGGGTGACAATGTTCTGGCGCAATAAACCGCGCTAATGCAAGATTCATCCCCAGCTGGCCTGCAAGTTGAGCGCTACCACCACTACTACCTAGCATCCACATCTGCGGAGAGGTGTCTAACAGAGGGCTGATTTTTAAACTGGACCAGGCATGCTGTTCGGGTATTTGATGCGTCAGAAAATCTTTAAGTGTTGATGCCTGTGCTGCATAGCTACTGGCATTCAGCGCCTGTGCAGGCCAGGCTAGAGCGGAGGAAGCCAGGCTATCGCCGCCTGGCGCGCGACCTATACCCAGGTCTATTCGCCCGGGAAATAGCGCATTCAGCATATTAAAAACCTCGGCAACCTTGTAGGGGCTGTAATGGCTAAGCATGACCCCACCACTTCCCACACGCAGATTGCTGGTCACACTAGCAATGCTGGCAATCAAAATCTCAGGACAGGGCCCTGCAAACTGACGGGTATTATGATGTTCCGCGACCCAGTAGCGGTAATAGCCCAGGCTGTCACAGGCCTTTGCCAGTTGAATGGACATCATGCCTGCATTGGCCAGTTCCGGTTGCGTTTCTGCAGGGTGGACCGGGCTTTGGTCCAGTACGGTAAGTTTTAACTTCTGCGGCATTTCGTGCATTGTTTAGCTTGCTATGTAATGTAGCAGTATGACCGCTTTGCGGCGGTTTGTCTTTTATTGAAATATTACATCAGCGGATGGTGGTATCCATAACCGTGTCTACTGTTAATAGTGCACGTATTTCATCGGGTACTCTTTGTGCCACCATTTTTTCGGGATTGTTCGGATCTGAATACCCCCAAACCCTCACCTCGTTGCCTATAGCAACTGGCTCAACCTCTCCACCCTGCCTGAACGTGTGATTGACCACAAACGAAGTGTTGCCCAACTTCTCGACTGTGGTGGTTAATTCAGTGATATCACCGAAATAAAGCGGACGCTTAAAGGCCATGTTACTGGCTACCAGCGGAAATCCCCGAAACAGTTTATCAGCGCGTATCTGACCAGGTAAATCAAATCCGGCTGCCTGCAGCATGGCGTGGGTTCCACCATCCATCCAGATATAATAATTAGGGTTAAAGATAATACCTGCAGCGTCGCAATGCGCCCATTCAACACGAATTCTCTGGATGGCAGTAAACATGAAGGCTTTTAAATACCCAGATAGCGTGACTTTAACTCACTATCGGCAGTGAGCTGGTCAGAATTTCCCTGCCACACGACCTGTCCTTTTTCAACGATATAATGCTGGTCTGCAATGTCAGCAAACTCATCAATATTTTTATCGATTAACAAGATGGTCAGGCCAGTTTCCTTCAACTGCTCCAGTCGTCGCCAGATTTCCTGTCGAATCAGAGGTGCCAGACCTTCAGTGGCTTCATCCAGAATCAGTAGTTTGGGATTCAGCATCAAAGCGCGTCCTATAGCCAGCATCTGTTGTTCACCACCCGATAGCTGGTTGCCCATATTATCCAGGCGTTCACTCAGTCGTGGAAAAAATTCCAGAACCTTTTCCAGGTCCCAGGGGTTGCTGCTGCCACTATAATTGGCGGCTGTTGCAATCAGGTTTTCAAGCACAGAAAGATTAGGAAATATCTGGCGCCCTTCGGGTACCAGTCCTATGCCTAATTGTGCAACTTCGTAAGCTGGCCGTCCGCTAATTACATTTCCATCAAATTTAATTTCACCACTACGGCTTCGAAGCGTACCGAGGATAGAAGACACGGTGGTGGTTTTTCCCATACCGTTACGACCAATCAAGGTAGTCACCTGACCTTCCTTGCACTGCAGGCTCATGCCAAATAATGCCTGAATGGTGCCGTAGTATGTCTCTACGTGATTAAGCTCAAGCATGGCTATCACCTAAATAGGCCTGTTGGACCTCGATATTGTTGCGAATATTTTCAACCGTGTCGGTGGCAATCACGTGACCATTGACCAGCACCGATAATTTATCTGCCATACGAAATACGGCATCCATATCATGCTCTACCAGCAGGATCGTGACCTTACCTTTAAGGCTGTTCAGAATATCTACCATGATTTCGCCTTCTTCCTTGCCCATACCCGCCATAGGTTCGTCAAGTAACATCATGCGCGGTTTCATAGCCAGTGCCATTGCCAACTCAAGCTGTCGTTGTTCCCCGTGCGAGACATTTGCAGCAACGCTCTGCGCACGATCATCCAGTCCGAGTTCGACCAGGCATTGCATTGCGGCATCTTTCATGGCCTGGTCCTTCATCACCGGTTTCCAGAAGCGGAACGAATGTCCACTCGTGCCCTGAATCGCAAGCATTACGTTTTCTAACAAGGTCATTGGCAGCACGACGCTGGTGATTTGAAAAGAGCGAGCCAGACCCTCATGCGCGCGCCGCGCCATACTATAGTTGACGATGCTGTGGCCGCCAAAGCGGATATCACCAGAGTCAGGCTTGATCTGTCCTGAGAGCTGGGATATCAGTGTAGTTTTACCCGCACCATTGGGCCCGATGATGGCATGAATCTTTCCTTCTTCGACCATCAGATTGACGTCGTCAGTGGCACGTATTCCACCAAAATGTTTATTCAGGCTGGTTACTTCCAACAGGTAATCTGCCATTACTGATCTCCTCCCCGATTATTCAGACGGGTCAGGAAGCCATTGATGCCACCCTTACCAAACATTACCAGTGCTACCAGGAAGATACCAAAAATGAGGTGCCAGTAAACCGTGATGGCTGATAGACCTTCTTCCAGCAGAACAAAAACCAGGGTGCCGATCAAGGGACCAAAAAAGCTGCTTACGCCACCAATAATCGCCATAAAAATCAACTCACCTGAACGCGCCCAACTGATAATATCCGGGCTGATAAATCCAGAAAAATTGCCCAGTAGCATACCGGCTAGACTGCACATCATGGCGGAAATCACATAACAGGTGAGCCGGTAGCGATAGGTATTGAAGCCCAGCGCCTGCATGCGTTCTTCATTAAATTTTGAACCCACAATAACGCGTCCAAAACGTGACAAAACGAGTCGCCAGGTAAAAAACAACGACAATAACAGGATGGCAAATACCCAGTAATAAAGTGATATACCGCTGTCCATGCTGATCAGCGAAGGAAATTCACTACGCGAATAGATAACCAGTCCATCGTCGGCACCATACTCTTCAAGACTGACAAAGGTGAAATAAACCATCTGGCTGAATGCCATAGTGATCATGATGAAATACACGCCTTTTGTTCTCAGGCTGATGGCCCCTGTGATGAGGGCAAATACGCCACTCACCGATAAAGCCAGTGCGATATGTATCCAGCCATCGTAGTAGTCATAATATGATGGGATACCCACACAGTAAGCGCCAATGCCAATATATGCTGCATGCCCAAGGCTGATCATGCCGCCGAATCCCAGAATAAGGTTGAGACTGATCACGGCGATGGCGAGGATTAGTCCACGGCTGAGCAGGTCAAGATAAAACGGACGATCTATCCATTGAAAAATAAATGGAGCCAGAGCAAGAAAGATGAGCAAAATGGAATAGAAACGGCCCGAAAGGGTACGTGGGAATAGCGTCATTACTTCTTACCTGCCGGTGGGAAAAGACCCTGTGGTCTAAAGGCCAGTACGGCTGCCATCAGTATGTATACGAGCATTGCAGAGAGTGCTGGTGCTGCGGTTTCAGCATAGTTAACAGGCATTAACAGTTTAAGCAGAATGTCCAGATAGGATCGGCTAAGGGTATCGATCAGGCCCAAAATCAGCGCGGCGTAAAAAGCACCCTTGATCGAACCTATACCACCAATAATGACGACCACAAATGCAATAATGATAATGTCATTCCCCATGCCGATACTGGCTTCTGTAATTGGGGCAATGAGCATACCCGCCAATCCAGCCATCGCTGCACCCAGCGCGAAAACAATCAGGAATAATCGGTTAATATTGACACCCAGCGCCTCAACCATTGTGCGATTGGACGCCCCTGCTCTGATCAGCATGCCTAGACGCGTTTTAGATACCAGGAAATACAGCCCTGCAGCAACCAGTAAACCAGAAAAAATAATTAACAGGCGGTAGCTAGGCAATTCAATTTCGCCGATAACAATCTGGCCGTTGAGTATATCGGGTAGTGGTATTGCCATACCTGAAGCACCCCAGAGCAGATGGATCAGTGTATCGAAAATCAGGATTAGCCCGAAGGTAACCAGTACATGATCAAGATGATCTGCCTGGTACAGCTTTCTTACTATCACCCACTCGATCAGGGCTCCCACTACGAACACACCAATTAAGCCGACCACGACACCGAGTAGAAATGAACCTGTATAAGCGACGATAGAGCCACAAAAGTAGGCTCCTATCATATAGAAGGATCCGTGCGAAAGATTGATAAAGTCCATGATGCCAAAAATCAGGGTTAAACCAGAAGCTAGCAAAAACAATAGCAACCCGAGCTGTAGCCCATTCATCAACTGCGAGATGAGAAGATTCCAGTCCATAATGCTTACCAGAGTATGAGTGTCTTAAACAGTCCCGAGCCTTTGGCCCGGGACTGGATTGGAGAGAGTTAACTTTTTATTTCAATTTGCATTGAGAAGCGTAAGGATCCTGATGGTTGGTATAAACTGTCTTGACAATTTTTGTGGTCCAGCGACCTTCAGCATCAGCAACCACTTCACGCAGATAGAAGTTCTGAATAGGCATGTGGTTATTGCCATAAGTGTAGCTGCCACGAACTGAATCGAAATTCGCTGCTTTCAGAGCCTTACGAATCGCATTCTTATCCTTCAGGTTACCGCCTACTGCTTCAACAGCTGATTTAATCAGCATAATCGCATCATAAGATTGAGCACCATAGAATGAAGGATACTTGTTGTATTTTTTCAGGTAATCACCAACGAAACGTTTGTTAGCGGCATTATCCATATCAGGAGACCATTCCTGCGTATTCTTTGAACCCAGCACGCCTTCCAGGCCCGCGCTTTGCAATTTAGGCAGTGCGATCGCATCTACAGTGAAAACTGAGTACAGAGGCATTTCATCCTGCAAACCAGCCTGCTGGTATTGCTTGATAAACGCACCACCGGCTTTACCAGGATAGAAAACGAAGATCGCTTCGGCACCTGACGCTTTGGCTTTGGCCAGTTCAGCAGAAAAATCAAGCTGTGCGTCGGCACCCCATTTGGTGAGATCCTTTCCGACTACCTTGCCTTTAAATACATTTTCCACACCTGCGGTCATATCCTTACCCGCTGCATAGTTAGGCGCCATAATGTATAACGATTTAACGCCCTGCTGGTTCAGGTATTCACCCAGAGCCATTGGCGTCTGATCGTTCTGCCATGAGGTGGAGAAGAAGTTTTTGTCGCAGCGCTTGCCTGCAACCTGTGATGGGCCCGCATTTGCACTGATCAGAAATTTATCAGCTCTGGTTACTGAGTTGATAGATGCCAGTAGTACGTGTGACCAGATATAACCGGCAACAAAATCGACATCGTCCTGTTTAACCAGCTTGTCGGTCTTCTGTTTACCTACATCGGGTTTGAAGCCATCGTCTTCCATGATCAATTCAACATCCAGATTCCCCATTTTATGGCCGATATGCTCCAGGGCAAGTTCAACTGAATTTTTCATATCTTCACCGATCACACCAGCGGGTGTGGTGAGTGTCGTGACAAATCCAATTTTGACGCTATCGGCCTGTGCAATACCAGTCGTAGTCAAGGCTGCTGCGATCATCGCAGACTGAATCATTTTAGAAAACATCTCTCATCCTCGTGCAGGTTATTATTAATAACAGATAACAATGCGTTACCATTTTTTGTAATTTTCTTACTTTTTAATTTCAGAGCTTCAATACTGCCATTAACCGTTACGCTCTACAAATTTTGTCTGAACTCTGTGGCTTTGCTGAACCTTCCTGTGAGCAGCTATGCACTATCATTGCATGAATTATTGTGCACATAAAATCGATGTTAATCTGTGCAAAAAATCCTGTCAAGCACTATATTGCATGTTTGGTCCGCGTAATTCCTGCCAACTGAAATGGGGCAGCAAATCAATCTCAGATGAGATTTTTGATGAATACGATGTGATTGGAATTTATGAATTTCAGATTATTAATACGCTGTGTTGCGAGCTTAATCTAGCGTTAGAAACGATTCAACATGCTAACGACATTTATCGCTATCTAAAAACTCCAAAGTATTATGTTTCGCATTCATAACCTGAGTTTATACATAGTAAGATGAATCAGTGCTTAACCAGAAAGCAATTCTCGGAGGTTCTTGCATCAACTTCAATCATCCAGAATACATAAAGAGTCATAATATTTGCAGAGCCTGATTGCGCGCTATGAAAAATTATTGCTACACTCGCCAAAGCTAAAAAGAACAGCAGTAAACATGTAGTCGCCTGACTCTGGATACCAGTATCTCTGTATGAAAAGTGATTTTGCATTGGATATTCTGCAGCAAACCTGGAAACCATTCCTTTATGAAAAAAACACTCTGGTCCAATGTCTGGATCGCCTTTTTTGCCGGCTGTATCGCGGCATTCCAGATCGGTAAGGCATTTGCCTCACTGGCTCTTATTATTGATGAACTTGGCCTGAGCCTGGTTCAGGCCGGCTCTCTACTATCCCTGTTTACACTTATCGCTGCACTCGCTGGTGCAGGCTTTGGTTTGCTGGCAGATCGAGTTGGTCATTTGAATATGGCGCTGAGTGGACTGGCAATCTCAGCCATCGGTTCATTTCTGGGAGCAGGCGCTGACGGTATTAACTTTCTGATGCTTTCTCGTTTAGTGGAAGGCTTTGGATTTATTATTTCCATCGTCGCTCTGCCCTCTTTAATCAGTCGTTCAGCAAGTGATAAAGACCGCCCAATGGTGATGGGATTGTGGGGTGCGTTTATGCCGACGGGTATCGGTCTTTCGATGTTAATCACGCCAGTGTTGCTAGAGTGGCACGGCTGGCGCGGCCTGTGGAATGACATTGGTTTTATCATGCTGGTCTGGGCCTGTATCTTGTTTTTCGCATTTCGAAGCCATAGAAAAAAGCATGCCGCACCAGCGAACTCACTCAATTTCATCAATAGTATTCTTCGCCTGGGTCCACTGCTGGTAGTCGCTGGTTTTATCTGTTATTCCACACTGTATCAGTCGCTTACCGCATTTTTACCTACCATGCTGGTTCAGGATTATGCCGTTGAACTTGAAATGGCTGCACACTTTGGTGCAATCGTTGTGGTCGGAAATATCATTGGCAATCTGTCAGCAGGCTGGTTGATCGGCAGAGGCGTGCCTCCATGGAAGGTAGTGACACTGGCTTTTTGTGCCATGCTCGTCTGTGCCAGCCTGGTATTTGCGACATTCACCGAACCTGTTATCAAGGTTATCGCTGGTTTCCTGTTTTCAGCTTTTGGCGGTTTATTTCCTGGAACTGCTTTTGTACTCGCATCACGTTTCTCGCCCAGCCCATCACATATGGCGCTGATGACCGGATTGATTTTGCAGGGCGCAGGTATCGGTCAAACAATGGGCCCCATGATGGTCAGTTCGGTAGTTGAATATAATGATAACTGGAATTACGCCATACTGGTTGTTGCCCTGATGTCTATCATTGGCCTCACCTGCGCCTGGCAGTTGAGTAAGACAAAAGAAGCTTTAAGCACTTAGAAAACTAGTAGGACAGTCACAATCCAGACCTTTAAATACTCAGCAACCATCATACTCTCTCGTGGACCAGACGACGATCCCGAGGTTTACCTTGCTCGCCGTGCGCCAGAGATTAAATTCTTCGGAGATTTCTGGGTATTTCCAGGGGGTAATGTCAGCGAGGCTGACTATCATCACGAAGATGATGATCTGACACAGGTTTTTGCGCGCTGTGCCATTCGCGAAGCATTTGAAGAATGTAATATTCTATCCGCGACATTAGGCAAAACTTTTAGCACTGAAGAAAAGCAAAGCCTGAAAAACACCCTGACTCAATCACCTGAACACTGGAAATCGTTCATCGCAGGCTTTGATCAAAGCTTCAGTCATTTAACTCCGGTATTTCGAATCTGTACTCCGCCCTTTTCGCCATTGCGATACGACACACAATTTATACATGCGCGCGCGTACGATGATGAAGTACCTTCGATTGATAACTATGAATTAGTTGAGGACTGCTTTATCAAACCGGCAGCGGCAATCGATGCATGGCAAAAAGGTGAAATGAAAATTGCGCCACCAGTTTTGCATCTATTACAGCTACTGGATGAAAAAAAGTTAGCTGGCTTCTATGCGCTTGCTGCATCGGCTAGTGAAGCATTGCAACAGGGGGATTTGCATCAGATGTGTTTTTCACCCGGGGTATTCTTAGCGCCACTGAAAACCGACACTATTCCACCGGCAACCACCACCAATACGCTAATAGTTGGTACGCAGCGTCTTTATATTATTGATCCAGCCACTCCTGATGAGCAAGAACAGCAACGCCTTTTTAAACAGCTTGATCAAATGCTTGATAGAGGAAGCAAGCTTGAGGCAATCCTCCTCACACATCATCACCCCGATCATATCGGCGCTGTCAATCAGCTGAGCCAGCGCTATCAATTACCGGTTAGAGCACATGAATTGTGTTACCCCAGAATACCGGCAGGGTTTATTAAAGGGGCCTCACTAAAGGATGGTGATAGCCTTGAACTGGGAACCACACCCGATGGCACACAAGGCTGGCATCTGCGCGTATTACACACGCCTGGGCATGCTGTAGACCATTTATGTTTTATCGACAACCGCTATCGATCTGCCATAGTGGGCGATATGTTATCAACGGTTTCAACCATATTGATCAACCCGCCTGAAGGTCATATGCATACCTATCTGGACAGTTTACAGAGGTTGTTAGACTGCCAGATTCAGGTACTCTACCCTGCACATGGCCCTGCAAAATCCGATGGGGCGAGTTTAATTAGATATTATCTCAGACATCGCGCCGAGCGCGAACAGGCAACGCTGGCCGCGTTAAGTGACACCCCACAACAACTGGAGGCGCTGGTGCCACGGGTATATTCAGATATACCCCGGTCGGTATATCCAATAGCACAACGTTCGCTGCTTGCTGAGCTAATTAAACTGGAAGAAGATGAACGCTGTTGCCATAATGAATATGGATGGTTACTTGTTTAATCATCTATTGAATAGGTTTATGGATTTACACATCAAGGCCTGCTGGCTAATCAGGTTAGCAGGTGTCTGCCTGAGTAGATTTAACTGAAACGTTTAGCCTGTAATATATTGAGATAAACTATTATCGGTTAACAAATTGAGGATAAGGATAACTATGGACTATACACTGATTATTTTTCTCATCATCATTGCATTAATCATTTTCTACATCATCAGTATTTTCAACGGACTGGTTTTGCTTAAAAATCGCTATCTCAATGCTTTCTCACAAATTGAGGTGCAGTTGAAACGCCGATATGACCTGATACCCAACCTGGTGGAAACAGCTAAGGGATATATTAAGCACGAAAGAGAAACTCTTGAAGCGGTGATACAGGCTCGAAATACGGCGACAGGCACTCTTCAAAAAGCAGCTGCTGATCCTGCTAATGCCAAGGCGATTGGCGAGTTAATTAATGCTGAATCAAAATTGGCAGGGGCACTGGGTAATTTTAATGTGTTAATGGAAGCCTACCCTGACCTCAAGGCCAGTGAAAATATGATGCAGTTAAATGAAGAACTGGTTTCTACAGAAAATAGAATTTCGTTCGCTAGACAGGCGTTTAATGATCAGGTTATGGAATATAACGCATACCGCCAATCATTCCCCCAAACGATATTTGCCAGTACATTTGGACATCCCAAAGATGCTGTTTTACTCAAGTTTAAAGATAGTTCTGAGATACAGTCGGCACCTAAAGTTTCGTTCTAAAACCCTTACGCAGCAATGAACTTTTTTGAGTCTCAGGCGAAGGCACGCCGCAACACCTTTCAACTGGTGTTTCTTTTTTTGCTTGCTGTTTTCAGTATTATTATTTTGACTAACCTGATTGTTATGGCCTTTCTCGGCTTTTTTAAGAATCCGGCAATCAAGGATCTGAACTCCCTGCTGCAATATATGGACTGGTGGCGTTTTGGTATGGTCGGATTATGTGTATGGGTAGTTGTGCTGGCAGGTAGCCTGAGCAAAATACTGGCCCTCTCTGGAGGGGGTAAGGTCATTGCAGAAGCGATGGGTGGGCAACTGGTAATACGTAACACGCGAGATTTAAAACAGCTTCGCCTGCTTAACATTGTGGAGGAAATGGCGATCGCCTCAGGAACAGCCGTACCGCCGGTATATATCATGCAACAGGAACGCGCCATGAATGCTTTTGCTGCAGGATATTCAACGCGTGATGCGGTGATCAGTGTAACTCAGGGGTTGCTTGATCACTTAAATCGCGAGCAGCTACAGGGCGTTATTGCACACGAATTCAGCCATATTTTCAATGGTGATATGAGGCTCAATATTCAGTTAACGGGCACTTTGAATGGTATTCTAATTATTGGCATGATTGGATATGAGATGATGAGCCTGCCTTTCAGGGGATCCCGGCATCGGGGACGCAGTAGTGGAAGTGGTGATGCCAAATTATTATTTTTTCTGGTTAGCGCTGGCTTGAGCCTTATGATTGTTGGTTACACTGGGACCTTTTTTGGCAATATGATTAAAGCTGCAGTTAGTCGTCAACGTGAATATTTGGCTGATGCTTCCGCTGTTCAATATACACGTAACCCTCAGGGGCTTGCGGGTGCATTAAAAAGGATTGGGGGGTTAACATCGGGATCGCGACTGCAAGCCCCACAAGCCGTCGAAATCAGTCACGCTTTTTTTGCGCAGGGTGTTTCAGGAATGATGCAGTCACTGTTTGCTACACATCCACCGCTGGTTAGGCGTATTCGCCGCTTAGACCCGTACTAGAATGGGCACTTTTATTCCAAAGATAAGCCGGACAATGACATTAATCAAAACGACCATGCTCAGTCTATATCATCCATAAGCAGTGGCACGTCTACCCAAGCTGATTCGTCTAATAATATTGAACAATTCATTTCGGCTTCTGGCCAACTCACACAGCAGGCAGTAGAACAAGCACGTGAGCTGATTGCAGCAATGCCCCCTATTATTCGGCAATCTGCTTCTGAACCCTATTCAGCTAGAGCTGTGATTTATGCACTGCTATTAGATGGAGATTACCAGGTTCGAGTAAAGCAGCTGGAACATTTGCAATACCATGCTGACAGAGATATTTATCTTTTGACACAAAAGATAATGAACGAAATAAATGCTGTAGATATCAGATTGCGGCTGCCGTTATTAGACCTCAGTATCCCTGTACTAAAACAGCTTTCCAACAAGCAATATCAGTCATTTAGAGAGAATGTTATCGCACTAATGAATGCTGATGGCAAAGTAGACCTGATGGAATGGACACTTCAAAAAATATTATTAAACCATCTGGATCAGCACTTTTATAATTTCCCTAAACGGAAAACTCAAAATAAAAACTTAAAACAGTTGCAGGCCGAGATAGCAGTTGTATTGTCATTAATGGCGATCGCCGGACATACAGAAATTGAACAGGCTAGATTTGCATTTAACGCAGCTATGTCTCATCTCCGACTTAACGAACCTGAACTACTGGAGCAAAAAAGAATTAAGGTAAAAGAAATTGATGAAGCGCTTAATAGTTTACAGACGATGCAGTTTATGGATAGAGTGACTTTACTTGAAGCTTGCATACTCTGCATCGAATACGATAAAACCACTTCAGTAAAAGAAATAGAAATTATGAGGGCTTTTTCATCGGCTATCGATTGCCCAATCCCTCTGGTTATTCAAACTTAGTCGCTACTACGCAGCATTACTTATCGCTACGCATCACTCAGGTAAATGCATTAAAAGCAATAATGGTATGGGTATCACGAATCCCTGGGATGCTATGAATCTGAGTTTCAACATAGCGCCCGATATCTTCAGACTTGTCCAGGTAACATTTCGCCATCAGATCGTACTGTCCTGAAATCGAAAAAACTTCAGAAACACTGTCGCGTTCGATGAGTTCCGCGGCAACGTCATAGGCCTTGCCCAACTCACATTTTAACTGTACGAATATGGCTTGCATCTAGCTTTCCTGAAATAAAAATAACAACGCAATCAGTATAAACCAACCGCAGTTAGGGTCAATCCGTAGCTGTTGCTCTTTCCTTGCCTGTATCCCACTCGGGCTTTAGTCTGCTCAATTTAATTGCTGGAACATAAACCTGCTATATCTAATCCTGTCGGGAAAGATACTCTTCACAATGCGCTGACAGCTCGTTTACGCAATCAATCAAGGTACGTTTGGATGTATCCAGCACGTAGTCAGCCTGACTGTAATCTGCCTCTCGCTCCTGCAGGATCAATTTCAGGTCTTCCATGGCTTCTTCATTGTTTGCCATGGGGCGCAGGTCACCCTGTGCCAGGACGCGGTTCATATGTTCTTCCGGAGATGCTTTGACCCAGACGGTATAAAAGGAGTCCAGTAACAATTTAAAGGTGTCAGACATCGCGACGATGCTGCCGCCAGTTTCAAGTACGATATTATTCTGGCTTTTGATGACTTCTTGCAGCGCCTGTTTTTCCATGCGTCTATAGGCCTTCTGACCACCGAGTGAAAATAGTTCACCCGTTGTCATCTGAGCACCCTTTTCAATCATATCGCTGATCTTGACGAAACGAACACCGTATTTATCTGCCAGCATTCTGCCCAGACTGGATTTACCTGCACCCCGCAGCCCGATCAGGGCAATACCGTTGATTTGATGACTGGATTTACTGAAGTGGCGCTTGAGTAGGGATAAGGCTTTCTCCTGCTGCTCCTGATCCAGACGCGTCATGAAGGTCATCAACGCGGCACTGCTTTTACGAAAATCGCAATCAGGAAATAATTCGGGGATTTTAATGCCCATGCAGTTGGAGATTTTCCATAACATGAAAACAGAGATATTGGCTTTGCCTGTTTCCACCTGGGCGATATAACGCTCCGATACGCCGGATTGTCGGGACAGGTCTTTACGGATCATGCCGCGGCTGGTGCGTACCGCACGGATACGATCACCTATGCCGATAATATATTGTCGAAACGCCTCGTCTTCCTGATCTTTCTCGCCCTGTTCCAGGACGACCGTCTCGTCTTTACTTCCACTCATAGCGCTTTTCTCGTGATTGCGATGGTATAACTCAGCCCAAATTGGAATGAATTATAATACATATTCGTGGGAGTTTGGCTAATTATAGTTTCGGTCGTCGCAAATCCGCACCCAGACGATCAGGGCTTAGTCTCCCAGACCATGCGGCGCAGGTGCCAGATTGACGATACGTGTTGCCAGGTCGCTGAATTCATCCTTTTGTTTACGACCAAAAACCGGATCTTCATGTGCGGTAAAAATAGCATCCAGTTCCACCCAGTCACTTGGTTTCAGCTCTTTTTCTGCCATAGGTAGCACTTCACGCTCTTCGGTACCCATGTGATGCCATTCGAAATCTCGATAAACCATAGCGATGTTATAAAACGCGTCAAATGTATCCTGATTCGGGTTTGCACGATAAAGATCCAGCTTGGCTCTCAATTTAACGAGAATCTCCTTACCCTGCTCGTGTTCACTTTCCAGCCGCTCGATGACTTCTGCACTTTTTTTCGCGCGTTCGAGCAGGCGCGGGAAAAGATACTGGTCTTCTTTGGGATGATGGAAGCGATATAGAAATTGCTCAAAGTAAACCACTACCTGTTCGAACATTTCAAACTCAGGGGGGTGATTGCGATCTTTTATCTCCTGCAAAACACCCACGAAACAGTTTATGACGGCTGCCAGTCTACGATGTTCAGCACGAATTATTTTTAAAGTTTCTGACATTTATATCTCCTGTCTTAAACCGCAATAGTCTTTTCAACTTTCGGATCACCCGCTTTAGTAATGAGCCGCTTAAAAGGATGATATCGAATCACCCGGTGTTGTGAAACTCCGATCCAGTATAATAGATACAGAGGTTTTCGGTTACATTGAAGTGCGCATAAACGGCTCTTCACGATACCTCGCGTTAATAGGTTTCAATATGCAAACGCCCCTGTTGGCGCATATCCCTGCTTTTCTGTTCCCAGTTAATGTTATGACTGTTACAAATCGTCTGAAGCGCGTCGTTCACACCTTTTTCCATATCTTTTAAACCACACAGATAGATAAAGGTATTTTCATCATCCAGCAAGCTAGCGATATCATCAGCGCGTTTGATCATTCGATCCTGCACATATTCTTTGGGCTCACCTTCTTCGCGCGAAAAAACCAGCTCTTTATCGATTAAATCATCGGGTAATTTTTTTAATGGGCCAAAGTAAGGAAGCTCACCCTTAGAGCGTGCGCCAAAGAACAGCAATAGCTTTCCAGTATCGCTAGCATTGCGTTTACGTCGACGACGTTCCGTCATGGCTCTAAAAGGAGCGGACCCAGTACCGGTACAGATCATGATGATATTGGCTTCTGGATGGTTCGGCATCAGGAAGGTATTGCCAAAGGGCCCCGTAACCTGCACCTCTGCACCTTTTTCCAGGTCGCAGAGATAGTTTGAACAGACCCCTTTTGTCTCGCCATTGTCAGTTTCTAGCACGACACGCTTGACCGTGATAGACAAATTATTGTGATTGGGTCGCTCGCCATCTCTGGGACTGGCTACAGAATAAAGGCGAACCAGGTGGTCTTTTCCTTTTGTATCCTTACCGGGCGGTATAACACCAATACTTTGCCCTTCCAGTACAGGGAAGGTCGTGCTGCCAAAATCCAGTACAATATGGTGTATATCTGATTCAGTATTCGCATCGGTAATTCGGTAATTACCCGCCACCCTGGCGATGGCGGGTTTTTCACGGGTATAGATATTGATATAGGGGTGTGCAGCAGAGAATGGTGGCAATACCTTACCTTCACTACTGTGTGCAACTTCGAGTATTTCGCTGGCTTCTGTTTCGATAGCATCCTGAGATTTTCCCTGTATGGTACTGGATGCTGCTTCTGCAGGTTCTTCCTGAACGGTTTCCTGTTCGGGTAATTCTTCCCACTCGTATTGTTCTTCAAGGGTATAAGCGGTAATGACTTCACGCCAGTTATCAATAGCGCCAGTGGGACAGGGGGCGATACAGTTCATGCAGAACTCACACTTCTCAACCATGACCACATAGTTATCACTGTTATGGGTTATAGCATCAACAGGACAGGTTTCTTCGCAGGTATTGCAGCGGATACAGATTTCTGGATCAATCAGATGCTGTCTTATAGCTGGCATTTGATAACTCCCCTTAGTTGTTATATTTAGGGGACAGAGTTTGACTCTGCCCCCTTGTTGCTTTAATCGTGTATCTTAACGTACTCGTAATCACCAGGCATCTGGTTTATGCCCATCTTGGGTGGTGCAATCCATGGCGCATATTGCCCCGGCTCGGTAACCGGCTTCATTAATGATGCGATAAACTTGAGATCTTCATCTGAAGTCAGGAATTCATCTTTACGGGCATTCCAGCTCGCTTCATCCAGTACTTCACCATTAGTTGCTACCGTCAAACCACTAAATTCGCCAATCTTGCGATTGAAAGCCTTATGCGGCAGAGTCAGTTCAAAATCAATACCTGCTTTTTTGATGATCTTGTTCCAGCGACCTACGCCACCCTGCGCGTCGGTATAATAATCATCCCGTAATCGGCAGTTGATCGCATTCAGTGCGGGCTCTTCCACATCCTTAAATTCACCGTCCACCAGCTTTAATACGGGATAGGTAGCAGAATGCAGTTGATGATCATCATCGATCTTGGTTTCCTGGAAGCGGCCTTTTAATCCAGCTTCAAATGCGGCAGCACCATTGGTTGAGATTTCAGCACCGAATAAATCCAGTGTGACCGATACATGGAAGTTTGCCTTCTTCTGGATTGTGGGTAAATCAATAACGCCCAGCTTGCGTACGGCGTCTATATCATAGGGGTCGGTGATACCCGCTTTATTCATCGCTGCACAGGTTGCCTCAATGACGCGGCCGACACCGGTTTCTCCCACAAACATATGATGCGCTTCTTCGGTCAGCATAAAACGGCAGGTACGTGATAAGGGGTCAAACCCGCTTTGTGCGAGTGCTTCCAGCTGCATCTTGCCGTCGCGGTCGGTAAAATAGGTAAACATAAAGAATGACAACCAGTCGGGGGTTTCTTCATTAAACGCACCCAGAATACGAGGCTTATCCATATCACCTGAGCGGCGCTGTAGCAGCATTTCTGCTTCTTCGCGACCATCGCTGCCAAAATACTTCTGTAGCAGGTATACCATAGCCCACAGATGACGGCCTTCTTCGACATTGACCTGAAACAGGTTACGCATATCATACAGTGATGGTGCAGTTTTGCCGAGATAACGCTGCTGCTCAACCGACGCAGGCTCAGTATCACCCTGAACAACGATCAGGCGGCGTAGCAGTGAGCGGTATTCACCAGGAACTTCCTGCCAGGCAGGTTCACCTTTATGCTTACCACAGGGAATAGTACGACCTTCTACCTTAGGTGCCAGTAACACACCCCAACGATATTCAGGCATTTTTACATGATCAAAAACAGCCCAGCCTTTGGGGTCTACGCCTACTGCAGTTCGTAGATAAACCTCAGACTCATGAAAGCCATCTGGGCCAGCATCTTTCCACCAGTCGATATATCCAGGGTGCCAGGATTCCAGTGCTTTCTTTAAACGACGGTCGTTTGCCAGATCTACATTGTTCGGAATCAGGTCATCGTAACTGACTTCTACAACCGCATTGCTTGCAACATCTTCTTCGGCAATCACTATATTCTCATCACTCATGTCTATACTCTCTCGTAGTTGTATTGTGGACGTGTTCCGCTACCGTAAAGCTTCAAGGCACCACCCTCTGCTACCGCATTAGGTCTCTGGAAAATCCAGTTCTGCCAGGCAGTCAGGCGTCCAAATATTTTAGTTTCCATTGTTTCTGGTCCAGCGAATCTCAGGTTGGCTTCCATTCCGGTTAGCGCGTCCGGTGAAAATGATGTGCGCTCTTCCAGCATCAAACGGACTTCTTCGTCCCAATCGATATCATCAAATGCATAAGTAACCAGCCCCATTTCCAGTGCCTGGCCAGCATCCAGGTCCTGCCCCATAGTCGCTTCTGCTTTATCAACGCTTTCCGGCTCACCATAAAAACGAGTTTGCAGACGAGTGATATCGTTGCTCATTTTCATAGGGCCAAAATTAAAACTGGACAGTCTGATCAGGGGTGCAGGTCTATCGTCACCCTCATACTGGCCTTCCAGCATATAACTACGGTCTGCAGCGAAAACCAGTTCTGCCAGAATGCCTGTGTAACAGCTTCCGGGACCAATTAAGGTGATCAGGCTACGTGAAGTCAGGTCTACCCGTTTGAGCGTACGTTTCCAGTAAAGAATAATTTCGCGTACCAGCCAGTTGTTGCTATTTGCTGCCAGCAATGCTTCGTAAGCAGCGATACGATTGATATCACCTTCTGTTTTGAACAGCACGGTGCCCAGTTCAGCTTCATTGGTGCGTAAATGTAACAAGGCATCATCGAATTCTCGTGCCAGTTTCAGCAACCAGAAGTCAGCCCCCTGCTGATGAATATCCTCTGTACTTGCCGGCGCATCCGACTCTGGCCCTTTAAGGGTGACTGTTGCGATGCGGCGGGTTTTATCAAGATCGATCTGAACGAATTCATAACTAATGGAGTCATCTTTAATTTCACGCTTCAGAGGTGTCAGATCGACGCCCTTAGCGTCTTTCGGACGATCACTCTGTGCTGCAAATTCGTTTGCTCTGGCCGCGACGGTTTCATCGAATTTTGAACCCTGAACGGATTCATCAACCAGTCTCCAGTCCACTGCTTTCTGACCGCGTGCACCTTCCTCAATCGAGCTGAATATATCCGCCAGATCGCGGCGCACCTTACGCTTGTCTACTACACGGGTCAGACCGCCAGTTCCTGGCAAGACAGCTAGTAAGGGCACTTCAGGTAAGGAAACCGAAGCGCTACCATCATCGATTAACATGATATGGTCAGTAGCCAAAGCCAGTTCATAACCACCCCCAGCAGCTGTACCGTTTACAGCACTAATGTATCGTTGACGCGAGTTTTCAGAGGCGTCTTCGATAGAGTTTCGGGTTTCGTTAGTGAACTTACAGAAGTTAACTTTATGTGCATGGGTAGAAGCACCCAGCATGCGGATATTAGCCCCCGCGCAGAAGATCCTAGGCTTAGCCGAGCGCATGACTACTGCACCGACTTCAGGATGTGAGAAACGTAAACGCTGGATGGCATCATATAATTCAATATCTACCCCCAGGTCATACGAATTCATTTTTAATTCATAACCTGGTTTTAGACCATGGTTTTCATCGACATCCATAGTCAGGTAAGCGACGTTACCTTCAAAGGTGATTTTCCAGTGGTGGTAATTCTCTGGATGCGTTTGAAAATCGATCATTCCTCTCGCCTCTAATTGGTTTTATTGAGTGTGAAATGAATTATAATGCAATATAATTCATGTGCAAGCACTTTTATTATTATACATGTATTATTATTCATATTTGATCGGAGCCGAGTTTTTATGATTAGTCTTATAAATGGTACGGTTTTACAAAGACTTACGATTATTAAGGTTGAAACTCCTGGTTTTTTGTCAGCTAAAATTCGGCTGAGCGGTCAGGCTATTTAATCTCTACAAATATGTATTAAAGTGCAGATTCGATATCGAAGCCCTGCCCGACGCCAGTACACCGGACACAAGGTTCGTAGAACCTCCGGCTACCTTGCAGTAGAGCAAGTTGCTGTAGTAATCAGTCGAATGAATCTCCTTATTACTGCTCATTCTGTTCCATTTCTCTCAACTTAAAACGCTGAATTTTTCCCGTCGCTGTCTTGGGGAGTTCATCAACGAACTTGAACCAGCGCGGATATTTATACGGAGCCAGGTTGTTTTTAACATGCTGCTTAAGCGCAGCGCTCATTTCATCACCGGCTTCGTAACCATTCTTAAGCACCACGTAAGCAGCAGGCTTGATCAGATGGTCCGGATCTTCCTTTGCAATTACCGCGACCTCCAGTACTGCTTCATGTGACATCAGAGTAGATTCCACTTCTATGGGTGAAACATAGATACCGCTGACTTTCAGCATGTCGTCGCTACGACCTGCATACACATAGTAGCCATCTTTGTCTCGATAATATTTGTCACCACTTCGCGTCCATTCACCCAGAAAGGTAGAACGGGTTTTCGCTCGGTTATTCCAGTAGCCATTTGCCGCGCTGGGTCCGCGTACCTGTAATTCACCAGGCTCGTCGGGTCGTTCAATAAGGGCTCCATGGTCATCGACAATCTTCAAATCATATCCGGGTACTGCTTTGCCGGTGGTGCCATAGCGAATATCTCCGGGACGGTTAGACAGATAAATATGCAGCATCTCGGTAGAGCCAATCCCATCATAGATATCCACACCAAAGTGTTCGTGCCAGCGCTTGCTCAACTCTTCCGGTAATGCCTCACCAGCAGAGGTACAAAGACGTATATTGACCTGGTCTCTTGCGGGTAGTGAATCGCTGGCCAACATGGCTGCATACAGTGTAGGCACGCCATAAAAAATAGTAGGTTGATGATCGGTCAGGCGTTTGCTGACTGATTCTGGAGTTGGTCGCTCGGCCATTAACACCGTGGTCGCACCTACCGCCATCGGAAAGCTCAAGCCATTCCCCAGACCATAGGCAAAGAACAGTTTAGCTGCTGAGAACACCACGTCTTTTTCACTGATAGACAGAATTGGCTTTGCGTAAAGCTCAGCAGTATTCACCATACTTGAATGAATATGTACCGTACCTTTGGGTGAACCCGTGGAGCCGGAAGAGTACAACCAGAAACAGGCATCGTCGGCAACTGTAGAAACCACGTCGAATTGTTCTGATTGCCCTTGAGTCAGAGCTGCTAGTGAGTCCGGCACAGATCCTGGCTGGCCAGAAACAATAATTTTTTCAAGGCTTGCAACTCGATCCAACAGTGGCGCGAAAATATTCAGCAAGGGTTCGGAAACAATAGCTATTCGAGCACGGCTATCGCTAAGCATATACTCGTAGTCTTTCTCTGCTAACAGCGTGTTTGCCGCAACAGGAATAATCCCTGCCTTGATTGCACCAAGGAATACCGCAGGAAAATCAATTGTGTCGTGTAAACAGACCATAACACGCTGTTCGCGCTGTATGCCTAGCTCGGTTAAAGCATTGGCAACCTGTGCGCTGCGCTTGTCCAGATCAGCATAGCTGTATTGCCCCTGATCATCGATGAAGGCGATTTTATCACCTCTGCCCGCCTGTAGATTTCTCTGAAGCAGGTCATAAGCGGCGTTGTATTCAGGTGGGAAATTGACTTCTGGCGGGGATACCGTGTTATCTGCTGAGCTAATCTGTAGCATCTGCTATTCCTCATTGATATGGTTAGTTATTTAGCCGGTTTTCTTGTTCTGGTTTTCCGGTAAGTTTGTGCATGAATTATCATGCAGCCAAGCCATATTTGTCAATGCATTATAATGCACTATAGCTTTACTCTAAACCTGTATCCTGCGTTTTACCCCAAGGGTGAAGGTGGGAAATCGGGTTTGTCACGTGATTTTACCGCCCTCAGCCCTTCGTTCATTTCATCATTACCGAAACAGAGCATCTCCAGTGCCAGTGATTGCTCAAAAATTGGACCCGCCTGCCTTAGCCATTGATTCAGGCTTTGTTTGGTCCAGCGCAATGCAGTTTGCGAGCCCTGTGCGAGCTTCTGAGCGATATCAAAGCATTCATCCAGCAGCTTTTCATCGTCAACAACTTTTGATACCAGGCCGATGCGTTCAGCTTCTTCACCAGAAATTTCATCCGACAGCAATAAATGATATTTGGATTTCGCCATTCCGCAGAGTAAAGGCCAGATAATGGCTGCATGATCACCTGCGGCGACACCCAGTCTGGTATGACCGTCGATTAATCGTGCGCTACGCGATGCCACCGAGATATCGGCCAGCAAGGCAACGGCAAGGCCACCGCCAACTGCGGGGCCGTTGATGGCCGAAATAATAATTTTGGAACATTCAATCATGTTCATAACAATGCCGCGCGCCTCCTTCCATACACGCGCACGTGCATTAAAATTTGTCGACATTTCCTCCACCAGGCCCAGCGTACCGCCAGCCGAAAATCCCTTCTGCTGGCCCCGAACAATGGCAACCCGTATTTCGGGATCCCTGTCGATATCGATCCAGATACTGGCGAGTTCTGCATGACCGGTTGTATCTGCGGCAGGTAGCTTCCCCTCTTCACCCAGTATGATCTCTGCAATACCATGGGCGTGCTTTTCAACCTTCAGCGACTGGTAATGGGCGTAGTTCATTTTATGCTCCTGGAGTCACTTCGGGCTCCATGTAACGCTCAAAGCGTTGACGCCATTCTTCATCAATTTTTCGAGGACGCGGACCGTCCAAATCGGACCACACCATGGTCTGTTTACTGAAAAAACGTAACTCGTCATCACATAATGCATCGATGCGCAGCTTGATTGAAGATCCGCCCAACTGCTCGACCCTTAACTGAAATTCGAGCCGTTCACCCTGTTTCCCCGGACGTATAAATTCGGCTTCCAGATGACGCATAGGCACGCCTCTTTTGTGTTCGCCAAGCAGCGACTCCAGACCTACCCCATGCGCTTCCGCAAACCAGTCTTCTACCATTTCATTGCATAGCATCAGGTATTGTGGATAGAAAACGATTCCAGCAGGATCGCAGTGATGAAACCTGATCATCTTTTGTTTAGTAAAAACCATGTGATTTATCCAAGGTTGTGTTGGTCAATGAAGCGTGCCACGGCTGACAGCACCGCCTGTGACTGATCTCTGTGCGGTGAGTGACGACAGTTTTCAAGCTTCAAAAGCTCTGCCTTAGCAACCAGGGCCTGAATGCCATCAATTTGGGCCATGGTACCGTATTCATCATTTTCACCCTGTATCGCGAGCAGCGGCACCTTGATCGCGGGCAGATACGCTTCTATGTTCCAGTCTGAAAAGTCAGGGTGTAACCAGATATCGTTCCAGCCCCGGAATGCAGCCTCTACATCATCATGGTACTTACCGAGCTTTACGGGTAAATCAGTTTGCTGCCAGGCAATTTTGGCCTGCGCAATACTGTCTATTGTAATCTGTTCATTCCTGATGTGTGGCGCCATGACGATGATCCCGGACAATGAAATATCCGTACCACCGCCACAGATCAGTGCAATCGAACCTCCATCGCTATGACCCATTAAAATCGGTCTGGAAACCTCCAGTTGCTGGATAAGCTGCGGGAGCACGTGCAAACCCTCATCATGCATATAGCGAACATCACGCGGTAATTTAGCTGGTCCCGACCTGCCGTATCCTGCACGCGAATAGACGACCACTTCACAGGCGGTATGCTCTGCCAGCAGTTGAGGGAAATCGCGCCACATGGACACGGAACCGAGACCTTCATGCAGCAATATAATGGTGGGTCTGTCGCCTGAATGTTGATCAGGGATTACGCGGACGACTTCCAGCGCCACACCGTCGATGGTGCAGTTTTCAGGTTTAACGGTTGTCATGCAGTTAGCGAGTAAATTCAATTGCGCCATCGGGTAGCAGGTATAGTACGTAAGCGCTACCCTCAGTGACGGTGGGTTTGTGGGCGCTTGCAGGTGGATAGACCAGCCAGCCCTTTGGAGTTTCGTCAAACTTTGCTTCGCCCTGTATCGGCATGATCATGTCGATTTCACCATTTGGATGCGCATGATGCGGTCCCTCGATATTCTCCATCTGTACCACATCTACGCTGAATCCATGTGTCTCTGGCGTCGGTGGTAAAACACGTCCAAAACGGATACCACCATATTCGCGATCGCACATCCAGCCAGCTTCTACAGCCTGGTGGCATGCACTTTCGATATATTTAAACAGCTCTCCATCGGCAGGTACTTCGTCATTTAAAAACTCCTGTAAGTCGTTATCCAGCGGCTTGCCGGCTATTTTTTCAGTTACTTCAGTGATCAGGTTTTTAAATTTTTCGAGATCCATTTACACTCCCCTCTATTCAGAAAATCAGCTTGTCAACAGGCTGCAACTGCACTGACACTATAAGCAACCCATCACCTGCATTGCTGCGTCAATTTGCTTACAACCCCGTTGTTAACGTGCAATATATTACATTCTAATCTTTCTTAGACAAGCAGTTTATTTCATGTTCAAATAATGCAAACATTAACTATAAACCCCAAAATACCTGTTTAATAAGTTAACTAAAGATCTTAAATTTAGTCGCTAAATGGCTGAATTTAATAATGTATTTGTAAATAAATGTAAGCTTGGAGTATACGATCAATGCAAGTCAAACAGGCTCTGCGCAATCGCAGGTCAATACGCGCTTTTCTGGATAAAGCGGTAAGCGATGATATCATCACCCAACTGCTGGACGACGCGCGCTGGGCACCATCAGGGAGTAACACCCAGCCCTGGCAGGTAGTGGTGCTGCGCGGTGATAAGAAAAACCGGTTACAACAGCAGATCGAAACCGCTTATCTGGAAGGCAAAGAGCCTCAGCAGGATTACAACTACTACCCGACTTCCTGGGTTGATCCTTACCAGAGCCGCAGAAGAGTCTGTGGTCTTCAGCTTTATCGATCATTAGATATCGGTAAACTGGATGCTGACAAGCGCCAGCAGCAATGGATTGCTAATTATCATTCCTTCAACGCCCCGGTACTGCTGCTGTTTTTTATGGATCGTATTATGCAGACAGGATCGTACATCGATTACGGCATGTTCCTGCAATCCTTCATGCTCTCAGCTACGGAGCAGGGATTGGCAACCTGCGCCCAGGCCGCTTTATGTGATTACTCGAACATTATTCGTGACTATCTGGGTTACGATGCGGACAAAATTCTCATCTGCGGAATGGCTCTCGGGTATGCTGATGAACAAGCTGCCATCAATAGCTACCGGACCAATCGAGAAGAAGTCTCCAGCTTTACCGAATTTTTTGACTAGGCCCTGCAAACTAATCCTGCGCTGAGAGAATGCTGGTCATTTTCTGCAGAGTTTCTTCAGAAGCACTGCCTTTAAGCCTGGCAAGTTGCAACGCGACTTCACCCAGTTGCGCATACAGCCGCGCATACTCCGGTTTCCATTCATTGAGTGCCTTAAGCTGGTTAGATACCACCAGATCATCACCTCGGGCAATCGGGCCCGTCAGTGCATTCACGGTACCCAGAGAAAATATATTATTCAGGGTACCGCGCACCATGGGTTGCATGACTTCCATTGCGGTTTCGCTATCCATACCAGACTTCTGATAAGTCTGTATCCCAACTTCAATCAGGGAAGTCAGGTAGTTACAGACCATGACGCTTGCAGCGTGGTAAAGAATCTTAAATTCCGGCTCGACATGAAACAGCTTCCCGCCAATTGCCTGCATGGCTGGCTGAATAATGTCCAGCGCGCCTTGATCACCTTCTACGCCACAGTAGGTGCCTTCAAAGCCTTCTACCGCTTGAACTGGATCTGCAAAGCTCCTGACAGGGTGAACACTACACAGGTTGATAGAAAACTGTCTGAGCGCCGATAACACCTGCGAAGATAAAGCACCGCTGCAATGAAATACGACATCTCCCGTTTTCAATAATGACGATTCAGCCAGTAGCTGGCAGGTATTAATAATTTGCTTATCCGGCGTTGCGATCAGGTAGACATCAGCAGGATCCATAGCAGATAAGTCGGCTACTGCTGATCCAGCACCTATAAACTGGATAGCCTGCTCTGCGCTTGCTATTGAACGATTCATCACTTGCTGGATATGAAAGCAGTCATGCCGGTGCCAGAGATAAGCAAGTGATTTACCCAGCTGACCACAACCAATAATGTTGAGTTTCAATTGACTCATAAGACTTTTAACCCTTTCCTTAATTGCTTAATCCGTTTCAACAATATCAAACTCACAGCGCCCTATTCCAATAATTTCGCAGGATTGACTGACGGCCCTGACCTGTTAAAAGCGGTACAGTAAGATTAACTCCAGAATTAACCTGCATTAACTTTAATTTTCCTGATTACTGTGACTTTGAGCTATAAATCAATTGATCGTACTTTTAAAATCAGGAACAGGAATTCTCAAATTCCAGTGGACGCTTAACAGGATTTAAGCTGCTTAGGATTTTCTATCTTTTAAGTAATATATAGCAGGCTTTAAAATGTTAAAGAAAATAAATATCGGCACTTTACTGGGGCTAAGTTTTACTATTGTCCTACTGATCGTTACTCTGGTTAACATCCCTGTTGTTTTGACAACGGTGACTTCGGTAGTGAAATCAGCCGAAGAGCGCGAACTTAAGGCACTGTTTGAAACAGCAACGCTGGAACTGGAAGCTGAGGGAAAGCTAGCCAATGCGCTCGCTTCCAGCATCGCCAATATTGAAATCTTCAGTGAAATGTTTGCCCAAGGAGAAAGAGATCAACTGGCTAAAAATCTGGAGCCTGTTTTTAAGATCATGAAGAAGGACTTTAATGCACGCCAGTTTCAATACCATACCCCACCTGCCACATCTTTTCTGCGATTACATAAACTCGAAAAATTTGGTGATGACCTATCCTCCTTCCGCAAAACAGTTATCGCCACCAACCAGAACAAGACCAATGTCGTCGGTCTGGAAAAGGGCGTCGCGGGATTAGGCATTCGCGGCATTTCACCTGTATTTTATCAAGGGAAGCACTATGGCTCCGTTGAGTTTGGAATGTCATTTGGGCAGCCTTTTTTTGAAAATTTTAAACAAAAACATAACGTAGACATTTCGCTATATGTGAAAAATGACGATGGTTTCAAGACCTTTGGAACCACCTTGCAAGGAGATCCCTTATTACAGCCCGAACAACTGGACACCGCTTTAAATAATCCGCTTATTGAACGGCAGTCCGGCGCTAGCGGTAACCATGCGATCTACGCCCACCGAATTAATGACTACACAGGTAATGCAGTTGGTGTACTCGAAATCAGCATGGATAACAGCGACTATATCGCCACCATAGATAGCGCTAGAAACATGGCCATTATCATCGGTATCGTTGCATTGATCGCGGGTTTGATCATCGCCTCATTTATCGGTCGTACGATAGGCGGCCCGCTCTGTTTCACAGTAGAAGCAATGAATGAAATCGCTGAGGGTGGCGGTGATCTCACGCGTCGGCTGGATGAATCTGGTAACAATGAAATTACACGCTTAGGTAAAGCCTTTAACCTGTTTGCGGAAAAAGTACGTCAGACTGTTAGTAAGGTAAGTAACTCAACTACTCAACTTGCTGCCGCTGCCGCAGAAATGTCTACCATTACTGAACAAACCCGACTGCGTAACCAGCAGGAACGAGAAGAAATCATGCTGGTAGTCTCTGCCATGAATGAGATGACATCCACTGCAAAGGAAGTTGCTCGTAACGCAACCGATGCATCCGAAGCGGCCAATAATGCTGATCTGGCATCCGCTCAGGGTAAACAGGTGGTTATCTCTACCATGCACGCGATTGAAGCATTGTCTTCGGAAGTACATTCCGCTTCTAAGGTCATAGGTCAGCTTGAAAAAGACAGTGAGAATATTGGCTCAGTACTGGATGTCATTCGGGGTATTGCGGAGCAGACTAACCTGCTGGCATTGAACGCCGCGATTGAGGCAGCGCGCGCGGGAGAGCAAGGGCGAGGTTTTGCTGTGGTTGCCGATGAAGTACGTAACCTGGCGAGTAAAACGCAGCAGTCTACTCAGGAAATTCAACAGATGATTGAGAAGCTGCAGGAAGGTGCCAGAAGCGCCGTAAAAGTGATGAACGAAAGTCGTGTGAAAGCCGAAGAAGGTGTTAACCAGGCAGACAAAGCGAGTTCATCGCTAGAAACCATCGCCAGCTCAGTTTCGTTGATCAAGGATATGAACACGCATATTGCCAGCGCTGCTGATCAGCAAACCACCGTTGCCGATGAAATAAATCAAAATATGGTGAATATCAGCAATATTGAAGAAGAGACAATAAAGGGCTCCACCCAAACGGCTCAGGCTAGTGAAGAACTGGCTCGCCTTGCAGTAGAGCTTCAGGAACTGGTAAAACAGTTCAAGGTGTGAAATTTATTACTGCTTAAAAAGCATCATCGGTAGTGTCAACGCTTGCATCCTGGCCCACAGAATTTCGGCCACTGGATATCGCCTGGTCTAGCGAAATCCAGGCGTTTTGCAGGCTATCCCCAACACTCAGCGTGGCGTCAATATGGCTGACACCAAAAGTACAGGTAATATTAGCGACTGTATCAGCCTGAATTTCAAAACGGGTATTTTCAATTGACTGACGCAACCGTTCCAGAATCACTTCGCCTGACATCAGGTCAGTTTCAGGCAGGTAAAGGATAAACTTGTCACCCGCGTAGCGCGCAACAGTATCGAAATTGCGCAGCGAATTTTTAAATAGCGCGGCTAGCTGAATCAGCAGCATGTCTCCAGCGATATAACCATGATCTCGGTTAATATTTCTGAAATCGTCGATATCGACGACAGAAATAATGGACGAGAACTTATTTCGTTTAATACGGTTTTCCTCCTGAGCCAATATGTCATGAAAAGCACGCTTATTGGGTAAATTAGTCAGCGAATCAACGACGCCGAGCGCCTCCGTACATTCGTGGATGAGCGAGGACTGCAACTTAAAAAAGCGATATTCAATATCTGAGAATTCACTGTAATTTTCTGCAGAGATTGCAACACCAGATTTCATCATTGCAATCAAATCGCAGGCTTTTTGATGTAACTGGATATGCAGCGATTTCAGCTTTTTAAATGAAGGATCATCCAGAATAGCGCGGTTGTTGATGCTGTCATACCATTGAGTCAAGGTGCAGTGAGAATCGGGTGGTGCATGATTACACTGGGTATCTGCTGTTTCCTGTGCACAAATCAGAGACTGGTTAACGCTTGAAATCCAGCGCACGTGAGTCGCTGCCGAAAATTCCAGAGAATCCTTTACGGATTCCAGTTCATGAATATCTAGCTGTTGAGTAAATTCTGAATACATGATCGCTCACAGTGGTTAATGAAGCTCTTGCGACTGTATGATAGCGGTACATTGACATTTCGGGTATGTATTGATCCGCAAACTGTGAGCGATTTACTTATTAATCGAATAAACCTCAAACAATAAGGATCCAGATCTTTGGCTTTAGAGATATTTTGCCAGGGATCAGGTTTAAACAGGGTATTTTTAAAATGTAGGTAGGTAGGCAAATGGGCAAAGGCACCTTTTTATCAGGAGCCTGGATCCTGTGACTTCAAGGAGTGATTTTTCTATTAATTTATTTGAGCTAATGGCATCAGTGGCGACTAGCTCAAACCTGAAAATCTATCCTATCTTATCAAGGTGTTATCGCGTAGATCTTCCAACTGATCCTCCAGTTTTTGAATTTCCAGCCTGATGAACTTGGCACGCGGAGAGTTTGGATCCATCTGTTCTATTTTTTTTACCGAATTAGTCATTTCGGTAATGGTTTTAACCAACCTGATTTCATCCACCGACAAATCAAAATTCCTCAGTCTGTTGGTAGGGGCTGGCGTATCTTTATCTGTTTTAGACATATTCATTTTAACCTGTACCAGTATTCCACCCGCATGAATAAGGTGGATGTTCTAATTATTTTAAATAAGACTATTTATATAGTCGGCCTTTTGAAAATAACAATACTCAGTCGCATTCATATATTTAATCGGCATCTGATTGTTATTGTTCTGCGAGTATATGGATATCTTTCAAATATAGCTCTAATTTATTAACTCATGTACGACTAAAGCGCACAATACGCCAGCTTATGCACCGAAAATGTACCCTTCTCCTAATCTATAAGGAATAGTTATAGCGCCACATTGTGGTACACGTTCTGCACATCATCCAGGTCATTGAGCATATCAATAAATTTTTCAAACATTTCGACGTCATCATCGCCGATTGGTGCCGCATTTTGTGGCAGGTACTGTATCTCATCCACCTCAAAGTCAATCTCCCCAAAGCTCTCAACCAGCGCTTTACGGGACTTTGCATACTCGGTATTAGGTGCAAATACGGTGATCATACCGTCTTCATTCTCAATATCGCTAACATCCACATCAGCCATCAATAGCGCTTCCAGCACCGCGTCTTCATCGTCGTGTTTAAAAACGAAGATCGCGCTGTGATCAAACATATGGCTGACACTGCCCTGTGTGCCAATCTTGGATTTGGTCTTGGTAAAGCACTGGCGCACATCGCCAAAGGTTCTATTCGGGTTATCAGTCAGGCACTCAATCATCACCATACAACCACCAGGTCCATAGCCCTCATAGATGGCAGGATAAAAATCTTCTCCACCCCCACCTTTTGCCTTGGTTATCGCCTTTTCGATAACATGGCTGGGGACCTGATCTTTCTTTGCACGATCTATCAGGCTGCGCAAGCTCAGGTTTGCGTCCGGTTCGGTGCCCCCTGCTTTGGCACAAACATAGATTTCGCGCCCATATTTACTATAAACCTTGGCCTTGGCATCCGAGGTTTTTGCCATAGATTCTTTGCGATTTTGGTAAGCTCTGCCCATTAAAGCGGCTCCTTAAATAGAGAGTGTCTAAAAAAATGAAGGAATCTTACAGATAACTGCAACAGCAGAAAACTCCTTGATATTAAAAAACTGCGATTTGCTGAATAAAACCGATAAAAACCCGTCGTAAGATCAGCGCTTCGACGTCATCGCTACCGGTTTATCAGAGACTTTCTGGGATTTACTCATCAATTCCAGACACTCGCACCTGGGGAATTACGGGGGCATCCAGCTCATCGGTGATCTTTGGCGGCATGACAGTCGCTTCACCCATGGTAACTACCTCATCGTGTTGGTTAATCACCTTACAGTCGAGTACAACATATTGCCGCTTTTCGATCTTTTCTTTTACGCTGAGTACAGCTGTCAGGGTATCGCCTATACGTACCGGGCGCTTGAATTTTAAGTCCTGTGAAATATAGATACTACCTGGACCGGGCATAACGATGCCGATTACGGTAGAGATCAACCCGGCTGACCACATACCATGCGCTATACGAGTTTCAAAAAGCGTGGTTGCCGCATATTCTGAATCAAAATGGACGGGATTAATATCGCCACTGGTTTCACCAAAAAGCACAATATCTCGTTCCGTTAATTGTTTGGTAAAGCGCCCTTCGCTACCTATTTCAAGTTGTTCGTATGTTTGTGGTTTGAGTTTATTCAATGCGTCAGCCTCATAATAATTTGTCATAGGCCAATGGAGTAACCATTAGCTGCAAGCCGCGCCTGGACCAGGAACTTTTTTGAAGTCCTGAATACGACGCATCTGGTTGCCAGGTTAATAGTATCTGGATACTCCCTGGGTTGGACTGGATTGTAATTTATTCACTTTTCAAATTCACAGTTAATTCCATTCCCCGAAAATAAGTCGAATTTTCATGTGTTTAACAAACTGCTGTGATCACTGATCAGCGCTGCGACAATTTGACACATTTATATATTAGTTATTGCTAATATACTGGAGTAATTCACCGATACCTCGAGGATCAACCTTATGAAAAAACGCCTTTTCATTATCCTGACTGGGCTGGCTTTTAGTGCTCAGGTCGAGGCGGACAAATGGATATACGGTGCCTCCTATGAATTTGAAACTGGAGATTATTCCCAGCCAGTAGATACCGATATCGTCACGCTTCCGCTGTTTTTGAGCTACTACACAGAACGTTGGGGATTTGGCCTTGAAATCCCTTTTGTCTCGGTTTCGGGTAGCGCTGACATCATACCATCAGGCAATGGCCAGTCGACAGGACATGGCAGGAACCAGAGCAACTCCAGCGCTACATCGACCGAATCTTATACCCGATCTGGGCTGGGCGATGTTTCATTGTTTGTATCCTATGCCTTCCCTGCACAGTCACCGCAGGATCTGTTCTATGAACTCGGCGCCAGCGTTAAACTTGCAACAGCGGACGAAAAAGATAATTTAGGTACCGGACAGACCGACTATAGTATTAATCTGAAAATTGCACGGGACATGGGGAACTGGTCACCATCGATAAATATCGGCTACCAGCTAACCGGCGAAGGTGCTGATGAAAACCTTAACGACGTTTATTTTTATTCCGTTGGCACTGGGTATTCGCTATCAGAGGCTTCCAGCGTTGCGTTTAGTTATTACTTTAAACAGGCGGTAGCCGATGGCTATGACGATCTATCCAATGTCGGTTTTAACTTTACTCGAGTTATCAATCGATATATTGATCTGGGAGTTGGCCTCAGCAAGGGATTAAGTGACAGCAGCGCAGACTATGCCGTAAGCCTGTCGCTAACTGGGTATTATTAACAGGTCTTTTCATTTTTTTCAGGGCTCGCAGTTGCGCGCGATAATTTCTTGCCAGCGCTGAGTCTGGTGAATAAAATCGCTCACAGGCTGCTAGCGATGGCGTCGCTTCAACAAGGCCTTTAATACTGCTTACGCAGATTTTGATCCTGAACGCCCGGATAATTTTACCGGGTGAGGAATCACCCGATATTTTCGGAGTGATAACCATGACTCAATCTAAACGCCCTGACTTTTTTGAATTCCACAACGGCGAAAAAGTACAGCTTCCCTTCTCAAACACAGAATATGAACAGCGCCTGACTAAACTTAGACAGTTAATGGACAGGCATAAAGTTGACGCTATGCTGTTAACTTCAATGCACAACATCGCATACTATTCTGGCTTTCTTTATTGTTCCTTTGGGCGGCCTTATGCCTGTATTGTCACTCAGCAACGTTGTGTCACAATCAGCGCCAATATTGACGGGGGGCAACCCTGGCGACGATGCTTTGCTGAAAATCTGACCTATACCGACTGGAGACGTGATAATTACTGGCGTGCCATCAAATCCGTTATTCCTTCAGTTCGTTACCTTGGTATAGAAGCTGATCATCTAACGCTGTCCGCTCAGGACACATTGCGTGAATATCTGGGAGCGTTAACTACTCGGCCATTGAATAATGAAATTATGGCCATGCGTATGGTCAAGTCACAGCAAGAGATCGCACTGATCAAGTCCGGCGCTCAGGTTGCTGATATCGGCGGTGTAGCGATCAGGGAAGCCATTAAACCCGGAATGCGTGAAATTGATATCGCGATGTCGGGGCGAGACGCTATGGAGCTGGAGATTTCTGAACGTTTTGCAGACAGTGAATTACGCGATAGCTGGGTCTGGTTCCAGTCTGGGCTCAACACCGATGGCGCGCATAACGCGGTTACCACGCGCAAGCTCGAGCATGGCGATATCCTGAGTTTGAACACCTTCCCAATGATTTCAGGTTATTACACTGCGCTGGAGCGTACGCTTTTCCTCGGAGAGCCGGATGCTGAGTCGTTGCGTATCTGGCAGATTAATGTGGGTGCGCATGAACTGGGGCTTTCACTAATCAAAACAGGCGCTAGCTGTAGCGGTATTTGTGCAGAAATTAACCGGTATTTCGAAGAATATAACCTGCTGCAGTATCGTTCCTTCGGCTATGGGCATTCTTTCGGCATACTTTCACATTATTATGGCCGCGAAGCTGGACTGGAGTTACGCGAGGATATAGATACCGTTCTGCAACCGGGCATGGTGGTATCCATGGAGCCGATGCTGACGCTACCCGCATCGGTTGCTGGCGCAGGAGGCTATCGTGAACATGATATTGTCGTAATCGGTGAAACAGGGAGCGAAAATATCACCCACTTTCCTTACGGGCCAACGCATAATATTGTCGCTGCTTAGGCAACAGCTGCTAACAGTCAATGGCTGGATTTTCAGCTATCACTGGTACTTGATGCTGCAACGCAGCATCAAGTACCCAGTAAGCAGTTTGAAGCGGCTATTAATCCCTTAAATATCAATCACTTAAAATAGTAAAAATATCTCATTGACAAGCGCAATATATAGGTCTATAAAGCGCGCATCCAGGCAACCGAATATACACCACCATGAATATTAAACGACATACTGACAACCATCTTTTGGAGCGGGGTTTTTAACTCAGCCTGTCGTGACTATGCCTCAGTTATTTAAGGGTCGCTTCAGGCGACCCTTTTTATTTTTAGCCTTTAATTTTTTAACCTTATAATTTGGAGATCGCAATGGAAAACAAAATGTTTGTTCAGGTAGCTACAGCTTACATCGGCGCAATTATGCTGTTAGCCGCACTGACCATGATTGTTGCTTAGCAGAGTGACTGTTAAACCCTTAAAAGGCACCCTATCATGGGTGCCTTTTTTGTTTTTATCGTGAAAAACCGATCCTGAGTATCCTGATTTTTAGCCTTCATGTAGAATACCGGCTTTTCTTTTTCTGACTCAACGAGACTCTGATTTCTATGGAATTATCTTCCCTTACTGCAGTATCGCCTGTCGATGGCCGCTATGGCCGTAAAACTCAATCTCTGCGCCCTATTTTTAGCGAATACGGACTGATCTACCACCGCGTCCTGGTCGAGGTTCGCTGGTTGCAGGCGTTGTCAAATCTGAAAGAAATCGAGGAAGTTCCTCCGTTTAGCACAGAAGCCAATCAGGCACTGGATGCAATCGTTAGCCAGTTTAGCGAACAGGATGCCCAGCGCATCAAGGATATAGAAAAAACCACCAATCACGACGTTAAAGCGGTTGAGTATTTTCTCAAGGAGAAAATTTCTGATAACGCTGAACTGATGGCAGTGAACGAGTTTATTCACTTTGCCTGCACCTCAGAAGATATCAACAACCTGTCGCATGCCTTAATGCTGAAAGCCGGTAGTGAGATCCTGCTGGATCAGTATCAGGCGGTACTGGACCTTATCGAAGCCATGGCGCTGGACTATGCCGAGGTATCCATCTTGTGTCGCACGCATGGACAGCCTGCCTCCCCTTCCACACTTGGAAAGGAAATGGCAAACGTGGCTTACCGCATCAAACGTCAGATTAAGCAGATTTCCAGACTGGATATGTTAGGCAAAATTAACGGCGCGGTAGGAAACTATAATGCGCATTTCAGCGCCTATCCGGATATCGACTGGCAGGGTTTTGCACGCTCGTTTGTCGAATCGCTGGGTATTACATTCAACCCCTACACCATCCAGATCGAACCGCATGACTATATCGCCGAGCTGTTTGATGCGTCTGCACGCCTGAACACAGTCCTGATCGATTTCGCGCGTGATATCTGGAGCTATATCTCTATCGGATATTTCAAGCAGAAAACGATTGCGGGCGAAGTCGGTTCATCCACTATGCCTCACAAGGTGAATCCAATAGATTTCGAAAATGCTGAGGGCAACCTCGGTATTGCGAATGCCATTATGACTCACCTGGCGCAAAAATTACCGATCTCTCGCTGGCAGCGTGACCTCACCGATTCCACGGTATTACGTAATCTAGGTGTAGGCTTTGGTCACGTCATCATTGCGCTGGACTCTATGCAAAGAGGTATTAATAAACTGGAAGTTAATGAAGAAGTCATCGCACAGGACCTCAATCAGAACTGGGAAGTACTGGCCGAACCCATTCAGACTGTTATGCGGCGCTACGGTATCGAAAAGCCGTATGAAAAACTCAAGCAACTCACCCGAGGTCAGCGCGTAAACCAGCAAATCATGCAGGAATTTGTTGCAACACTTGAAATACCGCAAGATGCCAAACAACGCTTGATGCAAATGACCCCGGCATCGTATATCGGTAACGCGGTAAAGCAGGCCAAGGCGATCAAATCGTAAAGGGAAGATAAGCATGTGGACATTACAGAATTTTGATGTAGACGAGTTTCTGGCTGAATACTGGCAGAAAAAACCGCTGTTGATCCGTCAGGCCTTTCCTGGCTTCCAGACCGTTCTCAGCCCGGAAGAACTGGCTGGCCTGGCCTGTGAGGAAGGCGTACATAGTCGACTCGTCATTGAAAAGGACGCAGAAGAACCTTGGCAGTTAAGCTATGGCCCGTTTGCTGAAGAAACCTTCACCAGCCTGCCACTAACACATTATTCACTGCTCGTTTCCGAATGCGAGAAATGGATACCTGAATTACAGGATCTGGTCGAGTGCTTTAACTTCATCCCTAAGTGGCGTATCGACGATTTAATGATTTCCTACGCCCCCGATCAGGGTTCAGTGGGTCCGCATATTGATGAGTACGATGTGTTCCTGATTCAGGCAAATGGTAGGAGAACCTGGTCTATAGAATCTACGGTTGGAGATAAACCGGAACTGGTTGAAGGCCTCGATTTAGCTATCATGAAAGAATTCAACGCCGACCAGGAATGGTTAATGGAACCCGGCGATATGTTATACCTGCCGCCAAAAATACCGCATCACGGTGTTGCGGTAGGCGATGGTTGCATGAATTACTCAGTCGGTTTTAGAGCGCCTGCGGTGAGCGATATCATGGACAGTTTTCTGTTAGAAGCGAGCGACAAAGGGCTTACAGATGACCGCTATTACGATGTTGCGCTAAAAGCAAATCGTGATCCCGCGCAGATTTATGATGAAGATATTGAAAAGTTCAGATCAATGATTTTTCAGATGCTGGAAAAATCAACGCCTATCTGGGCCAATGTGGTAGGCAAACTGGTTTCAGACAGCACACTTTCCGATGATGTAGAAACCATAGACTGTGAATCTATTGAAGAAGCCGCACAGCATCTCTGGCAGAAGCATCCAGATACCAAAATCTTTTACCATCGTGGTGACCAGCAGCTCAGTGTTTATTACAACGGGGACGTAAAAATGCTGCAAATTTCCGATATCAATGAGGATTTCTGTAAGACTCTGTGTAACCAGTACCTGATTACCATTAACGACTATTACGACATGCTGCCCAAGGATGCGACTGATCTTTTCATGAGCCTCGTAAGTAGTCGTGCCCTGATCCCTGTACTGGACGATGACTGACTACAGCATTCAGTTTAGCGAATGGAGTCGTGATGCAGACTTACTGACTGCATTACGACATAAAGTTTTTGTAGACGAACAAAACGTGCCCATCGAAATGGAAATCGATGCAATGGATACCCAGTGTCAACATATCAAAGCCAGCCTGCCTGATGGTCAACTGATTGGTACAGCTCGCCTGCTACCCAATCACTATGTCGGTAGAATGTGCATCGCGCAAGATTACAGAAACCAGGGTATTGGTGGCGCGATACTCGAGTTTATAATTCAGCACGCACGCAGGGAAAATATCACTGCGCTGTATCTCAATGCGCAATTAAAGGCACAGGCTTTTTATCAAAGATACGGATTTATCGCCGATTCTGATATCTTTATGGAAGCAGGAATTCCACACATCCATATGGTGCTAAAATTATCTGCCTGAGCATATCCACTTCTTTAACAGATATTTAGCGTCTTAGAATAAGGTTGCAGACCAATGCATATTGGGTATTAACAGGCAATGATAACCAGAAGAGAAAATAATAATGACAAACAATCACATACAGAAATCTTTCGATACGGATTTAAAAGATATTAAACAACATATCATCGGCATGGCTGAGATGGTGCGCCTGGAAGTCAGTGAAAGTCTCAGTGCCTTTTCAGCACGTGATGAAGAACAGGCCAACGATACCATGGAAACCGATGAGCTGATCGATGCCAGTGAAAGAATCATCGACAACCAGGTGGTCAAAGCGATTGTATTGCATCAACCCGTGGCATCGGACTGCAGACAGTTAATCGCTGCAATGCGCATCAGTCGGGAGCTGGAACGTATCGGTGACTATGCCTCAAGCATCGCCATGCACTCCATTACGCTGGATCAACTGGAATTGACAGGAGAGGAGCCTCGCGTCATGGACCTCGGGCATGCGGTATTAACCATGCTGCAGGAAGCAATCGAAACCTATACCGACCAGGATGCTACTAAAGCAGAATTAATTCGTAATCAGGATGAAGCGATTGATGAGCTATACAGCAAGATCTTTGAGGATTTGTTGCAACTGAATGCGAAAAACCCGAATCTCGCCAGCGCCTGTACCCATCTGATTTTTATTGCACGCTTCCTCGAACGCATCGGCGATATCGTCACCAACATTGCAGAGGAAATTCTGTTCATTATCAAGGGTGAGTTTATTGACACTGCGCGTCCCAAAGCCGACACAACTGCTTCTATCACGACAGCGAACTCAGACTAAAGCAGGCCAATTAATTCAGGTGGGTATCTGAAGTTTCTGCTCCAGGATCGGTCAACATGATCGAAAGAATGCCCGCACAAACTACGAAACAGGTAGAAAGCCACAGGCAGCCGATTAAGCCCCATTGCTGGTATGACCAGCCAGAGAGTATGGTACCGAGCAGGCGTCCACCGGCGTTTGCCATATAATAAAATCCTACATTCATCGCCACTTTGTCATGATCTGAATAAGCGAGAATCAGGTAGGAGTGCAAAGCTGAGTTAATGGCGAAAACTGCCCCGAAAGCGGCCAGGCCGGATATCAACACCAGCGTCGGGTTTAAACCCATGTTTAAGGCGATCGCAATTGCAGTTGGGAATAATGCCAGAGTGTAAACCCAGAACCTCGCGCTAGCTCCACCAGGTGCTGATCCGGAACGGTAAAACCCCAATAGTCCGGGTGCCGCAGCCTGTATCAACCCGTAGCCGATGACCCACAATGCCAGAAAGGCTCCGACTTGTGCGTGTTGCCACCCCAGTGTCGTCCCCAGAAATACCGGCAACGCAACAACAAACCAGACATCGCGAGAACCAAAAAGAAAGAATCGTGCCGCAGACAACCAGTTGATTTCAGGCGTCCTGGAAAACAGCTGACTGAATTTAGCCTTATGTTTACTACGCCCTATATCCTCGGGTAACAGTAGATAAGTGATCACGAGCAGCATAAACAGTGCGCCAGCCAGCATTAACAGGGCACCCCTGAAACCCACTAGCGATAATAACAGACCACCTAAAAAGAACCCTGCCCCCTTAAGTGAATTCTTGGAGCCAGTGAGCAGAGCAACATACTTGAATAGACGGTTTTCTGACTGCGCCTGCCCTGAAGGCAGCATCAATTTAACACTGGCTTTGGCACTCATTTTATTTAAATCCTTGGCGATGCCCGACAATGCCTGTGCAAACATCACATAGGACACCGATAACCAGGGGTCCGGTACGGTTAGCATCAAAAGCGCCAGTACCTGCATCAGCATACCGATATGCATGGTTCGATTGAGGCCGATACGAGCCGCCAACCAGCCCCCGGCAAGGTTGGTTACCACACCAAAAAACTCATAAAACAGGAACAGCATGGCTATCTGCAGTGGACTATAACCAATCTGGTGGAAATACAGCACAACCAGCATGCGAATAGCACCGTCGGTAACTGTAAACCCCCAGTAACCCGCCGTGATTACCAGATAATTGCGTAAGCCTGAAACTGCGGATTTCATTTACAGCGTTCGCGCCATCATCTGCGCGATATCCATCATTCGGTTGACGTAACCCCATTCATTATCGTACCAGGCCAGTATCTTGACCTGGGATTCACTAATGACCATGGTCGACAGCGCATCGACTATAGAGGAACGCGCATCGTCTTTATAATCAATAGAAACCAGCGGACGTTCTTCATAACCCAGAATACCCTGCAAGGTGCTTTTGGATGCCTGTTTAAATAGTGCGTTTACTTCCTGTACCGAGGTTTTACGCCGGGCTTCAAAAACAAAATCGACCAGGGAAGCATTTAACAAAGGCACCCTGACGGCCAGTCCATTGAGTTTGCCTTCAAGCTCAGGAAAGATTTTGGTGATCGCCTTAGCAGAACCGGTAGATGTCGGAATCAGCGACTGGCTGTTGGCGCGCGCACGACGCAGATCCTTATGCCCCTTATCGATGATGGTCTGGGTATTGGTGATATCGTGGATCGTCGTCATACTTCCATGTTGAATCCCGATCTCTTCATGCATGACCTTGACAACTGGTGCCAGGCAATTAGTGGTGCAGGAAGCTGCTGTCACAATATGGTGTTTATCTGGCTGATACAGGTGATGGTTAATGCCGTAGACGATATTCAATGCAGGTTCAGCGACCGGTGCGGAAACTAGCACTTTTTTTATGCCCTGATCAAAATAAGGCTGCAGCGCTTCGGCTGTTTTGAAGTGGCCCGAGCAATCGATTAACAGATCGATTTCTTTATCAGCCCAGTGTCCATCCTCAGGAAAAAAATGGTTGCTGAAACCAATCGTATGTCCATGGATAGAAATACTGTCCTGATCGAAGAAGATATTCTGATCCCAACGCCCATGAACCGAGTCGAACTCCAGTAAATGCGCATGGCAGGCTGTGTCGCCCTTGATTTCGTTGATATGCACAAAATCGAGTTCCGGGCGCCCCCAGCCTGCACGCAGGCCCAGTTTACCCATCCTGCCAAAGCCATTGATTGCTACACGTATTGCCATAAATAACACCTGAAATTGTTTAACACTATCAGTCAAATATGAAAAATCAGTGACATGATATACTATTTTTTCTAATCCGCTTAAATCAAGCTAATTATGAAAAAAAAGCTGTCAATACATATGGTTACAAATAAATCCTCAGTAAAGACTTTAACTGATAGGCAGGATTGTAGCGATGCAGTTCATCATTTAATTGGTTCCGCCGAACGATATATCGCGATTTTTAGCCAGCAACTCGAGCCGTTGCTTTACAACGTACCAGAAATCTGTGAACAAATGTCACAGCTGGCACGTAAGAACCGCTATACCCAGATTCGAATCATCGCGCAACAGACCCGTTCGGTAGCATCACAGGGGCATTGCCTGATTCAGTTAGCCCAGAAGCTGTCCAGCTATGTACAGATACGCACACCGAATACGCCGGAACTACAGCGATTTACCCAAAGCTGGCTAATTGTTGATGATCACTCAATCTGCGAAATTAGCAATCCAGATCGCTACGAGGGCAAGGTGATCGAGCATGACCGAGTGCATGTCGCCAGTCAGCTGGAATTTTTCGAAAACGCCTGGGAAAACAGCGTGCCCGATGTCAACACGCGGCGGCTAAGTATTTAATCAGGAGAGGACGTAGCATTCAGCAGTGAAGCCGCCTGATTCTCAAGTAGCTGCACCGATGCTTGAATGTCAGCTTTGCGTGTTCTGTGATTGGTGATAGAGGCTCGAATTACTCGATATTCATTCCAGTGGGTTAAAGAGAACACGGCTTCGCCAGACATTTGTAACCGGGTAACAATCTCCTCACAGTAGGCGTTGTTGAGTTCAACGTCCTGCATGGACTTTAACCTAAAAGTAACAATGGTTGACACGGGTCGTGCGACGGTCTGGAAGTAACGCGACTGGTCGATGCACTCGGCAAGATAGCTGGCCAGCTCACAGTTGAACTGGATCGCCTGGCCGAGCCTTTTCAGGCCGTAGGTTCTCATGCTAAACCACACTTTTAATGCCCTGAAAGAGCGCGAAAGCTCCAGTCCAAAATCACATAACCAGGGATCGCCACCCGCTAGCGCTCTGCCCTGCTTGGCGATGTAGTTAGGCCTGACACTAAACACATCCTGCTGAAACTGTCCGTGCTGCACCAGCAGCGCGCCACAGTCGTACTGGACATACATCAGTTTGTGGAAATCAAATGCCAATGAGTCTGCCTGTTCCAGATCCTGGGTTAACTGGCGATAAGGTGAATCAGCCAGTCGCAACCAGGATCCGAACGCGCCATCCACATGCATCCAGCACTGGTATCTATCACAGATTTCCCTGATCGCGGCAAAATCATCAAAAGCACCCGTATTTACGGTCCCTGCATTGGCTATCACCATGAACGGCTGGAAGCCCGCCTCGATGTCCTGCTGGATATGCTTTTCTAGCGCGGATAATGCAATGCGGTGAGCTGCATCGGTCTCAACAACGACCAGATTATCGGTACCAATGCCACAGGCGTGGATGGCCTTGATGATCGAGCTATGACCTTCTATCGAGGTATAGCAGCGTAAAGCGCTGGACTGGCCAAATAGCCCTTTCTGTTTATGATCCAGGCCAAGTTTGTAGTAAATCGCTAATTGCATGGCCAGATGGGTGGAAGCAGAAGTACCCGAGGTCAGGACACCCGCGCTTTGTGCGTTGAAACCAAACAGCTGTTTGCACCACTGCATCACCTGTCGCTCGACATAAATAGCAGCATGTTCGCGCCCCCCACAGTTTGAGTTCATCGCTGCGGCAGCAAACTCAGCCATCAATGCCGGAACAGTCCCGCATCCCTGCACCCAGCCATAAAACCGAGGATGCGTATTACCCGCGCGGAAAGGACGGATATGCTGGCGATATTTCTCTATAACGCGAGAAATGTCCTGGCTTTCAGTGGGTAAAGCGTCGTCCTGCAGAAATGCCCGGGATTCTTCAGTTAGTGGTTGCCATACAGTGGAGTGCAGGCTATTACCTAGTTCCTGATACTCATCTTCAACAAATTTAGTAAGGAAATCTGTGAAGTCATCCCAGTCAGCAGGATCAAGACCATCATCGAAATTCATATAGTGGTAGGTGGCAGGTTAATTTAAACACGCGCAATTATATCAGCTGCCTGCGCAGCTACCTTTTTTATTTAACAATATCGCCTGAATGAGGCGCTTAAAAAACAGGGTAAGAAATTTATTCCGATTTGTAGCGCCAGCTGAGAAAACCGATCAGGAGAACAAAACTAAATAGAAAATAGAATAGCATCAGTCTATTAACATATTCGGTAGAAACCTTCAGGTCGACAATTGGATAAATGATTTCTACAACTGCCGCAACGTCACCCGGTTTAGATTTTTCATGACATTCCTGGCACTGAGCCCGAAATTTAGCCGGATACAGAAATCGAACACGATCATCCTTATGAATCATGTATTCCTGACCCGTTTTAAATACATCGAAAATAGCCAGGTCGTTTTGCCGGCGCATCATATCGACCTTGATATCACCATATTTTTCGGCAACAATCGGCCCCCTGATTACCGAGATCAACATACCAGGCCCGGTATCGCGCATACGTCTGGCAGCACCTTCAATACCGTCTGCTCCCTGCCCGGCCAGCATCGCGGTATACATGGATTCAAAAACCATCTGAGAAACATGGTGAATTTCATCGCGCGATACATCCTCATACGCATGATTTCTCATCATGGCAGAAAATAGAAAATACAGGCAAACTGACAGGATCGCGTATGCGATACCAACTTTGATGAGCAGGTGCTGGAAACGTCTGGCTTTGATTCTGGCCTGACTCGTATTATTGTTTTCGTTAACGTCGTTATCCATAGCAGATACCTTTTGGCCTTTTTTAGTACTTTACCGAGTATCTAAATAATTTGTAGTTTTGTTTAAAAGTTTAATGCTCTGGATCAATTTAAATGGCGTGTTATTTTCACCCCCGTATTTAAAGTTGACGAGTAAATTAACCTGACCTGAGTCGAGAGATACTGATGCAGAAAAAAATCATTTTAATTACTGGTGGTAGTCGCGGTATAGGGGCCAGCACTGCGTTGCTCGCAGCAAATCAGGGATACCATGTATGTATCAATTACCGGAATAACCACAAAGCCGCACAGCAACTGGTGGATAAAATCAAATTACAGGGTGGCACGGCCTGCATGGTACAGGCAGATATTTCACAGCAAAGCGAGGTAATAAGACTATTTCAACAGATGGATAAGGAACTGGGTCGCGTAACCGCGCTGGTTAACAATGCTGCCATACTCGAAACCCAGACCCGGCTCGAGGATATTGACGCAGCCCGCCTGCAACGCATCTTCCAGACCAATGTCTTTGGTAGCTTTCTGTGTGCTCGTGAGGCGATTAAACGCATGTCGACACGCCACGGAGGGCAAGGTGGCAGTATTGTTAATATCTCATCTATCGCCGCTCGCCTGGGAGCCCCTGAGGAATATATCGACTACGCCGCTTCAAAAGGAGCCATAGACAGTATGACGCTGGGACTTTCAAAAGAGGTAGCCGCCGAAGGTATACGGGTGAATGCAGTGCGTCCGGGCATTATTGACACTGAGATGCATGCGTCGGGTGGTGAACCACAGCGCGTACAACGACTTGCACCGGCCATTCCAATGCAGCGCGGAGGCGGCGCGGACGAAGTGGCCCGCGCAATTATGTGGTTACTATCAGATGAGGCAAGTTATACCACTGGCAGTTTCATCGATGTATCTGGAGGTCGCTAAGCCAGACTGCCTATTGCGTCCAGGTGATCGTGGTGCTTGAGTCCAGGGCAACGCCGTTGGCAACGAATCCAATCGTATCCGTACCGCTCCCTGTCGGCAGCGTGTAGATCACCTGATAGGAACCGTCCCCACGATCCCGGACCGCACCGATATTACCGCCATCAGTTTGGGTGGTGGTAACCACCAGGCCTGCGCCTAAGATTTGATTCGCCGCATCGCGTGGGGTTACCGTCATCAGCACCTGGGTTCCTCCGCTGTTTGGATTCTCATCAAATGTCAGCGGACTCACGGTGGATGCAGCGGCATCCACCAAAGGCGCGGCCGTATTCGCAGGATAGTGATAGCCTATATCGACCTGCGATGCGACACCTTCATTGGCGCCATCGGTACGTGTCGTGGTCGCGGTCAGAACGACGGTTCCGGCTCCGGTTGCGGAATTCGAAGCCAGGTCTGAACCGGCGTCGATCGCTGGTGAGTCACCGCTTCCGCCATCCAGCGCGAGGACATTAAGATACCAACCGTCGCTAAATAGCGGATCGCTTGCCTCGATATCATTGGTGCCCGCCAACGCCAAATTATGTGCACCAATCAGGTTGAAGTTTTCAGTGAGGGTTGCGACTCCATTCCAATACACGTCATTGGCGCCGTTGACATCAGTATTTCCATAGACCAGGTTGTCCAGCATAGTTACGGTATTGCCCGCGGTAACACCGATATGAATGCCACCCCCTTCGATATCACTATTAGCGGATACATTGCCAGCGACGGTATTGTTGAGCAGAGTTGGCGATGAATTGTTCCAGACGAAGATACCGCTACCACCGTAGGCACTGCCATCACTGGACTGGTTTTCGATGATCAGGTTGTTTTGAATCACCGGAGACGAATCGCGCACCATGATCCCAGCACCGTAACTGGCCTGGTTTTGACGGATCAGGTTGCTGTTGATGAAGGCGACGCCGGAGCTGTTGGCATAGATACCACCGTTGTTACCTCCATTGGCGGTACCATTGTTAACTACAATGTTATTACGCACGATTGGCGCCGCCGAAGAGCTGATCCGCACACCAACGGTAGAGGCATCGCGGATCAGATTATTCTCAAGCGTAATTGTGCAACCGGTATACAGATCGACTCCATCCTGCGTGCCTTCGATCGTGAACCCGGAAATATTGAAATTAGGACCAGCATAGGTGCAGTACACACCATCTGTACCACCACCTGAAATAAGCAGGTTTCCACTGAAAGATGGCTGCATCAACGCACCGTTGGTCGTGTTATTTGCATCCAGATACAAATGCTGCGACGAAGCGTTGGTGATCGACAGATTGGTGAATTCAGGTGATGTCGGCAGGGTTGCCGACGTTTGATACAGATACAGTCCATCCGTCACGTTGTTGATCACCAGGTTCGCGAACGTCAGCGTACTCGCATCACCGGCATTGCTGATTTGAATCGCGACATCGGACTGCTCAACGACCAGGTAGTTGACTGTTCCCTGGCTGCCATCGCGAAAATCGATGCCTTGCCAGTTGGTGCCACCGCCTGCAACCGAGCCATTGCCATCACCGTTACTATCGCCGTTATAGCTGTCGTCGCGAATATCGGTAAACACCGCCTCCTGCCCAGCGCTAGCCGTGACATTGAAGGTACCATCAATAAAGATGTCAACGCCATCGACTGCCTTGACTACGGTGCCGGGTCCAACAGTCAGGGTATAAAGTGCGCCAACAGTCAAATCCGTTGAAACGTACCAGACCGAACTACCACTACCCAGCGGATCCGCGCTCAGGTCGACGTCGCTGATCAGAGCACCACGAATGATCACATAATCCTCTGCCAACCCGGCGCCAGCCTGGTAACCGTTGAATTGTGCCGGCAGGTTCATACCGATAAGGGTAAATGGTGTGGGCGCGTTATCCAGGGTAATGCTTGCACTGTCCCACAGCAATGGATCGGTCGCATCGGAGAAATAAAGGGCCGAAGTCGTTGCTCCAGTCAGGTTGAGGTTGGAGTAGGACCCGCTGACGCCCTGCAGGGTCAGATTGTAGGTACCCGCACTGATACTGTTACCTGAACCGGAACTCGCATCAAAGGTTGGCGTCGTCGTCGCATCGCCAATCAATTGTATGCCGTGCACACCGACGGTTCCTGAATCACCGATACTCAGGCCGCTGAAATTGGGATTGACGATGCCGGTACTGTTATCCTCCAGGTAGATGCCACTGCCACCGATGTTGTTTAGCGACAGGTTATGTAGTGAACCGGTGAACGTTGCACCCGCATTGATCTGCAGGTAAATGCCATGGTAGGTGGTGTTGACTCCACTATTGAAGATATCCACGCTATTCATCGTCCAGGCGACATTCTGAGTGGCATAGGCCTGCATTTGCAGCGCATAGTAATAGATGTCGGTGAAGCTCGAATTGGTGATACTGAAGCTCGTCGGTTGTGCGTTGTAGTGGTAAATTCCATAATTGGCATAGCGAACAATGGCGTTGTCGATATCGATGATCGCTCCACCACGCACGCTGATGTAATTCCAGTCGCCGCGCGTGCCGCCGGTTGCAGTGCCATCACCATTCGTATCGCCGCCGATGCTGTCATCCTCGATGGTCGTGAATACGGCGTTGTTCCCTGCCCCGTCACCATCGCCGACGATCAGGCTGCCATCTACATACAGAATCAGGCCGCTGTGGAACTTGAGCACTGCGCCATCCTGTACCGTCAGCGTGACCCCGGCTGGCACGGTCAGACTCGACGTAATCCGGTATACGCTGGCACCCGAGCCAGTATTGAGCGGGTCTTCTACCAGGGTCAGGTCGCCCAGGGTAGATGCAACCGAGACATAAGCTGAGGACACCGAACTACTGGCGACGTCGTAGCCGAGATCGTTCGTACCGAGCACACCGACCGACACCGGCAAATTAACCAACAGCATATACGGCGACGGTGCGCTGTTGATGACGACCGTAGCGTCATCCCAACTCAAGGGATTTGCAGTACCGCTGAAATACACTGAATTCGCGGTCGCATTGCTCAAAGTCAGGTTGCTAAAGTTACCGCTAACACCCTGCAAAGTGAGGTTATAGGTTCCACCATTAATACTGTTAGTGTTACCGGAACTGGCGTCGAATGTCGGCACCGTCGTAGCGCTACCGATCAATTGCACACCATGGATACCCACACTACCCGTATCGCCTACAGTCAACCCACTGATCACAGGATTAACGACGCCGGTACTGTTATCTTCTAGATAAAGTCCGGTGCCACCGATATTGTTCAGCGAAACATTGTTCAGGGTACCGGAGAAGGTCGAATCATTGTTGGTCTGCAGGAACATGCCGTGGTAACTAGTATTAATGCCACTGTCGGTGATGCTGACGTTATCCAGATTCCAGGAGACATCCTGCCCTGTATACAACTGCAGGAACAAGCCATAGTAGTACACATTACTGAACGCACTGTTAGTGATATCGACGCTGGTCGTCTGCGCGCTGTATTGATACAGGCCGTAGCTCGAATATCGAATGATTGCGTTATCGATATCAATCACTGCCCCAGCGCGCGCATTGATGTAGTTCCAGTCGTTCCAGTTGGGAGAGGTTGCTGCCAGGTCACCATTGGTATCGCCGCCAACGCTGTCATCGCGGATCGAGGTGAACACCGCGTTCGCACCCACGCCATCGTTATTCTGATCGCCGACAATCAGGCTGCCATCGACGTAGATCAGCAATCCCGGATTGAACTTGAGCACGGCACCATCCTGCACCGTCATCGTAACCCCGGCTGGCACCGTGATATTGGATATTACACGGTATACGCTGGATCCGGTATTCAAGGGATCCGCAGCGTAATTTGTATTAGCCAACGTTCCGCCGGTGGCAACGTAATTTCGGGTAACCGTGCTGGTGGTCGTGTTGTAGCCCTGGTCGGTGGTGCCATACACCCCGATAGATGCGGGAAAGCTGGTCAGCGCAATGAATGGCGAGGGAGAACTGTTTAGCACGATGCTAGCATCATCCCAGACCGTGGGATTCGCTCCGCCACTCAGGTAAATAGAGGCTGTCCCCGCACCGGCCAGCGTCAGGTCACTATACGATCCACCCACGCCCTGCAGGGTCAGGTTATAGGTGCCACCAGTAATCGAGTTGCCAAAACCTGAACTGGCATCGAAGGTCGGGGTCGTGGTCGAGTCACCAATCAATTGAACGCCGTTGGAGCCTATCGTTCCCGTATCGCCCATCGTCAGTCCGCTGATCGTTGGGTTGAATGCGCCAGTACTGGAATCGTCAATGTAGATGCCGCTGCCGCCGATGTTATTCATGGTCAGGTTGAACCAACTGCCGGTCAAAGATGCACTGCCAGCGAGGCGGGCATAGATTGCATGATAGCTGGTATTCACCCCGACTCGATCGAATTCGACATTGTTCAGGGTCCAGTCAACGGCCTCGGTGTTATACACATACAGGTAGAGACCGTAATAGTAGATGTCACGGAACACGGTATTGCTGACTGATATTGATGCAGGCTGGCTGCCAGATTGGTACAGGCCATAATCAGCGTAGCGTATCTCGGCATTGTCGATGGCAATCACACTACTTGCGCCGGCCTGGATATAGCCCCAGTCCGACCAGGCTGGCGGTATCGCATCCCCGAGATCATCACCGACACTGTCGTCCCGAATTGAGGTCAGGATCGCCGGTAAGCCAGAACCCGTATCGGCCACCGTAAGGGTCCCGTTGACGTAGAGGTAGGTATTGAGATCAAACTTGACGATCGCGTCATCGTGAATCGTCATCGCGACCCCGGCAGGAATCGTGATACTTGAATTTACCCGCCACGCACTGCTGCCGGTATTCAGCGGATCGGCGGTCAGCGTCATATCGGCAAGAATATTCCCGTTGATTCGAATATAGGCCTTGCTGACGCTGGGATCGGAAAAGTCGTATCCACCGGTGATCGTCGGATTCAGGGTCTGCCCGACCAGTTCGTAAGGCGTACTCGCATTGGTCAGCACGACGTTGTTAAACACCGTTGGCGCAGAGGCATTGAGTAGCTGCAAGCCAGCGGTTTGGGTGGCGTCCATGTTAATGTTGTTATACACCCCCGAGGCATTGTTCAGGATCATGCCATAACCGACATTGGACACCGACCAACTGCCCGTATCGAGGAAAACCGGTGATGCATTGTCCACCCGAATCGCAGCATTGGCGGTTCCACCAGGGCCAACAATGGTGTTGATCCCGTCTAACTGCGGCGCCAGCGTGCCGCTGTTTGTATTGTTAATGTACAAATAGGCAATCGACGTGTTCTCTGGGGTGGAGATCGATATATTCGACAATGTCGGGCTGACGTTACCAGTACCTGTGTTGTAAAGGTAAATCGGGTACGACGATGCGTTAGTCACATCGACCTGGTCGATGCTGCCGCTGATATTGGCGCTTGAATGAGCATAGATCTGTAGCCCGTAGTATCCACTGCCGGGTTGATCGATCGTTACGTTCGCTATATCCAGGGTATTCGTGGTCGCATTAGTCGACTCCAGCAACAGCGCGATATTGCCCGTCGCGATCCCGTTCAAATCAAAATCGACCACGCGGATATCACGCAGGTAGCTGGTAATCGATGTGCTCGACGAATAGGTGTACATGCCATAGCCACTGCAATCGCCCATCTCGACCCCTTTCAGCGCTGGCGAGGCATTGTTAATCTCGATACAGCTAACCGCGTAGCGCACTGACAGATGATTGATATCACCACGGCTGTTGGCCTGAAAATCGATGCCGGACCAGTTGCCTGCTGCCGGGGTACCCACCACCGAACCGGTATTACCATTCAATGAATCGTCGGTAATCGAGGTAAAACGAACATTTTGCGGAATCGGGGAATGTCCCATGATGTTAAGGTCGGCATCGCCCGCCACGAACAGGTCAGTACCTGGATCGAACTTGACCACGACACCGGCCTCAATCACCAATGACGCCCCGCCCTGCACGGTCACATCGCTCTGTACCCAGTAGGGGGAATTCGCCAGGCTCCAAACCGTTGGTGTGGCGATCGTGCTGTTAGTTGCGTCGATCACGGTACCCGGGGGCGTCTCGTTGGATTGATACGCGGCGGTCCCGGAGATTAGCATCTCATGGCCATCGTAGAAGCCGTCATTGTCGAAATCCGGATCATTGGGATCCAGACTGACACTGATCTCGTAAGAATCGAGCAATCCATCGCCATCGCTATCGGCTTCCACAGTGACATTCACAGTACCTGTTGCGGTTCCGCCCTGACCATCTATCACTGAGTAGCTGAAGCTGTCGACACCGTTAAAGGCCAGATCCGGCACATAGGTCACGGTGCCATCACCATTGTTGGTGGCGCTGCCATTGGCTGGCTGAGTAACCCCGATCAGGATTACCGGATCATTATCCGGGTCCGTGTCGTTAGCCAGCACATCAATGTAATTCAGGGTAATGCCCTGGTTGGTACTGACATCGTCCGTGACAGCGACCGGATCGGAATTCGGCTCGGCTACGATGGCCGTCAGGTTGATATTCACGGTATCTGTGTCCGTGTTGCCCTGATCATCAGTAACGATGACGGCAAAGGTGAATGTCGTATCGGTTGCGATGTTCGGACCTGTAAAACTCGGTGTCGCGGTGGCGGCATTGGCCAACGCGATGATCGGTGAGCCACCGGTCTGGGTCCAGAAATAGGAAACGATGCTGCCGTCGTCGACGCTAGCGGTGGCATCAAGCGAAATCGCCGTTTGCTCCTGCGCGGTTTGATCAGGTCCGGCGTTGGCGACTGGATCGCTGCCTGCCGCCTGGGTCGAATTGACCACGATGCTGACGATATCAGTGTCACTCAGGCCATCGTTATCAGTGACCTGCAACTCGAAGAACAACGTGGTTGTACTACCGGCCGGTGCCGCGGGCGCGGTGAAGCTTGGTGTCGCGGTGCTGCTATTACTCAGGGTGACTGCTGGCAACCCGGTTTGTGTCCAGGCATAGCTGACGATGGAGCCATCGTCGCTACTGCCGGCCGCGCTGAGATTGACGGTTGTCAGTTCATCGACAGACTGATCAGCACCTGCATTGGCGGTCGGCGGTATCGCAACTGTTTGCGTAGAATTGACCTGGACCAACACGGTGTCGCTATCACTAGAACCATCGTCGTCGGTTACCTGCAGTTCAAAGATCAGAGTCGCGGTTTGCCCGGCTGGTGGGGTCGGCGCGGTAAAACTGGTGGCCGCCGCATTCGGTGTAGACAAGGTTACCGAATATCCAGTATCGATCTGCGTCCACAGGTAGGAACTGATCGTACCGTCGCTATCGCTCCCACTACCACTGAGATTAACAGTCACTGCTTGATTGACTGTCTGTGTGGCTCCAGCCTCAGCCACTGGTGGTGTATTGGAAGTGCCGCCGCTCGGAGCCGCAGTGACTGTCACTATAACCTGCGCCGTATCCGAACCACCATGCCCATCGCTGATGCTGTAGCTAAACACGGCGTTTCCGGTAAATCCGCTCGTCGGAGTAAAATTGAAGGTACCATTTCCATTGTTAACTACCACGCCATTTGCAGGCTGGATCACACTGCTCACAGCCAGTGCATCTCCATCTGGATCGGTATCGTTGGATAGTACATTGCCGGTTACAATGGATGCATTGGCTACTGTTGTGTAGCTGTCATCAAAAGCTACTGGATCATTGTTAACACCAGAGACCGTTAGAGCAGATTCATTGATTGTTATCACCTGCGATACAGGCGTGACCGAATAAGCTGCATAGTTATTGTTGCGAAACCGTGTAATCGCATTATTCAGATTATTGTCAGAAGGAAATGCAACACTACCATTGCCTACATCCAGCATCACCACGCCATTCTGATTGGCACCATCCAGATCGCCATCGCTTAGATCAGCGACCATGCCAGCGATCACACTGTAAGTAGGTACAGGAATACCGAGTTTGATGGCGGAGCTATTCAAGGCAGTAGCAAGGCCACCCAGATACATCGCATATTCGATGGAATCGACACTGGCACTAACTGATGGAGATAAAGGATTAGCAGCGGCTACTGTAAAAGGGTCAAAGCCAAGTCCGGAGCTGGCGATACTGCGGTTATTACTCAGCACATTCAGAAAATTGCCAGAAACCGATGACTCAATACGAGATTTTTGGATGAAGGCATGCGTCAACATAGTGACCGAAGCCGTGTTATGACCAGGAAATAAAACGCCTAACAAATATTCATTTGAAGCCAGGGTAATTTTGCGTTTCAAACTTGCATCTGGATTGGTGTCGGACTCATCCAGAAACTCACCACCGGAAGATTTAATTAATAAAGGGACAGTATGCGAAGCAGCTGGAATATTGACTGACCAGTTACCACTGCTATCGGTTGTGGTTGTTGCCAGAACGGTTGATGTTTCAGCTCCATCGCTGGCATTGAACTGAATAATCTCTATGCTCGCGCCAGCGATAGGCCCCTTGCTGGAAACGCCATTCACAGTAACCTGTTCCGTTGCAGTCGAGATACCGCTGGAGTCCAAACCTGAAGGTGCCTGATCCTGTTCTGGTTGACATGCCTGTAATACCAGCAGTAATGCAATAATCAGGGAGTAACGGGAAAACTTGTTAATCATTGTCATAACCTCGCCCCCTTATTTCTGGAAAACCGCTGTGCCGGTTACCGAGGTTGGCGTGGTAGCGATGTCAGCTTCCATTGCAAACCCCAGACCTGCGCCATTGGCATTATTGGTAAAAAATCCGGCTGCTGAACCTGTACCATTAATAACAGCATTACCTGTATTTACCTGCACGGAATCCATATTGCCGCTAAAGGTGCCTGATGATGAAATAGGCAATGCAGTTGCTGACGCATTCCATACCTGATTGTTGATACCAATAGCGACAGAAGTGTCGACGGTCATATTGTTGAAATTGGCATTCAGGTTCGCACTACCAAGTATTCCGCTATTGCCCTGATTATCGGTTGGTGTGGTATTACCCACCCAGTTATAATTAATGCTGCCTGAGCTGGGTAATGCGATATTGCCTGCCTGGTCCGGACTGGAGATCCAGTGCAGGCTACTGGAAGACATATCCAGCGTCGATGTTGCTGCACTCGCACTGGTGAACTGGGCCGCACCACCATACCAGCGCCCCCAGGCGATTCCGGTAACTGGATCGTAACCCAGGTCGATACTATTAGCAGTAGAGCGGTCGTATACCCCAACACCACCGTCGATATGACTATTCTCAAAACGGGTCAGACTGTTGTTGCTAATCGTGGCTGCTGAATAGGGGTTGGAGTACACACTGGAGTGAGTACCTGCAGCGCCGGACCGTCCGTAGCTGGTCACGATCAGGCGATTGCTGGTGATATTGCCATCAGCAAGCGAAAAACTACTGCCACTGTCAGTTTCGGCGACCTGATCCAGGGTATTGTTTTTGTCAATTTCCTCCTGAGTCAGCTGTGTTTTTTCGGTCTGCAATTCCTGTCTGATGGTATCGTCATTAGTGAGATCGGAATTCGCTGGCTCTATACTGGAACGTGAAGCTAATGTTGTATCGGTTACGCTGTCCGCCGCTTCGTCAGAACCCGATGCCTGATCATCATCCGGATTAGGTGGGCGACTATTAAAATACAGAAATTCAGGTGCAGACAGTAATGCGACTGGGGCCGAGGTCGCATCCTTCACATAGCCGAACTGGAGTTCGTCCAGCGCCAGAGTGCCGAGTTGATTGGTGAGATTGATGCCACCCATATTGACGCCGACGTACAGTCCATCCGCAATGGTTGCACCGGTGTTGATATTGCCAAAAGCGGTATTGCAATCCTTATTACAGATACGAGCAGTATAATCCGTGCCTCTGATACCGATAGTCGCATTAACCGTGCGCATCCTGTAGGAACTACGTAAACGCTTACCGATGATACCGGTGATCGCCCTAAGCCCGCCCTTAATTAAATTGAATATGCCAATATCTTCATTCTTGTCCGCGCCCAGCCGATAGGAATCGATCCTGATTTCGCTGTTAGCCCTGAGCGCGATAAATCCCTTATCAATCATGCGAATCTGTACCATGGATCGATTTTCTGTCTGGATGGTATCGCCTTCATTCACCAGACTGCGTTTGCTTAATGTTCTAACTTCTCCATCAAAGCTTTTGGCGGTGACTGTTCCATAGCTAAAAACCACTCTACCCGCTTCGGCCAAAGCCGCCTGGCATTGCAGTGCCAGCAGTAGAGGGATGACAATCCATTTCAATATATCTGGCCAAAATGCTGTTTTCATTCGCTAAACTCACTTCGTGCGGTAAACATAATCTGGGTTTTATCGTATGCAAAAATGTCGATGTTGGAGCTATTGTCTGATTGCGCCACTACCAGTTTGAACTGCCAGACTTTATTCGCTCGCCATGCGCCACCCAAAGAAATATCACTCAAGCTGTCACTTCGCAGCTCCGGGTCACCAAAAAACGTTCCCGAGTAATCGGAGTCAGTGGTTCCGGCTGACGCAAACAGATTGAATCGGTGACTAAGCGGATAAGCGACTGATATACGAAGGCCAGTAAAGTCTCGACCATAGGGGGAGCCCGTCTCCTTTGCGGTATCCTCTCCGGCGATAGCCGCGAGTATCATTGAGACCCTGGATGCGCCGGAAAATACATGCGCCCAGCTCACGCCGTAAACCGACTGATCGATATCCTTGATATCGAATTCCTGTGCATACTCCACAGACCCAGCACGTAAAAATAACCCTACCTGATTCACAGGAGACAGGTTAAAGCTATACTGACCTGTCAAATTCAGGCCTCGGTTATTGAAGTCTCCATCGACATCCGCGCTATAGGTTTGTACGGCGAATGATAGTTCGTCCCTGTTAGCCAACGACATTGAATAACCAGCCAGTAGATCAAGGTTTACCGTGCTGGTAAATGAAGCGTCGTTATTGGCCCTGTGATTAACGCTTCCGCTAAAGAAAAATTTGCTGTCAAAATTGATCGGCAGATCGTATCGTGCGCCACCTAAAGTTGAGATCACTGATGAACTAGTTTCACGACTGTCATCAGCCAGTGAAAAACCGAGAAAGCTTTCTGCTGCAGTCGCATTGTTAACATTGCTGTCATCGCCCATACCCAGTTGCAGGAAACCGCGCCAGCCACGACGATTGGAGATATTACGGCTTTCGATTGCTGCAAGATATTTTTCAATAACCGATTTGACGGAAGCTGGTGGCGACTGATTATTCAGAATCAGGAATTCACGCTGAGAGCGCTCCATCTGTCCCATATCAAAATACGAGCGAGCCAGTTCCAGGCGTGCGCCCGCAAAATTAGGTTCTACTGCGAGCGCGCGTTGAAACGCAAAAATCGCACTGGAGGGTTCGCCCGTGTCGAGTAAAGATAAACCATAAAGGTAATCATATTGCTGATCACCCGCGTACTCTTCCTCGTGTGGAGAGAGTAACTCTAGCGCTTCCAGCGCCTGACCAGAGTTAAGCATATTTTGTGCGGCTAGCAGTACGCCCTGGTCGACTGCAAGTACATTTGGAGAGAGGCAGAATGCGACCGGAAGTAGCAGAAAACGCCTAATAGTGTTTAAAGTAGAGATTCGAAACGCCATGGTTATAATACAAACCCTTTTTTTATAGTGTTGGCATAGAGTCAGGCCTCGATCAACTATACATTTGTTTTATTACATTTTTGTGAAAGCTATCACAACTTGATGTAATTGGGGTTTATTGAAGTTATTGATCCAATTTAGTGCATCTGTGACTAAATAGCTGTTTTAAATAACTTTAATACAGTATTTTGAGCTATAACTGGCTGGCAAAAATCAATGCTGCAGATCTTGAGCTTGAGACCTGCATGTCCGGCAGGCTGCTGAGAATGTTTTTTCCATAGGATTTAGAAGTCAATCGATTATCCGCAATCATCACGAGCCCTCTGTCATTCACATCACGGATCAGTCGACCAACCCCCTGGCGTAACGCAATAATGGCTTCTGGTATCTGCACATCGTTAAAAGCATTACCTCCCTGGTCTGAGACCTTCTGCAGACGCCTTTTATACACCGGGTCACCTGGTGATTTGAAAGGCAGTTTATCGATGATAACCAGTTTCAGGCGTTCACCCTTGACATCCACACCTTCCCAGAAACTACTGGTACCCAGCAGGATGGCATTAGGGGTTTTCAGGTAGGCCTGTAACAGTTCACTGCGTTGCATCTCACCCTGGATAAACAGGGGAAATGGTACCCGCTTGCGTAGTAGATTGGCGCTCAGTGTCAGCATTCGATAACTGGTAAACAGGATAAACGCATTTCCCTGTGTCGCGTTGATCAGGCCTGAGCACTCTTCAATAAATACGTTCAGGAAACGCTCATCCGAAGGCTCAGGCATATTCTCTGGCAGATAAAGCATCGCCTGATTCTGATAATCAAAGGGGCTATCAAAACTGGCACATTCAATATCCGGTAAGCCCAGTCGGCGCGTAAAGTAGTCAAACGAATGATTTGAACTTAAGGTTGCCGAGGTAAAAAATACCGAGCTGATACCACTGTTAAAGAGCTGCTGACTGAACTCATCGGCAATCTCTATGGGCGATATCATCAGGCGAAAACTGTGTTCATTCCATTCATACCAGCTCACCGCATTGCTGCTTTCCTGCTCAAAGTCTTTCAACGACTGCTTATATCCATCCAGTCGCGCATAACAGGCAGCGAGCTCCTTACCTCGGGGCTTTAACGCCTCAAGCTTCTCTAACAACAGCTGTATCTGCTGCTGTATGTTTTCAACTGCCTGGCGAATTTCAGGCGCGTTTTTGATATGTCGCCATTCTCCGCGTGAGGCAAACTTACCTAGTAGCAGGCGCAAGTCGGCCATTAATTTTTTACTGTTATCACACAGTGTCTGGATGTCGGAGCTATCCCGAGCTTCCTTTACCTGCGCCTCCACAATCTCTCGCATCAGCAACTCAAACTGGCGTAGGGTAATGCTGCGACCAAAAAAATGACTCGCCACATCAGGCAACTGGTGGGCTTCATCGAAAATCAGTACATCTACATCAGGCAGTAACTCACCAAAGCCTTCTTCACGCAGTGCCTGGTCTGAAAAAAACAGGTGATGGTTAATAACGACCACATCGGCATCCATCGCCTTACGCCGAGCCTTGATCACATAGCACTGTGAAAATTCCGGACAGTCACCGCCCAGACAGTTATCTGCATTGGATGTCGCATAAAACCACAGGCTATCGTTTTCAGGGATATCTGCGAATTCGGCGATATCGCCGGTTAACGAGGTTTGTGACCAGTCTGCCAGTGCATCAAACACAGCAGCCAGCTGACGTGTCTGAAAGCGCCGTTGCTGACGATATTTTTTGATTCGGTAGGGACAGCAGTAATTACTTCGGCCCTTTAATAGGGCTAACTGCTTACCTGAGACAATGGTTTTATTGATCAGCGGGATATCCTTGTTGAATAACTGATCCTGCAGGTTCTTGGTACCCGTTGAGATGAGAATTTTATGCGCTGACAAAAATGCTGGCACCAGATAAGCAAAGGATTTGCCTATGCCGGTACTCGCTTCAATCACATGGTTTTCGCCCTGACGTATGCATTGCATAATCAGTTCGGCCATTTTCAGCTGGCTTTCGCGCGTCTGGTAACCTTCAATATACTGTTGCAGTATGCCCTGCTCACCCAGCACATCGTTAACTTCAAGCTCGCTTGCCAGTTTCGCCATCAATGTGCTTCTCTACAACCCGATTAGCCCGAACACTGTTCGAGTAAAATCCGGTTCGCGCGTTGCAGATCTTCGTCAAACTGACTATAGGCGATGGCACGCTGTATCATATCGCGACAACGCGGGTAATCCTGCTTATGCCAGTAATTCTGCGCCAGGTAGTGCCAGTTAAGCGCATTGCGGGGATCTATTTTGACTGCCCGTTGCAAGTACTCAATGGCACCATCGTAATCCTGCTGGTTCATTAACTGGAGTGCTTTTAGCTGCAGGCTGTTAAGCGACTTATGCTGTGGCTGGGAACTCTCTGGTTGATGATATTGATCCGTTTCAATCACCGACTTAGGGGCACAGCCAACCAGCATTGCCAGTGTTAACAATAAAATTAGAATTGATCTTGAAACCAACGTATCCCCCTGTCGAGTAGGTTTTGTTTACATTCGGTACTAAAATCTGGCTGCGTCCCTTTTTCGAACGGTAATAGTGCGGATAATTCACAGCCATTACTAGTTTTACCGCCCGTTAACTCATTTACATAAATCCATTCGAGTTCAGGATCAGCGGTTAGTTTAAGCGAACTGTCATTGACCTTTTCCATAATATCCGACCAGACACGTAACGCACCGGATGAGCCAGTTAAACCGATAGGATGGTTTTCGTCATCGCCAAGCCATACTACCGTTAAATAGCGGTTGGAAAAACCCGCAAACCAGGAGTCGCGTAAATCATTGGTGGTGCCAGTTTTTCCCGCAAAGGTTTTCTCGCTGAAGCGGCTTTTCAGATAACGTGCGGTACCTTCCTCAGTAACGCCAATCAATGCCCGCTGTAACTGGATCATCACGCGGCGATCAAATACTTCCTGCGAAGTCAACGGAATGCGCGACAGTACCTTAAAATGATCATCGGTGACTTCGCGAATGGTCGTTAACGGTGAGAAATATCCAGAATTCGCAATCACCTGATACATTTGTGAAATCTCAAAGGGGGTAAGCTGTATTGCACCTAACAGCATGGAGGGATATACCACCGACTGCTTTTGCAAATGTATCTTCTGCATATTTTCAGTTAAGGTCTGCAAAGCATTTTTTTCTACACCCAGATTTACAAATGGCAGGTTATAGGAGTGAATGAATGCATTGTACAGGGTCATCGTGCCATGCAATTTTTTATCGTAATTTTGCGGCTCCCAGATCTGGTCATCCGATTGCTTGATACGTATTGGGCTATCCTCAACCACAGTCGCCAGCGTACTGCCAGATTTTAACAGCCCATACAGTAACATCGGTTTGATCAGTGAGCCGATCGGTCGCTGGGCCATAATGGCGCGATTGTAGCCCGGAAAATCGGTATCCCTGTCGCCAATCAGGGCAACCAGATCACCACTTAAATAATCCGTCATGATCACTGCCGACTGTATGTTTTTATTATCAAAGCGACTCAAACCCCTGGACAGGCCCTGCTCCAGCTGCTGCTGACGCAGTGGATCGAATGCGGTAAAGATATTTAACCCCTTGTTGGATAAGTCCTCAGCCGAGTAATTACTGTTCAGCTGTTTTTTGACCAGGTCAAGGTAAGCCGGGAAGCGATTAACCGTGGGCAGGCGTTTGACTACACCCAACGGCTTTGCAGTCAGGTGGCTATAGGCTGTTTGGGTAATCTGGCCATCGTTCAGTAAAACCTTAAGTACCTGATTTCTGCGTTTCAGTGCGTTGTCCGGATTGGCAATCGGATTATAGACAGAGGGTCCTTTGACCATGCCCACCAGCAAGGCAAGGCGATCAGTGGACAAATCCCTCAAGGGTTGTTTAAACAGCAACTTGCTGGCCAGCGCAAAACCATGCACCGAAGTACTCTTTTGCTGTAGCAGGAAAACTTCATTGATATAAGCAGCGAGGATAGTTTTCTTATCAAATCGAAACTCCAGCATCAGGGACAGCAGTGCCTCGTTGATCTTGCGTATGAGAGATCGTTCAGGGGTTAAAAAAAGATTTTTAGCCAGTTGCTGGGTCAGCGTACTGCCGCCCTGCACGGTTCTACCCGCTTTAATATTGGCAACCAGCGCACGCATAATCGAGAGCGGATTGATCCCAATATGGGTGAAAAACATGCGGTCTTCTACCGCCAGCAGGATATCGATCAATTCATCCGGTATCTGATCATCCTCCACGACCAGGCGATCTTCCCCGTTCCCTGGGATAAAGCTACCGATAATCGCCGGCGTGAGCGGATAAAAATCAACCTCTTTGCCAATATCCAGGTTTCTGAGCTCAGCGACTTGATTGCTATCAAAACGAACCCGAATATGATTTGTGGCCTGAGCTTCTGTCTGCCCTGGCAGCTGAAAGGGTTTTGCAAAAAACTCAACCACATCACCATCACGTGAGAATTGCCCAACCGCAGCCACCTGTTTCACCGGCTTGTAATCAGCCAGGCGCAATTCATTCATCAATTGCTCGGCAGTAAGTTGCAGGCCCGCATAAAGTTCCAGTGAGCGAGCATATACACGCGAAGGTTTTGCCCAGGTGTCACCATCAAATCGTTGCTGAATAATGCGGTCCAGATACAGGCTATATCCAATCAGTCCAATCAGCGCAGCAAACAGCGACAGCAGCGAGATTTTTTTCCAGCTGATAGATCGGCTGGATGATGACTTTTTGTGCCCACGAGATTTAGCGGGCGATTTCTTTTTACGAGCTTTTGTCATTAAGATCTTATGTTAGACTCTGCGGAATTTGACGGCTGGACTATTGATGATGCGGGTTTTGCGAATTATAACTTTTTTACTGCTGCTTTACACAATCAATGTGTCTGCAGATTTAAGTATCCGCTACGATCTGGTTAATGGAGCCAGGCATATCCCCTTTCACTCCATACTCATTCAACGTGATTTGCTACGCATCAACCGCGATATCGATCAGTCGATGGCCCTGCTGGTCAATTTGCGCGATGGCGATATCGTTCAGTTGCACAACCCGAGCAAGCGTTTTTTTCAGACCAACATCCAGACTATTGATCAGTACGTTACCTTCTATAAACAGAATAGAACCCTGCTACAGGGTTTGATAGACCAGGGCATGACGCAACTTGTTCCCCAACAACGGGAACAGTTACAGCAGTTTCTCGACCAGTATAAAAAGCCTGCTTCAGCAAATCGCTTCAATATCCGGGTAACCGGTCAACATAAACAGGTATTGGGCACCGACTGCAGCGTGATTGCTGTCTACCAGGAAAAAACGCTGAAAAGCGAAGTGTGTATGGCGAGCTATCCGCAACTGGACCTGCATACCAGTGATATCAACAGCCTCGAACAGATCAAGCGCTTCATCCAGCAGTTTAAGCAGTCAGCACCTAAACAGCACCAGCAGATATTCACCTTACTAGCACACCCTGCGGCCCAGATGGATGGTATCCCGATGCAGGTCATTGATTACCAGGAAGACGGCAAGATCAGAAATATCATTCAGGCGGCAAAGATTTCATTACGCCTGATCCCGTCGTATAACTACCGCATTCCCGCTAATTTTCAGCCGAGTAACTTTCCCATTCTGTGATTACCGGCGAATTCGCGGGCGCGCTTAATCCTTGCTACGTGCTACCTTCACGGCATCGGCAAGGGTATGCAGTAATTTTTCACTGTCATCCCAGCCCAGGCAGGCATCGGTAATACTCTGGCCATAGGTCAACTCGCCACCATCAGTATCCTGGCGTCCTTCAACCAGGTTTGATTCAATCATTACGCCAAAGATGGATTTTTGACCAGTGCGTAACTGATGTGCAATATCCTCTCCCACCTCAACCTGCTTATGGAACTTCTTAGCACTATTGGCATGACTGAAGTCCACCATCACACGTTCGGGTAAACCACACTCCTGCAATTGCCTGGCCGCTTCATTGACGCTTTCACGGTCATAGTTGGGGCGGCTACCACCTCTGAGGATTACATGCGTATATTCATTTCCAGAGGTGTTAAAAATGGCCGAGTGGCCCTGTTTGGTAACCGAGAGAAAACTATGCGGCCTGGAGGCCGAACGGATTGCATCTATCGCGATCTGCAGACGGCCATCGGTACCATTTTTGAATCCCACCGGACAGGAAAGCCCAGAGGATAACTCGCGATGCCCCTGGCTTTCGGTAGTACGCGCACCAATCGCACCCCAGGCAACCAGATCAGCGATATATTGTGGACTGATCAGGTCGAGATATTCGGTACCCGATGGCACCCCCATATCCGCCAGTGTCAGCATCAGCTCGCGCGCCATGCGTACGCCTTTATTGATATGAAAGCTTTCATCCAGATCGGGATCGTTGATCAAACCTTTCCATCCTACGGTAGTGCGGGGCTTCTCAAAATAAACACGCATAACGATGAGCAACTCATTGCAGAGCTCATCCATGACTTTTTTCAGGCGGCCGGCATATTCCAGCGCGGCTTTCGGGTCGTGGATAGAACAGGGCCCTATCACCACCATCAGGCGGTCGTCCTTACCATCGAGAATACGATAGATATCCTGACGAGCCTGATACACAGTTTCGTTAGCCTTTTCTGTCAGCGGGATTTCAGTGTGAACCTGCTCGGGTGAAGCCAGTTCCTTGATTGCGGTAATGCGTAAATCGTCGGTTTGATGCATGGTAATCGTTGTCAAATGCCCTGCGGGCGTTAAAAAAGCGCTCTATTCTTCCTGATCAAGTGGTTAAATACCAGCATTAAATTGCTTTAGTATTTCAAGACTCTGCTGGGCCGATAAACGTGGTCCGAACTGCGTTACAATCTGCGCTGAAGCCAGTGAAGCGAGCTGGCCAGATTCCTCATAACCATAACCATGCGTCAGGCCATATAGAAATGCGCCTGCAAACATATCTCCAGCACCCAGGGTATCAACTGCAGTTACCGGGTTAGCCTTGATCTGATGCAGATCTTCACCATCAAATACCAGCGCCCCCTGAGCACCCAACGTTACTGCAAAGGTTTTCGCATAGTTTTTCAGACGCTCAACCATGAGATCTATATCATCGGTCTCGGTGAGTTCCTGCGCTTCTTCCTCGTTTGCAAATAGCAGATCTACCCCTTCGCCAATCATTTCCAGCATACCGTCGCGGAAAAAACGCATCATATTGGGATCAGACAGAGTCAGTGCTGTTTTAACCCCATGCTTCACTGCATACTGCTTTGCCAGTAAAACCGCATCGCGTGACCTTTGGTCGGTCACCAGGTAACCCTCAAGATAGATATAATCGGAATCGGCGATCGCCTGCTCAGAAACAAAACTCGCGTTGAGATCCGCACTGGCGCCCAGAAACGTATTCATGGTGCGGTCCGCATCGGGGGTGACAAACACCAGGCATTTACCGGTCATAGCGCCATCCACCATGTGCCGGTCAGCATTTGTATGTAAGCCGGATTGTTTCAGGTCATGGATGAAAAACTGTCCCGCCATATCATTCGCCACACAGCAGGAAAAAAAGCTTTGCCCTCCCAGTTGTGCAATCGCAATCAGGGAATTTGCCGCGGATCCGCCGCAGGCCATTTTTTCGTGTTGATCGCCCAGATAATTGACCAGATGATTATGCAACTGCTCGTCGATCAGTGTCATGACACCTTTCTCTATACCCATAGAGACCAGCTCCTGAGCGGATTTATGGTATTCAATATCAACTAGCGCATTACCTAATGCATATACATCGTAGCTTTTCATCGGTTTCCTATTTTATTTAAATATCAGTATGTTATGAGTAATTTAGAAAATTTTATTTAATCTAAAAGTTTAATTATTTGATTTTCTGTAAAATTTAAAAATAATTTTATCTATGGCTCAATTTTTTGTATACAAACGTTTCATTTCCGTTTTTAATGCGTCTTCGATTTCAAAACATTAGGAGGGGATCAACTATGACCTATCGTATTGAAACCACAGATCCAGTGACTGGAACGTCCATAAAACAACTGATGAACATGCCATATGTTGTTGAGAGTACCGAAAAGGATGACCTGATCATTTACTTCGAATCAGAACAAACCCGAGAGATATACTTACAAGACCCACAAAATCACGAACTCGAGCATTATAACTCACACCCAGGCTCACCAAAAATATTTTCATAAAACGAAAAAGCCACTGAAAAGTGGCTTTTTTTATGCCCGCATGCAAATGCAGCGGCTAAATGACGTCGGATTTAATAACCAGCATTTTCTCTATCTGCATATCTCTGAAGGTATGAGGTATTCCCCCTACCCCTAAACCGGATTGTTTCAAACCCGCAAAAGGCATCCAGTCGACTCTGAAGGCAGTATGGTCATTAACCATCACCGCCGAGGCATTCAGGTTTTTGTAACAGTACAAAGCGCTATCCAGCTGCTGCGTTGCGACTGCTGCCTGAAACGCATACGGGACATCGTTCGCCATCTGCACCGCCTGTTCCAGCTCATCAAACGCATAGATACAGATCACCGGGCCGAATATCTCCTGACGGCTCACCTTGCTATCGAGATCAGGCTCCAGTAACACGGTACAGTCGTAGCAATTATTTTCGTTACGTTTTCCACCGGTTACCAGAATTGCACCCTCTTCAACCGCTTCATCTACCCATTGTGAAACACGCTGTGCTTCCAGTGGACGGATCAAGGGCCCCACCTGCGTCGTTTCATCGGTCGGATCGCCGCATTTCAAGGCATTCGCAATCTCGGATAGTTGCGCAGTGACCTGATCAACCACCGAACGATGTGCAAACACCCGTTGCACCGAAACACAGACCTGCCCGGCGTGGTAAAAACCGCCTTTTGCGATCAGCGGTAGAATCGCTTCAAGATCTGCGTCTTCGCAAATGATAACCGGGGCTGCGCCGCCGTGTTCAAGCGCGCAACGCGTACCTGGCGCCAGTTTGGAACGCAGCATCCATCCCACTTTAGCACTGCCAATGAAGCTGAAAAAACCCACTCGAGAGTCACTCACCAATTGCTCCGCGACGGCGAGGTCCTGAGTCATCAGCGCCATCCCATAGTCCTCGGGCAAACCGGCTTCGCGCAGTATATTCATGAACCTGAAACAGGATAAAGGGGTATCTTCCGCCGGTTTAACAATAACCGGACATCCGGCAGCAATCGCCGGGATTACCTGGTGTACGATCAGGTTCAAAGGATGGTTAAAAGCACTTACCGCGACCACGACGCCAATCGGTTCAAACTGAGTCATCGCCAGGCGATGCTCAGAAGCCGCGTTGATTGCCATGGGAATCTCGCGCCCTGCATTGTTTCGTAAACACTCGAGCGTGTTATACACGCCATCAATTGCACGCGCGACCTCAACCCTGGAATCAGCCAGAGGTTTACCCCCTTCGCGCGCGGCCTCAATCGCCAGATCGTCGGCCATGATTTCCATGATGGCAGCGGTACGCTTTAAAATCGCCATGCGCTTAGTCACACTGAGCCAGCGCGAGCGATCCTGAAAGATAGCATAGGCAAGTCCAAGTGCCTGCTGTATCCCGTCGCTATTAAGCTGTGGTACCGACCCGATTACGCTCCCAGTCCAGGGTGAAGTCACCTGCAGTCGAGCGGTTTCTGAGGTGCCTGGCACCATATTGGTAAAATCATTATTCATTTTTCTCTCCCTGTTGAGGATCAGATCGGACAAACCAGCTTGCCGAGCTTCTCTGTCAGCTTCATGTTTTCGGAGTAATCAACCGGGCAGTCAATGATGACCACGGTATTATCCTTTTTCGCCTGTTTAATAGTTGGGATTAACTCGACTGCCTGCTCAATACGATAACCCTTCGCACCGAAGCTTTCCGCATACTTAACAAAATCAGGATTACGAAAATTTATGTTGGTTTCGCGTCCAAAACGGCGCAGTTGATGCCATTTGATCAGGCCATACTCACTGTCATTCCAGATCAGGATGATTATCGGGATCTCATAGCGCAGGGCGGTTTCAATCTCCTGCGAATTCATCATAAAGCCCGCGTCGCCGGTTACCGTCAGCGCGGTAACTTCCGGGTGGGTAAGCTTTGCGGCAATTGCACCCGGTACGCCTATACCCATTGAGGCAAAGCCATTGGAAATAATACAGGTATTGGGACGCTCGGCCTGGTACATACGCGCCATCCACATCTTATGCGCACCAACATCCGATATCACAATGTCGTCATGCGCCAGCGCCTGGCGCAAATCCCAGATAATACGTTGTGGTTTAAGCGGGAACGAATCGTCAGAGGCATGCGCTGATAGCTCTTCTACAATGGTTTCACGCAGATTCCCATGCGAGTTATCGTTGACCCGACGCGTTTCACTGGCAATCTCCTTCAGGGCAGCGCCAATATCCCCAATCACGCCGCATTCGACAATATAATGCTCATCCACTTCAGCTGGATTCATATCCACATGGATGATCTTTTTGTCCTTATTGCCATGCCATAGATGAGGGTGGTACTCAACCATGTCATAACCAATGCAGATGATGACATCAGCACGATCAAAACCGCAGGCGATGAAATCCCGCGCCTGCAGGCCGACAGTACCCAACGAAAGATTGTGGCTAAACGGAATCGCGCCTTTGGCCATAAAGGTGGTAGCCACCGGCAGGTTTAGCTTCTCAGCAAATTCAACCAGCTTGTCACTGGCCCCGGCGCGTATGACCCCGTTCCCCGCCATCACCATCGGGAAGCGCGCATTGTTGATGACTGCAGCGGCCTGCAGGATTTTTTCACGTGGAGGCACCGGGCACTGCGCGGATTGAACCTTCAGCGGTTCCTTCTCTACAGACAGTTCCATATGAGCAATATTCTCGGGGAAATCTATAAAACTGCCGCCTGGTTTTTCAGCCTGAGCGGATTTGAAAGATTTACGCACGATCTCGGGGACGATTTCAGGCTCCTTGACCTGTACACTGTATTTCGAGATTGGTGAAAACAGGTTCACCAGATCCAGGATCTGGTGGCTTTCCTTATGCATGCGTGTGGTTGCCCCCTGTCCCGCGATACCAATTATCGGCGCACGATCCATATTCGCATCGGCAAAACCTGTCACCAGATTGGTCGCCCCCGGTCCCAGCGTCGCCAGGCAGACGCCAGCCTTGCCAGTTAAACGTCCATACACGTCAGCCATAAAAGCAGCACCCTGTTCATGGCGGGTGGTAATAAACTGAATATCGCTATCAATCAGTGAGTCCATTACATCCAGATTTTCTTCACCCGGTATGCCGAAGATATACTCCACCCCCTCATTTTCGAGACACTTTACAAACAGATCACTTGCTTTCACTGGCCATCCTCCGATTTATTATGCTACTAGTTTAACCCTGCCAGCAGTCGTCAGGGACTAATATTTTGCTGGATTTGTCCTTCGATAAGCCGCAAGATCATTTAGGAAAGTCAATGATAGTTAAATTATCTATTGAGTAATTAAATCGATCAGATTGCGAAAATTAAATATACATTGACGCCTCAATTGTTAGACTAACGGCCATGTGTCACCCAATACACATAAATAATCATTTCTACTTCTTACAATCTACGGAGGCATTATGTCCCTAAAAGGAACCAAAACAGAGCAAAACCTGAAAGACGCTTTTGCTGGTGAATCTCAAGCTAATCGTCGTTACCTGTACTTCGCTGCAAAAGCAGACGTTGAAGGCTACAACGATGTATCCGCTGTTTTTCGTTCAACTGCAGAAGGCGAAACAGGCCATGCACATGGTCACCTGGAATATCTGGAAGAAGTTGGTGATCCGGCAACTGGTCTGCCTATCGGTAGCACGTCAGACAACCTGAAAGCTTCCATCGCGGGTGAAACTCACGAATATACCGATATGTACCCTGGAATGGCCAAATCAGCTCGTGAAGAAGGCTTTGACGAAATCGCTGACTGGTTTGAAACTCTGGGTAAAGCCGAGCGTTCTCACGCTAACCGCTTCCAGAAAGCACTGGATAACCTGGAAGGTTAATCCTTACTTATTGTAATCATCGGGCCCGCATCTCTGTACGCGGGTCCGGTGTTACATTACACAATATCCACTAACCCTTAAAAATAAAAACTATGGCTACTCGAGAAGGAAGTCTACAGGCACCAACCCGTCATCCACTGGGTCAGAACGATCCGGATTTTTACAACGAAGAGAAACTCTTCGAAGAACTGGAACGAGTGTACGACATCTGTCACGGTTGCCGCCGCTGCGTGAGTCTATGCCAGTCCTTCCCGACCCTGTTTGATCTGGTCGATGAATCGGAAACCATGGAAGTCGATGGTGTAGACAAGCAGGATTACTGGAAGGTAGTCGATCACTGTTACCTGTGTGATCTCTGTTATCTCACCAAATGTCCATATGTTCCTCCACATGAATGGAACGTAGACTTTCCGCACCTGATGCTGCGCGCTAAGGCCATAGGCTATAAAACAGGTCGCGTTAAAACTCGCGATAAAATCATCACATCAACCGATACTCTCGGTAAGTTTGCGACCATTCCGGTGGTCGTTAACCTTGTGAATGCAGCGAACAAAAATGAACACAGTCGCGGACTGCTGGAAGATACCCTGGGTATACACAGCAAGCCGAGACTACCCGCCTATGCGGCTAAAACGCTTTCTAAAAGAACAGCATCGCATAGCCCTGACCTTTCCCAGGTCAAAGCCACAGCAACCACCACTGGTAAGGTTGCTATCTTTGGCACCTGTTACGGTGAATACAATGAACCACACCTGGGCGAGGACATGATCAAGGTCTTCGAGCATAACGGTATTGCGGTTCAGGTGATAAAAAATACCCAGTGCTGCGGCATGCCCAAACTCGAACTGGGCGACCTGGATAGCGTTGAAAAGCTGATGCAGCATAACATCCCGATCATGGCCGCTCTGGTCGATGATGGCTGGGATATTATTGCGCCAGTACCTTCCTGTACCCTGCAGTTTAAACAGGAACTCCCGCTGATGTATCCTGAGAATGAGCAGGTCATCAAGGTCCAGCAGGCCATGTTTGATCCCTTCGAGTACCTGATGCTCAGGCATAAAGACGGCTTGCTAAAAACTGATTTCAAAAACTCTCCCGGCAAGGTCAGTTATCACGTTGCCTGCCATCAGCGCGTGCAGCGTATTGGCAACAAGACACGTGATTTACTCAGCCTGATTGAAGGTACCGAGATCGATACCATCGAGCGTTGTTCGGGACATGATGGCACCTATACCTTCAAGAAAGAATTCCACGAATCCGCCATGAAAATTTGCAAACCCGTGGTAAATCGTGTGAAAAAAGAACAACCCGATGTGTATACCAGCGATTGCCCGATGGCTGGACATCACATCTCTATGGGACTGGACGATGGTACGGATTCGGTACACCCGATTACCCTGCTGCGTCAGGCCTATGACTTATAAGTAGTGAGGAAAAACCAAATGACTCAATCTCATCAATTATCAAGAAAAGATCTGTGGTCACTGGAAGAATACGCTGAAAAGCGCAGTGATTACCGACAGCAGGTTATGGCACACAAGAAAAACCGTCAGGTAGCGCTGGGGCCTAACTCCACACTATATTTCGAAGATCGACTGACTATCCGTTACCAGATTCAGGAAATGCTACGCATTGAAAAAGTATTCGAAGCTGAAGGTATTGAAGACGAGTTAGAAGCCTACAATCCACTGATTCCTGACGGTAAAAACCTGAAAGCAACCTTCATGATCGAGTACAGCGACCCGGAAGTGCGTGCTGCTCAGTTGCAGAAAATGGTTGGTATAGAAGACCTGGTCTGGATACAGGTAAACGATCTGGATAAGGTCTGGTGTATCTCCAACGAGGATCTGGAGCGCACCACCGCAACCAAGACATCCTCCGTCCACTTCATGCGTTTTGAACTGAACGACGAAATGATTAGCGCATTGAAAAATGGCGGTGAATTAAAAATGGGCGTGGAACATAGCGTGTATACCCATCAGGTTACCGTCAATGACGAGACCAGAGCCTCCCTGATTAACGACCTGGATTAACAAGTTTGATTAAACAAGCATGAAAATCTGGGTAGACGCCGATGCCTGCCCGGTCGTCATCAAGGACATACTGTTTAAAGCGGCACATCGGACCGGTGTGCAGCTGACTCTAGTTGCCAATCAGTCAATTAACATACCGTCTCTAAGTAATATCAAAATGCTCCGAGTCTCCTCAGGTTTTGATGTAGCCGATAATGAAATCGTCAAACGTCTTGAACCTGGTGACCTGGTAATTACAAGCGATATACCACTGGCAGATGAAGTGCTGCAGGCCAAAGGCGTAGCACTAAGCCCACGCGGTGAATTGTTTACTAAAGAAAACATCAAGAGCCGCCTGAATATGCGCGACTTTCTCGAATCGATGCGGGCCAGTGGTGTGCAGACCGGCGGACCCGCCGCATTCAGTCAGAGTGATCGTCAGTCTTTTGCTAATGCTCTAGACAGATATCTGACGCAAAACCTGAGCAAGCCCTAAACGTTTCACAGCTACTGTCCCCAGGTTAACTAAACCTGTTAAACAGCAATCAAAACCCATATCGCTCATAAGCATGACTTTGGCACCAAAACAGGCTGTTTCGCACAATATGAGTGCAGAATGGTTTCCAATTAACAGAATCAGAACCAAAATTATCGTTTGTTAACACTTTTACCTATCCTCCAATCAACTTTTATCTCTCTTTTTTAAATCTTGAAAACACTCACTGTAATGCTGGTAGATGACTCGCCGGAACGCAGTCTCAGTACCCGTGACACATTAAGTAAAATTGGATGTGAAGTCGTTGCCGTCATCTCATCAGACATGTATTTACTTAATGAAGTGGAGCGTATACAGCCAGATATCGTCATCATTGATATTGATTTGCCTGATAGAGATATGCTGGAAAACCTGCGCAGTGCCCAGAGCAACTCACCTAAACCGATGGTCATGTTCAGTCAGGATGACGATGGACACACAATTCGACGCGCAGTCGAAGCGGGCGTCAGTGCATATGTAGTAGACGGCATAAAAGCGGGACAGGTGCGTCCAATTCTGGATGCCGCGATTGCCACGTTTGGTCAGTTTCAAAACCTTAAGCAGCAACTTGATGATTCAAGAACCGAGTTATCTAACCGTAAAATCATCGATAAGGCAAAAGGTATACTGATGAAACAGCGTCAGCTAGATGAAGCCGAGGCTTATCACCTGATGCGTAAAACGGCAATGAACCAGAAGAAGCAGCTGATTGATATTGCATCTCAAATCATAGAAACCGCAGAAATTCTAGGCGTTATAAAATAATGCACGACTCCCCAATATTGGGCATAAATGCATTTTCAATGGGCAAAAAAGTATTCAGCCCATTCTCATAAGTTTTTTCAAAAAAGTTAAGTAGCTGTTTTAACGTAATAAATACTTTTTTGGCACGAAGCGTGATTACGATTTAGACATGTAACTTTTTTCCTCGCTCTTATTAGAGAGTTCAATGGCGAACCAGCAGGAACTTTAATTAACTAGCGTAACCAACGGCGGTTACCAGACTGGACAATGGCGTCCGTTTCCGATCAGGAATTTTCCTGGTCGAAAGCGGGCGTTTTTTTTTGCACAAAACAAACTGAATATTTTAACCATAACCCGAGGTAGAAACGATGATGAGCAATACCCTGTTTAACAAAAGTAGAAGACGATTTACCAAGTTACTGGGACTAGGAGTATTAAGCCTGGGTCTGGTATCTCATACGGTCATGGCCGAGGTTGGCGAACCTGAAAAAGAAGAATTGAAATTCGGTTTTATCAAGCTAACCGATATGGCTCCATTAGCAATCGCCTATGAAAAAGGCTTTTTTGAAGATGAAGGACTGTACGTCACACTGGAAGCACAGGCCAACTGGAAAGTGCTGCTGGATGGTGTCATCGATGGGCAGCTGGACGGCGCACACATGCTCGCTGGCCAACCGTTAGCCGCTACTATCGGCTTTGGCACCAAAGCTCACATTGTGACTCCATTCTCAATGGACTTAAACGGAAACGGTATTACGGTATCAAATGAAGTCTGGGAGCAGATGAAGCCGCATGTACCTAAAATGGCCGATGGTAAGCCTCAACACCCAATCAAAGCTGACTACCTGAAACCTGTCGTTGAAAAGTACAAAGCCGAAGGCAAGCCGTTCAAGATGGGCATGGTATTTCCGGTTTCCACCCATAACTATGAATTACGTTACTGGCTGGCTGCAGGCGGCATAAAGCCTGGTTACTACTCTCCTGAAAAAGGCGACATTACCGGTACCATAAATGCTGACGCGCTGTTATCGGTGACCCCTCCTCCGCAAATGCCTGCAACGCTTGAGGCTGGCACCATTTATGGTTACTGCGTAGGTGAGCCGTGGAACCAGCAAGCTGTATTCAAAGGTATTGGTGTACCGGTTATTACTGACTACGAAATCTGGAAGGATAATCCGGAAAAGGTTTTTGGTCTGACCAAAGAATTTACCGAGAAATATCCTAACACTACCACGCGTCTGGTTAAGGCATTGATACGTGCGGGTAAATGGCTAGATGAGAACAACAACGCCAATCGACAGGAAGCGGTAAAAATTCTTTCAAAGCCTAATTACGTAGGCGCAGATGCCAGGGTCATTGCCAACTCGATGACCGGTACCTTTGAATACGAAAAGGGAGACAAGCGCTCAGTGCCGGATTTCAACGTATTCTTTCGTTACAACGCCACCTACCCTTACTACTCGGATGCAGTCTGGTACCTGACACAAATGCGTCGCTGGGGCCAGATATCCGAATACAAACCTGATAGCTGGTATACAGAAACAGCGAAGAGTGTTTATCGCCCGGACCTGTATCGCAAAGCGGCTGAATCCTTAATTGAAGAAGGCACCATCTCTGCTGAGGAGTTCCCAGATTTTAGCAGGGAAACCGGATTCCGCCCGGTTCAGAAAGAGTTCATCGATAACATTCCTTTTGATGGCACTAAACCTAACCAGTATATCGATCAGTTTCCAATTGGTTTGAAAGGTAAGGATAAGGTTTAAACAAAACTACAGAGCTCCCCGTCTTATAAAGACGGGGAGAATTAACGAACAAACATAGAGAAGAAGCAGACCATGAAATCGATAAAGCCTAAGCAAACTACATACGACATCGTATGGATCGATCGAATTCTAAATTATCTGGCAGGAGAAAAGATCAATCGTGACCTTGGCGGCTATGCACAGGCTTTTTTAATTCCTCTTTTTGCCTTTGGAATCTTCCTGTTGATCTGGTCCGCTGGCGCCAGCATGGTGGTGACCTCTCTGGGTCAGTTTCCCGGTCCGGTTAAGGTGTGGGATCAGGTGATCTCACTGTATGATGAACATACCGCAGAACGACTCAAGGAAGAAAAGTTTTATCAACGTATGCAGCAGCGTCTTGACAAGGCCATCGCCAAAGGTAGTCCACAGGAAAAACTGGATAAAATCGCTGATCGCAAATATACCGGCGCACCCACATTTGTCGATCAGATATTCACCAGCTTGCTAACCGTCGCTACCGGGTTTTTAATCGGCTCAATCATCGCGATACCGATAGGCATCGTGTGTGGTATGAGCCCGACTATTTACCGCGCATTAAACCCTATTATTCAGGTATTTAGACCCGTGTCTCCACTGGCATGGCTGCCGCTGGTTACTATGGTGGTCTCTGCAATGTATGTCAGCAATGACCCCTTATTTGACAAATCTTTTCTTAACTCGGCCATCACGGTCACCCTGTGTTGCCTGTGGCCTACCGTAATCAATACCACCGTAGGAGTTTCAGGTGTCGACAAGGATCTGATCAATGTCAGTCGGGTACTGAGGCTGAACTGGATGACCAAAACGCTGAAGATAGTACTACCCTCTTCAGTCCCTATGATATTTACCGGCCTACGGCTTTCTCTCAGCATAGGCTGGATGGTCCTCATCGCCGCAGAAATGCTGGCTCAGAATCCAGGCCTGGGAAAATTCGTATGGGATGAATTCCAGAATGGCAGTTCCAATTCCCTGTCGCGCATCATGGTCGCGGTACTGGTGATTGGTTTCATCGGTTTCATGCTGGATCGCGGCATGTTGTTTATCCAGCGCCTCGTAAGCTGGGATAAAAATGCCGTTTTACGCTGATACAGATTCAGGAAAATATAATGAACAATTATCTCGACATTTCGCATGTAAGTATTACCTTCCCAACCGACAATGGGCCATTAAACGTACTTAAAGATGTTGACCTGCAGGTACAGCAGGGTGAATTCATTTCGCTCATTGGACATTCTGGTTGCGGTAAATCCACCGTTCTTAATATTGTTGCGGGTCTGTTAAACGCGACTGAAGGTGGTGTATTGCTGGAACAGCAGGAAGTCACCGAACCGGGTCCCGACCGTGCTGTAGTGTTCCAGAACCACTCTTTAATGCCCTGGTTAAGTGTGTATGACAATGTACGACTGGCGGTTGATCAGGTGTTCAAAAAAACCAAATCGAAAAAAGAATGTCACGACTGGACGCTACACAATCTTGAACTGGTACACATGACCCATGCGCTAGATAGAAAACCCAGTGAAATTTCGGGTGGCATGAAACAGCGTGTGGGTATTGCACGTGCACTGGCTATGGAACCTAAAGTTTTACTGATGGATGAACCTTTCGGCGCACTGGACTCGCTGACTAGATCCCATATGCAGGATTCACTGATGGAAATTCAGGCACACTTGAATAATACCGTGATCATGATTACACACGATGTAGATGAGGCTGTACTGCTGTCTGATCGTATTATCATGATGACCAATGGCCCCTCTGCCAGCATCGGTGAAATTCTACAGATTAATCTGGAGCGTCCACGTGATCGTCTGGCTCTAGCTGAAGATCCAAAATACAACCACTATCGTGCCGAAGTGGTTAAGTTCCTGCACGAGCGTCATCAAAATCCTGCAAAGAAAACTGAGCAAAAGCAAACAGCCGCAGCGACAAAAGCCAAAATTATAAAGCTACCAACTCAGCCGCTATCCGTTAAAAGTTCAAAAGATAGCACGCCAGAAAAAACACGCTTGTCACTGGGTTTTGTTCCACTGACCGACTGCGCTCCTCTGGTAGTCGCAAAAGAGAAAGGCTTTTTCGCTCAACAGGGGCTGGAAGTCGAACTATCACGTGAATCCTCCTGGTCCAATATCCGCGACAAAGTCTGTGCAGGTATGCTGGACGGCGCACAGATGCTGGCGGCCATGCCTATCAGTAGTGTAATGGAAGGTAATCGATGCCAACCTATGGTAACCGCCATGAGTCTCGGCTTAAATGGTAATGCCATCACCGTATCACGCGAGCTGTATGGCCGCATGATTGGTACCGGAGTGGATCACATAGACACCCCCCAGGGCTCTGCCAAAGCGCTGAAAAAGGTGATTGAGCAGGATAAAAATGCGCATCGCGCACAGCTCACCTTTGCCATTGTATATCCTGATTCATCGCACAATTACCTGTTACGTTACTGGCTTGCTGATGCAGGTATAGATCCTGATCATGACGTTAAGCTACGTGTAGTACCGCCACCTCAGATGGCACATTACCTGCGCGCGGGTATGATTGCTGGGTACTGTGTCGGTGAGCCCTGGAACAGCCATGCGGTTTCAGAAGGCCTGGGTCGAACTCTGTTAACCAGTTACGACATCTGGAATAACCATCCTGAAAAAGTACTCGGGGTAACACGCGACTGGGCAGAGAAAAACCCTAACACGCATATTGCTGTGATTTCGGCCTTATTGAATGCAGCCAAATGGCTGGATGAGCCTGACAATCGACGAGAGGCCTGCGAGCTATTACAAAATGGTCGATATGTAAACGCACCTATTGATGTACTGGAAAAATCTCTCACCGGCACCATCAGTCAATCACTGGACGAAAAGCCTCAGTCATTTCCAGATTTTAATGTCTTCAGTCGCTATGCAGCCAATTACCCCTGGCGTTCACATGCGCTATGGTTCATTTCTCAGATGAAACGCTGGGGTCACGATACCGATGGTTTTAAAGCTGAGGACATTGCGATGTCTGTTTATCAACCCGAGGTTTTTCGTCAGGCAGCTGATCGCGTCGGTTACATTACACCAACGCAGGATTATAAAACTGAAGGCAGTAACGGTGGTAAATGGTATCTGGAAACATACCAGGGTGACCTGGTAATGGGTAGCGATGTGTTTATGGATAAAAGAAAGTTTGATCCAGAACATCTGGATGATTACCTGCAGGGATTTGATATCAAACGCGATGCTCCAATACAGAACGACTTAACGAATAAGGCTGTGTAAGCCTGATAGACAAGACAGCTTGAACACTGAGGCGATCAAATGAAACAGAAACTTATTTTAATTGGTAATGGTATGGCGGGTGTACGCACCCTGGAAGAGTTACTCAAAGCCGACCCCGATTTATATGATATTACGGTATTCGGTTCTGAACCCCATCCCAACTATAACCGCATCATGTTATCCCCGGTATTGGCAGGTGAAAAAACACTGGAAGATATCGTATTGAATTCACAACAGTGGTATGACGACAATAACATCGAACTGATCACAGGGGATCCCGTCAACAAAATAGACCGTGCCAAAAAAATGGTCTACAGCGCGGCAGGCATCAGTAAACCCTATGACCGACTGTTAATCGCAACAGGCTCTAACCCCTTTATTATTCCGATACCGGGAGCTGACAAGAAAGGCGTTATAGGATTTAGAGATATCGCTGATGTGGAGACCATGCTAAGCGCTGCGAATACCTCAAAAAATGCCGTTGTCATAGGCGGAGGACTGCTGGGTCTGGAAGCGGCTAATGGATTGATGAAGAATGGGATGCAGGTGACTGTGGTTCATTTAATGGATAGTCTGATGGAACGACAGCTCGATCAACCTGCTGCTGCTTTGCTCAAAAGTTCGCTGGAACAAAAAGGCCTGCAATTCAAGATGCAGGCGCAGACCACCGCGATACTGGGAGATGATGCTGTATCCGCGGTCGAATTCTCAGACGGCACACAGGTACCCGCCGAACTGGTTGTAATGGCAGTAGGCATCAGGCCCAACTTTGAACTCGCCCAGCAATCTGGAATACATTGCGAAAGAGGCATCGTAGTCAACGATACCATGCAAACCTATGACCCCCTGATCTATGCAGTTGGTGAATGCGTACAGCATCGCGGCAATTGTTATGGACTGGTGGCTCCCCTGTTTGATCAGGCTAAAGTCTGTGCCAATCATCTGGCTATGCATGGCGTAGCCCGTTATGAAGGATCTGTTACCTCCACCAAACTAAAGGTTACAGGCATCGACCTGTTTTCTGCTGGAGAATTTAATGAAAGCGAAGGAGATGAAACCCTGGTATTGCAGGATCCTTCGCAGGGCATCTATAAAAAACTGGTGATTCGTGACAACCGAATCAAAGGTGCCGTCATGTACGGCGACACCATGGATGGCACCTGGTACTTTCAATTGCTGCGCGAAGGTACCGATATCTCCGATTTCCGCAACACTATTCTGTTCGGTCAACATGATGTCGGTGATGCCGGACATGGTGACAACAAAATCCTGATGCTGGATGACTCTGCAGAGGTTTGCGGGTGTAACGGGGTGTGTAAGGGTGAAATCATACAGGCCATTACCAAAAAAGGACTGTTCACGCTAGATGAAGTGCGCGCCCATACCAAGGCATCCAGTTCCTGTGGTTCCTGTACTGGACTGGTAGAAACCATTCTCGCCAGTACTGTAGGTGAAGGTTACGATGCCGCGCCCAGCAAAAAGCCTATGTGCAGCTGTACCGAGCATAGCCATGATGAAGTTATCAATGCTATTAAGCAGCAACCGCTCAAGGATATGCGTAGCGTGTTTGAAGTTATGGAATGGAAAACACCCGATGGTTGTGCCAGCTGTCGCCCGGCGCTGAATTACTATCTGCTGGCGAACTGGCCGGCTGATTATGCAGATGACGCACAATCCCGTTTTATCAATGAACGTGCGCACGGCAATATTCAGAAAGATGGAACCTATTCGGTGGTACCGCGCATGTTCGGTGGTCTGTGTACCGCGAATGAGTTACGTGCCATTGCCGATGTCTCGGATAAATACAAGGTGCCTGAGATGAAAGTTACCGGAGGGCAGAGAATCGATTTATTTGGAGTTAAGAAAGAAGACCTGCCTCTGATGTGGAAAGATCTATCTGCTGCCGGTTTTGTATCTGGACACGCCTATGGGAAGGCCATGCGGACAGTAAAAACCTGCGCCGGTAAAAACTGGTGTCGTTTTGGTACGCAGAATTCCACCGGTCTGGGTGTCAAGCTTGAAGAACTGACCTGGGGCTCATGGATGCCGCATAAATTCAAACTGGCAGTCTCCGGTTGCCCGAGAAATTGTGCCGAAGCTACGATCAAGGATTTTGGCGTGGTCTGTGTCGATTCAGGCTACGAATTACATGTTGGTGGAAATGGTGGTATCAAGGTACGCGTCACTGACCTGTTGTGCAAGGTGGAAACCGAACAACAGGTACTCGAATACTGTGGAGCCTTTATCCAGAAATATCGCGAAGAAGCCCACTACCTGGAACGTACCGCACCCTGGGTAGAACGTGTCGGTTTAAGTGTCATCAAACAGGCGGTACTGGACGATGAAGTCCAGCGCAAGGCACTGTATCAGCGGTTTCTGGAATCACAGAAATACGCCCAGGTCGATCCCTGGGCAGAGCGCGCAAAAGGAGCCGAAGCCCACGAATTTTCAACCATACGCGTAGCCTGATAACAAGCGGAGAAAGACATGACTGAATGGACAGAGATTGTAAAACTGGAAGATATCCCAAAACTCGGTGCGCGTGTAGTCAGCACTGACACCATGAATATCGCAGTTTTTAGAACAGCAAGGGATGAAATCTTTGCATTAAAAGATCAGTGCCCGCATAAAGGCGGCCCCCTGTCACAGGGCATTGTTCACGGTAGCACGGTTACCTGCCCCTTGCATAACTGGAAGATAAATCTGGATTCAGGCGCGGCACTCGCGCCCGATGAAGGCTGTACCAATCGGTTCCCGGCCAAAGTGGAAAACGGTGTGGTTTATCTTTCGCTGACAACCCAGCAAGCGGTTGCTTGAGAGTGAATAGCACCCTCACCACCTGCCCTTATTGCGGCGTCGGTTGTGGCATAGAGATCACCCACGAAACCGACGGTACATTTAAGGTTAGAGGTGATCAATCACATCCAGCAAACCTCGGTCGTCTGTGTTCCAAAGGTTATGCGCTAGCAGAAACGCTGGATCTGGATGATCGCCTGCTCTATCCGCAGGTGAATGGACAACGTTGCGACTGGGATACTGCACTGGATACCGTGGTTGACAGGTTTCAAAAAACGATTGCAGAACATGGTCCAGATTCCGTGGCCTTCTACGTCTCGGGGCAACTATTAACCGAGGATTATTATGTCGCCAACAAGCTGATGAAAGGCTTTATTGGCTCGGCCAATATCGACACCAATTCACGCTTATGTATGTCTTCATCGGTGGCAGGACATAAACGAGCCTTTGGTTCAGATACCGTACCCGGTTGTTATGAAGATCTGGAACTGGCCGAGCTGGTGATCCTGACCGGCTCCAATACTGCCTGGTGTCATCCCGTATTATACCAACGCCTGATTGCGGCCAGGAAAGCCCGCCCTCAGATGAAGATAGTGGTGATTGATCCACGGCGCACGGCTAGCTGTGATATCGCTGACCTGCACCTGCCCATCAAGCCTTCCTGTGATGCCATCCTGTTTAATGGCTTGCTCAACTGGCTGTATCAGCAGGGACACGGCGATTCAGCATTTGTCACTGAGCATACTCAGGGACTGGAAGAAACTTTAAAAACAGCCCAGTGGTATTCACCCTCGATTGAAGCCGTAGCACAGCTTTGTGGACTGGATATTCAGGCAGTCACACAGTTCTATCAATGGTACGCACAAATCGATAAAACCGTCACAGTGTACTCCCAGGGCATTAACCAGTCTTCCAGCGGTACCGATAAGGTCAATGCGATCATCAATTGCCATCTATTGACTGGGCGTATCGGTAAGCCGGCTATGGGACCTTTTTCAGTGACTGGTCAGCCGAATGCGATGGGAGGACGCGAAGTGGGCGCGCTGTCAAACCAGCTTGCTGCACATATGGATTTTAAATCAGCAGACAGAGATCTGGTTGAGCGATTCTGGAAAACAGATAACCTGGCTCAACACCCGGGATTAAAAGCAATAGATCTGTTCGAAGCTGTCAACCAGGGTCAGATAAAATTGCTATGGGTCATCGCCACCAACCCTGCGGTGAGTATGCCGGACGCTGAGCGGGTGCGAGCAGCGCTGGATAAGGTGGACTGTCTGGTGGTTTCGGATTGCGTCGCTCGTACAGATACCACTGCCTATGCCGATGTACTCCTGCCTGCACTGGCCTGGGGAGAAAAGGGTGGCACTGTCACCAATTCTGAACGTTGTATCACCCGTCAAAAGCCGTTTCTACCCCTGCCTGGTGAAGTACGCGCCGACTGGTGGATACTGAGTGAATTTGCCCGTCGTATGGGATATCAGGGTTTTGAATATCAATCCGTTCACCAGATATTCAACGAGCATGCAGCCTTATCAGCTTTTGAAAATAATGGCAGGCGAGACTTTGACCTGTCAGGATTAATAAATTTAGAACCACATCAATACGAAGACCTCAAGCCCTTGCAGTGGCCTGTTAAAAGTGGTGATCAACTATCCGGCTGTAAAAGAATGTTTAGTGATCATCAATTTTTTACCGACAATGGCCGTGCGAATTTTTTAACTATTACACCCAGACCCCCTGCCGCAATGATCGACGTCGAACACAATCTGGTGTTGAATACCGGGCGCATTCGAGACCAGTGGCACACCATGACACGCAGTGGAAAATCTCCACGCCTGAATGGGCATATATCAGAGCCCTTTGTTGAGATACACCCGCAGGATGCCCGCTTAAAATCAGTAGCCGATGGTGAACTGGTGGAGCTGGAAAGTACGTATGGTAAAACCATTCTGCGCGCCAGTGTAACTGAAACGCAGAGGAAAGGTAGTGTATTTGCACCCATCCACTGGAATGATCAATACAGCAACGGAGGTTGTATTGATCGTGTAGTGAATCCATTTTATGACCCGGTATCCGGTCAGCCAGAGTTCAAACATACTCCCGTATCTCTGGCACCTTACCAGGCCAGCTGGTATGGCTTTGTACTTTCGCGTCACCCGATCAATACCGATAGAGCGAGCTATTGGGTTAAAAGCCAAAAGCAGCAGTTATTACATTATGAGCTTAGTGGTAAGCAAAGTAGCGAAAACTGGGCCAGCTTCGCGCGAGACATATTGCCAGCGCAGAGTAAAGAAAATGACTGGACAGAATTTTTTGATTCCACTCAGTCCCATTATCGAGCGGCACGTTTTATTGATGGCAAGCTCGACAGTTGTATTTTTATCGGGCCGGATATCAAGCTCCCCCCGCGTGACTGGTTGATGCAGCTATTTGCAAAACCCACACTTGATCGTATGGATCGTATGCGTATCCTCGCTGGCTCACCTGCTAACAATCAACAGGATTGCGGCAAGATAGTCTGTTCCTGTTTCAACGTCGGGATTAACACCCTGAGTGAATTGATAAAATCATCAAAGCTAACCACGCCAGAGCAGATAGGAGAACGCTTGCAGGCGGGTACAAACTGTGGATCCTGTGTCCCCGAATTGCGCGATCTAATTACTCAGGTGAATCTGGGAACGGGGTAAGCTTCAGCTATAACATTAAAGAATTTACCTGGAATGTTAACCAGAAATTCAATTCACCTGTTAATCCTGATTAAGCCCCAACTCTTTCTGTTTTTTCTTGGTCAGGGTCAAAGACACAATTCGGTAAGAATCTGTTAAATAGTACCTGAGTTCCTCATCCTCATCTCCGGGTACATCATACTGTTGTATCCACTTCATACCACGTGAGGCAAGGTAAGGTGCTGGACGGTAACCGGGTTTGTCACACAGGAAATGGTAATTCAGTTCTGAGGTTTTAAAGGTGAATGCTGGATTACCTGTTTTCTCCCAACCGCCAATGGCAAAAACTTTACCACCCACCTTCCAAACATCAGAACCACCCCATTGAATTACGTGAGTAGTTGCCGCAAGGGCACCACAAAACTCATTGAATTGTTCATAAGTCATACTGATTCCTGGTTACTTTATGCTTAATCCGCATCAGTATTTTGGACACGATTCAAGCGAGGATCAATGACTACTTAAATGCAATGATGACGAAGCGCTAACCCAGCCGATCATCCGCGACATGATAAACCGGATCTTCCAGTCGGTTCACTTCGACCAGCTCTCCGGCTTTATCGAGTAATTCCTTACACTCTTCACTCAAATGTTTGAGATGTAGCTTTTTGCCGCGTTTCTGGTAACGCTCTGCCAGGCTATCTATGGCTTCAATCCCTGAATGATCCACAACTTTTGAATCATAAAAATCAATCACCACATCATTCGGGTCACTTTTGGGATCAAAGATTTCGTTAAAGGCATGCACAGAGCCGAAGAATAAGGGGCCACGCAGTTCATAGATCTTGCTGCCATTTTCATCGATAAAGGCCTTCGCCTGCATCTGCTTGGCATGCTCCCAGGCGAACACCAGCGCGGAGACAATCACCCCAACTATGACCGCAATAGCCAGGTCACTGATGACCGTAACGAGGGCAACCAGAACTGTGATCAGGATGTCTGCCAGCGGGACTTTTCCTATCATACGAAAGGTTGCCCATTCAAAGGTCCCTAGCACCACGATAAACATAACCCCGACCAGGGCGGCAACCGGAATCATTTCAATCAGACTGGAACCAAACAGAATAAAAAACAGTAGAAATAATGCAGCTGAAATACCCGAGAGCCGGCCTTTGCCACCTGAATTAATATTGATCATGGATTGACCGATCATGGCGCAGCCACCCATACCACCAAATAATCCATTGACCGTATTACCCAGCCCCTGCCCGACGCATTCACGATTGTTCTGGCCACGGGTTTCAGTAATTTCATCGATCAGGTTGAGTGTCAGTAGCGATTCGATCAACCCTACACCGGCCAGGATGAAGCTGTAAGGCAGGATAATTTCCAGGGTTTGCCAGGTTAACGGTATTGCGGGTAAATGAAAACTGGGAAAGCCTCCCGCAATACTGGCTTCTATGTTGCCCGACATGTCTCGTAAGACATCGACAACCGTGCGGCTTTCCAGTTCCAGACCAATCACCAGCAGGGTAACCGTGAGAATAGCCACTAACGAAGCGGGCACTGCGACGGTTAGTCTGGGCAGAAAGTGGATAATTGCCATCGTCAGTAGAATCAATCCCAGCATGAGATACAACGGCGGACCCGAGATCCACTCCATCTGACCGGAAGCGCCTAACACCTGAAACTGTTTTAGCTGAGCCAGGAATATAACGATGGCCAGGCCATTCACAAACCCCAGCATCACCGGATAAGGCACCAGACGGATAAACTTGCCCAGCCGCAGTACACCTGCGCCCATTTGAATAAAGCCGGTCAGGATAACTGCAGCAAACAGGTATTCAACGCCATGCTGGGCAACCAGCGAAACCATCACCACTGCCATCGCACCGGTTGCGCCGGAAATCATCCCGGGGCGTCCGCCAAATATCGCCGTGATAAGTCCCATCATAAACGCGCCGTACAGTCCCACCAGCGGTTCAACCCCTGCGACAAAGGCGAATGCAACAGCCTCTGGTACCAGCGCCAGGGCAACGGTCAGGCCGGAAAGTACATCATTTTTTACGCATTGTTTACCTGGGCAGGTGAGAGAGAACATGAGTCGCCTTTGATTCGGGGTTTGGTCAAAAGGCGCGGATTCTATCTGAATACATTAGCATTTACTAATGCTTATTCGATGAGATGACAGATAAGTGACTAGAGCCAGTACTTTGGATACTGTCGATCAGGATCAGCAGATAGATTATTGACCAGCAAAGCAACCAGCAACATCATAAAGGCACCACTCATCACGGGTTGAACAATATACCAGTAACCAAGTTGATGAACCTGATCGCTACCGACCACGGCAATCAACGCGGTAGCGCCGCCCGGTGGATGCAGGGTTTTACTGACATGCATCAGGAATATCGCCGTTGCAACCGAGATAGCGCCCAGCACTTCCATTGGGAAATGAAATGTCTGCATCACCCACGCACCCACAATAGCGGAGATCAGATGCCCGCCAATCAGGTTTCTCGGTTGTGCGTAAAAGGCGTGCGGGGTTCCATAGATAAGTACCGCAGAAGCGCCAAAGGATCCAATTAGTAGTACCTGATCGTGGGGAGTAAGCGGCAGGTATCGGTTGATCAAAGCGGCACCCAGAATGCCGAAAAAGGCACCCAGCCAGGACCACAGCATCCAGCTGAATGAGTGCATGGGCGGGCTTTGTATGCCCTGCCCTTTGAACCTTTTCAAATATTTAATCAGCATGATTTCTCAGATCGAATTGAAATTTTGCGCAGCATCATAACGCACATATGCTCAATTATGGTGCAAGAATTATAGGGATATGTGCATCATTGGGGGTATTTATCTGGATAACCACGAATTAGGGCACGACTCCAGGGAAGGAGGAGGTAGAGCGAAGCAGGATGCTAGAGCCGAGGACGCCCGTAAGTACGTGACCATGGATGGTCAAAGGTAGAACAATGCAGGAGCTATTGTCGAGTGCAACGCAGGACGCCTACATGGACGTAGGTGGTAGAGCGAAGCAGGAAGCTCGAGCCGAGCAGTTGCCGGGGGCACGAAGAACACGGAGCAATGTTTTCTTATCTGTGCAGTCTCACTCTTCCAGTCACTCCTGACAGGTTGTGTCTTGTTGTTCATGCTCTACGTTGGAATATATAGCCTCTGCCTAAGATTGGATTTCACACGCTGAATACTTTTCTAGCTCTGTAGTTTGGTCGTGCCCGCGTGCGAGCCCCTTTTCACTGAGAATAGCTCCTGCATTCCCAGCACTTCCGCCATCCCTGGCGGTCGTACTTGCCCAACAAAAGAGGCGAAAAAACAAAATTGCCTGAAGCTATTTTGAACAGCTCTGCTGGCCCGAAGGCTGGAGGGCAGGATGCCCGGAATAACGACATCCCAATTGAGCGGCTTGCGGCTTCCCAAAAATTAAGCCATTTTGCACAGAAAATTGCTCCTGCATTTTCTGCATACATGCCATCCTTGGCAATAACCGCACGGGCAGACTCGCATCTCGATAATAGCTCCTGCTTTATTCTAACTGCGGGCTTCCATGCCCTTGCAGCTCGACTGTCCTCAGCGGACGTCCATGTCTACTGACACTACAAAATGACTCACAATTGGCACTCAATAAGGGCGATAAAAAAACCATAGATTTCAAACAGAGCTTGAAATCTTCATAAAGGGAAAAAATCGAATCAGAATATACAGATTTGTGTTTTATGATTCCTTGGCTATCAATATCAAGCCAGACCTTGCGCTCAAAGTCATTGAAGACATTATTTGTATTAGCTGATTTGGCTGGTGTCACCCCGAAACGGACAGCCAGTGGTTCTGGTTAAAATTTAATCCATCTGTCCCCTTTACGACCCACTCGTTTGTTGTAGCTTTAGAACCAATTAAGCCTGCCGAGTATTTCATTTTATTTCACAGCAGGAGTTCGTTTCCTGATTATAAGCGACATCCTTCAGTTAAGAGGAGTTCTCATGTACCTTCCCCCCTTTAACTTTCCTTTAGGTGATATCCTGGGTAGGCAGGTCATACTGCCCCCTTCTATTTACCTTAACTGATAACTTACGGGATTGAAGCATTTTAATTTTTAATTTGTATCTGACCCGAATAGCATTTACCTAAAGCTGATACTGCGTCATTACGAGGCCGCCTTTATGGATGTAGGTGTTAGGGCGGAGCAGGAAGCCGGAGCCGAGCTTGCGACGTGGCGGGAGTGATACAGGGAGGTATCGTTTACGTAAGCATGGGATCTAATCTCTTTGGCAGTGGAAATTCTGAAGAAAAGAGGCCGCCGAGCTTCTGCTCGCGATGACAGTTTTCTTCTTAAGTTAGTGCCATTAGTATCTGCCCCCAGTATCTTTAGTCTCCTGGAGTTGCAGTGACCCGCACTTATTTTTGCTAACCACATGCGGACGGAGTTATACCTTCAAATGATTCATGGTGTAATGGTAGTGTCCTGATTTGACCCTGAACAGCGATTATTAATCCTGCTTGAGCAACTGTGTTTTAACCCGCAATTACATGCTACCGCTTTGATATAACATTAAGCTTACAGGCCGCACTATCCGGTTCCGAAAGGTGCCGGATGCTAATAATCGTTAATCTATGCGATTAAAGCTGCTCCGGGATAATGGTATCCACTATATCCTTGAATGCGACTAGACTGCCACGACGTCCACTAGCTATATAGTCTGTCAACAACAGATAATGAATGACCTCCCGAAGCCCCAGTCTCAAACGTCCAGGTGAGGTCCAGGGGTCAACACTTTGCTGTGCTCTGATTAGAAAATCTTCGACGGATTCTTCTGCAACAACTTTTGCATGCAGCAGTACCTGGCGATACAACGCAATGCCTGACAACTTTTCATCGTTTAATATGACTCGGTAGTAAGTTCTAAGTAACCGCTTTGTGAGAAGCCTGGCATATCGACGCTCAAGAATTGAGCGTAAAAAGAATGGCAGGCTCCCAGGTAAGTTACTCAGCAAAACCATGATCACCTTACTAGTACTCGTACTCTGGCATTAATATAAATACATTCAGTATCATTGTTCGATGCTCAGATTTACGCTTTAAAAACTCATCTGGTCGTATACCGACTCGGCTACCGGTAGCAGGCGATCCCTGTCGATTTCACCAGCTATTGCATAGGTCAGGGCGTTGTCATTCCAGTGATAAACAGAAACGCCCTGTTGCTCGGCGTAGCGAAACGAACTGGCCTTTTCATCACTCAGGCAGGCATACACCACGATGCGTTGACCGTGTGGATCCTCGTACATTAATAATGCCCCCGGGCCGTCATCAGAAGCAATCAGCCGACCGCCGAGCAGAGTCAGTTCAAAGCGCTCAAGCTGTGGTGCAACCAGCCTGCGCCCCATGCGCTTGCTCAACCAGCCAACCAGATGATCTCGCTGACTACCAGAAACTTCAACCGGATGTCGAACCTCGGGCGTGTAAATACTGTAAGCCATGACTGCCTCAGCAACCACGTGATCGGCATCTTCATGTGCAAGTGAGTCACTGCTAGAACGATACAATCCAAACTGATAGCCTGCGACAACGCCCAATGTCACCAGTATCATGGCGGCCGCGGCACGTTGAAACCAGCCTTGCCTGTCGCGTTTTACCGGGCGCGGTTGTAACAATCTTGCGGGTACTTTTTCTTCGAGTATGGGCTGATAGTATTGCTGCAGCAAGTCATTCAATTGACGATAATCCTGTACCGTCTCCCGCAACCTGTCGCTGGTTGACAGTTGGGCTTCCACTCTGGTCAAAGCATCATGATCGAGTTGCCCGTCTACGTAGGCATGCAGTTGTGCCTGTTCTGAACTAATGGACTGTTTCATTTGATTCGTCTCAATTTAGGTGATACATCGCCTTTCATGATTCGACGCAGGGTCTCTCGTGCCCGGTGCAAGCGCGACATCACCGTACCGCTTGCAATACCGAGCACCTCAGCAACTTCTTCATAACGCATACCTTCGACACAGACCAGCATCAAAATCTCGCGTTGTTCGTCACTGAGTTGACCGAGCGCATATTCAAGGTCGCGCATCTGCATTTCGCCCTCCTGACCGGGCGAGCGCTGGTCGACCGGTTCATGTTGTTCCAGCGACTCCATGGTTCCAGCACGATGACTGGATCGCACCATATTCACGTACAGGTTGTGCATAATGGTGAACAGCCATGAACGCAGGTTGGTGTCTGGCTGCCACTGCGCCATTCGACTCCAGGCACGATCGAGGCAATCCTGAACCAGATCGTCGCTCTGCTGCTGATCCTGGGTAAGCGATCGCGCATAACGCCTCAGGTGTGGAATGTTATTGATGAGTCGTTGACTAAAGTTATCCATTGGTGTTTACGTTTAGCTCATACACACTTATAAATTATTAATCGATGTTACCTGATAAACACTGGGGAAAAGGTTTTATTCCCTAAAAAGAAAAAGGGCGATTACCGCCCTTTTCCCCTGAGTAGAATCCATTAGTCCTCAAACTCAACCTCATCTGCGATACCGTCAGCGGACTTTTTATCCTTGATCTTAACCAGTGCGCCAATACTGACTGAACTATAAAAATTTCCGGTACTGATTGAATTGTCATTCACATCTTCAAACTGGGTTGAGCCAGAAGTAAACACAGTCACACCGAGGATGGTGATCGAATTACCTGAATCAAAGGCTTCGACACTACCCTGCAATATGACATCGTCGCTGTCATCCCGACGTAATTCGGTCAATACCACTCGATCACTACCATCCAGAATCCCACGCACCTCGACAAAGTCTCCGCTGGACAGATCAGCCAGTGACAGCCGCTCTACAGCTTTGGTCTTATCTTCCATGCGAGTTCTGATATCGCTGTACACGGTAATCTCGCCATTGATCAGATCGAGAGTGATTGAACTGACAGAGTTGTCGATACTGTTGATGGTGGCCTCAATGACCACCCCGTCACCACCACGTGCGCCAATCTTTATAGCCTGAAGTACACCATTAATCATAGGCCCTTCCGCCTCAACCTTGATGCCATTACCGAGCACCAGGCTAGCAGGGGTGTTTATAGCCCCAGAGGCATCGATCGGAGTTCCAGATATCATGAAATTACTGTCATCGACATAATCAGTGATGATACCTTCTACACTAACCTTACTCATGTTGTCATCAAAACCATCATCTTCCAGCGCAATACGCGTCGCCGTGATGGCGCCTGCACCGTCAATAGTACCTTTGACCTCGACGAACAGACCATCAGATATGACACCCTGCATTCTGCTCAGGTCAGTGCTCACACCTGAGGCATCATAGTTGATGGTAATACTATTAATCACGAAGGAATTGGAGCTGCTACTTGTTACCGTACCCTTAAGCTCTACCTCACTGATACCCGCACTGAAACCACTTTTTCGCTCGATGAAACTCGCGATCAAAACCTGGTTGTTGTCGTAGAACCCACTTACCTCTACAAGGTCATCATTGGCCAGGCTATCGAAGCTGACATCATGAAAACTGGTGCTAACACGATCAACCTTGACGTTAATGCCCAACACGGTAAAAGATTTAGTCAGTCCATCGGGGTCTGTCGCCAGATTGCTAACTGGGCCCTGCAATTCATTGTCAAATACAATGTTGATTGCATTTCCGGTATTGTCGTCGTTTCTGGTTCCAGTTACCGTCACCACCATACCCAGGCGCAGGTCACTCTCGCTACCGGGATTGTCATCGATAGTGAAACTGGATGAGTTCGTATGATAACGCACACCATTGACGTAAACGCTGCCAAATCCAGTTATCACACCTCGCGAAGTGATATCTGCAGGGCTTTCAGCTGTACTACTACCACCACCACAACCGGCAAGCATTACGCCAACAAGCGTTAATACAAAGAATAAAGAGGTGCTAAAACGAGTGAACATAGTGTTATCTCCTGGGTTAGGTTTATATTGAATCCAGTCCTTCACTCGCTGATAGCGGTTCAGGTCTTGTCTCATTGAGATAAACACTTAATCTGGGAAATTATTCCCAGAATTATTATTTTTTTATCCTTCGCTGCCTCACCAAAGGTAGTATCGACCTGGCATCCAGAAACGAGAAGCCGGGATCAGATCGCAATTTACTCTAATATTAGATGTAGAATATTCTGTGATCTGCCCCCGATTTTCTTTAAGCATTTGCGGCTGTATCATGGATCATCGAAAAAGAATACGATGATGCTTCAGGTAAAATATGTTGCAGGGAAGGTAACAAATGGCGGTACTAAAAAATAATATATTGATACTAGCTACTCTGCTTGTGTCTAGCTGCGCGTATTCTAACTCGCAAGCCCCCGTCATTTTTGAAAATAAAGTCGCTGGGTGCTTCACTCTTGTCGACGAAAATTTAGATGTTGATAAGGAGCCTGTTACAGTTACTATTTCGGTTGGAGCTGGAAGCAAGGATTTAGATTGCCCATGTAAATCCGCTCTCATGAAATTTACAGCGTATCAAAAACTCGAGACTGGCACCTCAGATTTATTGTCAGGGTATTTTACTGCGCATGGTAAAAAGTCTGTTGTGTTGCCTGTTGCCGTTCAAAACCAATTAATTTTTCCGGCAGTTCCCATCAGAGTTCTAATATCTTGTTCAAGCCCCAGGTGAGTATAAATTGAAACTGGGGTCACAATTTACCTAATGGGTGACCCCGATTTTCTTTCATAACGCCGCAAATCACCGGCAAATTGTAGCAATGAGAGGTTTGTGCTATTCATAGCACAAACGAACGTTGCGGAAATTTGCCCGTGTGAATTTGCCTTGTTATACGAGATTATCCACATCACTATGCAACCAACTCCGGCCATTTTTCCAGTGCCTGCTTATTAACATGCTGGGCAATGTGTTCAGTAATTGCCAAGGCTTCACCCACTTCTTTGCTACTAGTAAGAACAGGGGCTCCAATATTTAGATCATACCCTGTAAGAGTTAGATATTCTGAGTTTGCAATTGCATTATTATGCTCAATAACGTTACGAGTAGCTGAAAGGCGTTTAAGTCGCCCCATTTCAAAGGAATCACCTGCTATAGTTAACTCGAGTGATTTATAGATGCGGAATATTGATTTTGACGATAAAGAATAATCATCAAGCTGATTTACATCAGATTCCCCGAGCTCTATTAAGTTTCTTTCTAGCAATTCGTTTAATAAATGGTGGAAGTAGTTGATCAGCATTCTATGCGAGGAAACAAACATCTGTTGATTCGTTAAATTTATAAACCCATCAAAATCATCCGCCATTCTTTGAGCATCACTGCAATGGACTAGTACACTTTGAAATTGGCTCTTGCTAATGGCGTGTGTTACGACACCAACAGCCACACCACGCTTTTTAAGATCATCGACAAGCCTTTTATTCAGTGAGTCTTTGCAAGATATAATTAAATAATAAAGGGCGTTTAGGTATACAAATTCATTTCTGAATTGGATATGGCTTTTATTTCTGGCTTCGTAGGGTTTTTTTGGAACCATCTACTTATTCCTTTTCGTATAACAGCTTGATTATGTAACACGCACAAAAATTGACTTATGTTGCAAGATAATCTCATTCATAGGTAAATTAATCAATGACGGCTATCTGCACCAACTTGCCTATTGCAGAGCACAATACGAATGTCTGTTGTCAGAATAAATCAGAAGTACTTCCTGAAACCGCCAAATATCATCTGAATATATACACCTTATTCATGCTTTACAAACTCCGTGTCCTCTGTGGTCTCCGTGGTTTAAATATTTTTTTAGCCCCAAAAAACAAACAGGCAATATCAGTCACCAACTACCTTTTTCAAACCACCAAAAAACATCCCCTTCGTGCGCTTCGTGTCCTCGGCAACCGCTCCTGCGTTGCTCTACTTACGGGCGTCCTGCCCTAATTCGTGGTTAATAATGTCTATTACTTAATCTCTTCACCCGGTTTAAACCAATGCAGCTTTTTATGTAGCTCGACGACCTCGCCGACTACGATTAGTGTTGGCGCTTTTACATCATTTTGATGCACCAGCTCCGGTAAGGTATTCAGGTCCCCGATAAAAACGCGTTGCTCGGGAGTAGTCCCTTTCTCTATCAGCGCCGCTGGTGTTGATTCATCACGTCCATGCTGTTTTAGGTTATCGCATATCGCCTGCACGTTATTCAGGCCCATGTAAAACACTACAGTCTGGTTGGCATGCGACAGCATGTTCCAGTTGAGGTCGCTGCTACCGTCCTTCAGGTGTCCGGTGACAAAGATACAGGCCTGTGCAAAATCTCGATGCGTTAATGGAATGCCAGCATAAGTGGTACAGCCGGATGCGGCGGTAATACCCGGTACCACCTGAAATGGGACACCCTCATCGATCAATTCTGAGATTTCTTCCCCACCGCGTCCAAAGATGAAGTTATCGCCACCTTTCAAACGCAATACACGTTTGCCCTCTTTTGCCAGACGAACAAGCAGCTGGTTGATGTTTTCCTGTGGGATGGCATGATTGGAGCGCTCCTTGCCGGCATAGATACGTTCTGCATCGCGTCGTACCAGATCCATAATGGGGCCAGAGACAAGACGGTCGTACACAATCACATCAGCTTTTTGCATCAGGCGCAATGCTCGGAAGGTTAACAGGTCGGGATCGCCGGGACCTGCACCCACCAGAAAAACCTCGCCCGTATAACTGGGGTCGGCATTGGCTTCGCTGATCAGTTTTTCCAGCAGCTCTCGTGCGTCATTGTTGCGACCGGCGAAGACATGTTCGGATACCGGGCCTTCCAGAATCGATTCCCAGAACCTGCGACGTTCTTCAACACGCGGGAACGCTTGCTTGACTGCATCTCGGTAGGATTCCACCAGTTTGGCCAGTTTGCCATACGCAGAAGGAGTGCAGCTTTCCAGATTGGTTCGTATCAGGCGCGCCAGTACCGGAGACGCACCGCCGGTAGACACAGCAATCTGCACCGGGTCCCGGTTGATGATAGAAGGCATGATATAGCTGCCCAGTTGAGCATGATCAACCACGTTACAGGGGATCTTGAGAGATTCCGCTTCTTCGGCAACCTGTTGATTGACTGCCTCGATATCAGTCGAAGCAACAACCAGATAGGCGTCCTTCAAATCTCCAGGCTGGTATTCACGATCTAGCCATAGAATCTTCGACTCTTTATGGAACAGCGACATTTCCTGACCGAGTTGAGGCGCGATAACCGTCACCTGCGCACCGGCTGATTTGAGTAAATCCGCTTTTCGTGCCGCAATACCACCGGCTCCAACAACGATACAAAGCTTGTCCCGAATGTTCAGGAAAATAGGGAGATAATTCATGAATAGTTAGACTGCCTCTATATAAGCGCTTAATTATAAAGAAACTTTGTGCTAACGACCAATATTCCTGTTGGGGGTGTTTGCCCGTGTTAAATCACACTTCAAAGTAATAGGCCAAGCTCAGCCTGTAGCGGATCAGTTAGCGGTTTTAACTTTTTGCGCATCACCGAACCCAGCGCATCGGATACCCCAAAAATAGGATTCAGTGTGATCTCATCTAATTGCGCCAGGATCAACATACTGCGCAGTTGTTTGCGGTAATCCGGCAATTCATTCAGGCAGCGGCGTAACTGCTCATCCTTGCACTCAGCCATCCATGTTTCGGCCTGGTTAACCGCCATTGCAAATTCACGCTGCTTAACTGCAGACAGAGGCAGACATTGGTGATAACGGCTAATGGCATGAAACATGGAAACTATGGTTTCCTGGCTGGCGGCCTTGTCGATAACCTGGTTGACTGTACGCAGGAACGCCTGCCCTCCAGCGCTGTGATAGCGTAGTAATTGTGTCGCATAGGCGTTACCGGATTCGATCAAAGCTTCAAGCTGAGGCGCCATATTCTGGTAGCGGGCATGCGGAGGCATTTGTTCAGGTAAATCATCCGGCAGGCTGTGCAAAAATCCCACGTATAAACTCTGTTTACGTTTCGCTCGTTTCCACAGATCGGCAATCTCTTCGGGCTTTAACAATTCGCCTTGTAGACACAGCCGCACCGAGTCAATCATATCTCTATGCTCAACCTCGAAAGGCAGGAACTCGAGTAAAAACTCGACCAGCTCCCTGGCCAGAAACGATTCGGCGATTTCCTTTTTTTCCAGCAGACGACGTGCATTATCAGCAGAAGGATAAGCCCACCAGGCATATTGAGCGATTTCAGGAGTCAGACTGGGCGCATGCACCACGGCCACCACCGCTTCAGGCTCGCCCAGCAACAATAGCTGCGCCAGACTCTCTTCCCTTCGCTCCTGCCCCATGCGAGTCCAGCGCTTGATATACACCGGATAACCACCAGGAGAGCCCATAATCTTACTGGAAAATAGCTCCTTCACGATCTTGATGTATTTGTCATCCTTGCAGGTTGGATTGAGCTTAACCTTAACATCACCCTTACCGGTCAATGCGTAGACAATCATCTTCGATTCATCGATGCGCACTGCTTTCAGGTCCTGCGCCAGCAGCACGTTTAATCGTAAGTTATCTTCGTTGGATAGTTGCATAATATTTTTAACCACAGAGAACACAGAGGGCACAGAGAAAAAAATGTTTTGGCCGTTTATAACTCTGTCACTCAAATCGATAAAGTGCGAATGCTAGGCAGTTCAAATCTGATAAGCCGCATAGATTCCATCCTCGGGTTTGTAAAGGGCACTTCGATGTGTCACCTCTGCAGCGCTAGCGTACGCAATGACTCTACATAAGCCATTTAAAATTAAATTTCACCTGGTGTTCTATTACTCAATAACTCTCTGCGTTCTCTGTGTTCTCCGTGGTTAATATGTTTTTAATTCAACTGAATCCTCTCCCCCCAGGGCACGGATTTTCGACCTTTCACCAGCCAGATGGTAGGAAAGCTGGCTTCATATTCAGGGAACCTGCCCTCGGCATCGGTAAAGTAAACCAGTAAATCAGGTCGCAGGTCGTTTTGTTCGACCCATTCAAATACCGGGCAGAAATCGGTACTGCCGCCGCCAATTACCTTGTCAGGTAGCTGGCAGTATTCCCAGGCTTCAAAGATCCAGGGGCTATCACCAGTGATCTTTGAATCGCAGGTAATCAACGTTACCCTTGCGCGTACCTGTGCTTTAAGCGAATCGATCTCACCGATGAATTCATTCAACTCATCCTGGTGAATCGAACCACTGACATCTACCGCGACGACGACATTCATCTGTGGGCTACGCAGGCTGGGGTAGATCGCAGGGTCACCACGGCGGCTGGAGGGCCGCGTATAGCTGTAATCATCGCGCGAGATACTGTTCATATAACGCGCCAGCAATACACGCCACGGCAGCGTCGGCTGCAGAAAGAAATCGATCATACGCGCCATGCCTTCCGCCAGCTTGCCTGCCTGCTGGGCCTGTTGCGCAGCACCGGCCAGGCGCTGTTGCCATTGCACCTGCAGTTCGTCTTTTTCGCTTTCGGTCAGGGGTTCCGGCTGTGCTGTCTGCGCAGGTTGCTCTGATGCTTCGACAGGATTTGCATGCTGTTCATCCGCATTTTGATCCTGCTTGGGTAAACCGGATTGCTGCTGCTCGGGGTCGTGGTCTCTATCCTGTCCCTGCCCTTCGGATTCAGAAGGCTGCTCGCCTGCAGATTTTTGCTGCTGCGGTGATTCACCCTGCCCCTCGCCACCTGACTCGGTCTTTTTGTCCTTCTGTTCGAGAGGATTCTGCTGTTTATCCTGCCCGCCTTCGCTGGTCTGGTCCTGCTTATCGTAGAGGTGCTGATCCAGGGTCTCTGAATGGTCATTATCTTCGATCAGCGGATAGATCTCTTCCGCTGTCATACCTCTGTACTCTCGCATCATGAGTGACCCTGGAGGGGCTACCAGGCCTTCATCGAGCAGCATCGGGTTAATGGCATAATCACAGGCGATATCCCAGCGATGTTTAACACGATGCCCGCGCCTGGCAAAATGCGATAAAGCGCAGTGCAGTGCTTCATGCGCCAGTACAAACTGGGTTTCTTCAGCTTTTAGTGCTTCAACATATTCAGGGTTGTAATAAAACTTGCGGGCATCGGTGCCTGTGGTCGGACACCAGGAAGGGTCAGCAGCCTGTAAAGGCAGACGTAATACCAAAGCGCCCAGAAAGGGCTTATCCAGAATCAGGCGGGTGCGCGCCGCACTCAGCTTTTTTTCGATCTCCTGTAACGCCCCCTGATCCACAGGTGAGCCTAATCGTACAGGATGAGGTCAGCGATGGAATCTGCCCAGTCAGCGAATTCGGCGACCTCAAACAGGTCATTGCCAATCGCACGATGCATATCCGACACCAGCATCACACCCATTTCTCGCTGCGGAAAACAGGCCGCATACTTGAGTATATTGCCAAATACCCTTGCCGCGTCATCACTGCCCTGTGCGCGTATGGCTCGGCCTACCAGCGCTGATGCCACCGCATACTGCAGATCTATCTCGTCGGGCGCTTTACTGTCTTCACCGCTGATGATTCTGTCCAGGTCCGGCATCTGGTCCAGGCTTTCGATAAAAGCATGGCACTCGATTCCAGCCGCCTGACCCACGCAGGCCTGCAATGAGCCCAGTAACAGGTCGGGGTAATCAATAAATTTCTGCAGCGCGCGGTGTGCATATTCCCAGGAACGCGGTGAAGGGAAAGCCACCGGATTATGTGCAGGATCAAAATCAAACAGCAATTCAGGGCGAAAACGCAGGAAGCCAATGATGCGTTCATCAATTGCATGACGATAAGCCCAGGCCACCCAGTCATCCAGATTCAGATCGATCTGGTAATGTGAGAAACGATTCGCCAGCGGTGCAGGCATGGCGTAGGTAACACCCCGGTCGCCCTGACGATTGCCGGCCGCAAAGATCGCCCAGCCCTGTGGTACCTGGTAGTTGCCCAATCTGCGATCGAGAATCAATTGGTAAGCCGCGGCAGACACCGAGGGTGCTGCTGAATTGATTTCATCCAGAAACAGGATACCGGCCTCACCATGCACAGCGGCATCCGGCAACATGGATGGTACTGCCCATTCCACCTTGCCATTTTGCTTGAATGGAATGCCGCGCAGATCGCTGGGTTCCATCTGGGACAGGCGGATATCGATGACCGGCAGCTCATGACGCTCTCCGATCTGCAGAATGATCTGAGATTTACCGACGCCTGGTGGTCCCCACAGCATCACAGGGGTATGGTGACCTTTCTGGGTACTGACGACTTCTTCGTTGAGTACTCTGGCTAAATGGGCTGGACGCATTAAAAACCCGCCTTTGCGTACAGTTCTTTAGCTTTTTCCTTATCCTGTTCGACACCATTGCCTTCGTCATACATCATGGCCAGCGTGGTCATAGAACCAACCAGGCCCTGTTCAGCCGCTTTGCTGAACCATTCGACAGCTTTCTGACTGTCTTTTTCGGCACAATCGCCTTCCATGTACATAAACCCTAGCCCATGTTGAGCGACTGCATGTCCTTGCTCTGCAGCAGCCAACATCCATTTGAAAGCTTCTTTTTCTTTACGTACCATTCCCAGTCCATTTTGATACATAATTGCGACGCGATGCTGTGCGTCGGGGTCGCCTTTTTCGGCGAAAGGTACCAGGAACTGGATAGCGCGTGCGAATTCCTTAGCTTCAAATGCACTCATTCCACTGATGAAATTCATGTCGTTTTCAGTTGGCATAAAAATAAACCTGTTGAATGATTAGAGGTTGAATAATAAGCATTATTTATAAAAGATCGAATACCCCAGATGGGGCGTTTAACCTGGAAAATTAGTTTAGCGCGAAAAAGATGCGTAACAGGTTGCTGTGCATGATGAAATCAAAAACATTGAAGTTACCTGATTGGTAATAAGTATGTTTTTGAGTTTATCAGGTGCATTAAGCTGTTGCGTAGACTTTCGTGATTCAACTGATTTTTCCAGGTTTATCTACAATGCGAACATATTATCCCCCCAATAGGGATATTAAAAACCCTACAAACTTTCTATAAAGTACGCTCATTTTTCGTAGTGTGGTTACCGAGTTACGGCAAAACTGCATGTTTAAACGATCTTTTATCATCTGAATCTGAGGAGATTATTATGGATCAAGCTTATCGTGATGCGACCACTAAGATGGAAGAAATGGGCGTACAGGAACAGTACATCATCGGCTGGCAAGGTGGATACCTGGGTCATCCAGAGCGTGAAGAACAGAATGTGAATGACGCTTACAGCGCTGGTTACGAAGACGGCCAGGAAAAAAATACCGATAACTTCGAAAACTGGAAGTAATCAATACGGCAGGAACGGAGTAGCAAGCGCTACTCCGTTTTTTTATCTGTAAGAGCTATACCCGAACCTTGACTCGCTCAACTTCACTGTTCGAATCTACCCCCTATCTCAGACGCTATTCCGCATTAGCACCCGATCAGCTAGCGTCTATCGACCAGTTTTTGCAACAGCAACTGGCCAGCAACTCCTCAGATTTACACCAGACGCATTTCTTCCACGGCAGATATGAAAATATCTATATTAACCGTAATCGTCATCCCCAGCTAAAGGCGCTGATCTCGGAAGCACATACGGTAGCCGCTGAACTGCTGGATATAAATGCTGCTGAGTTAAGCGTGGGATTCTGGTTTAACTACATGCCTCCCGGTCATGTCACCACAATGCATACGCATAATGATATTGATGAGCTGCTGTCAGGCGTGATCTATGTGACGGTACCCGAGCACTCCGGGAATCTGGTACTGAAAACTGATGCCGAAGAGATTGAGCTGGTACCTGTGCAGGGTAATTACCTGTTTTTTGATCCTATGACGCCACACGCAGTCACCCGCAATGAATCGTCGCAATCGCGTCTGTCGATTGGTATGAATTTTGGCCTGAGTCAGAATAAAGCGGATTGTTTTGCTGATTTCTAAACCGCTTTAGCATCCACCCCAATAAAACGATAACCCACCCCAGCCAGTGTCTCTATGTATTGTGGATTGGTGGGATCATCCTCCAGCTTGCTGCGCAGACGGCCAATCACAACACGCAGATAATGGGTATCTTCAGTATGATGCGGCCCCCAGATATCGCGTAACAGTTGTTGCTGGGTAATTATTTTACCGGGATAACTGATTAGTGTTTTCAGCAACTCGAATTCCTTTTTTGATAAATGTACCTCCTGTTGTGCCAGCGTGACGCGACGATTCAGCAGGTCGACCTTGAGGTGACCATCATCGTAACCGGCGGGTGGTTTCTCTATCCCTGAAAATGTCCTCAGCACGGCGCGGATGCGCGCCAGCAGTTCATTCACCGCAAAGGGTTTCTGAACGTAATCATTGCAGCCATTATCTAGCGCTGTGACCTTTTCCTTTTCGCTGTCGCGTACCGATAGCACAATGATCGGGCCCTGATAAAAGTCGCGCAAATTCTTCAGCACATCCTGGCCGTCCATATCCGGCAGACCCAGATCCAGCACAATCAGTTCAGGATTTTCCAGAGCGGCCTGTTGCAGGCCGGTATTGCCGTCTGCTGCTTCCATAATCTGGTAACCCTGCGATCCCAGACTGATATTCAGGAAACGCCGGATTTGAGGTTCGTCTTCAATGATCAGTATGCGTATCATCCTGTATGCTCTGAGCCGACTGCTGCTGGTTAAGCGGTAATGAAAGTCGTAATGTAGTGCCCTCTTGCAGATTGCTTTGTTCTACACTGGCCAGCCCACCATGTGCGCCAATGATGCCCTGGCAGATCGCCAGACCCAGACCGGTGCCTGACGAATCCTTATCACCATGCGCCAGCGTGAAAAACATATCAAAAATGCTATTCCAGCTATCGCGCGGTATCGCCGGGCCAAAATTATGAATATCAATATGCATATTGTGGCCACTGACATAGACCTTGATGGTGATTGCCGTGTCGGATGGCGCGTAGCGAATGGCATTTTCCAGCACATTAAACACTGCCTGCTCAATGAGAGCGGGATGCACATGCAGCAACGGTAGATCGGCTTGCAGGTCCACATCGATACGAGCACCATTTAACAGCGATTTGCAGCGTTTTATCACGACACTGAGGATATCATCTATCCCTACCCAGTCTCGATCAAGAGACAGCTCTCCATGCCCCAGACGCGTCATATCCAGTAGTTTCTGGATATAGCGATTCAGACGCTCTGCTTCACTTAGTGTGTTTTGTAACAGCTCTTTTCTCTGTGCCAGGTCAAGCGCATCGCGCAACTCAATCAAGGTCGATACAGAGCCAATCATAGTCGCCAGTGGTGTACGCAAATCATGTGAAATAGAAGAAAGCAGCGCAGATCGTAGCTGCTCACGCTCTTTTACCAGGGTTTCCATGCGCAGGATATCGTTCAGTACTACACGGCTCCAGGCCAGCCGCGCCAGACCCACAAAGCCCTCAAGCTGGTGTTTTTGTTCACTATCCAGATCGTGCTGAATCTGAACATTCAACTGCCCCAGACACTGGTTACGGCTGTAAAACGAGATTCTGATGAATCCTTTATCCATATTTAACAGGACTTCGGCAACCTGCTGGTCTTCGGGCGGCGGATGTTCGTCAAACGTAAAAGGCAGCTCGCCTGAGATCAAGGTAAAATCCTGCGTGGCATCCTCGCGATACAGCACAATACCTTTAAAATCGAAACTTCTTTGCAGATGCTGGCCTAGAATGCTGATTACTGATAATCCATCGACACAGCTGGAGAGTTCTTTCGCCAGCAACATTTGATACCTGTTCCAGCGATCACTCTTCTCCAGTGCCACCACCTGTTCACGCAGCCTTGCTGCCAGCTGTCCGGTAACCAGTGCAACCAGCACAAAAACTGCGACTGTCAGAATGTCCTGCTGATGTACCAGGTAAAAAGTGAAATGAGGTTCAAAATGGAAGTAGTTATAGGCTAGAAAACTTAGCAATGCACAAACCAGTGCGGGTTTGACTGAAGTGAAAACGGCAGTGAATAAAACACCCGCCAGGTAAATCATGGAGTAATGCGCTTTATGTAAAAATGGAGATAAGCCCCATGAGAGCAAGGTCGCGGCCAATGGTGCGAACCAGGGCATAACCCAGATCAGCATTTGGTTTTTTGATTCGTTTGAATCCATTAGCGGGTTATCTTTTCCAGAAGGCTGTCGAAAATAAAACAATGACGCTCAATAATTCAAGTCGTCCCAGTATCATAGCAAAGGATAAGGTCCATTTTGCAGAATCCGGCAGTGGAGAAAAATTACCCGCAGGCCCGATCACCTCACCCAGCCCCGGCCCCACATTGGTCAGGGTGGTTACCGCGCCGGTAAAGCTGGTCAGAAAATCCACCCCAAAGGCAGTCAGCAATAATGTAGTTAATGCCAGCGCGATGAAAAACATAAACGAAAATGCGATGGCAGAAGCTGTAATATCATCCTGTATCTGTTTGCCATTGTATTTGATCATAAATATGCCATGCGGATGAACCTGCTTTTTAAGCTGATTCATCAGGAACAGAAAGGACAGCTGGAAACGGAATACCTTCATACCGCCACTGGTAGACCCGGAACACCCGCCAATAAAGGTCACGATAAAAAACAAGGCAATACTGAATTGCCCCCAGTTGGTGTAGTCCGAAGAGGCATAGCCCGTGGTGGTAATAATCGAGGTAATATTAAATGCGGACTGGGTTAAGGCTTCAAAGGGCGGCAGGCCTTTATCAGAAATCAGGTCAATGGTTAGCAGGAATACGATACAGCAGGTGATTAGTAAAAAACCAGTGATCTGCTGATCGACCTGTGGATGGATTTTACGCGGTGGAAAAAAGCGGATAAAAAAAGTTAACGGTAAAGCACCGACAATCATGAACAATACCGATATCCAGAGGATGACCGGACCAAAACGTGCCATAGAGCGATCATCAGTAGCATAACCGCCGGTAGACACGGTCGTCATCGCATGATTGATAGCATCGAAGATCGTCATCCCGCCCATCCAGTAGCTAACCGCGCATACCAGAGAAATCAACAGATAGCTGACCAGTAACGCACGCGCCAGGCCGTGGAACTTGGGCAATGATTTGTCCGACCAGTCGGAGGATTCAGTCTGGAACAGCTTCATTCCACCAATCTGCAGGAATGGCAGGATCGACACCGCCATGCCGATAACACCCAGGCCGCCTATCCATTGCAATAATGATCTCCACAGCAGAATACTGGGTGGCAGGGTCTGTAGCTGACTCATCACCGTGGATCCGGTGGTGGTAATGCCAGAAACCGATTCAAATACAGCATCCACCAGTGGTAATGGATGGTGGGCCAGTATCAACGGCAGCGATCCTGCCAGCGATAGCAGCATCCAGCTAAATGTGGTCAGCAGATATAACTGGCGTGTCGCCAGCGATAGCTGACGCTCACGGAACAGGAGGATACAGATAAGCCCAAATACCGCCGTCGCTGCCGCGGAATCGAGAAACGGGATTAACTCCTGATCATGGCTAACATAAGCAAAGCAGGCTGGGATCAGCATCAAACCCGCCATAATGAGCGCGAGGATGCCACCGATATAAAAAATAGGACGCAGCAGCTGAAACATAAATCAATCAACCTGAAACTATTCAGGCTATATGATTCAATGTTCAGGCGTTAAATAGCTATTGGCAAAACCCCTGAGCAGCGTAAAAATTGCGTAAAATTTTCCCGGCTTTAACTGCAGTGTCCACTCAATCTTAGAAAGGAAATAACAGCGGTGTAAGCAACAATGCAATCAACATCGCCGCCAGCTGCAATGGCACCCCTACTTTTGCGAAATCTTTAAACGTATATTTACCGGGTGTAAGAATTAACGTATTGACCGGAGAAGCGATGGGCGTTGCAAACGCGGTCGACGCCGCTAGCGCCACCATCATCATAAACGGATGAGGATCCAGCCCCATTGATTGTGCGGCACTTAAAGCGATAGGTGCTACCAGCACCGTGGTTGCGGTATTGGAGATAAACTGACTAAAAACCGAGGTAAAAATGAACAGAGCAGCAGCCAGGGCCATCGGGCTGCTGTGGCCAAAACTCTCAACTAACTGGTCGACAATGAGTGCAGCAGCACCGGTTTTGTCCATTGCTGTCGCGACAGGCAGCATACAGGCAATGAGGATCAGACTGGACGCATTCAGCGAGCGGTAGGCCTCGGGCATGGTGACACAGCCCGTCAGCACCATGGCCAGCGCCGCAGCCATCACAGCGGTTAATGTTGGCATTAATCCCGCCGTCATCGCGATCAGCATCAATAGCATAATCAATATGGCGACAGGCGCCTTGCTGGCGTGTGAGGGTGCTTCTACCATTTCGGCGGGGGTTTCTATCACCACAAAATCACGTTTATCGATAAGCTTCTCAATAAAGTGCCAACCACCAACCAGCAACAAGCTATCCGCGAACCTGAGCGGGGTTCCATCAAAGTCAGTGGTAATCGCTTCATCATCGCGCATGATACCGATCACACTCAGGCCAAATTTTTCCCTGAATCGGCCATCTTTAATGGTTTTTCCAACCAGTGAAGAGCCTCTACGTAGCATCACTTCAGCTACGCCAAATTCATTACCCATCTTGCGCATTAACCCGCTAGGAAACTTTGCGGAAACCAGCTTTAATGTTGCGCAGATCTTATTGATACTTTCGAAATCGGCATACACCATTAGCACATCATCTTTTTTTATCACGGTCTCTATCGTCACCGGTAGCAACATGGAGGTTAAGCGCCCCTTGCGTCGAATACCAAACACCGTAACTTCAAAGTGTGTCCGTAACCCCGCAGTCGCAACTGTCTGCCCGATCAAATCTGAACCAACAGGGACTGAAAGCAGATGCAATTGATCACTAATACCATAACGTTCTGAAAACTCGCGCAGTCGAGGATGTGGCTGCTCAGGGTTCCTTATGTCATGGCTGGGCAAAAGGCGTCTGCCTATAAATATAAGGTAACCCATACTAAAGAGCAGAATGACGAAACCTATAGGCGTGAAATCGAAAAAAGTGAACGAGTCAAAACCTGCATGTTTCAGGGCTTCACTCACTACAATATTAGGCGGGGTCCCAATTAACGTAAGCATGCCACCGACTAAAGAAGCGAAAGCTAATGGCATCAACAATTTAGATGGCGACATGCCTGATTTTCGTGAAAGGCTGAGGACTACTGGAATCAGCAGCGCCACCGCGCCAGTAGAGCTCATAAAAGCTGAAAGCGTGGCAACCAGGGGTATTAGAAACAGCAACAGCTTAGCCTCGCTGGTCCCTCCCATACGCAAAAGCCACTGCCCAGCAGCAGCAGCCACACCGGTCCGAAACAGACCTTCGCCTACCACAAATAATCCGGCGATCATAACGACTACCGAATGACCAAAGCCCGAAAAAACCTCAGTGACACTGATCACTCCGGAAAAAGCCAGCGTCATCGCAACCATCAAGGCAACAATATCCATACGGATACGGTCCCAGATAAAGAGGCCTATCGTCACAATTAACAGGCAAAAAACAAACAGGATCTCTCCAGTCATCAGCGTCTCCAATATTTGAGCGATAGTATAAGGGTTATCAGTTTGCGCGACGATAAAAGAGTATTTTATTAACGATATAAATTAGTCCTGCGAGTTATCGAACCTGTATACTTCAACTGAACCGATCAATATTTCATCTTCGCCGCTGATAAGCTTTATGTTGTTTACAGCTGAAGCAGCAGCATTGAAATTAACCTGTAAAACCATGCTAGAAGCACGGTCTTTAATATTTTCGTTTATCATTTTTATGAGTGAGCTACCATCGATATAAATTTCAAATCTGAAATCTTGAGTTGAAATGTTTAGCACTCTTGGTAGCGGGCCGCGATATTCTCCTTTACT